>NZ_BAABHY010000001.1:0-1884513 GCF_039542345.1 Orbus sasakiae
CACCACCAGCACCAAAAGTGCCACGGTGACCTATACTGCTGGGACGGAATTTGACCAAACTAAATCGACGATTACTGCCAGCCCAGCGAGTATTGTGGCAGATAATATTGCTGAATCAGAGATAACAGTAGAACTGTTCTACTCAAGTGATAATACAAAACGCTTGAGTGGATTAACTAGTACTCAGTTAACATTGTATGTAAACGGGACTCAGGTTGGTAATTATTCACCTGCTGCAACATTTGAACCAAGTGAAGGTGTTTATAAGTTTATTGTTAAATCACCGACTGTAGGTAGTGATGTATGGCAGTTCCAAACGGCTAGTACGCAAAGTAATGCATCTCAAACAGTGACTTATACTCCAGGCACTGAGTTTGATACGACAAAATCAACAATCTTAGCAACGCCTACAACCATTGCTGCGGATAATGTTGAGGAATCGGAAGTTACTGTTGAATTATTCTATGCGAGCGATAATAGTAAACGTATAACAGGCTTAACAACTAATGAGCTTAGTTTGTTTATTGCAGATGGTTCGCCGATTGGTTCATTCACACCAGCTGATGTTTTTGAGCCAACTCAAGGTGTATATAAATTTATTGTTAAGTCTGATGCTGTTGGTACTGATGCATGGCAATTTAAAGCAGGTAGTACAAGTAGCACAGCAATAGCAACTATTAACTACGAAACCAATGCAGAACTTTTATTAACTGTATCAACTAAAGAGAAAGAAGTAAAAATTGGTGATGTCGTATTATTTACAATAACGGCTGAAAATAAAGGTAAAACAACAGCAAGTGGATTCAGTATTTTAGAAAGTTTACCAGCAGGCTTTAGTTATGTTGCAAATAGTGCTGCATTAACTGAAAACCCAAGAGGAAACTCGCTAAGTATTGTGGGGAATTCACCATTAAGTTTAGAAAACTTAAGTTTAAATTCAGGTGAAAAACTAACACTTAAAGTGATTTTACGTGTCGGTGCAGGTGTCAAACCTGGTACACATAAAACGTATGTTGAAGCCTTTAGTTCTACTACTGCAAAAGCATCAACCGTTAGAGCATTTAGTGTAGCTGATACGACTTCAAGTTTAACAAAAACTTCAATCTCGAATAGGGCTTCCGCTACCATTCTTGTAAGTGATAGTGATCCTCTATTTAGTGAAAGCTTAATTGTTGGTACTGTTTATCATGATCGAAATGGTAATGGAATCCAAGATACAGATGAGCCAGGTATTCCGGGTGTCAAAATTGTGAGTGCAGAAGGATTAATTATTACGACAGATCAGTATGGTCGTTACCACCTTGAGGGTATTTCAGGCGGTAAATGGGATAGAGGGCGCAATTATATATTGAAAGTCGATCCATCCTCTTTACCAGAAGGAACAAAATTTGTATCGAATAATCCATTGGTAAGAAGAATCACACCAGGATTACCAGTACGATTTGACTTTGGAGTTCAATTGCCACAAGCATTTATTATGGAGGTTAGTGACAAGTTGTTTGAAAATGGAAAATCAGAAATCAAAGCAACTTATACTAATGTCATTAAGCAAATGGCGGAAGGAATCAAGTCAAATAATATTAAGGAAGTGATTATTGTGACTGAAGTAAAACAGCCGCTATCAACTCAGCGAGAAGATGCTTTAAGAGCATTACTAAGTGCGTACCTAGGTGAAAAACATGCTGTGATTGTAAGCAGTATGAATTCAGCAAAGGGGGCTAAATAATGAAAACTCGTATGAAGCTTTTAGATTACACATTATTAACAATTTTTGCTGCAGGTTCATCTGGATTTGCTTATGCGGATATGAGTGGCAATGAATGTAGTAATCAAACTGAATGTCGAATTGATGATGAATTATTATTCTCTATTAAACCAAAAGAAGGGGGGGAATCCTCCCCTGGACTTGGTAACTTTGGTAATTTAATTAGTTTACCAAGTAATGGTGCAATCTGGGCAACAGAAAACGCTAATTTGGGTACTGCTGAGTTATCAGTTTCAGCACCATCATATGTTCCATTTAGAGATGGTAAAGTCACTAAACCTATCGAGTTTTATGTCCGTTCTAATTATTCAGCATTTGTAGACCGTTATGAAATTTCGATTTACCGAGGAACAGATACTGACTTAATCGAACCTTTAACCGTTATTCCAGTGAATGTTAAAGCAATAACTTCTGTAACATGGAACGGTGAATTACCTAACAAGTATCGTTACCGAAATGATGATTCTCTTATCTACGTTTTGAAAGCATATGATAAAGATGGACGTTTCGATGAAACCTATGCTCAAGAATTAAGACTTGTTACACCAGAAGAAGATGAACGTGGTAATGTAGCGATACAAGATACTTATTCAAAAATCAAAGGTCAGGCAATGACTAAAGAAGAAGCACTGTCTGAAAGCTTGATTGGTGCAGTGGTGTCTTCAAATAATATTTATCGTCAAAATATTCCATTTGCAGGTTCAAGAGTGACTATTCAGGGATCAAACTTACCTGATGGAAGTGTATTTATTGATGGTGAGTCTTATCCTGTTGATCAAGATCGCAAGTTCTCAGCAGACTTCTTATTGCCTGTTGGTGAACATCAATTTGATATTACTGTTAACACCAAAAGTGCAGGTCAAATTGATCAAAAACTAAATGTGAATGTATCTGGTAACTCATTCTTTATGGTCGGTATTGCTGATATCACAGCTTATCAGAATAAAGCAACAGGTGCCGGTAAAAGTTCTGCTTTGACAAATAGTGATGGTGATTATCGTGATCAAAGCATTCTTTCTGATGGACGTTTAGCCTTCTATTTAAAAAGTAAAATAGATGGTCGTTATACGATTACAGCTCATGCTGATACCAAAGAACAAGAAATCCAACATTTGTTTAGTGGTTTTGGTCGTGCTTATCCTGAAGATGTGTTCCGTAATTTAGATCCTGATTTATATTATCAAACCTATGGCGATGATTCATCTGTATATCGTGATGTTGATACAATGGGTCGATTCTATGCACGTGTTGATTGGGATAAAAACCAAGCATTGTGGGGTAACTATAATACAGGGATTTCAGGAACAGAATATGCTCGCTATACACGTTCATTATATGGTGCAGCATTAGATTGGAATTCACAAGACAGTACGAAGTATGGCGATACACAGACTCATGTTAGAGCATTCGGTTCGCAAGCACAGAGTAATCCTGGGCGTTCAGAGTTTTTAGGTACTGGTGGTAGTTTGTACTACTTAAAACATACGCGTATTTTAAGTGGATCTGATAAAGTTCAAGTCGAAGTGCGTGATAATTTAACAGGTAGAGTGGTTGGTACTGTGTCGTTAACACGTGGTGTTGATTATGATATCAATGCAACACAAGGTCGAATAATTCTAAACCGACCGTTGACGCAAATAGTGAAGCAAAGCTTATCAAGTATTATTACTGAAACGCCATTGAATGGTTATGATCAATACTTACTTGTTGACTATGAATATGTACCGATTGGATTCGAACCTGAATCTATTACAGGTGGTGTGCGAGCCCAACATTGGGTTAATGATCATATTGCTGTAGGTGGTACTTATGTTGATGAAAATCAAGCCGGTAGTGATTATGAACTCAAAGGTGTGGACGTTACTTTAAAAGCAGGTAATGGTACTTATTTAAAAACCGAATACACTAAAACTGAATCAACAGGTACACCAGTATTCTACTCTGATAATGGTGGTTTAAGCTTTAAATCAAAAGGCAGCAATAATCCATCGATTAGTGGTGTTGCAAAATCTGTCGAAGGCCGAATTAACCTTAAAGAACTGGGTGTTACTGAGCGCGGAGTAACTGCTGGAGCTTGGTGGCATGACGTGGGTGACGGTTACTCAAATAGTAATACTGACTCTGGTGAAGCACGCCGTGAATATGGTGTTGAAGTCTCAGCTGAAGTTGCTGATTATATTCAAATGTATGTGAAACATACTAAAGCAGAAAAAGGTAACAATAGTTATATTCAATCACAAG
Source organism: Orbus sasakiae (assembly GCF_039542345.1). Classification (NCBI taxonomy): domain Bacteria; kingdom Pseudomonadati; phylum Pseudomonadota; class Gammaproteobacteria; order Orbales; family Orbaceae; genus Orbus; species Orbus sasakiae. The sequence continues at coordinate 4,007 of NZ_BAABHY010000001.1, forward strand.
TTTCGACTGAATGGCGAATGAGCGATGATGTGACGTTAACGGGTGAGATCAAAAATGTTCAGACCAAAACTTCAACCGAAAAAGCTAGAGGGACGCTTGCTGCACTTAAGTATGCGATAAAATATACCTCGGCATTAGAGCTTTATACCTCTGCACAGTTGACGTTAGATGATGATCATGGTCAATACGTGAATAATGATGCAGTCACAGCTGGTTTCAAATATTACTATGGTGATTTATCTTCAATTGGTTTTGAAGGGACAGTTGGTCACCGTGGATACAGTACGCTTGCTTCATTAGAACATCGCTTAAGTCCTGATCATACTATTTATACTAACTATACGTTTGCACAAAGTAATTCTGATTATAATTCAGTATTTGGTGGTAGCACTGGTTGGACAATTGGCCAACGTTGGAGAATTACTGACAGATTAAATATCTTTAATGAAACGCAACAGTTAAAAGACACTGAAAAAGAAAAAGGTGTGGTTAACTCTGTTGGTATGGATTACTTATTTGACGGTGGTTGGAGTAGTAGTTTATCTTTCCAAGATGGTAAATTAAAAGGCTACTCTGGTGGTGCATATAGTCAAGATATCCACCGTATCGCCATCAGTGGTAGTGTTAATCGTACGACGAAAGACATGGATTTCTCGACTAAACTTGAATACCGTGATGATAAAGGTGGTGAAAACCGTCATCAATGGTTAACAACCAATAAAGTAGATGTGAAAGTTGATGAAAGCTTACGTGTATCAGGAAAATTTAACTTCTCGTTAACACAAGACTACGATAACAATAAAGATGCTGCAAAATTCATTGAAAGTGGCGTTGGTTTTGCATGGCGTCCGTGGGATAGTAATCAGTGGACATTATTAGGTCGTTATAATTTCTATTATGATAACTCAAGTGATGGACAAATATCAGATGGCTATGACCAACGTTCGCATATCTTCTCATTAGAAGGCATTTATAAATTAAATGCGCAGTGGGAATTTGCAAGCAAATTAGCGTATCGTAAAAGTGAAAAACGCTATAGTTATCTTGACCAATGGTTTGATTCTTCAGCTTCATTTGCTGCGTTTCAGGCTCGTTATGACTTAATCGATCAATGGCATCTATTAGGTGAATATCGCTTGCTGAAAGTAAAAGATGGTGGTGTCAAACAAGGTATGATGGTTGGTATTGATCGCGATATTACACGTAATTTACGCTTTGGTGTTGGTTATAACTTCACTGACTTTAGTGATGATTTAACGAAACAAGATTATAAATATCGTGGCTTCTTCATCAATATGGTCGGATATTACTAATTGACCAACTAAGTACGTAAAATAGTCATAAAAAGCTCTGCCATAATGTCATAATTTGGCAGAGCTTTTTTAAAGTAAAATATCGGATAAACAGAGTAGGAAACACGTTAATTTTAAGTGATTCGTAATCAATATTTAAGTTATGTAAGTGTTTATTAATGAATTGATGATTATAATCGCTAATAATTTCAACTTGTCGTTAAAAAATATATGCTAAACCTAAATATTAACTGGCAATAATTTACTTTTTTTACTATTATCTAACATATTTTACTAAAAGAATGGATAAAAAAATGCGCCGTAGTCTTTTTATTTTTACCCCTGTATTTCTCGTAGTATCTTTACTTGTTGGTTGTGCCGTAAAACCCGTCACTACCAAATCAACAGTAACGACAAATAAAGATCTTATTCCTGTAGAACAATATGATTATGATAAAAAGCTGAGACAATGTGTTGCTGAAAGTGACTATCTAGCGAAAAAAGATAAGACCAAGTATGGCCAAGTTAATACAGCCTTAATCCAGATTTTGTCAGGTGTAAAAGCTTACTCTTCACAGCTTTCGCAAATTGATGAAAAAAATAAAGAAATCATCACTTCAATGTATGTTTATCAAGTGAATGATTTATGTAACTCAATTTCACAATTCTACCTAGCTGAAGTTAAAAAAGATCTTAATAGAATAGTGGATAAAACAAAGAGTAATTAATTGTGAAAAAATTGCAATTAGCTATGATGCTGACGGTTGCTTTCTCTTTTAAATCGTTGGCATTTGGCGAAAATTTTCTGTCGGCAATCGATAATCTTGATTTAGACAAATTATCAACAGAACAGCCAACTGAAACCCCATCAGAACAAGAATTAAAACAAAAAGAAACACAAATAAAGGCGCTGAATCAACAATTACAAAGCCTTAAAAAACAATTAGCAAATTCTAAAAATCAAGCCAAAGATTTAAAAAAACAGCTTGATAAAGCCCAATTATTGCAAAAAGATGTTGTTAAGCAGACTGATTCGTCAACAATTTCTCAAGAACAGCTAAGTAAACTTCAAGCTGAAATTGCGTCATTAACACAAGTCATTGCACAAAGTGAACAAGAAAAAACAGCATTGACTGCGCAACTCAATCAAGAAAAGTCTCGCTATGATCAGCTCATTGCAGATAGTCAAAAATTAAAAGATGACGTACGCGCTTCAACACAAACTGAGCAAGATGTTTTTTCAAAATTAATTACAGAAAAAATTACCTCTGCCGAAAAACTCAATCAGTTGCAAACTAAAATTGCGTCATTAAAATTGGATCTTAATCAGGTTGAAAACGATAAAGCAGTACTCTCACAACAGTTATCTGAAAATATCGATAAAGCTAATCAAGAAGTGGATAGCCTCAAAAAATTAGTGGCTGACTCGGAATCCAATATTAAAAATTTAGAACTTGAATTGGTTAATAAAGAAAAATTAATTTCAGATAATCTTGCTAACATTGAAACTGAAAAAAGTGAATTAATTCAAGCTTTAAATCAAAAAGATCTTGCGCAGGCATCGCTGACTAAAGCACTGGAACAAGAAAAACAACATTCAGCAACGTTACAAGCGGATATTGAAGCACTACAGAGTCAAATTAAGCGCTATGAGCAGCAAGAAAAAGATCTTTTTGCCCAGTTAATTAATGAGAAGATCATTGCTGCGGGTAAACTCAATGTCTTACAGCAGCAAATACAGCAATTAAAATCTGACTTAGCAACCGCCGAGCAAGAAAGAGATAGCTATTCATTACAAAGTAACGGCGAAAATCAGCAACTGTCGGATAAGATTATCAAATTGACTGCCGATAGTGATAACTTAAAAGCACAAATCGAACAATTACAAGCTGAAAACTTACAATACCGTGAGCAATTACAGCAAAATGATCAATCTCAGAATAATAAGATTGTTCAGCTACAAATGAATCTTGATACCTTAACTGCATCATTAAAATCAGCTGAAGATGATAAACAAAAATTGGAGCAAGATTTTACAAATTTAAATAAAACATTAACTGAGCGTGTAGAAAGTTTAACGTTAAATAAACGTGAACTTGAAGATGCCTTATTAGCAATGGAGCGCAGTAAAAGTGAATTGTATGAGCAATTTCAGTCTCGTACATCAACTGACGAAAAATCACTAAGTGATTTACAAAAACAAATATTTGATCTGACTGAGCAACTCAAAGCGCTAGAGCAAGAAAAAGCAAATTTAGCGGCACAAGTGAATGAAAAACAAGCAATATTAGAACAACAACGTGATGAAATTTCACAAAAACAGAGCGCGTTACAGGCTCAAATTGCCCAAGCAGAACAAGATAAAAATGTATTAAATGATAAATTACAGCTAACGGAAAGTCAGTTGCAACAACGCATCGTTGATTTACAAAATCAAGAAGCCGATTTAAAACAGCGTCTATCGCAACTTGAGCACGAAAAGCAACAGTTACAAGCGGATACGCAAAATCAATCTGTCAATCAACTTGCACAGTGGCAAGAGAAATCTCAACAATTTACGCTTGAATTACAAACCATCACTGAGCAAAAGCAGCAATTGGCAGAACAGTTAGCGCAAACTCAACAAGCCTTAGCTGAAAAAATTGATTCACAGACAGCACAAATTGCAGATTTAAATCAGCAGATTGCAATACTAAATCAAGACAAAATATCATTGTCTGAAGCATTAAGTTTAGCAAAAGAAAATTATCAACAATCGACCAATACCATCGACCAGTTGAATTTAACGCTTCAGCAATTAAATCATGAAAGTGAGAAAATATTCTCTGATGTAATCAAAGAAAAGATTGATTACGCATCTAAACTCAATGAATTACACTCAGAAATTGTGGTCCTCAAAGTCTCATTAGAAACGGCCGATATTGATAAACAAGCACTTCAAGAACAATTGATACAAGATAAGCACGATTTTGATACGAAATTGAATCAATTAGCTGCTGAAAAATCTCAACTTGAACAAGCATTGGCAGATTCAGAGAAAGAGAAACAAGCCTTAATTTCGCAATATTCACAAGATAATCAAGTGCTGACTGATAATACTTCGAAGGTTCAAAAAGCGTTAGATGAACTTAAGGCTCGTTATGATGCACTTGAGCTTGAAAAAGCGGCACTTATCGAGCAAAACAATCAGAATAGCAATGCATCAACACAGAAGATTAATGAATTAGAATCGAAGATCAATGTATTAAATACTGACTTGGCTAAGGCTGAAAGTGATCGTAATAGCGTTAATCATTTATTATCTGAACAGCAAAGCACTAGTACACAACAACTTGCGACATTACAGCAATCGTTACTTGAGTTGAAAACAAAATTAGCAGACTCAGAAGGCATTAATGCTCAATTGCAGCAGGAACTTACTTTGTCAGAGGCAGAGATTGCAAAATTATCAACTAAGCTGCAAGCACAATTAGAAAATTTTGATGCATTATCAACTCAAAAAGAGACAATAGTGCAAACACTCAATGCACAACTTGCCGAAGCACAAAATAAAGGGGTACAACATCAAAATGAGCTTGATGAGTATCAACGAAAAATTGAGCAGCTTGAGCAACAAAAATCTGCGTTAGCATTGCAGTTACAACAAAATGAAACGGAGACTGCACAAAAATTAACGCAAGCGCAAAACAACGTTGATATGCTTGAAAAGTCACTTAAAGAGAGTCAGCAGAAACATCAGCAGCTTGAGCAACAAAAATCTGCGTTAGCATTTCAGTTACAACAAAATGAAACGAAGACTGCACAAAAATTAACGCAAGCGCAAAACAACGTTGATATGCTTGAAAAGTCACTTAAAGAGAGTCAGCAGCAACATCAGCAGCTTGAACAACAAAAATCAGCGTTAACATTGCAGTTACAACAAAATGAAACGGAGACTGCACAAAAATTAACGCAAGTGCAAAACAACGTTGATAAGCTTGAAAACTCACTTAACGAGAGTCAGCAGCAACATCAGCAGCTTGAACAACAAAAATCAGCGTTAACATTGCAGTTACAACAAAATGAAACTGAGGCTACACAGAAATTAGCGCAAGTGCAAAACAACGTTGATAAGCTTGAAAAGTCACTTAATGACAGTCAACAGCAAAACCGGCAACTAGAACAAAAAGTACAATCTGTCGAAAAAGCTAACAACTTATATGTAAGTGATTTAGCGAAATCAAAAGATCAGATAACGAGATTGAATGCTATTTTAGAGCAGGAAAAACGTGAAAAAAATGATCTGTTAAATGTGTTTGAACAATATAAAACGAATGCATCAAATTATATCAATCAGTTAGAAAAAGATATTGATGCACTCAAACAAGCGCTCAAACAAGTGGCTGAAAATTGCGATGTTCTCGATTCACAATAGCTAATCACATTGAGTTCACACTATTGTAATTAGTGCGCTTTTATTCAGTGCAATCCCTTTTAGGTAAAATTAATATTTGCTTTTTTACCTAAAAGGGGTATACTTCTTGCTCATCTATCGCGGGGTGGAGCAGCTTGGTAGCTCGTCGGGCTCATAACCCGAAGGTCGTTGGTTCAAATCCAGCCCCCGCAACCACTTGAATTCTTGTTTAATATCACCATATTTTAAAAGCAATTCAATGAAGTGGCTTCATTACAGGATTTTAAAATGTAGCCTCGCTTGTCGGGGTTTTTTAACACCTGAAATTTGTTGCTAACGATTTTAATGGATTAAGAATAAGTGGGCTTTATGCCCTTTTTTATTTTGTTAATTATGCTGTGGAGGTTTAATTGGCTAGTTTAGAACAGCGATTAGTGGATATCATTCAAGGCCCAATTATGGCACTTGGGTATGAACTCGTTGGCGTTGAATATGTTCGCAGTCGCAATCCGGTACTACGAATTTATATTGATAGTGAAAATGGTATTACTGTTGATGATTGTGCTGATGTCAGTCGCCAAGTCAGTGCTGTGCTGGATGTTGAAGATCCGATTACGACAGCATACAACCTAGAAGTTTCGTCACCAGGAATGGACCGACCTTTATTTACTTTAGAACATTATCGCCGCTTTTTAGGGGAAGAAATCACTATTTCATTACGTATTGCTGTGGCAAATCGACGTAATTGGAAAGGGGCAATTAAAGCCGCGGATGATAATGAAATGATCACGCTCATAATTGATGGTAAAGATGAAGTATTTGCTTTAAGTAATATTCAAAAAGCTAATATTGTTCCAAAATTTTAAGCGAAATTTTAAGACCGAATTTAAAAATAGATAAGTAGGTAACATAGGATGAATAAAGAAATTTTAGCGGTTGTTGAAGCGGTATCTAACGAAAAATCCCTAACGAGAGACAAGATTTTTGAAGCGCTTGAATCAGCATTAGCAACAGCAACGAAAAAGAAAAATGGACAAGATATTGATGTTATCGTAAAAATTGACCACAAAACCGGTGACTATGATACATTCCGCCGTTGGTTAGTGGTTAATGACGTAACTCAGCCACTGCGCGAAATCACATTAGATGCAGCACAATATGAAGAACCTGATAAAAACTTAGGTGACTATGTCGAAGAGCAAATCGAATCGATTGCATTTGACCGAATTACCACGCAAACTGCAAAACAAGTGATTGTACAAAAAGTCCGTGAAGCTGAACGTGCAATGATTATCGATATGTTTCGTAACCGTATTGGCGAAATTGTCACGGGGATTGTTAAAAAAACAAATCGTGATAGCGTTATTTTAGACTTAGGAAGTAATGCCGATGCGATGATGTCACGTGAAGATATGCTTCCGCGTGAAAATTTCCGTATTGGCGATCGTGTACGTGGCATTTTATATATTGTTGAAAACGACAATAAACCAGCTCAACTTTACGTGAGTCGTTCTAATCCACAAATGATGGAAGAGTTATTCCGTATTGAAGTGCCTGAAATTGGTGAAGAGATGATCGACATCAAAGGGGTTGCTCGTGATCCTGGTTCTCGCGCTAAAATTGCAGTAAAAAGTAATGACCGTCGAATCGATCCGGTCGGGGCATGTGTTGGTATGCGTGGTGCACGCGTACAAGCTGTGTCAAATGAATTTGGTGGTGAACGCATTGATATCGTATTGTGGGATGATAATCCTGCGCAATACGTCATTAATGCAATGGCACCAGCAGATGTTGTATCGATTGTTGTAGACGAAGATAAGCACACTATGGATATTGCGGTTCAAGAAGAAAACCTTCCGCAAGCAATTGGTCGTAATGGCCAAAATATTCGTTTAGCTTCACAGTTGACGGGTTGGACATTGAATGTCATGACAACTGATCAGCTACAAGAAAAACATCATGCAGAATCATTCTCTGCCATCAAGAATTTAATGAAACATCTTGATATTGAAGAAGATCTTGCAACGTTACTCGTTGAAGAGGGATTCACTAACTTAGAAGAACTGGCTTATGTTCCGGTTGATGAATTACTTGAAATCGAAGAGCTTGATGAAGATATCGTTGAAGCCCTACGAACCCGAGCCAAAGATGCGTTAACCACATTAGCATTAGCCAACAGTGGTAATAATCAACCAGCTCAGGATTTATTAAGTCTACAAGGTATGACGCAAGAACTTGCATATCAATTAGCTTCTCAAGGCGTTGTGACGCTTGAAGATCTTGCAGAACAAGGTACCGATGACCTGGCTGACATTGAAGGCCTAACAAGTGAGCAAGCTGGTGAGCTAATTATGAAAGCTCGTAATATTTGTTGGTTTGCAAATGAATAATTAAACGTAACAGGAAGGGACAGTAACACATGACCAAAGTATCAATAGAAACACTGGCGCAAGAGATCAATACTCCAGTGGCGACCCTGTTGCAGCAGTTTGCTGATGCCGGTATGAAAAAAAGTGCATCAGATTCTGTTAGTCAAAAAGAGAAGGAGGCTTTACTTGCGTTTTTAAATCCGCAAAAAGGGCCAACTAAATTGACGTTACAGCGTAAAACTCATACTACTTTGAATGTTCAAGGCTCTGGTGGTAAGAGTAAAGAAGTTAAAATTGAAGTTCGTAAAAAACGCACTTTTGTAAAACGCGACCCAGCAGATATTGCTGCTGAACAAGAAAAAGCGCGCTTAGAGGCTGAGCAAAAAGCAGCTGAAGAGAAAGCGCGTTTAGAGGCTGAAGAAAAAGCAAAACAAGAAGCAGAAGAGAAAAAACGTATCGAAAAAGAACAACAAGAAGAAAAAGCGAAACAGGCTGCTATTGTCAAAGCCAATGCTGAAAAAGAGCTAAAAGAGCAAAAAGAAGCGGCGCAAGACCCGAAAGCGAAAAAAATCGCTGAAGAAAAAGCACGTTTAGAAGCTGAAGCGAATGAAATCAAGCGTAAAGCGGAAGAAGAACACCGTCGTAAACTTGAAGAAGAAGCAAAACGTATGGCAGAAGAAGCGCGTAAACTTGCTGAACAGTACAATGAAAAAGGTCCTGAGCAAGAACGTAGCAGTGAAGATGAAGATTATCACCTTACCACATCTGTATATGCTAGAGCCGCTGAAGATGATAACGATCGTGAAGTCGAAAGTGGTCGCGCTCGTGGTCGTGGCAGTAAAGTCGCTAAACAGAAAAAAGGCAGCAAATTATCTGAGAGTAAAGCTGAGCGTGAAGAAGCGCGAGCGATTACCCGTAGCGGTCATAAAAAGAAAGGTAAAAGTACCATTCAACAAGGTTTTAATAAACCCGTTCAAGCCGTTAACCGTGATGTGGTTATTGGTGAAACAATCACCGTTGCTGAATTAGCAAACAAAATGGCCGTTAAAGGTTCAGAAGTGATTAAAACCATGATGAAGATGGGCGCAATGGCAACCATCAATCAAGTTATTGACCAAGAAACAGCACAATTAGTGGCTGAAGAAATGGGACATAAAGTGGTTTTACGTCGTGAGAACGAGTTAGAAGAATCTCTGATGAGTGATCGTGATACCGGCGCTGAAAAAGTGTCTCGTGCTCCGGTTGTGACGATTATGGGTCACGTAGACCATGGTAAAACGTCATTGCTGGATTATATTCGTAAAGCGAAAGTGGCATCGGGCGAAGCTGGTGGTATTACTCAGCATATTGGTGCATACCATGTTAAAACCGCAAATGGTGAAATCACATTTTTAGATACACCAGGCCATGCTGCGTTTACCTCAATGCGTGCTCGTGGTGCGAAAGCAACAGATATCGTCGTATTAGTTGTTGCCGCAGATGATGGCGTGATGCCACAAACGATTGAAGCGATTCAGCATGCTAAAGCGGCAAATGTGCCAATTGTTGTTGCAGTTAATAAAATCGATAAACCTGAAGCCGATCCTGACCGTGTTAAAGGTGAGCTTGCTCAATATGGCGTGATGTCAGAAGATTGGGGTGGTGATGCACAATTTGTTCATGTCTCTGCCAAAGCGGGTACCGGGATTGATCAACTGCTTGAAGCCATTTTATTACAAGCAGAAGTATTAGAATTAAGTGCGATTGATACTGGTATGGCAAGTGGTGTCGTTATTGAATCATTCCTTGATAAAGGTCGTGGTCCAGTGGCTACCGTGTTAGTACAATCAGGTACCTTACATAAAGGTGATATCGTATTATGTGGCTTTGAATATGGTCGTATTCGTGCTATGCGTAATGAACTCGGTAAAGAAGTGTCAGAAGCAGGTCCTTCAATGCCCGTTGAGATTCTAGGTTTATCAGGGGTACCATCTGCTGGTGATGAAGCAACTGTCGTACGTGATGAGAAAAAAGCACGTGAAGTTGCACTTTATCGTCAAGGTAAATTCCGTGATGTTAAACTTGCGCGTCAACAAAAAGCGAAACTCGAAAATATGTTCACCAACATGACGGATGGTGATGTTTCTGAGTTAAATATCGTACTTAAAGCTGACGTACAAGGTTCTGTTGAAGCCATATCTGATGCGTTACTTAAACTCTCAACGGATGAAGTGAAAGTAAAAATTATTGGTTCAGGTGTGGGTGGTATTACAGAAACAGATGCATCACTTGCTGCTGCATCAAATGCTATCATACTGGGCTTCAACGTCCGTGCTGATGCTTCTGCGCGTAAAGTGATTGAATCTGAGAACTTAGATTTACGTTACTACTCTGTTATTTATGACTTGATTGATGAAGTTAAACAAGCCATGAGTGGTATGCTTGCACCAGAATATAAACAAGAAATTATCGGGCTTGCTGAAGTTCGTGATGTGTTTAAATCACCAAAATTTGGTGCAATTGCTGGTTGTATGGTGACGGAAGGTATTGTTAAACGTCATAACAAAATCCGTGTATTACGTGATAACGTTGTTATTTATGAAGGCGAACTTGAATCATTACGTCGCTTTAAAGATGATGTTAATGAAGTCCGTAATGGTATGGAATGTGGTATTGGTGTTCGTAACTATAACGATGTCCGCGTGGGTGATATGATCGAAGTATTTGAAACGATCGAAATTAAACGTACCATATAATTAGTATACCAATTGTTAGTTATTTAGCCCTTACGTTATGATCATAGTTAATATGGTTATAACAAGGGCTATTTTGTAAAAAGGAGATTTAATATGGCAAAATCATTTAGTCGTCCACAACGCGTGGGTCACGAGCTACAAAAAGAAATTGCAATTATACTTCAAAGGGAAATTAAAGATCCTCGTTTAGGTATGGTCACGGTTTCTGGCGTTGATTTATCCAGAGATCTTTCTTATGCCAAAGTATTTGTCACCTTCCTTAATGATAGTGAACCTGAAGTTGTTGAACAAGGTTTAAAAATATTAAATGATGCAACAGGTTATATTCGCTCATTAGTCGGTAAGGCAATGCAACTGAGAATTATCCCAGAACTTAAATTCGTCTATGATGAATCGTTAGTTGAAGGGATGCGCATGTCTAACTTAGTGAGTGAAGTTATTCATAAAGACGTAAGCCGTCATAAAGATTAATTAATTTAAGATCAAAAATGGCAAGAAAACGCAAAGGCCGTGATATTCACGGCGTTTTATTATTAGATAAACCCACCGGCTTGACATCAAACGATGCATTACAAAAAGTAAAGCGGCTGTTCACGGCACAAAAAGCCGGTCATACCGGGGCTTTAGATCCATTGGCAACCGGTATGTTGCCAATTTGTTTTGGTGAGTCGACAAAGTTTTCACAATATTTATTGGATTCGGATAAACGTTATCGAGTGATTGCCCGTTTAGGCCAACGAACGGATACGTCTGATTCTGACGGGCAAATTATTGCTGAAAAACCCGTATTGATTACCCAAATGGATATTGAGCAAGCCTTGACCCATTTTCGTGGGGATATTATGCAGGTACCAACGATGTTTTCTGCATTAAAACATCAAGGGCGTCCGCTATATGAGTATGCAAGACAAGGCATTACCATTGAACGTGAAGCAAGACCGATCACGATTTATGAAAATCGATTTATTGCGTTTAATGACAATCAGCTTGAGCTTGAAATTCATTGTTCTAAAGGTACGTATATTCGGACTATCATCGATGACTTAGGTGAAATGCTCGGTTGTGGCGCGCATATTATTTATTTACGTCGCATACACGTCTCAACGTATCCTGCTGAAAAAATGGTAACGCTTGAATATTTACAGCAACATAAAGATGATATTGAATTGCTTGAATCATTATTATTGCCTGTCGATAGCCCTGTACAAGATTATCCGATCATGACACTTTCATTCGCGCAGGGTACTGATATTTTATTGGGGCGAACAATCGAGGTTAATCCGTTGAGTTCGACACCACAAATTGTAAGACTTTACCAACAAATGGATTTTATTGGGGTGGGCCAATGGATTGGTAATTCGATCTCACCAAAGCGGTTAATACAAACGGAGAAATAAAGATGTTAAGTCGTTTTTGGCCTATTGCCATTATTCTAATTTCAATGGCATCCGTGCAAGGCAGCTCATCATTAGCGAAATATTTATTCCCAATCTTAGGCCCCTCGGGGATGACAGCATGGCGATTACTTTTTTCATCAATCATGCTAGTGCTCATCTTTAAGCCGTGGCGCAAACCGATTTCAAAACAAGCGTGGAAGTATATTGTACTCTACGGATTTGCATTAGGATTTATGAATCTGTCTTATTATTCATCGATTGAACGTATTCCAATTGGTATTGCGGTTGCGATTGAATTAACGGGGCCGATTACAGTTGCGATGTTTGCTGCTCGAAAAATTACCGATTTCGTTTGGCTTGCTATTGCGATTATTGGGTTAGTCATGCTATTACCGATTCATAGTGCGGGTGCTGACTTAGACTTAGTCGGCGTTTTATTGGCGATCTGTGCTGGCGCATGCTGGGCGATGTATATTGTGTTCGGTCGTAAGGCTGGCCAGTTGCAAGGCGCATCGAGTGTGGCTCTTGGATCAGTTATCATCTCGTTTGTCATTTTTCCTATTGGTGTTTGGCAAAGCGGTCCGATGATGTTTTCAATTGATGTTTTGCCATTAGCCTTTATTGTGGCATTACTGGCCTCAGCAATACCGTATGCTCTCGACATGGTTGCTTTGCCAAGGGTTCCGGCATTAACGTTTAGTACATTAATGAGTTTATCACCTGTTTTAGGTGCATTATCTGGATTGATTTTTTTAAATGAAACGTTATCAGGTTATCAATTAGTTTCGATTGTATTAATTATTATATCTTCGATTGGTACCGTGCTATCTATAACCCATAAACCGAAAATTAAAGCGGTGAGTGCGGATTCATAAAAAAAGGGCGAAAGCCCTTTTTTGTTTTTATCTGTCAGTTATTTTGCTTCTTGTGCAAGGGCTTGTTTAACGGCATCAAATGCATCAACGCGCTGCATAAACTGATCAATCGCCGGATATGGTGGCAAATTAGGGATCACTTTACGCCAGCGCAGTACAACATACAAATAAGCATCAGCAATCGTGAAGTAATCGGTTGCGATAAAATGACGATCTTTTAAGCGCGCTTCCAAATAAGCATATTTATCTTTAAGTGCAGTAATCGCGGCATCTTTCTCTGCCTGTACTTGTGATTTAAAGAGTGGACCATAGGCTTTATGAAGCTCAGTGGCAACATAACTTAACCAAGATAACGTTTGGTAACGTTCAAGCTCGCCAACGGGGGCTAACAATTTTACATTAGGGACTTTATCAGCAATATACTGAGCAATTGCAATATTTTCAGTCAGGATGGTTTTATCATCAAGCTCAAGCGTTGGGACTTGCCCACGAGGGTTGATTTCAAAAAAATTACGGTTACGTTCGGTTCGCTTCGTTTTAAGATCGACCCGCTCAACAGAAAACTCTAAATCAGACATACAAAGCAGAATATGCTGTGTCAATGAACACGCACCAGGACTATAGTATAGTTTCATTAGTAACTCCTTATTTGCTCTATTAGCAAGATTATCATACTGCTTTTGTGTATAAAAAATAAGTGATTTATTGCGGAATTTGTTTCCCTTACATCTTATTGTATTTAAATATTTTCGTTAAATTATTGTTGTAATAGGCGATTATAGTGTAAAAAAAACTCGTAATAGGGGGATGACTGTCCTCCCAAATAAGGCTAATTTAATCGATAACTTTATTTGAAATAGATTGCGTGTATACTTATTTCATTGTCATCATTGATGGGTTTAAATAAATCGGAGGTTTTATGTCGTTGTCATTCTCTTCAACCGTTAAATTAAATGAATATGTTTCACTCCCTAGATTAGGTTTTGGTACTTATAAAATTACTGATTTAGACGAAATGGAGAAAGCAATTGCTCAAGCACTCAACGTTGGCTACCGTTCATTCGACACTGCACAGCTCTACAAAAACGAGCGAGAATTAGGTACAGCTTTAAAAAATAGTGGTTATAAAAGACAAGATTATTGTGTGACATCTAAAATACACAATAAAAATCAAGGGTATGATGAAACACTGCACGCCTTTGATCAGGTTTTAGATGATTTACAAATGGATTATGTTGATCTCTTTTTAGTCCATTGGCCATTAAGCAATACTTTTTTTGAAACGTGGAAAGCCTTTGAGCGTATTTTTGAGGAAAAACGCGCAAAAGCCATTGGCGTGTGCAATTTTAATATTTCTCATCTAGAATTATTATCGACCAAAGCGAATGTTAAACCTGTGATCAATCAGATTGAATTGCATCCTTACCTGACTCAAGAAAAGTTAGTCCAGTACTTACAACAAGAACATATTGCCATTGAAGCATGGTCACCACTTGCTCGTGGTAAAATTAACGATGAAAAACTGCTGCTTGAATTGGGGCAAAAATATCACAAATCGCCGACACAAATTACGCTACGCTGGCACATGCAAAAAGGGTTTATTGCAATTCCTAAATCGAGTAATCCAATTCGAATTGCTGATAATGCTAACATCTTTGATTTTGAATTAACCGATGCAGAGATTAAACAGATTGATCAGCTCAATCAAGATTTCCGTACTGGTCCGAATCCAGATGATGTTTATAAGAAAAATGGTTTCTAGCAGTAATAAAATGATGTCTAATTGACCCTAAAATACCGCTAAATATTTAGCGGTATTTTTATAAGCGGGAATGACTAAAATGGAATAGGCGTACCCACCAACCAAAGAATGATCGGCAAAGTCAGTAGACTTAAAAGGGTACTAATAAATGTGGCACTTGAAACTAATTCAGGTTTAGTATCAAATTGCACGGAGAGTAGGGTGGTATTTGCTGCTGTTGGCATAGCGGCAAGCACAATCAAAATCTGCTTATAGGTATAATCAATCGGCATGAAGTACACGATGGCTAATGCTACCAACGGAGCTAAAACCATTTTATTGACCAGAGCAAAAGCGATTTTCGGATAATCAAGTTGTGTGATCTGCAATCGGGCTAGTTGCATACCTAAAATAATCATAATAATGACAATCGATGAGTCGCCAATCATCGAAATTGACGTAAAAATTGATGTGCTTAAGGGAATATGGCATAGCTGAAAAAGGATACCTAAAAAAGCACCATAAGCCACCGGCATACGAACAACTTTTAATAATACCTCTTTTTGGCTGACGACATCTTGGTAGCTACTTCCTTTTGCCGCATAATAAATACCGAGCGTACTCATAACAAACTGTTGTAGAACCATCATGATAACGGCAAGATCAAATCCAAGTGAACCAAAAAAAACCAATATGACAGGGGTACCGTAGTTACCATTGTTCATAAAACATGAACTTAAAATCATTGCACAACGTTCTTTGGTATTATATTTCATGACCAAAGACCAAATAGACACAATAATGATTAAAGTAATGCACAGCGCGAAAATATAAATAATATAATAGAGATAATCCATATTTAGCTGATGTGTATAAAAGGTTTTAAATGCCAGAAACGGAGATAAAACGTACAGTGACATTTTTGATAAGTTCGCAATATCAAACTTAAGCGTTTTTTGTGCAATAAATCCGACAATGAAAATACAAAAAATCGGGAACAAAATAATAAAAAATTCCATAGACACTCTCAAAGACTAATTGAATGTATTATGTACCCTTGTGCGCTGACTCGGCGGTTGCCGTTCAAGTCTTCATTTAGCGTGCACTATCCGCATCATCCTGAGACTGATTGTATAAGATTAACGCAAACGTATTGGTTAACAATATTACGGATATTTTTAAAAGGTACAGCCCTTAATATTTTTAATTAATGATACGGTTCTAAATATCGTTATTAACGCGAAAGCCCCATGTTAGCTTAACGATTCATCATAAATAGACGCGAAATTCATTTATTCATCCATATTATCAATGGCTTGAATAATGGCCTCTCTTAATTGAGTGCAACTTTGCTCATCTAAGGCTTGCTTATCTTTGTTGGTTAAAACAAAAAAGTCTTCAACATGCTCACCAATCGTGACAATTTTTGCGCTGCGTAAAGAGAGTTCCAAATTAGCAAAAACTTCACCTAAGCAGGCCAATAAACCCGGTCTATCAAGAGCAATGAGCTCCATATACGTTTTTCTATCACTTAATGTCGATAAAAAATTGACTTGAGTCGGAACCGAAAAGTAACGTAACTTAGACGATGGTCGTTTGACTTTAACACGTTTATAATCGGTTTGTTTTAACGCTTTTTGTAGACCTTGTATAATGTCATGATGGCGATCTGCTGCAATGAGCTGACCATTTGGCTCTAAAACAATAAAGGTATCTAGTGCAAACTCGTTTTTATTGGTAATAATTAAAGCATCATGAATATTAAGATTGCGCTTACTTAATTCATTGCTCACGGTGGCAAATAAGTAAGGCCTATCTGGTGAATAAATACAAATTTCAGTCCCACCATGGAATGGTTTTGAATTAATGAAGACTAACGGTTCAGTTAAATGATGGTTTAATAAATTTTTAGCATGCCACACAATTTGCTCTGTTGCATAACGTAAAAAATAATCAAATCGATAATCAAGCCAGAATTGCTCAATCAAGTGTGCATCAAAGCCTTGTTCAACTAAAATCTGTAAGGCTTCTTTTTTATGTTCACGGGCAATACTGCGTTGTTCCGGTATTTGGTGACTCCCCAAATCTAATGTCCGCAGCGTTAAAAAGTACAGTTCGCGCATTAAGCTTTGCTTCCAACTGTTCCACAAGGTTTCATTAGTGGCACACACATCGGCAACGGTTAAGCAGAGCAAATATTGTAAGCGAGTTTTACTTTTGACCTGGTTAGCAAATTCGCGAATGACCATCGGATCTTGTAAATCACGGCTTTGTGCCGTCACGGACATCAATAAATGATAACGCACTAACCAACTGATCAGTTCACTGTCTTTTTTGTCAATATCGTGTAATTGGCAAAAGTCTTTAACCAATTCGGCACCTAATTCTGAGTGATCACCTGATTTTCCTTTTGCAATATCATGATACAGTGCTGTGATAATCAGTAATTCCGGTTTAGCTAATTTGGCATACACTTTTGAGCTATTTGGATGCTTCTTTTGGCCTTGTTCTGTTGATAAATCGGCGATTTCTAATAGTAATCTAATGGTATGTTCATCAACGGTATAAGCATGAAAAAGATCGAATTGCATCATACCGACAATGCGTTTCCAGCCAGGGATATAAGTGGCTAATATGCCATATTGGTGCATTGGCAACAGTGCTTTTTTGATGACTTCGGGATGCTTAATCATCGCTAAAAAATGGTCACGTGCTTTAGGGTATTCGCACAGTAGCCCATCGAGTTTACGCCTTGCAGAACGTAGCTGACGAATGGTATTTGAATAGATGCCTATAATTTGAGGATTAAGCAGCATGGTATGAAACAGTTGCAAAATCATGGTCGGATCGTTGGTAAATAAGTCATTGTCTTTGATATCAATTAACTTATCTCGAATTTGAAAATACTCATCAATACTGTATGGCTTATTTTGTGGATTCAGGGCAAGAATAGACTCTTCAAATAACTGAAGTAGCATTTGATTGAGTTCAGTAATGTTATGTACAACCCGATAGTAATCGTGCATCATCTTTTCGACAGGTTGATTGCCATCACCTTGATAACCCAGCAAGTGAGCAATGCTGAGTTGCCTGTCAAATAATAAGCGGTTGTCATAACGCGTAATTACACAGTGTAATGCAAAACGCATACGCCATAGAAACCGACGGCAGTTTTTAATTTCTTTAATTTCTTCAGTCGTTAAATAGTTAAACTGGGTTATCTCTTTTAATGAGATACCACCAAAATGACGTAAGGCAATCCATTGGATGATTTGAATATCGCGCAAGCCACCTGGGCTATTTTTAATGTCAGGTTCTAAATTATAACTGGTGCTGTGGTACTGTTTATGACGTTGTATTTGTTCATCGACTTTAGCGCGGTAAAATTCGGCTGATGGCCATATTTTATCGGCAAAAATGCATTTTTGTAAATCATTGACTAGGTTTTGACTGCCCGCAATCAATCGTGACTCAAGTAAATTGGTCATGATAGTGATGTCAGCTTTTGCCTCTTGCAAACACCCTTTTAAGGTTCTGACACTGTGACCAACATCTAATCGTAAATCCCACAACAACCGAACTAATTCGCCGATACGTTCTTCGAGTAATTTTGTTAATGGAGCGTCACTTACAATTAATATATCAATATCTGATAAAGGATGAAGTTCACCTCGACCATATCCACCAACGGCCATTAATGCAATCCGATTACGCTTGAATAATGAAGACACTTGAGGTGGTAATTGGTAGTGTTGCCATAAACGGTGCAAAAGTTCATCAATAAATTTTGCTCGTGTATGCACCAGTATCTCGATATCCATATTGGATTCAAACTGTGCGACTGACCAGTGATAGAATCGATCCAATTCGACTTTTAATGCATTAAGCTCAAGTTGCTCATCAGTAAAAGCAAGCGGTGAAAAGGGGAGGTTAATATCGGCATAAATTTCAGGATTCATGAGTCTGCATTTATCATTAACAATAAATTATTATCTATCCTTACCTTAAAAGAGACGGAAGTCAATAATAACTCACCAATAAACTTTTTTTCTAATCCATTAAGATAACGTCAACGAAAAATCGTCATAAAAAAGGGCTTATAAAATAAGCCCAAAAAATTTTAACGGAAAGGAAAAATAGCTTCAAAACCTAAGTAAAACCTAATGCTAGGATCGACTTAGTCCGTTTTTAAGCATATTTAGATTATCACTTAACATCAACAAATGCAATTTCATTGTAAATATAAATTAAGATATATTTACAATTATGATTTTTTATTTCTAACTACATGTTATTTATCATTAAAATAATTTTAATCATTATGTAATAGATAAAATGCAATTACATTTATTTACATTTTGATTACAATTTAAAGTCACTTAAATCATCTTCGTTAATTTCAGAATCAATTTGACCCACTAAGTAGGAGCTCATTTCGGCTTCTTGTGGTGCAACTTGAACGTTATCGGATACTAACCAGTTATTAATCCATGGAATTGGATTTGATTTTGTTTTAAATGGTAATGTTAAGCCAACCGCTTGCATACGGATATTGGTGATGTATTCGATATATTGACATAAAATGTCTTTATTTAATCCAATCATTGAACCACCAGAGAACAGATATTCAGCCCATTCTTTTTCTTGGTTAGCAGCTTTTAAAAATAGATCATATGCTTGTTGTTCACACTCTTTAGCAATGTGTTCCATTTCAGGATCATCTTCACCACTGCGAAGGGTATTTATCATAAATTGTGTACTGGTTAAATGCAGTGCTTCATCGCGGGCAATTAATTTAATAATTTTTGCATTACCTTCCATCAGTTCACGTTCAGCAAACGCAAATGAACACGCAAAACTGACATAAAAACGAATCGCTTCAAGTGCATTAACACTCATCAAACACAGATAAAGTTTTTTCTTTAATTCACGCATATCAATGTTGATGGTTTTACCATTTACTTCGTGTTTACCAAGACCTAATAAGTTGTAGTAACTTGAGTATTCAATCAAATCATCATAATAACCGGCAATATCGGTTGCGCGTTTTTTGATCTCTTCGTTAGTGACAATATCATCAAATACGATTGATGGATCATTTACGATATTACGAATAATGTGTGTGTAAGAGCGTGAATGAATGGTTTCAGAGAATGACCAGGTTTCAACCCACGTTTCGAGTTCGGGAATTGAAATCAATGGTAATAAGGCAATATTTGGACTACGACCTTGAATCGAATCTAATAATGTTTGGTATTTTAAATTGCTAATAAAAATATGCTTTTCGTGTTCAGGTAACGCTGCATAATCGATACGATCTTGGGAAATATCCACTTCTTCGGGGCGCCAGAAGAAGGATAATTGTTTTTCGATGAGCTTCTCAAACATTTCGTATTTTTGTTGATCATAACGGGCTACGTTTACCGGTTGACCTAAAAACATGGGTTCTTTGAGCTGATCATTATGTGTTTGAGAAAAAATAGTATAACTCATTATGAGATCCTCAATGGTTAAAGTTTTGTTATAGCTGATTCCTTACTTGCGTATTGACGCAAGGGTAGGATGAATACACCGTTTTTATCATCCTACCTTACAGCCTATTTATTGTTATTAAATTCACCGAATATTTGACGAATTAAATCTTACAAGCACCGCCTTCACATCCATCATCAGAGGCAATCGTAATATCGCCTTGGATATCATCTGCACCATCGCGTGTATTGTGATAGTAAAGTGTTTTAACACCATATTTATAAGTCGTTAAGAGATCCGCCAATAACTGTTTCATTGGGACCTTGTCATTTGGGAATTTGGTTGGGTCATAGTTTGTGTTTGCTGAAATCGATTGATCAACAAACTTTTGCATAATCCCAACTAATTGTAAGTACCCGGTATTGTTTGGAATCTGCCAAAGTAGTTCATAAAACTGTTTTAGCGTTTCATATTCCGGTACAACTTGTTTCAAAATCCCATCTTTAGAGGCTTTAACACTGACATATCCACGAGGTGGTTCGATACCATTTGTTGCATTAGAAATCTGTGATGATGTTTCTGATGGCATTAACGCCGATAATGTTGAGTTACGCAGACCATGCACTTTAATGGATTCACGTAATGCTTCCCAATCATACTGTAGTGTTGATTTCACAATATCATCAAGATCACGTTTATAAGTATCAATTGGTAAAATACCTTGTGCATAGGTCGTTTCACTAAAGAGTGGACACGCCCCTTTTTCCATCGCTAATTCATTTGATGCTTTAAGTAGGTAGTATTGCATTGCTTCAAAAGTACGATGCGTTAAATTATTGGCACTACCATCAGAGTATTTCACGCCATGTTTAGCTAAGTAATAGGCATAGTTAATCACACCAATTCCTAGTGTACGGCGGTTTAGTGATGACGTTTTGGCCGCAGGAACAGGATAATCTTGGTAATCAAGTAAAGCATCTAATGCACGAACAGCCAGTCTTGCTAACTCTTCAAAATCATCTAATGACTCAATTTTACCTAAGTTAAACGCCGATAGCGTACATAAAGCAATTTCACCCGTTTCATCATTAATGTTATTTAGTGGTTTAGTAGGTAATGCAATTTCCATACATAAGTTAGACTGGCGAACCGGTGCAACTTGCGCATTAAATGGACTGTGTGTATTGCAGTGATCGACGTTTTGGATATAAATTCGACCTGTTGAAGCACGTTCTTGCATTAATAATGCGAACAGCTCAACGGCTTTGACTTCACGTTTACGAATTGTTTTATCTGCCTCATATTTAGCATATAAACGTTCAAATTCATCTTGATCAGCGAAGAATGCATCATAAAGTCCAGGTACATCAGAAGGACTAAATAGCGTAATATTTTCACCTTTAATCAAACGTTGATACATCAATTTATTGATTTGGACGCCATAGTCTAAGTGTCGCACACGGTTTTCTTCAACGCCGCGGTTATTACGTAAGACTAATAAGCTTTCAACTTCTAAATGCCACAGTGGGTAAAACACCGTCGCAGCGCCGCCACGGACACCACCTTGCGAACAGGATTTAACGGCCGTTTGGAAGTATTTATAAAAAGGAATACATCCAGTATGGAATGCTTCACCACCACGGATTGGACTTCCTAATGCACGAATTCTTCCTGCATTGACACCGATACCGGCACGTTGTGACACATATTTAACAATCGCACTGGCGGTCGCATTAATTGAATCTAAACTATCATCACATTCAATTAAAACACAGGAACTGAACTGACGAGTAGGCGTTCTTACGCCAGCCATGATTGGGGTTGGTAGCGAGATTTTAAATGTCGAAATCGCATCATAAAAACGTTTTACATAATCAAGGCGTGTTTCTTTTGGATAATTCGCAAATAAGCACGCAGCCACGAGGATATATAAAAATTGTGCGCTTTCATAAATTTCACCGTTAACACGGTTTTGTACAAGGTATTTACCTTCTAACTGTTTAACCGCTGCGTATGAAAACGTCATATCGCGCCAATGGTCAATAAATTGATCCATTTGGTTAAATTCATCTTCGCTATAGTCGATAAGCAGATGTTTATCGTAACGACCTGCCTCAACTAATTTTTTAACATGTGGATAAAGTTTTGGGGGTTCAAATTGACCATATGCTTTTTTACGTAAATGGAAAATAGCAAGACGTGCAGCTAAATATTGGTAATCAGGCGCATCTTGAGAAATCAAATCAGCTGCCGCTCTGATAATCGTTTCATGAATATCAGCAGTGCGAATACCATCATAAAACTGAATATGCGATCGCAATTCAACTTGTGAAACTGATACATTATTTAGGCCTTCAGCTGCCCAATCAATGACTCGGTGAATTTTATCAAGGTCGATCGGTTCTTTATGACCATCGCGTTTGGTAACTAACATAGATTTATTCATGACTCTTATCCATAAAGTACTTTTTAAAGAAGACATATGATAATTGATCTTAATCAAAAAATACAATATGTAGTGGCTATTAATTTAACTGATAACTATATGTAGTGTTTTAATTCAGATGAGAGGGATCGCAGCAGCATTTTGGCTGTAAACCTTTAATCACGGAGAAGGTCGCAAGTTAGGTAAGATAATTTTTACACTATATTTATAGGTGATGACAATAATTTAACGAAACTCAAAGAGCACAATTTCACTATTTTGCGTTGTGAAGCTAAAAATGAGCCTCTCAATAAAGTGCGGCTAAAATATATTGAAATCCTGCCAGTGTGTAAACCATTTTCTCTCTATCAAATTAATCAGATTTACATTACTATTTTTACTTTACATTCGCTATTTGCTTACTACTTATTATAATAAGGATAATTTATGCTTTCTGTTTATCAGTTAAAACCGCGTTTTCAAGCGTTGTTAAGACCATGGGTAAAAAAACTTTATCAGCATTCGATTACCGCAAATCAAGTCACAATAGTAGCATGTTTAGGTTCATTATTTATTGCCATTGTTGTGATTTGGCTATTACCTAATTTACTCATATTATGGCTTATCCCATTGTGGATGTTTATTCGTATGGCTTTAAATGCGATTGATGGAATGTTAGCGCGTGAATATAAACAAAAATCAAATTTAGGTGTTTACTTAAATGAGCTTTGTGATGTGATTTCTGATAGTGCGTTATTTTGTATTCTTATTTACTTACCTGATACCCATTTATTGTTTGTCGTTATATTAATTATACTTTCATTACTAAGTGAATATGCTGGTGTTCTTGGCCCATTTATTGGTGTTTCCCGACGTTATGATGGGCCGATGGGCAAGAGTGATCGTGCCGCTATACTTGGCTTGGTTAGTATTGGATTAGCATTGGGTTGGTTACCCACAATGTGGTTAAATAGCATTCTTATTGTTGTAATGATCTTACTTGGTGTAACAATTATAAATAGGGTAAGATTCGCATTGAAAGAACATAATAAAAAAGGAATGGATGAATAATGTACCAAGAACAACAAAAAGAATTTACAAGTTTCGATGGATCCAATATTTTTTATCGGCATTGGCAATCAGAGCAACGTTTACAAAAAAAACGTGCAATTATTTTATTTCATCGAGGACATGAACATTCAGGTCGAATTGCTCATTTAGTTGATGAACTGGGTCTTGATGACTTCCAATTTTTTGCTTGGGATGCACGAGGTAATGGGTTATCGCCAGGTGAGCGGGGGGATGCTGTTAATTTTGCGGTTTTAGTTCGTGATGCTCACTGCTTTGTTGAACATATTAAGCAAACATATGGCTTTGAAGAGCAAGATTTAGCGATTATTGGTCAAAGTGTTGGCGCGGTAATTGCGGCAACATTGATCCATGATTATGTGCCCAAAGTCCGTGCATTAGTATTAGCTTCTCCGGCCTTTAGAGTGAAGTTGTATGTGCCTTTTGCCTTTTTTGGCTTGAATTTACTTTATAATGTTCGCGGTAATTTTTTTGTTAACAGTTATGTCAAACCCAAATTATTAACGCATGATAATCAGCGCATTGAATCATTTAAGTCAGATCCTTTAATTACTCGTCCTATCTCAGTAAGGGTATTATTAGACCTGTTTTCTACATCAAAACGTGTTGTCAAAGATGCTCAAGCCATACAGACCCCTACACAATTATTTGTATCCGGTTCTGACTATGTGGTTCGTAAAAAACCACAGAAGCAATTTTTTAATCATTTAAGTTCAGCCAATAAAGAATACCATGAGATGCCGGGATTTTATCACGATACATTAGGTGAAAAAGATCGTCATATTGTGACTGAGCATATCCGACGATTTATATCAGCCAGTTTTGCAACTGAGCCTTATACCCCGTCTTTACTTAATGCCGATAAAGTTGGTTTTACTTGTGTAGAAGCTGCGAAATTGGCGCAACCCGTCACGAATATCTTTAAAAAAGCCTATTGGAAAATGGTCAGAGCGACACTGAAATATTCGAGTAAGCTCTCGACGGGCATTAAATTGGGTTTTGATACCGGATTTGATTCCGGTAGCACATTAGATTATGTATACCATAATCAAGCTGCTGGTCAAACCAATTTTGGGCAATTTATTGATTTTCTGTATTTACAATCAATAGGTTGGCGGGGAATTCGTCAACGTAAAAAGCATATTGAAGAACTTTTAACGTTAACGGTCGAGCAGATGAATCAACAAAATGAGTGTATCAATATTGTTGATATCGCAGCGGGACATGGTCGCTATATTTTAGATGCGATTAGCCAATTAAAACAGTTACCTCATTGTGTTTTATTAAGGGATTACAGTGATATTAATATCAGTAAAGGCCAGTCACTTATTGAATCAAAAGGATTAGCAAACCTTGTTCGGTTTGAAAAAGGTGATGCTTTTAACCGACAAGAGCTCGCTTCGTTACCCGTAAAGCCGACACTCGCAGTCGTATCTGGGTTATATGAGCTGTTTAGTGATAATCATCTGATTATGGATTCTTTAACAGGGCTTGCTGAACGTATGGATGAAGGAAGTTATTTAATTTATACGGGTCAGCCATGGCATCCACAATTAGAATTTATTGCACGAGCATTAACTAGCCATCGTGATGGTCAAGCTTGGGTTATGCGGCGTCGAACACAGCTTGAAATGGATCAATTGGTCGAGTCTGCCGGGTTTCGTAAAATAGAGACAAGAATTGATCAGTGGGGCATTTTTACGGTTTCCGTTGCGAAGAGGATCTGTTAGTGTTTTTGCCACGACAAACGGGTTTATGGCGTTATTCGATTTTTTATCTCATCGTATTAAGTATTTTCTTTTTTAGTACTTACGGCTTTGCTAATTGGGTTACCGCATTACGAAGTGACGTTGGAACAGCCGTGTTTAATTGGGAAAAACAGATTCCACTATGGCCATGGACAATTATTCCTTATTGGTCAATTGACTTATTTTATGGATTTGCAATATTACTGGCTCGGACCAAATTAGAACTCAATAATTTAGTTAAACGGCTGTTTACTGCTCAGTTTATTTGCATTATTGCTTTTTTATTATGGCCACTGATGTTTTCATTCCAACGCCCAATATTA
Organism: Orbus sasakiae; assembly: GCF_039542345.1. Taxonomy (NCBI): domain Bacteria; kingdom Pseudomonadati; phylum Pseudomonadota; class Gammaproteobacteria; order Orbales; family Orbaceae; genus Orbus; species Orbus sasakiae. The sequence continues at coordinate 29,866 of NZ_BAABHY010000001.1, forward strand.
GACGGTTACTTTGGGATGCTGTTTGATATCCTTATGGGCTTTGATAAACCGTATAACCAAGCACCATCTTTACATATTACATTATTAGTTATCTTGTGGGCCTTTTATGTGCAACACCTGAAAGGTTGGCTGCGCTATTTTTTACACCTATGGTTTAGCCTAATTGGTATTTCAGTGCTAACTACATGGCAGCATCACTTTTTAGATGTGCCTTTAGGGGCTTTAACGGGAGCAATATGTGTTTGGTTATGGCCAGCTGATCGTATGTCAATTTTCTATAAACCGATTTATCCTAAGCAGTGGCGATGGGCGACACTGTATTTCGTTAATATGGTTATCTCTGTCATTATTGCTTATTGGCTAGGTGGTTGGGCTTTATGGTTACTGTGGCTAAGTGCGGCCTTGGCGATTGCGACGCTAAGTTATGGTATTATTGGTGCTAATGGTTTTCAAAAACAAAAAAGCGGTCAGTTTGAACCGGTCGTTGGAGGGTTATTATTACCCTATCGATGCATTATGCGCATAAATTCACAACTTTGGACTCGTGGGCAGCCAGCATTTAATCATGTTGTCGATAATCTTTATATCGGTAAATTACCGACTAAACGGCTTTTCACATTGCATCCATTTGCAGCTGTTATTGATTTATGTGCTGAACTTGCGGTACCAGTTTTAAAAACACATTATACCCTGATTCCTGTTTTAGATATGACTGTACCTTCAATTGAAGATTGTAAAAAAGGCGTTCAAGCAATTGATGCCGCACGACATGATGGTGATATTTTGGTTTGTTGTGCCTTGGGCTATTCACGCAGTGCAACGATAGTTTTAGCTTGGTTATTGGTTCGAGGGTTTGCAAACAATGTTGAACAGGCTATAGCAATATTAAAAAAAGCGAGACCACATGTTGTTATCAATGATAAACATCTCAATGTACTCAACCAATGGGAAAGGCTAATTAATGAAAAATAGACAAGACAATGATGAAATCAATTTTGCAATAATGTGTGCGTTATTAAAACAAGGCCGTCATATTGATATAACTGCATCCATAATTTTGATTTTTACTGTGTTGCAATTACTTTTTAGTGTCACCTCATTTACCCCGCCCAACCCAATCTGGTTAAGTGGATTGTTTTGTCTATTATTTTGGTTAATTCAAAAATATTATGCAATACGCGTCTCTATCGATTACATATTATTTAGTTTCTTAACTAAAAATCACACTCAAACCGATGATTACGTTAATTCACTTGACGCGTCATTGATTAATCTCGGATTGATGAAAAATAAAAATCAGCGCACGATAAACGCTCGTCAAAAAGGTGCATTTAATTTATTAAAAAAGCAGCTAACCGCATTTATACTTCAGGTCATTGCATGGTTAGTTTATTTAATGGGAATGATTGTTATTGCTCACTAGCGGGAATGTCTCCCGACTAGTGAGTTTTCGGATTATGGTAAAAGGTGAATGGTATCACCGACATTGAGTTGTGGAAAAATTGTCGGCTCAACTTCAACTGCACCAGGAAGGAGTCCATCTTCATTTGATTTAAAGTAGATGGAAACATGACCCAGTTCTTCAAAGTTTTTATTAGCCTCACTACCCACTTGTTTGATGGTGTAAGTCTGGTTACCCAGTTTGATTTTAGCTCCCTCAATTAATGATTCAGTCGGGTGTTCCTTAAATTCATGGATAACGCAAATTTCGCGTAAATCAGGTGTTGCCATTGGTCCAAATAGAATAATTACGTTTTCTTCTTCAAATTCGGCAACAATCGGGCCAATTTCGGTAATAACGCTATGAGCCATATTTTTATTCCTTTTATATGATTTAATACATACCAATACTAAATATCCAAGCAACAACAACGGCAAGCACGCCAGTTATCATTCGACTATATAATACTGCCGGGACCCCATATTGGACGGTTTTCGGTTTGGCTTCGCCTAATGATAAACCTACCGGAATAAAGTCACATCCTGCTTGTGCATTGATAGCAAAAAGTGCCGGTAGTGCATAAGCAACCGGAATTGCACCGATTGCAATTTGTGAGCCAATAAGAACGCCGATGACTTGCGCAATCACAGCGCCCGGCCCTAGTATAGGGGATAAAAAAGGTAAACTACAAATGAAAGCAATGGCCATCATGCCCCATAATGAGCCCGCTAATGGCGATAAGGTTGTCGCTATTGCCGTACCGATACCCGTGTAATTAATGATCCCAATTAGCATACTAATAAAGGCCATAAATGGAATAATATTTTTGATCAGCATGTCAGTTGAATCACGGCCAGCTTGATAAAAAATACCCATTGCTTTACCAATCCCTCTCGATAGCGTAATCAAAAAACCGTTATTTTCAGTCTGACGGTTTTGTGCTTTTATGTTGGCATATTTTTCTTTGAATTTTTGTCGATCCAAAATTGCATCATCATCTTCTTTTGGCGCATTCTCTTCGATTTGCGTATTTGCCTGAGATTGTTCATGGGCCTGTTCCTTTAGCAAAATATTTTCTGGTCTCACGCCAGAAACAAACAGTGCTTCGGTAATATGCTTTGCTAATGGACCACTTGGTGCTGATGGAATGACATCCACCGTTGGGATTTTTTTCATTGGATAAACCCCAATTCGCGCAGTGCCGCCACAATCAATTACTGCACACATAATTTCATCTTCTGCAATGGCATTTTTAAATCCATCAACGGCTTCCCCGCCTGATAATTCAGCAATTTTAGCCGCAACCGGATGAATACCGCCGCCAGTGACGGATAAGACTTTATTGCGTTTGTCTGTTGGAGTCAGTGTTAAACCAGTTCCCCAGCCTCCTTGGCCTTTTTCAACTAGAATTGTTTTATACATAACAAGCTCCTATAGATTTTCTTTTCGCATTAAAAACTTCGTAATAAATTCGGTAATAATACCGCGCATTAAGATGATAACGATACCCGCCAAGAAATAGCGTACCGATAGGCTAGAAAGACTAAAACCAGCCTCCATTACTCCATTTGCAATGCCTAAAAAGACAAACAGTTCACCCGCATTGGCATAGGGGAACAGGCCTGTCACAGGATGAAGGAATGAGACGACAGAATCATAAAATGCGGGTTTTTGTTCCTCTTTTACGAATCGTCCAAAGGTATAAGCCATTGGATTCGTTAGCATTAACACCGATAAAATTGGCATTAAACTATAACGTAATAGCATATTTTTGGCTGAAAACTGAATTGCACGGGTGACACGTTGTTCACCGATAAAGGCGATAAGTGAATAGGTGAAGGTTAATAAGACGATTAATAGTGGGACAATTCCGGTAATAAAACCGATAAAAACTTGTCCGCCGGCTTGGAATAAACCAATAAAATGTGTTCCAAACCATTCAATATATTCCATTGTTGACTCCTTTTTTGTATAACGACAAGAATTTAATGAATGAGACTAATAGTTAGCCTGATACAACGGCACTATTAGCGGTTTTTACGATTGCTTTTTCCCATAGGGAAAGCTTTCTGATTGCTTGCTCTTGCGCAAATTTATCTATCATTTGCACTAGATTTTGATGCTGAAATTTGGTTTGCGATTTAAATTTTGCAAACACCGATTTACCTTGTAGTGTATGGCACTCTTGAATTGTTTTATTCCCATCGATGACGATAATGGCAATTGCACTGGCACCAAAAAATCGTCGTTCCATGGTTGAATATAAATGGTAGTGTTGAAAGCCTGCATATTTTGTTGTTATTTTGTGCATGAAGCTTTGGTAATAACGGATCTGAATAAAACTGAGTATGGACTGCAAGATAAAAATAGCGCTGGCAACAAGCACGATTTCCATGATAGTGAGCTCCTAAATTTAATGATAAAACAAGGGCTGCTATGGGGTAGCAGCCCATCACCGTTAACTAAACACTTCGTCTTGCAGTTTGCGTAGTTTCCAAACTGTGGTTGTTTCATCTAATGACACATCGTCTTCGGTAATAAAGGTACCTTTAGCTATATCGCGTTTAGCAACAACATTGCCGCTGATTAAACCAATTGGGATATGACCATTTTTTTTCATATCTTGATGTGTTTCAAGCACTCCTCGAACACAAAAACCGCCAATACCATCGAGTCGTTCGCCCGCTTTTATGACTTTTTTGGTCACCGCGACAGTTTCCGAAACAGGTGCTCCGCGAGGAACAATGGCCGTGTCATGATTTAAAATTGCTTTAGCGATTGTCATTGGTGTTTCAAGGCTAGCAAGATGGAAGGGACGATAAAGAATGTGATGATCACGCTCGCCTTTTTTCATGAGGTAACTGAGTTCATGACGAACATTCTCATTTTGGCCTTTGACGATCACAAAAATCCCTGGCGCTAACCCATCAACATATTCAACCACGCCAAATTGATTTAATATGCCACCATTTTCTTTGGTGTTTAAATCGTGTAAGACGGAGTCAAGATCGCCTTTGATACCGTGCATTCCAACAACATCTGGTACAAATCCCATTGCATTAGAAAGGAGATTCATTTCTGCCATGGTTTTCGTGCCGTCTTGGAAAGCGGCTAGCATATGATCTGCCATACCTTTAGATAACGCTTCTGCTCTTGCTGTTTCAGGGTTAGCATCAATTTGTAATTTATTATTTTTACCTTTCCCGACGACTAAAACTTCCATCCCCATCGATTTAGCAAATTCATACATCTCTAAAGTGGCTGCAGGTTCATCACCATCTGAACCGGTATAAATGAGATCGGCGGCTTTAAATAATTTATACATTAATGGGCCGATAGTAATATCAATTTCAACGTTTAGAAGGACTAAATGCTTCTTGGCTAAGAGGGTTTCTAACGCAATTTTAGCGCCGACTTCAGGAACGCCCGTTGCATCAACAATAATTTCAACGTGGTTTGAATTAATAATCTCTTTAAAGTCATTGGCAATCAAAATATCGATTTTCTTTTCTGCGCTCGCATTGTAAGCATCGGCCGCTTTTTGTGCGGCACTCAGATTAATGTCACTAATTCCCGTGACACTCATACCAGGAATCGTTGCGATTTGGGCTATCATGCCGGCACCCATTTGACCTGCTCCAATAACACCGACTTTAATGGGGTTGTTATTTTCTTCTCTTTCTAACAATTGTTTGTATATGGTCATCTTTGTTATCTCCGCATTTAAATAATTGATTATTTTTTATCATCTTATTTTTAAAGATAAGTTTTTTTTCATTTAAGATCCAGTATCAAATCTCAAATTTATGACATATGTCACATATATCGACAAATGTTATGTTTTTGTTTTGAGCAAAAAAAAGCTGCCGAAGCAGCTAAAATAACCGTTAGAATTCATTTATGTGTCACATTAAGAATATATTCGGCCATTTTATCCGTAATAATGATAATATTGAGCAGTTCTGCTTTGAGTGCAGCATGTAAAGCTTGTTCTTTGTTATTGCCGCCGACAATTGCAACAACGGTCGGGATTTTCTTTAGCTCTGCTAAGCTCAATCCAATCACATGTTCATTGAGCGGACAGTTTGCTTCTTTACCATCCGCCGTGTAAAAATGAGAGTTTGAATCGCCAACAACATCGTAATAGCGCAGTTCTTCAACATCCTTATCGGTTATATAGCCAATCTCTTTCATGGTGTTTTGCCCATAAGGGCTTGAAATACCGACAATAGCCATATCAACCGTTTTGCCTTCATTAAGCACCTCATTGATGTATTTGTTGTTGCAAAGGTCATGCTTCATCGCTTTGTCTTCAACCAATGCTGGGGCGTAAAGGTATTTACAATTACACTGCATTTTCTTTTTTAGGTCATAACAGATTTGGTTTGAGTGCAAGTCAATCTCATCGGCGCCCATGCCACCAATTAAGGGGACGATGGTGAGGTCTTTATGATTAAAATAGGGGAACTCATTGGCAAATTTACGGATTGTTTTACCCCATGAAATCCCCAATTTGTTAATTTTTGCAATACGTTTACTTAATGAATACGCTGCTTTTTTGGCGAGTGAATTTAAAATTTCTTCTTCAGAAAGATTGTGAGTTGAAATCACAATGGCTTCATCAAGACCAAATTTTATTTCTAATTTCTGTTCTAACTCGACGGTATGTGCGGTTTCATCTTTAATAAAAATTTCAACGATACCAAGGTCTTTAGCATCTTGTAATTTTTTTGAGATAATTGAACGAGATATGCCAATTTTTTGGGCTATTTGGGCTTGTGTCCAACCATATTGGTAATACCACGTTGCAATTTTAACCAGGTCGCGTTTTTCTTCCCATTTCATGAGTGTTCTCCTGTCAAAATATCTACAAAAATGACAATTGTTATAATTAAAAGCAAATGATTAATGCATTGTAGCATACTTATAGTGTGACCTAAAATGTGTTATCTATCAGATTGTTGTACATTTTTTTTGATTGTTATTTTGATCACAGATTCAGACGTCGAAACAATAGGGTTGGGAAAATGATAATTCATCGATTATCTGTTATTTGCAGCTTGACTTTCGCCTTACACTAACATTTATACTCAAGTCAAATTTTACGATGAAGTGCATGAGGAATGATATATGATAAGCATTGGCGAATTTTCAAAGATTACCACTGTCACAACAAATACCTTACGTTATTACGACGAAATTGGGTTGCTTAAGCCTGTTTATGTTAACCAAGAAAACGGCTACCGTTACTACGATATTAGACAATTGAAAACAATGTTGTTGATTAGCAAGCTAAAGCAATATCGCTTTTCATTAGATGAGATTGCAAAACTCATACAGCCACCTATAGATAATCAGCAGTTACTGATTTTGATCCAACAAAAACAACACGATATTCAGCAAAAAGTTGCGCATTATGCGTCTATTTTGCAGCAAATTGATCAAGATATTTATTATTTAACAAACGGAGGTAACATCATGTCTTATTTAGATAACATTAGTGTTCAATTAGTTGATTTTAAAACCATTAATATTTTTTCTTTACGATTAGAAATGAGTTTAAATGAATTTGGTCAAAACATGGCTAAATTATATCAAACCGTGTTAGACCAAAAATTAACAGTGGTGGGTGCACCAATGACCTTTTATCATGACAGAGAATTCAATCCGGCAGCATTCGATGCCGAGATTGCTATACCGGTCAAAGAGTCTGTTACTGGTACACATCAATTTGACGGTCGACCCTGTGCGATGGCAAAATTAATTGGGCCTTATTCAGCGCTGTCATCAGTCTATACCAAAATTATGCAATGGATTGATGCACAAGGCTATAAGATTTCATCAGCACCGTTTGAAATTTACTTAACCGATCCCAATCACACGCCAGCTAATCAAAATATTACGGAAGTGTATTTCCCGATTGTTAAGCAAACACACTAAACGTTGTTAGTATAGCATTGCAAGAAATGGCATTTAAAGTTGATTGCTAATATTGAGAAGTATCGTTAATTGTGTTGCAATAGCGTATCTTTTCTTTATTAGCAAACGCGATTTATGATACACCCTGCTGTTTATATAATTTTTATCGGTGGCGCCGCTGATAAAGAGTCTTTTTTATGGGGAAACATCGACTTACCTTTTACGCATCTATGGCCCCATCATACCATTGGCGCATTAGCGGCGTCTTTTGAAAAGGAGCTTAGTGCTCGGTTTGAACACCCCATTGAAACAGAAAAAGCATTGTATTATAAAATTGATTATTTGAGTTATACCGACGTTTTTTTTGAAGAATTAAAAGATGTTGACCCAACGCAAGCCGTGTCAGTCGAACCTATTGATGAACGCTATAAACAGATCAAAAAAAATATTGGTCAACAGACGAAAGTCTATATTGTTGGGCATAGTCTGGGTGGCTGGAATGGGGCTCACCTTTCTTCGATTTTGTCCAAATCTGGCGTTGATGTCGAATATTTGATTACCTTAGATCCTGTCGGAACCGGTAATCATGAAGTGTCGTTCATTAGTCCATTAATGAAAAAAGCACAAATTTATCGTCATGAGCCGATGCCGATAGCAAAAAATTGGTTTAATGTACAAGCTCGACATATTGATGTAGCTAAAAAACAGATGGTTGGGTTACTCGAAGATTGGGTCGCTTGGGCTGGTGGTCAATGGCTGATTAACCAACATTATAGTATGGTCGGTCAACAAGTATGTGAAAAAACCAATTTTTCACATAAAGAAGCCCTTGAAATGTTTACTTATCGAACAAAATTAGGGCATTCCCCTCACGAATATCTATTAGATGCGGTTGTTAAAACCATGAAACAACGTAAACGTCAGCGGTATAATCCTGTTTTTTGGTTTAGGCATCGTTATGATTAACATAGCTCGTCTTATCCGTAGGTGAGTTGTTGTCGTACATTAAGACGCAACCCTATAAAAATATTGGCTTGCGTCTATTTAAATCGTTACATCATTGCAAATCAAAATGCCCAATTTATTCCTAGGTTTAGGCTATTATCTTTAATATTTTTAGACCAGAATCCATTGTAACCCAGTACAAATTCAAGATTATCGTCAGTTTTAAGAGCTAAATGACTTTTTAATATTACCCCATCGCGTGCTGCAGAAGTACTATTAACGGTAAAGGTGGATGTCCCTGCATTAAAACCTAAACGGCTATCTCGTTCTAAATTTCCATACTGATGTTGCCAAGCCAATTCGTTCCTAAACAAGGTGTTAAGTGTTGGTGTGATTGACCATTTAGCATCAAAGCGAACGCCTTGCGTCGATAAAAGAATATTATCATGCTGTTTATTCGTCATTAATGCGGCAGAGGCTTGACCTTCATTGAAGCCATCGGTTTGAATATTGACGTAAGCAACATTGATAAAGGGTTCAAGCTTGAGTTGTTGCATGTCAATATTATAACTCAGCTCGGTAAACAGTTGTCTTGATTGTGCATGATAATTTGGCGAAAAGTGAACTGGCGTGGCTAAATCGTATTGAACCGTTCTGCTTGCATCAATCTTATGCCAAGAATACATACCGCCGATTTTCATAATCCACTGATGATATTGATGGCTAGCATACAAACCAAGATGGTAGTTATTGAGATCTGCACTTGCACTTCCATGGGCTTTGACGGAGCTACGCGTATAACCTGTTGAGATACCGAATACACTTTGATTATCTTCAGTGAGTTTATCTAATCCTAATAGAACACCATACGTTTTTGAGTTATATCCGTGTGCATTGTTATCGCCATTGGTATGTCCCCACGTGCTGAGTAATCTGATCCATGCACCATGATGGTTTTGTTTGACTTCCGCAAAATCCACCTCACCGGTTTTTTGCCGTAAGCGTTGGTTAAGTGTATCGCGTAAATGGCGACTGTCGTTGAATAATGACGATGTGATATCCGCATACAGTTGGCCATCGAGTTGTTGGTAAGCTGCTCGAACAGCATTTTGTGAACTTGCTAATAAAATTTCTTCATATAAAGGATTGTCTGATGCTAACTGATTTATGGCTTGTGCTACGTTTCGTTGGTTGCTGGTTTGAGCAATATCGCTAAATGCTGTGCTATTACGCTGTAGCTGCATAGTGACATTGTTAGTGTTGTAACTTAATGTGGGCTCAATAAAAAGGTAATCAGGTGGTGAATAGGTAAATTGACCCTCGATACCTTGCGAGGCCGTCAGCAGGGTATAATTTTGATCAAATAGAGACCGGTAAGTTCTGCTGTTACCTGTATTACTTGATGTGGTTGTCAAATTGAGTTTTAATTGACTGCCCTCAATTGTCGCTTTACCATTTGATTCAACGCGACCATGAATGCCATCAACTTGATAAACGGCATTGGGTGCTAAATGAAGGTCACCGTTTATCGTTAAAACATGATTCACTGATGGTGCAGCAAGTACACCCGCAGCATCAACATTTAGCGTTCCTACCGTGCCGTTACCTTTTAACATTGCTCCGTCTTTAACCGTTACGGCTGAGTCACCGTGATAACCACTCACAATCAACGTCCCTTCGCTGATATCGGTAGTACCATTAAAACTATTTTGCCCACTTAATTCTAAGGTTCCGCTACCCTTTTTTTCAAAATGTCCACTACCGCCAATATTATTATTCCATACATCATAGGCACTTAACCCACCTTGACTTGCATCCATCGATATGGATACATTGCCATTAAAAGCGCCATACCCTCCTCCCGCATCAAATAAGTTGATTCTTGCCCAACCCGAGCCATTGTCTAAAGCATGTCCTGATTCAATTTCTGTCGTTGCTAAAACGTCTCTGCGCTGATCTGCGGTTAAATAGGGAAATCGCGTTGCAATCAGGATTTCAGCGCCTTCTGGGACGACGGGTGCAAGGTCAGTTGCGCCAATGGGGGATAACCCATAAGTCATACGCCAAAGGTAATCGGCACGATCTTGTTCGGTGGTATCGGTTTGTGTTGCATTATCGTTTGCCGAGCAATCCGCAATTGTCGCATTACAGCCTTGTTCAAGCATATTTTTTAAGTCATTACGTGCATTGACCATCAATTGTTGAAAATCATCACTAGTGGTAATTTTATTACCAAATAAGCCTTTGATATCTTGATTAAGGTATTCTGGGTTATTGTTGAGAATTTGTGCAAGTGTATAGGTGGTCATAATTCTGGCGCCAATAACATCTAACGCATAGTGAACGCCCAGTGTCACACGACTGTTACCGTATTGTGAACCACGTAATACAAAGTTTTGATATCGTTCTGGCACAAGTTGGGCAAAGAGTGTCGTACTGGCGAAACCAAAGGCAGAATGACCACTAGGAAAAGACGCATTATTTTTTACTGTCGGTAAAATCGCGGTGGCACTATCGGTTTGAACACCAAAAAAGTCGTTACCGGTAAAACTGTCAATACTTGAGGGGGAAACTTGTACTGGTCTTGAATTACCCACACTATTTTTATTCTCGTCTAATGGGTGATAAGCTTCATCATACACATTAAATATTCCGCTATCGGGTAAATCAATCCCCTCGGCTTGATTTGCAGGTTTGCCATCAGTACTGCCGTTAGCTAAATAATTTTTTGCAAAACTTGAATCAATTTGGATGAGTGCATTCACTTGAGAAAAAAGCTTAGCAAAGCTGGGTGAAAAGGTTGTTGAAGAGTAATCTTTTTGATTAATACTATTTTGTGAAAAATAGATGTGACTCATTGTCGGGCCTAACGCATCTGCGACTAATAAACCGTTATTCATTGAACCGATCAACGCGATAATAGTATTGTCGTAGATGGCTTGTTCACGTTGTGCATCACTTGAATTATTATTGACAGCGATGGAGACGGCTAAGTTTTCTTGTAGTAAATTGCGACCGGCTTCACTGTTATTGAGTAAACTAAAATCAGTAATCAGTTCGGTCGCTTTGATGGTTCTGTTATCGAGTGCAAAACTCGATTGAGCAAGACTGAGTAAAATTAAACTTGTTGTTAATTTAACAAAAACGCGAGATGTCATGATAATCGATAACCTTATTGTCGGTGATGAAATGAGCAATAAGTTAACAATCAATTGTGACACTATTATTAAAAAAATGTGACAGTAATATTAAAAGAAAGGATGAAATTTGAACGATTTTATACGGCTTATTTTAGGTGTAATTTAAAGATGATAATTATTAAAGAGATATGAAAGCATATATAAAAAAGAGGCTCATTTTGTGAGCCTCATATTTTTTATTTTTATTGACGATAATTGGACAAGAAGCGAGCAAAGCGCTGAATTGCATCGTCAAGTTCACCTGTATGGGGTAGGGCAACGATTCGCACATGATCAGGTTTATGCCAGTTAAATCCGGTTCCTTGTACAAGTAAGACTTTTTCTTGCAGTAAAAAATCGAGCACTAATTTTTGGTCATTATGCAAATTAAACTTTTTCATATCTAATTTCGGGAACAAATACAGTGCACCTTGTGGTTTAGTACACGAGACACCAGGAATATCATTTAACATTTTCCAAGCTATCATACATTGGTCATAAAGACGTCCACCAGGTTTAATGAACTCATTAATACTTTGGTAGCCACCTAATGCAGCTTGAATAGCATGTTGAAGAGGAACATTAGCACATAAGCGCATTGATGCTAGCATATTCAGTCCTTCAATATAGCCTTTTACGTGTTTTTTAGGCCCACATAAAGCCATCCAACCTTGTCTAAAACCGGCCGCACGATAGGTTTTGGATAAACCACTCATGGTCACAACAAACAGATCCGGTGCTAAGGCGGCGATTGAGTGATGCACCGCATCATCATATAAAATTTTATCGTAAATTTCGTCAGCAAAAATGATAAAATTGTGTTGACGAGCAAGCTCAGCAATTTCAAGTAAATTCTCTTTACTATAAACAGCACCGGTTGGGTTATTTGGATTAATAATCACTAACCCTTTGGTTCTTGGTGTGATTTTTTTCTTAATATCTTCTAAATCAGGCTGCCAGTCTTGTTCTTCATCACAAACATAGTGAACGGCACTACCGCCAGACAAACTGATTGCAGCCGTCCAAAGTGGGTAATCAGGCATCGGGACTAAAATTTCATCACCAGTATTGAGTAAAGCTTGCATACATTGTACGATCAGTTCAGAGACACCATTACCAATGTAAATATCTTCCACATCAAGGTTTTGGATACCACGAGCTTGATACATTTGCATAATTGCTTTGCGTGCAGAGTATAAACCTTTTGAGTCACAATAACCTTGTGATGTCGGTAAATTACGAATGACATCTACAAGCAATTCATCAGGGGCATCAAAACCAAATGGGGCGGGATTACCTATATTAAGCTTAAGAATTTTTTGACCTTCTTCCTCAAGTTTTTTTGCATAATCGAGAATAGGGCCGCGAATATCGTAACAAACGTGCTCTAATTTATTTGATTTTTCAAATGACACCATAATTATTGACCTTTATATGGAAAATATCGCTATAATTTTTTTGATAAACCAATCTACTCCTATTTAGATAATTTTTGAAGATGTTATTATAGTTGGCTGACAAATATTTTTTAACTTGTATAAATTTTGCACGGAGAATTTAATGAAAACCATTTTGACTGTGATAGGTAAAGACCAAACTGGGATTATTGCTGGCGTAAGTCAAAAGCTATATGAACTTAACATCAATATTTTGGATGTAACACAAACCATCATGGGGGATTACTTTACGATGATTATGTTACTGGATTTATCAAAAATCGATGTCTCTTTTGAAGAAGTAAAAAATACGTTAATTCAAACTGGCGATAACTTAAACGTTAAAGTGAACATTCAACGTGAAGAAATTTTTGATGCGATGCATCGTTTATAATCTCATTTAAAGGTATTTTATAATGGAAACTAAGCAGATCCTTGAAACGATCAAAATGATCGAGGAAGAAAAACTCGATATTCGTACCATTACAATGGGAATTTCATTACTGGATTGTATTGATAGCGATGGCGTTAAAGCTCGCCAAAAAATTTATGACAAGATTACACGTCTAGCCGGTAATTTGGTTAAAGTAGGTGAAGATATTTCATCTGAGTTCGGGATCCCAATTATCAATAAACGTATCTCCGTCACGCCGATTTCATTAATTGCAGGCGCAAGTGATGATAAAGATTATGTTGAATTTGCAAAGACTCTCGATGCGGCTGCCAAAGCGGTTGGCGTTAACTTTATTGGTGGTTTTTCTGCATTAGTGCAAAAAGGGTTTCATAAGGGCGATAAAATTTTAATCGACTCAATTCCTAAAGCATTAGCTGAAACAGAACGTGTTTGTTCATCGGTTAACGTGGGCTCAACCCAAACAGGCATTAACATGGATGCCGTCAAACGTATGGGTGAAATCATTAAAGAAGCTGCTGCGTTAACGGCGGATAATAACAGCATGGCATGTGCTAAATTAGTGGTTTTTGCCAATGCCGTTGAAGATAATCCATTTATGGCGGGGGCATTTCATGGGGTCGGTGAAGCTGACTGTGTGATAAATGTTGGCGTCAGTGGGCCTGGCGTTGTAAAACGTGCACTTGAGAAAGTAAAAGGCGAGTCTTTCGATGTTGTTGCTGAAACCATCAAGAAAACGGCGTTTAAAATTACGCGTATGGGGCAATTAGTTGGTAAAGAAGCCTCTGAACGTCTAGGCGTACAATTTGGTATTGTCGACTTATCATTAGCACCAACACCTGCCATCGGTGATTCGGTTGCGCATATTCTCGAAGAAATGGGCCTTGAAGTGGTCGGTACTCATGGTACGACGGCTGCGCTCGCGATGCTAAACGATGCCGTTAAAAAAGGTGGCGTGATGGCTTGTGGCCACGTCGGTGGGTTAAGTGGTGCTTTTATTCCTGTTTCTGAAGATGCCGGAATGATTGATGCCGTTAATAAGGGTTCATTAAACCTTGAAAAGTTAGAAGCCATGACGTGTGTTTGCTCCGTCGGACTCGACATGATTGCGATTCCGGGAGATACACCCGCTGAAACTATTTCGGCGATTATTGCAGATGAAGCGGCAATTGGTGTGATTAACCATAAAACAACAGCGGTTCGTATTATTCCTGCGGCGGGTATGAAAGTGGGTGATAATGTTGAGTTTGGTGGTTTATTAGGTCATGCCCCAATCATGCCAGTCAATAAATTTAGTTCAGCTGATTTTATTCGACGTGGTGGACGTATTCCTGCGCCGATTCATTCATTTAAGAACTAATTTAACACGCAATACAGGGTATCATTGGATACCCAAATCATCGATGCTAGTGAGCAAATGTGATATAGGCCACTATCATCGACCAATAATAAAATAAGTTTATGGGTAAAGGTAAATAGATGAAATTTAAACCATTCTACGTGATTTTAATCTTGATTGTAGTGGGTGCTTTTATGCTATTTAATAGTTATAACAGCATTCAATCTCATGATGAGAAAGTCGCTGCATCTTGGTCTGAAGTGCTTAACCAATATCAACGTCGCGCGGATTTAGTGCCGAATTTAGTCAATACCGTAAAAGGGTATACGCAACACGAAAAAGAGGTGTTACTGCAAGTGACCCAAGCCAGGGCAAAAGTCGGTTCAATTCAAGTCAATGTTGACCAATTAACGGATCCTGAAGTGATAGCAAAATTCCAACAAGCTCAACAACAATTAAGTTCTTCATTAAGTCGTTTAATTGCGGTAAGTGAAAGTTATCCTGATTTAAAAGCTAACCCTTTATACCAAGATCTCATGGCACAGTTAGAGGGCACTGAGAACCGAATCTCAGTGGCGCGCGGTCGCTATATTGAGTCAATTCAAGATTACAATACTTACATTAGACGTTTACCCGCTAAATTAATCGCGGATTATTTGGATGTTAAACCAAAAGCGCAATTTGCGGTTGAAAATGAAAAACAAATTTCAACCCCACCTGTTGTTAGCTTTGAATAATTGACTGATTATGCGATTATTTAAATCGTTGTTGATTGTGTTGTTCTTTTTTTGCTACCAAGCGAATGCGTTGGTAGCAATACCTGCGTTTTCTCAACGTGTGATTGATACAACGGGGACGTTAAGCTCACAGCAAATCACACAGCTCGACAGTAAATTAATCAACTTTGAAAACGCTCACGCAGATGGTTCGCAAATCGCGGTATTAATGATTACGACACTAGACGGTGAAACTATTGAACAATATGCGACACGCGCATTTGAACAATGGAAAATAGGCAAAAAAGGCATCGATAACGGTGTTTTATTGATTATTGCTAAACAAGATCGTCAAGTGAGGATCGAAGTTGGCTACGGTTTAGAAGGTGAATTGCCCGATATCAAAGCAAAGCGTATTATTGAGCAATCCCTTATTCCCGCTTTTCGTCAAAATGACTTTTATCAAGGCATTGATCATAGCTTAACGTCAATCATCGATATACTTAACCATGTTGAGCCAACTGAAAAAAATGGTATCGCACAACTTACTAGCATTCAAGATGTCTTTGATAGTGAATATGCATCACCATTAATGAATTATGCAATCGTCTCTTTTATCATTTGTTTGGTGATTAGCCTACTTTTACCCTTTGCGGGACTAAAAGCATCGCCGGGCAAACGTAACTTAGTGACAGGATTACTTAATGGTTTATCGACCAGTGGTTTTTCACTTTTCCTCGGTATGCCAGTGACAATTGTATTACCCATTCTTTTTTTAACGTTTGTTGCAAGTACTCTTTTTTCAGCGATGTTTACGATGCGTAAACAAATGGGCGGAAATGGACGTGGTCCACGAGGTGGATTCGGTGGCGGCTTTGGCGGAGGCAGTTCTCGAGGTGGTTTTGGTGGCGGTGGCCGAAGTGGCGGAGGTGGCGCATCGGGCCGTTGGTAACCTTTTTTAACGCGTCCTCTTGATATGATACGCCGAAAATGAGCGCATAATTTTTCAAAATATCTAATTAGTTAACTGACTTATAGATAATAATTTATTTTAATTAGTAATAGTAATTATTTACTAAATTATTATTTACTTTTTTTCTAAAAGATAATCATTAATATGATTATTACTTTGTTTAAAAAAAGAGATACAATACGGAGTTTTTTATGTCCAATTTCATCAAGAATACCCCAGAAGCACAAAGTTGGATTAATAAAGCAATACTACATCATTCCCAAAAGGGGGCTTTTGGTAAAGTGATCTCAGGGATTATTTGGACAAATTCAAAAAATGATGCTGGTGAAATTATTGTACCAGTTGATCCAGTTGAATTAGTTAACCAAATCAACAATGACCCTTTTATTTTATTACATAGCCATGATCCGGGCAAACCACTTGGACAAGTTCTAGAAAGTGCTTATTTTGAAAATAAATTTGATGAAAAATTTATAGTAGCAATTTTGGCATTTTATGCTGGAGGTGAAATTTTAAAATTTCAAGAACTTGGGCTAGATACTAAAATATCAGTGCTCTCACCAAAAGTTCTTCCAACGCTATCTGATGATATTTGGATTGATTTTGGTACTGACCCAAGAGAAGTTGACATAGAATGGGTCAAGCAAGTAATAGAAGATGCTCCTCTTCCAATTAATCAGCTCGATCTTTCTCATAATTCTGCCGAATTGGCACAAGAATTGATTAGAGTAGGGGTGGTCTTTTTACTTCTTGTTTGGAATCCATTTGTAACTAAAATTGCTACTGAGGCAGGTAAAGATACTTATGCAGCACTTCATAAATGGTTTAAAAAGCTGCTAAAAAAATTAGCTGATAGAAAGAATCCAATACTTGATATTCAGACATTTCAAGATAACTGCCAAGTGTCATTTCTTTTTAGAAGCAAAGATATCAAAATAAGCTATGAAGGACATGATAAATTACCCGATGCAGCAGCACAAGCAGCTCAATTCATAGCTAAATTGAAAGCTAGAGAAATGCCAGTAAAAAGATTAATTTATGAATTTGATCAAGAAACACTCAAATGGTTTCCGTCATATGCAGTTTTGTATGATGATAGAATTATTACAGACAATAGCATGCTTATTGCTCTTGAGCAGATTCCAATGGGACTTAGTCTTGGAATAACTACTAAAAAATAAATATATTCTTTTGTTATTTGTATTTTTTGTTGTGTTAGAGTACTAGATGTGTTCCATATTGAGAGGAAGAGATGAGAAAAGCAGAATATCTAAATGGGGAGAGTTGGGAAGAAATTTATATCGAAGAATTTGAAGAAACAGTGAAAGGTAAGTTACGTGACTCTTTGCACTGGCCGAAACTACGATGTATTTCATGTAATAAAGTCGTAATAGATAAAGGCATTATGACTCCCAATGAAAGATATTCTGCACATTTTGCCCATAAAGAGCCACCATCAAACGGTGAGTTTTGTCCACTTTCATCCAATACAGCACGTTTTTCAGGTTTAAAGGGAAATGCTTATATAACCTCATACGCTCAAGCGAAAGAACGCCGATTTAATTTCATGGATTTTGACTCCTTATCTCGAGCCTATATCATTTGTAGGCATCTACGGGGAGGAAAGGGAAAGCTCGCCCAATCAGAATTTATAGAGATGGTTAGAGTAGCTGATAGTTATGGGGTTTGGTTTTACAGTTATTTACCAGAGTGGGGAATTCCCTTGTTATTGATGCTAATGGCAAACCATCCAACACCTAATGGAAATTCAGCATTCTTTTATACGTTAAAAAAAGATAGACAACGTAAAAATATTGAATGGCAAAATCTTAATGTCAGGTTAGAAGCACATTGGGTAAATGATGGCGCGAAAATACAAGTTGATAAAACTAAAAATCCTTCATTTCAGCATGAAATTCCCTTCAACCAACAAACTGTTCAAGAGATCGTTGGAAAAGAAGACATGTCATGGTGTTGTGAAGATACTCTAAAAGTTTTAAAAATATATAGTGAAGAACAATTAAAAAATATGAAGGATAAGTAAAAGCGCTGTCTTAATGAAAGCATTTTTACTTTTTGAAAACTGCATGCAAGTAGCTTTACTTAGCTATTTTAGTTTCTGTGCCTCCCATTTATCGAGCTTATCCGCCGATTCCTGCATCATGTTTCGTCTTTGTTCAATATACTCAGCATGATTATAAGCCGCAGATAATTGTGCCTCAATCCATTCTTTAGGATAACCCAACTCATTTAAAGCCGTTGAAATCGTTGCCGGAATACTATGACCTGTCAGCCTGTCACTATAGCCTATACGCTTTAATGCCGTATTCAGTGTATTTTCACTAACCATCTGTGTTAAGTCATAGCAATGGGCTAACAAATAACGTTGACCATGAAAGCGACAACTTAACAGCTACTGAATAATGATTACTGCCTGTTTAGGTAATGGCTCAATATAAGGCGGTATCTCTTTAGAGCTATTCCTAACTTGCTCTTGTAGCTGTTTCACACTATCAGCAGGGATTAACCACAGATTATTCTTTAAATCAAAATGCTAATGGGTAGCCTGTATTAACTCACCTATTCGGACGCCTGTTAGCAACAACAAATAAATCCCTAACTGCGTTTGTTTAGATCCTTGATAATACTTTAAAGCCTGTAAAATCGTCCAGTTTCAAAAAAGGATTATGTAAAGTAGGGCGTTGGGGTAACGCGATAATATCCAAATCACTCGCTAGATTATGCTCAATAAAACCTTCCGCAATAGCATGACGAAAGATTTCATTCAATCAACTGCGGCACTTCTCAGCAATTGACAACGCTCCGCGCTGTTCAATCTTACTCTGAACCGCTAATACATCGTCACGGGGTATCTCTGTTAATACCTTATTACCTAATAAAGGTAATACAAATAACACTCAATTTGAATGTGTGTACTTTGCCTTTTACTGGCTCTGTCTAAACCTAACTTCCTAAACTTAAACTCCTTCCATATCTGCGCATACTCAGCAAAGGTTAACTTAGACTGACAGACCATAGCCACCGGCTTAATCACACTCTTTCTGCTTGTTCTGTGGCCAATGCCCGAAGTAATTAAATCTAAAGCATGTTGCCGTAAAGAAAGTGCTTGCCTTGAATCCACATTTGGGTAAACCCCAAAGGAAATACATTTTTGTGTACCGTCCCAATAAAAGCGAAACAACCATTGTTTAGTACTATTATGCTTAATGTTAAGATAAAGACCTGCGCCGTATTTAAGGGTATAGGCTTTGGCAGTAGGTTTGGCTCGTCTGATAGATAAATCGGTTAGCAGTGTCATAGTGCTATATCCTCTTGTTCATTGTTCAAAGGGTTTTAAATGTCAAAAATGACTAAAGAACAAGAAACAGCAGAATGTCATAACCGAATATGGACCTAATGCAATACAACATGGAAATAAGGCAAAATACCCAGTAAAACGGTTGTCTAAGATGAATATAACGGTGGACTTAATTGTACTTTCTTTAAGCGAATTGTAATGGCTTAAAACGGGCAATAAAATTGGGATTACAAGTGTAATTAAAAGGTTATGGACTTATTTAGATGTCTTTAGAAGAATAATTGGAGCGGGAAACGAGGTTCGAACTCGCGACCTCAACCTTGGCAAGGTTGCGCTCTACCAACTGAGCTATTCCCGCTTTGAGACTCTTCTTGTGAAGAGGTGAGCATTATACAAAAAATCATTTTTCTGGCAAGTATTTTTTTATGATTTAGTGTTTTTTTGTTTCCAGCTTAATACTTCGAATACACCAAATATAAACATTCGTAGCACTTTAAAGCGATCTTGTTGTTTTTCTTGGCTACTTAAAGTAGAGCTAAGTAACCAGGCTTGTAGTCCATGCACAATAGCAAATGAGGCGAGTGCGATGTAAGCCACCACATTAGCTGGTTTAGGATAAGGAAAAACCAGATTAAATAATAAGAATAACCAAATCAAAAGGTAGACTATTTTGCCAATAATAATAAACATTACGCATTTTCTCTAATAAATAAATATGAATGAACTTGGCCTGTGGTTTTTTCACGGTGTAATGTCCAATTTAGCGGAACATCACGACTGAGTAAACCATTTTGTTCGGTTTCAACATAGATATAGGCACCGTTTGATAGCCAATCATATGTTTCAAGGCGTTGTATTGTTTTAGACGCAAGTCCATGATGAAAAGGGGGATCAACAAAAACCACATCAAATTTTTGATCGGCAGATGAGGCTAACCAGTTGATGGTATCGGTTTGCAAAATGTGTCCATTTTGGATCTGTAGTAACTGCTTATTTTTGTTAAGCTGTTGAGCCGCAGTGCGGTTTTTTTCAAGCAGTGTCGCGTGTTTTGCGCCACGCGATAACGCTTCAAACCCGAGTGAACCGCTTCCAGCAAAACAATCAAGGCAGTTCGCGTCATGGATGACTGGCATGAGCCAATTAAAGAGTGTCTCTTTAACGCGGTCGGTGGTTGGGCGTAAGCCCTCGTTATCTAAAACGGGCAGTTTACGTCCGCGCCACTTTCCACCAATAACTCGAATAAATCCATTCATAATGCGTTATCTTGATTATTTGCCTTATTAAAATAGTTCTGATGTATTTCCATTTTCATCAGTCACTTTCGTTCCAACCTCTTTTGTTGCATATTTGGTCGGTTCTGTGCCTTCAATAAAATATTCCATGATTGCATCGTTGCCTGGTTGAGTGGCAAGCAATCCGCTCTTTTTATCAATTAATACCGAAATAACCGTGGCAGGTTTAATGTCTTGCTGCTGTGGAATATCTTTTAAAATAACTGACATATAATCATTCCATACCGGATTTGCGGTAACGGCACCCCCTTCTGCTGCAATATAGGAATTATTACTGAGCGTGTCACGTCTTGCTTTACCCAGTTCACGGCGGTGGTCATCGAATCCAAGCCACACTGTCGTGACAATATTTGCGCCAAAACCAGCAAACCACACATCTTTTGATGAGTTTGTCGTACCGGTTTTACCGCCAATATCTTTGCGGCCAAGTGATTTTGAACGCCAAGCAGTTCCTGTCCATAAGCCATTTGGATCGCCCCAAATTGTAGATTTCAGTGCATCTTTTATGATAAATGCAATATCACTGCTAATCACGTGGGGTGCATAAACAGGGCCTTTGGTTTTATTTTCATCAATCGCCTGTGCAACGCTGCCATCTGGATTAATCAAGCGATCGAACGGAATGCTAGGATCTGGCAGTAGCATACTATCATCCGCTTTTAATTTTGATTGTTCTGGCTCGTCAGCCCCTGATGATTGAATCACATTTTCGACATTATCAAGATTGACTTGACGGTCTCGATTTTCATCGGCCAATTCTATTAGGCAGTCATGGCATGCAATTTCTGGCGCATGTTGATAAATAACGCCACCTTCACTGTATTCAATGCGATCAATTAAATAAGGGGTAACCAAATAACCGCCGTTAGCAAGTACCGCATAAGCACGGGTGACTTGTAGTGGTGTAAATGATGCAGAACCTAATGCTAATGATTCATGGCGTGAAATATTATCTTTAGGGAAACCAAAGCGTTCAAGATACGTCGCGGCATAATCAACACCAATTGCACGTAAGGTTCTTACCATCATCACGTTTTTTGACATGCTGAGGCCAACACGTAAACGCAGTGGACCTTGATATACAGGTGGTGAATTTTTAGGTCGCCACGCATCACTCCCTGCATTGGTACGCATAATTGGCGCATCATTGAGCATGGTTGACATGGTTAAGCCTTTGTCTAATGCTGCAGTATAAATAAATGGTTTTATGGTTGAACCAATCTGTCTTATGGCTTGTGTGGCGCGATTAAACTTACTGATATTGTAGTTGAACCCACCAACCAATGCACGAATTTGACCATTATCTGAATTGATTGACACCAGTGAGCCATTAATACTTGGAATTTGTGCCAGCATCCATTGATTATCTTGCTGTTTTACCCAGATTTGTTGACCCGCTTTAATGACCGAGGACACCGTTGTTGGTAATGGACCTTGTTGATTGTCATTAATGTAAGCTCTCGCCCATTTTACGCCATCAAAACTTATTTGGATTTTTTTGCCATCGGATAATAGTGCTGTCGCCTGAGTGTCATTATCCTTAATCACTACTGCCGGGCATAGCTCGTTATAACACATATAGTTACCAAGAGCGGATAAGATTTTATCCTCACTCCAGGCTGCTTCGTCAGCTTTCCATAATGTTCTTTCTGGCCCGCGATAACCATGACGAATATCATAATTAATGACTTGGTCATGAATCGCATTGGTGGCGGTCACTTGGTCTAATTTTGAAATGGTTGTGTAAACTTTATAACCGTCAGTGTAGGCTTGTTCGCCAAATTTATCATACATGAATTGCCTTGCCATTTCGGCAACATAAGGTGCTGAGAAAGCGATTTTTGGTACGTGATAGGCGACATTCAATGGTTCCGCAATAGCATGTTCATATTGTTGTTGGTCAATAAACCCTTGATCCAACATGCGGTGTAATACCCAGTTACGTCGCGTTAAAGCGCGATCTGGGTGATAAATTGGATTATAGGCGGATGGCGCATTGGGTAAACCGGCTAAAAGTGCAGCTTCACTAATGGTTAATTCATTCGGTTGTTTACCAAAAAAAGTATAAGCCGCAGAGCCAACGCCATAAGCTCTTGAACCAAAGTTAATCATATTGAGGTAAAGGGCAATAATTTCTTCTTTGGAGAGTTCTTTCTCCATCCGAATCGCCAAAATCATTTCACGGATTTTTCGACCAATACTTTTTTCAGGGGTTAGGAAAAAGTTTTTAGCAACTTGTTGGGTAATCGTACTACCGCCTTGAGAAAAACTACGATTTTTCAATCCGATATACATCGCACGCAAAATCCCGACAGGATCAACGCCAAAATGATCATAAAAACGGGAATCTTCCGTTGCAATAACGGCTTGTAATACGACTGGTGGGATGTCTTCATATTTTAATGGAATACGGCGTCGCTCACCGAATGTGGCAATCAGTTCTCCATCACTACTTAAAACTTGCATCGGGGTTTGCAGTCTGACGTCTTTAAGCTGAACAACGTCAGGCAAATCTTGCGAATAGTAGTAATACCCAGCTATTGCGACAACCATCCCAGACAGGATGCAACCAATCGCAAACTTTAGTAAAAATTTTAGAACTTTTAAAAACTTCACACATTATTCCTAATAGAATCGTTACGCGCTACAGCATTATATTAATCTAACACAAACGCACGTTGCGTATTTTGGACACAATTTTGTCAACATTATACAGCAAGTTACACAATGAATAACGTAATTTTTGATCCGTTTATGCGGATTTTTTGCCTTTAGGTGGAATAGGGAAGGTCATAATGAATCGGGTTGATTCATTGTCAGATTCAACCGTGATGCGTCCATGATGAGCTTCAACAATCGATTTCACAATCGCAAGGCCGATACCAGCACCTTCACCATTACGTTGTCGTGATTCATCCGGTCGATAGAAGCGATCAAACAGTAATGGTAAATGTCTGGCTTCGATTTTTTTACCAGGATTTGCGATCACCACTTTGACCAATTTATTACTGACTTGGCTCAGTGTGACCGTGATCGTTTGATTATCAGGAGTATAGCGAATCGCATTTGATAGCAAGTTACCGACAGCTCGTCCTATCATCAATTTATCGCCTTGAATTGACGGGCAGGTACCTTGCAGTTTTAAACGAATGTCTTTTTCTTCACTTAGGTATTCATAGTAGTCGAACATCATCGCAAACATATTAGACAGATCCACTTCAACAAGCTGTGGAACAAGCTGTTTGTTATCCGCTTGTGCTAAAAACAGCATATCGGTAATAATTTGCGTAAGCCTTTCGAATTCTTCCAAATTTGAATAGAGGATTTCTTTATATTCATCCGCCGTTCTGGCGTTGTTTAACGCAATTTGTGTTTGTGTTGTTAAATTGGTAATGGGGGTACGCATTTCATGGGCAAGATCGGCGGTAAAATTATGTTGCCTCTGAAATAGCGTCTCCATGCGTGAAATCATGTCATTAAATGCATCAACTAAACTGGCATACTTAGCTGGCAATGAAGAGGGCTGAATACGGTTGTTTAAGCTTTTTGAATTGACTGACCCAATTTTTTTGATCAGTCGATTAATCGGTTCTTGCGTCAGATAAATGGTTAGTAGTGTTCCAAGCAGGACTAAAACACACGAAATCGTAATTAAGATCAGCAAACCATTATGCAGTCTTTCGGTAAACTCTAATTGCAGATCACGACTGACAGCAACAATGATAGTATATTCTTTTTGATCTGCCGCTGTAACACTCGATGCGGCAATACGATAAGAATGCTGATCATAATTCCAAATGGCTGAACCATGGGTTTCAATGATGTTTTCAACATCAATATTTTTACGCACTTGCAATAAGTTCGGGCCACGTGTTTTGTATAGGATATTTTTGTTTTCGTCAGTAATATTGACAAAAAGTTGATAATGACTGGCTAAAATTAATAAAATATTTTGGATAAGATCATTACGTTCGGCTTCAGGGTCATAATAAGACAATTCCCGTTCGAGTGAATCGATCACTGAATTGAGTTCTGTGACATTTTGCGCAATGACATATTTTTCAAAAGAGCGTTCAATAAAGTAACTCAAAACATAAAGTAAAGTACATGCCAATAGGCATGCGATAACAGGCATTTTTATAGTCGAAAAAAAACGTGTTCGGTTGTTATATTTTTTCTTCAGCGATAATATCAAGTTTATAGCCCATTCCACGAACAGTATGAATTAATTTAGGTTCGAATGTTGCATCGATTTTGTTGCGCAGTCTACGCACAGCAACATCAATCACGTTAGTATCACTATCAAAATTCATATCCCATACTTGAGACGCGATTAATGAACGCGGTAATACTTCACCTTGATAGCGTAGGAAGTATTCTAAGAGTAAAAATTCTTTATTGGTTAAATCAATGCGTTTACCCGCACGGGTGACAGTACGTTTGGGTAAATCCATAACCAAATCAGCCATTGTTAATTGATGTAAATTAACCTGTGGGACATTGCGTCTTAGTAGTGATTTAATGCGAGCTAACAGTTCAGCAAAAGAGAACGGTTTAACTAAGTAATCATCAGCGCCTAGGTTAAATCCTTTAACCTTATCTTCAACACTGCCCATTGCGGTTAAGAGAATAATTTGCGTATCTTTTTGACCTTCACGTAACGACTGCACGATTTTCCAGCCGCTTATATCAGGTAGCATGACATCTAAAATAATCAAATCATAATCTTCAGTCATCGCGCGATGATAGCCATCAAGCCCATTATTAGTGAGATCAACAATAAAACCAGATTCAACCAATCCTTGACGAAGATATTCACCCGTCTTGACTTCATCCTCAACAACCAATAATTTCATTTTAGCGATATTTCCTTTGATATTGACTATAGACTTAACCGAAGGCTACATACTATATATTAATAAGTAAATAAAAATTTCTTAATGATATAATCATGACCATTTTGTCATTTCTATGTCATCTTTCAGTACGAAGATGCCTGCTATCCTTATTTAACAATGAAGCCTAGAGTTATAGTTGTTTCATTGTTTTATTTCCTTTCATCCATTCCTTGCAATTTAATGCACCCCTAACTTCGGTTAGGGTTTTTTTTTATAATTTTTTTATATTTTGCAAGGCTAACTCATTGAATAAATGAATATTCATAAGAGCTACCGATCAATTTTACTTAAAACCATGCCTATTTCAAGATGTTTTGTGTAAGGAAACTGATCAAAGACAGCGGCATGTTCAATTTTATGAGTTTTACTGAGAAAAGACAAATTATCTTTCAGACTTAGCGGATTGCATGAAATATAAATAATCGTGCGATATTTGGCAACCATTGCAAGTGTTTCATTATCCAATCCACTGCGTGGTGGGTCAACTAAAACGGTATTAAATGTATAATCGGATAAGCGTATTCCATTTAAACGTTTAAAATCACGTTCGCCATGAATTGCTTGAGTAAATTCCTCTGCTGATAGGCGAACAATGTTGACATTGTCGGCATGATTAATTTCAATATTATGTAATGCCGACTTCACTGACGTTTTTGCCACTTCAGTTGCGATAACTTGACGGAAGTTTTGCGCTAAAGCAATCGAGAAATTGCCATTACCGCAATAGAGTTCAAGTAGGTCGTCTGTCGCGTTTTTAGTTAAGTTAATCACCCAAGACAACATATCAATATTAATGTGAGCATTCGGTTGAGTGAAACTATTTTCAATTTGTTGATAAGTGTAATCACGCCCAAGAATAGGGAGTTTTTCGTAAACATAGTCTTTATCAACACTGATTTTCTGGTTTGATGCGCGACCGACAATATTCACATCAAAGCCTAATGTAATGAGTTGCTCTTTAAGTAAACGGGCTTGTACTTGCCAATCTTCAGCAAGACGCCGATGATAGAGTAGTGTGATAATCAGTTGGCCACTAAGTGATGACAGGTAATCCACCTGAAATAACTTATAACGTAAAATATCATTGGGTTTAAGTAACGCAATAAGCGTTGTCATGGCATCATTAATGATTTTCGTTGCAACAGGAAAATGTTCAACTCTAATGCGTTGACGTGTTTTTTGATCATACATAACATGATAAATATCTTCACCTTTTTGCCATATTCTAAACTCAGCACGCATACGATAGTGTCGAGGGGGTGAAGGATAAACAGTGAGTTGGGGCAGAGCAAACGGTGCAAATAACGTTTGAGTCTGTTTAACTTTTTCATCAAGTAAGTGTTGGTAATTATCTTCTGGCAGTGATGTTGGCATAGTATTTATTATATTTATTGCTTATGTTTTAAATTTTTATATAAGTGACGCAGTGCCATAATTGGATGGTATAACATCATTCTTGGACCGGCAAATCGCATCACCTGCTTTATTTTTTGTTTGTAATCTTTACGATAACAATGTGTCGGACATTTTTCACATGTCGATTTTTGCTCACCATAACGACAATACGTCAGCCTTGCCATCGCGTAGGTTTTTAGGTCTTCACATTCCTGACACAATTGGTTTTTGGGTTGCCCGTGTTTTTTGGTGCAGTACAAGTCAATCATACAGCTAATCGTGACTTTTTCCTGTTCAATATTGGGCCCGTTATTATGTCTTACCATCGTCTTATTGTGTCAAAATACGGTTAACTTTAATCAAGTAGTTACGCGATTCTTGCGACGCATGCGATGATGTTAGTTTTTTATAAACCTGCTCAGGCGTGAGTGAATTAATCACGTCTACCGCTTTTTTGCGGTCATCAGAGAATGTGCGTAATACACTACCGGCACCACCATTATAAGAGGTAATAATGGCATATCGCATGGAAATTGGATTATTAATGCCAGCTAAATAGCCATCTCTAATTAAGGCTAAATACGCTGACCCCATATTAATATTATTACGCGGATCAAGTAAGAAAGCGCGTGTCGGTTCACCACGTTTCCCCCAACGACTATAGAGATCTCGTCCCGCCGTATGTTGCTGAACTTGCATTAATCCTAGAGCATCACTACGACTGACCGCAAAGGGGTTAAAGTTGGATTCCACTTCCATGATTGCTAGAATTAATCTTTCATCAAGATGGTATTGAGCAGCGGATTCACGGACTAACGGTAAAAATTTATGTGCACGTTCATTCACATGGTTAGCCACTAAGTTTAGGGTAACGTAGCTAATTTGTTTATTGCCAGATAATCTAATTTTTAATTGATTATCAATAACATATTGTGCAAAGTGCACGGCACGCCATTCCCAACGAATGGGTTGACCGGTTTCGTCTAATATTTGTTTATACAGAAACGGCTCTTTTTTAACATCATAACTTGATTGTGACTGCTTAATGATATCTTCGGGTTCTGACATCAACAAGGTTGTAACAATCGCTGATTTTAACTGATTAATCGGATCATCTGATAAGGTTTCAATGGTCAGTTTACCGGAGACAAAGTTAATATGGACACGCGTTTGTAAGTCATCACTATATTGTACGTAATCTTTAGGTCCAGCAATTAAGACTTCTTTGCTTCCCCAAATCTGTTCAATATTATTGGCATATTGGCTAATAAGAATATTTAACGCATTAGTATCTTTCACATAGATTGGTGTATCTTGGTCATTATTCTTTGAACCACCAGAACAGGCTGCTAAAAATGCCGTTATCGCACACAAACAAAATATCTTTAAATAATTTATCTTTGTACTCATTACATTGAACACCTAAAATAAAAGTTAATTTTCTGGTTTGTAACCCGCAATCGTAATATCTTGCCCTTCAAATAAAAATTTGACCATCTCATTTTCAATTTGTTTTCGATGCTCGGGATTCATCATATTGAGTTTGTGTTCATTGATGAGCATGGTTTGGGTTTTCATCCATTTTGCCCATGCTTCTTTTGATATTTCGTTAAAAATGCGTTTACCTAGCTCACCGGGATAAAGTTGGAAATCAAGCCCATCAGCATCTTTCTTTAAATAATGACAATAAATTGTTCTACTCATAATCTTATCCTTTGGTTTTTACTGTCAAAATTATAGCTTAAAAATGACTAGCTCAAAAGGGATGATTGTGTTTGGCTCGACAATTGCTTCAATAAGTTATTGACTGGTGTTGCAAGCCCAATTTGAGGTGAATTAATCAAATCATACCAACAGCCATTGGATTCATCTAGGCCATTTTTATTTTTTGTGACGAGAGTATAAATCGGTACCATATCGAGGTGAAAATGGCTAAACGTGTGTTTGAACGCGATTAATTGGGTGAGTGAGCTCGTTGTTATGTGATGTTTAGCGAGCCAGGGTGTAATCTCATCGTAAGATGAAAATTGAGGAAAGCAATACAATCCTCCCCATATTCCCGCGGGTGGTCGTTTTTCTAACCAAATGGACTGCTCTTGTGCGAGCACTAAAAAATAAGCGGTTTTGGTTGGAATGGTTTTTTTGGGTTTTTTAGTTGGGTACGCTTGCCAACTATCGGTTTTATATGCGATACACTCTTGATGGAGTGGGCAGAGCGTACATTTTGGTTTACTACGTGTACAAATCATTGCGCCAATATCCATCATAGCCTGATTGAACTTATCAACATTTTGTTCAGGTGTGACTTGCTCTGCCAGTTGCCATAATCGGTTTTCGACCGTTTTATTACCCGGCCAGCCTTCAACAGCAAAATAGCGGGTAAGGACACGTTTAACATTACCATCTAAAATGGTGTAATGTTGCTGTTGTGATAGTGACAATATTGCGCCAGCGGTTGAACGACCAATACCGGGTAAACTCAGTACATCATCAAATTGGGTCGGGAACACGCCAGCAAATTTATCGGCAACAGTTTGTGCGGTTTTATGCAAGTTACGGGCTCTGGCGTAATAGCCAAGCCCAGTCCATAAATGCAACACGTCATCAATTGATGCTTTAGCGAGATCTACGATGGTCGGAAAACGCTCAATAAAACGCGTAAAATAGGGAATCACCGTCACGACTTGAGTTTGCTGTAACATAACCTCAGATAGCCAAACATGATAAGGTGTTTTCTCAAGTTGCCAAGGCAAGGTCTTACGACCATAATTATCGTACCATGCCAAAATGTGATCAGAAAAAGTGCACATATTACGTTTTGAAATATCTAAAATATACTGTCACTAGGGTAACAGCCCAGTACTTTGACAAATAATGTGATGGATGAAAGCTCTTTAAGTGCTTGCTGCATTTTTAATGTGGCAAGGTTACCTTGCAGATCGATGTAAAACATCTCTTCCCATGGGTTACCATGAATCGGTCTTGATTCCAGTTTAGTCATCACAATATTGTGGTTACGTAATACCAATAGTGCATCCACTAACGCACCAGCTTGTTGGCCTGTTTTCATCAATATGGTGGTTTTTGCGGCAACTTGATCTGACACGTCGATCGCCTTGCGCGCTAAGATAATAAATCGCGTAATGTTTTCTTTTTGATTCGCAAAATTATGTTCTAAAACTTGTAAACCGTAAAGTTCACCACCGTCTTTATTTCCAATCGCGGCAACATTTGGTTTATCAAGTTTGCTGACCATTTCCATCGCGGAAGATGTGCTGTCACAATAGACGATTTTCCAATGTGGGTAATTCTCTAAAAAATTGGTACATTGCTGGAAAGGTTGAGGATGGCTATACACCGTATCAATTTGATCTAATGTCGTGTGTTTATTCGCTAAAATACAGTGATCGATGGGCAGAGAGAGCTCACCAATAATGTGTAAATCTGTTTTTTGCAACAAATCATAGACTTCATTGATTGAACCTGAGCTGGTATTTTCAATCGGTAAAATACCATAATCCACTAAGCCTTTTTCCACGTGTTCAAAAATATCTTTAAAACTTGAACAGCCAGATTCCTCTACGTGATCAAAATGGCGTCCAGCATAGCGGCGCATCGCGGAATGGGAATAAGAACCTTTTGGCCCTAAAAAGGCGATTTTAGCTGTTTTAATCGTATGTTGATTATGCTTTTCTTGTAAAATGCGTTGTTGTAATAACACCGAATCTTCAATAATAATTTGGTAAAGACGCTGAATAAACATCTCGTCAAGATGATACTTTTTACCTTGCTCAATGAGAGTTTTAACCAGTATCCTTTCACGCTCAATATCACGCACTGGAATATTGGCTTCAATTTTGGTGTTTACAACATCAGTAGATAGCGCACGACGCTGTGCTAACAGTTCAAGAAGGTGTTTGTCTAATGCAGTAATTTTATCGCGTAATGGCAGTAATGGATTATCAGTCATAGGATATTTAGCTTGAATAAAATAATGGCACATTATATACCATTAATTAAAAAGCAGTGATAAAAGTTTGCCGAAAAAGGCAGGCGTGAGCGCAAACGGGCGTGTTTTTACACTATAATTGCATGTTATGACAATTATTTAACGAAAAACCGATTTTAACAATAGCAATGAGCCTAATAGGTTTGTTGGATTAATTTAAGGTATACTAGTGCATCCGTGATAATAATATGGTCTTTAATATGCCAGAACTTCCAGAGGTTGAAACCAGTCGGTTAGGGATTTTACCCCATCTTAAACATCAGACAATTCAAGAGATTATTATTCGTCAGCCTAAATTACGTTGGCCGATAGATCTTGATATTTGTTTGGCGCACGGTCAAAAAATTATTGATATAAAGCGTCGAGCAAAGTATTTACTGCTGCAACTTGAAAGTGGGTGGATTGTTATTCACTTAGGCATGTCTGGTAGTTTACGGATTTTATTGGCGGATAAACCTGCTGAAAAACATGATCACGTTGATTTAGTCTTACAAAATGGCGTGACCTTGCGTTATACCGATCCTCGTCGCTTTGGTGCATGGCTATGGACACCGTTTTTAGAATGGTTGCCACAATTGAGTAAACTGGGCCCTGAGCCATTGAGTGATGAGTTTGATGAGCATTATCTTTATCGAATGACACAATCTCGCAAAGTGCCGATTAAAACATTAATTATGGATAATCATGTGGTGGTGGGCGTGGGGAATATTTATGCCAGTGAATCGCTTTTTATGGCTAAAATTCTACCGATGAGGCTTGCTAACACATTAACAAAAAAAGAAGTCCGCGCCTTGGTTAATGCCATAAAAACAGTTTTAGATGCTTCGATTAAGCAAGGTGGTACAACATTAAAAGACTTTTTGCAATCCGATGGAAAACCAGGGTATTTTGTTCAGCAACTCAAAG
Source organism: Orbus sasakiae (assembly GCF_039542345.1). Lineage (NCBI taxonomy): Bacteria > Pseudomonadati > Pseudomonadota > Gammaproteobacteria > Orbales > Orbaceae > Orbus > Orbus sasakiae. The sequence continues at coordinate 62,045 of NZ_BAABHY010000001.1, forward strand.
TGTATGGTCGATCAAACGAGGCTTGTTTTGATTGTGGTTCAGTCATTGAATCGAAAGTGATTGCCCAGCGCAATACGTTTTATTGTCCACATTGCCAACACTAAATATGAGATTAAAAATTGCTGACGCTGATGTTGAATTACCTCGAAAATTCGACCAACGTGAGCAATATGAAAATGCTTTTTTCGATAATCACCACTAAGAAATATTCAAAAATTCAGTAATTTGATTTATAATGTTCGCCTATTTTTAGCGTTCCAAAATCTAATCTTGCCTAAAAGAGAATTGTTATGGAAATTTTGCGTGGTTCCCCTGCATTATCAGCGTTTCGTATTACTAAGCTCATCGCAGCTTGTCATGAAAAAAATATCCCGATTGAATCTATCTACACTGAATATGTCCATTTTATTGATTTAAATGCCCCTTTATCAACTGATGAGCGGGTGACGTTACGCCAACTATTGCAGTATGGCCCAAAAGCACATCAACAAACGGTAAATGGGCAATTGTTTTTGGTGACGCCAAGACCGGGGACAATCTCCCCTTGGGCATCTAAAGCAACCGACATTGCGCATAATTGTGGTTTAACATCAATTTTACGTATTGAAAGGGGAATTGCTTACTATGTGCAAAGTCCAACGTTAAGCGCTGAGCAGCAAGCCAAATTGAGTTGCTTAATTCATGACCGAATGATGGAAAGTGTGCTGCATGACCTTAATGATGCAAAACAGCTTTTTACGCATCAAAAACCCGCGCCTTTCGCGACAATTGATATATTAAGTGATGGTCGCCAAGCGTTAGAAGATGCGAATATCAAATTAGGGTTAGCGTTAGCCGCTGATGAGATTGACTATTTATTGGCAAATTTTAAGCAATTAAATCGTAATCCGAGTGATGTTGAACTTTATATGTTTGCGCAGGCGAACTCAGAGCATTGCCGCCATAAAATCTTTAATGCAGATTGGATTATTGATGGTCAAGCTCAACCAAAATCATTGTTTAAAATGATTAAAAATACGTTTGAAACCACGCCTGATTATGTGTCATCTGCGTATAAGGATAATGCTGCGGTAATGGATGGTTCAGTCGTCGGGCGCTTTTTTGCTGATAGTGGCAAACATCATTATTCCTTCCATCAAGAATATGCTGATATTTTAATGAAAGTTGAAACCCATAATCACCCAACGGCAATTTCACCTTGGCCAGGCGCAGCAACCGGGAGCGGGGGAGAGATTCGAGATGAAGGCGCAACTGGGCGCGGTGCAAAACCTAAAGCTGGGTTGGTGGGCTTTTCAGTATCAAACTTGCGTATTCCTGGTTTTACGCATCCTTGGGAACAAGATTTTGGTAAACCTGAACGTATTGTTTCTGCATTAGATATTATGACCGATGGACCACTTGGTGGTGCGGCATTTAATAATGAATTTGGTCGTCCTGCTTTATTGGGCTATTTCCGTACTTATGAAGAAGAAGTCAACAGCCATAACGGTAAAGAGCTACGCGGTTATCACAAGCCGATTATGCTGGCTGGAGGGATCGGTAATATACGCCGTGAACATGTACAAAAAGGTGAATTTCCGGCAGGGTCAAAACTCATTGTACTTGGTGGACCGTCAATGAATATTGGTCTTGGTGGTGGCGCAGCATCATCGATGACATCAGGGCAATCTGATGCAGATTTAGACTTTGCCTCAGTTCAGCGTGATAATCCTGAGATGGAGCGACGTTGCCAAGAAGTGATTGATCGATGTTGGCAACTCGGTGATCATAATCCGATTTTATTTATACATGATGTCGGAGCGGGTGGTTTATCGAATGCGATGCCTGAATTGGTGAGTGATGGTGGGTGTGGTGGACAGTTTGAATTACGTAAGATTCTTAATGATGAACCGGGTATGTCTCCACTTGAAATTTGGTGTAATGAATCACAAGAACGCTATGTGCTTGCGATTGCGCCAGAAAGTTTAGAACTGTTTGATGAACTCTGTCAGCGTGAACGGGCTCCCTACGCAGTCATCGGTGAAGCGACCGCGAAGCAAGATCTTGTTTTACATGACGATCACTTTGGCAATGACCCCATTGATTTACCACTCGATGTGTTACTGGGTAAAACACCTAAAATGTTGCGGGATGTCACAACACAAAAAGCCGTTGGTGATCAGTTTGATGCCGCAGATGTTAATCTTAACGAGGCGATAAAACGGGTATTACATTTACCGACCGTTGCTGAAAAAACGTTCTTGATTACCATTGGTGATAGAACCGTTACTGGTATGGTGAGCCGTGACCAAATGGTTGGTCCATGGCAAATTCCAGTAGCAGATTGCGCTGTAACAACGGCAAGTTTAGATAGCTATTATGGTGAAGCCATGTCAATTGGTGAACGAGCGCCCGTTGCGCTACTTGATTTCGCTGCGTCAGCCAGACTTGCTGTTGGTGAAGCACTCACTAACATTGCAGCTAACCATATTGGTGATATTAAACGTATAAAACTATCCGCTAACTGGATGGCGGCGGCTGGGCATGCCGGTGAAGATGCCGGGTTATATGAAGCCGTTAAAGCGATCGGTGAAGAGCTGTGTCCACAGTTAGGGCTGACGATTCCGGTGGGGAAAGACTCGATGTCAATGAAAACCACATGGCAACAAGGTGGCCAACAAAAAGCCATGATAGCCCCACTTTCGCTAGTGATTTCTGCCTTTGCTCGCGTTGAAGATGTACGAAATACTGTCACACCAGTATTAAAAACATCGGCTAACCGTCTTTTGTTTATTGATTTGGGATGTGGTAAACAGTCATTAGGTGCAACAGCTTTAGCGCAAGTTTATCGTCAGTTAGGTCAGCAAGCGGCAGATGTCCGTGATGTGCAAGTGCTTGCTAACTTCTATCAAGCAATGCAGCAACTCGTTGAAAATCGTCAAATTTTAGCATATCACGACCGCTCAGATGGTGGCTTGATTGTGACATTACTTGAAATGGCATTTGCTGGACACTGTGGTCTAGATATTGATATATCAGCGCTTGGTAAACAGGTGATTGCAAGTCTCTTTACAGAAGAGCTTGGCGCAGTGATTCAAGTCAGTGAATCAGAGTTGGCATCTGTTAAAGCGTGTTTTGACGCTTTTGGATTAACGCAGCACATTTATGATCTTGGTTATGCGCTTTGTGGTAATGAGATTGTTATTCGACATGATGATCAGGTTATTTATAACCAAACACGTAGTACTTTACGTACTTGGTGGGCAGAGACCACGTGGCAGATGCAACGTATGCGCGATAACCCAGCTTGTGCCGATAGTGAGCATCACGCTAAACAGATTGAACAAGATCCTGGCTTAAATGTTAAGCTTACGTTTGACCCTAGCCAAGATATTGCAGCACCTTACATTGTGAAAGGGATCAAACCTAAAATTGCTATTTTACGTGAGCAAGGCGTTAACTCTCATGTTGAGATGGCAGCGGCATTTTATCGTGCTGGATTTGATGCGTTTGATGTGCATATGACCGATTTATTATCAGGCAAGACCACATTAGATAACTTTAATGCTTTAGTCGCCTGCGGTGGGTTTTCGTATGGGGATGTGCTTGGTGCAGGTGAGGGCTGGGCTAAATCCATTTTATTTAATGAACGTGTACGCCAAGAATTTGTGAGCTTCTTTCATCGGCAAGATACCTTATCACTTGGGGTATGTAATGGTTGTCAAATGATGTCTAATTTGAAAGACTTGATCCCAGGAGCTGACCTGTGGCCTCGTTTTGTGCGTAATCTTTCTGAACGATTCGAAGCACGGTTCAGTTTGGTTAAAATCGAGCAGAGCGCATCATTGCTATTTGAGGGGATGGTGGGTTCACATATGCCAATTGCCGTATCACATGGTGAAGGGCATGTTGAAGTTAAAGATCTGACTCACTTACAAGCACTTGAGGCATCCAATCAGATTGCAATGCGATTTATTGATAACTTTGGTTCTGTAACCGAAAGTTATCCGGCAAATCCAAATGGCTCGCCAAATGGTATTACTTCGGTGACGACAAAAGATGGTCGGTCAACAATTATGATGCCTCATCCTGAACGTGTATTTAGGACGGTAAGTAATTCATGGCACCCAGATAATTGGGGCGAAGATAGCCCATGGATGCGTATTTTCCGCAATGCTCGTAAACAGTTGGGATAATGGTGATTTGATTTTTATATCAAATACTGAAATACAAAAGGGAGCTGCGGGCTCCCTTTTTGATATATGATTGTGAGTAAATTTTACTTAATAGACTTATAACAGTTCTAAATGATTTGGTAAATACTGACGTATCGCATCAATCACAACGCGTGTTTTTACCGGTAAAGAATGGGTTTTTGGCCAAACGACAGAAATAGGGTAATTGATACTTTGATATTTTGGTAGTATTTCGACTAACAGGCCTTGCTGAATGTGATTTTTAATTAACCAATTGGGTAAGTGGGCAATACCAAAGCCTCTTAATACGGCGGGCATCATCGTTTGTAAATCATTCATAACGAGCCTGCTACTGGGTAAATACACTATCTGTTTTTGTTTTATATCGTAAAAGTACCATGGGATCACTTTACCCGATTGTGCATAGGCAATTAAACAATGATCCTTTAGCTCATCAATTGTGCTGGGTTCCCCTTTGTTCGCCAAATATTGGGGGGATGCGCACAGTGTCATTCTATGATTACCAATTTGATGGGCGATAAAGTGATTTGAGTCAGCAATTTCACCGACCCTTACCGCGACGTGAATCCCTTCACGTGGTAGGTCGATAATCGCGTCATTGAGTATGATTTCAATCTGTAATTCTGGGTACTGTTCCATTAAATCAACAAGTATTGGCGTGATATATAAGCTGCCTAGTAATTGTGGCAAAGTGATAGAGACTTTTTCCTTTAACGTCTAGCTTACCACTTTCTAAATAAGATTGAACGTCATGAATTGATTCAAGTGCTTTCACGCTATATTCATAAAATACCATTCCTTCGTCCGTTAGTACTTGATGGCGTGTCGAACGCTGAAATAACGCGACACCAAGCATTTTTTCAAGTCGAGATATACTTTTACTGACTGCTGACCGCGTTAAATGAAGCCGTTTTGCTGCGGCAGAAAAATTACCGTGTTCAATGACTGCAACGAATATGGGTAAACAATTAAGGTCTATTTTCATAATATTGTTGAATTATAGGAATCAATAATGGGAAATTATATCACTCATTATGTTGTTTGCAATTTAGGTATACTAAAGCCATTGTATATCAACAAGAGTTTATCAAACGTGAAAATATTAGTTATAAAATCAAGTATTAATGGGCATCAATCACAAACCAATACATTAATTGAATATTATTTAAACCAACGTAAATTACAAGGCTACAAAGATAGTGTGATCGAGCATGATGTTGAGTCTGTGCCATTGCCAGTACTGACCCATCAGCGATTTCATGCATTAAGGGGAGCACAAACCGATGATGCAGAATTATTATCAACAATTCAATTATCTGATCAATTAATTGCAGAATTAAAAAGGACTGATATATTGGTACTTGGCGCACCGATGTATAACTTGAATGTGCCAACACAATTAAAAAATTGGTTTGATATGGTGGTACGTGCAAAACACACTTTTTTTTATACCGACTCTTACCCACAAGGATTAGTCAATAATGTCAAAGCGCTAATTGTGAGTGCACGCGGAGGTATTCATCAAGGGCAACCAACTGATGCAATCACGCCGTATTTAACCGCTGCATTGGGATTAATGGGTATTAACGATGTTCATTTTGTTTACGCTGAAGGTTTGGATATGAAGCCAGAGGGGTATCTTGCAGGAGTGGCGAAAGCACAACAGCAGTTAAAAGACTATCTTCATATTGATATTTAATTTGCACATATCACTTTGCTAATTTACTTAGCAAAGTAATAAATGACTTTAACTACTTACTGAATGTGACTTCGTGACCGTAACTTTCAAGGATACCTTGGATACGATCCATCGTTTCACGTGGTGGAGGTTCAACACCTTCTAGCATGTATTTATCGCCAAGTGTTGCCCACTTAAATGCGCCCATTTTATGATAGGGTAGCATTTCAACTTTTTCGATATTATTCATACCTTGGATAAATTTACCTAGACGGTGAGCTGAGTCGTCGTCGTCTGACCAACCCGGTACCACCACATAGCGAATCCAAGTACGCTTATTAATTTTGTGGAGATATTGCGCAAATTCGAGAACACGTTTATTTGATACGCCAACCAGTTTTTGGTGAATATCATCGTTCATTTGTTTAAGGTCTAACATAACTAAATCTGTTTCAGCCATTAATTCATCAATGGTGTGATCAATATTTCTTGCATATCCATTCGTATCTAAACATGTACCAATACCTTCGGCATGGCAGGCTTTAAACCATTTTGCAACGAATTCAGCTTGTAAAATTGCTTCACCACCCGATGCGGTCACACCACCACCATTTGGAATGATAAAGTGTTTATAACTTACGATTTCTTTCATGAGTTCTTCAACAGTGACTTCCCGACCTGCTTTTAGATCCCATGTATCACGGTTATGACAATATAGACAGCGCATTAAACAGCCCTGAAAGAAAACAATAAAACGAATTCCCGGCCCGTCCACTGTGCCAAATGATTCAAAAGAGTGGATGCGACCTGTAATTTGCTCTTCTGTCGTCATAATAATATTTTGGTTCATTAATTTTCTCTAATTATTGCTGCACGATGCTTTTATTATTGTAATGATCTTTATTTTTAAAAATAAAGGCTCCAACGGGAGCCTTTACTCATTGCTACAACATATTACTTACATTGCTTGTGTAAAAGTACGCGTAATAACGTCTTTTTGTTGCTCTTTTGTTAAAGAGTTAAAACGTACAGCGTAACCAGAAACACGAATCGTCAATTGTGGATATTTTTCTGGATTTTCCATGGCATCGAGTAATGTTTCACGGTTTAATACGTTAACATTGAGATGTTGGCCGCCTTCAACGCTTGCTTCATGATGGAAATAACCATCCATTAAGCCTGCTAAGTTACGTTTACGTGCATCATCATCTTTACCTAATGCATTTGGTACGATTGAGAATGTGTAAGAAATACCATCTTTCGCATAAGCAAATGGTAATTTGGCCACAGACGTTAATGAGGCAACCGCACCTTTTTGGTCACGGCCATGCATTGGGTTCGCACCAGGTCCAAATGGTGCGCCAGCACGACGTCCATCAGGGGTATTACCTGTTTTCTTACCATAAACAACGTTTGATGTAATGGTTAAGACTGATTGCGTAGGAATGGCATTACGATAAGTTTTAAGTTTTTGAATTTTCTTCATGAAACGTTCAACTAAATCAACAGCAATGTCATCAACACGTGAGTCATTATTACCAAATTGTGGGTATTCGCCTTCGATAGAGAAGTCTACTGCAAGACCATCTTCATCACGAATCGTTTTCACTTTTGCATATTTAATTGCCGATAATGAGTCAGCTGCAACAGAAAGACCGGCAATACCACATGCCATTGTACGAATAACATCACGATCATGTAACGCCATTAATGACGCTTCATAGCTATATTTGTCATGCATATAGTGAATCGCATTTAATGCCGTAACGTATTGTTTTGCTAACCAATCCATGAAATGGTCTAAACGTTCGAATACAACGTCAAAGTTAAGGTATTCATCTTTAATTGGTGCCGATTTAGGACCCACTTGGATTTTTAATTTCTCATCAACACCACCATTGATTGCATAAAGTAGTGTTTTTGCAAGGTTAGCGCGGGCACCAAAGAATTGCATTTGTTTACCAACAATCATTGGGCTTACACAACATGCGATCGCGTAGTCATCATTGTTAAAGTCTGGACGCATTAAATCATCGTTTTCATACTGTAATGATGAGGTATCGATTGATACTTTTGCTGAGTAGTTTTTGAATCCTTGCGGCAATTGTTCAGACCAAAGAATTGTCATGTTTGGTTCTGGTGATGGACCCATTGTATAAAGTGTATTTAAGAAACGGAAACTTGTTTTTGTGACAAGCGTACGTCCATCAACACCCATACCCGCTAATGATTCTGTTGCCCAAATTGGGTCACCTGAGAATAATTCATCATATTCAGGTGTACGTAAGAAACGCACCATACGTAATTTCATTACGAAGTGGTCAATAATTTCCTGAGCATCTTTTTCAGTGATTAAACCAGCAGCTAAGTCGCGTGCAAAATAAATATCAAAAAACGTTGAAGTACGGCCTAATGACATTGCCGCGCCGTTTTGTGATTTAACTGCAGCAAGATAACCAAAATATGTCCATTGGACTGCTTCTTGTGCTGTTTTTGCAGGACCTGAAATATCATAACCGTATTTTGCAGCCATCTCTTTAATTTGTGCTAATGCACGATGTTGTTCTGCAATTTCTTCACGACGTTGCATTGTCATTTGAAGATCAACACCATTTTCAAAATCGTCTTGTAATGAATTAAATTGAGCAAATTTATCTTTCATTAAAAAGTCGATACCATAAAGTGCGACACGGCGGTAGTCACCAATAATACGACCACGCCCATAAGCATCAGGAAGACCAGTGATGACACCTGATTTACGACAACGAAGAATGTCTGGTGTATAGATATCAAAAACACCTTGGTTGTGTGTTTTACGGTATTCGGTAAAGATTTTTTTGACCAATGGATCGAGTTCACGGTTATAAGCTTTACATGAACCTTCAATCATTTTAATACCACCGAACGGAATCATCGCTCGTTTTAATGGTTTCTCAGTTTGTAGACCAACAATTTTTTCGAGGTCTTTTTCAATGTAACCTGCATCGTGAGCAGTAATGGTTGAGATGACACTTGTGTCAAAGTCAACAGGGGCATGGGTAGCATTTTCAATCTTGATACCATCCATAACTTTATCCCAAAGTTTTGTTGTCGCATCAGTTGCTCCAGCCAAGAAAGACTCATCACCTTCATACGGTGTATAGTTCTTTTGAATGAAATCACGGACATCAACACTATTTTGCCAATCACCGTCTTTAAATCCTTTCCAAGCACTTGCTTGTACTTCGTTTAAATTACTCATATTTGTCACCTCAGATTTATAAAAACTTTATCTACCCTTTATATAAGGGTAAATAATTAAAATTCAATGGGCTTTACGTAAATAAAGGCCCCAGTAGGATAGCGCAACGGCTAATCCTCCTAAAATATTGCCAATTGTTACTGGGATTAAATTATTAATCACAAAATGTTCAATGGTTAAATTGGGAAAGGCATCTGGTTGGAGTCCAATAGATAGCCAAAATTCAGGTGTTGCAAAGTGATTAATGACAATTCCCATCGGAATCATATACATATTTGCAATACTATGTTCAAAACCACTCGCGACAAACATCGCGACAGGTAAAATCATAATCAGCATTTTATCAAGGAGTGATCGCCCTGCATAGCTCAACCATACTGCAAGACAGACCATTAAATTCGCTAGAAAACCTAAGCAGACTGCTTCAATAAAAGTATGGTGTAATTTGTGATCGGCGGTTTGCAACACATTTAATCCCCAAGCCCCATTAACTGCCATGTATTGACCAGAAAACCAAATGACGGTAACGAAAAAGATAGCCCCAATAAAATTACCAAAATAAACGAGTACCCAATTGCGTAACATTCTACACCAGCTAATTTTATGCGTCATTTTCGGTAGAATGGTTAAAACGGTTGAGGTAAATAAATCTGCACCACAGCAGACCACTAACATTAAGCCTAATGAGAAGCAAATTCCACCAACAAATTTGACTAATCCATAAGGCGCGCCACCTGCACCGGTTGTCACGGTGATATAAAAGACAAATGCAAGCGAAATGAATACACCAGCAATAATGGCAGAGAAAATAGTTGTTAAGGGATGTTTATTTACTTTGTAGTTTCCGATCTCTTCTGCGAGCGCAGTCATTTGTGCGGGAGATAAGGAATCAACAATTTTGTTGTCAGTACTCAAACTAACGTCCTCAAAAAAACTGTGGTTTTATGAGAAGCATAGTATACTCAAAATTTGAGCCAGATCACTCTTTTTTTCCAATAAAAAACCAACAAAATAATAAGCTCTTATTTTAATTCTATTTTTATTAATTTTGATGATAACATGGTACCATGTATATTATAATCTATTGTTATTAGCTGATATTTTCGTCTTATCCTAATCCATATAAAAATGACGGGTATTTTGCCTATTTGATCTGTATTCTAAACTGTACGCCATGCTAAAATGGCGTATAATAGCGATTAATTCTATCACTTCGTATTATTCATAATAAAAAAACAGGTTATCAAATTATGTTAGATCCTAATTTACTACGCAATGAGTTAGATCAAGTAGCTCAAAAATTGGCGCGTCGCGGATTCAAATTAGACGTAGAGACCATTCGTGGACTAGAAGAAAAACGTAAAGTTTTACAAGTTGAAACAGAAAGTTTACAAGCTGAACGCAATGCGCGCTCCAAATCGATTGGTGAAGCAAAAGCTCGTGGTGAAGATATTTCAGCTGTTCGTGAAGAGGTCAATAAATTAGGGGAAAGACTTGATGCTGCTAAAAAATCATTAGAAGAGCTATTAGGTCAGATAAAAGATATTTATTCAGCTATCCCAAATATTCCCGATGATAATGTGCCTGATGGTAAAGATGAAGCTGATAATATTGAAGTTTCTCGTTGGGGAGAGCCAAAACAGTTTGATTTCCCTGTTCAAGATCATGTTGCATTGGGCGAAAAATTTGGGGGGCTCGATTTTGCTGCTGCCGTAAAATTAACGGGAGCACGTTTTGTCGTCATGAGAGGGCAAATCGCGCGTTTGCATCGTGCTATTGCACAATTTATGCTTGATTTACATACTCAAGAGCACGGATATACTGAAATGTATGTTCCTTATTTGGTTAACCATGCAACATTATATGGCACGGGTCAGTTACCTAAATTTGGTAAAGATCTCTTCCATACTAAACCACTTGAAGAAGAATCTGACGCCAGTAATTATGGTTTGATTCCAACTGCTGAGGTTCCCGTTACAAACTTGGTTCGTGATGAAATTCTTGATGAAGATGTATTACCATTAAAAATGACGGCTCACACACCTTGTTTTCGTTCCGAAGCGGGTTCATATGGTAAAGATACGCGTGGCTTAATTCGTATGCATCAATTTGATAAAGTTGAATTAGTGCAAATTGTTAAACCAGAAGCGTCGATGAAAGCATTGGAAGAGCTGACAGGTCACGCTGAAAAAGTTTTACAGTTACTCGAACTTCCATACCGTAAAATTGTACTATGTACTGGTGACATGGGCTTTGGTTCTCGCAAAACCTATGATTTAGAAGTTTGGGTTCCAGCTCAAAATACGTATCGTGAAATCTCATCATGTTCAAATATGTGGGATTTCCAAGCGCGTCGAATGCAAGCTCGTTTCCGCAGTAAAGCGGATAATAAACCATATTTAGTGCATACATTAAATGGTTCAGGACTAGCGGTTGGTCGTACTTTAGTTGCAATCATGGAAAATTACCAACAAGCGGATGGTACAATTAAAGTTCCAGATGTGTTAGTACCTTATATGAATGGTTTGCAATACGTAGGTTAGATTTTGTGATAAACCATGAATAGCGCTAATGTTGATTAGCGCTATTTTTTTATCAAGAAAAATATTAAGAACAATTGAAACATAAGTTCAGCTCAATGTTTATTCATTTTATGTTTAGCTTCATAAATAATATAAAAACATGTTAATTGGGGTTATGTTTCGATATCACGATTAATCGCTTGTGTTATCTGATAGAGAAAATGAAATGTATAAGGGAATATTGCTCTCATTAAGCGCATCTTGCCTTTTTGGATTAGTTTATTATTATCCCGTGTTTTTAAAACCGCTATCAATCATTGATATATTCTGTTGGCGGTTACTTATGTCTTTTCCTGCCATTATGTTGTTAGTTTTTGCTGAGAGGCAATGGGCATCAGTCACTGAATTATTTAAACGAATTGTTCAGAAACCGTTATTTTTATTTGCATTGATTTTTTCGGCTTTATTGCTCTCAATACAAATGTTAATTTTTGTATGGGCACCATTGAGTGGTCGAGCTTTATCGACTTCACTGGGGTATTTTATGCTACCGTTGACAATGGTGGTATGTGGGCGGATTTTTTATAAAGAACGATTTAGTTTTCTGCAAAAAATTGCGGTTGCATTGGCTTTTGTCGGTGTTGCGCTTGAAGTGTATATTACTGGGGCATTTTCGTGGGAGACGATTGTTATTACTTTGGGTTATCCCATCTATTTTATGTTTCGCCGCAGAATGAGCATTGATGGTATTGCCGGTACCTTTTCTGATTTTTTCTTTTTAGCGTTAGGCTGTTTAATTTATTTCATCGTTCAATATGATACACAAAAGATCATTGATGATGTGGTCAATTTTCATGTCTATATCCCGTTATTAGGTATTATTACTGCGATTGCTTTTGCGGCTTATTTTTCAGCGAGTAGATTGTTACCGTTGGGTTTATTTGGCTTACTGGGTTATGTTGAGCCGATTTTATTAGCCATCGTATCAATTGTCTTTTTACATGAAACCATCCAACCAGAACATATTGTGTCTTATGGTTTGATTTGGGGGGCAGTTTGTGTACTCGTGCTTGAGGGACTGGTTTATACCATTCGTAATTTTAAACGAAAGCGCATTAAATAAAAAATCCCCATAGTAAATATGGGGAAAAATGAGGGGGTTACAATAATTAAGCACTAAGACGTTCGGTGAGCGGTTTAGCCAGATCGTTAGCCATTTTACGTAATAGTTCTTCAGTGACTTGCCAATTGATACACGCATCGGTTACCGATACACCATATTTCATCTTTTCTGGTGGCTGTTCAGATGATTGATTGCCTTCAAACAAATGGCTTTCAATCATCACCCCAATAATCGACTGATTACCATTTTTGATCTGTTCAATAATGGAATCTGCAACGAGGGGTTGGCGACGGTAATCCTTATTTGAATTACCATGACTACAGTCAATCATTAGATTAGGAAGTAAACCTGACTTTTTCATTTGTACTTCACATAATGCGACATTGCTTGCGCCAAAATTAGGTGTTTTGCCGCCTCGCAAAATCACATGGCCATGTGGATTACCTTGCGTTTGGAGGACGCTCACTTGCCCTAATTGATTTAGCCCCACAAAACGGTGCGGCATGGCAGAAGATTTCATGGCATTAATGGCAACGTCTAAATTACCATCCGTACCATTTTTAAAACCAACCGGCATTGATAATCCTGACGCCATTTCTCGGTGGGTTTGTGATTCCGTGGTTCTAGCACCGATTGCAGACCAACTAATTAAATCACCAATATATTGTGGTGTATTTGGATCGAGTGCTTCTGTCGCGATCGGTAAACCAATTCGTGTTACATCGAGTAATAACTGACGTGCTTTTTTCAATCCGTTTTCAATATCGAATGAACTATCCATATGTGGGTCATTGATGAGCCCCTTCCAACCTACGGTTGTACGTGGTTTTTCAAAATAGACGCGCATCACAATTAGCAACTGATCTTGTAATTCATCGGATAAGGCTTTTAGTTTGTGAGCATATTCGATTGCGGATTTTGGGTCATGCACTGAACATGGACCGCATACGACGAGTAATCGGGGATCTTTGCGTTCTAATATATTCACAATTTGTTGTCTTGATTGTGCAATTTGATTTTCAAGTTCATTTCCCAGTGGAAATAGCTTTTTTATCTCATCGGGTGTGATGAGTTGTTGTTCGCTCTTAATACGAACGTTATTTAATTTATCTTTTAACATAGAATATTAACCTTAAAACGTGTTAATGTTTTTAAATTTTTACGACAATGTAAAATATAATTTACAATCGATAGAGGTTCATCTAATCATAAAAACTGTGATCAGTAAATGCTTTTTGTTAAAAATGTATTTAAATTATTTTTGTGTAAATTAATGTTTACGAATTTAGGTGTGGCTTGTTGTGGCGTTGTATCCAGATGATGATAGATAGGTTTAATTGAAAATAGTGAATGGCAGAACAGTTAAAGAAGGGGTGTAACTGAGAGTATAATGTTAGCTGTAACCCCAATATTAGGGGGTATCATGGTGGTTACAGCCAGTTGAAGGCGAAATTAGCCCATAATTTTATCCCGAAACATAAAAAATACGGCACCAAGTAAACATAACCCAGCCCATACATAATCCAAGCGAAAAGGTTCTTTTAAAATAAACAGTGAAAACGGAATAAAGACGCTTAAACTGAGGACTTCTTGAATAATTTTAAGTTGACCTGCTGTTGCGACTTCGTAACCTATGCGATTTGCTGGTACTTGTAAAAGGTATTCAAATAACGCAATACCCCAACTGACTAATGCAGCAACAATCCATGCTTTATTATGAAAGTACTTTAAATGACCATACCAAGCAAATGTCATAAATACATTACTAAGCGTCAGCATGCCGATTGTGATAAAAATAGGATTCATGATGAAAATACCGAAAGGAAAAGAATAAAAATCAAGTAAATACCAATATACATCAACATTCTAAAGCAAACAATATTTTTGCCGAGTTTATTATTTTATGGGGTATTTTTATATCAGACTAGCGTGATATTGGTCAGAGCATGGAATCTTTTAGGTATTATCGTTAGACATCCACATCGCAACCATTGTTACTATAATTAAAAATAGGGATATCATCTCGGTATTGTTTTTAATATACCATTTCATTTACTCGCATTGCATGAAAATGGCAGAGACTAATACAAAATTAGCTATACCATTTTGCGTAGCAGGTTAACTTGATGTTAATTTTAAGCCAATAACACCCATTAAAATCATAAATAAACAAACCACTTTTAACATATTCACTGACTCATTAAAAATGCAGAATCCAACTAGTGTTGAGCCAATAATACCAATACTTGTCCAAACAGCATAAGATAGCCCCATCGGTAAGCTTTTCATCGCATAGGCAAGTAAAAAAAAGCTACAAGCCATAGTGATGATGGTAACGATACTTGGTGTTAAGCGAGTAAAGCCATAACTGTATTTAAGACTAATGACCCACACGACTTCAAGCAGTCCTGCAATAAATAGAGATAGCCAAGCCATATTGATGTTCCTTTTAACATTGTCAGGGTCGTCCCTCGTTATCATGAAACATCATCAGGTCGTCCTAATGAGTATAAGAAGTGCTTTTATTGAATAATCATTCAATCTAATTCAGTAGATCATATAGCGCTAATGCATTGAAATCTATATACTGATGGCAATAATAGTATTTATTTATCAAACAACATATTACCTGATAAAATAGATATCAAATAGATTAATTTATGCTTGGAGAAAAGCAGATGAGATTATGTGATCGTGATATAGAGTTATATTTGGCAGAAGGGAAGCTAAAAATAACCCCAGAACCCGCTGTTAGCAGTATTAATGGTGCAACCGTTGATGTCAGACTTGGCAATCAATTTCGAACATTTCGCGAACATACTGCCGCATATATTGATTTAAGTGGACCTAAAGAAGAAGTGACTGCTTCACTAGAAAGAATTATGAGTGATGAAATCATTTTGCAAGAGGGTGAAGCATTTTATTTGCATCCAGGTGAATTAGCATTAGCCGTCACACTCGAGTCTGTCACGATCCCTGATGATTTGGTTGGCTGGCTTGATGGTCGCTCATCACTTGCAAGATTAGGACTGATGGTACACGTTACAGCACATCGTATTGATCCAGGCTGGCAAGGTCAGATCGTGTTAGAGTTTTATAATTCAGGTAAATTACCATTGGCATTACGTCCAGGCATGACAATTGGTGCATTAAGTTTTGAAACATTAAGCGGCCCAGCTGCTAGGCCTTATAATCGTCGCCAAGATGCTAAATACAAAGGGCAACAAGGTGCGGTTGCAAGTCGCATTGACAAAGATTAATAGAAGGAATTACCCCAATGATTAAGAAGATATTACTAACTTTATTCATTTTAATCGTACTGGCTATTGCAGGTGTTATTGCATTAGTGGTATTTGTCGATCCGAATAACTTTAGAGGGTTTATCTCTAACACGGTTAAAGAACAAACGGGTTACGAATTAACTATCGAAGGTGATTTACGTTGGCATATTTGGCCACAAATTAGTATTTTAACCGATTCCGTTCGTTTAGAAGATGACGGTGCTAAAAAACCGATTTTAACCGCAGATAATATGCGTTTAGATGTGGAGTTATTGCCATTATTCTCAAAACAACTTGCTGTTAAAAATGTCTTAGTTAAGGCAGCGGTTATCAATATTACTGATGAGAGTAAAGGTCATGTTGCTAGCGGTAAAAAATCCACAACCACTGTCAATCAAACACAAACCGAACAATCAACCAAAGAAAGTTCAGGCTGGTCTTTCTCGCTAAATAAGCTTGAGATTGTCGATAGTACCGTTGTGTATCAGCAAAATAAAGATATTATCAGTTTTCGGGATATTGATGTCTCGGTGGTACAAAAAGATGATAAAAATATTGCTGTCGATTTGAGTGGTAGCGTCAATCGCGATCAACAAGATTTTATTTATAGCTTAAATGCCGATGTCAATCTAGCGAACTTTCCTAAAAATGCGCAAGTTGAACTACATAAACTGACTTATGATTATAAAGGCGTTGGTGTACCAGCGGGGCAGCTAAAGGGTGAAGTCAGTGCAACATTTAACTATCAACAAACGCCATTAGTACTTGATAGTAAAAATTTTAGTTTATTGCTAAATGGTAATAAGATTACTGGTCAACTGAAAGCAAATTTAGATAAAAAACCTTATTTTGAAGCATTATTTAAATCTGATAAATTTGATTTAAGCCCATTTTTAGCGTCTAACTCAGAAGGTAAAACAAGCAGTACGGGTCAAACATCCCAAAGTGAACCCGTGGTTGTGAATAAAACAATAAAAGGCAACGAATTGGCTTTTTTACAAACTTTTGATGCTAAATTTAATTTGACTGTAAATGAAGTTTTAGCCAATAACGTGGTCATTAATAACTTTATTATTGATGCGGACAATAAAGATGGTATTGCATCATTGAATAAAGTTAATTTAGATGTAGCTAAAGGGCATATCACTGCAAATGGTTCGGCGAATGGTAAACAAGCGATAACAAGCATTAAACTTGCAACGAAAGCCATGGATATTGATTTAGGTGTGTTGTTTGAACAGTTACAAATTGTCAATAACTTTAAAGGTGTATTCTATGCTGATGGTAACATCGCAACCAATACAATTGTTCCGCAAAATATCATGACAGCCTTAACCGGGAATTTAGATGTGAATGTGAATAATGCGCGACTTGAAAACTTTAATATCCAACGGATTATTCAAACGGCTGTTTCTCAATATTCTAAAGAAGCAGTGACTGCCGATGAATATCAAAAATTCACTGAACTGCATGAAGTTAGTGCTAATGCAACACTTGCAAATGGTGATATGAACCTAACTTCACTTAAAGCGTTGTCGGAAACACTTGATGTTACAGGTAATGGTAAAATAGGCTTAACCAAACAAGATCTGGATATTAATTTACAAGTTAAAATGCTCAGTGGTTGGAATGGGGATAGTCGCACAATCCAAAAACTACAGAATTTAGTGATTCCGGTCCGAATTTATGGGGCATTTAATGAACTTCATTATCGAGTCGATGCGGATAAACTGATTAAAGATGCGTTAAGCAGTAAATTGCAAAGTGAGCTTGATAAATTAAAAGATCGCTTAAACAGTAGTAATCAAACCACTACCGATGAGCAGAGTGATTCATCAGGCACAGAGAGCACGGATGATAAGCAAAAAGCAAAAGATATTTTAGGTGGATTGATTAATAAAATTAAATAATGTGAATGGTATTTATCGTTTGATCGCCACTTTTGTGGCGATTTTTTTATCCTATATTTATCACTTATGATAAAAATGTAACGAATTCTTATCCCCCCTTTAGCCACATATAAATTGATTGCCTAAAATTGTCATTCAACTGATAATTTATTTCACTTTTTCACTGACTAAAATGCTAATTTTGTGATATAATTTCGCATTATTTTGTTTATATTTTACCTAGTGAGAAAGTGGTTTTATGACCGATTTATCAAAAGTTGAACTTGCCAAAGAAATTACCCCTGTCGATATTGAAGAAGAATTAAAAACATCATATCTAGACTATGCCATGTCAGTCATTGTGGGGCGAGCACTACCGGATGTTCGCGATGGACTAAAACCTGTTCACCGTCGTGTGCTTTTTGCGATGAATGTATTAGGCAATGATTGGAATAAAGCTTACAAAAAATCAGCCCGTGTGGTCGGGGACGTCATCGGTAAATATCACCCACATGGTGATACCGCTGTATACGATACGATTGTTCGTATGGCGCAACCCTTTTCATTACGCTATATGCTTGTTGATGGCCAAGGTAACTTTGGTTCGGTCGATGGTGATTCAGCGGCAGCGATGCGTTATACCGAAATTCGTATGTCTAAAATTGCCCATGAATTATTAGCCGATCTTGAAAAAGAAACCGTTGATTTTGTGCCAAACTATGACGGTACTGAACAGATTCCAGCTGTATTACCCACTAAAATCCCTGCTTTACTGGTTAATGGTTCATCAGGTATTGCTGTTGGTATGGCAACCAATATTCCTCCGCATAATTTAGCTGAAGTCATTAATGGTTGCTTAGCGTTTATTGAAGATGAGAATATTACGGTTGATGGCTTAATGGAACACATTCCAGGCCCTGACTTCCCGACAGCGGCAATCATCAATGGCCGTAAAGGGATTGAAGATGCTTATAAAACGGGGCGTGGTAAGGTTTATATTCGTTCTAAAGCTGAAGTGCAAGTTGATGATAAAACTGGTCGTGAAACCATTATCGTTCATGAACTGCCTTATCAAGTGAATAAAGCTAAGTTGATTGAAAAGATTGCCGAATTAGTTAAAGATAAAAAAGTTGAAGGAATTTCAGCATTACGTGATGAATCGGATAAAGATGGCATGCGTATTGTCATTGAAATTAAACGTGATGCAGTTGGTGAAGTGGTATTAAATAACCTTTACTCATTAACACAATTACAAGTCACTTTTGGTATGAATATGGTTGCTCTTCATAAAGGTCAGCCAAAACTGCTTACGCTACGTGATATGATCGAAGCGTTTGTGTTGCACCGTCGTGAAGTTGTAACACGTCGCACGATTTTTGAGTTACGTAAAGCTCGTGAGCGTGCTCATGTGTTAGAAGGCCTTGCAATTGCACTCGCGAATATTGATCCTGTGATTGAGCTGATTCGAAGTGCTGCAACCCCATCTGAAGCTAAGGAAAAGCTACTTGCTCGTGCATGGGAGCTTGGTAATGTGGCCTCTATGCTTGAAAAAGCAGGTAACGATGCGGCAAGACCAGAAGATCTAGCTCCTGAATTTGGTATCCGTGACGGTTATTACCACTTATCAGAAGCTCAAGCGCAAGCAATTTTAGAACTTCGTTTACATCGTTTAACTGGACTTGAACACGAAAAAATCTTAGATGAATATAAGCAACTATTAACACAAATTGCTGAGTTATTATATATTCTTGCAAGTCCGGAACGTTTAATGGAAGTGATTCGAGAGGAATTGGAAAGCATTAAAGCACAATTCCAAGATGCCAGAAGAACCGAAATTACAGCAAGTTCTGCTGATATTAATATTGAAGATTTAATTGCCCAAGAAGATGTAGTTGTTACACTATCACATCAAGGCTATGTCAAATATCAACCATTGTCTGACTATGAAGCACAGCGCCGTGGTGGTAAAGGTAAATCAGCGACTAAAATTAAAGAAGAAGACTTTGTTGAGAAACTACTCGTTGCTAATACGCATGATACGATTCTCTGCTTCTCAAGCCGTGGTCGTTTATATTGGATGAAAGTCTACCAATTACCAGAAGCAAGCCGTGGAGCAAGAGGTCGCCCAATTATCAATTTATTGCCATTGGAAGCGAATGAACGAATCACGGCAATATTACCAGTTAAAGAGTTTGATGATGAACATTGTGTCTTTATGGCCACAGCACAAGGTACCGTTAAGAAAACATCATTGATTGAGTTTAGTCGTCCACGCAGTGGCGGGATTATTGCGATTAATCTGCGCGATGATGATGAACTGATTGGTGTTGATTTAACCAATAATGAAACATCTGCAGTACTTGATGATGAAGAGTTAAATGATGATGTAATTGTCGATGACGTTGAATCAGAAGATGATGAGTCACATGAAGTTTCCACGACAGAAGATATCATGCTATTCTCAGCTAATGGTAAAGTAGTGCGTTTCCCTGCAAGTAAAGTTCGTAGCATGGGACGTACCGCGGCAGGCGTACGTGGTATCAAACTTGATAAAGATGATAAAGTTGTTTCATTAATTGTTCCGCGTGGTGATGGTGCGATTTTAACAGCTACTCAAAACGGTTATGGTAAACGAACAGAGCAGGCTTCGTATCCAACGAAGTCGCGTGCAACGAAAGGGGTTATTTCAATCAAAGTAAGTGAAAGAAATGGTCAGGTCGTTGGTGCTGTACAGGTAGAGGAAGGTGATCAGATTATGTTAATCACCGATGCGGGAACGCTTGTTAGAACGCGAGTTTCTGAAGTCAGTATTGTTGGAAGAAATACACAGGGTGTCACCTTAATTAGAACGACTGAGGATGAAAAAGTCGTCGGACTACAACGCGTGGCTGAGACCGAAGATGATAATGATAACGAGCTCAGCAGTGATGAGGCGTTGTCTTAATCACGAGATGATAGTATTAATAAAAGATTAGCTAGCCACTAATCTTTTTTTTTGAATAATAATAACTCATTTTAAATTATTATAGGAATAGGTATGTCTTTGATTTTAAAAAAATTTACTAAAAGTTTAGCCTGGCAAATTTTATTTGCGCTGGTATTCGGGATTGCATTTGGGGCAATGCTACATATGATTGCAGACCCGTCTCATTCATTATATTCATATTATCAATTTAGTATTGTGAATATATTTCAGCCTGCTGGGGATATTTTTATTAGACTCATTAAGATGATTGTTCTACCCATTATTTTAAGTACTTTAACTTTAGGTATTGCAGGTTTAGGGGGATCGAAACGACTGGGTACACTTGGCTTTAAGACCATTTTGTATTTTGAGGTGATTACCACTATCGCCATTTTACTCGGGCTATTTTTTGGTAATGTCTTTAGCCCTGGTGAGGGCGTTAGTCTGTCACAATTAGGTCATGCGGATGTATCAAAATATATTACACAAAGCGCTGAAATCAGTGATAAACCACATGGTTTGATCGTTATGATTTTAGATATGATTCCGGCTAATATATTTAAAGCAATGAGTAATGGTGAAATTTTACCGGTGATTTTCTTCTGTGTATTCTTAGGGTTAGGCTTAATGCAATTACCTGATAAACAGCGTGAACCCTTTATTGCATTCTTAAAAGTGATCTCTGACACAATGTTTAAAGTGACCAATATCATTATGCGATATGCTCCTATTGGTGTATTTGCGCTCATGACAGTCACGATTGCAAAATATGGATTTAGTTCATTGATGCCATTGTTAAAATTAGTTGCTGTTGTATATCTCGCGATGATTGTGTTTACACTTGGTGTACTTGGTTTAGTCTGTAAACTGTGTAAATTTAATATTTTTATGCTGCTACGTATTTTAAAAGAAGAGATCATTATTGCCTTTTCTACAGCAAGTTCTGAAACAGCTTTACCCAAAATTATTGAGAAGATGGAAGCCTATGGCGCACCTAAATCGGTGACGAGTTTTGTGATTCCAACGGGTTACTCATTTAATCTTGATGGTTCTACGCTTTACCAAAGTATTGCAGTGATTTTCTTGGCACAGCTATATGGTATGGAATTACCAATTATGCAGCAAGTGATTATTGTTTTAACCTTAATGATTGCTTCAAAAGGGATCGCAGGCGTGCCTGGCGCTTCAATTTTGGTACTGTCTGCAACATTGGGCAGTGTAGGAATCCCTCTAGAAGGTATTGGTTATATTATGGGGGTTGAGCGTATTTTAGATATGGGGCGAACGGTTGTTAATGTGATTGGTAATGCGCTTGCTGCAATTGTCATTGCACGGTGGGAACATCTATTTGATGATAATAAAGCGCGTGAATATGAAAAAGAGTATATCAGTCATAGATAATGTTTATTTACCAATAGATTGTTAATAAAAAGATATATTTGGAATATAACTTTATAAAAAAAACTAAATTAAATAATAAGAGAGTTGTAATTATGGACACTATAATAAGTAACAAATCAGAATGGACTTGGGCTGATTTAATTAGCAGTTATAGATTTTGGGGACTAATAATATTCATTTTTTTTCTCAATTTAATTAATGTCACATTTTCATATATTGCACCATTTTTAGTATCGGAGTATGGATACCCATATTATCATATTGGCTATTTAGTGAGCTTTAGATCTGTTGGTTTGTTTCTTGCTATTATTCCAGCTTGGGTAGCCAGTAGAACAAAGAGCTACTATGCACTTTATGTATTCTCTGCTATTGCGATACTATCATTATTGGGCATCTCTTTATTTAGTGATAATTTATTTATCATGTCGATATGTTTATTTTGTATAGCGCTATCTACCGGCGCATCTACTTTATTTATTGCGGCAAATATTGCCAAAGCTACCAATAGTATTGAATTTTTTGTATTAGCATTTGGCTTGCTATCAACTGTAACATGGATGAGTAATTTTATTGCTCCTGTGGAAATGGCTTTACTAGTTGATTCATTAGGTTATAAAATTGTTTTCATCATCAATATATTCATAGTTATTGCTGGGGTACTATTTTTATTACCAATTAAAAAAACATTATTTACTGAAAATCCATCATTAAGACATGTTGAGAGTTTTGGGAAAACATATCATGAACCTGTAGTTACATTTTTGTTAGCTACTATCATTCCTTTTTATCTCATTTTTTGGTTTGTTAGGGCATATCGTGATATTCGCTATTATAGCCAGTCAGCTAAGTTAATGACGCCATTTGGTGCTGGATGGAGTGCTTTGTTGGTTCCTTTCGCGATGCCGGTGATGTTGATTGTTTTAAATGATGTAATTAATGAGAAAAAAGGGGCTATTAGAAAAACCAATTGGGGATTAATATTAATTAGCTTATTTTTATTACCGATTGGTGTGGCAGTTGTACAAAATAAACTCAATGAGCTTTCATTGGTTGAATAATATAAGGTGTAAACCGCGGTTAGTACCGCGGTTGTAATATGTTAACCTAACAATAAAGAATCATCGGTGATAACTTCACCTCGTGTTTTTTCAAACATACTGAGTAAATCACTGACGGTCATTTTTGAACGCTCATCACCCGATACATCTAATACAACTTGGCCTTGATGCAACATAACTGTGCGAGTACCGTATTCAAGTGCTTGCTTCATGGAGTGAGTGACCATCATGGTGGTTAACTTACTTTCTTGGACGATTTGATTGGTTAACTCTAAAACAAACTGGGCTGTTTTCGGATCTAAAGCAGCGGTGTGTTCATCAAGCAATAAAAGCTTTGATGGTTGTAGTGTTGACATTAATAAGCTAACAGCTTGCCTTTGTCCGCCTGATAATAGTCCCATCATGTCGGATAAGCGATTTTCTAAGCCTAAGTTTAAAATACTCAGTTTTTCTTTAAATAATGCCCTAATATGACGATTAAGAGCAGGTTTTAAGCATTGTTTTTTACCACGGTTATAGGCGAGTGCTAGATTTTCTTCGATAGTGAGTTTTTCGCAAGTACCAATCATTGGGTCTTGAAATACTCTCGCGACCATTCCCGCTCTTTTCCAAGCGGGTAAACGTGTCACATCTTTATCATTGATGATAACATAGCCAGAATCAGAAATTAAATCCCCACTAATGACATTAAGTAGCGTACTTTTACCGGCACCATTACTACCAATCACCGTCACAAATTCGCCTTCTTTGATGTTAAGATTTAGACCTCTTAGCACATGGTTTTCAATTGGCGTACCCGCGTTAAAGGTTAATTGTAACTGTTCAACTTTGATCATGCTCTACGTCCTCGCTTGTGTGCCCATTTTTTTAAGTGTTTTGGCAAGACTAATGCAAGAACCACTAATACCGCAGTGATTAAATTCAGATCTTCAGTACCAATACCAATGCTTTGTAACAATTCGTTACCTAACGCAACCGCAATAAAGAGTCGATATAAAATCGCGCCAAAAATAACTGATAGTGTAATTACCCACATACGTTTAGCTGGGAAGATACTTTCACCAATAATAATCGAGGCAAGACCAATTACAATTGTTCCCACACCAATTGTAATATCTGCACCACCTTGTGTTTGTACAAACAGTGCACCACCAAGCGCAATTAAGCCATTTGAAATTGCCATACCTAAAATTGTCATGGCACCCGTTGGGATTCCTTGCGATTTTGCCATACGTGCATTCGTGCCAGTTGCTCTTAATGCTAAGCCTTTTTGAGTATTTAAAAAACTATTTAATAGCAACCAAAAGACAACAACAAAACCAAGGACCATTAAAGGCTGAACAATATATTGGTTAGTATAATCAGCATTAATAAAGGGGGAAAAAATAGTTGTTGCATCAAGTAATGAGAGGTTTGGTGAACCCGCCATTCGGGTAGTTTCATCCATAATATAAGGTGCTAATCCTAAAATACGCAAATTAATCGAATATAGCGCAATCATGACAATAATGCTGGATAGTAACTGTAAGATATTGAGTTTGACGTAAAGCCATCCCGTTACCATTCCAGCAATACAACCGGCAAATGTACCTAATATCGTTGCGGTCCATGGATCGATACCAATATACAAACACAACCCACAAACAGCTCCACCTAATGGAAAGCTTCCATCGGCAGTTAAATCGGGAAAATCGAGTAGACGAAATGAGATGAATACACCCAAACTCACTAAAGCGTAAATCAATCCTATTTCAAGAGATCCTAAAAAAAATTCAAATGACATTTAATTATCCTAACTTCTTATACTACCACTTAGAGTAAGTGGTAGTTATCCTGATATGGCCTTATTTTTCAACAACTTCTGCCGCCATATTTAATATTTCATCTGAGAGCACAACACCTTGACGCTCAGCAGCTTTGGTATTAATGACTAATTGTGTAACATTCCCTACTTGTGGTGGAATATCACCAGGGTTTTCACCATTTAATATACGGATGACAATTTTACCAGCTTGTCGACCCAAATTATAGTAGCTCATTCCTAAAGCAGCTATCGCACCGCGACCGGCTGAATCGGGATCCGATGCAACTAACGGAATTTTACTTTCATTCGCCACTTTGACTAACGATTCGTATGCTGACACAACATTGTTATCGGTAGTCGTATAAATTAAATCCACTTTACCTTTTAAACTTCTGGCTGCAGTTGGAATATCAGATGTGCGTTGGGCTGGGGCAGCAATAACTTTAATCCCTTTTGGTGTTAAAATCTCTTGGAGTTGTTTTAATACGATGGTTGAATTAACTTCACCTGGACTATAAACATAACCGATTGTCTTTAAATTTGGTTTGATCTTCATCATGACATCAATTTGTGTTTCGAGTGCTAATGCATCAGATACGCCGGTAACATTCGTTTTTGATGCATCCCAGCTTGGTGTGAGTTTTGCAACAACGGGGTCAGTCACTGCGGTAAATACAATTGGAATGGTTTTGGTTGTTGCCGCTAACGCTTGTGAACTCGGCGTTGCAATTCCAACAATAACATCGGGTTTACTGGCAACAAATTGTTTGGCAATTTGCGCTGCATTTGCACTACTGCCTTGGGCACTTTGATACTGTAATTTCAGGTTTTCACCAACAATATAGCCGTTATCTTTAAGTTCATCCTCAACACCTTTTTTAACGTTATCTAAGGCGGGGTGTTCTACGATTGCAGTAATTGCAACATATTTCATTTCTTGCTCTACGGCGGATGCAGTGAAAGGAACGATTAATGCACAAACAGCAAGCATCACTGACGATAATACGCGGTTTTTAATATGACGCATTTTGATTTCCTGTAAAGTTTAAATTACAATAATAAAATGGAAGAATACTTAATATAAACTAATTCACATAAATTATCCAGCTTGATAATGAGTATAAAATTGTACACATTTGTTTACAATTTTATTCAAAGACAATAAAAAGAGAGTTATAGTATCAAAAAAACTCAATATGCTTTTTGGGGAATATAATCAAGGTGATAGATGTCGTAATATTAAAATCAGAAAAGAGAGCATCATCAAACCCATTCATCTTACTATCTGATTAATGTTAGGATAAACAAATCATGTAGGCGCGTTTGGTCGTTAATAACCGATTATCTCAAAATGAAAATAGCATGATCATTATCACATTCTATAACTTGGGCTTTGAGCTATCATGCTATGATATTTAAAGTATAAATGATGTTGCTTAAGCGTTTATGGTCTAAAACAAAAGTATTGTTCACGTCTTTTTGAACACATTACAGCACATCTCAACAAGCTAACTATCGTTACCAATAGGACCCAATTAAAAAAGCGCTGTTTACACAACGCTTTGATTAATGTATTTCGTGATTGGCGCTTATCCAGTCAGTTGGCGGATAATTAAATTTTTTAATGGTGGTAGATGATCACTTGCCCGAATAACCATAGAACGAAATGCTCTTGCATAAGGCGTATCATTAGTGAAAAGTGATACGATCGCATTTGTGCCGTGATACATTAATCGAGTATGTAAGATATGCTTTTGCTGATATTGAGCAAGTAAGTTATGGCTGGCAATACTTTTACCTTGCTGATGGGCTTTTATTACGCGTTCACCGAGCAACACTGCACTTTGTAGTCCTAAATTAAACCCGTGTGCGGTCACTGGGTGCATGCCAACCGCTGCATCACCAATAAGAGCGGCTCGCTGAGTATAAAATGCATTAGCGTGAACGCCCACAAGTGGGTAATGATGAATAGTACTGCACATTGAAAGTGAACCTAAATGACCATTGAGTTGTTGTTCAACATCTCGTGCTAGATCTTCAGGAGACAATTTTAATAGTTCGGCAGCTTTATCATTATTTATGGTAATAACGCAATTAGTCAGGTGAGCTTCAAGTGGTAGCAAAGCAAGTGTGCGTCCGTAATGGAAACATTCAAACGCGCTATGGTTGTTTGAAATAGTATGCTTTACTCGAAACACAATAACAGTCCGTCCAAAATCATGAATATCAGCGGAAATACCAAGTTGGTTACGGACTTGTGATAATCGACTGTCAGCTGCAACGAGTAAACGAGCCTCGATGATTTGCCCATTATCTAAGGTTGCATAAGCATGTTCTTTTGTGGTTTTGACGTCGGTCGCTGTATGTTCACACATTAATGTGATATTCGAATATCCCTGAATCGATGCATAGGCAGCTTTACGAATATTATGATTACTCACTAAAAAACCTAACGAGTCAGCAGGCTTACCACGAGCCGTATCAGGTTGAGGGAAGTGTAATTGATAATCAGAAACACCATTAACCACTTTAGCATCGCGTAGCCGGTAAATATCTTGTTGTGGTATATGTTGCCACATTCCTAACTCTTGCATGACTTCACGTGAATAGTGCGTCAGTGCAATATCACGTCCATCAAATGGTGGATCTTGTAAGAGGGATTCTGGGTTCTTTTCAATTAAGGTTATTTTTAAACCGCTGGTAGCTAAAACACGAGCTAAGCTCAAGCCTGATGGTCCAGCACCAATAATAAGAACGTCAGTTTTAATTTGGGGTAAGGCTGTCATTTTTGCCTCCTATCATGTCAATCATGAGTAGGATAACCTAAAATGATAATATAAAACAGAGGTAGCTTGATTTCAATGATGATAGTTTGTTGATTTGACGAACATTTAACAGGTTAAAGTGCATAATTTCTCAAATTGTTAAACAAGCCATGTTGGGATTTGATAAACCATGACATGACATTCTCAATGAATTTTACAATTATGCCTTGATAATCCAAGGCACTATTGTCTTTATTTAACGATAATACGCATATTATTTTGAGTTAATCACTCGGTAAGCCGATTTAATCACATCTTCGGGTAACACAACACCTTGGCGTTTAGCTGCTTCAAGATTAATGACAAGATGAGTTTCTTGCCCCGTTTCTGGCGCGATATCACCAGGTTTTTCACCTTTTAAAATACGGACAACAAGCTTACCCGATTGACGACCCACGTCATAATAACTCATTCCAAATGCCGCTACGGCACCACGTTCTATGGCATCAGGGAATGATGCGAGTAATGGAATTTTATTTTCATTAGCAAACTTAACTAATGATTCATAGGCTGACACGACATTATTATCTGTCGTCGTATAAATTAAATCGACTTTACCTTTTAAGCTTTTTGCCGCGGTGGGGATATCGGCCGTTCTTTGCGCTGGCACCGCGACAATATTGATATTTTGCAGTGCTAACAACTCTTGTAACTGCTTTAAAACAATAGTTGAATTAATTTCACCCGGGCTATAGATGTACCCGACGGATTTCAGATTTGGCACAATCGTTTTCATAAAACTAATTTGTGGCGCTAATTCTAAATAATCAGACACACCTGTAATATTTGTACCAGTAGGCTGCCAATTTTTGGTCAGCTTTGCTGCAATCGGATCGGTTATGCCAGCAAAAACCAATGGAATTGTTTTTGTTGAGGCAGCAACCGCTTGTGCACTTGGCGTTGCAATGGCTACAATCACATCCGGTTTATTGGCAACAAATTGTTTGGCGATTTGTGCGGCATTTGCACTGCTACCTTGAGCACTTTGATATTGCACATTAAGGTCTTTACCTAGCTGATAACCTTGTGCGCTAAGCTCATCTTTTACGCCATCACGAATCTCATCAAGCGAAGGGTGTTCAACAATCGCCGTGATCGCGACATGTTTAATCTCATTTGCATAGCTAAAAATCGGTATGATAATAGCAGCAACTAGGCTACTCGTTTTTAAAAACGATAAAAAAGGATGTTTTAACATAATGTATCTCTAAACTAGTACGATGATTTTTGTATTGTAGCGAGAATAACACTAAATGTTAAGTACTTTTATTTAATTTTATATTTTTGTAAATAATCAACAGCAAGTTGCTGCGCTTTAACTAAATGACTTGGTGACAGTTTATCAGCAATTAAATTAAGTATATTTTTAGCTTGTTTATGGCCATTTTGATCGGCAATGTAGGCCCACGCATAAGCCTCTATCAGTGCATTTTCTTTAATTGGATGACCGTAGAGTAAGTTTGCTAAATTATATTGTGCGGCAAGGTAGTTGTTTTCAGCTGCTTGTGTATACCAAACTAGCGCCTGACTATAATTCTTTTTGTTTTGTTCAAACACACCTAATTGATTGGCACTTTCTGCATTGCCTTGTTTGGCTGCCTTTGTGTACCACCAAGCGGCTTTAAGTTGATTACGAAATTGTTTTTGGTAGAGTTTGGCAACCGCGACGATCGCATCGACATAATCATTATCCGCTGATTTTTTGTACCAATAAAGCGCGGACTCTTTATTCTTGGGCACTGCTTTACCATATTGATAAAATAATCCCAGATTATATTGAGCAACTTCATCATTTTGTTCAGCCGCTTGCTGATACCAATATAAAGCAAGTTGTTGATCTTGTTTTACACCATAGCCATTATCATAAAAATAACCCAGATTATTTTGTGCAGGTGGATAACCTTCGTTGGCGGCCTTATCATAATAATAAAAGGCTTTATTGTAATCGGCAATAGCACTTATTTTACCGGATTCATGGAGGTAACCCATTCTAAATATTGCTTTAACTGATCCTTGGTCGGCAGCCAATAAATACCATTTACTTGCATCATCCAAATTAATTTCTGTGCCATAACCAAACTCATAGATGATACCTAAATTGTATTGTGCTTTCATATTACCCACATCGGCAGCTTGTTGATACCAATAGAGAGCTTTAATATCATCTTGCTCGACAGCGTCACCTTGCTGATAAAAATAGCCTAATCTTTCCATTGCATCACCATCACCACTTTCAGCAGCTTTGGTATACCAGTATAATGCGGTTTCATTATTGATAGTCACGCCGCCTTTACCAAATTCATAAATTAATGCTAAATTATATTGGCAATCAGTCTGACCTAATTCTGCAGCTTTGGTATACCACATGATGGCTTTATTATAGTCTTGGGGAATATTGTTTCCCACTTCATAAAGATAAGCGAGTGCAAACATTGCGCTCACATAACCTTGATCAGCAGACTGATTATACCACTCAACCGCTTGAGGATAATCAATGGTTTGCCCTTTACCGTATTGATATATTAACCCTAAATTATATTGCGCGATTTTATTGTTTAATAATGCCGCTTTTTGATACCAGTAGAACGCTTTTTGATAATCTTGTTCAAGGTCTGGACTTTCTTCATAGAGATAACCAATTGACGTCATCGCATCGCTAAAATTTTGTTCAGCGGCTTTTTGATACCAATGCAGAGCTTGTTGAGTATCCACCGTTTGGTAATATGTACCTTGTTCATAAATAATCGCTAATTTATATTGCGCATAAACATTACCTTGCGTAGCAGCGGCTAAGTAGAAGGGTAAAAAGTTGTAAGGATTGTTGGTATCAATATTGACGTTTTCTGTTACGGCTCTTTGATACCAGTATAGAGCTTTTACAGGATCTTTTATGGTACCAATGCCTTTTTCATGCATTGACGCAAGATTAAATGCGGCTTGCTGATGGTGTTGCTCTGCGGCCTTTTGATACCATAACAAAGCATTATTGAGGTCTTCTTGGCTAGCATCAATACGATCATATTGAAGAGCTTGTTCGAACTGTGATTGAGGATCAGTAATGGCGAGTTGTGCTGACGAATAATCACTTTCATCAGCGACAGCTAATATTGGGAAAAAGCAACAAACCAAGGTTATGAGAAAGAAAGTTTTGCGCATCTGATCCACTTAAAATTGAGTACTTCATTATTATTATGTTGATAATAATAACGGATTTACCCCACTTTTCGCAAATTTCTCTTGTTCTGTTTCCATATCTAATACTAACGAGTTAATGTCATCTGCAATAATATCAAGGTGTGGATCACGCTCTTGATTAAAAACTTTTAGATAGCTATGGCAATGATCGCAACATTCTGTTTTGACAGCAGATAATGCATCATCAAGTGAATAATAAGTAATATTTTCCATATTGTCACAGTTGGTACATTTTGATCTTGGCACATACCATTCACTTTCACACAAGCTACAATGTAAATACCGTAAACCAACATGACTACCAAGATGGACAATACTTGCGACAGGGCTACTTTGACAAACTGGGCATAGCCAACGATGTTCGCCCATTTGTGCAACCGCTTTCCCCGGAAGGTGATGTGCTAATTGACTATAGTAGACAGACATAGCAGACCAGATAAATAACGCTTCATTATTATTAACTTGTTCAAATTGACCATTACGTAGTAGATTTGCTTTATCTGTAAGTTGTTGCACGGTATTTTGTGCAAGTGCCTCTATGGTCTGATCAATCTCAGAGTTGATGTTTACTACGGCATCCATGATTGGAGATAGGTAATCAATCCATTGCGTATCGACTGGATAATGTGAGATTGATAATGGTGCCACCTTTTGCTGTGCAGCAGATGCCACTGTATTTGTAAGATCACATTTAATCGGTGAATTTTCAATTAACTTCGCCTGTTCCAAAACGATTTTAGCACAAAAGTTAAGATAATCAGTGAATGGACTATCTTTGGCTAAAAACGCCATACGCTTAGCACGATGCTGATAAAGTGTTTTCGGATTAGGATAAAATAGTAATGGGATTTTACTAATAATACTGGTTTTGTCGTTTTGCTCTGCTAGCTGTTCTTGTGGAACAATATTAATACTCATGTTTAACCTATTATTAAAAGTAACCGATTTGAACATTTAGATGAGTTCGTAATGATATGGCACTATTTATCGGTGCAACTTGTTAATATTCATTAAGCAAGTGCACCGTTATATTGGCTTAGTGTGAATAAAGCGACTGATTATACCGTTTTTTGTTCGGCATTTTGGTTATCGTCAGCGGGGGCTTTTTGTTCTGCTTCATACACGGCTTTCATTTCGTCATGATACCATTTTGAGTGGTTTTTTCGAGCCCAAGCTCGAGAAACATAACCTGTAATCATACCTTTGATCGATCCTTTAACCCAAATTGCCATGTAAGCATGACCAATAATGAGTAAAATAAGGCCAATGGCCGCCACAGAATGAAAAAAGATAGCAATACGAATAATTTCAATTGAAAAATAATCAGAAAAATAGCGGCGCCACATCACAAATCCGGTGACAAGTAACACACTAATAAGACTCATTATGCACCAAAACAGAAATTTTTGCCCAGCATTATATTTACCGATTGGAATATCTTCTGGCTCTTTACCTGCAATGACTTTATCAATGTGTTTCATCCAACGTACATCATCTTTATTGGGGATATTATGATGTGCGAGTTTAATTAACATAAACATTAATAAAATAAATATGATGCATCCCAAAAATGGGTGTAGTTCTCTGACGAGTTGTGGCGTACCGAGTACTAAACCAAAAGCTTTAATTGATGGAAAGAACAGTGATAATCCTGATAACGCTGTTAGCAAAAATAATATCACAATGCAGATGTGACAAAATCTGACAATTAATGGTGTTCTTAAAATCATTCCATTTTTATTCATGACGTTTCCCCTCAATGACAGATGACGTTGATTTTGACTTATCTGCCATGAATGCTTGACGAGCGTGTCTGTCAAACTCTTTTTCATTTTCGATATCGTCTTCATCGACTTCAATTGGACCCGCAGCCATATAATGGAAAACGAGGCCTGCAAAGGTTGCAACGAATGCGGCTGCAGAGAGTGGTTTCCAAGTACCTTTCCAGAATTTAACAATTTCACTAATATGCGGGTCTTGCGGTAAACCATGATATAAGTTAGGTTGATCGGCATGATGTAATACATACATGACATGTGTACCACCGACACCTTCAGGATTATACAGTCCAGCATTTTTATAACCACGGTTATTCAAGTCAATAATCCGTTTGTCAGCATAATTAATCATGTCTTCTTTGGTACCAAAATGAATTGCACCTGTTGGGCAAGTTTTAACACAAGCCGGTTCCTGACCTACCGCAACGCGATCCACACACAATGTGCATTTATAAGCGTGATTATCTTCTTTACTAATTCGTGGCACATTGAATGGGCAACCTGCAACGCAGTAACCACAACCAATACAATGTTCTGATTGGAAATCAACAATACCATTGGCATATTGAATGATTGCACCTTCTGCAGGACAGGCTTTTAAGCATCCAGGATCGCTACAGTGCATACATCCATCTTTACGAATTAACCATTCAAATTTACCGTTTACTTCAACTTCTGAAAAACGCATGACGGTCCAAGCTTTGGGTTCCAAATCAGCCGGATTATCATAAACACCAACGGTGTTACCAATTTCAGGTCGAAGATCATTCCATTCGCCACAAGCAACTTGACACGCTTTACAACCAATGCAGGTTGTGACATCAATCAATTTGGCAACTTCTTGTTGAAAATCGCGCGCTTTAGGTGCTGGTGTCAGTTGATTAGTGGCTGAACGTCTTATGATGTCTTGAGTTTGTAATGACATAATTTTTGCCTCCTATTCACTAAGCAACTGAGGTTTCAGAAGAAACTTTTTCGACATTCACTAAAAAGGTTTTATATTCAGGTGTTTGCGAGTTCGCATCACCTAAATGCGGTGTTAGCGCATTGACTAAAAATCCTTTTTTGGTTTGACCTGTGAATCCCCAAACAATTGGTACGCCAATTGTTTCTATCTCTTTACCGTCAACTGTAAGTGTTGGCAAACGTTTTGTCACAACCGCTTTGGCTTTAATATAACCACGGTTAGAACTGACTTTTACTGTATCCCCAATTTTAATTCCTTTTTTGCTAGCCAGATTTTCACTGATTTCAATGAATTGTTCTGGTTGAATAATTGCATTTAACTTTGCATGTTGGGTCCAAAAGTGGAAATGTTCAGTAATACTATATGTCGTTCCAACATATGGAAACTGTTCAGCATTACCTAATCTAGCAAAATCTTCAGGGAAGACACGTGCTGCAGGGCTATTAACTTGAGCCGGGTGCAGTGGATTAGTGCTAATTGGCGTTTCAAATGGTTCATAATGTTCTGGGAATGGGCCATCGACTAAGCGATTTAAACAGAATAATCCACCTAAACCATCGTTATTCATAATAAAAGCACCGGCTCCTGAACTTGGTGATAGGGTGGCAGTAAAATCAGGGATGTCATTGCCCGTCCAACTAGAACCATTCCACTCAACTAATAATCTTTCTGGATCGTATGCTCGACCATTACTATCAGCAGAGGCTCGGTTATAAAGAACTCGACGGTTCATTGGCCATGCCCATGCCCAACCTGCATGGATCCCTTTACCAGATGGATCGGTCGGATCTCGTCTGGCCATTTGGTTACCTTGTTCCGTCCAGCAACCACAGAAAATCCAAATACCACTGGATGTCGAACCGTCATCTTTCAATTGGCTGAAGCCACTGAGTAATTGACCTTTTTTAACGGTAATATTGCCATTAGCATCTTTTAAGTCAGCAAGGGCATAACCGTTATAATCTTTCGCTAACTCTTCAGCTGATGGCTCATGAGGGATTTTGTAATTCCAAGCCAAATTGTGCATTGGCTCTTGGCAAGGCCCTCCTTCTTCTTGATATAATTCTTTCATGCGCAAGAAGATACGAGCAATAATTTCTGGGTCGTACATCGCATCAGCAGGTGGTTTTGCTGCCGCCCAATGCCATTGTAACCAACGCGACGAGTTAACGATTGTTCCGTCTTCTTCTGCGAAACAGTTAGATGGTAATCTAAATACTTCGGTTTGAATGGTACTTGGATCAACATCGTTGGACTCACCGTGATTTTGCCAAAATACGGCAGTTTCAGTTGGCATTGGATCAATGCTAACTAAAAATTTTAATTTTGATAAACCGTCACGTACTGCATTTTTATCTGGGAAAGCGGCTAAAGGATTGAAGCCTTGACAAATAAAACCATTAGCTTGTCCATCTCGCATCATTCGACTAAATTGTAATACGTCGTATGTTTTGTCCCATTTTGGTAACCAGTCAAAGCCCCAATTGTTATCTTTGGTCGCTTTATCACCATACATTGATTTCATAAAACTGACGAAGAATTTAGGGTAATTCCCCCAAAAATTGACTTCAGTTGGGCCAAATGGTTTTGGCGTTTTTTCTGCTAAATATTGTTCAAGCGTGATTTGTGATTCTTTCGGTAAATCTAAATATGCGGGTAATCGATTTGATAATAAGCCGACATCAGTTAATCCTTGAATATTTGAGTGACCACGCAGAGCATTAATGCCGCCACCCATCACACCAATATTACCTAATAACAGTTGCACCATTGCAGCTGTACGAATAATTTGGGAACCATAACTGTGTTGTGTCCAACCTAATGCATATAAAAAGGTTGCAGCTCGATTATTTGCTTTAGTACTCGCTAATGATTTACAGACATGTAAAAATTGTTCTACAGGTGAGCCTGTAATGTTATTGACTACCTCTGGTGTATAACGGCTAACATGATGTTTCAATAAATTCCAGACACAACGAGGATGTTTTAATGTTTTATCACGTAACGCATAGCCTTGAGCATCAGTTTCGTAAGTCCAACTTGATTGGTCATATTTGTGGTTTTTTTCATCATATCCACTAAATAATCCACTAACGTCATCAAAATGGTAATCTTCACTAACAATTAAACTAGCATTACTGTGAGTTAGCAAATAGTCGTAATTGACTTCATTGTTACTGATTAAATAATTGATAACACCAAGCAAAAAGGTAATATCAGAACCAGACCGAATTGGGACGTAAAGGTCAGCGACAGAGGCTGTACGGTGAAAACGGGGATCAATTGCAATCAGTTCGGCACCATTATTTATTTTGGCTTCCATTGCCCATTTGAAACCGACTGGGTGAGCTTCCGCTGCATTACCACCCATCACGATGACAACATTGGCATTTTTAATATCATTCCAGTTGTTAGTCATTGCACCGCGACCAAACGTTGCAGCGAGGCTCGATACTGATGGGCCATGGCAAACGCGTGCTTGTGTTTCAAGGGTAAGCATGCCTAATGCTCGCGCAACTTTAAATGCTAGCCAACCGGTTTCATTACTGGCAGCAGAGGTGACGAGCCAACCAGTCGTTGTCCAACGATTAACTGTAGTACCTTGCTCATTTTGCGTTACCAGATTTTTATCACGGTCTTCTTTCATCAAACGTGCAATACGGTCAATTGCGTCATCCCAACTAATGCGCTGCCATTTATCAGAGCCAGGCGCTCTATATTCAGGGTATTTTACGCGATTTTCACTTTTAATATAGTCGAGCACACCTGCCCCTTTAGGACAAAGTGAACCACGGCTTACAGGGTGATCGGGATCGCCTTCAACGTGAAAAATTGAGGAGATTGCATTTTTTGCACCATCTCCGCGACTATAAAGTAACATTCCGCAACCAACCGAACAGTAAGTACAGTTATTACGCGTTTCTTTAGATTTTAATAATTTGTATTGACGAGTTTGCGCAAGTGCAACATTCGGTGCAAAACCCAGTGTTGCAACTGTGGTTCCAGCCATACCACCCGCACAGATCTTAAAGAACTGCCTACGGTTAAATAGCATATGAACTCCTTAAAAGAATGACATTAACTATATTGCTTAATTTTTATTAATGGGATTAATCCCTTATTTTTATAATGATAATAGTTTAGTTAGATTAAATAAAGTGAAAAACAAATTTAAATGCCATTATTTGATCTATATCAAATAATTTAAGCATAAAAAGTTAATTAAATAGAATCTAATCATTACTTATTAGATAAACGATAATAGTTAGATTACTCATCGTTCAATTAACAAGGGCTATTGGGTTAGAATGCTACTTATTGCACATTCTTAATCAAATCACTTAACTTGACTTAATCACCTTGTACTTCACTTGAATAAAGTGGTGGTTCACCTTCAGGGCGAGTCTTAAAACGGCGATGTAGCCACATATACTGTTCTGGTGCTTTTAATATTTCATGCTCGACGGCTTTATTCATAAAGGTAGCTGCAGCTATCTCATCATTTAATGGATAGTCTTTTAATGGTGCGGTGACAAATACAGTATATTGACCATTTTTTTCACGCTTGGGAGTAAATGGAATGATCTTCGGTTTGCCTAATTTAACTAAAATCTTGGTACCAACCGTTGTGGCTGCGCTATCAACAGCGAAAAAGGGCGCAAACACACTATTTTTAGGACCATAATCATGATCGGGTGCATACCAAACAATTTCTCCATTTTTTAACGCTCGAATCATTCCTTTTGTATTATGACGACTTAACATGTATTTATTCGATTTTAGTCGACCTTTTAACTGAACATAATCAAAAACTGGGTTATTATTAGGACGATAAACACCAACGCCAGGATGACTCATTCCCAGCATTCGACCACCCAATTCTAATGTTAAAAAATGCACGCCGATTAAGAGGATGCCTTGGCCAGTTTCTCGTACTTGCTTGATGTGCTCGCCGCCGATCACTTTAAAATGTTTTTTAAGACGACGATCAGGCCAAAACCAAGCCATACCTGTCTCAAAAATTGCCATACCAATAGCCATAAAATTATCACGTAGCATCTGTTCACGCTGTGCTTTTGTCATGTCAGGAAAACATAATTTTAAATTTTGACGGGCCGTTTCTTGGCGCTTACCAAGCACTTTAGGGGCTAACAAACCAAGCCCTTTTCCTAATAAACGAATGACTGGATAAGGGAGTAAAAGTAGTACATACCAAAGTCCAATTAGAAACCAAGTAAACCAGTATTTTGGATGTAATAAATCTTTGGTGAAGCGAGGATAAATTTCTTGGGCAGTATTCACAAAATCTCAGTTAATGTTATCAAAAAGCTATCAATCGAAGGCGTATCATGCTTACGACTACAAAAAAATAGCATCACATGACGAGATGCTAAAGAATAAAACAGCATAAGTTTATCATATTATCACTGTATCGACCAATAGAATATTAGTCGTTTTGTACACTATCTGTATATAACGCAGCTTCGCCTTCCGGCCGAGTTTTAAAACGCCGATGTAGCCACATATATTGCTCTGGAGCCTTTAGGATTTCAAGTTCAATTGCTTTATTCATAAAAGTGGCTGCCGCAATTTCGTTATCAAGTGGGTAGTGTTCAAGCGGAGGGGTAACAAATACGCAGTAATCACCGTTCTTTTCTCGTTTAGGCGTAAACGGAATAATTGCGGGTTGACCGAGTTTGACTAAAATTGTAGTACCAATTGTGGTTGCTGCTTTTTCAACAGCAAAAAAGGGGGCAAAAACACTGTTTTTAGGGCCGTAATCATGATCAGGGGCATACCAGACTAATTCGCCTTTCTTAAGAGCCCTAATCATTCCTTTTGTATTGTAACGATCTAGCATATATTTATTCGATTTTAGTCGACCTTTTAACTGAATGTAATCGATGACTGGATTATCATTAGGACGGTAAACGCCAACACCGGGGTGGCTCATTCCCAGTATTCTGGCACCCAGTTCTAATGTTAAAAAATGAATACCAATTAATAAGATACCTTGTCCCGTTTGCTGGACTTGCTTAATGTAATTATCGCCTTCAATTTTAGTATGCTTTTTTAAACGTTGATCTGACCAAAACCATGCCATACCCGTTTCAAAGATCGCCATACCAGTAGAGATAAAATTATCACGTAACATCTGTTCTCTTACTGACGCAGAAAGGTGTGGAAAACAGAGTTTAAGATTTTGACGGGCAGTTTCTTGGCGTTTAATAATTAGCTTACTAGCGAGTAGTCCTAATCCTTTACCCATTTGGTAAATAACAGGATAGGGAAGTAATACAAAAAGATATAAAACACCAATACCAAACCAAGTTAACCAGTAACGTGGATAGAGTAATTGTTTAGTAAATTTTGCGTGGATTTCTTGATTACTGCTCATACTTTTCAATTAATCAAATAAATAAATTATGATATATAATCCGTCAAAAAAACATTTTTGCCAAGTGGGTTCGCATTTGTAGCTAAAATTTCCCAGATGTTTAATTATCTATTTGATTTATAAAATTAAAATTAATTGTTTTTTTTATGAAAAAACACTAGTAAAAAGGGAAATATCGCAGTATTCTTGGCAGAGTAAAGCGAGGGTGGTTCCCTTTTATCAAATAGCCTAACTATTTGGCTCGCGCTTACCGTGCTTTGTCTTACCAGCAAAGTTTGGGTCTTATCTAATAAGAGGTGAGTTAGGCTATTAGAACGCGTCAATGTCTATTAGCGTTTATGCTGCTCAAAATTAAATAAGATTGTTATTCAATTTGCACTCTTTGAGGATCGTGCGGATGTTTAATATGTTTAAATGGTTAAAAGCAGCCACTGCTTTGCTCCTAATCTCAATATCATTTGTCAGTTTCACTAAAGATCGTCAACTTTATATTTATAATTGGTCATCCTATATTGCTCCAGATACAATAAAGAATTTTGAAAAACAAACTGGAATCAAAGTCATATATGACGTGTTTGATTCTAATGAAGTGCTTGAAAGTAAATTAATGGCAGGCAATACTGGCTTTGATTTAGTTGTTCCTTCTGATAGCTTTTTGGAACGTCAGGCAAAAGCGGGTATTTTCATGCCACTTGATAAAAGTAAGTTAGCTAACTATCAGAATTTAGATGAAAATCTATTAAAAATGTTGGCAAAGCATGATCCTAACAACCAATATGCTATTCCCTATATGTGGTTGACAACTGGTGTGGGTTATAATGTCGATAAAGTGAAGAAAATTTTAGGTGATAATGCGCCTGTTGATAGTTGGGATTTGGTTTTAAATCCAGATAATTTGGCTAAGCTTTCACAATGTGGTGTTGCCTTTTTGGATGCACCAACTGAAATATTTCCAACTGTTCTTAATTATTTAGGTTTAGATCCCAACAGTCAAAATCCAGATGACTATAAATTAGCGACAGAGCATTTAAGCAAATTGCGACCTTCGGTCACTTATTTTCACTCTTCTAAGTTTATTAATGACTTAGCTAATGGTGATATTTGTGTCGCGGTAGGTTGGTCTGGTGATATTATGCAAGCGATTGAAGCTGCTAAAGAAGCCAATAATGGGGTGAATGTTAAATATTATATTCCTAAAGAAGGTGCAATTGCGTATTTTGATGTGTTTGCAATCCCCAAAGATGCTGAGAACGTTGATGAAGCATATGCTTTTTTAAATTATTTAATGGATCCGCAAGTGATTGCTGATATTAGTAATCATGTGTTTTATGCTAATGCGGTTAAAAATTCTTTACCTTATTTAGATGATAGAATTAAAAATGATCCTGCTATTTATCCGACACAACAAACAATGGATAAACTGTTTTCATTACAAGTCATGCCGCCTAAAATTGATAAGCTAATGACGCGTAGTTGGACACGTGTTTTAACTGATCATTAAAATGGTTAATTCTTGCTAAGCCGATTTATTGATAATCGGCTTTTTTATCTCTTCAATTACAAGTAGCGTTTAATGAAAATATCAGCGATAATGTATGCCATTATAAGTAAGAATGGATTTTGTGAAATGCCTTTGTATCGTTCAATTATTACATTAGTTGTTGCTGCCCTTTTACTCAGTGGATGTTCGTTTGTTGATCGTTGGGTGTACCGACCAGACATTAATCAAGGTAATTATGTGACCCAAGAACAAGTTGACCAACTAAAAGTGGGTCAAACTAAGGAACAAATTGTCTATATTATGGGGTCGCCAATGTTAACATCGGTGTTTGGTGATGATGTTTGGTACTACGTATTCCGTGAATTACCGCAACATGGTTATGTCAGCCAAAAAACGTATACAATCACTTTTGATAAAAAAGGCATTGTGATAGACATTAAAGCTTCATCTGATACGTCAAAGACGCTTGAGCAAATGGATGAACAAGAAGGTTCTGAATAAAATAAAGTAAACCCAATGTTAATAACCCGCTTAATGAGCGGGTTTATTTTTTTGTACTATTGGCAAAATCACTTTTTCGGTCAGCGGTGCTAAGCATAAATGTTGTGCTTGTTCCATTGAGTACCACCCCACTTCTGCGAGTTCTGCATGCGCCTTTATACTAATTTTGGCTAATTTCATAGAAAAAAGATGGGCGTTGATCCGATGATTGGCTTCATTTGCGGCTGATTCACTAAATTTACCAACGTAGTGCAGCTGTTGTGGGGGAATCACTAATTGTAATTCTTCATGTAATTCGCGTACTAATGCATGAATCGGGCTCTCAGTTGGCTCAATTTTGCCTCCAGCTTGCATAAAATAGGGCGAATTTTGCTTACGCACTAATAGCATTTCATTACTATAATTAGTAATAATTGCAGCTGCAATATGAATAATATTCGATTGTTTCATTGTTATGTTATATTTTCGTCAAATTGTAAACCACCATCACAGATGGAATCCCAGTTTGCTTTAGATTGAGTGTATATATGTATTTTTTGTTTAGGGTAAAGAGCTGA
Source organism: Orbus sasakiae (assembly GCF_039542345.1). Lineage (NCBI taxonomy): Bacteria > Pseudomonadati > Pseudomonadota > Gammaproteobacteria > Orbales > Orbaceae > Orbus > Orbus sasakiae. Next base: position 103,925 of record NZ_BAABHY010000001.1, read on the forward strand.
ATTTAGCGTGCCGGCGCGTAGACGGTAAAATTGTGGCATACTATCACGTGAAGTAAATAAGTTAGAACCACATTGCGAACAAAAGAACCGGTTAACCCCATTAACTGAAAATATTTTTAGCTTATCTTGACCTGATAATAGTGTAAAAGCATCACTGTTTATTGGTATCGCTGAATTAAATGCTGAACCACTCCATTTACGGCAGCGCTGACAGTGGCAAAAGACCATTTTATCAACATGATCGTTCATCGCGACTTGGTACTGGACTGCACTACATAAACAGCTTCCTGTTAGCATATATTCTCCTAAGCTATTCAAACCAATTGCCCCATCTTATGTTAGAATAACGCTAAATTTTTTTTGTGACTAGGTTTTTATTTGCGTAATATATCTAATTTAAATCGGTTTTCCGTGGCTCCAATGCTCGATTGGACGCATTGATTATATTTAATGATGTTTGGGGCTGGTAAGGGATCTTGTTAAAGTAATTAAAAGATAAAATCCTCCAAAATATACCTATTAATTACCTTCATTTGAATACTGATTTTTGATTTTAGCTGCAATTTCATCGGCTTCAAGGAATGAAGTCGATTCAGAAATTGATAATCTTTCTAATCGCTTTAATATCTTTGGCGTAGCTTTTTGGTGAATGATTATTGCTAATTTATGTCGATTTTTATCTTTAAAATAATATTCATCAAGAAAAGTTGCACATTCTTTTTTTAAATCAGACTAGCTATCAAGACCAAACATTAAAAAGTACCATTTTACTTTTGGTAAGATTTGAAATTCTTTTTTATCATTATGAATTTGTTGAAATAGCTTTAAAAAATTTAAATTTAAGTATTATATTTTTGCAAATTGACAAGTATTGTAACTATATCATGATCCTAAATATTTTATAAATAGGATGGTTTGTAATTGATTTAAGATACTGACACAAGAATTCAGTATAATAGAGAAGCTGAACTTTAAGATACTTTAGACATAGACATGGCGAAATATGACAAAGTTGATAAGCTCAAACAATTGAGCAAATATCGTATATTACTTGGTCATATAAAAACAAGTGAAGGCAAAATCGAGTTACCAGAAATGCCCAATTAAAGGGATTTTATTTGTATTTTATTAGTTTTTTCAGTATACACTGTGCAATTATCTGGAATATCTTTGTTTATGAAAGACATTGCACCGATTTTGACATTGTTACCAATTGATAGATTATCACCAATAATGCATGTATGTGCTCCAATATCGACATTATTACCAATTTTTATACATAATCTATTTCTATAATCATGTTCAACAAAAACCGTTTTTCTTCCAATTGTTGTATTCTGACGAATGGTAACATTATCACCAATATCTGTTGTCTCAGTAATAACAATGCCAGTGTAGTGACCTATTATAAAATTTTTACCAATTCTAGCGCCAAATGCTATCTCTATATTATATTTTGAGACTAAATCAATCTGAATTCTTTTTGCTGTTAAATGTTGACTAATGTTTCCATTTAAAAACATTTCATTTGCCAGTCTCCACCAAAAAAAATAATTTTGCAGACCTTCTCGCTTTCTTTCACGTAAACGTCGTAATAGCCTTCTCCATTTAAAACTTTTATCAATAATAATGTCTGCTTCCCAAAATTCTTTCAGTTTAGTCAAATCATGCGTCATTAAAAATTTAATTATATGAAAATATTTAAGCATAAATAAATCTATGTCTTTTGTATTGAGTAAGTCATAATATTACCACTAAACCGCTTTGAGTAGAATGAGTTCATCTTGACTTTTTATGTAATGAACTGTTTATTTAACCGTTGTGTGGAAGGAAGTATCTTGATGTTTATTGATTTGTAAAAATAAATCATCATAAAATAAACAAAAAAATATTTATTAAAATTCAACAAAAAACGTTATAAATACTGGTATAACAATGAAATCAACCCTTAACAAATTTTCTATTGCACCTATGCTCGATTGGACGGATCGTCATTGCCGCTATTTTCATCGAATTTTAACCAAAAATAGTTTACTTTATACCGAAATGGTGACAACAGGCGCGATTATTTATGGTAAAGGTGATTATTTAGCGTTTAGTGATGATGAGCAACCCGTGAGTTTGCAATTAGGGGGGAGTGATCCTGATGCACTTGCTCAATGTGCAAAACTTGCTGAGCAAAGAGGCTATAATGAGATTAATTTAAATGTGGGTTGCCCTTCTGATCGTGTTCAAAATGGTATGTTTGGTGCGTGTTTAATGGGGAATGCTCAATTAGTTGCGCAGTGCGTCCAAGCAATGCAAGATCAGGTTAATATTCCCGTGACTGTTAAAACCCGAATCGGTATTGATGATCAAGATAGTTACTCATTCTTATGTCAGTTTATTGAAACCATTATGCCTTACTGCCAAACCTTTATCGTACATGCGCGTAAAGCATGGTTGTCAGGTTTAAGTCCAAAAGAAAACCGTGAAGTTCCGCCACTTGATTATGCACGAGTCTATCAACTTAAAAAAGATTATCCAGATTTAACAATCGCCATTAATGGTGGTATTAAGACAATAGATGAAATAAAAACACATCTTGAACAAGTTGATGGTGTGATGGTGGGGCGCGAAGCATATCAAAACCCAATGCTTTTAGCCGAAATAGATCAGCAAATTTTTGCAGTAGACCGCGCAGTGCTAGATCCGATTGATGCAATTCAGCAACTTTTTCCTTATATTGAACGGGAATTATCAGCTGGTGCGCAACTTAATCACATTATGCGTCATACACTGGGTATTTTTAATGGTCAAAAAGGGGCTAAACAATGGCGACGTCATTTGAGTGAAAATGCGCATAAAAAAGCTGCTGGCATTGATGTTGTTGAAACGGCACTTGCGTATATAGCCAATCAAAGATAGATTCATTATCATGCTCAAAATTATTGATCACCATTGTCATTTTGAACAATTAACCCAGCAAGAACAACATGCCGCATTAGCTGATTTTCATGTAGTAGGGGTCGCATCTGATTATTTAAGCTGTTGTCAATTGCTTGCTTTAAAACAGCACTCTGCACAATTAGACATTTGTTTGGGGATTCACCCTGAACACCTTGATCATTATCACGATTTTCCGCGAGTTGCAGAGCTAATTAAACAACATCAGTCAGATATCATTGGTATTGGTGAAATTGGGCTGCCTTATTTTAGCTTAGTTGACATGCCAGCTCAGCAGCGAATTGAGTATTTTAAACGCGGACTTATACTATTTGAACAATTTATCAAATTAGCTAACCAATTAGTTCTACCCGTCAATTTGCATTGTGTCGGTGATGAAACTTGGCAAGCAATTGAATGTTTAAACCGATATAATATTGAGCGAGCATTGTTTCACTGGTTTGCCGGTAGTGGTGATTTAATGAAGGCAATTAGTGATAAAGGATGGTTTATTTCTGTTTCGCCAGATGTCATAACGAATACTGACTATCAAAATGCGGTCAAAAATATACCTAAAACTTGCTTATGTTTGGAAAGTGATGGACCATGGCCATACGAAGGGCAACGAGGTGTGCCTAAAATGATGTTAGCCGTCGCTGATAAGCTTGGTTCAATGTTTGACTGCACTGCACAAGATATTATTACTATCAGTCAAAATAATGCGCAAATATTATGGCGAATCGAAGCATTAAATAGCCATTGATAAGATCGATTATCATCGCAAGTCGCATAAAATCTCTTATTATCATACATATCTATTTCACTTCGTTTCTGATAAAATTGCTCATCATTTTTTGAATTAGCTATTATTTTATTATCATGACAGAAAAAGCCTATCTCGATGAAGTGGCAACGCGCCGCACTTTTGCTATTATTTCTCACCCCGATGCAGGTAAAACAACTATTACTGAAAAGGTATTGTTATTTGGGCATGCTATTCAAACTGCGGGGACTGTTAAAGGTCGTGGTGCGAATGCTCAACATGCAAAATCAGACTGGATGGAGATGGAGAAACAGCGTGGTATCTCGATCACGACATCTGTGATGCAATTTCCTTATGCTGATTGTTTGGTCAATTTATTAGATACGCCAGGCCATGAGGATTTTTCCGAAGATACGTACCGTACTTTGACTGCTGTCGATAGCTGTTTAATGGTCATTGATGCAGCAAAAGGGGTAGAAGATCGTACACGTAAGTTAATGGAAGTAACACGCTTACGTAACACCCCCATTTTGACCTTTATGAATAAACTAGACCGAGATATTCGAGATCCAATGGAGTTACTTGATGAAGTTGAGAGCGAACTCAATATCATGTGCGCACCCATTACTTGGCCAATTGGTTGTGGAAAATTATTCAAAGGGGTATATCATTTAGCAAAAGATGAGACGTATCTTTATCAAACAGGTAAAGGGCATACGATTCAAGATGTGCGGATAATTAAAGGACTCAATAATCCGGAATTAGATCTGGCTGTCGGTGAAGATCTCGCGGCGCAATTACGCGATGAACTTGAGCTTGTTCAGGGCGCTTCTAACGAATTTGATCTGGATGCATTTTTGTCTGGTGATTTGACGCCAGTCTTTTTTGGAACAGCCTTAGGTAATTTTGGGGTTGATCATATGCTCGATGGTCTAACTGCTTGGGCTCCATCACCACAGCCTCGTAAAACGGATAAACGTGACGTCTTATCATCAGAAGAAAAATTCACTGGTTTTGTCTTTAAAATTCAAGCAAATATGGATCCCAAACACCGTGACCGAGTTGCATTTATGCGGATTGTATCAGGTAAGTACGAAAAAGGCATGAAGCTACGTCATGTCCGTATTGGTAAAGATGTGACGATTGCTGATGCTTTAACTTTTATGGCTGGTGATCGTGAACATGTTGAAGAGGCTTACGCGGGGGATATTATTGGTTTACATAATCATGGTACCATTCAAATCGGAGATACATTCACTCAAGGTGAAGAGCTCAAATTTACTGGAATTCCTAACTTCGCACCAGAATTATTCCGTCGCATTCGATTAAAAGATCCTCTTAAACAAAAACAGTTGCTTAAAGGTCTAGTTCAGCTTTCCGAAGAAGGTGCAGTACAAGTATTTAGACCACTTATCAATAATGATCTTATTGTTGGTGCAGTAGGGGTTCTGCAATTTGATGTGGTCGTCGCACGTTTAAAATCTGAATATAATGTTGAAGCAATTTATGAGCCGGTTAACGTTACAACAGCACGTTGGGTTGAATGCTCGGATGTTAAAAAATTAGAAGAGTTTAAACGTAAATGTGAAGTTAACTTAGCATTAGATGGCGGTGACAATTTAAGTTATATTGCACCAAGTATGGTAAATTTAAATTTAACGCAAGAACGCTATCCTGACGTGACATTTAGAAAAACCCGCGAACATTAATGAATTGGTTTTGTCATAGAGGCAATCATGACCCAAGAGATTAAAAATCGCCGACCGATTCGTTCCCGCGATACCAAGTGGGCTAATTGGTTGGCAACTGAGCTTAAAGATAAAGGAGCTACACCTAATGATATTTCATTATTCAGTATCATTTGTGCTGAGATTGCTGGCATCGCTTTTTTATTGACATTTTATTACGATAATTATTGGTCATCAATGCTCTTGCTAATTTTAGCCATTATCGGTATACAAGCTCGCTTAGTGTGTAATTTACTTGATGGCATGGTTGCAATAGAAGGCGGATTAAAAAGCCCAGTTGGTCCACTTTATAACGAATTTCCTGACCGTATCTCTGATATTATTATCTTTTTAGGTGTTGGTTATGGTTTGTGGATGTTCGAGTGGTCGGCTTATTTAGGCTGGGCTGCGGCACTGTGTTCGGTCATGACGGCTTATGTACGTTTACTCGGGGGGACATGTGGTCTTGAGCAACAGTTTCTAGGACCTATGGCTAAACAACAACGTATGGCAGTGCTTACAGGTGGGTGTGCGCTCTCGGTCATCCTGCCATTTTATGGTCACTGGATTTTATACCTTTGTTTATGGATTGTAGCATTAGGCTCATTACTAACGACAATTTGGCGTACGTATCATATTGTCATCACGCTTAATCACCAAAATAAAGACAATGATGTTCAATACGATAACCTTCAAAATGGTGATAATGATGAAGAGATTATTCGCGAGGATTTTCCGCGTATTACTATTGATAAGTTGTAAAATCATTACGGGTATTCAGGCTCGTTGGTTAAGGCAGCCAACTGGAAAGGTCACTATTTACTATGCTAATCATTCAAGCCATCTTGATGGGCTGGTACTCTGGTCGTGTTTTCCTAAATCACTTCGTCATCATATTCATCCCGTTGCAGCACAAGATTATTGGGCGAAAACAAAATTTAAACGTTTTTTAGCAAAAGATGTTTTTAATGCTGTTTTAATCAATCGTAAGCCGATAAATAATAGCAATCCCCTTGCTGAACTAGAAACACTGTTAGCAAACAAACAATCTTTAATTATCTTTCCAGAAGGGACTCGTGGACATGGACAGCAAATTGCTGATTTTAAAGGTGGTTTATACCTTTTGGCCAAGCGATTTACGGATGTAGACATCGTGCCTGTTTATTTGAATAATCTTAATCGCGTGCTTCCTAAAGGTTCCAAATTGCTTGTGCCAATTATTTGTTCTGCCGTTTTTGGTGAACCGATTAAACCACTACAAGAAACAGAAAGTAAAAATGGTTTCCTCACCCGAGCTAAACAATCGTTAGAGGAGTTAGCATCATGATTTTATATGATAATGACTTGCAGTTGCTCCTAATGTGTATTTTTGGTTTATTGATTTTTGCCAGTTTAGTTGGACAGCTAATTGCTAAATTTAAGACTAACGATAAAAATCGTCATACCATTATCAACCTTAATCAACGTATTAATGCCTGGTGGGTGATGAGTATCATTCTTTTATTGGCTATTTTAGTCGGTACGGTGGGAACCCTGATTTTATTTGTGCTAATTTCATTTTTTGCATTGCGTGAATGTATCACATTAACCCCAACACAACTTGGTGACCATCAAGCTTTATTTTGGTGTTTCTTTATTTTCCTACCAGTACAATATTTATGGATTGGCTTAGATTGGTATAATTTATTTGCTATCTTTATTCCTGTCTTTGTTTTCTTATTTATCGCAACACGTATTGCGATTAATGGTGATACTGTCGATTTTTTAGGTCGAGTGGCTAAAATTCAGTGGAGCATGATGATATCCGTATATTGTATTAGTCATATTCCTGCATTGTTGTTATTAGATATCGCTAATTTTCAAATGCAAAATATAAAACTGATCATGTTCTTAGTCATTGTTGTCCAACTTTCTGATGTTTTACAATACGTATTTGGTAAATTATTTGGCTGCCATCCTATTGTACCGAAACTAAGTCCAAATAAAACCATTGAGGGCTTTGTTGGCGGAATCATATCAGCCAGTTTAATTGGCACATCGCTTTGGTGGATAACACCCTTTACATTTTGGCAAGCAGGCCTAATTTCACTACTCATTACGTTGCTAGGTTTTTGTGGTGGTTTGTGTATGTCAGCGATAAAACGCGATCGTGGCATTAAGGATTTTGGTACGATTATCGAAGGGCACGGTGGAATGATGGATCGTATTGATTCATTATGTTTTTCAGCTCCCGTTTTTTTCCATGTGGTGCATTATTTTTTCTAATCAATCTGTTATTACGATTTGATTAAATCTCATCGAGGTTAAGGTGGTTTTTATGAAAAAGAATTCTCTTTTTTTGGCTTTTTGTATTAGTGTTTTATTTATTTTTAGTGTACCTGCTTATGCACAAAGTCAATCACTATCCTATACGGTGTTAAGTGACACAATCAATAAAAGTGAACGAGATGATCGGTTGTATCGGGTGATAGAACTGAGTAATCAGATGAAAGTGTTACTGATTTCTGATCATAATGCAGTTAAATCATTGGCTTCAATTGCCTTACCTGTTGGCTCTTTACATGATCCTAAAACACAGCAAGGGCTAGCGCATTATACTGAACATATGGTTTTGATGGGATCCAAAAAATACCCTAAAGCCGCTAGTTTTGCCGAGTTCTTAAGTCAACATGCGGGTAAATATAATGCCAGTACCTATGCTTATCGTACTGCATTTTATTTTGAAGTTGAAAATTCGGCATTTGAAGGTGCATTAGATCGTTTAGCGGATGCCATTGCTCAGCCATTACTTGACCCTAAGTATGCAAATCGTGAACGTAATGCCGTTGATTCTGAGCTGACGATGGCTCGCTCAAATGATGGTTTTCGAATCGGTCAAGTTGATGCTGAGACGATAAATCAAGACCATCCAGCAGCTATGTTTTCAGGGGGAAATCTTGAAACTTTAAGTGATAAACCTGATAGCGTGTTACAGACAGAATTAGAGCACTTTCATCATCACTACTATTCGGCCAATATTATGGTTGGGGTAGTCTATAGTAATCAGTCATTAGATGAACTGGCATTAGCCGCCAATAAGACATTTGGACAGATTACCAATCGCGAGGTTAAAGTTGATGATATTCAACAAACAGCAATAACGACGCAAAACGTGGGGAAAATGATCTATATGGAGCCCGCTCAAGCCAAAAAAGTGTTGTATATTCAGTTCCCGATAGCGAATAACATCGCGCAATTTAGTGATAAAAGTGATGAATATATTGGGTACTTAATCGACAATCGTAGCCCAAATACGCTGTTTGATAAATTACAAAAACAAGGACTAATCGAGTCAATTAATACCAACCTGGGTCCAATGCGTTACGGTAATAGTGGCATTTTAAGTATTTTTGTCGGCTTAACTGATCAGGGGCTTGCTCAAAAAGACTTAGTGATTGGTGATATTTTTGCTTATCTGAAACTGATCGCCCAACAAGGTATTAATCAACAGTATTATGATGAAATTACTAAAGTGTTAGCACTTGATTTTAAATACCCCGATATTACCCGTGATATGGCTTATGTTGAATGGTTATCCGATCAAATGTTATTTTATCCCGTTAATCATGTGTTGGATGCTGATTATATTGCCACTCATTTTAACGCAGAAACGATAGCCGCTCGTTTAAACAGTCTGACTGTTGATAATGCGCGTATTTGGGTCATCGCACCTAACCAACAGACGAACAAAGTCGCTTATTTTGTGAACGCACCATACCGTATTGATGACATCAGCCAACAACAAAAACAGCGTTTTATTGCACTAGCTGCTGATAGCCAATTTTCATTACCAATGGTGAATCCATATATTGTCGATGATGTCACCATTCTTGCTCAAGGTGATAGTGCAACTGATAGCAAAATGCAGCCATTTGATCCTGCAGGGAATCATTTTCATTTTACTAGTCAATATTTTGCTAATGAACCAAAAGCAAACATTATTTTCTCATTAAGGACAAATCAGGCATTACAAACGGTCGAAAATCAGGTTAAATTTACCTTAATGGATTACATTGTGAATCGTGAATTAGCCACATTGCGTTTCCAAGCGTCGGTTGCAGGTGTCAGCTTGTCATCATTCTCTGATTCCGGTTTATCATTGTCATTAAGTGGTTTCAATCAACACTTGGGGGATATGTTGATTGAAATGTTGGCTACTTATCATAGTGCGACCATTAATGATGCTAATCTTGAATTAGCGAAATCATGGTATCTGGAAAAATTAGATGCTGCTGATCATGCCAATAGTTATACTTTGGCGCTACAAACATTGGGGGCATTATCGTCATCACAATATTTTGAGCGTGAAAGTAAAAGGGCAGTTATTCCAACCATTTCGGTAAGTGACTTACAACAGTATCGTGATGAGCTTCTATTTAATTCAGTGCCTTATATGTTGAGTTTAGGTAATATGACTGAACCGCAGTCGCTTGCGATTTATAATGAGCTTAAACATACCTTAAATCAGGAAGCCCGTTATCAAATCGAACCGAATATTATGATAAAGAAAGTGCTTGATGCTAACATCACTAAACACAGTGATAGTACCGATAATGCCTTATTAGTCGGGTATGTGCCGGCCAATGTTGATAGCATTACTGGTCGAGTCACCAGTCATCTCTTGTATAATATTATTTCACCTTGGTTCTATGATCAATTAAGAAGTAATGAACAACTTGGCTATGCTGTATTTGCCTTACCAATAGGCTTAGGTGATAGTTATGGTGTCGGCTTTTTAATTCAAAGTAATCAATATGATCCTGCTTATTTATATCAACGTTATCAAGCGTTTTATCCAACAGCGTTGGATAAACTTAATGAGTTGACTGAAAGTGAATTTAATCAATATAAACAGTCGCTGATTAATGAATTATCCATGCCGCCACAGACATTAGATGAAGAGTTCGACCATTATTTATCTGATTTCAGCCAATCAAAATTTACTTTTGACAGCCGGCAGGAAAATCTTGCTCGTTTAGCAACATTAACACAAGCTGACCTAGTCGATTTTTATCGTAAATCAATAACTCATCCAACAGGATTAACGCTGGTTTCACAAGTGCTAGGAACGCAGCCGGATAAAAGCATTAATGGTATTGATGGGGTTACACCTTATTCTGGCGCAGAAGCACTACAAAAAGTCTTACATGATCAGTGATAAAAGATGAATGAATATCAGCCTGAGTTTAATTAGGGCTGAAAATATTTTTTTTCGTTAAAAAATTATCATAACCGATGATTATAGTGTAAAAACGAGTCGTATTCTTTTGATTGAGCAAACAAACAATATTCGGCCACAACACCATCATCATTTCGTGCCATGGCATTCCACGATGTTTCGAAAGCTTGATATATTGGTAACCCTATTGTATATAAAATTGAATATGCTGAGTTTTACACATCAGGTAAATGGTACTTTTATATGCCTCTTACATTAATGTGATATAACGATTCATCATTTTGCTAGCATAGCCTTTACCTTAGCAAATAGGATCAATCATGACTGGCATAATGACAACGTTTGGGGCTTTTGCATTGTGTCCAATAAGGTCTTTAAATGCTTAGTCAGGCATACGACTTGTCATATTCACCCAAAATTAATTAAACAGATAACATTATTTAATTCGATAGATAAAAAGCCTGCTGAATATGCAGCAATTCTGGTTGCAATGTTCGTTTTAGTTGCAGCCTCATCCCCCTTATATGTCATTGACTTAATCTCAAAACTGCATTCAATATCATGAATAGTCACTTACCTAAACATTAAATGAATCATATTCAACTCTTTGTTTTATCAAAACATTGAGTGTGTGCGTTTTGATTATGATTAATCCACTCTGCCCATGGGGCATAATCTTGAAATTTTATCATCAGAAAATCAATAAAACTGCGAATTTTGGGATCATTGTATTTACTTGGACAATAAAGTGCATAAAGATGATAAATACTTTCATTATGATGGTTGAGCAAAATAGGGATCAATGCTTTAGATTGTAAATAATCCCCTAAAATATAGGTGGGTAAACAGACAATACCTTGATGGTTTAGCGCAGCTTGCAGTAAAGCTAAACTACTGTTGGCTTGGATTAATGGGGTTATTCTTAATGGGACATTATTCCCCAGTGAATCTTTTATAACCCAAGCATGGGAAACATTCGGATTCACTAAACAATCATAATGAATTAATTCTTCAATATTTTTGGGTGTGCCTTTTAAGGTTAGGTAATGTGGACTTGCGCAATACAGCCAATGAATTTCACTAATTTTACGCATTGCAAAGTTAAGCGGTGGGTTTTGGGTGATCCGAAGTGCTATATCAAAATTTTCCTCATTTAAATTAACGAGATGATCGTTTAGATCAACTGACAAGCTCACATCAGGCGTTATCATGCGGTATTCGCTAAATAATTTCATTAAATGGCATGTTCCGAAGGCAATTGAACAGGTGATTTTCAGTTCACCTTGCGGATGTTTATAAAAACTGGCGGTATTTGTTAATGATTCATTTAAATTTATCAGTAAATTTTGTGCACGCAGGTAAAGATATTGACCGGCATCGGTTAGCACGATATGACGTGTAGTACGCTTAATTAATATTACGCCAAGTTGCTCTTCTAACTTAGCTAAAGTGCGGCTAACGGAGGAGGGGGCAAGGCTGAGTTTTTGGGCTGCAATCGATAAACTATTACATTCGACAATTTTGATGAACACTTCTAATCTTTTAAAGATAGTATAGTTATCAATTTTAGATTTGAAGGTCATTTTTTTGCTATTTACTGACATATTACATTCTCATAACAGATCAAAATAGACTACTGAGCATAGTGTTTTGAGTCACGTTTAACAAGTAAAACTGTATGCTGATGTGATTGAATTAATGAATTGTGATCTCGCTCAATTTTTGCTGAGCCTGCAAAAGTGTTTTGAGTTATTTGCATTGTACAGCTGATCAAATGCCTGTTAATTTGTTATGGTATGATTGATTCTTGTTCCGCGTTATCTCGCAGTGAGCATCATATTTTCAAGTAGTACTCTAACCAAATTTATATCAATAAAATATAAGGAGTTAAAGTATGCAAGAAGGCGTATTGACGAAGCAACAACTTAAACTGGTTCCTTTTACCCGTTACGATATGGGATGGGTGATTTTGTGTATCGGTATGGCAATTGGTTCTGGAATTATTTTTTTACCGATTCAAATTGGCTTAAAGGGTCTTTGGGTATTTATGTTATCGGTGATTATCACTTACCCCGCTATCTACATTCTGCAAAACTTATATTTAAAAACATTATCACAAGCGCGAGAATGTAATGATTATACCAGCGTCATTACGCAATATTTAGGCCCTAACTGGGGCGTATTTTTAGGGATTGCTTATTTTCTGATGTTATTAAAGGGTATGACGGCAGTGTCTATTGCTATCACCTATGATAGTGCCTCATTTTTGCAAACCTTTGGTATTACAGAGCAGTTAATGTCGCAGCATTTTTGGTGGGGATTGCTTGTACTGGCGATTTTAATTTCGATTGCAGCACAAGGTGAAAAGCTCCTTTTCAAGGTTTCTGGTCCAATGGTGATTGCGAAACTAGCTATTGTTATTATTATTGGGGTGGTGATGATTCCACATTGGAATTTTGGCAACATAGCCGCTTTCCCCTCACTGGGTGCTTTAATTCGAGATACCTTTCTAACACTGCCGTTTACACTTTTTTCGATTTTATTTGTACAAATTTTAAGTCCGATGAACGTTGCTTTTCGAAAGCTTGAAGCAGATAGTCGTATCGCTACCTATCGAGCAATCAGAGCGCATCGCATCGCATATATTGTGTTGGTGATTTCCGTATTATTTTTTGCTTTTTCGTTTACCTTTACGTTAACACATGATGATGCGGTTTATGCCTATGAACAAAATATTACTGCACTGGCTTTAGCGGCAAAAGTCTTGCCTGGATCAATCATCAAATTAATGACGGTTATGCTGAATATTTTTGCTATTTTAACCGCATTTTTTGGCGTTTTTATGGCGTTTCAAGAGGCGCTTAAAGGGATTGCCAGCAATCTTTTGTTGCGTATCGTATCAAAAGAAAGGCTCAGTGATCGGCTCTTAACAATTTGTGTCTGTTTATTTGCATTAATGGCATTATGGCTATTTGTGATGACGGGAATAAAGTTCCTTTTACTACAACAAATTAGTGCACCGCTATATGGATTTGTTTCATGTTTGATTCCATGCTTTTTAGTGTATAAAGTACCTGTGTTAAATCATTTAAAAGGCATGAAAGTCTATTTTGTAATTTTGATGGGCATAATGCTGTGTTTATCACCTTTTTTTAAGTTTTTTGAGTAAGATTGCATCTGAGATCAATAAGGAGCTAATAGGGTATGGTTAATAAAATAGAAAATTCGACATTTCAGTTAAGTACGAAATTGACCCAGTTGGGACGTTGTCCTGATGAACAATGCGGTTTTGTCAACAGCCCAATTTATCGCGGATCAACGGTAATTTATAATACTTATCAAGATATCGAAAATAAAAGTGCACGCTTTAGCTACGGGACGGCGGGTACTCCCACCATCGAAAATTTGGAAAATGCTTGGTCAGTGCTTGCGGGTGCAAAAGGTACTGTGATTTCGCCATCTGGGTTAGGCTCAATTGCATTAGCGCTGTTTACGACAACAAAATCCGGGGATCATCTTTTGATGCCCGATAGTGTTTACCGACCGACCCGCAATTTTTGTAATGGGATGCTTAAACGCTTTGGTGTTGAAACCCAATATTATGATCCGATGATTGGCTGTGATATTGAAAAATTAGTAAGAGAAAACACATCAACCATATTTTTAGAATCACCTGGATCACAAAGCTTTGAGGTTCAAGATATTCCCGCTATTGTAGCGGTGGCAAAAAAGCATAATATTAAAACTATTATTGATAATACCTGGGCAACCCCCATCTTTTTTCAAGCTCATCAACACGGAATTGATCTATCACTTGAAGCGGGGACTAAATACTTAGGCGGGCATTCTGATTTACTTATGGGATTAATTTCAGCCAATGAGCAAACATGGCCTGCACTGCGTGAGGCTTATGATCATATGGCAATGTTGCCAGGCGCTGAAGATTGCTTTTTAGCGTTACGGGGACTTCGGACCTTACACTTACGATTAAAAGAGGCCGAAAAGCGTGGTTTAGAGATGGCACATTGGCTTAAACACTGCCCAGAAGTCATCAAAGTCCTGCATCCAGCTTTAACTGATTGCCCTGGCCATGAATATTGGAAACGAGATTTTAAAGGTTCATCTGGCCTATTTTCGATTGTGCTCGATCCTAAATTTAACTCAGAAAATGTAGCCAAGATGCTTGATAATATGTCGGTTTTCTCTATGGGATTTTCGTGGGGAGGATTTGAAAGTTTAATCATTCCATTTGATTGTACGCAGTATCGCACTGTTACTAAATGGCATCCAGAAGGGTTAACCTTAAGATTACAAATTGGGCTTGAAGATATTGATGATTTAAAACATGATTTAGCACAAGGTTTACAGCGATTGCATCAATAACAAATAGTTGAAAATAAAAAAAAACCGGCAAAAGCCGGTTTTTATGGATTATTTCGCTTCAACTGGTTGTTCTTCCGTTATTTCTTCATCTTTAAGTGGCACAATTAAGGTATCAACATGTGTGTTGTTAATTAATTGACGAGCAGAAGACATTAACTTGCTCCAGAAATCTTGATGATGGCCACAGACGACAAGATCAACACCATATTCATGAATGGCTTCAATTAATACTTGACCAAATTCACCATTGCCGGAAAGCGTATGAGCAACGGGATAGCCAGCATTAGCAGCAAGTTTATTTAAGGCAATGTGTGCATCTTCAGTGATGCGATCTTTCATATCATTCATATTGATATCAACTAACCCAGTGTAAAGATCAGAATAATTAATACCGACGTGAATAAGTGAAACTTCTGCGTTATATGGCCTTGCCATAGAAACAGCTTTTTCAACGAGAATGTCACTTTCAGGTGATAAATCAACTGCTACTAAAATATGTTTGTAAGCCATAATATTCTCCTCTTTACTTTGAACTGCCAAAAATTAACTTTCCATTTCTTATATATTTACTACTAAATTAGCTTTTGAGCAAGCCAAAAAAGTGAAGCAGATAATAAAATTGAAATTGGAAGCGTTAAAACCCATGTTAATGCAATACTTTTAATCGTTTTACTTTGTACACCACCGCCATCAACTAGCATCGTCCCTGCAACAGATGATGATAATACTTGTGTTGTTGAAACAGGCATACCTGTATAACTTGCTACACCAATTGATAATGCAGTGGTTACTTGTGCAGAGACACCTTGAGCATAGGTCATCCCTTTTTTACCAATTTTTTCACCAATCGTAATTGCCACACGGCGCCAGCCGATCATTGTACCGATTGCAAGTGCTGATGCCACCGCAATAATGATCCAAATTGGTGCGTACTCAACGGTTTCTAATAGGTTATTCTTTAATGAGTTTAAATAACGTTTATCGTCGCTTGATATTTCAGGGCGTTTGGCAACATGGGCTACGGTATCAGATAGACAGATAAGAATACGTCTTGCTTGCGAACGCTGATCTACACTAAGAGCCTCATAATCATTAATGTTTTGGAAAAGTGATTTAGCAATATGAATGGTAGTAAACGAGCGTGAAAAATCACAATGGTATTTAGTTAACTCTGTAGCGGCAATATCCGTATTCACTAAAGGTTGTTTACCAATCACTTCATCCAATGTTGATTGATGGGTAATAAAATATTCTTCAATATTGTTAATCGCATTACGGGTGTTGGTAATTTCGTATGTTGAAGCACTCATGTTAACAATAAAACCAGCGGGAGCGACACCCATTAGCACTAACATTAATAAACCAATCCCTTTTTGGCCATCATTAGCGCCGTGAGAGAAACTTACACCTGCAGCAGACACAATCAGCATGATACGAATCCAAAATGGTGGTTTCTTTTTACCATAAAGTTTTTCGCGCTGTTCTGGTGTCATAAAGATACGTTCTCTTTTTTTACCATTCTTTTTGCGTTTCCATAATTTTCTTAATATAAAGATCATTAGACCTGCCATTACCAAGCCCACAATCGGCGAAATGATTAAGGATAAGAAAATTTGAATCATTTTTGGAATATTGAGTGCATCAATAATTGATGTATCAGTGATAAACGCATTGGCGAGTGCTACACCAATAATTGAACCGATTAACGTGTGAGAGCTAGATGCAGGAATCCCAAGATACCAGGTCCCTAAATTCCAAATTATTGCGGCCAGTAGAATTGAAAATACCATAGCAAGGCCATGCGCTGAACTGACATTCAATAGTAAGTCTGTTGGTAAAAGATGCACAATCGCGTAAGCAACGCTTAAGCCACCGAGTAAAACACCAAAGAAGTTGAAAATACCAGCCATTAAAACAGCAAGTCTTTCTTTTAGTGCTTTTGTATAAATCACCGTGGCTACGGCATTGGCGGTATCATGAAATCCATTAATGGCTTCATAGAATAAAACAAAGAGTAGTGCTAAACCTAGAAGAATGAGTGTCGAAATTTCTAAATCAGAAAATAGATGAAACATATCGGCTTCTTTAATGTAATGAATTAAACCCGCTTATTATCCTAAAGAATAACCAATCAGCAAAGTGATTTTTATTATTTTATTGATATTTATTGTTAATTCTTAAAATTTACAGCAAAAAGCGAATATTTTGTTACTAGAATTGGGGCTAACAACAATATTTTAACGAGTGAACATAATCCATGCCATTATAGATCATCCTTGCGACGGGCATATCGAGATGCTAATACTGCGCACGTCATTAATTGCACTTGATGGAAAATCATTAACGGTAATACCATAATACCCATTATTGAAACGGGAAAAATCACACTTGCCATAGGTATACCACTGGCTAAACTTTTTTTAGAACCACAAAAGACGATCGTAATTTCATCTTCCTTACTAAAGCCCAATAAACGTGAACCATAGGTTGTGATCAATAATACGATGGTTAACAGTAGTAATGAGAAAGCAATAATAGAAGCGAAAGATAACGCATTAATTTGCTGCCAAATGCCGTTGATAACCGCATCACTAAAGGCAACATATACCACTAATAAAATAGATAAGCGATCGGTTTTGTTGATGATTTTACGATGTGAGTCAATCCAACCACCAATCCAACGGCGAGACAAGTGACCAATGATAAAAGGTAACATCAACTTAAGCATGATCGATGATATTGCATCAAGGATATTGATCGCACCAGCCGCTTGTGTATGCATTAATAAGCTGATCAAAATGGGGGTAACAAAAACACCCAGTAAAGTGGATGCGGATGCACTACAAATTGCCGCGGCAACATTTCCTCTTGCTATGGATGTAAACGCGATTGCTGATTGTACGGTTGCCGGTAGTGTACATAAGTATAAGAAACCTAAATAGAGATTTTCGGATAAAAAAGACGGTACAAAAATATGTAACGCTAATCCTAAAATAGGAAAAATCACAAATGTTGTGGCAAAAATAATGAGATGCAGTTTCCAACTTTTTATCCCACTGATTATCGCATCTAATGACAGTTTCGCGCCATGCATAAAAAATAGCAGGCCGATTGCAAATGTGGTTAAGTATTCAAAAAATATCTTGATATTGCCTTCACATGGAAAAAATGTCGCGGTAATAACAACGCTGATTAAAATAAGTAAAAATGGATCAATTTTTAATGTTTTAAGAAGATTCATAACACACGATCGCTGGTTAATAATGCAATATAAAGAAACGATTATAATCGTTTCTTTAGATAATTAGCAGCAATTATAACATATAACTAGTGATTTAATCCTTTCACTGATGCGATAAATTGTTGCAATTCAGGGGTTTTAGGGGATGAAAAAAGGGTATCGCTTTTACCTTGTTCCCAAATTGTTCCTTGGTTCATAAAGACGACACGATCCCCCACCTCTTTTGCAAAATTCATCTCGTGCGTGACTAAAATTAACGTCATTCCTTCTAGTGCGAGTTGTTCTAATACTTTTAGCACTTCCCCCACTAATTCAGGATCAAGTGCTGATGTGATCTCATCACATAATAATACTTTGGGTTTCATTGCCATCGCTCTGGCTATAGCAACTCTTTGCTGTTGACCACCTGATAAGTTAGCTGGGTAATAGTGCAGTCGTTCAGATAATCCCACTTTATGTAACATATGCTCAGCTAATTCCTGACAGGCTTTTTTGTCTAAGCCAAGAACGTGTTTCGGTGCTAACATCACATTTTCTAGTGCGGTCATATGCGGAAATAAGTTGAACTGCTGAAAAACCATACCAACTAGTTTACTTAACTCTTTGCTTTGTGACGCTTTATTTGTCACAGTCAGTCCATTTAATTTTATGCTACCATCTTGATATTCTTCGAGTCCATTTAAACAGCGTAAGAGTGTGCTTTTCCCGGAACCGCTGCGTCCGATAATTGAGATAACTTCTCCAATCTCAATATCAAGATTGATGCTTTTTAATACATGGTTTGCCCCATAATATTTTTGAATTTCATTAACGGTGATGATTGGCATTGAGTTTTTTCTCCAAATATTGGCTATAACGGGAAATTGGGTAGCAGATAATAAAATACCCAATCGCGACAAAGCTAAAGACTTTAAATGATTGATAAGTCACATTGTTAAGCAGTGTTCCCGCTTTGGTTAATTCGACAAAACCGATTATCGAGGCTAAAGCGGTCCCTTTAATCACTTGCACGATAAACCCGACTGTTGGCGCAAGTGCAATGCGAGTCGCTTGGGGTAAAATGACACTCAAAAGCGTTCGTGAAAAACTGAGCCCGATACAGCGTGATGCTTCCCACTGGCCTTTTTCGATTGCATTAATACTCCCACTCCAAATATCGATCAAATAAGCACTTGTATACAAAGTTAAGGCAACACCAGCCGCAATCATTGGATTCACATTGATGCCAAGCAACCCAAGGCCAAAAAAGCTCAAAAATAATTGCATTAATAATGGAATACCTTGAAATAGGCCACAATAATAATCGACAAATTTTTTGCTCCAGACATTTTTGCTAATACGTAGTGGTGTAAGTAATACTGTGACAGCAAATCCGCCAACAAAAGCAATTAGTGACAATAACAATGTCCATTGCAAAGCTAATATTAAGTTACGGATAATATCCCAGTTTGTAAATGAGACCATCATATTGCCTTATTCCCAAATAAATAGTGACCAATTTGAGTCAGTAGTTTTCTCATCAGAATTGATAGTAATAGGTAGATTAGGGCAGTGATAAAATAGACTTCGAAGCTTAAAAATGTTCGTGACTGAATAAAGTTTGCTTGGAAAGTCAGCTCCTCAACTGAAATTTGTGATATCACTGATGACCCCAGCATCACAATAATGCACTGACTTGTTAGAGCTGGATAAATTTTCTTCATTGCGGGGGGTAAAATAACCAACATAAAGGTTTTAGCTTTAGAAAAACCAAGTACGCGAGCAGCTTCCCACTGACCAAGAGGAATGGATTGGATCCCTGCACGAATGATCTCGGTGTTATATGCACCAAGATTAACGATCATGGCGATAATTGCCGCGGTTACTTCACTGATCTTTATGCCTAAGTTAGGTAATCCAAAGAAAATGAAAAATAATTGAACAATAAATGGCGTATTGCGAATCAGTTCAACATAGGCTGACCATAATGTGCTAAATACGCGATATTGGCTTGTTCTCACCGCCGCACCAAGTGTACCAACTATTATCCCTAATATTGTCGTAATGATGGTTAACTCAATCGTTAACCATAGTCCAGACAAGAAATTAGGTATGTAGGCAATCAGTGGGCTAAACTGGAATGAATAGTTCATATTTTATTCCTGATAACGCCATGAATATGATTTACATTGTTTGCTGATCGGTTGTAAAAGGCATTCCTAACCATTTTTGCGAATAGCTGTTTAACGTACCGTCATTAATAGCTTGTTGTAAAAGCGTATTAACTTTATTTTTTAAATTTGGTTCATCTTTGCGTAATCCGATATGGTTGGGTGAGTTTTTTAAGGTAATTTTACCTACCGTTGGTTTACCATTACTCATATTGTTAATGGCATAAATAATCACATTGCCGGTTGAGATTAACTCAACTTGACCCGATAAATAAGCCGTAAGCGTTGTGTTGTTGTCTTCATAACGTTTTATTATCGTCTGTTTGGGGGCAATTTCTGATAACATAATATCTTCTAGTCCCCCTCGCGTTACGCCAACGGTTTTGTCTGCTAAGTCTTCAATTTTATTAACTGAAATTGATGGTGAACCGAATACGCCAAGATAAAATGGCCCATATGGTATCGTAAAATCAATAACGTTTTCTCTTTCAGCGGTTTTACCAAGTGTAGAAATAATAAGATCAACTTTCTGAGTCTGTAAGTAAGGAATACGATTAGCGGATGTCACCGGAACCAATTCTATTTTTACATTAAGCTGTTTAGCCAGATATTTTGCAACATCAATATCATAACCTTGTGCTTGTAGATCTGTGCCGACAAAACCAAATGGGGGATAATCAGTTGGTATGGCAACTTTTAAGGTACCGCGTTTTAAAATATCCTCAAGCTCGGCATGACTGCTTGTGGTATAAAAGATAAATAGTGACAGAATTAAGCAAACATATTTACGGATGGTCATGTTGTGATTCCTCAAACGCTTTAAAATGGGCACTTAAGGTAATGCAACAACTATGCCAAAATAAAAATTAGATAAAAAACATATAAAAACAATAGGTTATTATTTAAGGTGCTTGCGTTCGGTTTTTGCGGGAAGTCGTATATGATGGGATTGCACTGAAACAAGGCAGATCATGATAGATTGGATCAACATAATGAGATATCCGCCACATGATGCAGCGGATATCATAACGATATTATTCGTCAAGGAAACTACGTAATACATCCGAACGGCTTGGATGACGTAATTTACGTAGTGCTTTGGCTTCGATTTGACGAATACGTTCACGCGTAACATCAAATTGTTTACCCACTTCTTCAAGCGTATGATCAGTATTCATATCGATACCAAAACGCATGCGAAGTACTTTTGCTTCTCTTGGCGTTAAACCCGATAAAATGTCTCTGGTTGCGGCGCGAAGACTTTCAGACGTTGCAGCATCAAGTGGTTGCTCAATTGCGGTATCTTCAATAAAATCACCAAGGTGAGAATCTTCATCATCACCAACAGGGGTTTCCATTGAAATTGGCTCTTTGGCAATTTTCAATACTTTACGGATTTTATCTTCAGGCATCTGCATTTTTTCAGATAGCTCTTCCGGTGTTGGTTCTCGACCAATTTCTTGCAAAATTTGACGCGAAATACGGTTAAGTTTGTTAATCGTTTCAATCATATGCACAGGAATACGAATTGTTCTTGCTTGGTCAGCAATTGAACGCGTTATTGCTTGACGAATCCACCAAGTTGCATAAGTTGAGAATTTATAACCACGACGGTATTCAAACTTATCAACCGCTTTCATTAGACCAATGTTTCCTTCTTGAATCAGGTCTAAGAACTGTAATCCACGGTTAGTGTATTTTTTAGCAATTGAGATAACAAGACGTAAGTTTGCTTCAACCATCTCTTTCTTCGCGCGTCTCGCTTTTGCTTCACCAATCGACATACGACGGTTAATGTCTTTGATTTGCTCAATAGAAAGGTTGGTTTCGGTTTCAATCGTTTGTAACTGTTCAATTTGCTCTGCAATTTGCGGTTCAAATTCTTTTAATTTTACGGCATAGGTATTCTTTGATTTAACCGCTTTGTCATACCAACTCATGTTGTTTTCACTGCCAGTGAAATGTGTCATAAATTGCTTTTTCGGCATTTTACACTGTTCAACACACATTTTCATGATAACGCGTTCGTGCGTTCTGACGCGATCCATCATTTCACGCATATTATTAACAAGAATATCAAATTGTTTACCCACTAAACGGAATTGTTTGAAGATTTCCGATAAGTTTTCAATTTCTTGTTGTGCTTTCTTGTGTGAACGGCCATTTTTTTTGATTGCAACAGATGTTTTTTCATGTTGCTCTTTTAATTCTGCAAATTTTGCTTTAGCCACTTCAGGATCAATCGATGTATCATCATCTGTTGATTCTGATTCACTATCTTCATCTTCGTCTTCATCGTCGTCGATATCAATATTTTCAGATTCAACTTCAAGCTCTTCTGGTAATTCTTCAAGGCCTTCTTCGGCATTTGGGTCAACAAAACCAGTGATTAAATCTGAAAGACGAACCACACCTTTTTCAACAAGATTATATTGCTCTAAAAGATAGGTAATTGCTTCTGGGTATTCAGAAACAGACGTCTGAACTTGATTGATACCATCTTCAATACGTTTTGCAATATCAATTTCGCCTTCACGAGTTAATAACTCGACAGCACCCATTTCACGCATATACATACGCACTGGGTCAGTTGTACGGCCAATTTCTGATTCTACGTTTGATAATACAAGTGCTGTTGCTGCTTCAACGGCTTCTTCGTCTGGAACATTATCCGATAAAAGCATTTCATCTGTATCAGGGGCTTCTTCAAGTACTTGAATACCCATATCATTTATCATTTGAATGATATCTTCGATTTGATCCGAATCAATAATTTCTTCTGGTAAATGATCATTGACATCAGCATACGTTAAATACCCAAGTTCTTTACCTCGGATAATAAGATGCTTTAGTTGTGACTGAGAGTTTTGCTCCATATCAAAATATCCACATTTTGTTGTTTAGTAATGGGTAAACGGGTTACCCGACTAAATACTTTTATTATCAATCAATAAACGCAAAAGATGATTACTATTTGTATAGTGAGAGCTAGTTAATTAGCTGTATCTTATCTATCTGTTTAGATTTATCTGTTGTTTTAAAAGTATATTATTCAATTCTTACTTAAGCTATTTTGGCTAATTAGCAAGTAAGTTAACTTCATAGCCACCCCAATATTAATCATAATTGAGTATTGTTTTTTGTCTCAGCAATTAAGCTGCTCTTTTATCTATATTTAGTCTTTTTTTGATAAAACAAGTATCAAGGTTGCTAATTCTTTTTTTTCTGCAGCAGTGAGCTTTGTCACGCGATCTTTAGCAATCAGTTCGTCTTGCCTTTGGGCCAATATATTATCATATAACTCTTTTAAAGTATGAGAAAAAATCGTTGAGATTTCCTCTTCTGGGTATTTATGTTCCCAAATTGCTAACAAGTTAAGCTGTTTAATAATCGGTTTATTGGCATACTCAGCCAAAATCTGTGCGGTCAAAATGTTTGGATGATCATGGCAAATTTTTAGCAATTCTATAAACAGCTCAATTCCAGCAAGGTTAACTTGTTTTAAACTCGCCACATCAGGCACTAATTTTGAAAGTTCAGGATTTTGAATCAATAAACCAATCAAAATGCGCATCGTGGTTAGCTTCATTTTGATAATTGGCGCTGATTTTTCAGATTCAGCTTCAGTTGAAGGACTTGATGTATGTTGCTGTATCAGCTTATCAATCTGGTTCATATCTAAAAAACCAAGATAATCGCCAAGTTGTTGCTTGAGTGTCAGGGCAAAAGATTGGGCTTTAACCTGACTAATTAATGGTAAAGCAAGTGAACTGAGCTTGGATTTACCTTCTGATGTTTTCAAGTCAACTTGAACAACGAGTTCTTCGAATAAGAATTTTGATAGGGTTAAGCCATCATCTAAACGTTGCTCAAAAGCATCTTTGCCTTCTTTACGAACTAAGCTATCAGGATCTTCACCTTCTGGTAAGAAGGCAAACTTAATTTGTTTGCCATCAATCAATGTTGGTAACAATACATTGAGAGCCCGCCATGCAGCGCGACGACCCGCTTCATCACCATCGAAGCAAAAAATAATATTATCCGTTGCTCTGAACAATAATTTAATATGATCTTCTGTGGTCGCGGTGCCTAATGCGGCGACGGCATAGCTAATTCCGAATTGGGCAAGGGACACCACATCCATATAGCCTTCAACCACAAGTAGCTTATCGGGATTGCGATTAATCTGCTGTGCTTCATATAATCCATAAAGTTGATAACCTTTGTGGAATATAGCTGTTTCGGGTGAATTAATATATTTCGCAGATTCATTGGCTTTTATTGTACGCCCACCAAATGCAATAATATTGCCTTGACGATCACGAATTGGGAACATAATACGGCCGCGAAAACGATCGTATTGATTACCGGCATCATTGCTGACTAGCATCCCAGCTTGATCGTAAAGTTTTTTTTCTTGCGTGCTTTTCGCTATTTGATTAAATGTCAAACGCCAGTCATCTGGAGAATAGCCAATATTATAGTGATTAATGGTTGTTTCATCTAATCCCCTATGAATGAGATATTCTCTGGCTTTTTGTGCTTGATCTGTATCGAGTTGAGCGTGGTAAAAATTCGCTAATTTCCCCATCAGATTATACAATTCACGCCGAACGTTTTGCCCGGATACTTGAGATTTATTCTGTTGCCCCGTATTATCTGTCGAAGTTTCAATAAAAGGAACTGTTATACCATGCAAATTAGCTAATTCTTCAATCGCTTCAGGGTAAGACAAGCGGTCATAATTCATCATGAAATCAATCGCAGAACCACCAGCACCACAGCCAAAACAGTAGTACATTTGTTTTTTTTCACTGACAGAAAAAGAAGGGGTTTTTTCGTTATGAAAGGGACAGTTTCCCCAATAGTCTTTACCTCGTTTTTTTATTTTGATCCGCTGCCCAACAACATCAACAATGTTGATTCTTGCAATCAGGTCAATAATAAAGTCTTGAGGAATTCGCTTCATGGTGACTCTATCCAACTTGCTATATAACAAAGACAACAAACCGTACATGTAGTACGGTTTGCGTATATATCTGGACTATTTTATAGTATAAGACTATATAGTTTATGACTAATAATGTTATTAGTATAAACGAATACGACGTGCGTTTTCTCTTTCTAGTTTCTTCGCATGACGTTTTACCGCAGCAGCTTTAGCGCGTTTACGGATCGTGGTTGGTTTTTCATAAAACTCACGATTACGAACTTCAGCTAAGATTCCTGCTTTTTCACAAGAACGTTTAAAACGACGTAATGCAACATCGAAAGGTTCATTTTCACGTACTTTAATTACTGGCATGTGCCTCTCACCTCAAATTATTGGATTTTTACCAGCCTAGTGTCAGATATCAAAATGGCTAGCGTTAAAAAATTAGTGCTGAATTGTACTGCTAATAGATAGCGCTTGTAAAGTGTTTTATCAAGATAATTTGTTTTATCAACTACAAATGTATATTCAGAGTTATCCGCTAAAGAGTTTCATTTTTAATTTGCTTATCATTAACGACCGTCCGATAATAGTGCACATAAACAAAGATTGATATACCAAAGGAGTTATTAATATGTCATCAATTCTTTCGGGCGAATTTCCACAACGACGTTTACGTCGTTTGCGTGCTCATGATTTTAGCCGCCGCTTAGTTGCCGAAAATCATTTAACCGTAAATGACTTGATTTATCCTGTTTTTATTGTAGAAGGTAAAAACATTACCCAACCTGTTGCTTCGATGCCAAATGTCAACAGAATGAGTGTTGATGTGTTACTTAAAGAAGCTGAAGCCGTCGCTAAGCTAGGTATTCCTGTTTTATCGCTATTCCCTGCTATTGAGCATGATAAAAAGTCACTCCTAGCAGAAGAAGCATTCAATGAAGATGGGCTGGTTCCACGCGCTGTAAGGGCACTTAAAAAAGAAATGCCTGAATTAGGGATTTTGACGGATGTGGCGCTCGATCCTTACACAATACATGGGCAAGATGGCATCATCGATGATCATGGGTATGTGCAAAATGATATAACTGTTGAGACATTAATTAGGCAGGCAATGGTTCAAGCCGAAGCCGGGGTTGATATCGTCGCTCCTAGCGATATGATGGATGGACGAATCGGTGGTATTCGCTGTGAGCTTGAGGATTGCGGTTTTGTGAATACGCAAATTATGGCGTATTCAGCAAAATATGCATCTAGTTTTTATGGGCCTTTCCGTGATGCTGTTGGCTCATCATCAAATATTAAAGGCGGTAATAAAAAGACCTATCAGCTCGATCCTGCCAATAGCCGTGAAGCGTTGCAAGAAGTTTATCAAGATTTACAAGAGGGGGCGGATATGGTTATGGTGAAGCCAGGCATGCCTTATCTTGATATTTTACGCCAAGTCAAAGAGACCTTTGCTGTACCAACATTTGCTTATCAAGTTTCAGGCGAATATGCCATGTTAATGGCGGCGATTAAAAATGGTTGGCTCCAAGAGTCCGTGATTATGGAGTCATTATTATGTTTTAAACGGGCCGGTGCTGATGGTGTACTGACTTATTTTGCTAAAGAAATTGCGATGCAGTTAAAAGCACAGCAATAATTTAACGCTTTAAAGTCTCTTTATCTTTTCATAATAAAGAGACTTCTTGTTATTTACGTCGACTTCTCAATCAAATCTATAGAGAAAACAAATTGGCTTCCCTATCCTTAACTTGTTAGTTTATAAATAAGTTATTATTTTTATTAACATTTGGGGTTCAAATTATGGTTTATAAGTTATTAACAACATCAGTACTTGGCATATTTACATCTTTTATTGCTTGGGGTGATATGATTCAACTCAAAAATGGGGATAATTTGTCTGGTAAGATTAAATTAGTTGATGGTAGCAAAGTCTTAATCGAAACCGAATACGCTGGCACTATTTCAATTGATAACAGCAAAATCAAAACTTTCTCTATCGATGAACCTGTCAAAATTAAAGATGGACTATTCTCACAAGCACAATATGCCGATGCAATTCAATCAGGCGGTGACAGCAATATTACCTTAGTGACGCGCGAAGGTAATAAAACATTACCTATAAACAATGATTTAACCATCACTAAAAATACACAAGCTTCTTTAGCGCCAAGTGATTTAATCATAAATGGTGGTCTTAATGCAGGAGCTTATTACAACAAAGGTTCTTCGAAATCAGAACAATATAGTTTAAATGGTAATGTTACAGCTAAATATGATTTATGGCGTCATGGTCTACGAGCTTCACTTTTTAGAGCGAAAGATGACCAAGAAACCAGTAACTACTATTATACCACCCAATATGAAGTTGACCGGTTTTTTACACCGTCATTTTTCTGGCAAGGTAATGTTCAGTATAAGCATGATTGGATTGAAGATATAAAAACGAAAACAAGTTTTGGTACAGGTCCTGGTTGGCAAGTATGGGAAGATGAATTATCAGCGCTATCATTCACTGGTTTAGTCAGCTATCAGAAAATTGATTATCGAAACGGCAATGATTCCACGCATCCAATGGGTTCGGTTAAATGGAATTATTATCAATTTTTCGCAGGGAAATCGTTGAAATTCTTTACAACGGGTGAAGTCGGCCGGAGTTTTAATAATGACGTTGATTTGGATCTCTCTGCAACCGCTGGAATTGCTTATCGTTTAACTGACTGGCTATCAATTAATACCAGTCTTACAAAAGAGAAAAGTAAAACACGCGATGGTGACTCGAACAATACTAACTACAATATTGGTATGGGCGTTAACTGGTAATGATGGTATAATCATGCAAAAGCACCATCTGGTGCTTTTTTTATATTGTTGATCTGTCATTAAATAAAGACGGATAGTGTTTTAACTCAAAATTAAGATTTTTCCTATCAATTTTCCTCTCTGGATATATCATGTAGAAAAACACAATATGTGGTGTATAATTCTCTAAAAATGTCTATATATTGTTTTATTTTAGTTTGGGGAATACAAAATGCCAGTAGTAATTAAACGAGACGGATGCCAAACTGCTTTCAATGAAAGCCGAATTCGTGATGCTATTTTGAAGGCAGCGGTAGCTGCTAATGTCAATGATCCTGATTATTGTGCATCAGTTGCTAAAGTTGTCACTAATCAGATGACAGATAGAGACAGTGTCGATATTAATGAAATTCAAAATTCAGTTGAAAATCAATTAATGTCAGGACCATACAAAAAACTTGCTAGAAAATATATCGAATATCGCCATGATCGTGATCGTGTACGTGAACAACGTAGTCGATTAAATCAGGATATTAAAGGTCTTATCGAGCAGAGTAATATCTCAATTTTAAATGAAAATGCGAATAAAGATAGTAAAGTGATTCCTACTCAACGTGATTTATTAGCAGGAATTGTTGCTCGTCACTATGCGAAACAATATCTTTTACCAAAAGATATTTCTCAGGCCCACGAACGTGGTGAAATACATTACCACGACCTTGATTACGCACCGTTTTTCCCTATGTTTAACTGTATGTTAATTGATTTAGACGGCATGTTAACCAACGGATTTAAAATGGGTAATGCTGAAATTGAACCGCCAAAATCGATCGCAACGGCAACGGCTGTAACTGCACAGATTATTGCACAAGTGGCCAGTCATATTTATGGTGGTACAACAATTAATCGTATTGATGAAATTCTAGCTAAATTTGTCACCATCAGTTTTGAAAAACACAAGAAAATAGCAGAAGAATGGAATATTCCGGATGCCACAGCATATGCCGAAGATCGCACTGCAAAAGAGTGCTATGATGCATTTCAATCTTTAGAATATGAAGTCAATACGTTGCATACCGCTAATGGTCAAACACCTTTTGTCACATTCGGTTTTGGTTTAGGAACCAGTTGGGAATCGAGATTAATTCAAGAGTCAATTTTGAAAGTCAGAATTAGAGGTTTAGGGAAAAACCATAAAACAGCAGTATTTCCTAAATTGGTATTTGCGATTAAAGATGGCATTAATCATAAAGCAGGCGACGTCAATTACGATATTAAGCAATTAGCATTAGATTGCGCATCTAAACGAATGTATCCCGATATTTTAAATTATGAAAAAGTCGTTGAAGTGACTGGCTCTTTCAAAACGCCGATGGGATGTCGTAGTTTCTTGGGTGTCTATGAAGAAGAGGGCAAACAGATTCATGATGGACGTAATAATCTTGGCGTTATTAGCTTAAATTTACCACGTATTGCGATCGAAGCTAAAGGGGATGAAACGAAATTTTGGTCACTACTTGATAAGCGTTTAGAACTCTGTAAAAAAGCGTTAATGACTCGTATTGCAAGACTGGAAGGCGTTAAAGCTAGGGTTGCACCGATTCTTTATATGGAAGGAGCGTGTGGTGTCCGTCTTAAAGAAGATGATTCCGTATTAGATATTTTTAAACACGGGCGAGCATCCATTTCATTAGGTTATATTGGTATCCATGAAACGCTAAATGCACTCTTTAGTAACAAAACGCATCCATTTGATAGTGACACATTGCGAGAAAAAGGTTTACAAATTGTTGCTAAATTAAGTCAAGTTGTTGAACAATGGAAAAAAGAGACGGGTTATGGGTTTAGTCTGTATAGTACACCAAGTGAAAACCTATGCGATAGATTTTGTCGCTTAGATACCGCTGAGTTTGGTGTCATTCCCGACGTGACAGAAAAAGGCTACTATACAAATAGTTTTCATTTAGACGTTGAGAAAAAAGTCAACCCTTATGAGAAAATTGAATTTGAAAAATACTATCCACCGTTAGCAAGTGGAGGGTTCATTTGTTATGGTGAATACCCGAATATGATTAATAATGTAAAAGCATTAGAAGATGTTTGGGATTATAGCTATAGCCGTGTACCTTACTATGGCACGAACACCCCAATTGATGAGTGCTATGAATGTGGCTTTGCAGGTGAGTTTTCGTGTACTAGCAAAGGTTTTGTTTGCCCTAGCTGTGGGAACCATGATTCAGCCAAAGTGTCAGTAACAAGACGTGTTTGTGGCTATTTAGGTAGCCCTGATGCAAGACCATTTAATGCGGGTAAGCAAGAAGAAGTTAAACGCCGCGTAAAACATCTTGGTAATGGACAACTCGGTTAGTGCCCACATATATTGTGTCGTCGGTTATCTAACGACGACATGACTATCACCACGATCAGGTATCCTATGATCTGTATTATTTTAGCTAGTGACAATCAAGATTTAATTAGGCATTAAAGATAATGAATTATCATCGTTATTATTCAATTGATGTAGTGAATGGGCCAGGGACACGATGCACATTGTTTGTGGCTGGTTGCGTTCATCAATGCCGTGGTTGTTATAATAAAAGCACATGGTCACTTAATTCAGGCTGTCTTTTTACGCAAGAGCTTGAAGATCAAATTATTCACGATTTACAGAATAAAGAGATTAAACGCCAAGGGTTGTCCTTATCGGGTGGCGATCCTTTGCATCCCCAAAACGTGCCAACAATTCTTAAACTGGTTCAACGTGTTAAAAATGAGTGTGACGCCAAAGATATTTGGCTATGGACGGGTTATAAACTTGATGAACTAACGGCACAACAACAAGCGGTATTAGCGCATATTGATGTGCTTATTGATGGTAAATTTGTTCAGGATCTTGCTGATCCTAAACTAATATGGCGGGGTAGTAGTAATCAGGTTGTACACCATCTACATCAAAAATAATTAAATTTTATTTTCGTCGTAAATATCATGCTGATTAAGTAAGTTAGAAATGGCTTCACGGTAATGAATTTCTAAGTTTTCGCGACTTGAAGAACTGATTTTAAGGTCAGTAATACGCCCATTATCAATCCCATATACCCAGCCATGAATATTAACTTTTTGACCACGTTGCCATGCCGATTGTAAAATCGTTGAATGACCTAAGTTATAAACTTGTTCAATAACATTGAGTTCACATAAAATATCCATACGTTTTTCGGCAGGAAACTCACCAATTAATGAACTATAGCGAAACCAGATATCTCGAATATGTAACAGCCAATTATTGATTAAACCCAAATCAGGGTTTTCCACGGCTGCGCGAATTCCACCGCAATCTAAATGACCGCAAATAATGATATCTTCAACACCTAATACATCAATGGCATATTGAACGACAGATAAGCAGTTTAGATCGGTATGTATCACTAGATTTGCTACATTTCGGTGAACGAATAATTCACCGGGTTCAAGTTCAGTTAACTTTTCAGCTGGAACACGACTATCCGAGCAACCAATCCATAAAAACCTTGGGCGCTGGGCAATAGCAAGATGTTTAAAAAAATCAGGATCATCTTGGGCGACTTTTGCAGACCATGCATGGTTGCGTATGATTAAGTCAGAAATCTTTTTCATGACAACACTCTTTCATTGATTAAGGATTTAGTTTACTGACAGTAGCAAAAAATATCAATTAGGTTATGATGATAATCGGTAAGATTGGTTTTACTTATCTTACCGATTTGTATGAGTGAACAATCAAGTCTCACCGTATAAAGGCTTCACATCGAACTATTTCATCATTGCCTGATGTAATTTATTGTAAACGCCTAGTAATTGCTGGTGTGCTGGAAACTGGGTTAGATTCTCATCAACATCAAATAACCCAAAGAAGCGTTTTTTACCCGTGACATATTGCCACATTTCGTTAACACACTCTTCTCCATACATTTTATTAAAGGCAATTTGATAATCCGGGAATTGTTTAGCATCACGCATTAAGGCAAAATCAACTAACGTTAATAAACAACGATAAGCATGATTACGTTGTGAACTAAAAATGGAACTGTTCATGTCAATTGTCCAATCAAGCCATAGTTTTGCTTGTTCAAGGTCTTTGCCTGCTAAAGCTAACATGGATTTGAGTTCACCAATTCGTAATGTATACCATGCATTATCTTTACCCGTTGCAAGACCGAGTAGCTCCCTGACACGCGCAAAATCATCCAAGTTATCATCATCAAGTTGTTCGATTAACTCAAGATAGTGCTGCGCTTTTAATTGACTACTTGGTAAAGATAAAATCGTATCACGCCAATGAATCGCCATGTTGTTATTGGCAATTAAAAGGTCTTCAGGCGGATAGATTTCAGACATACCAACCGCCAAGATACGGCACGCATAAACGCCTAAATGTTCATAATCCATGATCAGTACTTCAACATTTTGTTGATGAATAATCTGCATTAAATCATGAAATTCTTGTTCCGTTGAACGAACCCCATCTGCACTAACGAAAGACCAATCAGCAAATTCATAATCCGCTTTTTGATTGAATAAATCCCAAGAAATTAAGCCACTTGAATCGATAAAATGGGTTTCTAAATTGCTGAGATCTGCAACATCATCATTATCAAAAGAAGGCGGTGAAAAGACATCTAAATCTTTTAAACTGCGACCTTGTAATAGTTCGGTTACTGTTCTTTCTAAAGCAACCCCAAAGTTAGGGTGTGCACCAAAAGAAGCATAACATGTCCCATTTGCTGGATTAAATAATACCACGCAAATAACGGGGTATTGGCCGCCAAGTGACGCATCAAAACAAGTAATTGGGAAACCTTCTTGTTCTAATGTTTTGATTGATTCTACTGTATTCGGGTAACGCTCTAAGACTGATTGAGGAATTTCTGGCAGACTAATTGCCTGAGTGATAATTCGGTTTTTAACATAACGCTCAAAAACTTCGGATAAACCTTGCACACGCGCTTCGTTACGTGTATTACCTGCTGACATACCATTTGATGCATAAAGGTTTGCAATTAGATTCACCGGAACGTAAACCGTTTGTTGGTCTGACTGTTGAATGAAAGGTAAAGTACAAATCCCACGTTCTAGATGGCTTGATTGTAAATCGACCAAATCTGTTGCAGTGAGTTGTTTGTCTTCATCATAAAACCCTAAGAGTTTTTTAGTTAAAATACCTTTTGGCAGTGCATTATTTTTAGGGATAGGAAACCATTTTTCACTAGGGTAGTGAACAAAATCAGCATTAGCTGCATTTTTACCCAAATAAAAATCAGAAAAGAAATAATTGGTTGAAAGGCGCTCAAAATATTCACCAAGTGCAGAGGCTAATGTTGCTTTCTTACTTGCACCTTTACCATTCGTAAAACATGCCGGGCATGCTTTATTTTGAATATGGACAGACCAAACATTCGGTACGGGATTTAGCCATGATGCTTCTTTTGCTTCAAGATCATAGTCTTTTAGTAATTGATGAAAGTGATTGATGGAATCTTCAAGTGCTGCATCTTTACCAGGAATGTAGGTTTTCATGTCATTTCTCATTGTTGTTGAGGTAATTTTATAGACAGAAGAGTGATTCAATCTTGTGCTTTTGGTGATTTAGATCACAAATGAATTGATTATTCGTCACTTTTCCTTTTTAATTAAGCGCAGATTATTTCAGATAATTGATATTTAGTAAAATATTTAACGAGGATTTAAGCGTATGGAAAAGTTTAACGGTAAATTTGATTTTTCAGTTAAAGATTTATTCTTTTTTGATAAATTTGTTGTACCATCAGTGTTAACATTAGTTTACTGGATTGCACTAGTACTGGTTGTCTTAAGTGGCTTAGTGATGATGTTTGCCAGTTTTTTTGGTGGTTTAATCACGATTTTAGTGGGTTTTGTCTCTACACGTATTACTTTTGAATTGATTTGCGTTATTTTTAGTATTAATCGTAATTTACAAAAGTTAGTCGAGCTTCAGTCTGGTTCTGCTAATGTTGCCACGACACCTGAAGATGTAGGTGAAAAAACTGATGCAAATATTCATATCGCGCACGATAAAGAAGAGAACTAACACTATCACATTGTTGCATTCGATGCGTCTTTTAAACGCATCGAATAACTGACATGTTACAATTCGTTCAATGGCCAACGTGGTTTAACATCAATGGCTAAATCCGCAAGTTGATTTTTTTTAAGGTGAACCATTCCGGCATAAGCAATCATTGCGCCGTTGTCAGTACAAAACTCGAGCCTAGGATAATAAACCTGCCCCCCTCTTTTGCTCATTAATTCAGCCAGCCTTTGCCGTAAAGTGAGATTGGCACTCACGCCACCAGCAATCACCAGACTTTTATAACCGGTTTGTTCTAAAGCACGCTTTGACTTGATGACCAATGTATCAACTAATGCATCTTCAAATGCTCTTGCAATGTCGGCTTTTGTTTGTTCTGAGAGCGGTTGATTTTGATGAATCGTATTGGCAGCAAAGGTTTTCAAACCTGAAAAACTAAAATCTAGCCCAGGTCTATCAGTCATCGGGCGAGGAAAATGGAAACGTTTGCTATCACCCGCTTGAGCGAGTTTAGAGAGTTTTGCCCCACCTGGATAGTCAATTCCTAATAATTTAGCCGTTTTGTCAAACGCTTCACCAGCGGCATCATCAATCGATTCCCCTAGTAATTCATAATGACCAATATCCGTTACCTTAATTAATTGCGTGTGCCCACCAGAGACAAGTAACGCCACAAATGGAAATTGTGGTGGGTGACTTTCTAGCATAGGGGCAAGTAAATGTCCTTCCATATGATGCACCGCAATCGCGGGGACATCCCATGCATAAGCCAGTGAACGACCAATTGAGGCGCCAACAAGTAATGCACCAATCAACCCTGGACCCGCTGTATAGGCTACCGCATCAATATCATCACGCGTTAAATTAGCTTGTTTTAACGCTGCTTGAATTAAGGGAACAGTCTTACGAATGTGATCACGCGATGCCAGCTCAGGCACAACACCGCCATAATCAGCATGTAAACTAATTTGTGAATAGAGCTGATTTGCAAGCAAACCCTGTTGATCATCATAAATGGCAATGCCAGTTTCATCACAGGAGGTTTCAATACCAAGGATTTTCATACTTAATTATCTTTACGGTCAAATTGGTAGGAGTCATTTTCACTCCATAAATCATGTTCATTTAGCTCATCGGTTGGGATTCGATGGCTTTCATTGGCCCATTCACCTAAATCAATCAATTGGCAGCGCTTGCTGCAAAAAGGGCGATAAGGATTTGTTTCATCCCATTCAATCATTTTTTGACAGGTTGGGCAGTTAACCGTTATTTTTTCTTTTTTCATGAATAACATCATATTTGCAAGTTAAATCTCTTTTAGCACCTTAACAGTTCGCTAATTCAAATTCAACACAGTTTGTCTCAATTTTCTGATCATTTGGTGAGTCAAGCCCCACAAAACGAATGGCATAACGAGCGGCATTCCCCGATACTTGCGGATATAACCCTTTATCGAGAGAAATACGTATGCGTAATAAATGTGCTACATCATTCGGGTTTTGGTAAAAATTATTATTACAGGTAAAAGATTTAAAGTTACCCGATTGTCGAACGAGCTGCATATAAAGTGAAATCGCTTGGTATAGTGTTGAAAAACTATTTAACCATAATGACACTTGATTATCGCGGTAAGTTTGTGTTTGTTGCAACCATAAATAAAATGAAGGCAAATCAAAACTACAACACCCACCAGGAATCGCTAAACGCTTACGTATCGCCATGATCAATCGATCTTCTTTTAAACTCTGACCGAGTTTAGGCGCTATGGTTAATTCGCTTAAAATGGAGTTAAGCTTACCCAATAAAGCGTTTAATAAACTGGTATCTACACCTTGTACATTAAGCCATACAGAAAGTTTTTGTTTTTGTTCTTCGATGTCTTTACTTAAATCGCCACGAATGTCATTACGTTCAACAATTTCAAGTAATTCTGCCAGTGAGTGAAAAAATAATAATGCATTATGGGTACTAAAATGTTTATTTTGTTCTAACTGCTTGATAAGGAACTCAATACGTAACCACGTTCGCATCTTTTCATTAAGCGGATGTTCAAAAATTACCATAGTTTTAGCATTTTCCATGTCAATGTAGCTCTTAATTGCAATTTTGAGATAGTTTAAGATATTTAGTGTGTAAATGTTCAACTTGTGATGTTAATGCCGATGTGTGGCCGTCATTGACAATCACATCATCAGCAAAACTGACTCTTTGTGCATTGCTTATCTGTGATGATAACATGCTTTTGGCTAAATTTTCACTAATATTATCACGCTTAAGTAGCCTTGCTAATTGTAGGTCTGGAGGGGTATCGATGATTAACACGCGATTAGCATATTGTTGCAGATTATTTTCTATCAATAAAGGGACGGCCCAAATCACATAAGGATAATTAATTTGGGCAATCTGTTGCTGTGTTTCTTGTTGAATTATTGGATGCAAAAGCTGGTTTATCCACTGTCGCTGTTGCTCACTATGAAAAATAATATCACGCAGTTTTGCTCGGTTTAATTCACCATCAGCCAATAAAATTTGTCTACCAAAGTGCTCAGTTATTTGTGAAAGCGCAAAAGTCTCTTTCTTGACAACTTGGCGGGCTATGATATCTGCATCTACGATGGGTACGCCAAGTTGCGAAAATAAATTTGCAACCGTTGATTTCCCGCTAGCAATCCCACCACTTAAGGCAACAATATATGGCATAAAATGAATAAGTAATAAATAGAAAGATAAAATTAGCTTATCATACTAAAAAGTAACTGCAAGTAACCTTATTAATTGATTGTTTTATATTAATTAAAATACGATCGTAATAATTTGTTGCAAATTTATTCATTTTGGCATAAATTGTTATGTTATAACGTAACAATTTTACTGAGGATTATATGAAAAAGAATATTCACCCTGATTATCAGACAGTGGTATTTCATGATACAACAGCAAATGAGTATTATAAAGTCGGTTCAACCATTAAAACGGATCGGACAATTGATTTTGAAGGTCAAGTCTATCCTTATGTCACAATCGAAATTTCAGCGGCTTCTCACCCTGTTTATACTGGCAAACAAAAACAAGTAGTTAACGAAGGGCGTGTGGCACGTTTTGAACAACAATTTGGTAAATTATTTAAAACAAAATAGAGGTCATTATGCAGGTATTATCTTCATTAAAAGGGGCGAAAAATCGTCATCGCGATTGTAAGGTAGTAAGAAGACATGGACGTGTTTTTGTTATTTGTAAATCAAATCCAAGATTTAAAGCAGTACAAGGTAAAAAGAAAAAGCACTAATCAACAGACGCAAAAAGTAAAATCCCATAACTGGCAATTAATAAACAAGGTCCAAATGGGATTTTTACATTTGTTAATCTGTCTTGTTTGATATAACCATAAAACAGTAAATAGATAATACCGATTGTACTGGCGATAACTAATAGCAGTGGCAAATACTCGTAATGGATCCATGTTCCCAATGCTGAAAGTAACTTGATATCACCGCCACCTAAACCCGGGTATTTTTTTATACAATGGTGAAGTTTAGCGGGTAGCCACAATAAAGCAAAACCGCATATTATACCGATTAAGGCTTCATCCAACTGAATATTTGCAATACCCAAATGAGCGGTAAGTAGTCCAATTAACAAAATTGCATAATTAAAGTAATTAGGTAGCAATAAATATTTTATATCAATACAAGCAAGAATAAAAAAAAGATGACCGAGTAAAATGATAATTCCTGTCCACACGGTCATATCCAGTAACCACGTTATAAAAATACACTGGCAACCTAAGGTTAACTCCATAAGTAAGTAGTGAATCGGAATCGATTTCTTACAGATTTTGCAACGTCCTTTAAGTATCAGCCAAGATAATATTGGAATTAATAAAAGACCATGAAGCCGCATTTGACAATCGGGGCATTTTGAACGGCTCAAACAAATATGAAAGACGTATTGAAAAAAAGAATAGTGCGGTGAAAAGCGACTTATGGCGACGTGTACAAAACTCCCCATGCATAGCCCAAAAATTGCACTTATGAACATGTTCAGCATTAATGAATCACATTACCGAGTTGAAACACGGGTAGGTACATTGCAATAACAAGGCTGCCAATGATAATTGCCATTATTGACATCATTAAAGGTTCTATTTTTTGTGCAAGCGTTTGGGTTAACTCAACACTGTTTTTTTGAAAATGATCTGCTAATCTTGATAACATCAGTTCTAAAGTACCAGACTCTTCTCCAACACGAATTAATAGCCGACATAATGGCGGGAATAGCGGTTGTTCTTCAACGGCTTGGCTAAAGGTATAGCCTTGTTTAATATCGGAAATGATTTGTATTACGCTAAATCGATACTGGGGATTGAGTGTCGATGTTTGTGCGGCTTCTAGCCCACTAAGTAATGGAATACCCGATTGTAATGTGATAAGTAAGGTTTGAAAAATTTGAGTAAGGCAAGCGCTTTTAATGACGTGACCAATAATCGGTAATTTAAGACTGTATTTAGCGATGTGTAATGAGTAACGTTGTTTAAAGTAATATCGGTATAGCGCAGCACTGGCTAATACAAGGCTAACTAACCATAAAAAATGGGATTGCAATGTGTGTGATAATTCAATCATTATTTGCGTAAAAAACGGTAATTGTGCATCAAAATTTTGGTACACTTCAGCAAATTGAGGTAACACAATAACTAACATAATGAGTGACACAATTGCTGAAATAAGTAATAAAAATAGGGGATAACGCATCGCTTTTTTTATTTTCTGCTGTAACTGTAAACGCTGTTCAAGTTGTAGGGCAATTTTATCGAAACAGTGATCAAGTTGACCAGTCAGTTCCCCTGTAGCAACAATTTGCTGATAAATACAGGGGAATATTGCAGGGTACCGTATCAAGATTTGTGACACCGATTTGCCCGCAATCAGTTGCTTTTTTATTTCTTCAAGTAGCCAGCGCCAATGAGCTAATGGATGCTGATCAATGAGTGTGGCTAAACTTTCAACAATTGGTAAGCCCGATTTTAACATGATAGCAAGTTGTTGAGTGACGATAATCAGTTGTTGCTTAGTAAAGTGACGAAAAGTAAACCAACCCTGTACCTTTAAGCTAATAAATGCATGTTGCTCCGATAACAGTTGTTGTCTCGCCTGAGATAACGATTTTGCAACCAGTAAGTGTGATTCACCATTTTGGTCAAGCCATACATAAATGCGTTTTAATTGCATATCGTGCTCCCTTATAGGCAAACTATGCCTAATACTCGTTCAATTTCCGCCAATGAGGTGATGCCCTGCATAACTAAATTTATGGCTGATTGATGCAAAGTTTGGATCTCACATTGCGCCATCATTTTTTCCAGTTGGTTTAATGAAAAATTGAGT
This sequence comes from Orbus sasakiae, assembly GCF_039542345.1. Lineage (NCBI taxonomy): Bacteria > Pseudomonadati > Pseudomonadota > Gammaproteobacteria > Orbales > Orbaceae > Orbus > Orbus sasakiae. Next base: position 143,545 of record NZ_BAABHY010000001.1, read on the forward strand.
TCAGATAACAGTAGCGCTTGTATTGGCTCTGTAATCAGCAAAAACTCATACAATCCTATTCGTCCACAGTAGCCACCTAAGCAATGATGACAGCCTTTAGCTAAATAGTGGTGCGGTATTTTTTGATGGACATCTTGGAGAGATGAAAAAGAAAGTGGTGAAAGCGCTTTACAGTGGGGGCATAATTTTCGTACTAGCCGTTGTGCAATGATCAATTTGATACTTGAGGCAATCAAATAGTGTTTTATCCCCATTTGGTTTAAGCGGATTAACGCTTGAGCACTCGAATTGGTATGCAATGTTGATAAGACTAAGTGTCCTGTTTGGGCTGCTTGTACAGCTATCTCTGCGGTTTGTTGATCCCGAATTTCACCAATCATAATGATATCGGGATCTTGTCTTAAAAGAGCACGTAACGTTTGCGCAAAATCAAGACCTGTTTTAGGATTGATTTGTGTTTGATTAATGCCACTAATGGGTATTTCAACAGGGTCTTCCGCACTGCAAATGTTGCGAGTTTCAACATTTATCTCTTTAAGCCCACTATACAATGTGCTCGTTTTACCACTACCTGTCGGCCCAGTCACTAGAATGAGACCTTGTGGTAAATTCAAGGTTTTTACAAAGTCTAAATGATTTTGTTGAGATAAACCTAATTGATCAATAGATAGCGTATGTTGTGGATTATCCATAATACGCAGCACAATCTTTTCACCAGATAAAATAGGTAGTGTCGACATTCGCATGGCATGTTGCCCTAAAGTCAACTGTCCGTCTTGCGGTAAGCGTTGTTCCGCAATATTCAGATTGGCCATAATTTTAAGTCTTACTGCCATTGGTTTGACTTGCGATAGTGGCAAAATGGCCATTGTCTGTAAAACACCATCAATGCGCATTCGTATCCGATATTCATTCGAATAAGGCTCAAAATGTATATCAGACGCTCGCTTATTGAGCGCATCTTGTAAAAATTGATCCGTTAATGTCGTTATTTCATGTTCCGGATAGCGGATTGATGTCATATTCATATTGATTAAAACCGAAAAATATCATGACACACATCATTAAGAGTATTGTTGGCGGGAGCGCTGACACAGTTTTTTTGCCAATCAAGGTGACCGTGTATTGAATTTATCGTCGGAGTTAATGTGACCGTGAGCCCATTTAATGCACTTTGCCCTACGAGTGTTATCATACCCGACGACACATCAATTGATGTAACATAAGATGTTGATTTTGTGGTTGGGATTCCATTACTACCACTACTACAGTTGCTTAAATTACCTTGTTCTAAGGCACAAATTTCGATAGCTGTTTTATAGGGCGTCATGGTTTGTAGCATGTCTGTCATGGCCGCTTTTTGTAGGTACCCTTGATACGCCGGGACACCAATCGCGGTTAAAATGGCAATCACGGCGATGGCGATCATGAGTTCAAATAGTGTAAAACCAGATTGTGATAATGGATTTTTGTTTAAGTTTTTCATGGTTAATGCCTATAAATAAAGTAAGAATTAATCACACCATAGACGAGTTACAACGTTTTGTACTTGGTATCACACTGCGATGTGACATCAATAGTAAAGATTGTTGAATATGAGCGGTCAGTGATATAATTTTGCGATCAGCCACACAAAATTATTGGATTAAACGATGGGGCATAGTTACGCAAAAATTCAACAGGGCTGTTTAAGTGATGCCAAATATATTGCATCACCACATTTTAATGAACGACCGATTGGTGAGATGATTACATTGCTGGTTATTCATAATATTAGCTTACCGCCAAACCATTATGGCGGGCCTTATGTTGAGCAATTATTTTTAGGTAAGCTAAATCCACATCAACATCCCTATTTTCAAACGATTTACCAACTTGAGGTGTCTTCTCATCTGTTTATTCGTCGCAATGGTGAGGTGACTCAGTTTGTCCCTTTTGATAAACGAGCTTGGCATGCTGGTATATCAACGTTTGAAGGTAAAGCGAACTGTAATGATTATTCAATAGGTATTGAATTGGAAGGCACTGATTTTGAACCTTTTACACTTGTTCAATACTCCGTGTTAGCGAAGATTACACAATGTTTGCAACACTACTATCCTATTGAGCATATTGCCGGTCATAGTGATATTGCGCCGGGACGTAAAACCGATCCAGGCCCCTATTTTGATTGGTCATTTTATCGTTCACTGGTTACCCAAAAGGTTATTTTTTGATGTTTTTACACTATAATCATACCTTATGATAAAAAAATAACAAAAAATAGGTAAGGACAATTAACCCTTAAACGTTAATGCTATACTATTGAATACGCGATCATGCAATTAAGAATTTTATTATGAACAATTTTAATAACACGGTTTTACTGTTACTCAAAGAAATTGAATGTGAAATGCAGCAAAAGTTATTATGGCAAAGTTTACCGCCAAATCCTGACGCATTTTTGAGTGAGCAGCCTTTTGCCATTGATAGGATGTCATCGTATGAATGGCTACAATGGATTTTTATCCCCCGAATGCGGGCATTAATTGATGCAAATGCCATATTACCCCGCAATTTTAGTTTGCATCCTTACTTTGAAGAATCATTAAAAGAACAGGAGGAAGCGGCTGAGCTTCTCTCCTTGATTAAACGTTTAGATGAATTGGCTAAATCATAAAAAATACAACCGTATTAATGATGAGAACAGGCAGAAGTATTCCGATCGACCACTTCATATAACCAAAAAAGCTCGGCATTGCAATGTTACTTTGAGTTGCAATACTTTTGACCATAAAATTGGGTGCATTACCAATATAGGTCAGTGCCCCCATAAAAACCGACCCCATTGAAATGGCTAATAACGTCATTTCAAGTGGCCCCATTAAAACATTTGCATCACCTGACGCTAAATTAAAAAACACCAAGTAAGTTGGTGCATTATCTAAAAAGCCCGATAAAATGCCACTTAGCCAAAAATACATAATATTTATTGGCTCACCTTGAGCATTACTGACTAATGATACCAATGACGATAAATGCCCTTGGTTACCGACACGTAAGATGGCTAATACGGGGGCTATCGTAATAAAGATACCAATAAACAGTTTTGCTACTTCAACAATGGGTTCCCAATTAAATTGATTACCAGCTCGGACTTGTTTTGGGGTAATTATCATTGAGGTAATGGTAATGACAATAAAAAGCAGATCACGAACAATATTTTGAAGTGCCAGATGTGTACCTAATATTGTGACAATGATATTTGATTGCCATACACCTGACATTAATACCGTGATAATAATCGCGATTAATAAGATAAAATTTTGTTTACCATAGATTTTTATCGCTTTATTGGGTGTTGGATCAGCGCTGAGTATTTCACCTTGACGTTTGTAGTAATAGTTATCAATAAAATAGAAGATAACCAGTAGCAAAATAGATGTAAGCAGTACTGGTAAAAACATATGTTTTACTGTCCAGAAAAAATCAACCCCTTTTAAAAAGCCAATAAATAAAGGTGGATCACCTAATGGAGTCAAACCACCACCAATATTTGCCACTAAAAAGATAAAAAAGATAATAATATGCACGCGATGATGGCGATTGTCATTTGCTCGGATAATGGGCCGAATCATGAGCATCGCAGCGCCCGTTGTGCCCATTATTGAAGCCAGTAATGTGCCAATCGCAAGCAGGAGTACATTAAATTTGGGAGTACCTTTTAAATTACCGGTGATCAATATTCCACCAGAAACCGTAAATAAAGCAAGTAAGAGCAAAATAAACGGTATGTATTCTTCAAGCGTCGCATGGGCAACAATATAGATGATGGTATCTAACCCAAATACACATGCGAAGGGAATCACAAAGAGTAAAGTCCAAATGGTAATTATTTTACCATAGTGATGGTGCCATACCGTCGGTAGAAAAAGAGGAAAGAGGGCAATCGATAACAAAATACCCGCAAATGGAATCCCCCAGCCAAGCGATAAAGTGGTTGCATCAAAACTGGCCGCTATCGCATTATATGGTAAAAAGCAAAGTAAAGATGATAATAGTATTGTTCGAAAGCGCATGCACCGTTCCAAATAAGATTATATTCAATCAAAGACGACATTTTAACAAAATTTACTATAAAATCATTATGATTTATCCAATTTCGGCGACGACTAACATATTAAAACCACAAAATGATGATATTTTTGCTTAAAAAATGCAAAATAACTCATAAAATCATTTTTTTTGCAAGAATAAACACCGGTTTCGAATGGATTTATCATTAATATTTGATATATCTAACATAATAAACAAATTATCTTTGGTTGAAAGATAGAGTTTTCGTATAATTTTCGTTATTATATGCGCATAAAATTATAAGAATTTCTTTTGCTACATTTTATGTTTTAGAACTGGGCTTTTAGGATAAGCCAATTTTTACATTTTTATTATTCTATGACATAAAATCACATGATTTAAATAAGGATTGATTAGGATAATGAAACACTGGATTAATTATGTGTTATTAGTCAGTTTCTCATTGTTATTGTGGGGTTGTGATAACACAGATACTAATTTAAGTAAGCCTGACGATAATACACAAAATGAGATAGTGGTTGAATTTGATGATACACCGGTTATCTCAAATAAAATAGACCTGCCTGATACAACAACGGCTAATTCTGGCAATCACAAGCTCGCGTTTGCGCCAAGTAAAGAGCTAATAAAACAGTATCAGAATAAGTCACTTTCAGTACTTGATAGCTCAGAAATGATTTTAGAGGGTGCAAGTACACTCGTTGTAACATTCTCGGTACCCTTAGATCCTAAGCAAAATTTCAATAATGTTATTCGCCTGATTGAAGACGGTAAGGGCGACCTTGATGGCCATTGGGAACTATCGAGTAATGGGTTAGAACTTCGCCATCGTTATTTAGAACCAAATCGTAAACTCAGTTTACATATCGATAAAATGTTGCAGGCAATAAATGGTGAACGCTTAAAATCAGCCTATAAAGCAAATATCACGACGCGTGATCGCCTGCCAATGGTTGGATTTTCAAGTAATGGTTCATTATTACCCAGTAAATCAATGACGGGTCTGCCAATTACGACCTTAAATGTGAACCAAGTTGATGTGAATTTTTTCCGGATTAAATCAGACAAAATCTATGATTTCATGCTTGATTATGGTTCAGTCAAACTCTTATCTGTTTGGTCATCACAATATGCCTTATCTTATGCTGACTTGGTATATTCTGCGCGTTTTAATTTGGCTCCAAAAGCCAATGTGCAAGAAAATGTCATTATTGATTTAACAAACATCAATGAATTGAAAGGGGAAGGCACTTATATTGCCATCTTAAATCAATCTGGAAGTTATAATTATTCGAATCCGATGACAATTTTTTCAATCAGCAATGTTGGCATTTCTGTACACAGCTATGAAAAAGGCAAACTTGCGGTTTTTGCTCATCGTTTAGATGATGGCAGTGCGCTAGATAATATTCAAATTACAGCATTGTGTGCGAAAAAAGTAGAAAAATGTCAGTCAGTTAATGTTAAAACGAATAAACAGGGCTACGCTGAGTTCAAATTAAATCTTGATGGGCAATATCGATTATTAACCGCAAGCGATGGTGAGCAAATGTCGTTTGTGTATATTGATCGAGGGGCCTTAGATCTGAGCGAATTTAATGTATTAGGTAATACATTTTATCAAAAACAGTTATTCACTTTTGGACCACGAGATTTATACCGTCCAAATGAAACTGTTAATCTCAATGCGTTATTGCGTGATGCAGATGGTCAGTTGCTACCTGATCAGCCAATAAAAACCGAAATTATTAGTCCAACAGGACAAATTATTAAAGACTTTGTCTGGAAAGCGACGGATAAACAAAGTGGCTTTTATCAGACTGAATATTTAATTCCGACAAATGCTGCAACGGGTAAATGGTTATTTAAATTTAATTTAGGTGATGATATTTATCGCTATCACTCTTTTTCAGTTGAAGAGTTTTTACCTGAAAGAATGGCGATAACGTTAACCCCAACGGCAGATAAACCTATTCTCAATAATCAAGATGCGACTTTTGCGGTAAAAGGTTGGTATTTGTATGGCGCGCCGGCATCTGGCAACGAGTTACAAGCAAATATTGTGGTATTAAAAGAGCGTTCCGTTGCCCAATTAACGGGGTTCAATATTGGTTCAGTTTCAGAGGCCAATATTGACCGCCAGCTCAATAGTATTAATCAAACCTTAAACAATCAAGGTGTAACGCAAATTACTATTGATAAACAAAATTGGAGCGATATTAAGTCACCCATCAAAGTTGTATTACAAGCGAGTGTTTTAGATGTCGGCGGACGGCCTGTAACACGTTCTGTCACACAAACAATTTGGCCTGCTACCCAAATGCCAGCTATCAGAGCACTGTTTGCTGAAAGTCGTTATTATGATTGGTCATTAGATAAATACGTTAATCGTCCAACCGTCGATATAGGTAACAATGCTGAGTTTGAAATCGCTTATGTTGATGGTAAAGGTAACAAATTGTCATCTAATCAGCTAACGGTTAGATTCGTTAAAGAACGACGCGATTATTATTGGACTTGGTCTGATAGTGAAGGGTGGCAAGCTCAATATGATCAAAAAGAGTTTGTTATCTCCGAAGATAAAATAAAAGTTGCTGCAAATGAAGTAACCAAAGTGAGCTTTTTACCTGATGATGAAGGTTCATATCGCATAGAAGTCATTGATGCAAAAAACAATGTGATGAGTAGCATGCGCTTTTGGCATGGCTATAGTTGGAGTGATAATACCGATCATAGTGGTGCGGTACGTCCTGATCAAGTTAAATTAAGTTTGGATAAAGCGACTTACCAAATTGGAGATACCGCCAAAGTTCATATTGAAGCCCCTGTTAGCGGTTCTGGTTATGTTTCATTAGAGACCAATGATGGCACGCTTTGGATGAAAGAAATCGCGGTATCGCAAAATGGTATCGATGTTGATATCCCAGTTAAAGATTGGGGAAGACATGATATTTACATTAATGCGATGGTTGTCAGACCAAGTACCGATTCAGCCATACAAACGATTAAACGCGCCGTCGGCTTGCTTTATTTTCCAATCGACACATCAAGTCGGCAGCTTAAATTAAACATTATATCACCGCAAAAGACTCATCCTGATAAAACCGTTAAAATCAAGGTGAGTGTTGCGAATAAACAGGCTGCAAACGGTAAAATTACCGTACTGTTATCCGCGGTTGATAGTGGTGTATTGAATATTACTGACTTTGTCACACCCGATCCGTATTCGGCTTTTCTTGGGCGTAAACGCTATAATGTCGAACAGTTTGATGTCTATGGTAAATTAATTGAGGGCGGCGGCCGCCTTGTCGGCATAAGTTTTGGTGGCGACAGCAGTATGTCATTACAAAGTGTAGCAGGTGGTAAAAAGCCGCTTACACAAGTTAACATTGTTGCTCAACAACTCAAGACGGTAATGCTCAATAGTAAAGGCGAAGGTGAATTAGACCTTGCAATACCTGATTTTAATGGTGAATTACGACTCATGGCACAAGCTTGGGATAGTCATCGCTTTGGTTTTGCTGAACAAACTATGACGGTTTCAGCCCCGGTTATTGCTGAACTTTCAACGCCTCGTTTCCTCTCGGGCGGTGATCAAACTGTTATGGCTTTTGAATTACGTAATTTGACTGATATAACACAAAATTTGACAATCGGCATCAATACGCAAGGCTTAATTAAATTACTTGATTATCCCCTTTCCCAGCAGGTTAGTTTAGCACCACAAGAGCAGCGTGTTATGCAAATTCCTGCAACGGCTGAATATGGCTATGGACAGGGCAAAATTACGGTTAATATTGATGACGTATTATTGGCTGATGGAGATAACTATCATTTATCGCGAGCATGGGCGATAGGTGTTAGGCCTCCTTATGCAGCAACCACACGGGCTTCATCAGCTGCGTTAAATGGTGGTGAGGGATGGACGCTATCTCCAGCTGCTTTAACGGATTTAATTGCAAATACGGTTGATGCTGAGATTGTGATTTCACATAATCCACCATTTAATATTGCTAAGTACATTAAATCCTTGTATGCCTATCCTTATGGATGCTTAGAGCAAACCATCAGCCGTTTATATCCGTCATTGTATATCAATGAAGAGATATTAAAAAAATTAGGTATTGAAGGGGATTCTGATGACCAACGACGTAAAAATGTCCAAATTGGTATTGATCGTTTATTTGGCATGCAGCGCAATAATGGTAGCTTTGGACTATGGGGAAAAGAAAGCCCTGAAGAGTATTGGTTAACTGTTTATGCGGTTGATTTTCTGTTACGAGCACAAGAACGTGGTTATCAAGTTAACCAGCAAGGTTTGACTCATGCATTTGAGCGTCTTGCTCAGTATATTTATGATCCAGCCGCTTTTTATAATCTAAATGGGTATTACGCCAGTGATATTGAGTCTTATATTGAATTTGCAACTAAATCTTACGCGGCATTAATATTAGCCAAACAGCATAAGATTACACCATCGATGCGTAATGAATTAAAAAGACTGTATCAGCAAGTCAAAAGTAATGATAGCACGGTTTTATTATCGCCATTACCGATTATGCAATTGGCAATTGCTTCAAAATTGACCGGCAATAATCGCAGTGCTGATGACTTATTCAATACTGCATTAATGACCAATCGAGATAGTCAATATTACTGGTTAGGTGATTATGGTAGTGCTATACGAGATAAAGCCCAAATTTATAACTTGATGGTTGAATATCAACTAGAAACTGATGCACAGGCCAGTTATTTATTAAAACTATCTAATTCACTACGTAATGAACGTTATTTGTCGACACAAGAGCTGAGTGCGCTGTTCTTGGTGAGTTGGCAAAATATGCAACAAAAAGAACAAGAGAATATTGTTGTCTTATTCAATAACAAAGAGAGCATCAAAGCGAAAGAAACAATTTATCGTACAATGGATTACAAACAGTTATCTAATGGAATTAGTGTACATAATCCTTATAATGCTGCACCACTGTATATTAGTTTCTCGATGTCAGGCTACGCGAAAAAAATGCCACCACCGACACCAGCCAATAATGTGCTGAATATTACAAGACAATATTTTGATCTTAAGGGTAAACCGATAACAGCAGAACAACTCAACGTTGGCGATATGGTTATTGTGATGCTGGATGTGCGTGCTAATACGGTCATTAATGATGCTTTGGTTGTTGATATGTTACCAGCGGGATTAGAAATTGAGAATCCTAATTTATCTAACAGCTATGTCGATATTCGAGCGATTCCACAACTTGCTGAATTATTGAAAGAAGAGAGCAGTAGTGATGTGCGTTATCAAGAATATCGAGATGATCGTTATGTGGCAGCAATTGATGTCAAAAATAGTATTGCCAATAATCGTTATCGAACACGATTAACCTATTTGGCTCGTGCTGTAACAGTAGGAACTTATGCTGTACCAGCACCATTTGTGGAATCGATGTATAAACCTGAATGGAATGCGCTTGGCAATACTCTTGGCTTTATGATTATTGCAGATAAAACAAATCGTAAAGATTAGATACGTATTACTGACATTGGTCAGTTTTGGCATAATTCGGTAGCAAACTTATTGATTTGGTTGGGTTTAAATATGAATATAATTGGGTGGTTTTAGTACTACCCAGTAGATTAAAATATACAACAAAGTAGTGAGTATATTGAGTAAACCCACCGACTTAATCTCTTAATATGAGGTTGTGTCATATAGTGTTCAGCTTAAGATGAAATAGTTTTGATAAATAGCGAGACCTTTACGTCAGTGTGAGATGATAATTAATCCGAGTAGAACATAAAACATGAAATTACATCGACTCAAAAAAAGGTTATTCACACTGGTTGCGATACCGTTTGTCTTATTCATTTCTTTTATTATTGCAGATTATTCTTTTCCACTCCCCATTACCGAAACGAAACCTACTCAAACGATTTTAGCGCAAAATGGCGCACCACTCTGGCGTTTTGCTGATAGCCAAGGAATATGGCGCTATCCCGTTACCTTAAATGACGTCCCCAATTACTACTTGCAAGCATTATTAACTTATGAAGATCGTCATTTTTATCAACATTTTGGTGTCGATCTCACCGCGTTATTACGAGCGAGTTATCAAAATCTTGCAAATGGTAAAATTATCTCTGGTGGTAGTACAATAACCATGCAGGTAGCGAGAATTATTGATCCACATGAACGCTCATTTTGGGGGAAATTAAAACAACTATTTCGTACCTTACAGCTTGAATGGCATTATAGTAAGAAAGAGATTTTGACCTTATATATTAACCGGGCCCCGTATGGTGGCACGATAGAAGGAATTGGGGCTGCAAGTTGGTCGTATTTGGGCAAACCACCAAGCCAATTAACCTACAGTGAGGCAGCGCTATTAGCCGTATTGCCCCAAGCGCCGAGTCGATTACGCCCAGATCGCTATCCAGATAGAGCACAACAAGCACGAGATAAAGTACTTGATCGACTTGAAACATACCATGTTTGGTCATCAGATAAGTTAGAACAAATCAGGCAAGAGGAAGTATGGGCTTACCCACGCCAGTCACCACAACTAGCGCCGTTGCTTGCACGCCGATTAAGTCTTCATTACCCGCACCAAGCAATTATTCATTCTACAATTGATCAACCCTTGCAGTATACGCTGGAAGATTTAGCAATAAATTGGAAAAATCAATTATTGCCCAAAACGTCATTAGCCATATTAGTGGTTGATCATACTGATATGACCGTCAAAGCTTATGTCGGTTCAATTGATTTTAATGATAACAGCCGGTTTGGACAGGTTGATATGATTCAAGCATTACGTTCTCCAGGGTCGACACTCAAACCCTTCTTGTATGCTTTAGCACTTAATGATGGAATCATTCATTCGCAATCATTGCTACAAGATGTACCAAGAATGACAACAGACTACCGTCCGAGAAATTTTGATGAAGGTTTTAATGGACCCGTCAGCGTCAGTGAGGCTTTACAGCGTTCATTAAATTTACCGGCAGTACAATTAATGGAAATTTATGGTGCAAAACGGTTTACCAGTCAGCTTAATTCTGTCGGATTAATGCTTTCATCTTCTGATAATCAGCCAAATATAAGTTATATTCTAGGTGGCGTATCTTTAAAAATGGATCAACTTGTCAGTAGCTACAGTGCTTTTGCTAGGCATGGTAATGTCGCACCATTACGTTTTACGCTAGATGAGCCACTCATTGAAAAGCCATTGATTAATGAAGGGAGTGCCTGGATTACAAGACGTATTTTAGCGATGCAAAATGTGCCAATGCTAAATCAACAAATTGATAATATTGTACCGTTAGCCTGGAAAACAGGAACCAGTTATGGTTATCGTGATGCTTGGGCGATAGGGATAAATCCGCGTTATTTAATCGGGATATGGGTCGGTAGACCCGATGGTACGCCTGTCGTTGGTCAGTATGGTAACCTTACAGCGGTACCGGTTCTACAGCAAGTTAATACGATTTTGTTAAATAAAGAGCGAGGACAAAATCGCCCATTACCAACAGATCCCATGCCCGATTCAGTAACTATCGCCGATATTTGTTGGCCTACGGGGCAAGTTTTACCGCCTCAAGATACAAATTGCCATCGTCAGAAACGCGCCTGGATTATTAACGAGCAGATTCCACCAACGCTCGAGCTACTGAATATTGCTAAACATCAATATTACCAGTCAGGTTCGATAACCTTGTGGCTAAATGAACAAGGATTACGCGTCGCTGCAGATTGTCGCGGTGCGATTGCTAAAAGTGTTGCATTATGGCCAATTTCACTTGAGAACTGGATTTTAACGCGTGAGAGACGACAAACACTCATTCCACCTATTGACTTGTCTTGTCCACCATTAGGGGAAGAACAACTCTCCCCATTACTGATTACCGGCATTGTGCCTAATCAGGTTTTTAGGGCATTACCAAACCAACAAGATTTTTCAGTTGCCATTAATAGTCAAGGTGGTCGTGGTAAACGTTGGTGGTTTTTGGATGGTGATTTATTGGCTGAAACAGATTATCCTACAAGCATTAAACTGGCTTTAAGTATCAATGATAAAGGTCACCATCATTTATTGTTGTTGGACGAAAGTGGACAAGTTGATAGAATATATTTTCAAATTCAATGAAGAGGAATTCAGAATGAGTATTGAGCAAACATTATCAATAATAAAACCTAATGCAGTCAAAAAGAATTTGATTGGTATTATTGAAACTCGCCTAGTACAAGCAAAATTAAATATTGTTGCTATGAAGATGGTGCAATTAACTCGGGCGCAAGCAGAAGGATTCTATGCAGAGCATCAGGGGAAGCCATTTTTTGAACGTTTAGTCGGTTTTATGACATCAGGGCCGATTGTTGTACAGGTGTTAGAAGGCGACAATGCTGTTACTCATTACCGCGAGATTATGGGCGCAACCGATCCAGAAAAAGCATTAGCAGGGACATTACGTTATGATTTTGCTGATAATGTGACTGAAAATGCAGTACATGGCTCCGATTCAACTGAATCAGCTCAGCGTGAAATTGCTTATTTCTTTGCCGATAGCGAAGTTTTTGCTAAAAAATAAAAAAGGCACCTTATGGTGCCTTAATCCTGACTAAAACATTATCTATTCAGGGACATAATCTTTGATACTTTCCGAAGCGCGTCTCGCTTCTGGTTTATGTTGTATTTTATTTAACTGTTTTTCTAGTTTACCAATTAAATCATTCACTGCGCTATACATATCATCATGTTTTGCGGAGGCCACCAGCGGTGATCCTTTTGTTGCAATCGTCGCATCAACAATAAATCCGTCGGGTTCTTTTGATAGGATAAAATGCGGATTAATTAATTGTGCTCGCCATTTATCGAGTTTAGCAAATTTTTCTTCGATATAGCTTCTGATTGCTGGGGTAATATCCATTTGTTTACTGGTAATACTTAAAGTCATAATGACCTCCTTTTGTTTAATAACAAATACCACTAACAGATTAAATACTTACTTACTACATTGGCAAATTATTTCAAAAAGGTCAATATAAGTTTTAACTCTATTTTATTTTTAACCATAATTTTACGAAAAAGAGTTATCAATCAAGCACATTGTGATTGACGATTAAGACACTAAATATTTGTTTGCATAAAAATCACGCGAATTTAAATAATTAGGGATACTAATGATATTTCAGCGATTACTCGTCACCATATCCACTGGCCGGAATGCGTTTATCATCAAGATATGCTGCATCGTTTAGCATTTTCAAACGATTGTCACAAAACCATTTTATAACGAGTGGGTAAATCTGATGTTCTTGAACCAAAATGCGGTCGATAACATCTTGTTCTTCATCATCGGCAAAAATCGGCACTTTGGCTTGTAGTATAATAGGCCCCCCATCAAGCTCTTGGGTTACAAAGTGAATTGTGGTGCCATGTTCCGAATCACCAGCTTCTATGGCTCTACGGTGCGTATGTAATCCTGGATATTTTGGCAATAGTGATGGATGAATATTGAGCATCTTACCGGCATAATGATCGACAAAATCAGGCGTAAGAATACGCATATAACCTGCAAGTATAATTAAGTCCGGATGGTACGTATCAATGATTGTTGCAACAGCTTGATCAAATATTTCACGAGATGGGTAATCGTGATGACTGATAACATGAGTTGGAATGTTGGCTTGACTTGCTCGTTCAAGTGCATAGACACCTGCTTTATTACTGATAACAGCAACGACTTGACCATTTATTTGATGTTGTTGACAAGCATCAATGATAGCTTGTAAATTTGAGCCACTACCCGAAACAAGCACGACAATTTTTTTCATAATACACATTTACCATAATGAAAAGGGCGTAATTTTACGCCCTAGCTAGTTTTTTATTTAATCACGACTCGTTCAGCTGAGCTAGACGATTTTATTTCGCCAAGTAACCAAGCCTTTTCACCATTTTCATTAAGTAATTTGATCGCTTGTGCAACGTCAGATTTTGGCAACGCAATGATTAAACCAACACCACAGTTAAATGTGCGGTACATTTCATGTTTATCGACATGACCGGCTTGCTGTAACCAATTAAAAACAACAGGCCATTGCCAACTCTTTTCATCAATAATAGCTTGAGTGTTGTCTGGTAAGACGCGTGGAATATTTTCCCAAAAACCACCACCAGTAATGTGTGCTATAGCATGAACATCGATCTGTGAGATTAAATTTAAAATTGATTTTACATAGATTTTTGTTGGTGCAAGTAAATGATCTGCAAGGGGTTTACCTTCTAACTGTTCTGTCGCTGGATTTGCACCACTGACTTCAATGATTTTACGAACTAAAGAATAGCCATTAGAATGAGGACCACTTGAGGCTAGTGCAATAATCGCATCACCATCTTGTACTTTACTACCATCAATAATGGCTGATTTTTCAACTACACCAACACAAAAGCCGGCAATATCATAATCATCACCGTGATACATTCCCGGCATCTCGGCTGTTTCACCACCCACTAATGCGCAGCCAGATTGTTTGCAACCATCTGCAATCCCAGTCACCACTGTTGCGGCAACATCAACATTGAGTTTACCTGTTGCATAATAGTCAAGGAAAAATAAAGGCTCAGCACCTTGTACAATAAGATCATTAACGCACATTGCGACTAAGTCAATACCAATTGAGTCGTGTCGATTTAGGTCCATTGCAAGACGAAGTTTGGTACCAACACCATCAGTGCCTGATACTAAGATCGGTTCTTTATATTTTTGTGGAATAGCGCAAAGGGCACCAAATCCGCCTAATCCACCAATAACTTCTGGTCGTTTAGTTTCTTTTACAACTGATTTAATGCGTTCTACAAGGGCATTACCGGCATCAATATCAACGCCTGCATCTTTATAACTAAGGGAAGTTTGGTTTGACACAATATGATTCCTTACCAGAAAGAATAAAAAACAGGCATTATTTTAGCAATGTTATCCCGTGTTGGCGATAGTTTGTTGATGGTTATTTTATTTTATTATACAAACTGTTGCTCAGTAAGCTTGATTGAGCTTAGGCTTAATCCAAGCATAAAATGATACCTTACATCTGTTTGTACTCAAGGGAACATGAGGCAGGAGGGGTTAAATCGTTTGTGAGTGCTATTGGCAAGAATTGGGCTAAATGACGTAATTAAAGCGTATAACACATTTCGCCAACAATTGAGCGGTGCAGTGACGTTTTGCAAGGCTATGTGCTGTTGCGTATCATGATCTTTGATTTATTTAAGGCGTTGCGCTTATTATTTAGAAATAACAATTTTAAGCTAATACTAAAAATAGTGCTGTCTAATACTATTATAAAGGGGGTATTATTTTTTATCCTCATGATGATATGGTTGTTAGTCTTTTGGGTAAATAAAATAGCCATATCATTTTATTGTTCATTGGTTAATCAATAGCTGACATAAAAAAGTCTCAACTTGGCGTTGCTATTTGGGCAAATCATCGTATAATTAGCCGCTATTCATGAGCAACTGTTTATCATTTGCTATGAATCTTGGGGAAGTCACTGAATTAGAGATCGGGTCTTCTTAAATTCATTTAAAATCAATTGAGGTTTATTATGTCTCTAACTGCTGAAGATAAAGCAAAACTTGTTGCTGAATATGGTCGTGGAACTAACGATACGGGTTCTACTGAAGTTCAGGTTGCTCTTTTAACTGCTCGTATTAATGATCTACAAGGTCACTTTTCTGAGCATAAAAAAGATCACCACAGCCGTCGTGGTCTATTACGTATGGTTTCTAGCCGTCGTAAATTACTTGATTATTTAAAACGTACTGATGTTGAACGTTATAATCAATTAATCCAAAAATTAGGCTTACGTCGCTAGTTTTATCAAAAGTAATAAAAAAGGACAATGTAGATTGTCCTTTTTTTTTCGATTTTAAAACGGTATAAGTGATTCTCATCAATAGAATGGTCAAATTTTAACCTATCATGTTATTGTAAGCACAAAAACCTCAAATGTTTAAAATTGATTTAAATCAATTAACTATCACCTTTATAATGACGTTTTTAGTAAAATATTATGGTTTTTTTTACAAAAAATAAACATTGGTGACTTGCTTGGTAATTTTTTATCACTATTATTTTCAATGTGTAATGTTGCACATTTTTGAGAAACTCCCATGGTATTTAAGATAATAAAAACGATTCTAAAAGTTCTGTTCCATGTTCGCGTAAAAGGCAATCTTAATCATTTCAATCAACAAAAACTCATTATTACGTCTAATCATGTCTCTTTTTTAGATGGTATTTTATTAGGCGTATTTTTACCGGTTCGCCCAGTATTTGCGATATATGCAGGTTTTATTGATCACTGGTTAGTTAAAATCGCAAAGCACTATGTTGACTTTGTACCGATGGATCCCACGAATCCAATGGCGATAAAACGCTTAGTTCGTGAGGTCGAGAAAGGCCGACCGATTGTGATTTTTCCAGAGGGACGAATCACAATAACCGGATCATTAATGAAAATTTATGACGGTGCTGCATTTGTTGCTGCAAAGTCAAATGCAACTATTGTCCCAGTTTGGATTGAAGGTGCGGAGTTTACTGTAACAAGCCGTCTTAAAGGTGTACTACGACGTCGTTTATTTCCAAAAATCACAATTCATGTGCTTGAGCCTAAAAATATACCGATGCCACAAGCTCTTAAAGCCAGTGAACGACGCTATATTGCCGGTGAAAAGCTCCATCAAATCATGATGGAAGCAAGAATGGCGAGTCGTCCAAAGTTAACTCTTTTTGATGCGTTTCTTGAGTCACAAGTTCGTTATGGTGCAAAATCACGGATTATCCAAGATCCGACCTCTAAACACTTATCATATCGCCAGTTATTAAAACACATTTTAGGTGTGGGATGTATTGTTGAAAAACTTACCGATAAGAAAGAGCGTGTCGGTGTATTATTACCGAATGCGGTCATTAGTGTCGCGACGATTTTTGGCTTGTCTTTAAAGCATCGCACCCCAACCATGTTAAATTATACTGCGGGTGAAAAAGGGCTGAATTGTGCCGTCAAAGCGGCTGAAGTCAAAACGATTATTACTTCAAGAAAATTTTTAACGAAAGGTAAACTTGAGTATTTACTGGATGATATTAAAGACGTGAAATGGTGTTTTCTTGAAGATCAAAAAAATACCTTAACCATGATGGATAAACTCTGGATTGTCATCCACCAATATATGCCTCGTTTTATTAAATGTAATCATAACTATGAAGATGAAGCTTTAGTCTTATTTACTTCAGGTTCAGAAGGTAATCCGAAAGGGGTCGTACATTCACATGCCAGTTTATTAGCTAATGTCGAACAGATTAGAACGGTTATCGATCCAATGCCAAGTGATCGCTTTATGTCAGCATTACCGTTATTCCATGCTTTTGGATTAACAGGGGGATTACTTTTACCACTCTATTCTGGTAGCCAGACATTTTTATATCCTAATCCACTGCATTATAAAGTGGTACCTGAAATTATTTATGATCAGAATTGCACCATATTATTTGGTACACCGACGTTTTTAGCTAATTATGCACGTTATGCTCATCCTTTTGATTTTATGCGTTTACGCTATGTTGTTGCAGGTGCTGAAAAGTTATCTGAAAGTATTCGGGAACAATGGAAAACAAAGTTTGGTATTCGTATTCTTGAAGGGTATGGTGTGACTGAATGTGCTCCTGTTGTTGCACTTAATGTCCCTATGGCCTACAAATCTGGGACAGTTGGGCGAGCATTACCCGGCATTGCCACGCGGTTAATCAAAGTGCCAGGCATTGAATCGGGGGGGCGCTTACAGCTCAATGGTCCAAATGTCATGAAAGGCTATTTATTAGTTGATAATCCAGGTCAATTGGTGCCGCCGTCGGCGACAGATAATGACGGTAATATGCAAAAAGGTTGGTATGATACTGGTGATATCGTGGATATTGATTCACAAGGCTTTATTACAATAAAAGGTCGTTTAAAACGCTTTGCTAAAATTGCAGGTGAAATGGTCTCACTTGAAACAGTTGAAGCATTAGCCAAATCGGTAGATAGTGAAGCAACACACGGCGCTTCAATTAAAAATGATTCTGCTAAAGGTGAAGCGATTGTGTTATTTACCACTTCACATGATCTCACTCGTGAAAAACTCAATCAAGCTGCACAAGCACAAGGTATTCCTGCTATTGCAGTTCCTCGAGATATTCGATTTATGAAACAATTACCGTTGCTTGGCACGGGTAAAATTGATTTTGTTTCTTTACGTAAAATGGCCGAAGAAGCCTAAGTTTACATATTCTATGATCAATAACCACATCAATATGATGTGGTTATTAGGTAGGAGTGGCTATGAATAATCAAAAATTACTAAATCGAGGTATGGTTGCAACCCTGCTGGCACAGTTTTTCTCTGCCTTTGGTGATAATGCGCTATTATTTGCAATCCTCGCTTTAATTAAACAATTACATTATCCCGATTGGAGTAAGCCTGTATTACAAATGGTTTTTGTTGTGGCATTTATTGTGACAGCCCCTTTTGTTGGACAAATTGCTGACCGATTTTCTAAAGGCCGGGTTATGTTATTTTCTAATGCACTAAAACTGTTTGGGGCAGTGACGATTTGTATTGGGGTTAGTCCTTTTTTAGGTTATGTATTAGTTGGTATTGGTGCCGCCTGCTATTCACCCGCTAAATATGGTATTTTGGGTGAGCTTACCAGTGGTGATAATTTAGTCAAAGCCAATGGTTTGATAGAAGCCTCAACCATCGCTGCAATCTTACTTGGAAGCGTTGCTGGTGGTTATATTGCCGATCTTAATGAACTATTATCGATCATGGCCTGCGTATTAATGTTTGCCGTTGCGATGGTGGCAAATTCATTTATTCCCAAACTTATGCCAGCACGCACGGATGTCAGTTGGAATATCTTCACGATGATTACTGATTTTGTGCATTCAGCTAAGGTATTATTAACCCACCAACAAGCAAGGATCACATTAATTGGTACGAGTCTATTTTGGGGAGCCGGCATAACCTTACGCTTTTTATTAATAGATTGGGTCCCATTAGTATTAGGGATTCATGATAATAAGACGCCGACTATTTTAAATGCTGTTGTTGCCGTCGGAATCGTGGTTGGGGCAGGTCTTGCTGCCAAATTTATCAGTATGCAACACACGATGCGGTGTATTCCAGCGGGAATCTTAATGGGGATTGTTGTCATCTGTTTTACTGTACAAAGCAGCATGGTGACATCTTATATTTTGTTGGTTACGATTGGTATGCTTGGTGGATTCTTTTTAGTGCCGCTTAATGCCTTACTTCAAAATTTTGGTAAACAAACCATCGGTGCCGGTAGCGCAATTGCTGTCCAGAATTTTAGTGAATACAGTGCAATGATGGTGATGCTTGGACTTTATTCGATTACAGTCGCTTTATCTATCTCTGTTCTATGGATCGGTATTGGCTTTGGCATTCTGTTTTCACTTGCTATCTTACTGCTGTGGATATGGCAAAAACAAAAATAATGTAATACGGATGTTATCGCAATCGTCACGCGATAGCATCCGTTAAAAGTATCAATTTTTGGCTGTGTCTATTTCAGCTTGGGCCAATAATTCACTCTGTTGCTGTTTGGTTAATTTAGCAATCCCAAAACCAGTAAACCCCCATAGTGTTGCAAAAACTATCCCACTCCAACATAACACCGCCCACGGTAAATAGCTTAACGTTGCAACGCCTAAGGTTCCCGCCATATATGCGCCAGCCGCTGTCCAAGGTAAAATCGGTTCAAAAATTGTTGCTGAATCTTCAACCGTTCGACTCAAGTTTTTAGGATGTAAACCTCGTTCGATATAAGCATTACGTAACATCTCGATTGGGATTAAGATCGAAATCTGCCCATTACATGTTACCCCAATCATTGTTAAACCACAGGCAATCGTTGCTAGAATCATCGTTCCTGTTGAATGAACTAACTTTAAGAGTTGATGGACAATGACTTCTAAGGCACCACTTAATGCCAGAGTACCCGCAAACGAGAGTGCACAAAAACAGATTAATAAGGTGCCCATCATCGAATTCATACCCCCACGATTGAGCAAATTGTGTAAAATTGCGGGTATCTCTTGATGAATCATACTGACATTAAAACCATCAACAGCGCTTTTAATGATGTCGTGTAGATTGAATCCTTGAATGAAATAGGCATTAAACATAGCAACAACGGCAGATACGAGCATAATTGGAATAGTTGGTTTTTTAGTGATTGAACCATAAAGGACAATAATGACAGGTAACAACATTAACGGATTAAAATGATAAACGTTATTTAATCCTTCAGTAATTAATATAATTCGTTCAGGTACATCATCACTAGCCAGCCCACTATTAAATCCATACACGGTCATGACAATTGCCGAAAGAATTAAAGAAGGTAATGTGGTGTATAATAAATGCCACATATGTTCATAAAGATCAACTTGAGCTGCCAACGCAGCTAAGTTAGTATCGCCTGATAGTGGTGAACACTTATCACCAAAGTAAGCACCAGCTACAACAGCACCAGCAGTCGCAGCAAGATTTGCATCCATGCCAATGGCTACCCCCATAAACGCGACACCAATAGTCCCCGCTGATCCCCAAGATGTCCCCGTACAAACTGATACTAACGATGTGACGAGTAAGGCGGTAACGTATAACATTGCGGGACTGATCATTTTTAGCCCATAATAGACCATCATCGGAATTGTGCCGCCAATCATCCAAGTGCCAATTAATAAACCAACACTAATCAAAATTAGTAACGCAGGCATTGTTTTAGCAATTTTTTGTGAAATAGAGTTTAAAATTTCGTTATAACTATAACCTAATCGTTTTACTAAAAGACCAGCAATAACGGTTGAGATAACCATTAATGGTTCTGGGGGAAGATCAAACGCGGCATAACCACCGCCAAGTAGGATAACCATTGATAATATTGGCAGTAAAGATTCAAATAAAGTCGGCGTTCTTGGTTGCTTATTGCTTGTTATTTTCATGTCAATGTATTCCTAATGATAATATGGATTGCTACGAATAAGGCGCTTAAATGCTTCATCTAATCGTGTCTTTGGTGTGGCAATGTTAATACGGAAGAAACCCTTTCCAGACTGACCAAAACTTGATCCCCAACTCATTTCAATGCCAGCAAGTTCAATAAACCAGTGTTTTAATTGTGACTCGCTGATATTCATGTCACGATAGTCTACCCATAACATATAGGTCCCATCGCTTTGGGTAATATGCCATTGTGGAAAGTGGCGCTGGCAAGTTTGAATAACCCAATTTCGGTTGCTTTGTAGATAAATTTTTAACGCGTTTAACCATTCATCACCCCGTTGATACGCGGCTAAAAAAGCAGGCACTGAAAAATAACCCGGATTGTGGATGCCAGCTGCAATCAAACAATGTTTAAATTTTTGTCGATGTTTATCATTAGCAATCACAATATTTGACACCTCAAGCCCTGCGATATTGAATGTTTTGGCAGGTGAAGTACAAATGAATGAGTTTTGTTCAACAAATGAACTGATGGTAGAAATGGATTGGTGATGTTGACCGTTAAAAATAAAGTCAGCATGTACATCATCAGAAATAATGAACACCTGATATTTTTCAGCGAGTTTTGCAATCTTAATTAAATCATTTTTAGACCAAACCGTGCCTGTAGGGTTATGGGGCGATAATAAGATAAAACAGACTGATTGACTGAATTTGTGTTCTAGGTCGGCAAAATCAATCGTGTATTGTTGATCATGATAGATAAGTTCACTTTCTAATAAGTGCCGCTGATTAACCACAACCGCCTGGCTAATGGGTGAATAAGCAGGTGATAAGATGGTGATTTTATCACCGATATGAGTATAGTTTTGGATATACAGTGACACCGCTTGAATAACACGAGGGCAAAATACAATATGCTCTGGATTGACGTACCATTGATAATGCCGCATAAACCAATTGGCAGTAACGTCATACCAATTATCACTTAATAAAGTATAACCATAAATTCCGTTTTGTACTGATTCAGATAATGATGTGATTATGATATCTGGCAGAGCAATATCCATATCAGCGACAGAGAGTGGAATGATACTTTGGTTACGATTGCACCATTTCGCACTATTAGTGCCATGGCGTGGAATCATTTCTTCAAAATTATATTTTTGCATGAATAGCTACCTTAAATGTATCACTTCGGTCTTATCAAGATACTATGTCGCGTTTTGGTGAGTTATTCTGATTTTTTCTATTGTTATTATGAAAATTTGTTTATGTGATATTTATCACGTAGCAAATGTGATAAATATCAGAATGTGCATCTTAAAGATGAGTGAGATCACTTAGGAGTCAGTATTTTGCTCCTAAGTGATGATTGAGATCAGTAAACTAAACGAATAAATTGGGTTTAAGCTTTTTGTTTAGTGGCACTGTCCATCCATACCGCTAACAATACAATGAAACCTTTAATAATATATTGCCAAAATGTTGGTACATCTAACATACTCATTCCATTATCAAGGAGCGCCATAATAAACGCCCCCATAACAGCTCTTGAGACGCTACCTGTACCACCAGAAAGGCTTGTTCCACCAATAACACAAGCCGCAATCGCATCCATCTCAGCGGTGGTTCCCGCTGAGGGAGAGCCTGCGCCAAGACGCGATGCTAAGATTAACGCTGCCACAGCAACTAATAAGCCGTTTATGGCAAAGACCATGAGTTTGGTTTTTTCAACATTAATACCAGATAAGCGTGCGGCCTCAATATTACCACCTACAGCATAAATTCGTCGCCCAAAGGCTGTTTTGCTGGCAATAAACATACCAATAAACATTAAAACTAACAAAATGAGTACTGGAGTAGGGATGCCACGATAAGTATTGAGAAGATAGACTAAACCTAATGCAAAAACTGCAATAATGACATCTTTACCGATGGTTTTACTTTGAGTTGGTACATTGAGTCCTAGTTGAATGCGAGCTTTGCGGCTTTTACGTTGCCAAAAAACAAACACTATCAGTAAAACAAGCGTAATAGTATATCCAATGTGGTTACTTAAATAACTTTGTCCGATTAATGACATACTTTGGCTCGTTGGCGAGACTGTTGTACCATCGGTAATGCCGACTAAAATACCGCGGAAAATTAGCATACTGGCTAACGTTACAATAAATGACGGTACTTTACGATAGGCAACCCACCAACCATTCCATGCACCTAATAAAAAACCTGCCGCTAATGTTGCAAGGATTGTTAAAGGAAGTGGCCAACCAAACCAGACATCTAAAATTGCAGCTATCCCGCCTAATAACCCCATTAATGATCCCACACAAAGGTCAATTTCAGCAGAAACAATAACAAATACCATTCCCACAGCCATAATACCGGTTATGGATGTTTGCCTAAGAACATTAGACATATTACGAGCACTAAGATATGAACCTTCAGTTAACAGGAAAAACAATAACATTAGTACCACAATCGCGATTAACATGACATAAATTTGGAGGTTGACGCCTTTTAAATAATCGATCAGGGGATGAGTTGATTTTGTCTGAATTTGCTTATTCATAATGTTGACTCCTTAACGCCGCTTCCATAATATTTTGTTGGGTTAATGCTTGATTAACTAAGTTGGCTTTTAACTTACCTTCATGCATTACTAAAATTCGATCACTTAATCCTAGTACTTCGGGTAATTCTGATGAAATAACGATGATTGCGATGTTCTGTTTCGCTAATTGATGAATTAATTTATAAATTTCATATTTCGCACCAATATCAATTCCGCGTGTCGGTTCATCTAAAATTAAAATTTTCGGTTTTAATAATAGACATTTAGCGAGAATTGCTTTTTGCTGATTACCACCACTTAAACGTGCGATGGCAAGCGATGGAGAAGGGGTTTTAACGGTTAAAGATTGAATAGCATCAACAATCGTTTGTTGTTCTTTTGCTTCATTAATCATGGAAAGCCAATTTGTAAAATCATTTAATGCTGCCAGCGTGATATTTTCAGCGACACTCATCACTGGCACAATACCATCTTTTTTACGATCTTCGGGTACCATAACAATGCCTAACTTAATCGCTTGCTGGCAATTATCAACCGTTATTGGTTGTTGATTAAGGTATAGGTTACCTTGTTTTTTGCCTTTATAAGCACCAAATAAGCATTGTACCGTTTCTGTTCTGCCTGCTCCCACTAATCCAGCAATACCTAAGATTTCACCTTGATGTAATGAGAATGAAACATTATCAACTCGTTTTATATGTTTATTAAAGGGATGCCAAGCTGATAGATTTTCAACACGTAAAATTTCATCCCCAATTTGATGGGGTTGAGTGGGATAAAGATCGGTGAGTTCTCGTCCAACCATCATCGCAATAATCTGTTCTTCAGTAAGCATCTTAGCGGATAAGGTATTAATATGAACACCGTCACGAATGACACAAATCATATCTGAAATCGCTTTCACTTCATTGAGTTTGTGTGAAATATAAATACAGGCAATATTATGATTACGTAAGTCTTCTATAATTGCTAATAAAACATCTGTTTCGCGTTCCGTTAATGACGCCGTTGGTTCATCTAAAATTAATAACCTGACTTGCTTATTTAATGCCTTGGCGATTTCAACGAGTTGTTGCTGCCCTAGTCCCAGCGAGCTCAATTTGGTATTGGGATCAATATCTAATTTCACTTGTTTTAATAATGAGAGGCAATGAAGATACATTTTGTTATAGTCCATTACTCCATACTGGATGTATTCTCGGCCTAGAAAAATATTTTCGAGTACACTCATTTCTTGAACTAAAGCTAATTCCTGATGAATGATGGCAATACCTTTGTCTTCAGTATCTCTGATATGATTGGCTTTTAACCGTTCACCGGCAAAATAAATTTCACCACTGTAGCTGCCATAAGGATAAACCGCACTGAGTACTTTCATTAAGGTTGATTTACCAGAACCATTTTCACCACATAGTGACAAAATTTGACCACTATTTAAACGTAAGCTAACGTTATCGACCGCTTTGACAGAACCAAATGTTTTTGTGATGTTTTTCATTTCTAACAGACATGACATACTGACGTTCTCCTACGATTTTGTTCACCAACGTAACGAGAAAAAAGTAACTAAAATTAACTATGTGATTTTAGTTACCGTTATGGGAAACTCGATTAGTGATATATCGCCTCTTTAGTGTGGTGACCATCGGCAATGACGGTTTGTTCTATATTAGTTTGATCGATAGCAATAGGGGTTAAGAGATAAGCAGGTACCTCTTTTAAGCCGTTATTTAATGTTGCATTCGAGAGTGGGGTATCGCCCTTCGCTAAGCTGACCGCAATATTAGCAGCTTGTGTTGCAAGAGCTTTTAAGGGTTTATAAACCGTCATGGTCTGTGTTCCGATTGCGATACGTTTAATACCCGCTAAGTCAGCATCTTGACCCGATATGGCCACCTTACCCGCTAGTCCTTGAGCCGCAAGTGCCTGGATTGCCCCTCCTGCCGTTGCATCATTGGATGCAACGACAGCATCAATTCGATTATTGTTTGCTGTGAGTGCGGCTTCCATGATTTTAAGTGCATTTTCAGCGAGCCATGAATCAACCCATTGATCACCGACAATTTGTACCTCACCACTATCAATATGAGGTTGTAAAACATTCATCTGTCCTTGACGAAATAATTTAGCATTATTATCAACCGGTGAGCCGCCCATTAAAAAATAGCGACCTTGTGGTACTCGATCAAGAATATATTGTGCTTGCAATTCGCCTACTTTTTCATTATCAAATGAGATGTAAAAATCAATATCAGCATTGTTGATTAGTCGGTCATAAGCTAGAACTGGAATACCTTCGCGTTTTGCTTCAGCAATAACATTACTTAAGACATTACCGTTATAGGGAATGATGACTAGTACATCAACACCGCGATTAATCATATTTTCGATTTGTGATACTTGCGTTCTTTCATCGCCATTAGCTGATTGGACAAAAACAGTGGCACCTAATTTTTCTGCTTCGGAACTAAAAATCCGGCTGTCTTTTTGCCAACGCTCTAAACGCAGATCGTCAATTGACATCCCTATTTTAATATTTTTAGCTAAAGCTGGATTGATAGAGCACAGTAAGGTGAAAAGAGTCAATAGGATATATTTCAATTTTATCATGATAACCTCTCGAGTGAGTTTGATAGAAATGATTGCATTATTGCGCGCATTTCGGTGTATATACTCCAGTGCCATCTAAAATCTCGCTAGCAAAATCCATTTAAATACATCACAAACTATTTAGAAATAGATGGTTTTATCGCTGTAGATATTTTTATTAATCGGATTTTTCTATATCAATTAACCGTTTTAGAGTATTGATTAAGTGGTTTCTCAGCAATTGTCGAATTTGATATTGGTTTTATGATTTTTGGTTAAATGTCTATTTTTTGATGTTCATCACATTTATTAAATTAGACGAAAGAATAAAAATTAATTACATGATTATTAATGTTTATTTTTATTTTTTATCTCTCATGAATCCTAATAATGTGAGGTATATCACGTAAACTAAATTTCATAATTACGATACAAAATTCTACAATAACAATGTCAAACTGTTGCCTCTAATATGCAGTTAACAAGAACAAGCTGTTTAACCAATCAAGTATAGAGGTAACTGAGATGAGTAATTTTTTTGATAAAATTGAAAAAATCAAATATGAAGGTGTGGGATCAAAAAATGATTTAGCGTTTCGTCATTATAATCCCAATGAGGTTATTTTAGGCAAAACAATGCAAGAACATCTGCGTTTTGCCGCTTGTTATTGGCATACTTTTTGTTGGCAAGGGATTGACATGTTTGGTTCACCTGCCTTTAATTATCCTTGGTATAAAGGTAACGATGAACTCGACATGGCAAAAGCTAAAGCCGATGTTGCTTTTGAATTTTTCCATAAACTCAATGTTCCTTACTATGCTTTTCATGATGTTGATGTAACACCGGAAGGCAATTCAATCAAAGAGTATATGAATAATTTTGCGGTAATGGTTGATGTATTAGCACAAAAACAAGTGGAAACAGGGGTCAAACTATTATGGGGAACGGCTAATGCATTTAGTCATCCACGTTATGGTGCTGGTGCGTCAACCAACCCTGATCCAGATGTATTTGCATGGGCAGCAACACAAGTTGTGAATGCAATGAGTGCAACACATAAATTAGGTGGTGAGAACTATGTATTATGGGGTGGGCGAGAAGGCTACGAAACACTGCTTAACACGGATTTACGTCGAGAAAGAGAACAACTCGGTCGTTTTATGCAACTGGTCGTTGAGCATAAACACAAAATTGGTTTTAAAGGGACGATTTTAATTGAACCTAAACCACAAGAACCAACCAAACATCAGTATGATTATGATGTTGCTACCGTTTACGGTTTTTTAAAACAATTTGGTTTAGAAAAAGAGATTAAAATGAATATTGAAGCAAATCATGCCACATTAGCTGGTCATTCATTTCAACATGAAGTTGCCACGGCAATTGCACTCGATATTTTTGGTTCATTAGATGCGAATCGTGGTGATGCACAGCTTGGTTGGGATACCGATCAATTCCCAAATAGCGTGGAAGAAAATACACTCGTTATGTATGAAATCTTAAAAGCGGGAGGATTTAAAACGGGTGGACTCAATTTTGATGCAAAAGTGAGACGACAAAGTACCGATAAATATGCACCATTTTATGGTCATATTGGTGCAATGGATACTATGGCTATCTCGCTGAAATGTGCGGCAAAACTTCTAACAGACAAAGTGTTAGAAAATGAAGTTAATGCAAGATATGCAGGTTGGGATAATACATTTGGACAAGATATTTTAAATAAAACATTATCGCTGCAAGATATTGCTGATTATGTCGTTAAACATAATCTCAATCCATCACATGCGAGTGGTGATCAAGAACGTCTGGAAAACATTGTTAACCGTTATATTTATGGTTAATGACGTCAGCCGGTGCTACTTATCAGGCATCGGCTTATACGTAGGATTAAAGAGGTTAAAATATGTATATTGGTATTGATTTAGGCACATCCGGTGTCAAAGTGATTTTGATGGATGAAAAACAAACAATTATTACCTCGCAAACTGAAGCAATCCCAATCTCACGCCCAAAACCATTGTGGTCTGAGCAAAGTCCTGCTGATTGGTGGCAGGCAACCGATAAAGCTATGTTATCACTTAAAGCCAATCATGACCTTTCTGCGGTCAAAGCGATTGGACTAAGTGGGCAGATGCATGGTGCAACGTTAGTCGATAAAGAAGGGAAAGTATTACGTCCTGCTATTTTGTGGAATGACGGACGCTGTGTACAAGAATGTATTGAATTAGAACAATTGGTTAGCAATAGTCGTCAAATTACAGGTAATTTAATGATGCCTGGCTTTACGGCGCCAAAATTGAAATGGTTATCAAAACATGAGCCCACACTTTTTGCTCAAGTTGATAAAGTATTATTACCAAAAGATTACTTACGGTATTGTATGACGAATGTTTTCGCGACAGATATGTCTGATGCCGCAGGGACTATGTGGCTCGATGTTGCGAAACGAGATTGGAGTGATGCACTTTTGAATGCCTGTCACCTTACTCGTCATCATATGCCAAAATTATATGAAGGGTGTGAGATTACTGGTACAGTGCAAGAGGATATTGCAAAACGATGGGGCATTGGCTGTATTCCCGTTATTGCTGGCGGTGGTGATAATGCTGCTGGCGCTGTTGGGGTTGGGCTAAGCCAGTCAGGACAAGCCATGCTATCATTAGGTACATCAGGCGTTTATTTTGTTGTGACAGACCAGTTTTTAAGTAAACCCGAACAAGCCGTACACAGTTTTTGCCATGCGTTGCCGGAACGTTGGCATCTTATGTCAGTGATGTTATCAGCCTCATCTTGTTTAGATTGGGCGTGTAAAATTCTCAATATTCATGATGTTGGTCAGCTATTAACATTAGTTGAAACATCACAAAAACCACAAGTTCCGATCTATTTTTTACCTTATTTATCAGGTGAAAGAACCCCACATAATAACGCTAACGCAAAAGGCGTCTTTTTTAACATGACGATGGCGCATACTCAAGTGGATTTGGCTAGAGCGGTATTAGAGGGGGTGAGTTTTGCATTAGCGGATTGTATGGATATATTACATAGTACAGGAGTTACACCAACCCAGATTTTACTTATTGGTGGTGGTGCTCAGAACGCTTATTGGTGTCAGTTGCTGAGTAACATTTCTGGGCAAACGTTAACCTTTTGCGAAGGCGGGAATGTAGGGCCAGCACTTGGTGCTGCAAAATTAGCACAGTTAGCATGTCATCCCGCATTATCTATCGGTGATATCGTAACGCAACCTAAGGTGATCAGGCAGTTTGTTACAGACAAGACTCAGTACCAGCAATACCAATCACAACGTCAGTTTTTTAATAGGCTGTATCAACAAATTGAATCTTTATTTTGATTGATTATATGACTTAATTTGCGACTTAGATCGGTCGCAAATTAACATTATTGAACTCATTGTATTAAAAATTAATTATTGATATATAATTTCTATTACAGTTATTCAACCGAGTGCTGATCAATGGAAGAAAAACGTCATCGAATTATCTTATTGTTTAATGCAAATAAAATTTATGACAGACAAATTATCAAAGGAGTGGGCTATTTTTTACAAGCAACTCAAGTCAATTGGGACATCTACATTGCCGATGACTTCCGCACCAGTTTTAAACATTTTCCCGTTTTATCGGGTGATGGCATTATTGCAAATTATGATGATCCCGATATTGTTGACTTACTTGCAAATATTGATATTCCTATTGTGGGCGTTGGCGCATCCTACCAAAACCCACTCGATTATCCAACAATCCCCTATGTCGCGGCCAATAATGATACGTTAATCGAAAAAGCATTTAATCATTTATACTCTAAAGGCATTAAGCACTTCGCTTTTTACAGTATTCCGCCAAGCCAGTACTGCCGTTGGGCGAGTGAACGCGAAAACTCGTTTAATCGAATTATGATACAAAAAGGGTTAACTGGCTCTGTTTATCAAGGCATGGAAACAACACTCGATAACTGGCAACTGGCTCAAAATGAACTGGTGAAATGGATTACATCCTTACCGCCAAATACAGGCATTATTGCGGTTAATGACGCAAGAGCACGCCATGTTTTACAAACTTGTGAGTTTATGAAACTCAAGATTCCTGAACAACATTGTGTGATCGGTATTGATAATGAAGATATTATCAATTATTTATCTGTTGTGACATTATCAACCATTGCACAAGGCACAGAGGAGATGGGCTATAAAGCCGCGTCATTATTACAAAAATTATTACTCAATAAAATGAATGGAACGCCGAGAATTTTAGTTGAGCCGCAAAAAATCATTGAGCGGCGTTCAACTGATTATCGCTCAGTACAAGACCCTTATGTTATGCAAGCGATGAACTTTATCCGTAATCATGCCTGTCGTGGCATTAAAGTTGAGCAAGTGTTAGCTGAGGTGAGATTATCACGTTCTAATTTGGAAGCACGTTTTAAAGCTGAATTAAATAAAACCATCCATAATGTGATTCACCAAGAAAAATTTGATAAAGCGAAATATCTGTTATTGAACACCACATTATCAATTAACGAAATTTATCAAATGTGTGGTTATCCGTCTTTACAATATTTCTATTTTTTATTTAAAAAACATTATAATAAAACGCCGAAAGAGTATCGAGAACAGGAAAAATAGTGTGAGTTATTTGCATAATCTCACATTAATGAAAAATCATAATACTAAGATGAAAAAACACAATAAACAAATCTTTGTTTGTATTTTATGTTAGTCACACATTAAGCAATAACACGGAGTGCTTGAGTGATGACACTGAGTATACAAAATTGTCATGGTGTTAAATTACAATTTTCAGCTATTGGTGCGACATGGTTATCTTGCAAGTTACCTTTATCTCATAACCATGAACGGGAAGTCTTACTCCCATGTCCGTCTCCACATAATAATAGTGCTGCATTTATAGGTGCAACAATAGGACGTTATGCGAATCGAATTAAAGAGGCGGTGATTCAACTTGATAACCGTCACTACGCGCTAAATGCTAATCAGTCTATTCATCAATTACATGGTGGTGCTGGCGGTTTTCATACCCGAACATGGCAACGGCTAAGTCATCAGACAAATCGAATTATTTTTGGACTGATTTCCACCGATGGTGATCAGGGATTTCCTGGACAAGTGAAAGCAACCGTTGATTATTTTATTACTGACCATAATCAGGTCATGATTAATTATATTGCAACGACAGATCACACTACCCCAATAAATTTAACTAACCATGCTTATTTTAATCTCGATGGCTGTGGAACGATACTTACACATCAATTATCTGTCGATGCAGATTATTATTTGCCAGTTGATAAACATGGTATTCCGCTTAATGGTTTAGTTGCTGTTGAGGATGGGATGATGGATTTACGCCAACCCAAGCCAATAGGTGAATCTTTACTATCATGCCCAGATCGTCAGCGATTAGGGGGATACGATCATGCTTATTTGTTAAATCATACTGATCCGAAACGTGAAAAAGCAGTCGCAAAGTTAATTTCTGGCGACCAAAAGGTGAAGATGACGGTGTGCACCAATAAGCCCGCATTACAAATTTATACGGGTAATCATTTAGCGGTTGTCGATACGGCTAGCCACCGTTTACAAAATTATCAAGGGATTGCTCTGGAAACAGAATTTTTACCTGATAGTCCAAATCGCCATGATTGGCCTCATGAGAGCAGTTGGTTTACTGCTGAACAATTTTATTGTTATACAACTGGGTACCAATTTTATTTTTAGTGTTAATATCTTACAAAATAAGGTTGATTGTTGAATTCATCTCGTGTGCGATACCCTGACAGCAATGAAATTGAAATAGGGATATCTGACGGTGTTATTTCATTATTATCAAGTAATGACGTGCCTTTTTTAAAAAAATGTAAGCGTTTACATAAAATGATGCATAGATCACTTTTTTTACTCTTTTTAAATGATATGATGATTAAAGTTATTAAGTAATTTATTTCATTATCGAATGTAATCGATTACTTAATATGTATTTTGCACAGTGCTATATCAATAAAGAGGAAATAGTAATGGACATAAAGAAGTCATCGTATTTTGAAAATAAAAATTACTGGATATTTAGTGCTTTTTTCTTTCTCTACTTTTTTATTATGGGTGCCTATTTCCCGTTTTTTCCTGTTTGGCTAAAAATGAATGGGCTCAATCAGGCTGATACAGGTTATGTTTTTTCATTTATCTCTTTATTCGCACTGTGCTTCCAACCTATTTTTGGATTACTATCCGATAAATTAGGATTGCGTAAAAATTTATTATGGATTATCACTGGGCTATTAGTATTATTTGGACCTTTTTTTATTTTTGTATTAGGCCCATTACTGAAAATTAATGTGACACTTGGCTCGATTGTCGGCGGACTATACTTGGGAATGGTATTTAATGGCGGAGCTCCTGCTATTGAAGCTTATGTTGAAAAAGTGAGCCGACGTAGTGGGTTTGAGTTTGGTCGAGCTAGAATGTTTGGGTGTTTTGGGTGGGCCATTTGTGCTTCATTTGTCGGTATTATGATCACCATAAATGCTAACGCCGTGTATTGGTTGTGCTCAGGCTTTGCGATTATTTTATTAATTCTTGTTAAAGTTGCCAATCCAGAAAAAAGTTCAACGGTTGATGTGATTGAAAAAATGGGTCTTAACAAAGAACAACCCTTTAAACTGAAGTTAGTCATAGAGTTGTTAAAGATGCCTAAAATTTGGTTCTTTATGTTATACATTATTGGTGTTGCATGTACTTATGATGTATTTGATCAACAGTTTGCAAACTTCTTTACATCATTTTTCCAAAGTGAAGCAACGGGTCGTGAAGCCTTTGGTTATGTGACTACGATGGGTGAGTTTTTGAATGCTATGGTGATGTTTCTTGCTCCCGTGATTGTGATGAAAATTGGCAGTAAAAATACGTTATTGATTGCAGGTTTAATTATGTCAATACGTATTACCGGCTCCGCATTTGCAAGTTCTGCAATCGAAGTCATTATCCTAAAAACATTACATATGTTTGAGGCGCCGCTTTTACTTGTCGGTGCATTTAAATATATCACAAAGCATTTTCCACTTAAATTTTCCGCAACAATATACTTAATTGCATTTTGTTTTGCAAAGCAGCTATCGATTATGTTTATGTCAACTTTTGCAGGCTTAATGTATGTCAATATTGGTTTTGAAGGCACCTATCTGGTGCTTGGTATTATTGCTTTCACGTTTACCATTATTTCAGTATTTACCCTTTCAGGGAGAGGGCCGATTGCTGTCTTGCGTGGTAAAAAAAGTGAGCCTGGCGTGAACGAACTTTCTTCTAACGAAGGTGCACAATCATGAATATTTTAGTGACAGGGGGCTGTGGTTATATTGGTAGTCATACATGTGTTCAACTCATACAAGCTGGCTATACACCGATTGTCCTTGATAATTTAGTTAACAGTAAAGTCGCTGTTTTAAAACGTATCGAATTAATTACGGGTCATCAGGTTCGTTTTTATCAAGGTGATGTGCGTGATAAAAAACAACTGGAGCAAATATTTAGTCAACATAATATTAGTGCTGTAATTCATTTTGCAGGCTTAAAAGCCGTTGGCGAATCAGTACATAAACCATTGGAATATTATGATGCGAATGTATCTGGTGCATTGGTATTAATGCAAGCTATGCGAAGAGCAGGGGTTAAACAACTGGTATTTAGTTCATCGGCAACGGTATATGGTGAAACTGCTGATGTGCCTTATCGAGAAGATATGCCATTAGGTTTACCATCAAGTCCTTACGGTAAAAGTAAAATGATGGCTGAACAAGCTATGATCGATTTATCAACAGCAGAAAACGATTGGTCACTAACCTTACTGCGTTATTTTAACCCCGTCGGTGCACATCCAACAGGCTTAATGGGCGAAGATCCGCAAGGGATTCCTAACAATCTTATGCCTTATATCACTCAAGTTGCAATTGGAGCACGTCCTGCTTTAGCCGTATTTGGTCATGATTATCCGACAAATGATGGGACATGTGTGCGCGATTTTATCCATGTAGTTGATCTCGCCGATGGTCATATTGCAGCCTTAAGAAAAGGCTTAAATCAAAATGGTTTACATATTTATAATCTAGGTTCAGGAGTTGGACATAGTGTTCTTGAGGTGATTAATGCTTTTGAGCAAGCGTCAGGTAAGCCATTAGCATGGCATTTTGCTCCACGTAGGGTCGGTGACCTTCCTGCATTTTGGGCTGATGCAAGTAAAGCAAAACAGCAACTTGGTTGGCAAACAAAAATGACATTACAACAAATGGTTGCTGATTCTTGGTTATGGCAAGTTAATAATCCTAAAGGCTATTTAGATTAGTGAGTAAAAGGACGTATATCATGGTACAGTTTAATCCCGTTGATCATCCACATCGTCGGTATAACCCATTAACAGGGCAGTGGGTTTTAGTTTCACCGCATCGAGCTAAGCGCCCCTGGCAGGGCCAACAAGAGGCCATTTTAGAAGAGCAAAAACCACCCCATGACCCTGATTGTTTTCTATGTGCGGGTAATCGACGAATTACTGGCGATATTAATCCAAATTATGCGGGTACTTTTGTATTTACTAATGATTTTTCAGCACTCATGCCTGATACTCCTGACTCTCCAATGTTGAATGATCCACTTTTTCAGCAGCAAAGTGCTCGCGGCACAAGTCGTGTGATCTGTTTTTCACCCGATCATAGTAAATCGATGCCTGAATTAACTGTTACAGCAATTGAGCAGGTGATTAAAACTTGGATTGAACAGCAAACTGAACTTGGACAACATTATCCTTGGGTACAAGTTTTTGAGAATAAAGGTTCTGTGATGGGATGTTCTAATCCTCATCCTCATGGACAGATTTGGGCAAATAGTTTTATCCCTAATGAAGTTGATCGAGAAGACTATCAGCAAAAACAATATTTCAAGCAGCATCAGTCAGTGATGTTGGTTGACTATGTTAAACGTGAATTACAAGATGGTCGTCGAATTGTTGTTGAAACAGAGCATTGGATTGCGGTAGTACCATTTTGGGCAACATGGCCTTTTGAAACATTATTGTTACCCAAAATACATATCGCAAGAATGGTGGAATTAGATCAGCAACAGCGTTGTGATCTGGCGGTAATATTGAAAAAATTAACCAGTCGATATGATAATTTATTTCAATGTTCATTCCCCTATTCAATGGGGTGGCATGGAGCCCCATTTATGGCTGATACAACGGATTATTGGCAGCTTCATGCACATTTTTATCCCCCTTTACTCCGTTCTGCAACCGTTAAAAAATTTATGGTCGGTTATGAAATGCTTGCTGAAGTTCAACGTGATTTGACGCCAGAACAAGCGGCACAAAGATTACGAGATGTGAGTGATATTCACTATAAGGAAACCCAATAATGAAAGACTTGATTAAAAATGTAACGCATATTTTTGAACAACAATTTGGCTATCAACCTGACACATTCATTCAGGCTCCTGGACGCGTTAATCTAATTGGTGAGCATACCGATTATAATGATGGTTTTGTTTTACCGTGTACGATTGATTATCAAACGGTCATTTGTTGTCATAAGCGTGATGATAACCTGATCAATGTGATTGCGGCTGATTATCACAATCAACATGACCAATTTTCATTAGACACCGTTATCGAACCTCACCCTAATTACCAATGGGCTAATTATATTCGTGGTGTTATTAAATATCTTCAGCAACATCATTGTCATTTTCATGGTGTCGATTTTGTTGTCAGCGGCAATGTTCCACAAGGTGCAGGACTCAGTTCATCTGCATCATTGGAAGTGGCAGTAGCAAAAATGATGCAGGTTTTATATGACCTCCCTCTATCTGGCACACAATTAGCATTGATTGGTCAGGAGGCAGAAAATAAATTTGTCGGTTGTAATTGTGGAATTATGGATCAACTGATTTCAGCATTAGGTCAAGCACAGCATGCTCTACTAATTGATTGTCGAACGTTAGCCGTGAAGCCGGTTCCATTACCTAAAGATGGCGCAGTGGTGATCATAAACTCAAATGTTCAACGGGGTTTAGTCGGTAGTGAATATAATACGCGAAGAGAACAGTGTGAAATTGCCGCTAAAACACTAGGCGTCAAAGCATTACGTGATGCAAACTTAGTACAATTACATCAGATCAGAAATAAACTGTCACCTGATGTATTTAAACGTGCCCATCATGTTATTACTGAAAATACCCGCACTATTGAAGCTGCACAAGCATTAACCGATGGGGATTATGCGAAATTATCATTATTAATGGCACAAAGTCATGCGTCAATGCGTGATGATTTTGCCATTACCATTCCGGCCATTGACTATTTAGTCGAGATTGTTGCACAGGTGCTGGGCAACCAAGGTGGTGTGCGTATGACAGGCGGCGGTTTTGGCGGATGTATCGTTGCCGTTATGCCACATGAAAAAATTGCTGAGGTACAGCAAACTGTTGCAGAGAAGTACCAACAACGTTTTGGTTTGAAAGAAGATTTTTATATTTGTAATGCGAGTAAAGGAGCCAGTGATGTCACAAACTGAACTTGCTCCAGATGGTAAGCCATTTAACTTAATCACACTCGTTAATCGACAAGGAACGACCGCCACATTCTGTGATTGGGGGGCGACATGGTTTTCATGCCGCATAAAGGTTAAGCACCTATTTAGAGAAGTTTTGTTGGGGGGTCATTCCGCTCAGCAGTATTTAGCACAGCAGGCTTACTTAGGCGCAACAATCGGTCGTTATGCCAATAGAATTGCACAGGCAAAACTTGATTATCAACAGAAACAGTATATTTTGTCTGCAAACCAAGCTCCTCATTTGCTACATGGTGGTGTCATGGGGCTAGATAAACGTCGGTGGCATATTCAAGAACAGCATGCTCATAAAGTGATTTTTACCATCTTCTCCAGTGATGGTGACGAGGGATTTCCTGGTAATTTATCCGTTAAAGCATGCTATGAATTAGACGATAATAATCAAATGCATATAGATTTTACTGCAACAACAGATCAGGCAACGCCAGTTAATTTAACTAATCATGCTTATTTTAATCTTGATGGTAATGTGGATTCACCCAATTCAGATATTAAACACCATAC
Source organism: Orbus sasakiae (assembly GCF_039542345.1). Taxonomy (NCBI): domain Bacteria; kingdom Pseudomonadati; phylum Pseudomonadota; class Gammaproteobacteria; order Orbales; family Orbaceae; genus Orbus; species Orbus sasakiae. The sequence continues at coordinate 181,028 of NZ_BAABHY010000001.1, forward strand.
TTTGCACGTTAATGCTGATTATTACCTTCCGGTTGATAAAGATGGAATCCCACTTGGTTCGCTGATTACGGTAGAACATGATGATATGGATTTACGTCATGCCCGTAAGGTAGGCAAAAATTTATTAACCAGCGTTTCACGTCAATTAGCAGGGGGATATGATCATGCTTATTTACTTAAGCAAGATGGTCAAATGGTAGCAAGTTTAGTATCAACTGATAATTTACTGGCTTTACATGTTTTTACGTCTAAACCGGCTCTTCAGGTTTATACCGGTAATTTTCTGGCAGGGACCCCGAATCGGGTCGGGGGATATTATCAAAATTATGCTGGTATTGCGCTTGAAACACAGTTTTTACCTGACAGCCCGCATCATTCAGATTGGCCACAACCGAGTTGCTGGTTGTTACCTGGTGAGACTTATCGTCATCATACCATTTATCAGTTTGATTGTTAGACATCATGCCTTATTCGTTATAAGTGAGCCATCAATTTGATGGCTCATTTGATTTAATGACGTTTTATCGACACTTGATATTCATAATGTTTTTGGTTTAGTAAAAACTCTTGATGCACATTCGGCGTCCATGAATCATCACCACCTAATCCCATATGGTAACCATCAATACTGACATAAGCACCTTGCTCGGCAACGAGAAGATGGCGATGGGTCTTTTCAGTCAGTTGCTGAGTACCATATTGATTGATATTAAACTGGAAATTACCTGTAATAGACCAATCATTGACATCTAATGATTTCACATCACAGCGTAAACCATTTTCACACGGGTAAATATATGGCGTATAAAGATCACTGAGGGGGCGTTGCCAGTAACTAAATTGTGCTGATGTTTTACGATCCGGGTAATTTTCGTGAGGACCAAGCCCTAACCAATTAACCTGTTTTGGTGTTTCAGCTAATTGAAAATAGAAACCAATACGCGCTGGAGCTGGCATCGCATTACTGATATCAACTGCGACGGATATCGTAAGAGTGCCATCTGCTGTAAAATCATAAGTCCAGCAGCTTTGAATCACTTTTTTATGATTAAAGAAGTAACCATTAAGGACTTTGATGATGATGTGATGAGAACTTGCCTGGCTTTCAATGGCTAAGCATTGATGAGATAAATCATAGTATCCTGCTGCTTTCCACTGCTCCACCCAAGCAAAGGGGTTATTGTTACTATCAAAATCACCACTGATGCCAATATCATTATCAATCGGAGCCCGTACAAACTGATCTTGAAAAGCGCAATCTAGTCCAGCGCGATCACCTTTCCACCATTGACTTAATTGGCCGGTTTCTTTATTAATCTCGATACGCTGATCGGTGTGACAGATAAGATAAGATTGTTCATTTTCAATCAGTTGTAAATCGCCTGATCGATTAAGGGAAATATCAGGCATAAATTGATTTTCTAATGCCCATTGATCCCAAGCAACAAGATGGTCTTTATCCGACCAGGTTGTCGCATTAGGCTGAACGATACGTGCGTTAAGATAACACAGGCCTTGTTCTAATGAGTCAGGCAGTTGCTCAACTAAAGTGACAATAACTTTATGGGATGGCGAAATATTCAAAGGCATCTCACCGGTTAATTTAGTGACACCATTCAATTGAATCTCCCAATGTAAGTATTCGTTATCTGTTGTTCGAAATACATATTCACTTGTTATTTCAAGCGTGAGTGGAGATTGACTCAATAATTTGAATTGAAACGGTTGTTGAACTTTTTTAACTTCAATCAGACTTGGGTGAGGCTGACGTTCAGGGAAAACCAAACCATCAATACAAAATTGACGATCATGATATGCCTCACCAAAATCACCGCCATATGCCCAATATGATTCGTTGTCTTTTGTGTGACAGCGAATACCATGATCGGCCCATTCCCAAATAAATCCACCTTGTAAACGAGGGTACTGCCTAAATGCTTGCCAATATTTATAAAAGCCCCCTAAGCTATTACCCATAGCATGCGCATATTCACATAATATTAATGGACGATTTTCTTTTGGTAAGCTAATCCATTTTTTGATAGACCATTTAGGGACATTCGGATGGTATTGATCTTCATCGACTCGCGCGTACATTGGGCAGATAATATCCGTTGCTGCGGTATTTGCGCCACCGCCTTCATATTGAACGGGACGACTTGGATCATAACTTTTAATCCACGTATATAAGGCATCGTGTGTCGCACCATGACCCGATTCATTACCCAGTGACCAGATGATAATTGATGCATGATTAAAATCACGTTGAACCATACGGGTGACTCGTTCACTGTATGCGGCAAACCAATTAGGATCGGCAGATAAACGTGACATAGGATACATACCATGTGACTCAATATTGGCTTCATCGACAACGTAAAGTCCATACTCGTCACATAACGTATACCAAAGCGGATGATTTGGATAGTGGCTACAACGTACAGCATTAAAGTTATGTTGTTTAATCAAACAAATATCATGGATCATCGCCTCTCGAGTTACCGCGTAGCCTTGGTCAGGATAAAATTCATGACGATTAGTGCCTTTAATTAATAGCGGTTTTCCATTAACCATCAATTGACCATCTTTGATTTCGACTTGCCTGAATCCAATATTATAGGCTTCTGTTTCAATCAATCCATGATGTTGATGATTTAAGGATACAGTGACTCGATAAAGTGTTGGCGTTTCAGCACTCCATAACTGTGGAGCATTAACCGGAATTGAGCATACCAAACGATCATGATAAGCTCCTTTTTCATCGATTAGTTCTGTACCCAACGATTGTTGATGTGATACAACAAGCGTATCACCTAGCCAAAGATTTATTTCGACATTTAAATCTTCATTTTTGTGATTTAATCGCAGGCTATCGATCACATCGACTTGCAAGTTAAGTGTCGCATTGCGATAGCATGCATCAAGTTGTGTACTGATTTGGACATGACGAATATGTTGTTTTGGTTTATTGAGCAATGTTACATCGCGGAAAATACCATTGAGCCGCCACATATCTTGATCTTCAAGATAGCTACCATCACACCATTTTAACACTAAAACGGCTATACGATTTTGGCCTACTTTTAAGTATTGGCTTAAATCAAACTCTGCGGCAATCCGACTATCTTGTGAATAGCCAACCCATTGTCCGTTACACCATAAATGAAAGGCTGAACAAACACCATCAAATATAATGCGGGTATCCCCTTTTGTTAACCATTGTTCACTGATATCAATATAGCGAGAATAAAGGCCTGTCGGATTTTGTTCTGGAACAAATGGTGGGTTATAAGGAAACGGGTAACGAATATTGGTATAAACGGGAGCATCATAACCATGGAGTTGCCAATTTGCAGGAACAGCAAGCGTCGTTTGATCCAGTTCTTCAACGAGCCACCGTTCTGGAATCTGATCGGGTGAATCAAAATAACTAAAAAACCAATCTCCATTGAGAGATAATATTGAATCAGATTGATGATTATATTGTGCATCATACGGATTGCGCCAACTATGGTAAGGTGCATGGGTTGGTAATCTATTAATACTGAGTACAGATAGGTTATTCCAATCTTGCCGATCGAGCACATCTTTAAGTGAATGAGTCGTCACTACTGTCATAGTATCTCCATGTATTACGGTGAATAATGAATAATATTATAGCAACTTAAAAAATTAAAAAAGTGATCTTGATAACAAATATGTAAACGCATACATATAATATTTTCAATACATTTTTTATTTATAAAATCATTTTTTTAATAACGTTTTCATTGATCGATTAGCACAGTTAATGCTGGTTTGCTCCGTGAAGCATATTACCTATACAATCGCATTAATGTAAATTAAACACTTCCTAAATTTTGTACTGAATAACGTTTAGTTAAGGTCGGCGTAAAGATATTAATGGTATTTTGGGGAATATCTTGTCCTTTTGCCAGTGCTAATGCAAGTTGTGCCGCTTGTTGTGACATTGATTGTAATGGATAACGAATGGTGGTCAATTTAGGATAAAGATAACGCGCAATCGGCATATCATCAAAACCAATGACAGAAATATCGACTGGAATTTTGATATCGTTATCATACAGTACTGACATCGCACCTGCAGCCATTGAATCGTTATAACATGCGATGGCAGTGATTTGGCAATTGCGTTCAAGTAATGTCATCATGGCCTGTTCTCCACCTGATTCATCGGGTGAAGAAAACGCGATATTAACATCTTCAAAAGCAATAGCATGTTCTTGTAGACCGTCTTTATAACCTTGCAAACGGTCATGAGCGTCTGAAATTGAATGGTTAGAACAAAGATAACCAATATTTTTGTGACCATTTTGAATTAAATGACGAACAGCTAAATTTGAACCATAGCGATCATCGAGTGCAATACAACGATGTTCAAAACCGACAAGTATTCGATTGATTAACACCATACCTGGCACTTGTTGCATTAATTTAGTGAGTTCTTGATCGGTTAACATTTTTGCATGTACAACAAGCGAGGAACATCGATGTTCAATAAGTTGTAAAATGGCATTACGCTCTTGCTGTTCATTATGATAGCCATTGCCGATCAATAAAAAGTTACCCGTTTGATAAGCTACTTTTTCAACTGCACTGACCATTGCCCCAAAAAAGGGGTCTGATACATCAGCAACAACAATACCGATAGTATTGGTGGTTTGTTGAGACAGTGCTCTAGCATTAGCATCGGGATAATAATTTAGTGTCAACATCGCTTTTTGTACATTGATGCGTGTTTTTTCACTCACACTCGTTGAGTTATTAACAACACGCGATACTGTCGCTATTGACACTTTTGCTAATCGAGCAACATCTTTTATTGTAGACATGATAATAATCTTATTATTGAATATGCAATTAATGTATATAGTGTTAAATAGAATAACTAAAAAAGCAAATTGTTATCTTCATTGTCTTTGGTTCATGTTACTCAGGGAAATCGCAATATCGCGATTCCCTTCATAAAATTATAACGCCGAGACTTTAAATAACATGGCAGTTTCGGGATCGAGAACCGGTAAAGGTAAACCGATGTTTTGTAGCCACTCTCCACTGAGCGTAGTGCTTTCCATCATCCAATAAGGTAACTGCTTCATAGTATGCCCACTATTTACTGGATTAATGTTTTCTGGCATATCCAGAACTTCAATACGATAGTTAAGATCATGCCTTAAACCAGTTAAACGTAAATCACCACTAAGGGCATAAGTTGGCATTTTGAGTTGTGCGATAATAAAAATAGCGTGTTGTTGATCTTGACTAACTACGCCATAACTTTGCATGGCTTGTGGGTCATCAACATCAAGTCTTAGACTATTGCCATGATGTAATAGCTCGCGGAATTTTTTGTGTAATTGAATATAATGAGAAAATTCTTTTTGCTCTTGTGGTGATGCTTTTACGGGATCGAGTTCAACCCCCATATGCCCGACTAATGCGGTGAGCCCTCGCAGATTAATATCGTGTTGGCGGTAAGTGGTATGGCATAACTTACCACCAATATGCGCACCCATTACTTCAGGTGGGAAGAAATAACTCATTCCTCTTTGGATCGTTTGACGTTCTAATGCATCATTGGAATCTGAAGTCCAAAAACGTTGAGTACGCTTTAATATCTCATAGTCAATTCGGCCTCCACCAGATGAACATGATTCGATTTCAACATGTGGGAATTTTTGTTGGAGTATGTCTAACAAACGATATAAACTTTCTGTCTGACCAACGATAGCAGGGGAACCTTGATGACCGGCTTGCACAATTTCACGGTTCATATCCCACTTTATATAATCAATATCGTGATTCCCTAATAACCACGTTAATCGTTCTAATAAATAATCAAATACGGCTGGATTTTGTAAATCTAGGACATATTGATGTCGACCAGAGGGCTGATTATAGGCTGGAAGTTGTAATAACCAATCAGGATGAGCCCGATAAAGATCTGAATTTTTGTTGATCATTTCAGGTTCAACCCAAATACCAAACTCTAAGCCTAATGATTTTACATGACTAATAACAGGTTCTAAACCATGAGGGTATTTTCTTCTGTCAAGATACCAGTCACCTAAGGCTTGCCAGTCATCATCACGAGTTCCAAACCAACCATCATCAATAATAAATCGTTCAACACCAATTTCAGCCGCTTTTGTCGCCATCTGCATGATATAGTTGGGATCATGATCAAAATAGATACCTTCCCAAGTATTTAAGTGAACAGGGCGTGGTTTATTTTTCATTTGAGCAATAATGTTTTGACGTACAAAATGATGAAAATGTTGACTCATTTTATTTAGGCCCTGATCACTATAAGTTGCATATAGCCAAGGTGTTGTTAATGTTTCATTTTGAGCTAATTGGATTTCACCCGCTAAATACAAAGCTTCTGCTTGGATAAAGCGTTTACCATTACTTTTAACTGCGACTTGTATACGATGATTTCCACTCCATGCTAGATGTATACCCCAGACTTCACCTTGTTGCTCACTAAATGCGTTAGTACCAATGACCATTCCTGGAAAGTACTCATGAGAAGTTCGCCCACGTCGGTTTTCTTGTAAATATCCACAATGATCAATATGGGTGCGATGAGATTGGAATTCTTTAATCCAACGGCCATTAAATGCCATTAATTCGATAGCGCGTTCGGGTAAAGGTAACGTCACTGATAAACGATTCACTTGATAAGGCGTTTCACCAAGATTGGTTAGGCTATTTTGAGTTTGTAAGACACCATTATTGTCAAACTCAATACGTGAAGTAAGGCGTAACTGTGCATGAATATCATCGGCAATGATTGTGACACCTCGCTCATCTCGAATCACTTGTTCAGTTGTAAAATGGGGAGACCAATCTTGCCCTGATCGATGCCCCTCTAAACCGGGAGTACTGAAATTACCTACTGCTTCTTCTGGGCACAAAGCAAAAGGGATATCGATATCAAGTCTAGAATTTGGTATGGCAGGTTGTAAACAATCAATAGATTGTTGATTAAAATGCTGTATAGGTTTACCCCAATAAAGCAATTGTGCATAAGGTTTAGTGCGTAAAATAATATCAGTATCTTTGCTTTGCAGATGGACAGTTGTGGCGTTCATTTCAACTCCTTAAATAAGTAAGTTACAAATTAATCGTGCAATTGACATTTAGCACCTTAATCCGAAACGTTTCGGATTAATAGATTATTATTGAAAATATGTGATCTTAATCAGATTTTTTAATTAAATATTCCTGATTTAACAATGGTGTAATCGATTACATAAAAGTCGCTGAAATGCTGTCTATTTTGAGTGTTGATTGATAACTCAGCTAGCCAGCACAGTATTAATTTGTTAACGTATTATCTTTGTGTATAAAAAATGTAAAATCACATTATGTCTTTAAAAAAAATTGCGCAAACACTCGGTATTTCTGTTACAACGGCAAGTAGAGCCTTGAATGACCATGATGATGTGGCCAAGGATACAAAACAAAAGGTATTTAAAGCTGCAAAGGCAATGGGGTATCGACCAAATGCATCAGCGCGTAGTTTAAAAATGGGTAAAAGCTATGTTATTGGCTTAGTTTATCCTTTCCATGTGGACGTATTAAATGATATCTGTTTTACGCAGATGATTGATAGCTTAAATAAAGAGCTGAATCAATTGGGATTTGATCTACTCCTCATTCCTGATGAAAATAAAGATGAAATTCCCGTATTTCACCGTTTATTATCAAGCCAGCGTGTTGATGCGTTATTAATTGCACATACCTTTATGGATGATGCCCGTTTGCGTTACTTAGTCAAACATCAGTTTCCATTTATTGCCCTTGGCCGTAGCAATCTCTCAGCGGAATTTGCTTGGTTTGATTTTGATAATCAGCAGGGAATCAGAATGGCAATTGATTATTTGGTGCAACAAGGACATCAAAAAATCGCGTATATTGGCGGTAACCAGCCATTGACCTTTATTCATTTACGTCGAACTGGTTATGTGCTTGGTATGCAATCGGCACAGCTTGCATTCAACGATGAGGATTGTCAAATGACCGAAATGAATCGACGCGGTGGATATCAGGCTTGCCAGGTATTACTCACTCGTCATGCATCACAAATTCCCACTGCGATAATTACTGACTGTAATATGATTGCTGATGGGGTAGCGATGGCGTTAGAACAATATATGCAACGCAATCCTAAAAGAACTAAACCGGTACTAATCACTTATGATGGTTTACCTCTCGATACGTTATCGAATTATCCATATTCTACCATCACACAATCAACACGTAATCTTGTTGGTAAACAGATTGCGAACATGTTGGTACAGTTACTGGCAGGTGAAGAGATAAAAAATCTTCAGGTTTTATGGCAACCCGTGTTAAAAATTCATTCGCCTAATCATTAATCTATGATGTATCGTGATTTGTGAACAATTGATTAAAACAGCGTAAATAGTTCATTTTGTAACGATATGATATCAATTAGGTATCGTGTTTTTATTAACATAGCTTGACGGTAATCAAGGTCTTTTTATCTAAAATGTTTATTTTGTGACCAACTTCACTGTATTTTTAATGAAAATATTCTATGATGACGCCTCATTAATAATGGAAAAATGATTAATTTGTGTTTTGGTTGGGAGGTAGTATGTTGCATTATTATCTAACAAAAGGCCACTTATCTTACCGCAGTTGCTTATGGATCAATCTCGACCATCGTTTAACTTGTCACTTCCCTGATTAATTTCCTTTATTCTTTTATCTCATTTCTCTTGGTATTACGCTAACACAACCGATTATTGCGGTTTGTAATGTGAACGGGTAACAAGTGTGTCTCAATCTTGTCATGTCACAGCTTAACTGTGCATGAAGTGTGTTGTCTTATTTTGTTAACAATACTGTCCGCCAGTCATTGTGACGACCGGGGTATCTAATTAATCGTTAATTGGAGGTATTGATTATGTCTATTAAATATATTCCTGAACCGTTTCGTATCAAAGCTGTAGAGCCGTTACGTATGTTAACGCGTGAAGAACGTGAACAAAAGATTAAAACTGCAAATTACAATTTGTTTTTATTAGCGGGTGAAGATTGTTACATTGATTTACTGACTGACTCAGGGACAAATGCCATGAGTCAAGAGCAGTGGGCTGGGGTAATGAAAGGCGATGAAGCATACGCGGGGGCATCAAGTTATTATAAATTGGTTAAAGCAGGGCAAGATATTTTCGATTATGATTATATCCAGCCCGTTCACCAAGGTCGTGCAGGGGAAAAGGTTCTTTTCCCATTATTTTTAAGCAAAGGGCAGTTTGCTATTTCAAATATGTTTTTTGACACAACGCGAGCCCATGTAGAATTAGCTGGTGCAAGAGCCATCGACTGCGTGATTGAGGAGGCAAAAGATCCAAGTAAACGAGTCAAATTTAAAGGTAATATGGATGTTGTCAAACTTGAAAAAATAATTAATGAACACGGCGCGGCTAATATTGGTTTAGTTGTCATGACGGTCACAAACAACTCGGCGGGTGGTCAACCTGTTTCAATTAAAAATATTCGTGAAACAGCCGAAATATGTCATAAATATCAAATTCCATTTCACATCGATGCTGCTCGCTATGCTGAAAATGCCTATTTTATTCAGCGTGATGAACCTGAATTCAACAATGTGCCAATTAAAGATATTATTCGCGAAATGTTTAGTCATGCACAAACGTTTACTATGTCGGCTAAAAAAGATGCAATTGTTAACATGGGAGGATTAATTGGTATTAAGGATGGACAATCAGATTTGGTCTTAAAAGTTAAGGCAAATTGTATTTCGTTTGAAGGCTTTTTTACTTATGGTGGATTGGCTGGACGTGATCTTGAAGCACTCGCTATTGGATTATATGAGGGAATTGATGAAAATTATCTCAAATATCGTATTGGTCAAATGGAATATTTAGCGTCACGGTTAGATGATGCGGGTATTGCATATCAATCACCAGTGGGTGGACACGGTGTTTTTGTTGATGCAAAAGCCATGTTCCCTGCGATCCCTTATCATCAATTTCCCGGGCAAGTATTAGCTATTGAGTTATATAAAGAAGCCGGAATTCGAACTTGTGATATTGGTTCTTATATGTTGGGCAATAATCCTGATACCAAACAACAACTTCAAGCTGACTTTGAATTTACGCGATTGGCGATACCACGCCGAGTTTATACACAAGCGCATATCGATATCATGGCTGATGCATTAATCGCGATCAAACAACGAGCAAACACAATAACAACAGGTTATACCATTACCTGGGAACCACCAATATTAAGGCATTTTCAGGCTCATCTAGCGCCGGTTAAAAATAAAGAATAGCATTGTCTATAATCAATGGCGATGTTGAATAATAACACGCCATTTTTAAAAATAGACCTCTGTGATGTAGCTCAATTATTGCTAAATTCAATATCAATAGGTATTTGTTTATTACCTAGGGGGGGAGTGTATGCGTGATTCTGCTCCACGGTCTGATAATATGCCTAAAGCATCACTATTTGGGGGCGCCATGATTATTGGCGGCACCATTGTTGGTGCGGGAATGTTTTCATTACCGATTGTTATGGCTGGACCTTGGTTTTTTTGGGGGGTAGCTGTTTTAATTTTAACTTGGTTTTGTATGTTGATCTCAGGCTTAATGATTTTAGAAGCCAATTTGCATTACCCAATAGGTGCAAGTTTTAATACGATTGTAAAAGATTTATTAGGCAGTAAGTGGAATGTGATAAACGGCTTTACTGTTGCATTTGTACTTTATATCTTAACGTATGCGTATATCTCCGCTAGTGGCTCAGTACTTAGTTTAACCGCAATCAATGAGTTTGGTATACATTTGCCTGCTAAAATAGCGGGTACATTATTTGCAGTTGGATTCGCCTTTGTGGTTTGGCTGAGTACCGCCGCAGTTAGTCGAGTCGCATCTTTTGTACTCGGCGTTAAAATTGTGACGTTTGTCCTCACATTTGGCAACTTACTGGGTCACATTGATCCGATTATTTTAATGAATTCAAATGACGTTGATGCCAGTTACTTACCTTACCTTTTAATGATTTTCCCTTTTTGCCTTGCGTCTTTTGGTTTTCATGGCAATGTGCCGAGTTTAGTCATCCATTACGGCAAATCACCGAAGCGTATTATGGCCGCCTTATTGCTTGGGACGCTATTAGCGTTAGTGCTTTATATTGTTTGGTTGATTTGCGCTATGGGCAATATTGCTCGAGTCGATTTTAAACCAATTATTGCCGCTGGCGGTAATATTGATCATCTAATTGCTGCATTAGGTGGCGTTAATACGGCAAATTGGCTTAATATTATTTTATTAATTTTTTCTAATTTTGCGGTTGCCAGTTCATTTTTAGGTGTCACATTAGGATTATTTGATTACTTAGCCGATCTTTTTGGTTTTGATAACAGCCCATTAGGTCGTTTTAAAACGGCTTTAGTGACTTTTTTACCTCCGATTGTCGGTGGTATCATTTATCCAAATGGTTTTTTATACGCCATTGGTTTTGCGGGATTAGCCGCGACCATTTGGGCGGTGATTGTGCCAGCACTATTAAGCAAACAAGCTCGAATTCGTTTTAAAACATCGACGTTTACAGTTTGGGGCGGCAGCACGATGATCTATTTTATTTTGTTTTTTGGTATTATTAATATTATTGCTTTTATTTTATCAAACTTAAATTTACTCCCGATCTACTAATAGTGTAAAATAACGATACCATCACTAAACCGTGATGGTATTTTTGCGGGAGAAAAAAGGCAATAAAGTTCGTTGACTATCTGGCGAATTGTCTCTATAATCTCGACCTCTTATATCCAAAGTGGAGTTTTTACTCTGCTCATTATTAATAATTTGATTTAGGTATAAATCGTCATGAAACGTACATTTCAACCATCAGTTTTAAAGCGTAATCGTACTCACGGATTTCGTGCTCGTATGGCTACAAAAAATGGTCGTCAAGTATTAGCTCGTCGTCGCGCTAAAGGTCGCGTTCGTCTAACAGTTTCTAGCTAATATTTAAAGTTGAGTGATTAATCGACTCACCTTTGTTCGGGAGTTACGTTTGTTAACTCCCACCGACTTTAACCACGTCTTTAACCAGTCTATTCGGGTTAGTTCACCTTATATTACTCTTGTCGCCAGGAAAAATTCCTTTAATCACCCACGGCTCGGTTTTGCGATTGCTAAAAAACAAGTCAAACGTGCACACGAACGTAATCGTTTAAAGCGGGTAATTAGAGACCATTTTCGTTTAGCGCAGCATGAGCTACCGGCAATAGATGTAATTGTAATGGCAAGAACGGCTGCTATCGATATTGATAACGCCGCATTAAGGCAGGTATTAGATAAGTTATGGCAACGCCTCCTGATAACCCAACAAAACAAAAGTTAAGGTTATATATCACGCAACTAATGTCATTAGGTGCAAATAGCTTTATTTTGTTAATAAGGGTCTACCAACGCTTTATTAGTCCACTACTTGGCCCTCATTGCCGTTTCACACCAACGTGCTCACATTACGCAATTATTGCATTAAAGCGCTTTGGATTGATAAAAGGTAGTTGGCTAACACTCAAACGTGTATTAAAATGTCACCCTTTACATGAAGGCGGCGACGATCCGGTTCCGCCACGCAAAGACGAAAACAATAGAGAAAACACGAATGGCATCTCAACGTAATATTTTAATTATTGCTTTACTTTTTGTTTCTTTTTTAATTTGGCAGGCTTGGAATAACGATCATGCGCCAAAACCAGCAAAAGCGAATCAATTAACAGAACAAATGATAAGTGATGATGAATCAGTTGCTAATACAACTGGGAAAACAATCACGATTAAATCAGATGTATTATCTTTAACGATCAATACCTACGGTGGTGATGTTCAAGCCGCACAGTTATTAAAGTATGATCAGTCTTTAAATTCTAATACGCCTTTCCAATTATTGGTTGCTAGACCGGATTTTATTTATGTTGCAGAAAGTGGATTGACAGGCAGAAATGGTCCTGACAATGCGCGACAAGGTGCTCGTCCTGTTTACCAAGTTACACAAAGTGAATTTGTATTAGCTAACGATCAAGATGAAATTCGCGTCCCAATGACATATCAAAAAGATGGTGTTAATTATACGAAAGTATATGTCTTAAAACGTGGTAAATATGCGATTGACGTCAGTTATGAAGTGAATAACCACAGTACACAACCTATCGAAATCGCTTTATACGGTCAGTTAAAACAGACGGTTGATTTACCAAGCGATATCGTAGTTGAAGGTGGTGGCGGATTGGGTATGAGTGCTTTCCGAGGTGCGGCATACTCAAGTTCTGAAACTAACTATAGTAAATACAGTTTTGGTGACATAAAAGATAAAAATTTATCGATTAATTCACAAACGGGTTGGGTTGCGATGTTGCAACACTACTTCGCTTCTGCATGGGTCCCATCACAAGATCAAGATAATTCATTCTATACACGTTCGTCAGCAAAAGGATCACAAGCGACGATTGGTTTTAGAGGTGAAACCGTCGTTGTAGATGCAGGTAAATCACAAACTGTTGATGCTCAATTATGGTTAGGTCCAGAAATTCAAAGCGAATTAAAAGCCACTGCACAACATTTAGATCTTATTGTTGATTACGGTTGGTTATGGTTCTTATCACAACCATTATTCCATTTATTAAAATTCATCCAAGGTTTTGTTTCTAACTGGGGTGTAGCAATTATTATTATTACCTTTATTGTGCGTGGTATTTTATTCCCGTTAACACGTGCACAATATCGTTCATTAGCCAAAATGAAACTTTTGCAACCTAGATTACAAGCCCTTAAAGAACGTTATGGTGATGACCGTCAGAAGATGGGTCAAGAGACTATGGCTCTATATAAGCAAGAAAAAGTTAACCCATTAGGGGGCTGTTTACCTTTACTGGTGCAAATGCCAATCTTCCTTGCATTGTTCTATATGCTAGGTAACTCAGTTGAATTACGTCATGCGCCGTTTGCGCTTTGGATTCAAGACTTATCAGCACAAGACCCTTATTATATTTTACCGTTAATTATGGGTGCAACGATGTTCTTAATTCAAAAAATGTCGCCGACACCCGTTAATGATCCATTGCAGCAAAAATTAATGACTTACATGCCATTGATCTTTACGGTATTTTTCTTATGGTTCCCATCAGGTCTCGTTTTATACTATATTGTCAGTAACTTATTTACGATTGTTCAACAACGTATTATATACTGGGAGCTTGAAAAGAAAGGGCTTCATGAGAAGAAGAAAAAGTAATATATTATTAAGGCAGAGATTTCTCTGCCTTAATTTTTTATAGGTTAAAAATCACGTATGCAACAACAAATTGTCTTAACAGGTCATGAGTCTGGATATTGGTTTGTCAGCCAGAATGGGCGTTTATGGTTACCTAAAGGTGAAATCCCCGTTGGTTCTGCTAGCGAGTTTGGTTTTATTGATGCCACTGCGCAGCCGATTGGTGAATGGAAAGGGCAGACGGCTTGGCTTATTTGCAAAGAAATGAAACACAGTATGGGATCGATCAGGCCTTTATTGAGTATGGCCGATCAATCATTATTTTTAATGGCGGGTCGTGCAGTACAACTCGCGGAATTTTTCCGTTCTCACAAATATTGTGGCTACTGTGGTCACGAAATGCATCTAAGCACTACGGAATGGTGTTGCTTGTGTGGCAGCTGTCATCAACGTTATTATCCTCAAATTTCGCCGTCGATCATTGTTGCAATACGTGATAAAAACAAAATATTACTTGCCAAACACACTCGGCATAACCAAGATAATTTATATACCGTATTAGCGGGTTTTGTTGAAGTGGGTGAAACAATGGAGCAAGCGGTGACACGCGAAGTTTATGAAGAATCAAAAGTTAAAATCAAAAATATTCGCTATGTGACATCACAACCTTGGCCATTTCCAAATTCAATGATGATGGCTTATTTGGCAGATTATGACCAGGGTGATATTCATGTCGACCGTACTGAACTGGTCGAAGCGAATTGGTATCACTACAGTCAATTACCAAAAATTCCTGAATATGGCACAGTCGCAAGGCGACTTATTGAAGATACGATTATCTTGTGTCGAGAGTACGATGAATA
This sequence comes from Orbus sasakiae, assembly GCF_039542345.1. Classification (NCBI taxonomy): domain Bacteria; kingdom Pseudomonadati; phylum Pseudomonadota; class Gammaproteobacteria; order Orbales; family Orbaceae; genus Orbus; species Orbus sasakiae. The sequence goes on from NZ_BAABHY010000001.1 coordinate 196,204, forward strand.
CGGTGAATAAACTGAGTGAGCAAGAATTATAATTCTTGCTCAAACAGATCCAAGATAGTGTGATAAAGTGCTTTTACAGTAAAACCATTGGTAGGAGTACTAAATATGGTATCATCGCCTGCGATAGAACCTAAAATTCCCTCCGCTTTACCAATCGAATCGAGTAAGCGCGCAATCAGTTGTGCTGCACCAGGGCTGGTACGAATGACAACCATAGCATGGTTATAATCAATATCAATCACTAAGTTTTTAAGTGGGCTTGAGGTCGTGGGAACGCTGATTTCCGCAGGTAGGCAATATACCATTTCCATTTTGACATTACGCGTTCTGACTGCACCAAATTTAGTCAGCATACGAGATACTTTAGATTGATTCACATTTTCAAAACCATGTTCTTGTAATGCTTGAACAATTTCAAGTTGTGAACTGAATTTTTCTTGCCTTAACATCTCTTTAAAGACTTTGACAAGATCATCAGGTTTATTGCGAGTGGTCATCGATTAGTATCCCTATCTTTCATTTGCATAAAAACAAGATAATTATGCAATAAATTTGCATAAAATAAAATCGATAAATCATAATATCTTTATTTATGCTGACAATTATCGAAAATACGTTGTGAAAAGTGGTGTGACTTTGTGTTAGTTAATACCATATAAATTGATAATCTCACATTAGTATCCAGTTTAAAAAATTCTGTTGAGCGTTTGCTTTGGCTTTATTTATTCAAATAATCTTTGTGATCTTTGCCTGTTACACTAATGAGGACATAAATCCTTATTGATTGTCATAATGTATCAGGCAAATAGTATGTTTATCCGCTTTTTAGCTGAAAATGACAAAATCTGGGATAACTGTACCTGGTACTCTCTCAAAACGGGCATCTATTTTATTGCACTTTTAGGCCGAAACGCTTTGATAATTTCATCTTGGGTTTCAATATAGGGGCCATCGAGTAGCTGAATACAGTAGGGAACACTCGCAAAAATGCCGTGTACTAATACATGACCCGCTGCATCTTTTACACCTTCCAACGTTTCTTTAATTGACTTAGGTTGCCCAGGTAAATTCAAAATGAGCGTTTGATGACGAATAACACCAACTTGACGTGATAAGATAGCTGTTGGTACAAAGTGTAAGCTAATTTGACGCATTTGCTCACCAAAACCAGGCATGACCTTATCGGCGATAGCGAGTGTTGCATCGGGTGTAATATCACGTTTAGCTGGCCCCGTTCCACCGGTAGTTAAAACTAAATGGCAACAATGGCAATCGACAAGTTCGATTAAAGTCTGCTCAACAATCGGTTGTTCATCGGGTATCAATCTTGTTTCAACCAAGAAATCACCTTTTATCGCTTGCTTGAGCCAAGTTACGAGTTCAGGAATTCCTTTGTCTTCATAAATACCTGTTGATGCTCTATCAGAGACAGAAACTAAACCAATTTTTAGCATGTGATAATCCTTTACAAAAAGAAACTAAATGTTTAACAGTCATGTTTAATTGACTATTTTAACAGAAATACTTGAGCGGTGGGATGGTTAGTGATAAACAATAATCAGCCTGTTTTTACACTATAATCACCCATTATGATAAAAAAATAACGAAATTTTATGCAATCGACAAAATGCAGTGAGTATATATTCAATGATTATTGGTATATAATAACGCAACTTGTTATTGTACATTGGTTTTTATCATGAATGAGCTAAGTAATGAAGCGCAAAAAGTTAAGGCAGCCTTAGAGGCAAAAAATCTTGAAACGCCGATGTGTCGGATTGTCATGGACAATGCCGAACGTAAAGCAAAAATAGAGTCACATTTTCGTGAAATTATGAAACTGATGCAACTCGACTTAACCGATGACAGTCTAATTGAAACGCCGCACCGTGTCGCAAAAATGTATGTTGACGAGATATTCTCGGGGCTGGATTACAGCAATTTTCCTAAAATCACCTTAATTGAAAACAAAATGCAAGTTGATGAAATGATAACGGTACGTGATATTACATTAACGAGCGTATGTGAGCATCATTTTGTCACAATCGATGGTAAAGCAACGGTTTCTTATATTCCTAAATCTTCAGTCATTGGATTATCAAAAATTAATCGTATTGTTGAATTTTTTTCGCAACGCCCACAAGTACAAGAACGACTCACACAGCAAATTTTAGTCGCACTACAAACCTTATTAGGTACCGTAAATGTTGCAGTGTCAATTGATGCAACACATTACTGTGTTAAAGCTCGTGGTATAAAGGATGCGACAAGTATTACGACAACGACATCATTGGGTGGGGGGTTTAAAACCAATCCGAGTACACGACAAGAATTCTTAAGGGCATTAAAACACTACTGATTCACTATATCGTTTCATCGTAGTTCTTGATATAATCACGCGTTATTCATAACGCAATACAATTATTTAAACCCATATTTTTAAAAGCGTGAACTAATGGAAATTATCCGCGGACTCTATAACCTACGTAACCGTTTTAAGCAGTGTGTTATTACATTAGGTAATTTTGATGGAATTCATTTAGGTCATCAGGCCCTGATTACTCGCCTAAAAGACGTGGGTAAGCAGCGACAATTACCTACCGTGGTCATGTTATTTGAACCGCAACCATTAGAATTTTTTAATCCTGAGCAAGCACCATCAAGGTTAACGTCGTTTCAAGAAAAGTGTATTTTTCTTGAAGCACTAGACATCGATTATATTTTAGTTATTCCATTTAATCAGACATTTGCCAGTATGAGTGCACAAACATTCATTGAGCAGGGTTTAATTAAGCAACTCATGGCCCAATATATTGTTATTGGCGATGATTTTCGATTTGGTGCCAAACGACAAGGTGGGTTAGCGTTATTAAAACACTATGCTGAAATGGGCGCATTTGAAGTAGAAAGCTTAGCAACTTATATTGTCGATGAGCAACGAGTGAGTAGCACTGCCATTCGTCAAGCGCTATTAGATGATCATTTTGAGCAAGCACGTATGCTACTGGGGCGAGCTTACACGATTCAAGGTCGTGTTATTCATGGAAACCAACTTGCTCGGCAGCTAGGTTTTCCAACCGCCAATATTCACCTTCATCGCAAAAAACCAGCTTTGCACGGTGTTTATTTTGTTAAGGTTAAAAATACCATTTCGAATCAATATTATACCGGCATTGCAAATATTGGTATTAGACCAACCATAAACGGTAAAACTGCAGTACTAGAAGTCAATATTTTTGATTTTAACCAAGATATTTATGGTCAGTATTTAGATGTCGAGTTCATTGAAAAAATTCGTGATGAGGTTAAATTTGCCTCATTAGCAGCATTACAGACGCAAATTAAACAAGATATTTGCATCGCACACAAGATTAAGGCAAAATTGTCAGTATCTTCCTGATACTAGCCGACTAAAAGTCATTATTCAAATTCACGGTCAGTGTGTTTGAAAGAAAAATAGCATCATTAATTTATTAACTAAGTCATATTAAAGCGGAACAAAAAAGCATGACAGATTATAAAGATACATTAAATTTACCAGAGACGGGTTTCCCTATGCGTGGCGATCTAGCGAAACGCGAACCCGCTATGTTACAGAATTGGTATGATAAAGAACTTTATCGCCATATTCGCGAAGCTAAAAAAGGTAAAAAAAGTTTTATTTTGCATGATGGTCCTCCTTATGCAAACGGTAAACTACACATCGGTCATGCGGTTAATAAAATTATTAAAGATATTATTATAAAATCAAAAACATTATCTAATTATGATTCACCGTATATTCCGGGATGGGACTGTCACGGTTTACCGATTGAACAAAAAGTTGAAGAGCAAGTCGGCAAACCTGGTGAGAAAATTTCACCCGCTGAGTTCCGTCAAATTTGTCGTGATTATGCGGCGTCACAAGTTGCTATTCAAAAAGCCGACTTTATTCGTATGGGAGTAATTGGTGATTGGGATAATCCTTATCTTACAATGAGCTACGATACTGAAGCGAACATTATCCGCGCATTAGGTAAAGTCATTAAAAATGGTCATGTGGTGAAAGGGGCTAAGCCTGTATATTGGTGTACCGATTGTATGTCATCACTTGCTGAAGCTGAAGTTGAATATTATGACAAATCGTCACCCGCTGTCGATGTCAAATTTAAAGCGGTCGATAACCAAGCTGTGGCTAAGCAGTTTAACGTTAAAACTGACTTACCTATTTATGCAGTGATTTGGACCACAACACCATGGACATTACCTGCTAGCCGAGGGATTGCCTTAAACGCAGACGTCGAATATCAACTGGTACAAATCGATAACAAAGCATGTTTAATTCTCGCTGCTGAATTAGTTGAATCCGTCATGGCGAGAGCTAAAATTACGGATTGGAAGGTCATCGCAAACTGTAAAGGTGCTGATCTTGAATTATTACGCTTTAAGCATCCATTATTTGACTTTGATGAGCCGATTGTTTTAGGTGATCATGTTACTGTTGATGCAGGTACCGGGGCTGTACATACCGCACCAGGCCATGGTGCTGAAGACTTTATTGTTGGTCAAAAATATGGACTTGAAGTAGCTAATCCAGTCGGTGGTGATGGTTGTTATTTACCAGGTACAGGAGCTGGTTTAGACGGTTTATTTGTCTTTAAAGGTAATAAAGTCATTATTGAAATGTTAAAAGAACAAGATGCGTTATTGCATTTTGAAAATATTGAACATAGTTATCCTTGCTGTTGGCGCCATAAAACGCCAGTGATTTACCGTGCAACGCCTCAGTGGTTTATTAGCATGGATAAAGAAGGTCTACGTCAACAGTCATTAGGTGAAATTAAGCAAGTTCGCTGGATTCCAGATTGGGGTCAAGCTCGAATTGAATCAATGGTTGCAAACCGTCCTGATTGGTGTATTTCGCGTCAACGTACGTGGGGTGTTCCAATGACATTATTTGTTAATAAAGTGACAGATGAATTGCACCCAGACACACTTGAATTGATTGAAAAAGTAGCTAAACTTGTGGAAAAAGGTGGTATTCAAGCTTGGTGGGATGCTGATATTAAAGATTTATTAGGCCCAGATGCTGATGATTACCGTAAAATTCCAGATACATTAGATGTGTGGTTTGATTCAGGATCAACATTCTATTCCGTTGTCAGTGTTCGCCCTGAGTTTAATGGCCATTCACCTGATTTATATTTAGAAGGATCAGATCAGCATCGCGGATGGTTTATGTCATCATTAATGCTATCAACGGCGATTGATAAAAAAGCCCCTTACAAACAAGTGTTAACTCATGGCTTTACGGTTGATGGTCAGGGACGAAAAATGTCCAAATCTCTGGGTAATATCGTTACCCCACAAGAGGTAATGAACAAGCTGGGTGCTGATATTTTACGTTTATGGATTGCATCAACCGACTACTCTGGTGAAATTGCTTATTCAGACGAAATTATCAAACGTTCAGCCGATAGCTATCGTCGTATTCGTAATACAGCACGTTTCTTATTAGCAAACTTGACAGGCTTTAATCCAAAAACGGATCTGGTTAAGCCAGAAGATATGGTTATTTTGGATCGTTGGGCGGTAAGTGCAGCTCAAGAAGCACAAGCTGAAATTATTGATGCTTATGAGAACTATGACTTCCACAAAGTCGTACAACGTATCATGCAATTCTGCTCAGTTGAAATGGGATCATTCTATTTAGATATTATCAAAGATCGTCAATATACTGCCAAAAGTGATAGTGTTGCGCGCCACAGTTGTCAAACGGCGTTATATCACATTGCTCAGGCGATGGTGCGTTGGATTGCACCAGTATTGTCATTTACGGCAGATGAAATTTGGCAATATTTACCAAATGAGCAAAAACAACAGTTTGTTTTTGTTGACGAGTGGTATCAAGATCTCTTCACTCTAGCTGACAGTGAAAAAATGAACAGTGAATACTGGGCCCATATTTTGCAAGTACGTGATGAAGTGAATAAAGTCTTAGAACAAGGTCGTAACGATAAAGTGATTGGTGGTTCATTAGAGGCATCGGTAACACTGTATGCGGACGATAAGATCTTTAATGCCGTTTCAGCCTTGCAAAATGAACTGCGTTTTGTATTATTGACTTCAGAAGCTACCGTAAAACCATTAAGTGAAGCGACGGGACATGCCGTTAGTACTGAAATTGCTGGACTTAAAATTGAGTTGAGTAAAGCCAAAGGTGATAAATGCCCTCGTTGTTGGCATTATACGGTTGATAATGATCCTGTTACTCATCTGTGTAAGCGCTGTGATAGCAATATTCATGGCTTGGGTGAGATTCGCCATTTTGCATAAGTTGTAATTAAGATCTGATTTGGAAAACAAGCCGTTATGTGCTTGTTTTCCGATCTGTAAGAGTGATGTAATATGAAACAAAGTTTTCAAAAAGCAAATGGTCTTATTTGGTTAGTCTTGACAGTGATAGTGTTTATTACTGATATTATGAGCAAATTCATCATTCACCATACCTTTTATTTTGGTGAGTCGATCCGATTATTCAATTTCTTTTCGATTAGCTACGCGCGTAATACAGGAGCTGCATTTAGTATTCTTGAAGGCCAGCGGTGGTTATTGGCGGTTGTCGCGGTTGTTATCAGCCTCTTTATCATTTATATGCTGTATAAAAATGGTCGCAATAAAAAACTAGAAAATTTCTCACTGGCATTAATCCTTGGTGGTGCATTAGGTAATCTTTTTGATCGTATTTATCATGGTTTTGTTATTGATTTTCTTGATGTGAATTTTGGTACATGGCATTACCCAACATTTAATTTGGCTGACTGTGCAATATGCGTTGGTATTGCCTTCTTTATATTGTCGAGCTTTAGAACTCAAAAAGAGAAAAAATCATGAAAATCGTGTTAGCCAATCCACGTGGTTTTTGTGCTGGCGTTGATCGTGCAATCAGTATTGTTGAACGCGCGATTGAATTGTTTGGTGCGCCAATTTATGTACGGCACGAAGTGGTACATAATCGTTATGTGGTTAATCGGCTAAAAGAGTTAGGGGCAATTTTTATTGAAGAGCTGAAAGATGTGCCAGATGGTGCAACGCTTATCTTTTCGGCACATGGCGTATCTAAGGCGGTCAGAAATGAAGCCAAGGAACGTGGTTTAAAAGTCTTTGATGCAACCTGTCCGCTGGTAACAAAAGTGCATATGGAAGTTGCCAGAGCCAGTAATCGTGGTGAAGAGGTCATTTTAATTGGTCATGCTGGACATATCGAAGTAGAGGGCACGATGGGTCAATACAGTAATCCACAAGGTGGTATTTACCTTATTGAGTCGATTGATGATGTGTTTAAATTACGTGTGCATGATGAAAACTTTTTATGCTTCACAACTCAAACAACACTTTCGGTTGATGATACTGCTGAAGTGATTGACGCATTATATCAACGTTTTCCTAATATTCGTGGGCCACGTAAAAACGATATTTGCTATGCGACAACCAATCGGCAAGTTGCAGTTCGTGATCTTGCCAATAAAGCCGATGTGGTATTAGTGGTTGGTTCAAAAAACTCATCTAACTCCAATCGTCTTGCTGAATTAGCACGTCGCGAGGGAAAACCCGCTTATTTAATTGATTTTAGTTCCGATATACAAGCTAAATGGCTTGATGGGGCGAAAGTGATTGGTGTCACGGCTGGCGCATCAGCACCGGAAGTCCTTGTCAATGAAGTCGTTGAACATCTTAAAACGATGGGATGCCAGTCATTAGTTGAAATGGATGGTATTTTAGAAGATATTATTTTTGAGATTCCAAAAGCGTTGCGTATTGATATTGTGCAAGACTAGCGTGACTGTTTTAGCAGATCAAATTTAGCGATAAGCTCTTCTTGTGTTTCTTCATGCTCAGGGTCAGCAATAATCGCATTACTGATCGGGCATACACGTTGGCAAGTTGAGTGATCGTAATACCCTACACATTCAGTACATTTTGCAGGATCGATCTGATAAGTGTCAAATCCCATAGTGATTGCATCGTTAGGACATTCGGGTTCGCACATATCACAGTTGATACATTTTGATGTAATTTTTAAAGCCATAACTACTCCTGAAAATTCTTGAGCATTATACGTTGTTCTTTTTTTAGTTCAATGAGTTTGACTATAATCTTTTATTATCGAGAAGATGCATAATCCAATTTAATAAGATGTGCTGATTGGTAATGTAAATGAATTTACCATTAAATGTAAATATATGTAAAATACATTAAGTTAATGTAAGTTTAAAAAATTAAAAAATAATCAAAATATGCTTTTTAACTTATCGTTATCGATAAACCCTTTCACATCAATCCTTTGCTCGGTTTTGCTGAAAATAAAATCAAACTGTCTAAATTTTAACTCACCCTCATTATATTATTTATTTTCAAATGATTATAAAAAAAGCTTTTATATTGGAATAAACGATCAATAAGATATTTTTAATAGTATTTAACTATTATTAATTTTGCAATTGATCGATATAAACGATTTCTATTTCACCTTTTGTTCCTTGATAATTCTGAGGAATTCTGCTGGTTCAGCTGGGTAGCTATCTTGTGCTTAGTTATAAATGACAATTTTGTCATCTTAATTTCCAGTATTTATGATAATAAAATAAAGCGAATAGGAAAAACGATGAAAAGACGCAATTGGTTGCGGCATATCCCAAGTTTGGGTATAGGCGCTTGTTTTTTGTTTGGTTCAAGTGTTGTATACAGTGAACTACAGCACATGAATCATATTTCTCCTCAAATGAGTGTAATCCAAGACAATTTCAACACCGAACAAAAACTGAATCTGAGTATTTATAATCCCCGTGTTAATCTCATGGCCAATGGTCAGTTTAGCCAGCCGATGGGGTTTTATGTTTACACGAATTACCCCGATAAAATCTCCCGCTACAGCATAACGATATATCACGCCAATGATAAAGACTTACTCTCCCCCCTTAAAACCTTTGATTTCACCGACATCAGTCCGTATGAAGCGCTGCTGTGGGATGGGGAGTGTGATGAGGGAAAAACGCTGTCGATTGACAGTCAATATCAAGCGATATTAACGGTAACCGCCCGCAATGGCCGACAAGATATCACCCGAGCGGTGAGTTTTACCACGCTGGGGTATGACACGGCGCAAATGAGTGATTTTGATGCCTACCTACCTATTTCAGATCAAACAATGGTTAATTTGCTAGACGCGCAATTAAGTTCGATACCTTACTTGTCTGAACAAACCCAAAATGGGCAAGTTGTACAAATTGTTGACCTAAGTAAATTAGCTGTAATGCCTCAACAGGAACAAGATCGTTTTTGGGGACATGTTCAGGTTATGACATCCGAGCAACGTGTTTCTTTAGCCACAACTCAATCAACCAAATCAATGATGACTCCATCACAGATACCAGCGCGTTATACACCTTTTCTACGCGGCCGCTTAAAGGTGAGCAACGAAATTCCGGGTTTTGGCATTAATCAAATGGATAATCAGGGGATTGTGGCTGCGGCGACAGACCGTAAGGTGGTGCTGCAGCTCAGTGGGCTGTATGGTCTTGAGGGATTGATGCTTAATAATGAGCCACTGGTGGTCGATAGTCAGGGACGGGCGGTGCGGGAAGTGATTTTAGCGCCGGGTGAGTACACCTTTAACCTGCGCTGGACGGATGATGCGGGTACGGTGCAGACACAGACCGAGACGTTGGTGATAGAGAAGACCAATGAGGTGTTCTTTGTCGGGCTGGCGGAAGTCACGTATGCGCAGAATAATGTCAGTGGCACAGGTCAATCAATACTACAAGATGCGGACGCCCATCACTACAGCGGCAAAGGCAGCTGGGATGGCCGGGTGGCGTTCTATTTGAAAGGGAACTATGACGAGGTGCGGGTGACCGCGCATTTGGATACCACCGAGACGAAGCTGGCAGATGCCTTTGGGCGGCTGGGTGATAAAGACCCGACACGCTTTGCGCGAGAGCTTGACCCACAGGCTTACTACCCGATATACGGTGATGATTCGACGGTAGAGAATGATGTTGATACGCAGGGCAAGTTCTATGTGAAGCTTGAAAAAGGCAAAAGCTATGCACTGTGGGGCAACTTTAACACCCAGATGACGGGCACGGCGTATTCGGACTTTAACCGCAGTTTGTATGGGGCAAAGCTGTATCATGAGAGTGAGAATACCACCAAGTTTGGCGACACGAAGAGTTACCTGACGGTATTTGGCTCAACCGGTGAAACCCGCGGTAGCCACAATGAGTTCAGTTCAACGGGCGGCAGCCTTTACTATTTAAAGCACCAACGGGTGACCGAGGGCAGCTTAAAACTGTCGGTTGAGATTCGTGACCGTAACACTGGACGGGTCTTAAGCACGCAGGCGTTAAGTGAAGGCACGGATTATGAAATCGATAACTTCCAGGGTCGGGTGTTACTCAGTACGCCGTTACCGATGACCGCTAGTGTGGGCAGTGGCAGCAGCATTATTGCCGGTGGTCAGCTGCTGGGCGGGGATAATGTGTGGTTAATTGCTGAGTATGAGTACTACTCAGATGGCTTTGATATGGACGGGCAAAAAGTGTATGGCGCACGGGGTTATGGCTGGTTAAATGACCATATCCGTTTAGGGGGTAGCTATGTGCATGAAGAGCAAGCCGGCGGTGAGGCGTATGAGCTGCAAGGGCTTGATGTGACATTACGGCCACTTAAAGGCACGCACACACAGCTGGAGTATGCGATGAGTGATGCGTCAAACAGCGATATCTTTGTGTCAAGCAATGGCGGTCTGGGGTTTAGTCAGGTGACGTTATCGGGCAGCACGAAAGGGGCCGCTTGGGGTGTGCGTCAGGCGATAGATTTTAATGAGTATGTTGACGGTGATGTGCCACTGACATTTGACGGTTACTTCTCCCGTAAGCAGGCGGGATTCTCGTCGTTTTCAACGGCACGTGACAGTGACTTAACCGAGTGGGGCGGCACGCTGCGCTATGACTTTGAGCAAGATAAGAAAGGGCTATTAGTCAGTTACAGTTATGAAGAGGATAAAGGGCGTCATTTAGAGAAGATAGCGCGGGCCCAGTACTTTAGCCAGCTGACGGAAATGTTCAGCGGGGCACTTGAGCTGCAAGACCGCCGGGAGAACAACTATACCCATGCTGGTGAGACTAAAGAGCTCTTGGCGGCGGTGAAAGTGGAAGCGACGTTGTTTGATGGACGGGATAAGGCCTATGTGATACAGCAGGCGACGGTGCGTAAGTCGGGTGATATCAGTGACAACAACAAGACGACGTTAGGGTATCAGTCACAGGTGATGCCGAGCTTGAGTTTAGGGGGTGAAGTGTTTGGTTCAAACCGCGGCGCGGGCGGCGGGGTGAATGCGGTGTGGGATGTGAATGAGCGCGCAAGCCTTTACACCAAAGTGATAAATGATGTGGACTCCAATGCGGGGCGAGGCATTACCACGACAGTCGGTCAGAAGATGAAGGCAACTAGCGAGCTGGATATTTACAGTGAGAAGCAGTTCAAGTCACAAAGCACTGAGCGCAGCACATCTGATGTGTATGGGGTGAGTTATAAGCCGACATCGTCACAGACGATAGAGGCGTCTTACAGCACCGGTCAGGTCAATAGCCGTCATCAAGGTAGCACCAACTTAACGGGAGACGACGGCACGAAGCGGGATGTGTATCTGGTGGGGTATGGTTATAAAGATGAGCGTTACCAGTGGCGCAGCAAAGTGGAGTACCGCTTTGAGCGCAGTGAAAAGGAGCACATCCGTCAGTGGGTCTCAACGAACCGGGGTAAAACGATAGTCAGTGAGAACTGGAGTTGGCTGGGTCAGTTTGACATGGCCAATACACAAGGTGATACGAAGGCTGATAATGCGGTGGTGAGTGATTATCTGGAGGCGGCGGTGGGCTTTGCATACCGACCACAGTGGATTAACAACCTGAACGTATTTGGTAAGGTGACGTATGTGCGAGGGGTTGACCCCAGTGACCAGCTGATAGCCAATACCAGCAGTAGTCGCAGTGTGAGTTACCAGCAGGTGGAGTATGACCAAAAGAGTTGGGTGTGGTCACTTGAAGGAGTGTATGAGTGGAGCCAATATTGGGAGACGGCATTTAAGGCGGCACATCGTCAGGGTCACTTGCGCTATAAAGGTGAGAGTGAGTGGTTTAGTTCGGGGGCCAGCTTGTATGCAGCACGCATCAACTTTAAGTATGCGGACTTTGAATACCAAATTGAGGGGCGCACCTTGCGCACAAGCCTTGCGGATGACCATAAAGACGGGGTGGTGCTAAGTGTGTACCGCCATCTTGGTGACAATGCCAAGCTAGGGGTGGGGTATAACTTTACCGATTACAACGACAACTTAACGCACATGAACTACAACGCCCATGGCTGGTTTATTAACGTGGTGGGGAGCTTTTGATGAGCGGAATACTGACACACACTGTGCCTTTGGTGGCAGCTAGCGAGAGCGGGAAAGCAAACACAAACGCAAAAGCAAAAAAATTACGCTTATCGGGAGACGGGATAATGCGACACAATACAGATAATAAGAAAGCAGTGATGATGAAACGATGGATTAAGGGGGGTGTGAGAGCCCTGACGCTGGGACTGATGATGAGCACAAGTGCTTTAGCCGCACCACTCTCAGGTAAGGTCTTTTTGGATTATGATAATACCCAAACAAACACCAATGCACCTTTAGCAGGGTTAACCGTTGAATTACTAGATAGTTCAGGTACCTCATTAAGTACTCCAGTAATAACCACAACGTCTGTTGATGGTAGCTATACCTTTAGTACCCCTACACTAGGTAGTTTTAAAGTTAAAGCACAAACAAGTCACGATGAAAGCGAAATGATAACGGTTTCTGTGACGGGGGCCAGTGGTATTTCTGGTCAGAATGTCTTTTTAAAAGGTAAAGGTGGTGATATTCGTTTACAAATTAAAGATGCTGATTCTTCCGGTGTCAAGACTATTCCCGTTACACTTTCTGTATCAGGCTACCCTAGTATGCATCTGGCAACTGACTTATCTGGCTATATCAATATTCAAAATACACTGATGAATGTGAGTTATACAGCTAAAGTTTTACCATCAGATATTGTTGATGATATGACAAATACAAAAAAATATGCATTATGGGATGCTACGTTAGCAAATAGTAATAATCAATATATTGATGAAATTGTGTTTGCTATGTTAGGTAATGATCAATCCGGCTCATTTAATGTCCGTGAACGTAATGATTGGGGGGCTGATGGTATTGTCGCTGTCGATCAGGATGATGATGGCAGTTATTCTGCGGCAAGTGATACGGGTGCATCTGGCATGAAGGTTGAGGTTTACTATTCTGGAACAACAACCAAAGTTTTAGGATCATCGACGATTACGACCGGCGATGATGGTAAGTATAACTTTAAATATTTGCCATTAGGTAACTATGACGTAGCTGTGACGAATATTAGTAATCCTTATTTACCTGTCACACCTGCTAGTGGAAGCTTTACAGTTACATCTACCACCGGTAATCCGACCGCAATTAACTTTTTGGTTAAAGTTGATCCTAATGATACGACGCTTGCGAGTATAAGTGGTTATGTGTTTGCGTTAGCGTCTGACCAATTTCCTCAATTAGGCCCAGATAGTGGAAATACAGGTAATACTAGACCAGCTACCGCGAGCACGCGTTTTGCTACTACAGTTAACCTCTATCAATACGATGGTACAAATTGGAAGCTCTATTCAACTCAGACATCAAAATCAGCAAACGGTGCTTATGGATTTAGAGGATTAACCAAAGGTAAAGATTATAAAGTTGAAATAACCGAATCGGGTATTAATACCGCTCAATATGTATTTGTTGGTGATACTGATGGTAAATCGACTTCAACTTCTTCATCCTCATTAAGTAGCCATAAAGGAAAAGTTACTCTCAGCAATGGCAACCAAGCCAATATTGCTCCTCGAGAAATTATTATCACTGGATTAAATAGTACAAAAATAGATCAAAACTTTTGGTATTCAGGCATTGGTATATCAAAATTATATGTCACTGATTATATGTACAATGCTGATAATAATATCAACTGGGGTGGGAATAGAAATGGATTGACGGGGAGTACTGCTGCGGCTTATATGAAAGGGACATTTTATGAAGAAGATGGTATTACACCTGCTACAAAATTAGATTCTACACCGCTAATTGCTTCTTATCTTTCAGGCCCTGATGGCTATGGCTATATTGGACGAATTGATAGTGCTTCCGATCATGGAGGTATTTATTATTTTAAATTAGATGAATATGATTCTGACTATTTAACTATTGCATCGGCAAATTACTTTGTCCGTTCAGCGCTTAATGGTACATATAGCTCAAACAGTGGTTCAGGTAATATTACGTTTCGAGGTAAAACACCAAATAATGTATCGGGTTATGTTTATTTAAACAAAAGTCATCCTGGTACAACCGGTTCATATGATCCAAATATTGATAGTCCTATCAATGCTATTCGAGTTAGTTTAGCTCGTAAACAAGTGTCAACCGGTGTATGGCAAGGGATTACAACTTATGCCACGAATACCAATGGTGCATATAATTTTACTAATTTACCGGATGGTGAGTACCGTATAACCGTCAGTAATCAATTTGGTTCAATCAGTAATGTTACCGCAGATGATGTCACCTTTGAAAATAATGATCAAAACGTGACAGCTCAAACTTCAGCTGCAAACTCTTATCTTTATGTCAATTTATCGGGCGGGCAGACGATTAATAATGATACTAACTTTTGGTTAAAGCTAAAACAAAATGATTATGTTATTCGTGGCACGGTATATTTAGATACTCGATATTCCGATAAGGTTATTCAGCAAGGTCAGCCAAATAATGAGAATGACTTAACATTGTTTGACGCAACGGTTCTGCTTTGTTCGCAAGGTGATAGTAGCGATTGTACCATTGGTGGTGCTAATTATCTCAGTCATAAAACCACAACGGTCAATGGCAAATATGAATTTACGGGAACGACAGATGGTATAACGGCCGGTGTTAATTATATGGTGAAAGTGTTACGTACAGGGACAACACCCGTTACCAATAGTGCAAAAGATTTGTTTCCAACTTATATCGTGAACTTTACGGAAATCGATGTTCCGGTTACAAAGAACTTTTTAATGCAAGGAAAAGGCGTATTTAGCGGTCACCCAGTAAATGATTTTAATGGGGATCGAGCTTATGCTGGGGCAGGTACTGCCGAAAATGGAGGTGGTCGTTTCAAATTTTATTATTGGGATGGTAGTACCTATCAATATTGGGGAGCCGCCGGCCATTATTATAATAATTTTGAGTTAAGATCCTTACCTGAAGGAAAGTATAAGCTAGTACACGATGTCAATTTAAGTGGTTACCTTGATATTGCTGATTCAGATCCTTCGAGTAATGCTGGAACCATTGAATTTGAAGTCTTATCAGATGGAGCAATTGCCGACGGTTTGGGGAGTTATAACCGATTTTATTTTCAGGCTGGAGTGTTAAATGTAACTGAAGCTGTATCTGGACACATTTATTTAGATGTATCTGGAAATGGTATAAAAGATGATAAATCAATTGCATTGACCAGCAGTGAATTAAATAGCGGTATTTCTGTTGAAGGATTTTTTACACCACGTCTTTATCCAAACTATTTTATTGCTGGGACAGAGAATATCATTTTGGCCGATCCAGATTTTATTGATAGTAATGTTTCAACAAACGGTCGATTTTCTTATACTGCAGCGAATTCTACCCGTGGTGATAAATTGTATATGACAAATGCATTATTACAATTAAAGGGGTTAGATACATCAAAATTTGAATTAGTGGCTAACAGTAGCCAAAGTAAAGGTAGTTATTTACCAAGTCTAGTCACGAATAGTTTAGATTTTATTCAAGTTACATCAACATCTGGTGGGGCGCCAGATCAATATTGGTTAGTAAAACTAAAAAATAATACCAAAATTAGTGGCCAGCTGTTTTACGATATTAATGATGATGCCAACTATATCCCAGCCGATGGTGACAGTCCGGTTGGCGGTGTGAGGGTTGAATTATGGAAGGCCGGAAGTCTCTATACTTACACAACGTCAAATGACAATGGTGAATATGAGTTTAGCAATCTATTTGATAGTAATTATGATATTAAAGTGACGACAACCGGAGTACCAAGTGGTTATGAGTTAAAAAGTGCAGAGACGATTAATGGTATCAGTATTGCTAACGCGACAGCCCCAATAGTCAGTGGTATTGATTTTATTTTTAAGAAGACAGGTGATGCTTCAATTTCCGGTAATGTCATGATTGATATTAACAATAATGGTGTCGTTGATATCAATTTTAGTAAAACGGGAGATTTAGCTGTTGAGGACGTAACAATCGAACTGCATAAAAATAGTGTATCGACAATACCTTATAAAACAGTTAAAACCAATGCTAAAGGTTATTATAGTTTTAGTGGTATTGATCTTAATGCTAACTACATCGTAAAAATGGTCACACCAAGTGGTTATGGTGTGATTAAAAATGCAAATGGTGTGGCGACAGATACATTATCAGCAATTACAATTGGGGAAACGCCGATATCAGCATCAAACCAATATTTTCTTCTTGCGGGAGGGTCAAACAGTAATCCTACCGCGGGTAACACAAGCAGTAGTGCGATTAATAGTGGTATAGCCGGTCAAACATTAATTGATGATGGTGTGAATACTGCAATGGCGAATGTTTTATTAGGATTGATCGATGGTAATGGCATCGAAATTGCCCGTCAAATCAGTGATAGCAGCGGTTATTATCATTTTTATAATTTACCCAGTGATACCTATAAAATTAATGTAATCAGTTCTCCTACTGGTTATGCAATTGTCAAAAATGCCGATGGAACAACACAACCACTAGATATTTTATCTGGTATTACTTTAACCACGTCAGGTTCTAACAGTAAAAACTTTTGGTATAAGACGGCTAGTGCTGAGGGGATTCAAGGTAAAGTATATGTCGACTTTGCCGATGCCAGTATCTCAACAACTTCACTTGATAGTCATGCTCACTTAATCGGTAACAGCAATGCCGTAACGGTTGAACTTTATGATGGCATCGGGGCAACAGGTACTAAACTGATGACCACGACGACCGTCAATGGTGTATATCAATTCCCGAACTTGATATTTGGTACTGGGGTAGACTATTCAGTAAAAATTGATATGTCAAATATCACTGACTATGCGTTTAAATTAAGTAAAAGTGGTAGTGGCTCAACTAATGTAGTTATTGATGTAGCAAATCTACCATCGGCCGGCTCAACGGATAACCATTATCTGGTGAAAGGTAAACAAAAAATCACGGGTGATGTGTGGGTCGATGTTGATGGTGATTTAATTAAAGGAACAGCCGGTAATTTGTTAAATGGCGTGACAGTGAAACTGGAGTATAAAGCACCGGGCGCATCAGCTTACAGTACACTCAAGACGACCACAACAGCGAATGCATCTTCTTTAGATGGTCAATACAGCTTTACGGCGTTACCCAAAGGGACGGACTATAAAGTAACGGTAGACAATACCTCTGCGGTGTTGGCAGGAACGTCATTGATTCCATCAAGTGGTATCGGTAGTATTGCGGGCAATACCAATACGTTTGAGACAACGGGGCTATCGGCAGATGTCACCGGACAAAGTACCGCTTACAGATACAATGGCAAGGTGAGTGGTCAATTTATTGTCGATATCGACGGCAATGGAGCAAGAAGTGCGGTAGATACCCACTTTGCTGGTGTGGCGTTAACGTTAAAAGCGACCATCAATGGCGTAATGATAACCAAAACAGCGATAACGGACACTGACGGTAAATTCAGCATTGATAACTTACCGATAGGGAACTGGAGTTTAGATGTTGCGCCGACAGCCAGTCAGACGATGACGAACTGGGGCAGTTATACGTTAAGTTACAGCAAAAACAGTGCAGGAACCAAAGTGACGGGTAGTACGGCGCTGCCATTGACGATGGCGATTACGGCCAGCGATCCCACTTTTGCTAATCTTGAGGTCGCGTATAAAGGTGGGGCTAAAATCAGTGGTTATGTGGTGCTTGATGTTGACCCGACAGATGGTATCCATGCGGTAAATGGGACGGATACACCAGTGACGGGACTAACGATGACATTAAGTTCGGATACTGCGGGCTTTGTGAGTCGCACGGTAACAACGGACAGTAATGGTTACTATGAGTTTACGGATTTAAGTATTCATACGTATAAAGTCAGTGTGGATTCAACCAATCCGCAGTTAGCGGGTCATCTGATTAGTTTTGACCCGTTATCAACAGCGACGAGTACGAGTAGCAGCAGTAGTGTTAACTTAGTGGTCAGTGCTGCAAACAGTGACTTGACCACTCAAGACTTTGGTTACAAGAGTAGTGGGGGATTGAGCGGTTATATTTATCGTGATATCAGTGGTAGCGGAACACGTCATTCAGCCGTGGATGACAAGTTAGCGGGTGTGAAGATTAAAGCGACACAAGGGAGTGTGGTGCGTTACTCTAACCTGACAACGGCAAACGGTGAATACACGATAGAGAACTTAGCGGCGGGGCTATGGACCGTTGAGATAGACACACTGCCGTCATCGGACTATTCATACAGTTATATTGCAGATACGTTTGGGACAACCGCAACGGTTGTCACTAATGGCGCAGAGGTGGATATATTACCAACAGCTATAACCCGAGCCGTCAAAGGGGCAACGGTCAGTTTTGGTGTGAAAGCGAATGCGATAATCTCAGGTAAAGTGGTGATAGACGTTGATGACCAGGACCCACTGCCACCGGCAGCGGCGGATGTGATGGCAGGGGATATTGCGATTGATGCGAGCGGTTTCTTCCCGACTTATGTCGTGAGTTTATATAACGGCAGTACCTTACTGAAAACAACCAAGGTTGTTGGTGGGAATTATGAGTTTGCTAACTTAACGAATAATGTGGCGTATACCGTTGAAGTGACTCAGCCAAGTAGCAATTACATCAACAGCTTTACGTTGACCAGTAGCAGTAGCGGTGTGACGGCGGGCGTGCCGGTGAGTACGACGGCGAAGATGTCGCAGACCTATACGTTATCGGCGCTTAGCACACAGGCACAAAACAGCCACTTTGCGTGGAAAGGTGCTGGTGGCGTGAGTGGTAATGTGTTCTGGGATAAAAACGATGATGGTGTGTATACCAATACTATCGACAGTGATGTGGGTTCGGCGGTGACGGTGACACTGAGTCATGTCAGCGGGTCGGTGCCAAATATCACGCGCACCATCGCCAGTGGTTCAACGGCTTACAGTGCCACGGGGTTATTACCGGGCAGTTGGACGGTTGCAACTAGCGGGGTACCAACGACATTTAAGGCGAGTTTTGACCCGGATGATGTGTATAGTGCCAGCAGTCTGGCGACGACGGCGAATACGGCAGTGATTACGGTGAGCGGTAGCACGTTAACCAATCAGCACTTTGGTTATATCAAAGGGGGTGCGCTGGTGGGTGAGTTGAAGAACGATGCCAGTGCGAGTGGTTTATACAACAGTGGTGATGCGGGGGTAAACCCGGTGGAAGTGTCACTGCTTGATACCACAAACGGGGCGATACTCGATACGGTAGGCAACCCAATTACGGTCAACACGAATAGTCATGGTGAGTTTAGTTTCCGTAACTTAGACCCGACGATGGATTACCATGTTCAGGTCTTGTTTGGTAGTGCGGCATTAGCGGTATCACCGACGCATCCGTTAGGGGAGATGGACCCGAGTTATGACTCTCAGGCGGGGACGATTAGTTTAATCCCACCGGTATCAAGTACGGTGGATGTGGTTAATGAAACCCATACGATTTTAGCAGCGATAAGTACGGCGGCGAACAATGAAATCACGCTAGGTAATTTATACTTTGGTTACCGGTCGGCGGGTGGAGACTTAACCATTCACAAAAAGGCGCTAAAAGACAATGTGGTGGTGGGTGATATTGTGCCGTATACCATTACGATTGAAAACAACAAAGCGACGACGGCGTTTAATGTGATGATTAAGGACTTAATCCCGGCGGGCTTTAAATATGTGAAAGGGTCAGCGCGTCTTGACGGGCAAAAGATAGCGGAGCCGACAGGTGGACGTCCAGTGTTCTTTGGTCCGATGGACATTGGTGGTCAGGGTGCGGGCAGTGCGTTCCCAACCAAACGCACGTTAACCTATATGTTAGTTGTGGGTGCGGGTGTGACGCAAGGTGAGTATAAAAACGTGGCGGTGGCGATAGACCGCAGCGGTAAGGATGCCTCGAATACGTCACAGGCGACGGTGACGGTAACCAGTGACCCGTTATTTGATAATGCGCTGATTTTTGGCACGGTGTATGTGGACAGGAATGGTAATGGGATTCAAGACGAAGGCGAAGAAGGCCTTGCTGGGGTGAAATTAGTGACAGTCCGCAGTGAAATTATCACCACGGATGCGTTTGGTCGATATCACTTAGCGGGCGTGAACGGCGGTCGTTGGGAGCGCGGCACAAACTTTGTATTAAAACTCGATCCGAAAAGTTTACCGAAAGGGTATAAAGTGATTGGGCGTAATCCGATTGTGGTGAGATTATCACCTGGTTTACCAAGTAAAATTGATTTTAAAATTAGTGAAGATAAATAGTGAGTCTTATCGCCAAACACGCTTTTTTCGGTGTTTGGTGATTGAACTGATGATTTGATCAATTCGTTTTTAGTCGTAATGAATTAAGGGAGGAAAGGCAAACAACATAGTAACAATTTTATTTCTTAAGTTATTTACTTTTGCCCGGTGTCCCCGGGCTTTTTTATATTTTTACTACCGATATTTATAATCGATATAAACGATCGATTGTTTTGCAATTAATAGATTATGAAAATCATATGTCTTTTATTGATCGTTACAAACGATTTTCAATGATAACCGTCTTCATTAATAATCTAATCCATATCATTTATCACTTTTGCGGTTTTTTTTATTGAAAAGCATGCGAGTTAAGTGCTGAAAATGATCCCAGTTATTAAATAAAATTATTTTTTTTGTCATATATAACATAGGGGGGAGAGTCGGACTGGAAAAAACGTGTAGTAACTTTTTTATTTCTTATTTCATTCACTTTTGTCTGACATTATTGTCGGGCCTTTTTAGTTCTTCCCCTTTTTTGCTGATAGTTTTTTCTCTGCAAAAGCTAAAAATATAATACCACTAATGATGAGCAATGCACCTAAACAACGTGTTAGCGTCAATTGTTCATTAAAAATGAACATTGAAATCAGCATGACGGTCACAATTTGTAAACGTGAAGCCGCAAATGCTGGCCCCACAGGCGCTTTTTTCAATAAAACCATCCATGTAAAAAATGCACCCATATAGCTCAGGGTGGTGATATATATCCATTTATTTGATAAAATTCGCATGACCCACTCTATCGAATAATCCAGTGGCAGGGCATTAATCGCAGAAAACTTAAAACCTGTTTGGCCAAGCGTATCAAATAGGAGTAAGAAAGCAAATCCGATAAGATAAAATCGTTTCATCATCCAACCCCGACTAAAACAACACCTGCGGTGATTAAACCAACACCAATAATACGATAAGGTGTGAGTTGCTCTTTAAATAGCAGCCGACCAACAAGCATAACACTGATAATATTTGCTGAACCCAATAAAATAGCTTGAGATAGTGGTAGTAACGTTAAAAATGCGATCCAAAATAAAAAACCGATGCCATAAGAGAGTACACCAATCCAAAGCCAATAGTTATTTAACAAATCTAACCAAAAATACCAATTTTTACGATTTTTAGGGGAGATAGCGGCGTATTTAAATGCAATTTGGCCAACCGTATCACAACAAATACTGCATAACCATAAGCAAAAAATAGTCACCGTCATAAGCTCATTAGTCAGCTAACACTTGGCAGGATGTACAAAGTCCATGTATCTCAATGATACTGTGTTTAACATCAAATTGGTTCTTGTTTGCCAATTGTTGTAAATTATGTTCAATATCATGACTATGTTTTTCTAAAATTTGTTTGCAGTTATCACAAATAAATAAAATCGAAATATGATTGGGATGACTAAAATGCGGACAAATAATATAACTATTTGAAGACTCAACTTTATGAATAAATCCTTGTTCTAACAAAAATTCTAAGGCCCGATAAATCGTGGGTGGTTTAGCTTGAGGTTCTTCTAATTTTAGTAAATCAAGCAGATCATAAGCGCTCATGGTTCTTTCTGCGCGTAACATAATCTCTAGCACAATTTTTCGTTGATTAGTTAATTTAACGTTACGCTTCTTACAAACGGCTTCAATATCATTTAGGATTGTTAAATGATGATGTTGACTCATTGACTTACCTCATTCTCTTTTGCCGTTCGGCAGCTCGTTGACGCCTGATTTCTTTTGGATCATTAATTAATGGTCGGTAAATCTCAATCCGATCGCCATCAGTTAGCGGATCGGTTAATAAAACTTGCTTACCAAAAATACCCACTGGATGATCCGTTAACGTCAGATTATGCAGTGATAAAATACCGGATTGTGTGATTGCTTGTAAAACGGTTGTTTGATCATCGACGCGACAGTCAATTACCGTTGGCTTTTCAGGAAGCGCATACACAACTTGTACTTTAATCATTCAATCCATCCTATCTATGAATAAACTTGTTTTGCTCGATTTGAAAAAGCCTTAACCATGTTTTCCATTAGATCTTTAAACAGTGGAGTAAAGGTAATATCCAGTAATTTGCTTTTAAATTCAAACGTCAAATCAAAACTAATTTTACACTCATGATCTGATATGGGGGTAAAACTCCAATATCCAAGTAATTTTTTAAATGGGCCATCAACTAATGACATTTCGATAGAACGGGGTTCTGATAGTCTGTTTAGCGTAATAAATTTTTTCTTAAAACCTAATTTTTCAACTTCAAGAAAAGCTTTGGTAACATTATCTTGTTGTTGTAAAATACCCGCATCAACACAATCAGGTACAAATTGTGGATAGGTATTAATATCATTAACCAAATCATACATCTGTTTGGCTGAGTAAGGCTCTTTTATTTCATAAAAAACACGGGTCATAAATTTAAATTACTATATTTACACATAAAGTTGTGGCATATAGTATCATGTAAATCTATAATATCGCACATTATGACGAAGAAAAATTCACACAAGCCGGGTTCGGCAACAATTGCACTTAATAAGCGCGCACGTCACGAATACTTCATTGAAGAAGAAATCGAGGCTGGCCTGTCTTTGCAAGGTTGGGAAGTTAAGTCTTTACGCGCAGGTAAAGTCAACATTAGTGATAGCTATGTGTTACTTAAAGATGGTGAGGCATGGTTATTTGGTGCGACGATTACACCATTAAATGTTGCATCAAGCCATGTTGTTTGTGATCCGACACGGACACGCAAATTGCTACTTAGCCAGAAAGAGTTAAGCTCATTATTTGGTCGAATTAACCGTGAAGGTTATACGGTTGTTGCGTTATCCATGTATTGGAAAAATGCGTGGGCAAAGATCAAAATAGGTGTGGCTAAAGGTAAAAAGCAATTCGATAAACGTGCTGACGTTAAAGATCGCGAATGGCAAGTCAATAAAGCGCGAATTATGAAAAACGCTAATCGTTAATCCCTCCTACGCCGATGAACTCACTGGCAAGTACACATAAAAAACCGACAATTAGTGATGTTGCAAAACTTGCTAAAGTCGGTAAAACCAGTGTTTCACGCTATCTAAATGGTGAATTTGACGCATTATCTGAACGGATTAAAGCGCAAATTGAATTGGCAATCAATATTTTAGATTATCGGCCCAATCAAATGGCTCGCAGTTTAAAGCGAGGCAGTTCAAAATTGATTGCGTATTTAATTCCTGATATTACCAATCCTTATTCTGTTGAAGTCATGCAAGGGCTGGAAAAAGCCTGTCAAGATAATGGCTATACACTACTGGTGTGTAATACCAACCGGAGCCTTGAAAAAGAGCACTATTATCTGCAGTTGCTATCGAGCTACAGTGTAGAAGGGCTCGTTTTTCACCCCATCCGCTCACATGTTAATAGTCTTACCGCTTACCCTTACCCCGTAGTATTAGTTGATCGAAAGATTGAAAATTTTAGCGCAGATAGAGTGGGTTTAGATAATATTCAAGCCGCGACTTTGGCAACAATGCATCTTATTGATAATGGGTTTGACGCAATTTTATTCATTAGCGAACCGATAGTGGGGATTAGTTCACGGCTTGATCGTGTTAATACCTTTAAATCAGTGGTAGCAAATCATCACAATGTGTCAGGGGATGTGATTGAAATTACAGAACAAACGGATAGTGAACATGATCGCGCTTTGTTAGCAACCCAAATCGCCCAATTTTATGATGCTTATCCGACAAAGCGTAAAGCCATTATTTCAATCAACGGATCATTAACGCTCGAGATTGCTTTAGCCTTAAAGATGTTAAATTTAGCCAATAGCCAAGAAGTGGGTTTACTTGGCTTTGATGATCCCAAATGGGCTGCTGTTGTTGGCGATGGTATTACCTCTATTAAACAACCGACCTATCGCATGGGTTACGCTACATTTGAGTTATTGTTGAAACGTATTAATGGTTATCAAGGAAAACCACAAGATATCCTGTTTGCCGGCGAACTTATCATACGCAGTTCAACACAATCCTTATCATCTGATCGCTAACCGTATTTTATGATATGAATCTAAATGTTAGGTAAGAAATTAACGTCAGCCAATTAATTGTTTCGTCTTTATGACAAATATCATAGGTAATTCGCCTATTCATGATAATAATAATCATTATCGTTTATTGGTATTTGTGATTAAGAGGACGCTATGCGTATAAAAAAAATTCATATTTTAACTTCACTCTGTCTGCTCCATTCCACATTTAGCTTTGCAGCCATTGATACAATTATTGTAAGCAATGAAAGTGATAGCAGTACGAATACTCAATTGTCACCCAGCTATCAGCAAGAACAAAAAAAATTAAAAGAAACAGCAGGGGGGACCAATCTTATCGCACCTGAGCAAGAAGGTCGGCTTGCCACTTTACAAGATGCTTTAGATTATCAGCCGGGTATTATTGTACAAAACTTCTTTGGTGGTACTGATCAACCTCGTATAAATATTCGTGGCTCAGGTGTACAAAGTGCACCCGTATCACGGGGCGTGATGCTATTACAAGATGGTTTACCCATCACAGATGCAGATGGTAATTTTCATATTAGTACACTGGATATGCGAGATGCGCGGTTAATTTCAGTTTATCGCGGTGCAAATAGTATTCACCCACAAACGAACAGTTTAGGGGGAGAACTTGATTTTATCTCTTATACCGGGCGGGATGAAACATTACGTGCACGTTATGAATATGGATCGTTTGGCCGTACGGGTAGCCAAATTGCTCTAGGTGGAATAAATCAACAATATAATCTCGATGGGCGCATTAGCTTAAGTTATGACCATTTTGATGGTTACCGTGATCATTCTAGTTCACAACGTAAAACCGCAAGAGCCAATTTTGGTTATGTGACCGATAATTTTGAAAACAGAACTTGGTTAAGTTGGACTGATTTACGTTTTGATGTGGCGGGGTCTTTATCGCAAGATCAATTAAAAGCAGATCCAAGTAGTGTATATAAAGCGGTGTGGCTACGTGATCCGCATCGTACGGTTCAACAAGGTCGGATTGCAAACCGATCAAATTGGCAATTTGACAATCAATCATTAGAACTTGGATTATGGTACCAGCAAACCCATGACAATTTTATTACGCCAACAACGTATATCCTCAGTGATAGCCGTACTAAAGGCGCACAATTTATGTATCAACTTGATTATGATGCGATCAGTTACCGTTCCGCATTAGCTTGGGATCATACATCGCTTGACCGTGATTTATTATTGAATCGTTTAGGCACTGTCAACAATAAAAAACCGATTGGTTACTATGATGCAACGGCTGAAAATATTTATGCGTCAGTCGGGTCTTCTCTGAAATTTGCCCAAGATTGGCAAGCAAATTTAGACATTAAAGTCACGCATGCCAAACGTGATGTGTTTGACCGCACAAATCGTCAGCAACTTGACCAATCATGGACATTTTGGACACCTAAACTGGGGGTGATTTGGACACCAAACGATACCCAGCGTTTTTATGCCAATGTAAGCACAAGCCATGAACCGGCTTCATTTCGGGAAATTATTACCAATGATGGTAAAAATAATAAACTCAACCCACAAAAAGGTATCACATTTGAAATTGGTGGTGATGGGGAAATCGTTAAAGGACTTAATTGGGATCTCGCGTTATACCGCAGCATGATCAAAGACGAGTACATCACCACCTATGATTCAACGGGGACGGCTGTCGGTGTATTTAACTATGCAAATAAAACACGCCACCAAGGCATTGAAGCTGGCATCAAAGGGCTAGTGCCTGTAGGCGTTGGTGATGTTGTCTATCGATTAAGTTGGACCTACAGCGACTTTCGATTTATGGGCGGTGAATACAATGGTAAATATATTGCTGGAATCCCACGCAATGTGATTAGTGGTGAGCTACTTTATAAAATTGATGATTGGTCATTTGGGCCCAATATTCATTGGTTACCAACCAACACCCCAGTTGATCATGCCAATAGCATGGATGTGCAATACCGTGATAAGTACGCTATTTTTGGATTTAAAATCAACTATCAAAATAGCCATGGCTGGTCAGCTTATTTGATTGCTGATAACTTAACGAATAAACGTTATGCAACAGCATCGGTAGCTAACCGTGTCGTCAGTTCGAAAAGTGATAATACGTTATTCCCAGGTATGAAGTTTAACTTGAATGGCGGTATTATGTATCAGTTTTAATCATTTAATCTGGCGAGGGGTTATCCTACCCTCGTCGTGAATATTTGATACCGAGTACGCCTGTTTTTTTAATTGATGTTTTGAAACTAACCCTATCTTAATGATGTGATTAAGGCATTGTTAATATTCTTATTCCAATCTTTCACGTGATAATTCGTATGACGACTTATATTGATAAGCGTTATGGATGAGAGAACGCCTCATGGGAAGAGTCAAACGAAAACGATAGTTTAATCTTATTTAACAATTAACGTACACAATGTTTAACAAGAGAATAATTGGGTAAACGCCATCAATGTTAGATAAACCCTGAAATAAGATGGCGGGACCTGCAAATATTTGGGCAATAACGTATCGTCATTTTCGTTAAATTATTGTCATAATAGCTAATTATAGTGTAAAAACTTAAAAACTCCGCTTAGCTGATGAAACCAATTGATCCAAATACGTAATCTGTTTAAGTTTTATATGATAGCCATTTAAATCAATGATTTGCTTATGACGCCAATTTGAAAGCAAGCGACTCAATGTTTCATAGCGAATACCTAATTTAGTGGCTAATTGCCCTCGGGTTATCGGTAAAACCAGTTCAATTGTTCGTTGTTCCCGTTGTAAGCTTAACAAATAGGCTGCCAGTCGCTGCTCAGCCGAGCTCGACGTTAGCCAATCGATATGATTAACATGTTCATATAGTTTTGAACTAAATCGAATGAGCAGCCTTTTCATCACGATCGGGTTCTCTTCACAAACTTGTAAAATGCTGCGTTTATCGAGTAATAAGGCACTACCATGTGTTTTCGCACGTAGCGTCATTGGGTAACGATTATGTGGCATAAAGACGGCGGCAATCGCCACAAGCTCATGACGCGAAAAAATACCAAATATTTTTTCATCACCTAAATAAGTATTACGCAGCACTTCAATCTCACCATCAAGAATCAATGGGCAAGCATTGAGCGTTGTGCCTTCATGGCTGATAATGTCACCTTCTGAAAAAGCCAAATGCGTACAACTTATTATAATGGGTCTAAGCGCTGAGCTGGATAACCCTTCAAACAATTTGGTACTAATTAACACTTGATAGATTGTTTGCTCAGATAATCCATTTTTGACAAATGTCATAGGATTCACTCTATTTAACAGATAGAATAGGCTCAATATAGTTGATAATAATTCTCATTTCAATAACGAAATAGAGGAATTTATTGAGAATAACCTTATGAAAAACAAGCTTTTATTGCTAACATTTTGTTTTTGTTATATCTGTTCATTATCCGCACAAGCGACATCACAACAATTTACTGATATGAATGGGCGAATAGTAACATTAGATAAGCCATTAGAACGGGTTGTTGTCATCCCCATTCCAGCTGCATCGATGTTAGTTGGCATGGATGAAAGTACGGACAAACTCGTTGGTATGCACCCTTTTGCCAAAGTTGCCGCAAAAGAAGGCATATTCAGTCAGCTATTCCCAACCATATTGTCCGTTCGCTCTGATACAGTCGGTAATAATTTTGTACCAAATATCGAAACATTATTGAATGTAAATCCTGATCTGGTATGGCAATGGGGGCATCGTGGTGATGATATTATTGCGCCTATTGAAAATGCCGGACTCACTGTCGCAACACTCAATTACGGTAAAGAAGAATACACTCAGCAATGGATAACGTTGATGGGGCTGACATTAGATAAACCCGAAAAAGCTCAGCAAATGATCCATTGGCGTAATGACGTTATCGATCAGTTGCAAAAAGCAACAGCCGCATTATCGGCAAAACCCAAAGTCCTTTACTTGTCTCAATTCAATAATAGTATTCAAACATTTGGCTCAACCTCACATAATAATTTTGATATTGAATTAGCAGGTGGCATTAGCCTAAATAAAGACATTACTGGTGCTCGAACCCTGAATATTGAACAAATTTTAGTATGGGATCCCGATATCATCTTATTGGGTAATTTTGAGCAAGGTTTAAAACCACAAGATGTCTATGATAATGTTTTATTATCAGATGTTGCGGCCGTAAAACATAAACGAGTATTTAAATTACCCATCGGGGGATTTATATGGGATGCACCTAACCAAGAAACGCCGCTTTATTGGTTATGGCTCTCGATGATATTCCATCCTGATAAAATGCAATGGCCATTACGCCAAGAGATGATCAAACAGTATCAAATGCTCTATCACTCTACGCTTAACCAACAACAGATTGATCAGATTCTGCAAATTAAACTTAATCAGATCTCCGATTATGACCAGTTTAAATTTGCTGATACGGCTCAATAGGGGTAACAAACATAATGATCATGAATCAAACAGTCTATTCGCGATACCGTATTTTCATTTGGTTTGCTTTAATTATGTTGCTGTTAGTTACCATATTTATGGCTTTAAGTGTTGGGCGATATGCCATATCCCTAAGTCATGTCTGTCAAATTTTAGTCCATCAGATACTACCCGATGGGGTAATAACACCCAATTGGAGCAAGACCGCTGAAAAAGTGATATTGCATGTGCGATTACCTCGCATACTCATTGCCTGTTTAACGGGAGCAGGGCTGGCTATCGCAGGGACAGCACTACAGAGTTTGTTTCGTAATCCGTTGGTTGGCCCGCAAATTATTGGGGTCTCTTCTGGGGCTGCATTTGGTGGTGTACTGGCTATTTTACTTTTTTCATCAATGTGGCTCACCGTGAGTTTTGCTTTTTTAGGTGGTATGTTAGCGATGATGCTGGTATTTATTTTAGGTTATCAGCGTTACGGATCGGGGATTTTAATGTTGATTTTAGCCGGCGTAGTAATTAATGCATTTTTTGCCGCGTTAATTTCATTAATTACTTATTTTGCTGACCCGAATAATACACTACCCACGATTGTATTTTGGTTGATGGGGAGCTTTTCAACGGCAACTTACCAAAAACTTGCCGTGCTGTTACCGGCAATACTGCTCGGCGGTGGTTTAATTACCGCCTGTCGATTTCGATTAAATGCGTTGTCGCTCGGTGAAGAGCAGGTCCAAGCACTGGGTTTATCATCTAATGGTATTCGGTGGTTAATCTTGGCTTGTGTGACATTAATTACCAGTGCAACGGTGGCCATTTCTGGCACGATTGGTTGGGTTGGACTCATTATACCGCATATTGCACGCCTAGTTGTTGGTCACGATCATCGTGTTTTAATTCCAATTTCAGCACTCATTGGTGCGATTTATATGATAGGGGTAGACACGATTGCCCGTAGCGTCACAAACGCAGAAATTCCATTGGGCATCATCACCGCTTTAGTTGGTGCACCTATCTTCGCCATCTTATTGAAAAGCATGAATAAAAAGGTCTCTATGGCATGATAAACATCAATAATTTGTCATTTAAGGTGAAACAGAAATCATTATTTGAGGGGTTGAGTTTCGATTTACCTAAAGGCAGTATTACTGCCATTTTAGGCCCTAATGGTCGGGGTAAAACGACACTATTACGTCTCATTTTAGGACTACAAAACGGGTATGACGGCAAGATCAGTTTAAATGCAGATGTGGCTTATGTACCGCAACTGAGCTCGTCACTTTTTAATTACAGCGTTGAAACGATGGTGAGTCTTGGCCGATCGCGGCATATTGCGTGGTACGCTTCGCCGTCTATTAAAGATAAAAACATCGTGATGCAGTGTCTTGATTATTTAGGGCTAACAGACTTTTCATCAACCCCCTTTAACCAATTAAGTGGTGGTGAACGGCAAATGGTGATGATTGCACGCGCATTAGCTAGCGAGCCTAAAATTTTAATTTTAGATGAGCCGACATCAGCACTCGATCTGCACAACCAAGATCGTATTTTATCCGTATTACGCGAATTGGCTCAACAACACAATATGACCATTTTGTTTACCAGTCATTACCCACAGCATGCGTTACATATTGCTGACTATTCACTGTTATTGCATGACAACCATCAATACCAATTTGGTTTAACCCAACACATTATTAATGAGCCTGCTTTACAGCAGTTGTATCACCTTGCCGTTGCACTTGAACCTGTTGACCGAGAACGTTATCACACAACGGCGGTCGTCCCTTTATTTAATTAACTATTAGGAGAAACATGATGAGCAATAATACGATAACAGCCGCAGAAGCGTTAAATATCGCGAAATTGATAACCCCAACCGAACAGGGGATAGCCAGTCGAGTATTGGCAAGAACCACGGGTGGCAATTTAACACTTTTTGCTTTTGATGAAGGGCAAGGCTTATCTGAACATAGTGCACCGTTTGATGCGCTGGTACAAGTGATTGAAGGTGAATTACGATTAATTATTGATGGTAAACCTGTCATTGCAACGCCGGGCACGCTTGTACGTATGCCTGCGAATATTCCTCATTCAGTGGAAGCCCCTAAGCCAGCTAAAATGCTGTTGATTATGTTAAGGGAAATCACATTAAAAGCAGAGTAAGGAGCGATGTATGGATGGCATAAAAAAAGAAGCTGGGCATAAATTTTTAGCGAAACTGGGCAAAACCCGACTACGTCCAGGGGGCAAAAAAGCCACTGAATGGTTATTCAAACACGCTCATTTGACTCCGCAAAGTCACGTGTTGGAAATTGCTTGTAATATGGGGACGACCGCCATTGAAATGGCAAGTCGTTATCAATGTCATGTTGTGGGCATTGATATGGACAAATCCGCCCTTGCTAAAGCGCGTGATAATATTACTCAGCATGGGCTTGAAACATTCGTTAGCGTCCAAGAGGCGGATGCGTCTAAATTACCATTTGCTGATAACAGTTTTGATGTTGTCATTAATGAAGCAATGTTAACAATGTATGCCAATAAAGCTAAATCACATCTATTAAAAGAGTACTTGCGGGTTTTAAAACCCGGTGGAAAATTATTAACACATGACATTATGTTACATGATCCACAGTCTGCTGATGAGATTATTGCGCGTATTAAATCCGCCATTAATGTGAATGCTCAGCCGATATCTAAGCCAGCTTGGATTGAATTATTTCAGCAAGCTGGATTTGATCAGGTCATCACTGATAATGGTGCAATGACGTTGATGTCGCCTCGGGGATTAATCGCTGATGAAGGGTTTTGCGGTACCTTGCGTATTATTCGTAATGCCATGAGAAAACAAAACCGCCGTCAATTTATCACGATGTTTAAAACATTTAGGCGTCATCGACATCAGCTTAATTATTTAGCGGTTTGTAGTACCAAATCATTAAATGGTACAGCGTAATTTATTCACTACATGTTATGTCTATTTTGGAATCATTATGCGCATGGCACGATGATTCCACTTTCTTTTTCTATTATAAAGACTAAACTAAAAGCGTGATTTTTGAATCCTATCAAGGGGATCGTATGAAAAAGAACGTTATTTTATTTAGCCAAATTCCGCAAGATCAACAAGCTCGACTCGCTCAAACCTTCAATTTAACAATGCTAAACCGCCAAAGTGATCCAAACAGTGATGCATTTAAACAGGCATTAGCGAATGCCGATGGCATTATTGGTGCAAGCATGTCGATGCGTATTGATGACGATTTTTTAGCCCAAACCCCAAAACTTCGCGCCGCTTCAACTATTTCAGTTGGGTTTGATAATTATGATTTAGCGGCGCTTAAAAAACACGGTGTTCGGTTAATGAACACCCCAACCGTATTAACAGAAGGCACCGCTGATTTAATTTTTACGTTACTCATGGCAACCGCCAGAAGAACGGTGGAACTGTCTAACCTTATTCATGCTGGTAAATGGACAAAAGGCATTACCCCTGAACATTTTGGTATAGACATTCATGGTAAAACGATCGGATTTTTAGGGATGGGGCGGATTGCTAAAGCGTTAGTTAAGCGTGCGCATTGTGGTTTTGATATGAATGTGCTTTATTATAACCGTTCGGCTCATAGCGATGTCGAACAAAAATATAACGCTAAGCGCCTTGAATTAGATGACGTGTTACAACAGGCCGATTTTGTGGTGGTCATCCTACCTTTAACCGCAGAAACAACACATTTAATTACCCAACAAAAATTGGCATTAATGAAGCCATCGGCAATCTTAATTAATGGCGCTCGCGGTAAAGTGATTGACCAGCAAGCACTCACCCAAGCACTACAAAACAACGTTATCCGCGCCGCTGGACTTGATGTTTTTGAGGTGGAACCTTTGCCTATGGATTCACCGTTATTAAAACTTGATAATGTTTTATTATCACCCCATGTCGGTTCGGCAACAGTTGAAACGCGTTATGCAATGGCAAAGTGTGCCGTTGATAATATGATTGCTGCCTTACAAGATGACAAACCGACCGAAAACTGGGTGAATCCCGAAGTCGGTTAAAAGTAGACTAAAATAAGCTATTGATGCTTTAATTACAAATCATAGGTTAACATGATTGAATTGTCTATTAGTTATGTTACCCTAACAAAGTAAGTTCGTTAATTGTATAATTTTTAACAAGTTTAGGAGGGTATATGAAAATAAATGCAAAATTGTGTGCGGTTGTTGGTGTAGCGGGTTTATTAGCTGCTTGTTCAAATGGACCAAAAGCTGCTGATCAAAGTATTGCGGGTAGCTATGTTCTGGTCTCATTAAATGATCAGTCATTACCAAACTCTATTCCACCTGTGCTAAATGTGACTGAATCAAGCGAAGTCACTAAAATCGATATCAATGGTAAAATGTGTAATATTTTTAATGGTCAAGCTATTTACCAAAATGGGGTATTACAAGCTGCTAACGGCGTTGCGATGACTCGTATGTATTGTAGTGAAACCGCTTTAAACGAATTAGACACATTAATTGGCAATATGCTAGCAAGTGGTGCTAAAGTCGAAAAAGTTGATGGTAAATTGATTTTAAAATCAGGGAATAACACACTGGTTTACCAACAAAAAGAACTACCAATGACTCACAAAGATAACACCAAATAGTTTTTTATTGCTAGACTTTCTGCATCATTATTCAATAATGATGCAGTTCCCCTTAATTCATCTGTTCTACTGGATTGATCAATATGATATCAAACATTATGCTTGAGCGGGTTTACCAAAAACCGTTAAACCTTAATGGCAATTGTTACTTGATTGACCGCTTATGGCCACGAGGCGTGAGTAAAGCAACACTCACTGGCGTTATTTGGTTAAAAGACGTTGCACCATCAAGTGAGTTGCGTCAGTGGTATCATGAACACGTAAATGAATGGGATATCTTTTATCAACACTATCAACAAGAACTTGAAACGAATCAAGCTGTAACCCTATTAGCTCAAAAGCTGATGAATAATGAAACCATCACGCTCTTATTTGGCAGTAAAGATCCTCAACATAATCACGCGATTGTATTACGTGATTTTTTAGTCAAAAAGCTTAAGCAAAAATAATAGCGCTAGTTAAACTCAACATTTTTTAGTATAATGATAACTCATTTTTGGGGCTGATTCTGGATTCGACGGGATTTGCGAAACCCAAGGTGCATGCCGAGGGGCGGTTGGCCTCGTAAAAAGCCGCAAAAAATAGTCGCAAACGACGAAAACTACGCACTAGCAGCTTAATAACCTGCTCAGAGCCTTCCCTCTCTAGCCTCCGCTCGTAGGACGGGGATCAAGGGGAGTCAAACCAAAACGAGATCGTGTGGAAGCCTTGCTTGGGGCGGAAGCATTAAACTTAATCAAGCTAGTTTATCAGTGGCGTGTTTGTCCGCAGCGGGTAGATGAAACTTAAAGACAAACTACGCATGTAGTGCCAAGGATGTAGAAATTTCGGACGGGGGTTCAACTCCCCCCAGCTCCACCACTTATTGTTCCATAGCCGTCCATTAAAACCCATAATTTATTGAAAAATAAAGAATTACTGGCTTTTTGTTTCCAACCCCATCCAGACTAATCCGCGGGAGTCCAACCCAAATTGGTACATTTTTAGGTACACGATTGTATGTTACACTATTTCGTGTACCAATTTTCTTGTGACCTATAGGAGGTGTACTAATGGGAAGAGTAACAAAACCCCTAAGCAATACCGAGATCCAAAAGAAACGCGCCATTGATAAAGAAATCACCCTGCATGATGGTGACGGCTTATTTCTCTTGATCAAACCGTCGGGTAAAAAATTATGGCGTTTTCGCTATCAACGCCCAAACACCAAATTACGCACCAATATCAGTCTTGGCGCTTATCCTTATCTGAGTTTAGCCGATGCCAGAAAATTACGTGATGAATACCTGTCTTTATTAGTCAAAGGCATCGATCCACAAGCCAAAGCAGCACAGCAAGAAGAGCAAGCTGAAATTGCCGAAGAAAGCCGTTTTATTAATGTTGCTAAAAAATGGTTTGAATTTAAGCAAAAGAGCATTACCGCCGATTACGCAAAAGATATCTGGCGCTCACTGGAAAAAGATGTCTTGCCCTGTCTTGAAAATATGGCAATTACTGAGATTAAAGCTCGTACCTTAATACAAGTGTTAGAGCCCATCAAAACCCGTGGCGCGCTAGAAACCGTTCGGCGATTAAGCCAACGTATCAATGAGATAATGATCTATGCCATCAATACTGGTTTGTTAGAAGCGAATCCTGCCTCCACCATTAGTCAGGCATTTGAAAAGCCGAAAAAACAAAACTTACCCACGGTAAGGCCAGAAATATTGCCGCAACTGATGCGCGATATCAGCATGTCTAACTTACAAGTCACCACACGCGCTTTACTGCTTTGGCAACTGCTCACCTTAGTCAGACCGTCGGAAGCGGCAGGAACAAAATGGATTGAAATCGATTTTGAAAACAAACTATGGCATATTCCTGCCGAGCGGATGAAAGCCAAAAAAGCCCACACCGTACCGCTATCTAATGAAGCGTTAGGCTTATTAGCACAATTAAAACCGCTGAGTAGCGGTAGTGAATATGTGTTCCCTAGCCGTATTAATCGCAATGAACCCCTTAATCCGCAAACCGCCAATGCTGCGTTAAAGCGTATCGGCTATGGCGGTCAACTGGTGGCGCATGGCTTACGTTCTATTGCCAGTACCGCCATGAACGAAGCCGAATTTAATCCCGACGTGATTGAAGCAGCACTCGCGCATAACGATAAAAACGAAGTCAGGCGTGCCTATAATCGTTCTACTTACCTTGAACAGCGAAAGGAATTAATGGCTTGGTGGGGGGAAACGGGTTTATGAATTATAAAGGAAAGATTAAAGCGACGTGAACATGCCGCTTTATTGTAAATAATACTCGAACCTAGTTAATTTTATATTATAAAAATTACTAGGTTTTTTCTTCAATCCAGGAATCAATCATTTTTGAAAAACTTTTCTCATATGTTTCATAATTCGAATTGTCTACTAATGGTTTATGCCACCATGATTGATGTTTTTTAGCCCAGCTTTTAAAATCAATCTCTTTAAGTAATTTAGTTTCCTTTTGCTTATAATAATAAAAACTATCTGACATAAAATTGAATAGCATTTCACAATACTGTTCATATTGTAAATACTTTTTATCTGCATCAAAGTCTATTTGATTGACCTTAGAATATTTTTCCCGGAAATATTCCCAGCCGGAAATGAATCTTTTATCTTCTAAGTACGGATATTCTAGTGCAATTCCTTGTAACTTAAATAAATTATCGTTAATCTTTCCTTCCTTTGAGCTTCTTTTGTTTTTTAAATAAAAGAATAAACTAAACCCATTAGATAAAAGTATAGATATTATAAGAACTATAATTCTTATATTTTCAGATGACATATATACTCCACATCATTAAACAAAATTATTTAAATAGATAGAGAAAGGTAATTTGTTACCGCTTTTTCTCGAGTCATAATAATCTGGGTTTTGATCTCCATTAGATATAACTCTAACTACTTCTGATGCCTTTTCATTAGCTTGCAATGCCGTCAATATTTTATTGTGATTATTTTTAGCGGTATTAAGTAAATTATATGAATATAGGCCACCCTTATTTGTATCAACAGAAAATTCATCAATACTACAAGAGTACAAGACTATTTCTTGTGGTGGACAGTTAAGGATATAGTCATCATAAACCTTACGATAATCATTGAGCTCCATATGAAAACTTTCTAAACCTGCAACTTCGCTGAATTTTTCAGTAATCAAAGAAACACTCTCAGCACAAGAATCAATAATCGTTAGTTGTTTATCACTTAATTTTCTAATATGTGTCTCGTAAACGAACTCTGAATTATCAATATACAAACGACGACTATTGCATATAGTTGAATAATTAGCATGACCAGAAAAAACTAAGAAAACAAAATCATTATTTTCTTTTTTTATTAATTCAGTTTGTTTTAGTATTTTCTCTTTGCTTTCACCTAATAATATAATTATTTCATTATTAGCCCATTTTCCTCCAATCTCTGACATTAAAAAATTTTTATAATTTTTCATATCACTTTTAACACCAGGCAATTCCTGGGTACCTTTACCCGGAGCACCTATTAGTAAAGCTTTTCTTTTCATATTATATCCTCATTTAGTAAGAACTAATTTTATTAATTATTTCTTCCGGTAATTCAAAATCATTTCAGCCAATTTATCATCTTCTGCATACAAATAAGCTAATGGTATATCTAAAGCTTCGGCTAATCTTCCAGCAGTATCTAGACTTGCCTCATGAATACCTTGCTCATAACGATTAATTCGAGTACTGGCAACAAATTCATCAATTCCAGCTAATTTACCTAACTCTTTTTGTGATAAGCCTTTTTTGAATCGAGCTTCTTTTAGTCTCAAACAAAAAAGATCTCTGTATTTATTGGTATTTTTCACTGTAACCTCTGTAATCGAAAATCAGAAGCTACGATAATCGTAGATTTTACTTGTTCTAGATACTACGTTTATCGTAGTATAAGAGATAACGAATATCACTAAGGATAAAAAGTTATGATGAAACAAGACTGGCACCTTGCCGATATCATTGCGGCATTGAAAAAGAAAGGAACATCACTCTCCGAGTTATCAAGGCAATCAGGCTATGCACCTTCAACACTAGCCAACGCACTGGTGCGTCCGTGGACAAAAGGCGAACTAATTATTGCGAGTGTACTCGGTATCGAGCCAAAACAGATTTGGCCTTCTCGTTATGTGAACAAAAATCGTGTAGTACGAATAAAAAATACTGACGAAAACAACCAAATCCCTTTTAGCACCTAATTTAAATTAGGTGCTAAAAGGGATTGCCACGGTTTTAAGTTCAGTGAGCACACTAAGCCTCAGCATGAATACAGCCGTCACTGCTCCGCAGTGACGGCGACGGCAACTCGAAGCAACACCGCTATTTTCACATTGATTATCGACATGACCACTACATGACGAGGGGCAACAAATGATTTTCAGTCCAATATCGACTATCGATCTTTACATCAATCATCTTTTTTCAATTCTACCGAGATTTTATTAGAATTTCATGTTATTCGTGACGAAGAATTTTTCGTGGTACCCAATTCCTGACAATATTTTTTTCTTGGAATGTAAAAAAACAATCTCATTTGTTGTAGAATCAACAGTTTTGATAAACGGTGTTTTTACGTTCATCAGCAAATTAAAAATGGGAGAAAGGCTGATTATGAAAATATTCATGATAATTTTTATGATTATGGTCGTTATAGTTGAATTATTTATACTTGTCGGTTGTTCTCTGACGGTTAAATATCAAGTAGAAATGACAACCGATACCTCAGAGATGCTTGGGGCGGTCTATTCTATACTCGATACGCTAGGTATGATTATTATTTTTAATTTGCTGTATTTAGTGGTTATGTACATTTTATATTTCAAAAAAACAAAACGCGGTTAGTGTGATGATGTTATGGTGCACATGATGCTTCAGCGTTATCGATACTACGCCGAAACCAGCCGTTTGCGATAAGATGACAGAGTGATAGCAACCTGAACCTGATTTGCTAATCAGGTAATCAAAGTTCATAAAAACAACCTTTAAAAAATTATTTTCAGTCCATACTAGTCCATACTAGTCCAGAGCAGTCCTTTACACAAAGCCCCTATTTACAAGCAATTAACCCTTGTTATAATCAATTTAAAAGACGTGCTGGTGCAGCACGCAAACCCAGAGCGGCAGGTTTTTTAAGTCGCTGTTCGGTCGTCGACCGAATAAACCATAACCCAGAGTGTGATTTCCCGTTAGCACACTGCTTGTTACCCAAACAAGAGGGACAGCGGCTACTTATCTGAGTAGTCATTTTAACATCACTCGCCATTATCAGACTTTATGGCATAACACGTTTTTATTCATCTTAACAACCGCGTTATGCCTCAGCAGATAATGCAGATACCCAAAGCAGGTTCATTAAATTTTAACATCAACTTTATGTGATTGGTTGACAAGCTAACGCATAAACGTCTCATGAGAGACCTTGAATGTGCTGAACATTCAGCCCTTTGATCTGTTACAGATAATTTATTACTTCTGGTAATAAATGGGCATTAACACTCACCAAATTGTTTTCAGCAAATTCGTAAAGCGAGGTAAACATCGATAATCTGACGTATGATTTGCGTGGCTTATGTCAGCGCAACAAAGATGGCAGCCATGCAACCCAAGCAGAACGGCTAACCACCTTAACTTTGATTAGCAAACAGCTTAAAAGCGGTGGTTTTAAGCGTATGAACGCGAGTTCACTCAAACCTAAGCACGTTAGCTATTTTAGTTGCACAGTGGCAGGCCCAAGATTTATCGATTGGCACCATTAAAAACCGCATGGCACACCTACGTTGGTGGGCGGAAAAAGTCGGAAAAAATAGCGTCATTCCCAAAGATAATATTCAACTTGGCATAGAACATCGGCAATATGTCACGGCAGAAAATAAAGCGAAACATGTTGACGAGCAGACCCTAACCCAAATTAGCGATCCTTATGTGCAAATGAGTTTACGCTTACAGCAAACATTCGGTTTACGGCGC
Source organism: Orbus sasakiae (assembly GCF_039542345.1). Taxonomy (NCBI): domain Bacteria; kingdom Pseudomonadati; phylum Pseudomonadota; class Gammaproteobacteria; order Orbales; family Orbaceae; genus Orbus; species Orbus sasakiae. The sequence goes on from NZ_BAABHY010000001.1 coordinate 236,130, forward strand.
GAAGAGTGCATCAAGTTTCAACCTGCCTATGCGGATAAGGGCGACCACCTGTTACTCAAAGGCAGTTGGACAAAAGGCGGTCGGCAACGAATCGTCCCCATATTAACCGCCGAGCAGCGCGACACCCTAAACCAAATCCACCACTTTGCCGGCAAAGGTTCGCTAATTCCTGCCCATAAAAGCTACATTCAACAACGAAACACCTACGACTGGCAATGCCAAAAAATCGGACTCAACAAAATGCACGGCTTACGGCACGCTTATGCGCAGACACGATACGAAAAACTAACCGGTTGGAAGTCACCGAAAGCAGGAGGACTCACCAGTAAAGATTTAACGCCAGAGCAGCAGATCAAAGATCAATGGGCTCGGCAGATAATTAGCAGAGAACTTGGCCATGAGCGGATTGAGGTGGTTAGGGTGTATTTGGGGGGTGTAAACAAAAGGTAAGCCACTATTTCTAATAAAATGTGACATAGGTATGCTTTTATGCAAAAGTAGGTAAAATTATATTTACTAAAAATTTAATAAACTTTATCTTATAAAGATGTATTTAATAAAGTGAATTACATTAATAAAAAAGGTTTATAGAGGTTCCGTAGAATAGAAATTGCATTAATGATAATGAAGAAATAAACCATTATTTAAAGATATCGAGGTTGCATGTGGCTGAATCAGTTCATAACATAGATAGATATATGCTTGATTTTCGGCAAATAGTATCTAATGGCAGAAAGAAAATAGGTATTTTAATAGGAGCAGGGGCTCCCGTAAGTATAAATGTTGGAACTCCCGAACAATATGAACCACTTATCCCTAATATAGAAGGCTTAACAAAAAAAGTTAAGGAATCATTACAGGGAGAAGAATTAGGATCTTTTAGTTCGATCGAAAAACAGTTAAAAAACTCTAATATTGAACGGGTGTTATCTGAAATTAGAACCTTATCAGAGGTTATCGGAGAGAATAAAATACATGGATTAGATGCAAATGGGCATAAGGCTCTTTCTGAATCCATCTGCAAAGAAATTAAAAACGTAGTTGATAAACCACTTCCAAGTTCAAATAACCCATATATAGAATTAGTTTCATGGATAAATGGAATGAATCGAAGTTATGGCGTTGAGATATTTACAACTAATTATGACCTTTTATGTGAAGAGGCATTAGAAAAAACTAAAACTCCTTATTTTGATGGTTTTTCGGGTTCTAAAATGGCTTTTTTTGACCCTTCAAGTATATCAAAAAATGATTTACCACCAAGATGGGTTAGATTGTGGAAACTGCATGGTTCAATTGGTTGGACATCTAATGATGAAGGCGAAACTATTCGTATTCCTGTTTGTGAAAAATCTGTGATGGTATATCCTTCTCATATTAAATATTCACAAACTCAAGCAGCTCCTTTTTCTTCATTATTTGAACGTTTGAAGAATTTCTTACTAGAACCTGATACTCTTCTTATTACTACTGGATTTTCATTTGCTGATGCACATATATCATCAAAAATAAGTGAATGTTTAGCGGCAAACCCTACATCTGCTGTTTTTGCCTTTCAGTATAAAACTCTTGAAGATGAAACTTTTGCTACAGGACTTGCTGCGAAAAATCCGAATTTAAGTGTCTATTGTAAGAATGGTGCCGTAATAAATTCAATTCAAGCCAAATGGAAAAGAGGTAGTTTACCAAATAAAGACTGGGAACAAATTCAAACAGAATTTTTGAATAATAAAGATGAGTTTTTACTTGGTGATTTTAAACTTCTTGCAAGATTTCTTGCTATCGCTGGTGGCGATATAATAAAACCTAAATTACCAGAGTCAGAGGGGATCGATGAATAGTAATGCGACATTAATTGGTTCTATTATTTCTGTTTCCAGCACATCTGCTGTAGCTGAACTGTCACCTGATGTAAGTTCAGGATTATTAATTCTATCTGGTAGATCATACCGAGTAGGGCAAGTTGGAAGCTTTGTTCGAATTCCTCAGGGTTATAATGATCTTTTTGGTGTTATATCAGAAAGCAGTGAAACATCACTAGAAAAAGAGCAAATAGGTTTTGCATCTAATAAAAGACTTATTAAAATTGAATTAATTGGTGAAAGTATTGGTTATTGTTTTGATAGAGGTATAAGCCAATACCCTGCAGTAAATGATGAGGTTCATTTAGTATTAGAGAAAGATTTAAAAATTGTGTACGGTGAACAAGGTGAACATTTATTCTCCATTGGGACATTATCGAGTTCAGATAGTATAGATATTAACATTGATTTAGATAAATTGATCACAAGGCATTCTGCTATTCTTGGTTCAACAGGCTCTGGTAAATCAACCAGTGTAGCAAGTTTGCTTAGATCAATTGTTACTGATCAGGATGGTAAACCTAACAAATCATCGAGAATTATATTAGTTGATATTCATGGTGAATATTCTAAGGCTCTTAAGGATATAGCCACTGTTTTCTCTATTACTCCTGCTGAAGATGAAGAATTATTATCTATACCATATTGGGCTGTATCTCCTGATAAACTATTAGACTTCCTATGTGGAACACTTAATGAAGTAAATAAAAATGCCATTTTAGAAAAAATAAAAGAAGAAAAAAAAATGGCCATAACTATTAATCACATCGAGAATATAGATCCAGAGAAAATTAACTCTTTTACACCATTACCTTTTAGATTAAAGAAAATTTGGTTTGACTTAGTTTATAAAGATACAATTACTGTCGAAACTAAAGCGGACATAAGTACTCCATCTTATCGGGATGAACACTCAAAAGGTGATCCTATACAATTAATTGCACCAATATTTAAACCACCAGGAACAGGCAGTACTCCTCCTTTTAGTTTTGGTACACATGCACTAACCCGCCAACTAGAATTGATGCGAACTAGGTTGTTAAATAACCATTATTCTTTTTTTTTAGAGCCCGGAGACTGGAATCCTGATGCTAATGGAATAATCAAGAAAGACCTAGATCATTTATTACAACAGTGGATAGGACATGATAAGCCTATTTCTATTCTTGACCTATCTGGTATGCCATCTTCACAATTTGATATGTTACTAGGTGCAATCTTAGATATCTTATTTGAATCAGCACTGTGGGGTCGTAATCTTAAAGCGGGAATGAAAAACCGCCCATTACTATTAGTACTCGAAGAGGCTCATAGATATCTATCTGGTAATAATAATGGATTGGCTAAAGATATGGTTCAGCGTATTGCCAAGGAAGGACGAAAATTTGGTATGGGCTTAATGCTAGTAAGTCAGAGACCTTCTGAGATTGATGAAACTATTTTATCACAATGTGGTACGTTATTTGCTCTACGAATTACAAACTCAAGCGATAAATCTAGAGTAAAATCAGCTATGTCAGATGGTTTATCTACAATTATAGATAGTTTACCTGTTTTAAGAACGGGAGAGGCTATTATCGTCGGAGAAGCTGCTAAGCTGCCTTCCCGTTGTCGATTCAAACTACCACCAGCAAATGGTTATCCAGATAGTAAAGACCCATTAGTATCAAAACAGTGGGGTAAGAAAGTCCAAGAAGAAAGCTATGTTAAGTTAATTCAATCATGGCGAATAAATAAGCCACTTAAAGAGGAAGAATAGTATGGATAGAATTTCTGTTGATTCAAGCAACCTTGCATCTGTTGGATATGAACTAGAAACCAATACATTGGAAATAGAATTTAAAAAAAGCGGTATATACCAGTACTTTAATGTACCTGAACAAGTATATAATGAATTAATGACAGCTGGTTCTCATGGACAATATTTTAGCTATCAAATAAAACCACATTATTCCTACCAAAAGGTGGGGTAAACAAATATTGTATTTAATCAATTAAGAGGAAAAATTGAAATTCCTGCACACATCAGATTGGCACCTTGGCCGATCATTATATAACCGCAAACGCTATGATGAGTTTGCGGCTTTTCTCGATTGGCTTGTTGAAACAATTATTCAACAAGAGATTGATGTATTACTTATTGCTGGGGATATTTTTGATACTAGCACACCAAGTAATAGAGCTCAGTCACTTTATTATCGTTTTTTAAATAAAGCCTCACAAACTTGTTGTCGGCATATCGTTATTACTGGTGGTAATCATGATTCGCCCTCTTTTTTAAATGCACCTAAAGTTTTATTAGAGGCTTTGAATATTTATGTGGTGGGGGCTATAACCGATAATTTAGAAGATGAAGTGATTACGTTAATTGATATAAATAGTAATTCAGAGGCGATTATTTGTGCCGTTCCTTATCTTCGCGATAAGGATGTTCGTACTGTTGAGGCTGGCGAATCAGGAGCCGATAAAAATCTGAAATTAATTGCTGGGATTCATGATCATTATCAGAAAGTTAGCATTATTGCGCAGAAAAAACAAAAAGAAATAGGTAAAGATGTACCAATTATTGCTATGGGTCACTTATTTGCCACTGGTGGAAAAACAACCGATAATGATGGCGTAAGAGAACTCTATGTTGGATCATTAGCTCAAGTCGGTGAAGATGCCTTTCCCGAGTGCTTTGATTATGTTGCTCTCGGACATCTACATATTCCTCAACGAGTTGGAAAATCAGACCGAATTCGTTATTCTGGTTCACCGATTGCAATGGGGTACGGTGAAGCAAATCAGACTAAGCAGGTTATTAACATTACTTTTCAGGGAAAAGTACCTCAGATCAAGGAGATTACAATCCCTTGTTTTCAATCCTTAGCTCGGATTTCAGGAAATTTTGAAGATATTCTCACTAAAATAGCTGAATTAAAACTCAATAATAGCAATGCTTGGCTCGAGATTGATTATACCGGTACTGAAATAGCGCCTAATTTACAAGAGGCGCTTAATGAAGCAATTTCAAGTTCCCAATTAGAGATATTGAGAGTAAGAAATCGCCGTCAGGTAGAAAGAATATTACGACAGGCAACAGAAGATGAGCAGCTGGAACAACTAAATGAATTTGAAGTCTTTGAACGCTGCTTAGATGCCAATGATATTACTGAGACTGAAAGAGAAGAATTACAATTTATCTATAATGAAATTATTCGAACGATGCAGGAAGATGATATTCGTGCTGAATAAAAAGGATCCGTTGTGAAAATACTTGAATTACGTTTTAAAAATTTAAATTCGTTATATGGCGAATGGCATATTGATTTTACGCGCCCAGAATATTTAACTGATGGTATTTTTGCAATTACGGGTCCTACAGGTGCCGGGAAGTCGACAATTTTAGATGCAATTTGTTTAGCTTTATATGGTGAAACACCTCGACTAGGAAAAATTACAGCTAAAAATAATGAGATCATCTCACGTAGAACAGCAGAATGTTATGCAGAAGTCACGTTTATCTCTTCATCTGGTACATATCGTTGCCATTGGAGCCAAAGCCGAGCTAGAAAGAAAATTGATGGCGCTTTGCAGGATGCTAAACATGAAATTTCAAATGGATTAAATGGCGAGGTTTTAGAATCCAAAAAAACGGATGTTAAATTAGCCATTGAAGATAAGACTGGTATGAACTTTGAGCGCTTTACACGCTCAATTCTACTTGCTCAAGGAAGCTTTGCTGCTTTTTTACAGGCATCATCAGATGAACGATCCCCTATTCTTGAGCAAATTACAGGAACTGAAATTTATAGTGATATCTCTAAAAAAGTTCATGAAAGACAAAAAATTGAAAAAGAAAAACTAGATATCTTATCAGCTGAATTGGGTGGAATAGCAGTTTTAGATGAAGCTCAGGAAAATAGTCTAAAGCAACAGCACACTGACAAATCAGTGCAGATAAAGCTGTTAATTCAGCAACAAAAGACAATACAAGAGAATCTACGTCAACATAACAATTTAAAAACATTATCATCTGAATTACATACTTTAAAAGTATCACAAAAACACATTTTAGATGAAATTGAACAGTTTGCTACCTTTCAACAAAAACTAAATCTAGCACTGAAAGCAGCTGAATTAGAGGGGGAGTTCGCTACCCTAAGAACATTACGTAGTGAGCAAAAAACAGAGCAAGAACAGTTATTAGCGCTTGAAAACAGATTACCAGCCATTATCAATAGCCTTAAAGATGAAGAGTCTCAATTAAATGTGAGGAAAACGTCTTTGGTTGAGATTAAAGAGCAACAAAAACAGGCTATTCCGATAATTAATAAAGTTAGAACGCTTGATTTACAGCAAACAGAAAAACAAAACCAACTTAAGGTAGTTCAGGATGAGTCAAATAACCTTATTACTAAGATAGAAAAAAATCGCATTGATTATCAATCCTCTTTAAAAAAACAAACTGAAATAGCTGAAAAAAACCAACAAGTACAAAATTATTTAAAGATTCATTCTCAGGATGAACAATTAATCGAGAAACTTGCCAGTATTCAGGAACAGTTAAACAGCTTTCAACAAAGCCTTTATGATCTTTCACAAAATCAATTAGCTATTGAGCAAAGAACAAAAATCTTAATTGGATATTCCAATGAGTCTAAAAATGGTAATGAACAACTTACGCAGGTCCAAAAGACGTATCAGGAGTACCAACAGACCTTTGAACAAAAGAAAAATGTATTATCAGAAATATTAGGTGGACGTTTATTAAGAGAATATCGTAGTGATAAAGAGTATTTACTAAAAGAAAAACTTTTCAGGTTAAAAATAAGTAGCTTAGAAGAAGAGCGTCAAAAACTAATAGATGGTGCACCTTGTCCATTATGTGGTGCACTTGAACATCCCTTTGCTGTTGGTAATATTCCTGAAATAGATGAAGTAGAGAAGCAAATACAAGTATTAACTACACTCATTAAACAAGCTGAAGATATTGAAAGTGAAATTCAGCAAGCTCAGGAAAAAATACAACTGATTAGTGTACAAAAAGATAAAATAGAAAATAGTCTTGAAGTTCTGGCAACTAAAATCACTAGTGTAGAACAAAACTTAAAAGAGTTAGAGTCTCAGCATCAAGGTGTGAGCTCACGTAATACCCAATTAAAAAATACAATACTGAATCAACTGAATATATTTGGTGTTTCTGAACTACCAGCAAATAATGATACGACAGAGCTTATGGTACAGCTGAGTACTCGTCGTGATAACTGGTCAAAATATCAGGAAGAAAGCAATTTATATCATGACCAAAGCAAACAAATTGAAGCTGAACAACAACAACTCGATAGTATTAAACAGTTGCTTGATAGTCAATTGAGTGAAAAACAAGTTCAGTTGACTTCACTTAAACAACAACAAGAGCAGTATAAACAACTGCGAGCATCGCTCTATGGTGAAAAATCGCCAGATGAAGAAGAAGAAAAATTAGGAAAGATGTTGAGTGATGCTGAACAGCAATTACAAAATGTTCAAAAACGGTATGATGAGATAAAAGAACAAGATACTCAGGTCAAAACAAAAATACAGACCTTATCGGCAAATATTACACAAAGGTCCGAGGCTTTGCAAAGCAAGGAAAACAGTTTTATTTCTCACTTAGCCAAAAAATCTTTTACCAGTGAAGCTGATTTTTTAACTTGTCGCCTTTCTGAACAAGAGCGAGAAACATTAGCTAATCAGTCTACATCACTGGCAAGTAGGAAAACTGAAATAATAACGAATATCAATGACCGCGAAAAACGTTACGCTGAAACCTTGCAACAAGTCTCACTGATACAAAATGATTATGAAACGTTGGAACAGGAAGATAAAACACTTATTTTAAAACTGAGTGAATATACTGAAACACTGGGAGCAATTAAACAACAACTTTTAGATAATGAAAACATCAAGAACAAATTAAAAGATAAACAAACGTTAATTGATAAGCAAAAAAATGAATATCATAAGTGGCTAAAATTACATGGGTTAATTGGTTCTGCTGATGGTAAAAAATACCGTAATTTTGCCCAAAGTTTAACATTTGAAGTTATGGTTTCTCATGCTAATCAACAACTTGTAAAAATGACAGATCGCTATTTATTAATTCCATCAAAAGAACAAACCCTTGAACTGAGTGTGATTGATAACTATCAAGCAGGTGAAATTCGATCAACAAAAAATCTCTCTGGTGGTGAAAGCTTTATTGTTAGTTTAGCATTAGCCCTTGGATTATCAAAAATGTCCAGTCAAAAAGTTCGAGTTGATTCGCTTTTCCTCGATGAGGGGTTTGGTACTTTAGATGAGGACGCCTTAGAAATGGCATTATCAGCATTAGCAGGATTACAGCAAGAAGGTAAATTAATTGGGGTTATTTCTCATGTATCGACCTTAAAAGAGCGTATTAATACCCAAATAAATGTAAGTCCTCTTAATAATGGTAAAAGCCAATTAAATGGGGTGGGTTGTCGTCAGATAAATTAAAATATCGGTAGAAGACTAAAAATACCTTTTTTACTAACTTGATATCCTAAATTCAGTCTAACCGGTTCGTATTATCTTTTATGATCAGACAAGTAAGGATTACCTATTTTTAATTATAACAACTAAAAATAGGTAATACATAAACTTGCTATAACTCTCCAAAAACCTCTTCAAAAAATGCTTTTCCTGCGGAGGATAACACTAAACTTCCTTTAGAATTTCGATAAGCTATATTACGCTTAACTAAAATATTATTGATGGCTTTTTCAAGAGGATCTTTAATTTCACATGCAATTAAAATCTCTTTCATCTCCTCTGTTTCAATAAGCTTAATTAATTGTTCATTAATTCCCGCTTCATGTGTTGTCATTATCTCAAACTCATATCCCTGTATTTGCACGCCTCTACCCAGAACTGTTAATAATGCATGAATTTTTAAGGCAACATCACTCAGTTGATCATTATTAGTCATGTTTCTAATAAACATAAATCCAGGTTTCATCACCAGTTCAAAACCAATATTACTATACAGTTCTTGATAAATAGCATCATAGTGTTTAAACAATTCTTCATAGAGTGGATTTTGCTGTAACTGTCCATCTAGCGTAATAAAATCATTAATTACTTTACCATTTATGAACTCTGAATATATTTCCTGGCTTTTTGCTTTATTAATCATCAGACGTATCCTGTATATCATTCAATTGAAGTGGATGGTAAACAAGTTTTAATCCACCATAGATAATTTCTTTTAACAAAAATTGTACTTTTATTGGCAGACCGATTCTGCTACGTAACCAACCTAAACCATCTAATAAATCAACTAATTTATAATCCGAAAGCGTTAAATATAAATAATTATGTACTAAAAGATGAAGATCATCGCTTTGTTTAGGTAATACATATTCCGCCATTAATTTTTGTATATTCATTTTATGACGAATATGCTGTTGTTCATTTTGATTAAGATTGTTTTGATTGTCTAAATGAACGAGCTGATTTTGTAATTTTTCCCTTAATTTAGGTAGTGTTACTCTGAGATATTCTGTGAATAAAACGGATTGATGATTATCTCTCCAATCTAAACGAGGAGCAAAACGATGTGTTTTTAAACCAGTAAACTGATAGGCGAAGTGAAAAGCTTTAGAATCTTTATTCACATATTTATTATTTAATTTGCCATCTTGAGTTAATTGACTTTCAGCTTTTAGTTGATTAAAAAGGTGTTCAATACAATCATACTGATGACGTTGGCGTTTCCCTTGCCGGACATAGCGCTCCAGTGTTTTACGTATTATCTCAATATTTTTAGAATAAGAACGGATACTTCCTTGTGCAAACTGTATTCGTTGACTGATTTCAGGGAATCCAGATTGTTCGAATAATTGTGCAATTTCACCAACAGCTGTTAACGCTGGCTTGCCTCTTTTTAAATCTTCACGTTCATTTAGAAACTGTAAGGTAGGTAAAACATGACGTTGATAAATACGATTAATTTGTATAAGTGCTTCTCTAATTAATCGAGTTTGAGTTAAATCTTGTATATTTTTTGCTTCAGCAATCGCTGATAAACGCTCAGTTTGACCTTGTAGGCTAGTTATATTTTGTTTAATGCGCCCATGGGTATGGCGTAGTCGCTCAAACAAGAGTGCAACGACTTCTTCGTATATTTCGTCACCAGGGGAAAGTGAAATAGAATTTAAACGTTCGTAGCTATCATTGAGATCTTGTCTTAAACTTTCAAGTTGTTCACTGCTTAGTTCTCTTAATCGGCTTTTATCGAAATGCCTGAACATATCAAGAACAAAACCTTGAAAAACTAAGATATTACGACTTTTATCAAGCTCAAGTAGCAACCCTGTTTTGAATAAGTTATCAGGATCAAACGTCTCTTTTAATTGTCGGGATTTGGGTTCAACTTGATTATTAATCACATCAGTAACGAGTTTATAGTAGAGAGCAAGAGGGATTTCACCCCCTTGTTCTTGCTTGTCTAAGTGATCAATTAGTCCAAAAAAGATCTGTTTATACTCGATCATTCGGATTAATGTGATATCTGTTGATACACTCATTCATTACCTACCGATTCAGATGTTATCTCGTTCGTTGATGTCAAAGATTCACATTTTCCATGATAAATAACTAGGCGATCCGCGTGATAACTTTTTGTGGCTTTAAACGCCCCTAATGAAATGTAATGACCTACAGCAGACACAATTTCAGATGAAATATCGGGACTTGCACCAAAAAGATAAAAACCATGACTTTCAGCGATATAAGTAGCTGTTTTTAAGTTCTCTCTATCTAATGACCCCATTTCATCCATAACTAATGGTATTGAGATAGAAGCATCGTTGCGTAATAAACGTTTAAGTAAAATAGATAGCAACAAACAGTTGACCATTGTTGTCGTTCCATTTGATTGTTCTTTTTCACTAAACTTTTCATGCCCTTCTAGAAGATAACAATAAATAACTTTCTGAATGATTAGTTCCATACGTAATGTTGGAGTGCTGTTAGTTGAACGCTTGAAAAATTCTTCACAAAAATCATTAAGGTGGTTATATAACGTCTCATCATACAAATTTTCGTTATTATGAAAGTTAATCTTTTCCATTTCTCGCATCAGAACTTCAAATCGAGGATGTAATGAAAATTTTACTTTAATTGCCGCTAGATTAGAGACTGAATAAGCAAGAAATTGTTGATTTAATTCTTTTTCAAATGTATGAATCTGAGAGGCAGCACTGCGTAATTCATCAATTTTTATCGCAGTTTCTTTATTATGGGCAATAATTCTATCTTGTTGATTTTGTTGTTCCGCTGATAAATTATCAAAACATAATTTTAAAGATTGATGAAAGTTTTTTATCTCCTGATAGGTATAACTACCTTTAAAACCAGCATTTTCAGTATTCTCAATAATATCTGCTTTTAATAAGTTAGATAAAAGTTCTTGTATTGATTCAGAACACTCTTTTAAATGCTCGGCTTGGGAACGAGTCTTTGCGACGGCATCATGTGTGAGCTCACATTGTTCTGCTTCTAATTGAGAAAACAATAATTGTATACTTGGTGCAGTAACTTCTTTTACCTGATTCAATTGATCATGAAAGACATTATTATTTCGTTGCTGTTCTTTTAAGGTATTAACCACATCATCACTACGGGCTGTTTCTTTTTTTAGGAGAATTATTTGTTCCTGTATTTTTTCAGATTCAGCAGAGAGGGCTTTTAGGACCTCTTCGACGGTCTCAACTTGCTGAGTATATTTTTTGTAATCTTTTTGATAAGTTTCCTCAGCTTTTATTCGCTCAATATCCTCTTTAGTTTTAATTAGTCGGTTCTTCGCTGTATCCTGTTTTTGTTTGATTATTTCTTTACTGTCAGTACCTTGTCGTTTAAGTTCATGCAACTCCTTATCATTCCGCGTAATATCCTGCTCAGTCTCTAATAATTTTTTTTGCAATAGCTCTTTATTTTGTTTTTTATCAAAAGAGGAGACAGTTTTTAGTAACTGTTGCTCTAGAAACCATATACCTTGTTGATCAATAGTAAATAGATCAGCAAATGCTTCTATAGACTCTGCTTGTTTCTCATTGAGTCGCATTTGAATATCTGCAAATCCATGGTTAAGATTATAAAGTAATCTAGCTGTTTCTGGTTTTAACGTTTCAAGTAATAAAGGTTGTTCGCTTTCTAATAAGATCTTGTATTGTTCTCTATTTGCTTGTAATGATTTCTGTTCTTCTATCAAGAACATCATTCTTTCTTGACGTTTATTGTCATTTCGCAAAGTGTCCAATAGAGTACTTTGCTCAGTGATATGCTCCTGTAGTAACTCAATAATTTCGTTGTTAGAAAAGGTACCTGGATATTCATCTTTTATCTTTTTTATAAGTTTAATGCGTTGTGTTATGTCATCCAATATTTTACGTTCAGACTTAAGTTCCCCTTGGGTTTGATGAAGTTTATTGGTTAATTCAGTATAACGCTGATTAGCATGCTTCTCTTTATTTTTAGCATTATTTTGAGCTTCAAGGGCGTGTTTTAATTTCTGTCCATTCGTATTGATGGAGATATTGAGTGCTTCAATTTGGTTATAGCATTGTTGTGCCAAATGTTTAGTATCATGCTTATATTGTTCATAGAGGTTATCCAGCTCTAGCCACTCAGGTAGAGCATTCTGAATTTTCTGTAGTCGATTGCTGTTTACTTTTAACGCATGATAACCATCCAAAATTTCGGCAAAATCGACAGAAACTTGTTCTTCTGAACGTTTTTTTTCTCCCTCAATGATCGTTGCTATTGCTGTAGGTAAGGTTTTGTCGTCTTTAGCGCTAATATCGAAGGCTAAATGAATTAATTGACGCCAGGCTTCAATTTCTTTTGGGGTTCCACCGTGTCTGAAGGGTAAAAGACAGTAACGACTATGAAAGGGATCAATGCGATTCTCACTAAATAATCGTTCTTTGAGAATTTTAACATCCCCTAAAGGTTCCGCTTTATGTGTCCAGAGCTGAGATAAGATCCCCTTTAGTGACAAGGATTCTAATGGTGAGCCAAGGCCTTCATTGTCACTATGATATAAGTCCCAAAATAGGCATCTTATTTCATCATAATTAATGGGTACAGCCATGCGGCCATAGCTTAATTCACTACTACCTCGATGTAATATTAGGCAAAAAGGACCATGAATATTTTCAGCTTCAAGAATGATAAAAGAACGATCTTCTGGAAAGTAATATTGGTAACTTTCAGGCCCTTCGTATTGTTTACCATTAGCGCCCTTAAAGCCAAATTTGCGGTCGCATTGCCGAAAATTGATCTCTGGTAAAAGAAAGAGTTTGAGAGCATTTAACATTGAGGTTTTACCAAGATTATTGCGCCCAAATAAAGCTGTATGTTGGTCAATCCTAATTTCGGTATAAGCGTAAGCTGCACTGTTAACAAAGATTAACCGCCGGATGGCAAAACGATCTACAAAAGCATTTTCTTGTTGCATAAGCTAGCCTCTTTGTTAGTTATATAAAGATAAGTCTCCTGCTCTAATTTTCTACTGCTATCACGCATTGTGATAATGAGATTATCTATTTCAGTTGAGAGTCCGGTATATTTTGTTAATAAAGCACGCTCAGAATCAGAAAGGTGCCATTCAGAACAAAGTAGGTGCTCAATAACATTCGGAGGAATAATGAATTCTAAGCGCTCTCTTAATAGCCATTTTGTCAGGCTCTTAAATGTTTTTAGTGCACCAACATCAAGATCAAATAAACAGAAAACTTTCTCATAGGAAAAAAGGTAGTCGCGATGAAGGCTATTATTGATTTGATTACCTGCACTGAATACGATATCCAATACGTTATTTGAGATGAATCCCCATTGTTTAAGTAAGTCTATTGTTTGCTGGTAAGATAAAAAGTTCTCTAAATTTTCGACAAGTAGTAGTTGTTTACAAGATTTTACAGGACAGAGCCAGCTTTCTTCATTAAAAATAATAACCTGTGGATGCTCTATGTGTGGTGATTTAAGTAGTAGGAAAGAGCCACTCACTGATACTTTATGACTTCTGCCTTTAAAAGCAGAAGTTATTCGGTTTGTACAATCATCATAGCTCACTTGCTGGCATAAATCGGAGAAATCCTTTTCATTTAATATTTCTACTTTATATTGCCTTCGTTTAATTAGATCTACTCGAAAAAGTCGATCAATTCTCGTATCCGGAATATTTCTTTTTAATAGAGTCTCTCTAAAAATAGTAAAATTGATTAATTTTCCTTGTTGAATATTTTGTAAATATTGGGAAAGTTTATCTTTGATAATTGCCGACATATTTATCCCTTGTTATTTAATTTCTAATATTAGAAATAATGTTTATTAAATATGATCAAAAATAGATCCCATATTAGGCATAAATAAACGACAGTACTGTTTTGTCGCATATATATCAGTCATGCCTGCAATATAGTCACAAATCACCCTTTTTTTATGTTCATTATTTGCTAGTGTATATTCTTCAAGCTTATTTTTGGGTAGTAGCTTATTTGGATTTTCACTAAAAACTTCGAATAAATTTAAAACAATATTTTGTCCTTTAAATTCTAAGAGTTGAACTTGGTTGCGTTTAATCACGTACTTTACAACTAAGTCGATTAAAGCTTTAAGGCATTCAGCGGCATCAGTTTCCATCACAGCATTAAAAGAAAGTAATTGATGTTGAAAAAGAGCTCTTCTTTCTATAGAAATAGAACTAACAAAATAGCCAATTAGCTTACTTATAGCATGTTTTCTCTCTTTACCTGAACATGAAAATAGCCGTTGAATATAGGTATCTTTTTCTTTAATTAATGGGGAACTCGGAAATTTATCACTAAGAGATAATAAATCTTGTTCCCAGTGTGTTGAAGTAATTAAACCTAATGCTAATGCATCCTCTAGATCATGTACTCCATATGCCATGTCATCAGCGAGTTCCAGGATTGAACAATCTAGCGATTTATATTGGGTTTTATGGTGTTTTTTAATTTCTATATTGGTATTCTCCACTATACTCATAAAGCATTTTTTATCTTCATCTGAGAGAGGTCGTAAAATCCAATCAAGAACTTCCTTCTCATCGTTGAGAATACATTTAGGTGGCTTTGAACTTTCAATATTGTTTTTTGACCATTTTGCGTCAAGATCATAATTAGCTACAGTATTATGGATAGCTGGATATTTAACTAAACCTAAAAGTGTTCTTCGAGTCAAATCTAAACCATGATGAGGTGAATATTCCCCAAGTTTGGCAGCTATTCTTAAGGTTTGACCATTTCCTTCAAACCCTCCATGGTCTTTCATAAAATTATTTAACGCAATTTCTCCGGCGTGTCCGAATGGTGGGTGGCCTAAATCGTGTCCTAAACCAATTGCCTCAATTAAGCTATTTTCAGGGATCCATGTTAAAATTTCGAACTCATTTTTATATTTAGCTCTTAAAGCATTGCATATACTCGAACCTAATTGGGCAACTTCAAGAGAGTGAGTAAGTCGTGTTCGATAAAAATCACTGTCTCCAAGATTAATAATTTGTGTTTTTGACTGAAGACGGCGAAATGATGCAGAATGAGTTATTCGTGCTCTATCACGGTGGAATTGATCATCAGGCTCATTTATTGTTGCTGAATTAAATGATTTCGCGGGATATGGTTCATCATCACTTCTTTTTCTACATAACCATTCATTATCCATGTGAATTTTCCTATTTATCATTAAAATACATTTTATTTATACGTTTTACTCTAAACAATGTAACTAATATACAGCAATTATTTCATGTCGCTTTAAAAAAATTCTGCTACTTATCAGGAATTCGGAATAGTTTATTAATATCTATGATCTATATCACGTATTAAGTTATTGCCTTATTCAGGCTAAAAGAGAAAAATATATAGAATTTACGGCGTAGAAAAGAAATGACTCTTTTGATTTTTTACGAACGAGCAAAACTACAATTTGGTGTAAATCACATTTTGTCAACCCCACAAAATGAGCTCACTTTCCCCATTGGCACCAAAATTGGACTACGAAAAAAATTAAAATATTTTTATCTTAATTAATCAATTGATTATAAAATAATTCAACTCCCGCCAGCTCTAATGCGAAGTATTTACTTACCTTTATAATCAAACCATTCAGTCTATAAATGACAAGCTATTTTGTGATACTAAGCTTCAGCACTATTTAGACAGATACATCAAAATCTCACACACATAAGTGTGATATCGCTTACCGAAAAATTAATTCATCACTCGATAACAGTCGCTTCGTCACGTCTTTATTCAGTTCGCAAACATTATTTTTTTACCAATGTTAATTTATTGTGTTTAAAGTGTTTTTATATGGAAAAGAAAATTTAAAGCTGATAAATTAACCACTAATTTCACCATCATTTTGAATCATTTAATAACACTATTTAAAACCGAGTCATGGTTCAAAATGCCCATAATAAGAATGATTAATAACTTAACTAGGAATAAAGATGGAAATAAGTGCTAACCTCAAGTCTTTTAGTAAGACGTATTTGGCTATATCAATATCGACGCTTTTAGTTTCTCCAACTGCATTTGCAATAACGCACAGTGATACGGACACGCATTTATTAAGTGGCGCGGTGATTACGTTAGACAGCAGTGATAGCGAAAATCGTCTAGATGGGAGTGGTGAATTAAGGCCAACTGAACCAAGCAATAATGTTATTCATATCACGGGTACACCGGATACCGCGACGAATATCTATGGTGCGACGTGTTTAGATAATCAACGCTGCGAATTAAACAATAATGTGATCATTATGGATGCTGGATCGGTGGACAATCTGATTGGTGCATCGGCAGATGTGCCGCTATCTGCATCAGCAGAAGCGTTTACTGATGCGACCGCCCCAGTGATAAATGATAAAACGATCAGTGCTGATGTAACGGGCAGTGTAAATATGTACGGCGGTACAGTGAGCAATAATATTTATGGTGCCTATGTGGTCGATACCTCTCGAATTTCTGCCGAAACTTATGCCAGTGCTGATGCCACAATGAATGTTGTGGGGACCATTAAGGGTCAAGGCACTGTCAATATCTATGGTGGAACCGTTACGGGTAATCTTTATGGCGCTTCAGTGATTACTGAAGGTTCAGTGTATGCCTATGTGTATTCCGGCTCGACGGCAGCGGCGAGCGCGACTGCGACGATCACGGCTGATGCAATTGGGACGGTGAATATGTCTCAAGGTCAAGTTACTGGCAGTATTTATGGTGCATCCGTTGATGTTGATGCTAATGCAACAGCAACCGTAACGGATACCGCTACCGGCGTTGCAACATCAACCACGAATATTACTGCGAATGCCAATGGTACGGTGAATCTTACTGGTGGTACTGTCACAGGTAGTATTTACGGCGCGTCAGCTCAAGTGGCTGCATTTACGGGCAGTTACACTGATGCCACGGTCGTTGTTAATGTCTCGGCACACAGTACGGTTAATATTGAGGGTGATGTAAAATTACAAAGTGATGATGGTAGTTATCATGCCGAACTTTGGGGCGGGTATTTATCCGCATTTAATGATGATATGAGCACCCTGTATTATAATGTTTTTACGGATAATACATTAAATATGAGTTCTAGCCCATTAACGGTCACTAAGTTAGGTAATTTTGAATATTATCAATTTGCCATTAATGATTATAATAAATCCGTGATTAATGACAGCAGTTCGGCTTTAATTACCGTGACCGATGAATTATCTAATCGTAATACCTATCAACCGTCAGACACGTCGCCAACAACGAATGTCTCATACACCAAATTGACAGGAATATCGGGTACTACGAATATTAATGTTGGTGACACGATCAATTTGATTACAGTAAATGGTGGAGTGGTCACTCAAGGCGATGATACCACGTCTTTAAATGATTTTTTTGATTTAACCAACAGTGATAATAAAGTTAAGGTCGGATTAGTCAGAGAAGCAGACATCAGCTACAGCATTAAAGATGACTCTGTTGTGGCAACGATTGACAAAATCACTGAGATCATTAAAGAAAAAGTCGATGATAATATCAAACCGCTGGCAGAAGGACGCCTTGCAACATTAATGAATGTGACGCGTGGCGCGGATGCCTTAAGCCATTTATCATTAAAGCATGTTGATGCAGGGACATTTACGCCAATAGCGGCAATCGATGGCGGTATTAACCAATATGATAGTGGTTCATCGATTGATTCAAACGATTACCGTATTATGGTTGGTTCTCGTTATCAAATTTTAGACAACTTGTATGCGGGTATCGCCATTGAGTATGGGCGTAGTCATTATGATACTTATAATGATTTTGCTTCCGGGAGTGTGCATGGACGTGGTCATACTTATAATTATGGCGCATCATTATTTAGTAAATACAGTCAATTTAATGCCGAAAACGAATTCTATATTGATGGGGCCTTTCGGTTTGGCCAGGCTAAAACCGCGTTTTTGTCACATGATATTATTACAGGGGCGGGCAGTGCCGCAAGTTATGATAGCAAAGTGGGATATATTGGTGTGAACTTAGGCTCTGGGTATATTTACCAACTTAATAACCGATATAGTTTTGACTCATCACTACGCTATTTTTATAGTCGTTTAAGCAGTGATAGTGTTGTGATTGATGGTGATAATATTCATTTTCAAACATTAACATCATCGCGAGTACAGTTAAAAGAACAATTTAATTATCAATCTTCGGCTCGTTTAATTTTTACCTTAGCGGGTATTTATGAGTATGAGTTTAATTCTAAAGCGAACGCTAACGTAGCCGGTATGGCGATTAATGCGCCAAGTGTCAAAGGATCAACCGGTATTTTTGAATTGGGGATAAAAGCAAAACCGATTGAAAATGAGACTAATTTTGGTCTAAATATCATTTTACGTGGTTACAGCGGTAAACGTGATGGGGTTAATGCTTTTGTTATGATGAAATATGATTTTTAATTATTGATGATTTTTTGTATCGTAAGGGTGCGTTGGGCACCCTTTTTATTGCAGCATAATTAATTAGCACCATCGTTTTACCGAAAATTACGAGCCTAAATACCAAAACAACAATGCGATGATTGAAGTATCAACTAGACCGTTTTGAATTTGAGTATCGTGGCAGTAACATTAATAGGAAATGATACCGAATATTGTTATATCATTTCCTGATTTAAAAGATGTCATTATTTTTAGCTGAAATAATGACATGTTAATCATAAGATTAACGTATTTCACCCTCATTTTTAATCTTACTTTGTTCTTCTTTATACAGTTTGTTGTCGTAAAGTTTGACGAAAGGAAGATAGATAAGTAGTGCCACAACCGCTGATAATATGGCGACAAAAATCGCTCTGTAGTCCCCACCTGTACTAATAAATGCACCTAAACCTAGCGGAGATGGCCAAGGAATTAACGCCACCACCGGATTGATGATGTGTAAGCTTATTGCAAAATAACCCAACGTACCACATACCATAGGCGCTAAGAAAAAAGGAATCGCTAAGTAAGGATTATAAACGATAGGTAAACCAAAGATGATGGGTTCATTAATATTGAATATGGCCGGCACGGCAGATGCCCGGCCTAATATTTTCAATTGACTTGATTTTGCATAAAAGGTAATAAAAAACGTCATCAATAATGTGGCGCCTGATCCCCCTAAGATAACCAGCGAATTATTAAACTCACCAGCAAATGGAATATGAGCCCCTAGTGTGTTTTCGTTCATATTGACCAAGGTGATTGGGGTAATTAAGGCTCCAATGATACTCGCGCCATGAATACCGACAACCCATAATGCATGAATTAAAAATAAAATCACCATGACGCCGAGCCAACTTTTTGTTAAGTTGGTGACAAATTGGAACGGGATCGAAATGATGCTATAGATATCGGTACCGAAATAGATAAAACAGCCGTTGATGATGATGATACAAAATGCAATCACAAACGTTGGAATGAGTGCAGAGAATGATCGTGAAACACCTAATGGCACCGTTTCAGGCATTTTGATGACCCAATTTCGTCTGATACAAAGAAAATATAATTGTGTTGCTAACGCGGCCATAATAATCGCAATAAATATGCCGGCAGTGCCAAGGCGGACAATGGTTGAACCGATTCTTAGACCATTAATGATGTGTTCACTTGGAGCATTGATTAAATGAATCACATTATTTTGCATCACTAACTCGGGAAGTGTCATAAAAAAAGCAAAAACTGAAAGTAGGGCGCCATTGAGTGCATTGACGTTAAGTCCTGTTTCTTCCGCTTCAATTTTGGTTAATTCATACCCGACCACAAAGTTAAAATACAGCGCTAAAATACCGATGGTTGCTGTATTGGCAACCATATAAAGATCACTGACTTTAAAGAATGTATTTTCAAACACGCCTTGTAGTCCGGTAAATGTCATCGGTAAAATGTTAAACACTAAAAACATGGAACCGACAATCGTAAACGGCACTGATGCCATACCCGCGGCCATAACAGCACGCACAAGCCTCAATTGTGATATTTTGGCCATCGGGGTCATTAAATATTTTTGTAAAATGACAAATCCTGTATTCATTTAATTTTCCTTATTTAATTAATAATTTTTTTGTAAGCTTCAACTCTTGCAAAATGTTTATCTTGGTTGAGCTTAATTTTATTGAGCTTTTTAAGCATTAAAAAAGAAATAGATAGGCTTACTACAAGTAACACCGTCAATATGTTTAAAACATGTTGTGTATTTTTTAAAAATGGATAAAAGACATTATAAAAGGGTGAATAAAGGGTAATGAGTAAGATAATACTGGTTAACAATATGACTTTATAAAAAAAATGGGCATAAGGTAATTTATTGCTATGGTTGCGGTAGAGTTTAATCTGTTCTAAGGCGGTGAAGATACTTAAAACAAATAGGAAAAGGGGTAAAATCACCACCATTGATCGTGAGCCTAATAGAAAAACAGCCCAATAAAGATTTAAGAATAAAAAAAAGGCCGTACTATAGCGAACAGCTAAGAAACGATTAAAATAAAGATGGGTTAAGCCCATTTTTTTATGCATTGTCATCTCCTCTTGTATCACTTTCGATTGTTACAATTTTAACGTTTGACGGAGTTCGTGATTTAATGAGTATAAGTGAGACATTTCACTTGCAATTTCATGGAGTGTCATTGCCGTCATTAAATGGTCTTGAGCATGTACCATGATGATTTCCATCTCTATTTTTGTGCCATTGGCGTAAGATTGCAGTAATTCCGTTTGAGATTTATGCGCTTCTAAGAGCTCGTCATTCGCCGCTTCAAGTAATTCATGGGCTAGCACAAAATTGGCATTTCGCATTGCTTTAAATGCCTCATGTATTTTCATTTTGGCGTTACCACTATGCAAAATGATCGTAAACGCAACGAGTTGAATCTGTTCTGAGGACAATTTTTCATTCATGGTCATATTCCTTTTCAATCAGTGTTATAAAAAGTTGTTTGAATTGCATGTAGGTTTTTGTTTTTAGCATTTTCTCTTGTAAGTCTAAATCGTCTATTAACGCGACGATTGCTTTTGTCATCATGGCTAAATCAGGGTTTTGATACACAGACGGTGAAATCATAAAAACAAAATGAACATTTGGATAATCATTACTCCAAAATAGACCTTCAGGAATAATGGCAATGCCAATTTTAGATAACTGCCCAACAGGAACGGCGGGGTGTGGAACAACAATGGTTGAACTGAAGAGTATTTCACCTAACATCATTCGATTATCCATTTGTTGCATCATGTTTTTTTTATAATCGAGTGATTCGTCGATAGCAAGTAAATCAAGTAAATGCGCTAAAACGGGCTCTCTATTCGGTTGTTTTTGTTCATAACAATAAAAATAATTCGCCAGTAAGTCATCAACGGTATGTTCTATGTGGGGAAGGCATTTTTGCGAATGCGTCAGCACCGACGTTTCATCTTTGCGCACGGAGACAGGGGCTTGACGCAATGAAATAAATCGGCGAATTTTTTGCACGTCTTGTTCACTAAAAAATACGGAAACATGAAATACCGGAATTTTAATAATTTTCGAGGAGAGGTCGATGGATGAAATAATAAAATCCGCTTCGTTGAGGATGTCATTATTGGTTTCATAGTAGCCAACGGTGGCGACTATGTTGAGTTTATCTTCAAATTCACGTTGAATTCGATTTTTTAATAACTGAGCGCTGCCCATTCCGGTCGCACAAATGATGAGAACTTTAATTTTTTGGTCATTTTTAAGTTTTTCGATTGAGGCCAAAAAATGCAGTGCTAAATACCCCCATTCATCATCGTTAATATCATAATCAATCAGGAAGGGTAACTGTTTACAATAATGCTTTGTCAGTGTAAAAAGCTCAGCGTGATTTTCTTTTATTTCACATAATAGTGGATTGTCTAATTTAATATTTTGCTCTAAACGAATCAACATCGGTTTTAAATGCTGAATTAAGCCATGCTTGAGTTGTTCATCTTGGTACAAACGATAACCGGTTTCTTGTTGTATTTTAATGAGAAGATGGCTGATAGCTAAATTGAGATTACTATCCGATTCGTGATTAAGAAGATTTGATTTTGCCATTAAATGCAAGGTTAAATACATTTGTTCTTCTTTTGGAAAATCGAAACCAATAATTGCTTCAACGCGAACAAGGATCTTTTTAGCAACATGAAACTCAAGTGATTCAATCGTCGATTTAGGCATATTGAGATGTTGAATCGCCAGTCCAGATTGCAGGCGTTTAATACTTAAAGAGAGGTGTAAAACAATATTTTGAATCATCACATCCGATAATTTGATTTGTGCTTCACGGCACTCATCTAATATGATGATCGTTAACATATCAAAGCTGATTGTTTCGATAAAATGATGTGAATAGGTTAACCGTTGTAAAAAATGAATCGAATCTTGATGAAAGAAGTAACTCATAATAAAGTGCCGTTTAGCACTTTCTTGACCGTCAACAAAAATCAGCGATTTAGACTTTTTGAGCGATAATTCATAAGGAAGGAGTTGGCTTTTTATTTCAGCGATATCCTTGTTGAGTTGTGATGAACTAATACATAAATACTCAGATAAATCATCAATGTTTATTCGCTGGCTTTCTAAGAGTAATAAATTGAGTAAATAATGTTTCCTTTCTGAAGACTCCCGATATTTTGATTGGGGCTGATTTTTATCGATAAAATGATGTTTAATCAAAAATAAATTAAACTCTTTTCTATCGTTAATCTGTAATTGATAACCATATCCCTGCTTGCTAATAATTAACGCACCATTGTCCTGAATAATCTCTTTTAAATCGTTAAGATAAGTCCGAACAGTACGATCGGATAATGACAACTCTTTTGCGAGTTCAATACTGGTTTTAAATGTGTTTTTAGCATGAACGAGTAAACTAATGAGTTCACGTTGCTTATTTTTAATCATTTATATCAGTTACCCTCGAGCTGAATATTATTCTGGTGATGAATAACTTCCATTTTATGGTTCATGTCTTTTATTGTTAAGACATTATCGCTTATTGACCTAAAGAGTAAGCAACGATGACGGTGAATGATGTCATCGATGCACTCTTATAAATCAACATGTCTTGATCATCATGATGCAATATTATTCTCGATCAGTGCCGCGAGTTGTTCAATTCCAGACTGTATCGGAATATACGCTGGGAAGGGAATACTCACAACGGGTTTACCCGCTTCATCACCAAGTTTCTTGAATTTATCAAGCATCATCATGGTTTGTGGACTAATTAAAAATAATGAAAAATCAGAGTTTTTTATCATGTTGTTTCCCTCTGTTGCGGAAACGGCATCAACGGATATCTCTTGGCCTTTACTTGCAAAATAATCGGTTACTTTCTTTGCCATCAATGATGATGACATACCCGCCGCACATATGATCAACGCTTTTTTCATATTTCCTCCTAAACAAAATGGATTATTATACACTCTCACCATTTGATGAAATAACTTGCTTATACCATGCAAATGAGGCTTTTCGGCTGCGTTTTAATGTGCCGTTTCCTTTGTTATCTTTATCGACATAAATAAAGCCATAACGTTTTTCCATTTCACCAGTACCGGCCGAAACAAGATCAATACATCCCCATGGCGTATAGCCCATTAAATCAACACCATCCTCTTCTACGGCTAATTTCATTTGTTTGATATGTTCACGTAAATATTCGATACGGTAATCGTCATTTATTGATCCATCGGGTTGTATTTTGTCGTAAGCCCCAAAGCCATTTTCGACAATAAACAGCGGGAGTCGGTACATGTCAGTTAACCAATTAAGGGTATAACGTAACCCTTCGGGATCGATTTGCCATCCCCAATCTGACGCTTTTACATACTGATTGCCAACGAGGTCTGTGCTCTCGTTATATTCATAGCTGTCATTACCGTCTTTTTTCCTAATTGCATTGGACATGTAGTAACTAAAGCCAATGTAATCGACAGTGCCTTTTTTCAGTGTTTCACGATCTTCATTGGTGATATCTAAGGTAAATCCTTTGCGCTGCCAATATTTTTTCATGTAATTTGGGTAATCACCGTGTACATGCACATCGGTAAAGAAATAACGGCGCTCCATGGCTTTTTGTGCCATTAAGACATCACCCGGTTTGCAGGTTTCGGGATAAATCGGTACCACCGCAATCATACAACCAATTTCAAAATCAGGGTTAATAGCGTGACCAATTTGGACAGCTTTTGCACTCGCAACCAGTTCATAATGGGCGGCTTGATACATGATGAGTTCACGGTTTTCACCCGCTTGATAGTCAATCCCAGAATTGGTAAAGGGGGCAAAATCCTCATGAAAATTAGCTTGATTGTTAATTTCATTAAATGTCATCCAATACTTCACTTTATGTTTATAACGCTCGAAGCAAACTTCAGCAAAACGGATGAAAAAATCAATCAGTTTTCGATTACGAAATCCACCATATTCAGTTACTAAATGATAAGGTAGTTCGAAATGAGACAGGGTGACAACCGGTTGAATATTATGCTTTAAACATTCATCAAAAAGGTCATCATAAAATTTTAGTCCAGCTTCATTTGGCGCTAGTTCATCCCCTTTTGGAAAGATGCGGGACCACGCTATGGATGTTCTAAAACATTTAAATCCCATTTCGGCAAAAAGCGCAATATCTTCTTTATATCGATGATAAAAATCAATGGCTTCATGGTTTGGGTAATATTCCCCCGCAACGACGCCTTTCGTTATCTTACGAAAACTTTTTGGTGAACCAACGGTCATAACATCAGCAACACTGATACCTTTGCCATCGGTTTGCCATGCACCTTCAAGTTGATGGGCTGCAACTGCACCGCCCCATAAAAAATCCTTTGGTAATCCTTTATTATTCATAACGCAATCCCCATTGTTGATTTTCAATTCAAATTCAGTATAAAAAGGAAAAAATAAAATTGCTAATCAACTTTTTCCTTATCGATCAGGAAAAATAAATCTTAAAATCAATATGTTTTACGCTAGACAGTGGTTCAATGCTGTAATTTATCGACGCTTTTTTATATATTAAACCATTATAATGTTATCAGGTAGGTGTGAAGGGAGTTGTCAGTTGGCTTATCACCATGCATGAGGTAACTTATGTATGTGGGATCAATCAAAACAAGCCTGATAAAACAGCCGAATAGGTGAATACACAAAGGCTAGATTTTAATGAAAGGATCGCTTCATTACACTAACAGTACTGTGATTCAATCCAATAAGGAGTACAATATTCACTCAGTGTTGTAAAAATAGATTGAAGTAAAGTCTTGAAGAGGTGTTTAAAATGGATCAAAACGTGATCAAAGTGGTTAACGCAACCGAGAATAATCTAAAAGGGGTCTCAGTCGACATTCCTAAAAAAACATTAACGGTGATAACCGGTGTTTCAGGATCGGGCAAATCATCGTTGATTTTTGATACCATCGGTGCTGAGTCAAGGCGCGAATTAAATGAAACGTTTCCTAGCTTTGTGCAACGCTACTTGCCAAGATATGAACGCCCCCATGTTGATATCATCGAAAACTTACCGGTTACGATCATTATTGACCAAAAAAGATTAGGTGATAATGCGCGTTCGACATTAGGGACTTATACTGATATTTATACTTTTTTACGTTTATTGTTTTCTCGGGTTGGTCAGCCTTTTGTTGGCTATTCTGATATATTCTCATTTAATCACCCAAAAGGTAAATGTCATAAATGTGATGGTTTAGGTGTGTATCGTACCTTAATTCTTGAAAATTTGATTAATTTTGATAAATCATTAAATGAAGATGCCATTGATTTCCCCACTTTTCACCCTGGCGCTTGGCGTTGGAAGCGTTATGCGGACAGTGGTCTATTTGATTTAGATAAAAAGATCAGTGATTATTCATCCGAAGAGTTAGCCCTTTTTTTATATTCACCACAAATTAAATTAAAAAATCCGCCACTCGCATGGCCTGCAACGGCTAAATTTGAAGGGATTGTACCTAGGATGGAGCGCAGCATCATTAATAGTGATGAAGGGAAAAGGCATGCCAAACGTGTCGATGAATTTGTGGTTGAACAAACTTGCCCAGTGTGTCATGGTACCCGGGTTAATGAGACAATTCAACGTTGTAAAATTAATGGCTTAAGTATTTCCGATGCCTGCTTGTTGCCTTTAACGGCATTATGTGATTTTATCCAAGATATCGAACACCCGCTTGCTGGTGAAATCAAACGTGAAATTAGCAATCGGTTATTGGCACTAATCAATATTGGTTTAGGTTACTTAACGCTCAGTCGGGCAACGGGGACATTATCTGGCGGTGAAGGACAGCGCGTTAAAATTGCGCGACATATTAACAGTGCGCTATCCGACATTTTATACGTGCTTGATGAACCCAGCATTGGCTTACACCCTAAAGATATAGAGAAACTCACCAAATCGTTATTTCATTTAAAAGCACGTGGTAATACGATTTTGATGGTTGAACATCATCCTGCATTGATTCGTATTGCTGAGCATATTATTGACATGGGGCCGGGTGCAGGGCAACGTGGTGGGCAAATTGTATATCAAGGCTCATTTGAGGGGTTATTAAGTGCCGATACCTTCACCGGTAAAGAGTTACGTCAATCCCTACCACTTAAACGCATTGCGCGTAAGCCAACCGCATGGATAACACTTAACGATATTCATTTTCATAACCTTCAAGGCGTAACCGTTAATGTCCCATTAGGCGTATTAACCGTATTGTGCGGCGTAGCGGGTGCCGGTAAAAGTTCATTAATGGATGTGTTGTTACGTAATATAACTCAGCCTGTCGTGGCGATTTCACAAAAAAATATTGGTACCAGTATTCGTTCTACTTTATCAACCTATATGGATATTAATGACTATATCCGAAAACTTTTTGCACAAGCTAACGATGTCAGTACTGCCTATTTTAGTTACAACTCGAAAGGAGCTTGCCCAAACTGTAAAGGAAAGGGAGTGATTGTCACGGATATGTCATTTATGGATGACATCGAAACCCTTTGTGAACGTTGTCACGGTTCACGTTATAACGATAACGCATTAAAATATCATTATAAAGGCAAAAACATTGCTGAAGTGATCGATATGTCAGTAACGGACAGTATCGCTTTTTTTAGTGATCAACCCTTTGTCGATTTACTGCAAGCACTTGAAAGGGTAGGTTTAGATTACATCCATTTGAATCAAGCGTTATCAACGTTATCCGGTGGTGAGTTACAACGTTTAAAATTAGCGTCTCATTTAAATAAAAAAGGCACGTTATATGTCCTTGATGAACCGACCGTTGGGCTGCATATGGACGATGTTAAAAAGCTAATAAAATTATTTAACCAGCTGGTCGAGCAAGGGAACTCGGTGATTATTGCCGAGCATAACTTGAGTGTTATTAAACAAGCTGATTGGTTGATTGAAGTCGGGCCAGAAGCCGGTGCCAACGGCGGTAAGATTATTTATAGTGGTACTTTACAAGATATTCATCAATCAACCACCAGTATTACTCGGCAGTATTTAGTATAAAAATAAATGAATACGGAATAGGAACCATGTTGATTATTTTCGGATGGGAGAAAGATATCGTTGATATCCCCAATTTTACACAATGTTATTGCTATAATTGCGATGATGCCAAGCGATGGGTTTTAAATATAGAACGGGAATGGGTCAGCTTTTTTGCTATCAAAACCATTCCTTTTTTAACGAAACGGAAAATATATTGTGAACGTTGTGGCGATACTATTGGAATCAATCACCATCAGTATCTCACTTTCAAAAAAGGGCCAATTGAGTTAACCCACTTTATTGAGCATGCTCAACTCGCAAAAAAGACGGCAATACAAAGGACATACTTACTAGAACGGCGAGCTAAAATCGATCATGAGTAGGGCAGTAACCTATTTTTACATACCTTTTTTTGTCAATGTTTTATTAACATCGGATTAGCCGTCACACCTTGTACAATTGAGTAAGTGATAAAAACAAGGGTGGAAATAGGTAAAATTTTATTAAAACCAGGTTGTTGCTGTAAATCGTTTTTGACTATACCAATGAGTATGATGAAAACAAGCCAACTGATACCCGCAGTCCAGAGTCGTTTATACAGGAACCATAAACATCCAAAAAAGAATGCGCCCCAGCAAAAGCCGTATTTTACTTGTACTATGTGGCCATCCTTACTGTAAATCGATTGGTTATGTATCATTTGTTTTAGTCTACGTGTTTAAAAATAAATTGATTATAAGCGATGAGATGAAAAATGATATATAAATTAAATAAAGTTTAAAGTTTGACGGTCGCAATATCAGCAATTCGAGTGGTGTAGGCCGGTGACAGTCGATTTTGTTTCATATGCCATTGGCCGTTGACACCTTGCGAGGCAAAAAAAATTTTCCCTAAATGAGAGTAATTAATTTTATCAATCACTTGCATCAAATCACCATTTCGGGTTTTTTTGTGATGATCAATAAACAGATCGAATTGATTGGTTTCATTATCACAAAAATCATTCAAAATGACGCCTGCTTTTTGGTAATGTTTATTGGGTTGCCAGATCCGTTGTAAAATATTTTGAGCCGCAGTGAGTAACTCACGAGTATCATTTGTTGCAGCGATGACCTCTGATGAATAGTTACTATAATAAGGTGAGTTAGGGACAAAAGGGCTTGTTTTAATAAATACGGTAATGTGTTTACAATATTGCTTATCATGTCGTAGCTTTTCCGCTGCTTTGGCCGTGTAGTTACAAATTGCCGCCTGCATCACCTCTAATTCGGTGACTTTCTCGCCAAATGATCGCGAGCAGATAATTTGTTTACGTGGTTCATGAATATTGTCAAGTGTTAAGCAAGATTCACCATTGAGCTCACGTACGGTGCGCTCAACGATTACATTAAATTTTTTACGTGCTTCATGGGGCGATAATTTTGCCAAATCGAGCGCGGTATTGATTTTCAGCACATTTAATTGTTTCGCTAAACGTCGACCAATTCCCCACACCTCTTCAACGGGGGTAATCGCCATGAGTTTGTGTTGTCTAATCCGATTGGATAAATCAACAACACCTTGTGTCTTTTGCCACTTTTTTGCCGCATAGTTTGCTAATTTGGCAAGGGTTTTGGTTGGTGCAATACCAACGCCTACGGCAAGGTGAGTATGTTGCTTGACCGTATCTTTTAACGTTTTCCCGATCTGTTCTAATTCGAGCGAAGGCGAGTGAGTTGCGAGTTGGCAAAAGGCTTCATCAATACTGTATATTTCAATGGCGGGCGTAAGTCTTTCAAGCGTTTCCATGACCCGATTTGACATATCGGCATACAGCGCATAGTTACTACTAAAAACCTGAATATTATGCTGTTCAATAAATTGAGCGGATAATTGAAAATAAGGGTGACCCATTTTAATTCCTAAGGCTTTCGCTTCTTGACTACGTGCGATAACGCATCCGTCATTATTGCTTAATACAATAATCGGTTCATTATCCAAGTCAGGTCGAAATACTTTTTCACAGCTAGCATAAAACGAATTAACATCAATATGAGCAAACATATTACACCTTGTGAATAATATAGGTGACAACCCCAAAAATATTCAGTTCGTCAGGATTGGGGATCATAATCGGATTAAAATTAGGGTTCATTGGTTTTAGCATCAGTTTAGGCGTTGTACAGAGTTTTTTTATGGTAAATTCACCCAGTATACTGGCGATCACGATGTCACCGTGTTTTGCTTCTTTAGCTGAATCGACAATCACTAAATCACCGTCTTGAATATGATCATTAATCATTGATTCACCCGATACCTTAAGAATATAGGTGGCCGCGGGATGCTTAATGAGTAGTTCATTAAGATCAATACGTTTTTCAATAAAATCTTGTGCAGGACTTGGAAATCCAGCCGCGACCGTATCTAAAAAAATCGGAATATTTATTGTTTGTTGTGGATTCTTAGCTAAAATTGAAACACATTCTAGTAAGCTTTGTTTATTTTCGCTGTTCATTTATACAGTATATTTATTTTGAAATGAAAATAAATATCTAAACTGCGTAGCATCATCAATTAATTTTGTGCTTAATATTTCTTTAATAATTTAATGGTTAAATAGCATCAAATTAGCAAAAACGCAAAGGATGATAACAATGAAAAAAGTAACGACATTATTACTGATTGCTTCATTAGCCACGTCAGGCGCAGCATTAGCAAAATCGTATGATATGCCATATCAAGGTGGTGGATTCAGTGGTCCGGCATCTCAAACTGTCACCGTTAGCCAGGCACAACGTATGGCGGATGATATCCGTGTTACGTTAAAAGGATATATCGTGCAACAATTAGATCATAAAGATTATTTATTTAAAGATGAAACAGGCACCATTCAAATTGAAATTAAAAACCACATTTGGAATGGCGTAACAATTACACCAGAAGATTTAGTTGAGATTAGTGGTGAAATTGATAAAGACTGGACATCAGTCGAAATTGAAGTGAAACAGATCCGAAAATTAAGTCAATAAGTTCACTAAAGTGATTCAGTCTACCGCATGATTTAATGCCCATTTATATGGGCATTTTTATGGCTTATAAAGAGGAGGCTTTGCGACTAATCGTGGCAGCAACCGCGGCAGATAAAATTAATGCAACAATCATGCAAATAAATGCCCCATCATAATTCCCGTCACTGATTTTAATTAAATATCCGATGATGACAGGCGATACAATACCCGCAAGTTGACCACCAAAGTTAACAATACCGGATGCCCTTCCCATAATATTGGGCGCGATACAATCCATTAGAATTCCCCAAAATAGGCTCATGGCAAAAAACATAAATAGGGTAGATGTGCATTGGTAAATTATTGTGGCATAACAGCTTTCTACCGAAAACGTCATATATAAGAAAAACGCCGCAATGAATGAGGCGGCGATATAGCCGAGTTTACGATTTGACTTGAAGTGGTCAGAATACCAGCCGCCGATAAGTGTCCCAACGGTACCACATAAAAAAGGAATAGCGGCAACCACGCCTGTGCTCGTTAATGAAAATCCTCGTACATTCATCAGGTAACTGGGTAACCACGTTGAAAACCCCCAAAATGTGATATCAAATAGAAACCAAATTGCCGACATTTTCCAAAGAATACCTTGTTTGAGGACTTGGCTAAAAGGGATCACTTGGGTCAGATTGCTTTGTTGTGACGGGTTATCTTGTGTAATTTCATCAAGTTCTTCTTGCGTCATGTTTGGGGCATCTTTGGGATTGTCTCGGCAATAATAAAACATCAATCCAGCAATGATTAAACCAGGAATACCTAAAATAATAAATACCATATGCCAGCCAAAGGCGGCAATAATACTGGCTGAAAAAATGACCGCCAATGCCGGGCCTAATGTGTTAACCGATGATTGAATCGCGGTAGCACGTCCGCGTTCTTTGGACGGGAAATAAATGGAAATCATTTTCCAAGATGACGTCGGGAAAAACCCCTCGCCAACACCAAATAAAAAACGGACTAATAGCATTAGGGGTAAGGTTAATATCAAACCGGTTAAAGAGGTGAAAATTGACCACCAGGTAATCGCAATCACCATTACTTTACGGGCACCAAATTTATCTGAAAAAAATCCGCCAGGGATTTGAAATACTGCGTAACCAATAAAAAAGGCACTAATAATCATGCCTTGTTCTGCCGGGTCAAGATTCAGATCCTTACCGATAAAAGGTAAAGAAACACTCATTACCATGCGATCTAAAAATGAGAACATCCAACCTGACCATAATACTAGTAATACCGTATAACGCACTTTCCAACGCTTTTTGGGTTGATTTTTAACTACGTCGTTCATGTTATCTCCTCGTATTGCGAAAAGTCAATGAAGACAGTTTTAAGTCGCTTTCACATTCTGAAAAATGAGCAATAGAATTTTTATCTTGCTCTCATCAACTCATCACGGTTTCATTGTCATGTCCTTTAATGATGGGTTATCATTATTGTGTTACAGATTATTGTTATGTCGCTGTTATGTTTAAACATCACCAATAAGTTTACTAACAATGCGAGCGTTGTTTTAAACCGATTCTTGTGTTGCGGATAAACGAACGCTAACTAAGCTTATAGGCACGATGTAATCCTCTCCTTAAACGATTAAAATGGCTCGAAAATCATTAACATTTGTCCGAGTCGGGCCCGTAATAACTTGTTGATTGAGTAACTCAAAAAAATGATGACCATCGTTATTATCTAAAAATTGTTGTGGATTCAGGTGTTGAGACCAAGCGCGTTCAAGCGTATCCGGTGTCATGTACGCACCAGCAATGTCATCCATACCATCAACCCCATCCGTGTCACCCGCTAAGGCATAAATATCCGGAACATGTTTAAGTGCGATAGCTAAGGCTAACAAAAACTCAACATTCCGCCCCCCTTTGCCATTACCTTTAATGGTGACGGTGGTTTCGCCGCCCGATAACAGCACACAAGGTTTTTTAAAGGGGTGATTATGCCGTTTGATGTGATACGTTAATCCCGCTAATGTTTTCGCAACATCTTTCGATTCCCCTTCGATAGTATCACCGAGAATATAGGGGGTAATCCCAGCTTGTTTGGCGCGATTAGCGGCAGTCGATAAAGCGTGCATGGGGGTTGCGATTAAATGGTATTCGCTGTTTTTTAATCGCGGATCTTCAACTTTGATGGTCTCGCTCAAATTTTGACAAAGAATATCCGTAATATGTGATGGTACCGCGATGCGGTATCTTGTTAAAATCGATAGCGCATCGGCACAGGTTGTCTGATCTGCGCACGTGGGGCCTGATGCGATATCATTGATATGATCGCCAGGTACGTCGGATATGGCAAGCGTGATGAGTCTTGCTGGGTAACATGCTGCAGCCAGTTTACCACCTTTTATGGCTGACAGGTGCCGACGGACACAGTTGATTTCACTGATTGTCGCCCCTGATTTTAATAATAATTTGGTGATTGTTTGCTTTTCTGCTGGGGTAATTCCCTCGAAAGGCAAAGATAATAAAGATGAGCCCCCACCAGATATTAGGCATAAGACTGTATCATGTTCAGTCAAGTCTTTTACGGTATTGAGTATCTGTTTAGCAGCATCAATACTCGATTGATCAGGCACAGGATGGCTTGCCTCAATAATGGATATTTTGGAACATGGTACACTGTAGCCGTAACGCGTAACAACAACACCTGAAAGCTGTCCAGTATAGGATTGCTCAACGACGCGGGCCATTTCAGCCGACGCTTTACCTGCGCCAATAACCATTAATTTACCATTAGTCGGGTTTGGAATAAAAGGGGGAAGCGTATATTTGGGTTGAGCTGCGTCAATGGCATCATTAAACATATCACAAAGTAATTTTTGTGGGTTAAAAATTGTCATATACACACCTATCAATTGATTGTTTTTTATTGCTATTTTTAACAATAACGTATCACTAGCGATGAATACGTTTCGATAAAGTTTGCTAGATAACTCAGGCAGTATTAATTGGGTGCGTGATTTAATACTGCCTTATTGTCATTTATTCTGTTTGGCTATTTAGCGAAAAATTAGCTAGCAGCTCCAGCGATTTAATAATTGCTGAATGATCCAATTGTGAGCCATAATTAGCCACACAAGCATTAAAGAGCTCTTGCGTCGTTGCGGTGTTCGGTAACGCGATATTTAAAGCTTTAGCCGAAGATAAGGCTAAATTGAGATCTTTTTGATGCAAATCGATTCTAAAGCCAGGTGTAAATGTTCCTTTGATCATTCGTTCACCGTGGATCTCTAATATTTTAGATGATGCAAATCCGCCCATTAATGCTTGGCGCACTTTTTCAGCATCAGCGCCCGATTTTGCCGCGAAAACAAGTGCCTCGGCAATGGCTTCAATTGTCAGCGCAACAATAATTTGATTTGTCACTTTAGCAATTTGACCTGAACCCACATCCCCCACCAATGTGATATTTTTGCCTAATAGTTGTAATAATGGTTTCGCTTTATGAAATACCGCTTCATCACCACCAACCATGATTGATAAGGTGCCTGATTTTGCACCGACTTCCCCCCCTGAAACAGGCGCATCAAGATAATGGCAACCGATCTCTTCCACTTTTTTGGCGAAGGCTTTGGTTTTAATCGGGCAGATGGAACTCATATCAATCAGTAATTTGCCCGGTGACAATCCTTCAATCAAACCATTAGGACCAAAAATGACCTGTTCAACGTCGGGTGTATCTGACACCATAATAAAGATGACATCACTTTGGCTTGCCACTTCTTTGATGGAATGTGACACAATACCGCGTTGCTCAATAAGATCATCCGGTACGCCTGACCGTGAATATAAGTGCAGTTTATGCCCGCCATTAAGTAAGTTAGATGCCATGGGTCTACCCATAATACCTAAACCAATAAAGCCAATATTTTGTTTCATAATCAATTCCTTCATATTAAATTAAATAGGCATTGGCCCACTGCAGATTATCTTGTGTTATCGTTGCTGGTTTATATTCACAACCGATCCAACCAGAATAGGCAATTTTTTCTAGGAAATTAAAAATAAAGGCATAATTAATTTCACCGGTGCCCGGTTCATGCCGTCCAGGATTATCTGCAATTTGAATATGTTTGATGTATTGAAGGTTATTTTTGATGGTTGAAGAAAGTTCACCCTCCATTCTTTGCATATGGTAAATATCGTATTGAAAAGCCACATTCGGTCGCGAAATTTGCTTAATTAATTGAATGGTTTGTTTGGTATTGGTGACAAAAAACCCTGGCATGTCGTAGCTATTAATTGCTTCAATCAGCAGTGTGATTCCTGCCTTGCCTAATTGTTCGGCGGCATATTTAGCATTATGAATAAATGTGCTTTGCGCTTCTTGATAATCGAGATGACTAGGGCGTAATCCAGACAAGACATTTATTTGCTTGCAATTCAGTGCTTGAGCATATTCGATAGCTTGTGCAACGCCATCTTTAAATTCATCAACCCGATCTGGGAGGATCGCAATCCCCCGTTCACCGTTATTCCAATCACCTGCGGGTAAATTAAATAATACCTGCTGTAAATGATTTTTTTTGAGTTGCTCAGCGAGTTGGTGTTTATCAAAGGCATAAGGAAATAAAAATTCGACGCCTTTAAACCCCGCTTTAGCGGCTTGTTCAAACCTTGCCATAAAATCATATTCATTAAATAACATGGTAAGATTGGCACATAATTTTAACATTTGAGTCCTCCTCTTAGTGGTTATTTATCATTAGATAGCTTGGCGATTGAACTTGGGCAATCGTCTAAATTACGAGCCATTTCCTCAAATTCATTAATATTATTAATTTCAGCGCCCATCGAGATATTGGTCACGCGTTCTAAAATGATTTCAACCACAACCGGTACTTTGTATTGTGTCATTAATGCCTTCGCGGTTGTGAAAGCGTCACCGATTTTATTAGGGTCTGTAACCCGAATTGCCTTACAGCCTAGCCCTTCAGCGACTTTGACATGATCGACACCATACTGTTCCAATTCAGGTGAGTTAATATTTTCAAACGATAGCTGTACACAATAATCCATGTTAAATCCGCGTTGTGACTGACGAATTAAGCCTAAATAACTATTATTTACAACAACATGAATATAAGGCAGTTTAAATTGCGCACCGACTGCCAGCTCCTCAATTAAAAATTGAAAATCATAATCGCCCGAAATGGCGACCACATTAAGCTGTGGATTTGCTTTTACAACACCTAAAGCCGCAGGTAATGTCCAACCTAATGGGCCTGCTTGCCCACAATTGATCCAGTGCCGGGGTTTATACACATGTAGAAATTGTGCAGCAGCAATTTGTGACAAACCAATGGTTGATACATAGCAAACATCTTGATTAAAGGCTTTATTCATTTCTTCATAGACGCGCTGAGGTTTAATTGGAGTGCAATCAAAATGGGTTTTTCGTAACATACTAATATCTGATTTACGATCAACACAGGATTTCACCCAGTCAGTGCGGTCAGTTAAAGAGGCGAATTTATCTTGTGCGATCGCTATTAGGCCTTCAAGTGCACTTT
Organism: Orbus sasakiae; assembly: GCF_039542345.1. NCBI lineage: Bacteria > Pseudomonadati > Pseudomonadota > Gammaproteobacteria > Orbales > Orbaceae > Orbus > Orbus sasakiae. Next base: position 272,663 of record NZ_BAABHY010000001.1, read on the forward strand.
TTGCATCAGAGACAACGCCATAGTCAGGATTAAAAACTCGGCCAATTTGAGTCGGTTCAATATCAATATGAATAATTTTTCTATCTTTGGTATAAACATCGATTGAACCCGTATGGCGGTTAGCAAAGCGGTTACCTATCCCTAATATCAAATCCGATTCTAATAAGGTTGCGTTACCGTAGCGATGTGAAGTTTGTAAACCGACCATGCCCGCCATTAAAGGGTGATCATCTGGAATTGTACCCCAGCCCATTAATGTCGGAATTACCGGGGTATTGGTTATCTCGGCAAATGTGATTAGTAGATCGGCTGCATCAGCATTAATGACACCACCACCACAAACAATTACTGGCCGTTTAGCATTATTTAGCATCGTAAATACTTTGGCTAATTGATTATGAGTTGCCGCGGGCTTATAGATGGGTAAAGGTTCATAAGTATCAATATCAAATTCAATTTCAGCCATTTGTACATCAAAGGGAAGGTCAATTAGCACCGGTCCTGGTCGGCCTGAACGCATAAGGTGAAAAGCTTGTTGAAAAACACGCGGCACTAATCCCGGTTCCCTGACTGTAACGGCCATTTTTGTAACGGGTTTGGCAATGCTCTCGATGTCGACAGCTTGGAAATCTTCTTTATGAAGCTTAGCTGTTGGAGCTTGACCGGTTATACACAATATCGGAATGGAATCAGCTTGAGCTGAATACAGCCCTGTTATCATATCAGTACCAGCAGGGCCTGATGTGCCAATACAAACACCTATATTATTTGCTTTTGCTCGTGTGTAGCCTTCAGCCATGTGCGAAGCGGCTTCAACATGACGAGCCAATACATGGCTAATTCCGCCGATTTTATTCATAGCCGAATAAAATGGATTAATGGCGGCACCAGGTACACCAAAAGCGGTTGAAATACCTTCTTTACGTAATACAAGTACTGCTGCTTCTACTGCTTTCATTTTAGCCATAATCAATCCCTCAACAAAGTAATAGTCATTTTGTATCACTAATTTATGTTAATATTTAAAAAATGGAAACAGTTTCCATTTTATATTTTTTAAAAATGTGATCTCTGTTGGATTTTTGATTATTTATACTTATATGTTATAATTAGCCAAATTGTCAGTTTAATAGGGTTTAACATGGTTAAAACTAAAGTTACCAAAACAGACTCAACCGCTGGTGCGGTACAATCGCTAACACGAGGTTTGATTGTGTTGGAAAAGATTTCCGAAAATAAAGGTGGCGTTGCTTTGACCGATTTAGCACTGCAAGTGGGGTTACCAAATTCAACGCTACATCGTTTATTGATAACACTGCAGCAGCAAGGCTTTGTGACCCAGAAAGGCGATCTTGGTCATTGGTATATTGATGCAAAAGCATTCACTGTAGGAAGTGCTTTTTTTAGTAGTCGAGATTTGGTGTCATCAGTCTACCCGATCTTATCTAAATTGATGGCTCAAGTTGGCGAAACAGTTAACTTGTTGGTCTTTGAACAATCATCGTTAAATGCCGTGATCATTAGTCAGGTACAATGTACTGAGCTAATGCGAATGGTTGCACCAATCGGGAGTTCATTACCGTTGCATGCTTCTGGTGGTGGTAAAGCGTTATTGGCAACATTTACTGACGATGATGTTAAAAGCATTATCAAAAGTAAAGGTCTAAAAAAATATACGGATTATACGATTATTACACAACAAGGTTTGCTTGATGAATTAAGCAAAATCCGCCAGCAAGGTTATTCAGCTGACCTTGAAGAGCAAGTTTTAGGTTTACACTGTGTTTCAGCCGCGTTCTATGATGAAAATGGACGGGCCATTGGTGCGATCTCAATATCGGGTCCAAAAATCAGGATTGGCTTAGATCGTATTACTTTTTTAGGCGCTAAAGTGATGGAAGCCGCCGATGATATTACTAAAATATATGCTGGCTTTTCTTTCAAGTAATGATGAATACCATTGATTAACGATAGCCGGTATAAACCGGCTTTATGATACATTAATTACTTATTTTGATTTTTGATAAGTTGATAGAATCGGGTGAGGGCAGCTTGCGCGATTTGCTCATCTTGATCGGGTTTTACACCGGAGACCCCAATTGCCCCAATCAAGCTTTCTTCAACAATAATGGGCACACCACCTTGTAAGGGCGTAATTGGCATTGATAATGCCGCAAATCGGCCATCATTGATCATATTTTCATAACTACCACTCGATTTACCGCTGATCACACTGGTAAAGGCTTTTTGTTCGGCTATTTTAGCACTCATCGCGGGTGCATTATTAAGACGCGATAACGCGATTAAGCACCCCGTTAAATCACAAACAGCAATCGATACCGCCCACTGGTATTTATTGGCTTCTTCGATAGCCGCGTCAATGATTAATTTGGCATCTTGGTATTCAATTTGATAATTTTTTTTCATGCATGCTTCTCCGTTACTAGCTCAATCGCGTTGATCACAAAGGGTGTGTCTAAAATCTGTTCTTCACAATTATCGGCGCCGCCTCTGTCTACGACTAACATATCGGTGGTACTCTCTAGCGCGATAGTGGGGGCATGCCATGTTCCAGCAAAATAGTTTACGCCTTGTTTACCATTGGTGATAAAGGCACGTACGGTGCTTAAGTCAATATTATCACCTTGCTCAGCTACCACCACTAAAAATGGTTTTTGATTGATGGGATAAATCGCCTGACTGCCTAGCGCATGGCGTTCTAACATGGGGATAACAATCGGAAAATTAAGATGTTTGGTCCGGAAAATACTAATAAGGGAATGCTCATTTTTAATGTTAATTCTGGCTAAAGCATGAAAACGCTCAGTTTGCCCCTGATTAATAAAATGTGCATGCCGTTTGCAAGTTTCGATCACTTCACCAAATTTGGAAAAATTCTCAGCGGTTAATGGTTCAACTAATAATGTTTTCATAAATCACCTAAATGAAAGTTAATAATTAATTGGATCATCATTAAATTAGCACAGTTATTCTGATTAAAAAACCATTTTTGGAAATAGTTTTCATTTTTTGTATTTTATATAAATTATTTACAATAAGCAGGATGGATAGCAAAAATTATTTAAAGAATAATGTGACTTAGCGCAAGTTTTTACCTGAATCGGTTATCGATTATTGCCGTCTATGACGAGGCGATGCAGACAGATGACAATGTATAGGACGCAACAAATTTTGCGCATACGTGCAAAGAGTTGCATGTTTTCCATCTTAAGAAAATAAAAGATCTAATTTTTATCAATATAAATCAATTCATTGTGTTTTAACTCTGTGTGGGATGAAGTTGGTACATCAATTGCAGTGTATTTTACAGTTATAAACTCATTTAGCTTTTACACAAGAGGTAACACATGAATCATCAAACAATCGGTACTAATACGGTTAGGGACCATTTTGTTTTTTATTTTGACTGTCGCAATGCAATTCCATTTAATGTTAGTTCACGTCATTTACGAGGATCTGGATTATGATTTCACGTTTATCAAAACACACCACCAATCTGGTCAGTAAATATCTACCCGATCCACTTATTTTTGCGGTGTTACTCACCTTTATTACCTTTTTACTGGCATGGGGGTTGACTGACTCTCAGCCGGTTAGCCTAGTGAAAATGTGGGGCGATGGGTTCTGGAATTTATTGGCTTTTGGTATGCAAATGGCATTAATTGTGGTAACTGGACATGCTTTAGCAAGTTCACCACCAATTAAGGCGATTTTAGTCTCGATTGCTTCGTTAGCTAAAACACCATCTCAAGCCGCCATGTTAGTGACCTTTGTCGGTTGTATCGCATGCATATTAAACTGGGGTTTTGGGTTAGTGGTAGGGGCAATGCTAGCCAAAGAAGTCGCAAGGCAAGTTAAAAATGTAGATTATGGTTTATTGATTGCTTGTGCGTATATTGCTTTCATGACATGGGGGGGAGGGTTTTCGGGGTCGATGCCATTAATGGCTGCAACGCCAGGCAATCCAGTTGCGCATTTGATGGTGAGCGAATCAAATCCACAAGGTATCATTCCGATCTCACACACCATATTCTCAGCAAGTAATATTTTTATTACGGTGATGCTCGTTGTCTGTTTGCCCATTTTAGTGCGTTTTATGGTCAGAAAAGATAATGACATTGTGACGATTGATCCTGCGTTGTTAGCCCCAGAACCCGATTTTCAAAAGAAACTGGATCGTAAAACGGCAAGCGTTGCTGAAAAGTTAGAGGAGAGCCGAATATTATCCCTCCTAATTGGTGCATTAGGAATTGGTTATTTGGTGATTTATTTTTGTAATAATGGCTTTAATATCACCATCAATACCGTTAATTTAGTGTTTTTAACGGCGGGTATTTTATTGCATAAAACGCCCATGGCATATATGCGAGCAGTATCGAATGCCGCAAGAAGTACAGCAGGCATTATTATTCAGTTCCCATTTTATGCAGGGATTCAATTGATGATGGAACATTCGGGATTAGGTGGGTTAATTACTGAGTTTTTTATCAATATTGCAGACAAAGACACCTTTCCAATTTGGACATTTTTTAGCTCAGGGATTATTAATTTTGCTGTGCCATCTGGCGGTGGGCATTGGGTTATTCAAGGGCCTTTTGTGATTCCAGCCGCTGAAGCACTGGGTGCTGATTTAGGTAAATCTACCATGGCTATTGCTTATGGTGAACAGTGGATGAATATGTTACAACCATTTTGGGCATTGCCGGCGCTAGCAATTGCAGGGCTTGGTGTTCGAGACATTATGGGTTACTGTATGACCGCCTTAATTTTTACAACCCCAATCTTTTTAATCGGCTTATATTTTTTCTAGTTGTATTGATATAAAAAGGCGATTTAAGGGGTTTTTTAGTAATTAAAAGATAGCTCATAGGAGTTATCTTTTTGTTATATACAAGATGAATGAGCAACGATAGACTCATTATTTTAACGACTGGAGCACCAATGAGGAATTTTTTAAAGCGCTTATATCCAGATAAAATTAGTGCTCGGATCTTCTTACTCATTACCCTGATGTCTTGTGCTTCTATTATGGTGGTCGCTGTTTTAATTGAAAAAGAAGGACGCGAATTACTCATACAAGAAAAAAGCCATAAGTTATTTGCCATTACCAAAATGTTAGATTTATTATTGGATGATGCCTATACCCATGTGGATACCAGCCTGTCAAAACAACAACAAATCAGCCAACTTAATCAGTTTTTGTCCCCTAAAGTTGAACCATTATTGGCGACCATGCCAAAAATAGGGACGGGCTATTACCATAAAGGTTTAGATGCGATTTTGGTGTATGCACCTAAAGTTGCTTATGGCGTAAATGTTGGAAAATCAATTCCTGCGACACACAAAGGACGCGAAGTGATGGAAACCGGACTCAATATGGTTGATGTCGGTAAACAAGTTCGTGGCAATATTATGAATGCGATGATTCCAATCGTACGGCAGGATAAGGTCGTCGGTTATATTTGGGCTAATGAAACCTTAGATGATATTGAACAACAAACGCTGGTGTTTGATAAAAACGTGATCATAATCAGTTTAGTATGCATGTTTAGCTGCATTCTCATTGCATCGGTGTTATCCCGAAAACTTAATACCGATATTGCAGTGATTCGTGACGGTTTACAAGCTTTACCTTTCGATCTTAATTACCGACTGCCTATTATTCGCGGTGAACTCAATCAAATTGTAAGCGGAATTAATCGTTTGGCTGAAAAATTGCAAAAAGCCAAAACAATGAATGAACTTATTCTTGAAAATACTTTGGATGGTGTGATTACTGTCGATAATAATGGATCAATTACCATGTTAAATCCTGCGGCGGAAAACATGACCGGTTATAAGTTAGAACAAGTACTCGGCAAACCTTATTACACAATTGTTGATGATAAGAATTTCCAAAGTCCATTACTTGATACATTATTTAATGGTGTTGATCATGTTGGTGTTGAAGTCGATTTCCCGGTAGCAAAACAAATTATTAAAATTAGTTCAAGTACGAGTCACTTAAAAGATCACAATGGCCAAATTATGGGGGCTGTGGTGATTTTTAAGGATATTACTGAACAAAAAGAGGTCGAAAAACTGATTCAACAAACCGAACGTCTGGTTGCCATTGGTGAATTAATGGCTGGGATTGCACATGAGATTCGCAATCCACTTGCCGCGGTAAGAGGGTTTGTGCAATATTTACAAAATGATTTACCAAAATGTGAACAACAAGAATACATTGATATTATTCTCAAAGAAGTTGACTCAATTAATCAAGTTATCCAACAATTATTAGACTTTGCTGCACCGTCTAAAAATTATTATGTTTCTATTCATATTAATACGTTGATTGATGACGTGCTTGTTTTGCTTAATTCGTCACACCGCGCCAATGATATTGAATTTATTTTGCATTTAGACCCCTCATTAAACGCGCTTTACTTAGATAGAGAACTGATTAAACAAGCTTTACTTAACTTATTGATCAATGCGATCCAAGCGATTAAGCTTAACGGGAAGATTGAGATATCAACCATGCTGTCAGTGAATCAAAAATATCAATTAATTCAAATTAAAGATAGTGGTGAAGGAATCAAACCTGAATTGATGGATAAAATTTTTATGCCCTTTTTTACGACCAAAATGTCAGGTACTGGATTAGGGTTATCAATGGTGCAAAAAATTATATCATCACACAAAGGCAAAATTTCGGTTAAACATAATGAAGATAGCAAAGGCATCACCGTCGAAGTCGCATTACCTATCGATTAATCAGGATGAAAGGAACACAATGTCTGAAAAAATTCTAATTGTTGAAGATGAGCCGAATCTTAAAAAATTATTATCCATTTTGTTAACGCAAGCGCAGTATCAAGTGATTGCATTTGATAATGCAGAGGAGGCGATTGAACTCATTAAACAGCAAAGCGTAGATTTAGTTTTGATGGATAATCATTTACCTCATATGAGTGGCTTGGCTGCGCTTAAAATCATTAAACACCTTCACCCTGAAATGTTTGTGATTCTTATGACGGCTTATGCCGGGGTGGATACCGCAGTTGAGGCTTTAAAGCTTGGTGCTTTTGATTATATCGTTAAACCGTTTGATCTTAATGAATTAAAGGCGCTCGTTAAACGTTCATTAGAACTTAATAAAGCCCATAAAGAGGGCGTGAATTTATCACCTAAAATTAGTTTATCGAATGCGGATGATAAAGGTCATATTTTGACAAATAGTCCCAATATGATGGAGTTATGCCGTGACATTGCCAAAGTATCACAAACAAAAACGACGGTTTTAATTACGGGAGAAAGTGGTACTGGTAAGGAGTTGGTGGCAAAAACCATTCATTATTATAGTACACGCTCTACCGGCCCTTTTATTAAAGTCAATTGTGGTGCCTTACCCGAAACATTGCTAGAAAGCACATTATTTGGTCATGAAAAAGGATCATTTACAGGCGCACATCAACGACAAGTTGGCTTGTTTGAACGGGCACATCAAGGGACACTGTTTTTAGATGAAGTGGGTGAGATGTCGACCCATTTGCAAGTTAAACTGCTTAGAGTGATTCAGGAAAAGGAGTTTGAGCCTATTGGCGCGACACAGGTGATGAAAGCCGATTTTCGATTAATTGCCGCAACCAACCGCCATTTACAAGAAATGGTTGAAGCCGGAACGTTTAGACAAGATCTCTATTATCGGCTTAATGTGATGGGGCTGAGCTTACCTCCGCTACGTGAACGGCCTCATGATATTATGTTACTCGCGCGTTATTTCGCTAATCAGTTTTGTCTTGAGAACAATAAAGCGTTGCTTGATTTTTCATTAAATACCATTGAGGTACTCAATCAATATCATTGGCCTGGCAATATTCGTGAATTGTCTAATGCTATTGAGCGCGCCGTTATTATGTCTAACGGGTTGTTTATCTATCCTGAAGACTTGCCTGAGCATATTATTGAAAATAAAAAAGTCACAGAAACGTCCTTAGACCTGAGTGATAGTCTCTACGTAAACGGAACATTAAAAGAAAAAGTAAAAAACTACGAAAAAGAGTTAATCATCAGTGAGCTAAAACAGAATCATGGCCACCGTGAAAATACAGCTAAAGCATTAGGGGTGAGTAAACGGACATTGCTATATAAAATGCAAGAATATGATATTAACGAAACCATTGTTTAGGGATTCGTTTCGTTAAATTATTGTCATAACCTATAATTATAGTGTAAAAATCGCGCTGTATTATTCATTCAATGGCATTGTCAGCATGCAAAACGCGAAAGATTTCGCGTTTACGCATTTCTTAAAAAGTCATTAGTTTCTTTTGAAGGCCGCGATAATCACCAGTAGCCAAGCAATAATAAACGCAAAACCACCAATCGGTGCCGCTCCATTAATTGGTAATGATAAGTAGGTAATGCTGTACAAAGTACCACTAAACAAGATAATGCCTACGATAAATAGCCATCCCGCCATGATTAAAAAACGACTTTTTTGAAAGTGTAACCAGATACCCACGGCGAATAAAGCCAGCGTGTGATACATTTGGTACTGAATACCAAGTTTAAATATTTCAATTTGATGTGCCGTTAAGACAGTGTTAAGTGCATGTGACGCTAATGAACCTAAAATAACACCACTTGCACCAAAAAAACCAGCAAAAGCAAAAAATAGTCTATTCATAATGAAGTTAACAGAGAAAATATAGGTAGTCACATCATAGCATACCCATTTTAATGAAATACACTTACCACGCATAAAAAAAAGCATGATCGTAATCATGCTTATTTATCAATAATATTGTATTGATCAAGTTATAATTCAAAGGAACAGTGGAATACGCGTCCGATAATTTCAACCTCTTTTAGATCAGCTGTTTCATCGGGATGTTCTTCAGAATTAAAGGAGTTAATTCTGATTCGATGATTTGGAATCAGATATAAGCGTTTTAAACGGCAAAGTCCATCTTGGCAAATTGCATAAATATCGCCATCAATAATCTCTTTTCGCGCGGTATCTACCGCGACAGTTGCACCATTGGGGATAATCGGCTCCATTGAGTTGCCACGAGCAGGAAAACACACGACATTCTCTTTTTGTACGCCTTTACGCCTAAAAAAACGTTTACCAAAGCGCAATTTATAACCATTGTAGTCTGGTTCTGCTGTACACCCCACTCCAGCAGCAAGTTCGATTGATTTATAGTAAGGCACCTCAACTTCATCACTTTGTAATGGGGTTACGTCATCCCATTCATCAACTGGAATCCCTTTTATTTCATTTAGTGTTGTGGTGTGTTGTTGCATATTGCCTTTACCGGTTCTTAACCAGTTCAGATCAACTTGCAATAATTTAGCCAGGCGATCAAGTTCTTTTGGTGTATTGTCGCCTTTTTCCCATTTTGATACTGCAGCTTTCGATACGGCAAGTTTTTGGGCAATATCGGGTTGTGTTAAACCTGCGGCAAGCCGAGCTTGTTTGATTCTGTCACCTAGCATAGTGTAAGTCCTAATATGATTGTTAACTTATGTTAACTGATTTATGGTAAATAAAAATTGACTATTGTGTCAACTTTTATTATCATTAAGTTAACTTTTAATGATGCAATTAATATGAAATATCACGTTAAATTAACTATTTATCAAAATAAAATATATAAATAAACCCTAAATGATGAGGTATGACAATGATAACCACCAATTCTGTTCAGTTAACCGGTAAAACGCTCCAATCTGCGACACCGACAATAATGTGTGATTCACTATCCCGATTAACGATTGAAATCGTACAAGATCGTTTAGTCATGTGGGGTAAATTTCATCGTTATGGTTCACGCTGTGGCTATCAACGCATGAGTGCTTTTTGGAAAAGCGTCAACTCAATCAAAACGACTGTGTTTATTGAAAAAGAGGTCGATGTTGTCGATGAGATATTACGATCGCTTAAGCACTCAAGTTGTCGCAAAGAACAGCAACAATATGCGGTACTTGAGGCATATTATAAAGGTGCTGATTTGGTAGTTGATGGTTACGATTGGAGTCAAAAGTTAACGGTACGTGAAATTGCTGAATATTTAAATTTACCTAAATCGACAGTGGCAAATCGTAAAAAATTAGCCGAGCACTATGTTTTAAATCAATTATTAAATAAAAGTTAACTTTTTAGTAAATTAAAGTTTATTTTAGGTTGACTTTTGGGACGGTTAGTGATATTATTATTCCACAGTGAAAATTACTATTTAAATCACACCGATTGTGATTTTGCATGAAGCATAACAATTTTAGCCTCGATAATATTATCGGGGCTTTTTTATTTCTCAAATACAGGTGTTCGCGGATAACTCACAGATGTGTTCATCGTATACATAAAAGCCGCGTTAACGCCTTTTCATTAACATTTAGCTATGGTTACCACATGGATAAATATTCTTCTCCTATTTCGTATATATGGGGTGCATTGTGTGCACTATTTGGTGCGTTAAGTCTAAATGACATTGCAATGGTGATCGGTATCGTTTTATCGATCGCAACATTCATTATTAACTGGATTTATCGGCGCCGAGAATTTTTACATAAGAAAAAGTTAAGAGAGCAATTTTATGAAAAATATAACAAAGATTGCCACCGTAACAACCTGTAGTGTCTCGTTGATTATTGGCATGGTTTTGTCTCATTATGCCGATGAGATTCAAACCAGTAAACAGGGATTAGATATTATAGGCAATGCCGAAAATTGTCTCAAACAGCCATATTATTGTCCTGCTAATATTTTAACGGTTGGTATTGGTTCTACAGGGCATATAGAGTCTAGAACATACTCTGATAATGAAATCGCTGAGCGATGGGTGAATGATATTAAACAAGCGGAGCTGTGTATCAATCAGCATGCGAATGGTTCGAATCTCCCGCAATCAGTGTTTGATGCGGTTGTGTCAATTACCTTTAACGTTGGTTGCACGAAAATGAAAACCTCGACACTGTATTATTATCTTAATCAACAAGATTATCACAGTGCTTGTAATGAATTCCCTCGTTGGAATAAAGCGGCTGGCAAAGTATTAAATGGCTTAATCGTAAGACGCAACAAAGAGCGTGAATTATGTCTAACCGATTTAAATTAATCTGTATTGTCATCGTTTTGTCGATAGCGTCTTTAATGTGGGTTATTTTAAATGATATTCGACAAACCTACCTAGAACTTGGTGCAATACAACATGAGTTATCAGCACTTTCACAACAATTTGAACAATATCAAAAAGTTGTTCAAAAAGTGAATGATATCGATAGTAAATTTACACAGGAATTGACAGATGCAAAAGCTGAAAATCTACATCGTTATAATAATGTCATTAACCATGTTGCAAGGCTGCAACTCAATAGCTCAAAAACCGCCACCGCCACCTTGGATGATGCAAACGCCTGCGAACTCACTGGAGAAGCTCGACAAAATTATTATTTACTCCGAAACGACATCATCACCAAAGACAACGTGATCCTCGGATTACAACATTATATTCGTGAGGTGTGCCTTGCTAAGTAGGCTTAAATAACCTGATTGATATACCCCTTATATAACCAGCAAAAGCTGGTTTTTTATTGTTTACAATTATGAAAGGACAACCATTATGATCGAAACTGAAATCGAACTCGCACTTATTTCACTTTGTGATGGACGTATTAGCCCACTTATTGCCAAGCCTGGTACTGAAACGCCATACATTTGTTATCGCAAAAAATCTGAACTGTCTCTTGATGTATTTGATGGCCCAATTGGCACATCATATTGCTTTCAAGTAAATGTCTTTGCCGATGACATGAAGCAAGCAGAACAAATCAAAAATCAAGCGTATGAAAATTTAAAATCACTGCGCCCCTATAATGTAAAAGGCATGCAACGCTATGATAAAGACAAGGCTTTGTTTTGTGCGACGTTAGAGTTTTCACTATAGCGCTTGTGACCGCTATTGTATTGTTGTAATGCTTAATTAAAGTGAAACAACGGATTTAAAATCTATTTAATCATAGGGGATCATTCATCCTCATGAGTCTATTGTTATACCTAATCCTTTAATGTATTAAAGGGAATACCGTGTTCTTATTGAACAATCAACAACAGCCACCAATTGGTGGTTTTTTTATTTATGGAGAAAATGAATGGCTAGTAAATATGAATTAACCCAAGGAACAAAATTAAGTGTATCAAAAACAGCTGCTACTGAAGCAAATTCAGCAAGTACAGTCTGGCTTGATCTTGGTGGTACTGTAACTGAGTTTAGCTATAACGGTGGTCAAAAATCGGATATTGAAGTAACGACACTAGCTTCTACCGAACAAGAAATGACAAATGGTTTACCTGCACCTGGTGAAATTACATTTTCAGGTAACTGGGTGATTGATGATGAAGCTCAAAAATCATTGCGTGCTGCTTACGATAATGATGCAACTCATGCATTTAAGATCATTTTCCCATCAGGAAAAGGTTACGCTTTTATGGCTGAAGTTCGTCAAAATAGCTTTTCTGTTGCAAAAGCGGGTGTGGTAACCGCATCTTATACACTGCGTATGAAAGGCAAACTTGTCGAAATTTAATAATGAAAGGGAGCAACTCATGAGTTTAAAAAAAATTATAGCAGCTAAAAATTCAGGCTTCCGAACGAAAACAGTTACCGTCCCAGAATGGGGCGGTATTACCGTTATTCTAAGGGAACCATCAGTTGGTGCGTGGTCACATTGGGCAGAGACACTACGTGGTATTGAAAACAGCGAAAACACTGTGGATAAACACGCTCAACGCATTGTGGCTGAAGCAAAACTTTTCGCTTCAACACTTTGTGATGAAAAAGGCAATGTGATTTTTGATAGTGAATTCGATGACCTTATTGCTAATTATGGCCCTGTTCATTCCCGTCTTCTTAATCAAGCATTAGAGCTTTCTGGTATTGGAAACACGCCAATTGAAGAGGCAAAAAAAAAGTAAAAGATGATGCCGGGCTGTTTTTCAAAATGAAGTTAGCACTAAGACTTGGTATGACACTTTCACAACTTGAACATTCAATGACGGCCAGTGAATTTTATCTGTGGGTTGGTTTTGATCAAATCAATCCCATAGGTGATGAGCGTAATGATATTCACGCCGCCCAAGTGGCCTCGGCCGTTTATCAGTCTCAGGGTGCAAAAGTGAGTTTGCAGGACATATTGCTTAATTTTGGCCAAAAATCAGAATTAAATAAGGATAATAGTTTGGAAAAATTGTTTGAGCAATTATCGAGCTAACAGGTTAATAATTAAAATACGAGGTAAGAATGAGTGATATCCGTTCTATTATAGATTCTAAAAATGAACAACAATCTGTTGAAGCATTAAATAAAAGTTTATCTGATTTAGTTAAACGTTTAGATGAAATTCCTGCAAGAATAAAACCGATTACCAGTGAGTTTGATATGTTAGCTCAGGTGAGTCGAACAATTGAATCTATTCGTACAGCTCAATATTTGACAGGGGTTACTAATAGTGCTTTAGATACAGCAAAATCGTTAAATAGTGTCTATAAAAGTCAAAAAGGGCTTATTGGCATTGGAACGAGTTTATTAGGTGTGTTAGGTGGACCGTTAGGGTTAGCTATCACAGCAGCTTCTGTTGCGGCAAGTTTTATTTCGTTGGGAAATTCAGCTGAAAATAGTAAAAATAAATTATATGATTTAACTGAACCATTAGATAGCTTAAAAAGAAAATATCAAGAACTGAATGTACTACAAAAACAGGCGTTTGATCGTGAGTTATTGGAAAAACAAAAAGAAAATATTGAAAAAATTTCTGTTCAATTAGAGGATTCTATTTCTAATATAAAAACAATATTCACTACATTTAAGTCAGAAAATATTGCTCCAGAAGGGAGTAATTACCCTCAAATGAAAATTTCATATATCCTTTCTGATGATAATAAAAAATTGATAGATGCTTTAGAACAAGAAATGAAACAAGTGATTGAAAATACAGATCCTTATTTTAATAAAGCAGATGCTCTAAAAAAAATTCAGAATAATTTTCTTGATAACTCAATGATATCTAGTGAAGAATTCACTGCTATTACGCAATATTTTAGTCAATTTGGTGATTTATTCGCAGAACAAAATAAATTTCTTTCGTTACAAGGTAATTCTGATTTTAAATTCGATGAAGCTAATAAAAATTTTGAAAATCAGTTACAACGTTTACAAGAAATGAAAGCTGTTTATAAAACATTAACCGAAGAAGCCAAGATAAAAAATTTAATAGAAAATGAATCATTAAAGGTTATTAGTGAAACTAACAAGCAAAAATTACTGCACGCTGCACAGGAAGTTGATCGAGAAAATGAAAGAAATAATTTTTTTTCTAATGCATCTTCTAACCCTACAAAGTTGTCTTATTTTGATGGATATTCAGGATTAGGTGAGTCTTTAATTAATGTCATGTCATATGAGAATGAATTAAATAATTGGCATGACACGGAGTTAAAATTATTAGAAGAAGCTAATGAAAAAAAATTATTAACAATAGAAGAATATCATTCGAGAAAGAATGATATTGAGAAACAATATGGGCAGCAGAGCGAAGAGACAAATTTTGCTTATGCATCTTCAGTTATCTCAACATTTTCATCTATAAATCAAAGTTTTATGGACGTTATTTCTAAAATGCAAGGTGAGAATTCTAAAGCTTATAAGGCAATGTTTTTGATGAGTAAAGCTGCTGCAATAGCTCAAATTCTTATTAATACTGAAGTAGCAGCTTCAAAAGTTACGGCTGATGCTGGATTATTTGGGATTTCGATGCAAAGCTGGATCCGTGGAATGGGGTATGCTTCGGTAGGAATGGTTGCTGGTCAAGCTTTATCAGGAATGGCTCACTCCGGTATCGACTATATACCTAAAGAAGGAACTTGGCTGTTAGATAAAGGCGAACGAGTGGTTGATGCGAGGACAAATGCTGATTTAAAAAATTTCTTGCAATCACCCAATCCAAGTAAATCTGGTTTCAGTGTTAATGTGCCAGTAACGATTAGTGGTGGTGATGTGTCTGAAGAAGAGGGCAAGCAGCTCGGTGTGATGATTAAACAATCGGTAATGAGCATTATTCAGGAACAACAACGGCCTGGTGGTGTGTTAAATCGCTATTAATTCATTTTTTATTGGTGAACCCCGCAATTGCCGGGTTTTTTATTGCATAAAATTCGAGGTAATCATGGAACAATTTCATTGGCATGTTATGCCAAATATGAGCGAGCGCGCTCAACCACGCGTTAAAACAGTTAAATTTGGTGATGGCTATGAACAACGACATCAAGATGGTATTAATAGTGATTTAAGAACCTATGAAGTCACATTAAAAGTTCCACGTGATGAGTCCCATTACATCGATGACTTTTTAGCAAAACACAAAGGTATAAAGGCTTTTTTATGGCGTGAACCGAATCGCCATCGGTTAATTACAGTTAAATGTTCTGTTTGGTCTTCAACAATTGAAAATACTGTCACCACAATTAGTGCATCTTTTGAAGAGGTGATTGCATGATTTCACAGAAAATGTTAATCGAATTCAGTAAGATTGAACAAGATACGATTATTGAGTTATATGAAGTTGATTTAACAGACATTATTGGTGAAAAAACAATTTTCCGTTTTCATAATGGATTAAATGAATTAAGACAATCTATTGTATGGCAAGGTCATGTTTATGACCCCTATCCAATTAAAGTAAGTGGATTTCAAAAAAATGGCCAAGGAACAAGTAATCGTCCCTCAATGGTCGTATCAAATGCGTTTGGGTTAATTACTGGATTAAGTCGAAATTATGATGATTTACTCGGTGCTATTGTTACTCGGCACCAAGTATTAGCTCAGTTTTTAGATTCAGTCAATTTTGAAGAGGGTAATAACAAGGCCGATTCTACACAAGAAATCCTGTCACGATATATTATCGAAAGAATGACGACATTAAATAGTGAGACAGCATCATTTGAATTGGCTTTACCATGTGAAAGCGATGGAACATTATTACCTGCACGCGTCATTATTGCTCATACGTGTTGTTGGAAATATCGTAGTGCGGAATGCGGTTATACATGTGGCGCTGTTGCTGACGAGTTAGATAATTTAACTAATGATATCACGAAAGATAAATGTTCTCATTCGATTAACGGATGTCGATTGAGGTTTGGAAAAAATAGTATTTTACCATTTGGTGGTTTTCCGAGTTCAGCAAAATTATCTTAATGACTATGAAAAAAATAATACTTAAACATGCAATCCAATGTGGGGATCATGAGAGTTGTGGGATAGTAATTGATAATATGCATTATATGCCTTGTGTGAATATTGCAACTGATACCTTAAACCATTTTGAAATAGCTGCGGATGATTGGATTAAGGCTGAAGAGCAAGGAAAAATTACCGCAATTGTGCATTCCCATCCAAATAATGGCCAACCCATACTTAGTGAGGCAGACCAGTTTTATCAACAAAAAACAGCCGTAGACTGGTGGCTAGTTTGTAATAACCAAATATTTCAATTCAGGTATATTCAACCGTTAATTGGACGGGATTTTCAACATGGCATTATGGATTGTTATACGCTTTTTCGTGATGCTTATCATTTATGTGGTTTTGATTTCCCTAATTATGTTCGGGATGATGATTGGTGGAATAAGGGACTTGATCTTTATACCGAACACATTGAATCTAATGGGTTTTATCAAGTTAAACTATCAGAAATACAAGAGGGAGATGTTATTCTTTTCTCACTTATTAGCCAGAAAGCTAATCATGCGGCAATTTATATTGGTAACAATTCAATTCTTCATCATCTACCGAAAAGATTATCAAAAAGAGATCTATTTAGTGGTTACTGGTTAAAAAATTATCATTCAATTTGGAGGCACAAAGAATGGCAATCATCAAATTTTACGGCAATCTTAAGCAATATGGCGATAAATACAAAATAAGTGCTGATACAGCTGCAGAAGCGTTAAATTGCTTATATATTCAAGTAAAAGGATTAAAGCAAGATATTATGAATGGATATTTTAGAGTTCGGGTTAACAAAAAAGATATTTCAGAAAAAACAGTTCAGTTTGGACTCAGGTCAAAAATCCCCCAAGATGCGGTAATCCACATTGTGCCAGCTACAACAGGTGCTAAAAATGGCGGGGTATTTCAAGTTATTGCTGGCGCTGTGCTATTCGTTGCTGGCGCAGTGATAAGTTATGTCTCAGTTGGAACGTTGGCTCAATTTGGCGTAAGTATGATGTTTGCTGGTGCAGGAATGATGCTTGGTGGTGTAGCTCAAATGTTAACAAAAACACCTAAGTTAGATCATTCATTAGGTGAATCAGGGAAAAAAAGTACATCATTCTCAAGTTTAAGCAATACAATCGCTCAGGGTGCTCCGATACCCCTTATTTATGGTCAAGTTATGGTTGGTTCAAAAGTATTATCACAAGGCTTAGAAACGATGGATACGGAGTAAATCATGGGTAAGAGTTCAGGGAGTGCAAAAACACCAAGTATTGCAGCTGATAATCTAGAGTCAAAGCAACGACTATCTATTATTGATATTCTTGGCGAAGGACAAATTGAAGGGCCTGTTGGCGGATTAAAAGGGGTTTTTCTGAATAAAACCCCAATTGAAGCGGATGATGGATCATATAATTTTAACGGTGTTGAGGTCGAATGGGTTGCGGGTACCCAAGCACAAGAACCATTAAATGGATTTTCTGAAACACAAAATGAAGTACCCGTTAGTTTAGAAGTTAAAAATAATACACCAATTGTTAGGACTATTACAGATCCTAATGTCGATAGAATTCGTATTACAGCTGGTGTATCTGCACTGTATGCACAAACCAACAGCGGGGATGTTGTCAGAACCTCCGTAAAAATGGCTGTACAAATCGGGGCAGGAAATAATTGGACAACAAAAAAAACAATTGAATTAACCGATAAAAAAACGCGTTCACAGTATCTTACATCCGTTATTTTAGATGATTTACCCGCAACACCTTTTAATATTCGCGTTATGCGATTAACGGTAGATAGTACCTCAGATCTATTAGTAAATAATACGGTTTGGGCCTCATACACAGAAATATATGATGCTAAACTTGCTTATCCAAATACCGCATTGGTAGGACTTAGGTTTGATTCATCTCAATTTAATGGCGTACCAAGCCGAACTTATTTAGTTAAAGGAATTATGTGTAAAATTCCTGATAATTATGATCCGATAACTCGCTTATATAGTGGGCTTTGGCTTGGTGAATTTAAGACCGCATGGACGGATAATCCTGCTTGGATTTTTTATGATCTCATGACAAGCACACGATATGGTATGGCTTCGCGTTTTGGTCATTTCCCTATTGATAAATTTACATTATATTCGATTGCTAAATATTGTGATGAAATGGTTGATGACGGTTTTGGTGGATTAGAACCACGGTTTACCTGTAATTGTCATATAACACAACAGTCACAAGCCTATGATCTCATCTCAAAATTTTGCTCGATATTTCGATCTTTACCTGTATGGGATGGCGTACAATTAACTGCCGTCATTGATAGACCATCTGATACGGTTGCTGTTTATACTAATGCAAACATTGTAGAGGGAAAATTTAGTTATTCATCCGCAGCAATGAAAGATAGACATACGGCTGCGCGAGTAAAATATGTTGATCCTAATTTTGGATGGGAAGCTGTAACAGAATATGTAGCTGATGATGAGTCTATTCAGCGGTTTGGTTTAAATATTTTAAACGTTGAAGGTTTTGGATGTACATCAAGAGGTCAGGCTCATCGGGTCGGTAAGTGGTTGATTAAAACAGAAAAGCATGAAAGGCAAACGGTTAGCTTTTCAGTTGGGAGAGATGGCTTAAGACATTTGCCTGGCGATATTATTGAAATTCTTGATAACGATTATGCCGGAGTTCAGTCTGGAGGACGGATAAAAGCAATTGATGGTAAAATCATTGAGCTTGATCGTGATGTTGAAATTAATGATAACTCTTATATCAGCTACCAAAATATACATGCAGAAATCCTTAAGGTCAAAGTGTCATCACAAAAATCAGCCAATACGATTGTTTTAGACGACGATATTAATGCGGACGAATGGTCAACATGGATTTTGACAAACAATGCTGTTTCATCACGCCTATTTAAGGCAATTTCTATTACTGAAAATGATGATGGCAGTTTATCCGTAACGGCACTTGAACATAATCCCGTGAAAGAAAGCATTGTTGATCATGGCGCATCATTTACACCAGATCTTAATGAATCTTTAAATTGGTCGATCCCAGCTATAGAAAGTTTAGCTGTATCGGTTACGCCAGATAGTGATTTATACCAAGCCGTTTTAACGTGGTCAACCCCTCGAACAATGAGCAATCTAGAATTTCAGGTCACAATTTTACGTAATGGTAAGTTGGTATCACGTCAGACCGTACCTGATAGGGTTATTACTATCAATAATATTGATGAGGGCCATTATACTGCTTCAATAAGAGGCATATCAACGGAAGATGGCCGACTAGGTAATGAGTCAACTGTCACATTTACTATTGCTGCCCCATCAACACCAACCCAGCTCGCTTTCTCGGTTACAAGCAATAGTGTCACCATCAAACCTTTGATGCCATCTAATGTTGGGTTAGGTACGACCTTTGAATATTATAAAGGAACAACACTTGCCGAAGTAAAAGCAATGACAAACTATCTTGGCAGAACATCAAATAGTCTAATTGATGCCGATGTGCAAGCTTCGACTACTTATTACTATGGTGTGATTGCAGTCAATGCTGCTGGACGCTCCGGATTATGTACTGGATCAGCCGTGACTGAATCTGATAGTGTTGGTACAGCTGGGGGAATATTTAGAATCAAAACGGATGATGGTATTTTCCCCACTAATAGTGATAACGCAACCGAACTTTTTCATAGCGTACTTGGAATGTACCCGTCACGCGATACTGTATTAATCGTTTATGCAACTGATGAAAGTAACAATATCACAAAATCCGAAGCAAAAATGTATGACGGTGCAAAATGGGTAACGCCAGCCTTATTTCTTAATGGTGATTTAATCGCAGAAGGCACAATAAGTGGTGATAGATTGGTTGCTTACACAGAAATTAAAGCGCCTGTGATTAAAGGCGGGGAGATTAACATTAATGATAGATTTGTTGTTGATAGAAATGGTTCTGTAACCATAAGTTACCAAGATGGATCAGCAGGCACAATATTGAAAGATGGAACAATAAAAATTTTTGATGAGAAAGGTTATTTAGTTGTTCAAATTGGCAATCTGGAGGTTTGATGTCTTACGGTATAAAAATTTTCACAAAGGATAGTCGGGGGTATCATCTAGATAACAATACCACGTCAATGTTCATGACTGCGGCACGGTATGGTGATATTTCGGAAAAAACAAAGATCTATATACCAAAAGGATATAACTACTACGCTTATTTATCTGACGGGTGTGGATTTTATGATGAAATAGACAACGATTCAAATATGATTGTAGGATCAATTGAATCTATAGCTTACTTGGATGAAAATCAGCATCTTTGTTTTAAAAATGGTAAGCACGCATCTTATGCGGGTTGGGGCTATGACGGGCGTCCTGTTATCACCAAGCAGCAACTCATAGTATTAACATGGCCGGAAAATAACACTGCTTCTGGGTATGGGATATCAATGAAAGGTGTAAACAATTTTTTTTCAATCAATGGAGATAGTTTATTTTCAAATGTTATATGGAAAGGTGATATTGAAATAACAAATAGAGGTTGGAGTGTTGCTGAAATAAATAGTAATCTTAGCTATCAAAACTCATTTGTTTTTTTTTATTGTGATGACGAGACAATATCAATCGGACGTAGTAATAGGATCACAGAGAGAGGTGATATAATTTTACTTCCCTATGATCTTGATGGTTTTATTAGCAACAGAAGCGTTAAAGCAAAAATTGTAGTTTTTGGTAATGATAAAATAAAAACATCAAAATACGGGATGAGAATATATAACAACAAAAAAATAGTTTATGATTCATGCAATGAGATTCTAATAAACCCCAAATTTATGGAGTTTTCACCGCACAACGTAGGGCAAATGGTAGAGGTGCCTGGTATCAAAAGACCTATGTTCCCGAAAGTAACAGTAGGTTCTAAATATTTTAATGATAAAAGCGGTGGCGGTTATTTTTGTGATATTGCACTAAGATCCAATGGGCGAAAAGTTTCTACTATAACGCAAAATACATTTAAATCAGCATTTCTAGAATCTGATATACCTATCTCATCATTTGTCTCAGAGCAACAAGTGATGATTATAGACGCGGAAAATTATTTTAATTTTGACTAGAGGTGAGCAATGAAAAATAATACTATAAACTCTGTTTGTTAGTTTTTTATCTTACGAATATGATAAGCAGCCAGTGAGTGGGTGTAAAGCTTACTTTAAAAGCTCAGTACTGGGTGGGAAAATTAAAGATTATGACATTGAGTCCATATTGAGCAAAGATAATGTACATTACAATATAGAAGTCAAACAAAAAGGATCTACACGCAACAAGCTTAATAATTACCCATACCCAAATACGCACAAGTTTATTGATATTAAATGTTCAGATCAAGAACGTGAATATTATTGGAAAAAAGTATTAAACATTTAAATAATTTAAACCGCCTTTATTGGCGGTTTTTTATTTTAAGGACTGATAAAATGGCAACAATTTCAGGTATTTTAATTGATGGTGCTGGTCAGCCATTACCTAATGCTCAAATCGTTTTAACCGCACTAAAGACTTCAAGCAAAGTTTTAAACCAATCTAAAGCGTTAATTACGACAACATCAGAAACTGGTGCATATTCTGTTAGTGCTCAAGTTGGTCATTATGCGGTTACTGTTTTTAGAGAAGGTTATCCGGTTGAAAAAGTTGGATATATTCGTGTTTTTTTAGATTCAACCGATGGTTCGTTGAATGACTATTTACTCAATCCAAGTGAAAATGAAATTACCCCTGAATTACTAGCCCAGGTTATGCAAGCTAGAGCTGATGCACTAATTTCAGCAACAAATGCATCTCAAAGTTTTACTAATGCAGAAAAGTTGTTAAATGATGTTGTCAAAAAAACGGGTTCAACTGTGACTGGAAAAATTTCATTCGATAGGCCAGTTGTTTCTTCTGTTATTGCTTCAAATACACCAAAATCAGCTTCCGAATTAAACCCTAATGCTATTTGGGGGAATAATTCTTCTCAATATGCGGTATTTAATGGTAATGATAATGCCTCATTAGGTAAAACAAATAATTTAACGATTGCAAGTTGGCAAGGAGTAGGCTTTGCTCCCCTATACGCTTCTCAAGAATCTAACGCGATTAATAGCACTGTTGTTATAGATACAAGAAAGGGAACATTAAATGCTATTGGAGGTGTTTACGAAAATAGTGACAAACTTGCTAAATTAAAAGATGTTTTGTCAAACAAGGGTGCGACATCAAGTGGTGATCTTACTATCAAAAAATCTATCCCCAGATTGCACTTAACCGATTCAGTTTCTGGTAGCGGAGCAGTTCTTTTATCAACAGGTTATGAATTTGGATTATATGATTCAAAAGATACAGAAAGTGTTAAATTGTCTTATAATTACGCAACTAAAAATTGGAGCTTTTTAAACAGTACTGTCACTATTGGTGGAAAAAATATATTGGTTGATGGCTCGTCTGTGAAGCAACTAACTCAGATTAATCAGAATAACGCAAATGTACAATATAAAAAATTGTGTGCTATAAAATCAGATACATCAAGTAAAGTCAGTAAAATTTCTTTACTAGTATCTGGGGCAAATAGCTGTGTTGATACAAACAACTCACTCGACGTTGTTAACTTTGGATTAAATGGTAGCAATGTCTATTTAAATCATCAGATAATTTTTGACTCTGCTTCATCATCAAATAGAGCGAAGTATTTTTGGATTTATAATAATATAGCTGGACTATATGAGCTTTGGATCAGATTTGGAACATTTAGAGGTGCATTTGGTATATCAGTAGTTTCGGGAACAAACTCTAATACAACCTTATTTTTAGATGATCCGGTAGCCACCGAGTCGGCACCAACAGGGACAGCGAATTATTCTACAACAGTTAAGGTTTTACATGATAATGATGCTTCTTTAAATACAGATCTTCACATGTATGGAAATCGAAGGATTATTAATTTTCCTTACGGAAAACATCAAATAATTTCAGCCACTAATTTTGCGTTCAATTTCAATGGTTCAGATGGTAAGCAGTTGTCAAGACTTTGGTGGAAACAGGATTCCAATAATTGGATTTTTGAAAATGGTAGTGCAATATTTAATAATGAAATAATTAGTGCGTCAACTGGTAACGATTTTAGATTTAAAGTTGCGAATAAACCATCGATGATTTTTAGATATGATGGTGATAGATATCATATTTTATTTACTGATGCAACAACCCCTAATGGTCAATGGAATAATTTACGTCCACTTAATATTCGATCACAAGATGGTGTTGTTGATATTGGTACTGGACTTACTTTAAAAAATGTGTCGGTTTTGAAACAAGGTGATGCCGGTTTAAACACAAGAAATCTTCCTTTAATAACTGATTTTAAAACATTATCTATCAATAGCGGAATATATAGGGCATTTGGTTCTAAAGTCCCCAATATTGCAACACCTAATGCCCCTACGGGTTCATCTAATGCAAGACTAACAGTAACAGTACGTTGTGATGGCTCTGTCACTCATTATGAGGTTATTGAGAATGGATCTAGAAATCCTAAAAAATGGATTGGTGAATGTTATTCATTATCTGGATCTTTAGTTATATATTGGGCTGAGGTTGTTACATCCGCTAATGTAGGAACTATTCTTCCTAATATTGAATATTGGTATTTAACGGGGACTGAAAGTGCTCCTGCTACGTTGAACGTTAATGGCACTATTATAATTGATGATACTCTTTATCCGTCGAAAAGCGTCACGATGGAGGCTCAAATACGATACACCTGTAAAGATGGTGTTACTAGGTGGATGCCTGCCATTTGGTTATGGGATGGCACCCCACATGGCGTAAAACTTACTAGAACTTCTGATAATAAAGTATTAATTAGAGGTGGTACAAAACAATTGATGTATGTTGATGGTACCGCTTGGGGGATTCCTGATAGTTATTGCCCTAAGGCTACAGTAACAAGTGCTCAAATCCGTGTTGCTATTTATAAATAAAGGTACTCATGAAAATTATCACTATAGGCAAAATTGGCACTAATCAAACAATTCAACATGCAATATATCAGTGGGATGATGTTAAGATTGAAAAAGTTGGTATGGTAGAAGATGAAGTTAAAAACACTATTGAATCCAAAACATACAAATATTATACATTACCTGATGGGACTATTCCTGATAATCCATCGAGGTGGCAATCGAGTGATATACCTAATTTACCTGATGGATATATCATAATCAATGAAATACCTGAAGATATTAATAATAAAATTATAACGGAAATAGGTACATGGATAGCGTTACCTGAGCCTATCCCACAAAGATTAAGTCGCTATCAGATCATAACGGTTTTAAAAGATTTGATTATTAAAGATAATATGTCTTTATATAAATTATCAGATCAATACATAAAAACGTTAGATACTTCAATAGCTGAAAATGATGAAGTTGTTGATGCATGGATTATGGCTTCAGAATTTAATAGATATTCCTCTGTTATTTTGATGATTCAAAGAGAGCATGATCTAACGGAGCTGCAGCTAGATGAAATATTTATTAAAGGGGCTAAAATTACTGAATAGGTAAGTATTATCTTACTTTTAATTCATTTTTTGTTTCTTGAGATTTGCGTTTTTTTAGCTATATTTAATAATATATGCCATAACATAAGAACGTTAAAAATACACCTACATTAACATCGTCAATAAATCTACTACTTGTTGTTTGCTGTGAATTTCAGGTGTATCTATTATGATAATAGTCGTCATCAAAAGTAATAGATTTGCTGCTGGTAATGAGATTAAAACGACAATTAATTATGGGGAGTAATATTAATGATTTATCTCTTGTTGATAAACTTAGTCACATTACTAACAAATATTTTCATAGTAAGTTGGTATAGTAATTGAAGATAGTAATATTATAGTTAAAAGTTAGAACAGTATTATTAGACAAGGTTTGATAGATCAGGTCAGAGTTATATATCGTTAGAATATAGGAAGCAAATATTCAATTATATTGGAAGGTCCTGAGAATAATTTTTAATTGTTTTAGACGATGATTCGATAACAAGATAGAGAGATAAATCACGACATCTTACAACCAAAATATATAAATATTAATTACAATCAGATTAATTAACCAAAATGACCGCCTTGACTGGCGGTTTTTTATTTTAAGGACTTATAAAATGGCAATAATATCAGGAATTTTAATTAATGGTGCAGGGCAACCATTACCGAATGTTCAAATCGTTTTAACCGCACTAAAGACATCAAGCAAAGTATTAAATCAATCTAAAGCATTCATTACGACGACATCAGAAACGGGTGCATATTCTATTAATGCTCAAGTTGGGTATTATGCTGTAACTGTATTAAGAAATGGCTACTCAGTTGAAAAAGTGGGTTGTATAAAAGTTTATGCTGATTCGCAAAATGGTACATTAAATGATTACCTACTTAATCCTAATGAAAGTGAAATATCACCCGAAATACTTGCTCAAATTGTTGAAGAAAGAAAACTGACACAACAATCTGCTAGTGAAGCTGTTAAAACACTTGAAAATAGCGTTAAAAAAACAGGTGAAATAAGTCAAACAGTTAACGGCATACTTGATGTTACGGAGTTAAAAGAGAACGGTGTTAGAGTTTATTCACCAAATAATAAACCCACTGCGAATGATGTGGGGGCTTTATCTACTGATGGAGGTACGGTGACTGGTGATTTAACTGTAAGAACTTTAACAGCTTTAAACTATAATAAATTTTATAGAATAACAATAAACCAGAATAACACCATGTCTCACTATATAACTGGTGTTGGAGGAGAAGCGACGAGACTCCGCTGGAATACTCTTAATGATACATGGAACTTTGAAAACAGCTCAGTAACAATCAACAACAAGCCAGTATTAAAACAGGGTGATTACAACATAGGTAATACCTCTACACCTTTAACAACTTTTACAAGTTTATCTCAATTATCGGGGATTGCTTGTGGTGATCATCAGTTAGGCATAGATTCATTGGGAACTTTATTCCCAAATAGTGATTACAATTATTTATATAAGTTTGGCGCAAGGAATCGAGAGAATGGTGGGGCATTTTTACTTAAACCTTATAATAATAACAAGATTTATATCGGTTATAATTTAACATCAACTGAAAATGTTTCTTGGGTAGAGTTACTCACTACTGCCCATACAAATGTATTGAAACTAGGGGATTATGGGCTTGGTAGCAGATCTCCATTATTGCCAGCGAATACCAATTTAACCTGGGACGCTTGTACTACCGCAAGTAGAAAATATACTTTAAGTGGTAAATATATTGGAACCCCTGACGATACAAAATCTTGGGGTGGAACCTTAGAAATAACAAGACGTTTGTATGATACTAGCACTGCTTGTGTTCAAGTAATTAAATACCAAAGTAGGACGTATGAACGTGAAGGTGATATCATCAGTGGTAAATGGGTTTGGAGTAATTGGAAAGAGTTTATTACAACCGCAAACTCAACAGTAGATAGCAATGGATTTTATAAAAAAGCATCACCAATCATTCGATTATTTTCTAATGATGATATGGAGCCAGTAGATGGGTTTGAAAAATCAGGATGTGGGTTAATTAATAGTGAAGCTAACGGCGTTACGGCCACTAAGATTGCTGTTGGACATTATGAAATACATAGTTCATTAGGTTTTGCGAAAGAAGGTTGGTACATTACACTGCCAGAAGATGCTAACGGTAATAAAAAGCTTTTTGCCAAATATTCGACGGATGAAAATAACGTGATCACCATTAAAACTTACACGAAGAAATTCGACTTTGCAAAATGTGAGATCGTTGCTGGTGAACCGCAAGATATAACTGGTGGTAGATGGATTGATATTCGTTTAGAAATGCCTTCGGTTGAACTTTCTTGAAAAAACTAATATATAAAGTCTAATAAATCAAATTGTGACCATTATTTTTGATAAAACTGCACATGTTCGTTAATCATTATATTTTACACTGTTATACCGTATTTGAGATATGTTAGCCAAGGTAATATAACATTAATACTTTAAATTAAAATACAAATTTTATATCGTATTAATGATATTAGTGAATAAATGAGTATATTGATTTGTCAGATTTGATACCACGATGTATTTATCAATATAATGTCTAAAAAAGATCAAATTATTGACTTCAAATATTTTGGAATAGGTAGAATATCCAAGAATCACTTAACATCTGAGTTTTAAGATACCATTACATCCATATCATCAATCAATCTATTAGTTATTACCTATTGTTTTTATTGAAATTATTTCACATTAACTCTTTTTAAATTATTTAATCGGCGTACACTGGTTGATAAGTCTTTAAACAGCGTAAATTTGTGAGGTTTTATGCGTAAAAACAATCTATTATTACTAATTGTCGCAGCGGGTTTAATTGTGATGAGTGCAATGCTCATCGCCGGCGGGGGCTGGCTTGTCAGCCTCGGCGGGTCCTGGTATTACTTATTGAGTGGTATCGGTATTTTGTTAACCGCAATTTTATTATTAAAACGTAAATCATCTGCTTTAATTTTGTTTTCAATTATTTTATTTTTAACAACCTGCTGGGCTTTATGGGAAGTAGGGCTAAGTTGGTGGCAATTAGTGCCAAGGCTATGGGTATGGTTTGTTGTCGGTTTAGTCTTGTTGATTCCATGGATTCGCAATTCGTTAACCAAAAGTCGTCAATCTACAACATGTTTACTCACCAGTATTATCATCACAACAGTTGTTGGTGTTGCTTCGCTGTTTACCTCACCTGGTGTGATAAACGGTAAAATTGATAATCTTGAACTTGTACAGGTTAATCCCAATCAAGTCGCAGGTGATGAATGGACAGCCTATGGCGGAACCAATTCAGGTTTACATTATTCGACATTAAATCAAATCACACCAGAGAATATCCATCAATTACAAGAAGTATGGCGTATTCAGACCGGTGATATGCCGACAAGCAATGATCCCGTTGAACTGACGAATGAAAATACGCCTTTAAAAGTCAACGATACACTCTATACTTGTACGGCTCATGGATGGGTAATTGCACTTGAGCCAGAAACGGGTAAAACGTTATGGAAATACAATCCTGCCATCAGTAATGAAGGCGCTGGCACATTTAAAGGTTGGGCGCATATGACCTGCCGTGGATTGTCTTATTATGATAGTGAACGTTATTTACAACAGGCTCCAGACTCCAGTGTGGCACAAAAAGTGAGTAGTAGCGCGTGCCCACGTCGTCTTTATTTACCAACTGCCGATGCACGCCTAATTGCATTAAATGCTAATACTGGTGAATTATGTGATAGCTTTGGTGAGAATGGACAAGTGGATTTAAGACAGGGTATCGGGCCATTTACACCAGGTGGTTACTACTCAACATCACCAGCGCTTGTGACGCAAAATTTAGTGATTGTTGGCGGTCATGTTACTGATGATGAATCCACTAATGAACCTTCTGGTGTGGTACGTGCTTTTGATATTTATGATGGTCATTTGGTCTGGAACTGGGATAGCGGTAACCCAGAAGCAACCACACCATTACCTGCTGGTGAGCATTATACTCGTAATTCACCTAATGTTTGGTCGATTACGAGTGCAGATGAATCGTTAGGTTTAGTATACTTACCACTGGGCAATCAAACACCAGACCAATATGGTCCGGATCGTAGTGCAGCTACTGAAAAATATGCTGCAGGTATTGTTGCACTTGATATTGCAACCGGTAAAGTTGCTTGGAATTATCAATTAACCCATCATGACCTTTGGGATATGGATGTGCCGGCACAACCAATTCTCGTTGATCTTAAAACGAGTAAGGGGATTGAGCCTGCCGTCATTCAACCGACTAAGCAAGGCAGTTTGTATGTGTTGAATCGTAAAACCGGTGAACCGATCGTGCCAATTGATGAAGTTGCAGCGCCTCAAGGTGCTGTTCAGGGTGATTGGACAGCAAAAACACAGCCGCGTTCACAATTAAATTTATTACCTCCACCGCTAACTGAACAAGATATGTGGGGAGCAACACCTTTTGATCAATTAAGTTGCCGTATTCAATTTAAATCACTGCGTTATGAAGGTCAGTACACGCCGCCATCATTACAAGGTAGTTTAATTTATCCGGGTAATGTTGGGGTGATGAACTGGGGGGGAGTTGCAGTAGACCCTGCAAGACAAATTATTTTTGCAAGTCCAAACTATATGGCATTTGTTTCAAAATTGATTCCGCAAAGTGATGTTGCGAAAGATGCCGCACAAGCATCAGAAGGGGCTGGTTTACAACCAAACCATGGTGCGCCTTATGCAGTCGAATTGCATCCATTTTTATCAATGGTTGGATTCCCTTGTCAAACACCATCATGGGGTGATGTAGCGGGTATTAACTTAAGCAACTATAAAGTGACGTGGAAGCACCCTAACGGTACCTCTCGTGATAACACCCCTGTTATCCCATTACCATTCCCTGTGGGTGTTCCTGCAATGGGCGGACCAATGACAACAGCAAGTGGCGTGGCATTCTTAAGCGGTACGCTTGATCAATATTTACGTGGTTATGATGTGACAACCGGTAAAGAAATTTGGTCAGCACGTTTACCTGCTGGTGGACAAGCCACACCAATGACGTTTATGGGTAAAGATGGACGTCAATATATTGTGTTAGTCGTTGGTGGGCATGGTTCATTTGGTACAAAAATGGGTGACTATATTATCGCCTATGCGTTACCAAACGAATAACTTAATCAGCCATTCAATGCTGATAAGTTAATGCTAATGCAGATTTGTTAAATCATAAAAAGCCATCACGAGTGATGGCTTTTTTATTAATCTCGTTTTCTAAGAATGACATTGTCAAGAACCGCTAGGTGTGCTAGTAGGTTGAGTTGCTGGCTCTGTTGTTTGCGGCGTTGTTGATTGCACGGCCTCTTTTATTGGCTCTTCGATATCTTTAGCAAAATACCCGCTGTACCATAACCATCCACCGGCACCTGCACATCCAATAATTAAAGCAAAAATAAAGGCAATCCAGTATTTATAGTAGCGTTTACGCATGGGATCAACCAAACTTCTTGATGCATTTTTAGGTAGCTCTGCTTTGGAAGTTAATTGGGCCCCTAAAAAGAAATTAATTTTGACTTTACCGTTAATCGCCCACCCTGATGCTTCAAGCAGAGGGCCTAGTGTTCTTTGGCGTAATTTTAACCAAGCTAAGATAACCGATGGTCCGGATATAATGAGGAAAATCGCTAAAAAGACAAATGGAAATTGCCACCAATGCAGTTGAAAAAGTGAACTGGCAATACTTGCCAGTGCTGTACCAATGGCTCCTATTGCAAGGCCGATGGCTGCAAAAATACCCACACTTTTACCAATATCAAATTTTGATGTATCAGCTGTGGCAGCAGGGGGTTGTGCAGCTTTGTTTGCTGAATCTAACAACGCGGTATCTTTTGAAGTTGCCCATTTATTAATTTGGTCAGTAATAAAACGACCAATGCGTTTATAAGGGTCCCAAATGGCTTGGCTAATACTGATTGGTTTAGTAATAATTTTGACCACTTTAGCATCCCAATCATGACCATCATTATCAACAAATACCCCATTACGCCCTTCAAGTAAAAAGTCTGCATCACCCGCAGTCATTGCGGCCACAATGGTTTTCTTCTCTTGATTGCCACTGACTGGTGGATTTTTACGTGTACATTCACAATACAGTAAGAAAAGCTCTGAATAGTTAGCTAATACAGTATGTTTGGCGATATCCGTGACCGGTATACATAATGTACAGCAACGGCCATCAATAAATAAGCGCCCCGATTGGAAAGCCGCTCTGCGTTTTTCTAAATCAAAGAAATCATGGAATGAAACAAAGTTCATTAATAAACGATAAAGATATTTGTGATAAATGACTATTCTTTCCACATCTGCAATATCGGCAGCAGCAGCCGGTGTTTTACTATCTTTTTCTGCTAAGGCTGCAAACTTTTCAAAAATATCACTATTTAGAATTTGGTTAATTCTATTTTCACCTAACTTATCAATCGTACTGGTGGCAGGAATTGTAATATCAGCTTTCGCTAATGCCGGTTTAGATGATACCGCGATGGCATAAGGTGATAAAATCTTTTGAATATTAAGCCAATCAGCTTGAGATAATTCATTATCTGTTGTGATAAATGGTTGAACCAGACTAATCAAACGTAACACTTTTGGACGCCAAATTGGATTGAGGCCCGTTTTAAGATCGAGCGGACGGTTTGCTTCTACTTTAGAGAGCGGCAATTCGGCAAGTGCACTATCTTCTAGTAGCCCATTATCGGTTGGCACAATATATTTTTCATCTACATTTAGTGCACCCTGTGCTTGGGGGGCATAACTGGCGAGTTCAGTACGTAAAAAATAATCATTAATTTTATCTTTTAAATCTTGGACGAGTTGCCAGGCTTCGGCAGTATCATCACCGAGTGGTGTGGTCGCAGAACCTACACTTTCATGCCACTTTATCCAGTCTTGTAAAGACTGTTTAAAGGCTTGTGAAATCTTATCATTAATCCCATCTAAACCACTGGCATCTTTTACGCCACCCATCACATTCAAAGCATCTTTTATAAACGCTTGCAAGTCACTATCAATTTTATTGGTTGCCGGAATAATGCCATCGCCATTAAATAAGTTATTCGTATTAATGATCGTTGATGCACTCAGATCTTCAGCAGAAATTGCTTGGCTATCATTTTTATTAATATTGGCAAGGATGGCTTTCGCAGTCGTTAATAAACGTTTACCCTCGTCAGAGTCGGTATTGATCGCTGATAAAGGCAATTCACTTGAACATTCAATAATGCTATCTAAATGGTTTAAACGTGCTTTTAGCCAGTTTACGGCATCAATCACTTCAGGAATACGAATTCGGCCATCTTTATCTTCATCCAATAATGATAATGTCTTATCATCAAATTCAAGCCCTGAAGCGGGACAGCTTAACGCAACCCAAAGTTTTGGATCTAACTTATCTAAATGAGCAATGTCATTAGCGGTACTTAAAACAACTTGATCAAGTCCACCAATTCGTTGAAATTTCCAAGGATAAGCCGTCGTTTTGTTTGCCATATATTTACCTTCTTATAAAAAATACCTATCCTATTATGCAATATATGTTTTTTTTATGCCATAGCGATAAGCCTATCGATTCTAAAGGTTTTTAGTTGCGAGCTTGTTTATTTAGCAACAGAAATTTATTGATTTATTAGGTATTCTTACTCATTACATGGCATAATTCAGCTCAAAATCATTTTTAATAAAACGACTTAATATTCTATGGCTTTAATTACATTACATAATGCTTACCTCTCTTTTAGTGATGCGCCTTTACTCGATCATGTTGATTTATCCATTGAACGCGGTGAAAGGGTGTGTTTGGTTGGTCGTAACGGCGCGGGTAAATCGACGTTATTAAAAATCCTTAATAAAGAGATTCCCCTTGATGATGGGCAAATGATCGTTGAAAACGATATCGTGGTCTCTCGCTTACAACAAGATCCACCGCGTGATATCCAAGGAACCGTGTTTGATTTTGTTGCAGAAGGGATCCAAGAACAAGCTGCATTGCTCAAAGCGTACTATGCCTTGTCTAAAACGATAGAATCTGCACCCACTGACGAAAATTTAAATAAACTTGCTGTTTTGCAAGAACAACTTGATCATAAAAATGGTTGGCAAATTGATAACCAAATTAATAATGTGTTGATGGCATTGTCGTTATCAGCTGAAACTGAATTGTCATCATTATCTGGGGGGTGGCTACGTAAAGCGGCGCTGGCTAAAGCATTAGTATGTCAACCTGATGTTCTATTACTCGATGAACCGACTAACCATTTAGACATTGCCGCAATCCAATGGCTTGAAGAGTTTTTGAAAGGGTTTACGGGCAGTATTGTGTTTATTTCTCATGACCGATCGTTTATTCGTCAAATGGCAACACGCATTTTAGATTTAGATCGAGGGAAAATCAGTTCATGGCCAGGTAATTATGATCAATACTTGACAGGTAAAGAAGAAGCATTACGCGTCGAAGAATTGCAAAATGCTGAATTTGACAAAAAACTTGCTCAAGAAGAAGTCTGGATCCGTCAAGGCATTAAAGCGCGTCGTACACGTAATGAAGGGCGTGTTCGGGCTTTAAAAGCGTTACGTCGTGAATATTCGGAACGTCGCCAAGTGATTGGTACAGCTAAGATGCAAGTTGAAGAAGCCTTACGTTCGGGTAAAATTGTGTTTGATCTTGAAGATGTCAGCTATCACGTTGCGGGTAAACAGCTGGTTGATCATTTTACCATGCAAGTTTTGCGCGGTGACAAAATTGCAATGATTGGCCCAAATGGTATAGGTAAAACGACCTTGATTAAGTTGATGCTTCAACAGATTGAACCTGTTTCAGGGACTATTCATTGCGGCACCAAATTAGAAGTTGCTTATTTTGACCAACATCGCGCTGATTTAGATCCCGATAAAACCGTGATGGACAATCTTGCCGAAGGTAAACAAGAAGTGCAAGTAAATGGACGTAATCGCCATGTATTAGGTTATTTACAAGATTTCCTGTTCCACCCTAAACGTGCTAGAACGCCAGTGAGTGCGCTGTCAGGTGGTGAAAAAAATCGTTTACTATTAGCAAAATTATTTTTAAAACCAAGTAATTTATTGATTCTTGACGAACCAACCAATGATTTAGATATAGAAACGCTTGAATTGTTAGAAGAGCTAGTCAGTGAATACAGCGGTACCGTTTTATTAGTTAGCCATGATCGTCAATTTGTGGATAATGCCGTCAATCAATGTTGGTTTTTCGAAGGTAATGGTAAGATTATGACTTACCCTGGGGGGTATTTTGATGCTTATCATCAGCAACAACATACTAAACCACGTGGGAAAGATCTCTCAGATAAAGTCAGTGAACCTAAAACCGAAGTTAAAACAACAAATGACAAGATACGTGAATCTAAAAAATTGACGTACAAGCAGACTAAAGAACTTGAAACATTGCCACTTAAGATTGAAACATTAGAAACTGAGATCGCGCAACTACAAATTCAAGTGAGTGACAGCGAGTTTTTTAATCAATCACATGAAAAATCCAGTCAAGTACTACAAACCTTAGCCAGTAAGGAACAAGAATTGGAACAAGCATTTAATGCTTGGGAAACATTAGAGGCGATTAAAAACAGTTAAGGCAAATTTGATAAATCATGCTTTACCGATATGATTAAACTTGTCTTATTGTTGTGATCATTCAAAATACGAGTTATTGAATTGTATTAGCGGTATTTTTATATGGTAGAAAGTAGTGGCAAGCCGGCATCATATGTATTATGTCACCATTGTGACTTACTTAGTGAATTGCCATCGATTGCCAATCAATATAAAGCAGTTTGCCCCCGTTGCAACACACGCTTAGCACGTGGGCGCAGTAATATGAAATTAAACACAATTGTTTATTCATTGTGTTCCCTTTTTATGTTAGCGATGACATGCTGCTTTATTTTCATTCATATCAGAGTGATGGGGATCACAAATAGTTTAAATATTTTAGCCATTCCCGATATTTTGTATCGTGACAATTATATGTCATTAATGCTGCTTTTTTTATTATTTGTACTACTGTTTCCTGCCATAACATTGATTATCCAAATTGTCGTATGCAGCAAAATTCCCCTATCAAAATATCGCAAGCGAGATCTACTGATTGTCTATGAAAAATTACAAAGCTGGTGCATGCCTGAAATCTTTATGGCAGGTGTGTTAGTCAGTTTTGTAAAATTAACCAGCTATGGTGATATTGGGATTGATCGGGCATTTTGGTCATTTTGTTTTTTCATTATTTTTTATTTAAAAGCGTCCATTGATTTTTCAATTCGTAAAATTTGGAATGAATTGGCGACAAATAATTTTGTGAAAACTGAGCTAAAATCGGGTAAGACTGGCATGAGTCAGCAAGTGCGTTTATGTTTATGTTGCCATGCCATGTTACCGGCTGAACAACGCCATTGCCCACGATGTAAACAAAAAGGACAGGTCAGAGAACGTAATAAAATTCAGTGGACACTTGCATTGCTTGTCACCTCTCTAATTTTGTACATACCTGCCAATTTGTTTGGTGTTATGAATACCATTTTTGTGGGGTCAGCATCAAGTTCTACTATTTTAGATGGTGTCATCTATATGTGGAAAGATGGGGACTACCCTGTGGCACTTGTTATTTTTACCGCCAGCGTCATTATTCCCATCTTAAAAATCATTGCACTAACATGGTTATGTTATTTTGCATCAATGTTTGGGCGTAAGCGTAAACGTGACTGTATTAAAATGAACAAATTATATAATGTGGTTGAATTTATTGGGCGCTGGTCGATGATCGATATTTTTGTAGTGTCAATTATTTCAGCCTTAATTCGTAATGGTGAAATGATGGCCGTTTATCCTGATGTTGGCGCGATATTTTTTGCGATTGTGGTGATTATCACAATGGTGGCCTCACACCAATATGATCCCAGATTAATTTGGGATAAACGTTAATATAGCATTGTTCATATCCATCGGATTTGAATAAAGTGGTTACGGGAATTAAAGCGTATAGTTTAATTATCCCATCTGAAGGTGACGAGAGAAGTCGATGACTTCATCGAAACATGGTTAAGTAATAACCTCAAGCTTAATAATAAATTAAGCCGGTTGAGTTTAGAGAATTAGGTGAATTATGTCGATTATACCCAAAAAATTAGCAAAAACGATGAAAAGTGATCGTGTATCAGCAATTTGGATTATCCCGATTGTCACATTGATCATCGGTGTGTGGATGCTTTATTCCCATTTTGCTGATCAAGGCCAACGTTTCACCTTAATTGCTCATGATGCAAGTGGGATTGTTGCTGGTAAAACGGTGATTAAGAGCCGCAGTGTTGAGGTTGGTATCGTTGAAAATGTCACATTAAGTGAAGATTATAAACAAGTCGTGATTGAAGGACAAATTTATAAGGGGATGCAAGCCCTATTAAATAACGACTCTGTATTTTGGATCGTTAAACCGCAAATCGGTCGGGAAGGTATTACGGGTTTAGGCACACTATTATCAGGTGTTTATATTGAATTAATTTCGGGTAATGATAAAGAAACATTTAATAATAAACCATTTAATTTACTGGATTCTCCGCCGCTGTCAGGGCCAGCTGATGCAGGCATTCGCGTCAATCTTGAAAGTGATCAAAGTGGTGTTATCCCGCGTGGTGCCTCGGTGATGTTTAGAGGTTTTAAAGTCGGGAGTGTTGAAACCTCTGATTTTGATATTGATTCACGAAAGATGAAATATCAGCTGTTTATTGCTAAACCCTACGATCGCTTGGTAACACAAAATGTTCGATTCTGGAAAGAAGGTGGGGTGAATCTTTCGCTATCACCGAAAGGGGCAAGTTTGGAAGTGCCATCTCTCGATGTTCTACTCTCTGGCGGGATCAGTTTTGATGTGCCTGAAGGCTCCAAATTTGGTGATCCGGTCACAACATTAACGACGTATAAATTGTATGAAGATAAAAAGTCGATTAAAGATTCACAATATACTGACTATACAGAATTTTTATTGTTTTTCACAGATTCTATTTCGGGCTTAAGTGAAGGGGCCCCGGTTGAATATCGCGGTATTCGTCTTGGTACGGTCAGTGAAGTTCCGTTTTATAACGATCCTATGATGAGTAAGACATCGATTTTAAGCTATAACATTCCAGTCTTAATTCGAATTGAGCCGGGTCGTTTAAGTGATCTAATCGATGGGCAAATTGATCTTGCTGGTTTAATCATGAAAGAACAAAAAAATGGCTTAAGAGCCGCACTTAAATCCAGTAACCTTTTTACCGGTGCATTATATGTCGATCTCGATTTTTATTCTGATTTAGATGATAAATATAATGAAAATGAAACCAAACAATATGGTTTTGAAACGATTGCGACGGTACCTGCTGGTTTATCACAGCTACAAGCTAAACTCATCCAGACGTTAGATAATTTTAATAAGTTGCCATTAGATCAGACGATTAATGAATTCAATAAATCGTTACAAAAAAGTCAAGAGTTGATGGCTTCATTAACGACCATTGTTAATAGTAAAGAGATGCAAAATCTGCCAAAAGACATTAAAGCGACAATTGAGTCACTTAATAGCACCTTAAAAAGTGTGCAGCCTGGCTCAACACTCAATAATCAATTAAAAGCAGATTTACAAAAATTTGAGCAAGTCATGGATCAGCTCAATCCATTACTTGAAACTTTAAATGATAAAAGTAATTCCTTAATCTTTGCCGCGCCAAAGAAAGAGGATCCACAACCTAAAGCAAAAGGAAATTAAACAATGAAAAAATCAATCATAACGCTGCTATTGTTATTCATTGTTGGTTGTTCATCTTCGATACCTAACAAAACTTACTATCAATTAGACAGTGATTTTAGTGATAGTAAAGTGTTACAAGCCAGAAAAGTTAATGATGCCATTGTTATTGAAGAGATTAAAGTCGCTAACTATCTTGATAAAAATGGTATTGTTTACCAAACGGGTGAACTTGAGTACACAACGGCAAACAATAATCTATGGTTAACGTCTTTGTCAGATCAAATTACACAAAGGTTAGTCCAAGATTTATCAATATTATTACCCAATTATCTGGTGACCACTCAGCCTGCAAATCATCCTAAATTGACAGTAAAATTGTTTATCGATGCTTTTCATGGCGTCTATACTGGCGACGCGGTTATCAAAGGGCGCTGGCAGATGACCAATAATAAAAATGAAGTGATTACCAAAAATTTTGATTACACACTAAGACTCGGTGAAGACGGTTATTTAGCATTGGTTAAAACCTTATCAAAAGGCTGGCAAGAAGAAGAGATAGACTTAGTAAGAAGCCTTAAATTATAGTGCTATTCTTCATTGTGAAAATCGGATAGTCTTGCAGATTATCCGATTTTTTCATGACATCATTTAACGCCGATTAAGATGATGCTGTTACTTCAACTTTAAGTGCGAAATGTGTTTTTTCCGTTGACGTTGATTGGATAGGTTTTGTTACTCGACATGTTTCAACACACACAAAATGCTGATAACTATCATCATCCAAATCATTCATTGCCTGTGCTCTTTCGACCCAAGGATTCCAAACAACCACATCGCTGTTATTAATATGAGAGACTTTTAGTGTGCGATGAGAATCTGTAATCAGTGTCTCAGGCATGGCTGCGGAGTAAATTCGGTCAACTTCTTGATCAAACGTCATTTGCCCAATGACTTTTGGTGGGTTAACCGTTGAGAGTTTTTCATGATAGTTATCACCTAATCCACTAATGGTCACGGATGAAATATCATCAACGCCAAAATAAGTATGTAGAGCGCTTGTTGCCTCAAAGTCACCACTGCAAGATAAATGGGCTTCACAGTTTGTGCCTAATTTAAAGGTCATTGTTAGCTCAAATGCGTGCGGCCAGTATTGCTGGGTATCTTGATTATTACATAATGTGAACACGATCTCCACCCCTTCTGCCGTTTCAATCACCTGACTCATTTGCCAATCAACAATGCGAGCAAAACCATGAGAGGGGCTACTGACATTGGCAAACCATGGCCAACAAATGGGTATCCCGCCCCTGATGGCAGTTCCTTTTTTAAATAAGGTTTTATTACTTAACCATATCACCGGCGTCGGTGTGTTTACGGGTTGCCAATAAAGTAAATGTGCGCCTTGTAACGAAATAGCGGCTTGGCATTTAGGGTGGTCAATCTTAAGTAATGTATGTTCGTAAAAACGTATTTGAGTGACAGATGCACTGATAGATTTTGCATTGTTTTCGGTCTGCTCAATAGCTTGGATGATTGACATTCTTGTTCTCCATAATAATCATCAATGCTGCATATTGTACCTTTTCTTACTCATTCGTAAAGTGGCCTGACTCAGAGCTAATATGCTTTTATGATATTAATCAAGTGGCAGCTAAATGATTATCATCTATCAAATATTTGATCATTTGCTGAGTATGCCTATATTGATTACTCTACATTCGCGATATGTGAAATGTTACTTTTCATAATTAAGCGACGTAAAATCGGTGTGGTGATCAATTTGGCTTTAACAATTTTACCCAGTAATTTTAAACGTAATTTGATGGTTCTTTGATAATAGGCTTTATTCGGATTTTTGATGTCACGATTAAGAATGTTACTTAAAATTTCTGCACTATCAAATGCATAACTAATCCCTTCTAATGAACTTGCGCTGATAAAACCAGCCGCCTCTCCAATTAAAAATATGCGCTCATTACCGACATGAAAATCACGCCAACGCTGAGGGTAAACAACAGGGCATTTTTCTGTTTTCACTGGGGTACCAAAAATAAAACCATTTTGTTCAAGTTTTTGTTTAAGTTGTTCAAATTTTAAATTCGCCTCTTTTTTAGGGAAGGCTCCACCAAAAATAAAGTGATTATCTTTTGATATACTCCAGGCATAGCAATTGGTACTTTTGTTATCGAAAATACACGAGTAAAACGGTACGGGATGTTTTTCTTCGAACCATTGTTGAATTGCAATATATTGTCTCAATGTATGATTTGGATAACGCATGCGTCGTACCATTGAGTTTGCACCATCAGCACCCACCACATATTTAGCGGTCACGACCTTGTGTTGCCCATTTTCTTCAAAGGTAATTTGATAACCATCAATGATTCGTTCTATGTTTTTACATAAGGTATTATTTCGG
Organism: Orbus sasakiae; assembly: GCF_039542345.1. Lineage (NCBI taxonomy): Bacteria > Pseudomonadati > Pseudomonadota > Gammaproteobacteria > Orbales > Orbaceae > Orbus > Orbus sasakiae. The sequence goes on from NZ_BAABHY010000001.1 coordinate 312,811, forward strand.
ACATCTACCTGTGATGGAATGAGTGATTTTAGCCACAAATCAAATTTATGCCGATCAAAGTTGATGTAAGTACGCTGATAATTACGTACTAAATGAGTCTGTAAATCATAGGTTTTGACACTAAAAATTTGCGGATTAGTTAAAATGTCGGTTGGCAAATTGAGGTTGAAACGGATAAATGAGCGTTGCGCGTCGGTTGCTAATAAACCACCGCAGGGTTTATTAAACCCATCTGTTCCGCAAGTCAGTTTCTTATCCAAAGCGATAATGTTAAATTTAGAATCTAATAATCGCGCAAGGGTTGCGCCGGCTGGACCCAGTCCAATTATTGCAATATCGTAATCCATTCTTATAACTTATTATTTTTATTTAAGAACAACATTTTATATTAAGCTGTTAATAAATTATAGTCATTCTTCCCTTGAATTTAGAAAATTTAAGCCAATATAATGTATTATTCTCTTAAGATAAGTCTCAAATAAAGGTATTGCAATGACAAACCCATTATTAACCCCATCGGAGCTTCCGTTATTTTCTCAAATCAAACCTGAACATGTGCTTCCAGCGGTTAAAAAAGCCATTGCCGATTGCCGTGAAGTGATTGAAAAGGTCGTAAATCAAACAGATTATACTTGGGACAATTTAATTCAACCCATCGATGAAGTCGATGAAAAATTCAGTCGTGTTTGGTCACCCGTCAGTCATTTAAATTCAGTGAAAAATAGTGCAGAACTTCGTGAAGCTTATGAAGCATGTTTACCGCTACTCTCTGAATACAGTACTTGGGTCGGTCAGCATAAAGGCCTCTATCAGGCATATAAACATTTAAAAACTAGCCCTCAATTTAATGGTTTAAGTAAAGCCCAACAGAAATCAATCACCAATGCTTTACGTGATTTTGAATTATCGGGTATTGGATTAGACGATGATAAACAAAAACGCTACGGCGAAATTGTAGCAAAATTATCTGAATTATCGTCTAACTATAGTAATAATGTGCTTGATGCCACGATGGGATGGTCTAAGCTGATTACCAATATTGATGACTTATCCGGTCTGCCTGAAAGTGCACTGGCTGCGGCTAAAGCTCAAGCGGAAGCTAAAGAACAACAAGGTTGGTTATTAACGCTTGATATGCCGAGCTATATTCCTGTCATGATGTACTGTGATAATCGTGAGTTACGTTACGAAATGTATCATGCGTATTCCACCAGAGCATCAGATCAAGGCCCAAATGCTGGTAAATGGGACAATACAGATAATATTAACCAAATTCTCGCATTACGCTATGAATTGGCGAATCTACTCGGATTTGATACCTATGCACATAAATCGTTAGCAACTAAAATGGCTGAAAAACCAACGCAAGTCATTGAGTTTTTAAATGATTTGGCCAATAAAGCAAAACCTCAAGGCGAGGAAGAGTTAACCCAACTAAAACGTTATGCTTATGAGTACTTTGGTGCCAGCGAATTAAAACCTTGGGATATCAGCTATTACAGTGAGAAACAAAAACAATTTTTATATACCATCAATGATGAAGAATTGCGCCCATACTTTCCGGAACAACGTGTTGTTAGCGGGCTATTTGAAGTTGTAAAACGTTTATTTGGTATCACTGTAAAAGAGCGTTCTGGAGTTGAAGTTTGGTCACCCGAAGTGCGTTTCTTTGATGTATTTGATCATCAAGGGGAATATAAAGCCAGTTTCTATCTTGATCTTTATGCTCGAGAACATAAGCGAGGTGGAGCATGGATGGATGATTGTATTGGTCAAATGCGTTTTGCCGATGGGCATTTGCAAAAACCCGTTGCTTATTTAACCTGTAATTTTAACCGACCTGTAGGTGACAAACCGGCACTATTTACACATGATGAAGTGACCACCTTATTCCATGAATTTGGGCATGGATTACACCATATGTTAACGCGAATCGAGTCTCCTGCCGTTTCTGGTATTAATGGTGTGGCTTGGGATGCGGTTGAATTACCGAGCCAATTCCTTGAAAATTGGTGTTGGGAACCTGAAGCCTTGGCCTTTATTTCTGGCCACTACCAGACGGGTGAGCCACTCCCTAAAGATATGTTAGATAAAATGCTGGATGCTAAAAATTATCAAGCAGCGCTATTTATTTTACGTCAATTAGAATTTGGCTTATTTGATTTCCGCTTACATTATGAATATTCACCACAAAAAGGGGCATTAATTTTACAAACTTTACAGCAAGTTCGTGAACAAGTTGCGGTTACGCCTACGGTTGAATGGGGGCGTTTCCCTCATGCCTTTAGCCATATTTTTGCTGGTGGCTATGCAGCCGGTTATTACAGTTATTTGTGGGCAGAGGTATTATCCGCTGACGCATTTTCACGTTTTGAAGAAGAAGGTATTTTTAATACTAAAACGGGGAATTCGTTTTTAGATAACATTTTATCACAAGGTGGATCGGATGAACCGATGACGCTATTTAAACAATTTAGAGGGCGTGAACCGCAGTTAGATGCGTTATTGCACCATTATGGTATTAAGTCTAAAATAAGCCATTAATGTTTAAAGCACCCATTATGATGGGTGCTTTTTTATCAATACAATAGCAAATATTGCTAATACGATTAGATGACTTACGTTTTTCATCGTGGATAAATCATGAATTTATTGCAACAAGCACAAAATTGGTTAGTGCAAAATAATCAAAATGACTGTTTTGATTTATCTGACTCAGACGGCTATTTAAAATTAATCAAAATTGATGAGCCCAAATTGGGGGGCGTATTTGTTGATTTTGTTGATGGTGCAATGGCTCATCGTCGCCGTTTTGGTGGCGGACGTGCAGAGGCTGTAGCAAAAGCGGTGGGAATAAAAGGTGATTATTTACCAACCGTCATTGATGCAACAGCAGGACTTGGTCGAGATGCCTTTGTACTAGCCGCTATTGGTTGTCACGTTCTGATGTTTGAACGCCATCCTGTAGTTGCGGCTTTATTAGAAGATGGATTAAAACGTGCTTACCAAGATCCAGAGCTCGGTACTTGGTTACCCGCTCGTTTATCAATGATTCATCATAACAGCGTCGAAGGGTTAGCTAATATTACCGACAAACCTGATGTCGTTTATCTCGATCCGATGTTCCCACATCGTCAAAAAAGTGCTTTAGTGAAAAAAGAGATGCGAGTTTTCCAACAACTCGTTGGTAGCGATGATGATGCTGATCTATTACTTGAGTCAGCAAGAAAAATTGCTAAAAAACGGATTGCAGTTAAACGGCCAGATTATGCTCATTTTCTTGCTGATCAAAAACCCGTTTCTTCAATTAAAACGAAAAACCATCGTTTTGATCTTTATTCTCCCCTTGCCACGATATAGTTTGTGGCTGTTTTTACACTATAATTAGCTATTATGATAAAAATATAACGAAATAATGCGTCAAAGCTCAAAAAATCATTTAGTCCCGTCCGGTTTTTCTTTACAATAAACGCTATTCATTTCCGATAAAATAATTTTATGCGATTAGATAAATTCTTAGCTCATCATTTGGGGATTAGCCGTAATCTTGTTAGTAAAGAGCTAAAAGCAGCCAACGTGACTGTCGATGATGTGATCATTAAATCCGGTTCTTTTCAAATTAATGAGCATCAAGTTGTTAAATATCAAGATAATATTATTGAGCAAATTCATCGTAAACGCTATTTCATGCTGAATAAACCTCAAGGCTATGTGTGTTCGACGGATGATCCTGATTATCCAACGATTCTTTATTTTATTGACGAGCCTATGGCAGAAAAGCTGCACGCAGCTGGACGCCTTGATCTTGATACGACAGGTTTAGTTTTACTCACTGATGATGGTCAATGGTCACATCGTATTACGTCACCAAAGCATCACTGCCAAAAGGTGTATCTCGTGACACTCGAGCAGCCTTTAGTAACGGATCTAATCGGTGTGTTTGAAAAGGGGATTGAACTTCGCGGCGAAAAAGCATTAACAAAACCAGCATTACTTGAAATTATTGACGAATATCATGCTCGCTTAACGATTAGTGAAGGTCGTTATCATCAAGTAAAAAGAATGTTTGCCGCTGTGGGTAATCACGTCACGGCACTACATCGTCAACAGATAGGTATCATCAATTTAGATGTCGACGAAGGTGAATATCGCGCATTAACTCAGCAAGAAATTGACTCAATTTATGAGAGGTTATCATAATGATTTATCGTTTAGGTGATTTGGTTCCCAATATTAAACACGCGATGTATATCGCGCCTTCAGCAACGGTGATTGGTGATGTCACTTTAGCTAAGAATGTGACAGTATGGCCTAGCGCGGTCATTCGTGGTGATATTGCAACAATTCTTATTGATGAAAATACCAGCATTCAAGATAATGCAACTATTCATACAGATAAAGATTTAGCGTGTAAAATTGGACGTAACGTCACCATTGGGCATAACGCGATTTTACACAGTTGTGTTATTGATGATAATGTCATTATTGGAATGGGGAGCATTGTGCTTAATAATAGCCACATTGCTAAACATTGCATGGTGGGTGCAGGTTCTGTTGTGACACATAAATTACCTTATGAAGAAGGGTGCCTTATTATGGGATCGCCGGCAAAAATAGTACGTAAATTAACAGAAGATGAAATAAATCATATCCAAGTGAATGCAGACCATTATCAACAAAATGGGCTACGGTATAAAAATACCTTACAGATTGTTGAAACCAATGAGTTATAAATCATTCAGTTGATTACAATGAGTTAAATATTAAATCATGCCAATAGCCATTGTAAGACTGGATATTGGCCCCTTTCATCGTGCTTAAAAAGTATCTCCTTGTCTATCATCCCCATCTATGTTTTAAATTGCCAATTTGCGCTTTAAAAATTCTAATCAATCCCTTGTGCTATCGGACATACTAGATAAATAACCAGTATAAATAAAATGGTGAAATAACTATCATTTTTTGTTTTTTTGTGGTAAAAAGTGGTGAAAAGTGGCATAAAAAAATAATTATAATTAATTACTTGATTTTAAATAAATTTAATTTTGTTAAATTTGCAATGGATAAGGTCTGCTCATGTTTAGTGGTGCAATTTCAATCAATTTAGACAGTAAAGGGCGTTTAGCGATACCAACGCGCTATCGTGAAGTATTGTCTACAGGATTGGTATGTACTATCGGTCTGCATCATCCTTGTTTAATGCTTTATCCACTAGAACAGTGGCAATTGATTGAGCAAAAGTTAGCAAAATTATCTTCTATGATTGAGGTTGAAAGACGTATTGCAAGATTATTATTAGGTCATGCAACGGAATGCCCAATGGATAATTCGGGACGGATTTTGATTCCGATGACATTACGTAAATATGCCAAATTAGATAAAAGTACCATGTTTGTTGGGCAATCCAATAAATTTGAAATTTGGGATGAAACAATCTGGTATGAACAAATTGCTGAAGATATTGCGGCAATTCCAGCTGACATTGGTGAGTTGTCAGAAAACCTTAAACATTTAACAATTTAGTGACTAAAATGGATTACCAACACATTACCGTATTATTACATGAAGCCGTCGACGCGCTTGCCATTAAGCAAGACGGTATTTATGTGGATGGCACATTTGGTCGTGGTGGACATTCTCGACTAATTTTAGAAAAATTAGGGCCGCAGGGCAGATTAATTGCGATTGATCGTGACACACGTGCAATAGAACAAGCAAAGTTAATTGATGATCCGCGTTTTCACATGATCCATGGTGAGTTTTCTAATGTAAAACATTATATTGAAGATCTCAATTTAATGGGAAAAGTCAATGGTTTCTTACTCGATTTAGGGGTTTCATCACCACAGCTAGATGACCCTATACGAGGATTCTCGTTTATGCGTGATGGGCCATTAGATATGAGAATGGATGTGACTAAAGGTATTTCCGCAAGCGAATGGTTAATGCAAAGCGATGAGGATGACATTGCATGGGTCTTAAAGACATTTGGTGAAGAACGATTTGCTAAACGTATTGCCAGAGCAATTGTTGCTCAAAATAGGCTACAACCTATTACACGAACGTTAGAGCTTGCAGCCTTAATTGATAGTGCAAGCCCTATCAAAGAACGTCATAAGCATGCAGCAACCCGTAGTTTTCAGGCCATACGAATTTATATTAATAGTGAACTTGAAGAAGTGGAAAACGCGTTAAAAGACAGTCTTGACATTTTATCGGATCATGGTCGATTAGCTGTGATCAGTTTTCATTCTTTAGAAGACCGAATTGTAAAACAATTTATAGCAAAGCAGAGTAAAGGACCTGAAATACCAAGAGGTTTACCATTAACGGAACAACAAATTAAACAATATGGTTCTGCGAGCGTTAAATCATTAGGTAAGGTAAAACCGTCTAAATCAGAAATTGAACAAAATCCAAGGTCTCGAAGTGCAATATTACGCGTTGCTGAGCGAATAATATGAGTAATAATCAAAAAAAACGCTTTAGTTTAGTGAAATTGATTATTGATGATTTATTTAAAAATCAAAAAATATCGTTGTTATTAGTTTGTTTAATTATTGTTTCTGCCATTTTAGTGTTGTGGACAACACAACAAACCAGAAAACAACTTTTTGCCAGAGAACAATTGATACTTGAACGTGATGTACTTGAAAGCGAATGGCGAAATTTAGTGATTGAGGAAAATGTACTGGCTGATCCTAAACGGATAGAGCAAAAAGCAAATTTGCTGAATATGCAGTATGTATCGCCGAAAAATGAGACCGTAATTGTTATAAAGAATCGATAATGAAAGCAGCTAAAAAGAAACCAACTGAGAACAAATTTTTTGCTAAATGGCGATTTTATGTAGTTTATGGCTTTATTTTTGCAGCAGTATTTGGTTTAGCATTAAACTTGGCTTTATTACAATTAGTTGATCCTGAACGGTTAATTACAGAAGGGGATAAGCGTTCTATTCGACACCAAAATGTTGGCGTGCCAAGAGCAATGATTGTCGATCGTAATGGTCGAGCACTAGCGGTGAGCGTCCCAATGTATGATGTGTGGGCTGACCCAAAAGTGGTGATGCAATCAGGCAGCATTGATGTGAATGATATTCGATGGCAAGAACTTGCCAGTAGCTTAGCCTTACCGATTGCAACCGTGGAACAAAAGTTAAATCAGCCTTCATTACGGTTTGTTTATTTAGCGAAACAAATTACGCCTACTAATGCTGATTATTTAAAAAAATTGAAATTACCAGGTATCTATTTTGATAAAACATCAAAACGATATTATCCCGCTGGTGAAATGATTGCTCAGCTCATTGGTTTAACTAACATTGATAATAGTGTTGAAGTTGGCGCTGAGGGGATAGAGAAAAGTTACAATAGTTGGTTAATCGGCGAGTCGGGTCAACGAATTGTACGCCGTGACCGATTTGGGCGCGTGATCGAAGAGCTTGAACGGGTTGATGGTGAAGCTGCTGCGGATTTAGTGCTGAGCATTGATGAACGTTTACAATCGCTTGTTTATAAAGAACTCGATCAAGCCGTCGAGTTTAATAAAGCTGATAGTGGCACCGCAGTGTTGGTGGATATCAAGACGGGCGAAATCTTAGCAATGGCCACAAATCCATCGTATAACCCAAATAACCGCTCAAAAATTGATGCGAGTTTATTACGAAATCGGGCCATTACCGATGCATTTGAACCCGGTTCAACGGTTAAGCCATTAATTGTGATGGCCGCTTTAGAAAAGAAAATCGCTGATTTAAAGACCATTATTGACACAAGACCGTTTTATGTTAATCGTTATGAAGTTAAAGATGTTTCTTACCAAAAGTCACTGAATTTGGCTGGTATTTTAGAAAAATCAAGTAATGTTGGTGTGAGTAAGTTAGCCCTTCAGATGGATCCACGTGAAGTTGTTGAGTTTTATTCACGTTTTGGGTTAGGGCAAACAACAGGTTTAGGTATTGGGGGGGAATCAAGTGGTACGATTGCAGCCAACCGAACGCGTTGGTCAGATATCGAACGGGCGACGTTTTCGTTTGGTTATGGTTTAATGGTAACACCATTACAATTGGCTCGAGCTTATGCAACCATTGGTAGTTATGGTGTTTATCGACCCGTTTCCTTACAGAAAGTGAATGAACCAGTCAAAGGTCAGCGCATTATTGATGAAAAAACGGCTAAAACAGTGGTTGAATTAATGGAAGCCGTCGCGGTAAGTGGCGGAGGGACAAAAGCATCTGTGCCTGGCTACAGTGTGGCAGTTAAAACGGGGACGGCTAAAAAACTGGGCCCCAATGGTAAATATATTAATCAGTATATCGCCTATACGGCAGGTATTGCACCAGCATCAAAACCGCGGTATTCGTTGGTTGTGATTATTGATAATCCAAAAGCTGGACAATATTATGGCGGTACCGTATCAGCACCGATTTTTAGTCGTATAATGGGTGGTACTTTACGAACGATGAATATAGAGCCAGATAAAGAATTAGATAATCAAATGATTATTTATTAATCAATAAAATAGCAGTAAAAATAGGTACACGTCTGGATGATAGAGAATACAAAAATGGCACATTATGATTTAAAAACGCTAGTCAATTATTTTGGAGTATCATTAAATAATGTTTGCTCATTAGCGTCTTTGCCATTTGAAAATCAAATAATTGAACAATTACGCTTAGATAGTCGTCAAGTTAAGCCTAACGATCTTTTTATTGCTTTAAAAGGTCAATCGCATGATGGTCGAGAGTTTATCCCTCAAGCTGTTATGTCTGGCGCCATTGCAATTTTAGCTGAGACAGATAATTCTGTAGAAGATAAAACATTAAGTTATTTTACTTTTGATGGTAAAAAAATTCCACAGATCAATATTTATCAATTAGCTAATCGTATTTCTGCATTTGCAAATGAATTTTATGATCATCCGTCGTCCAAAATGAAAGTCATCGGTGTGACAGGAACAAATGGTAAGACGACGGTCACCCAGCTAATTGCTCAATGGGCGAGCTTAATCGGTCAAAAAAGTGCTGTATTAGGTACAGTGGGTAATGGCGTGTACGGAAAGCTTACTCCATCAGCGAATACCACCTCATCATCAATTGAAATACAATCATATCTAGCGGCATTTTTAGCCGAAGATGTAAAAATTGTGGCGATGGAAGTCTCTTCCCATGGTTTAGCGTTAGGGCGTGTGCAAGATGTGTCATATGCAGCGAGTTTATTTACTAATCTAAGCCGTGATCATTTAGATTTTCATCATACAATCAAAAACTATAAAAATGCGAAATGGTCTTTATTCTCACCGTTGACAAAAGAGCTGGCGGTGAAACATTCTGGCAAACGCGTGATTAACTATGATGATAAAGTTGGCAGAGCCTGGATTAATAAATTAGAAGACGCTGTTGTTGTTTCAACACAGCCAGAATATTTAACCAAAATTCGTGCATTGGGTAAAGCCTATATTGGTATCTCATCAATCGAGTATCATGACAAAGGTGTATCACTCTATTTTGATTCAAGTTTTGGCAATGGTGTTTTAGAGAGCCGCTTATTTGGATCATTTAATGTTTCAAATTTATTATTAGCGCTAGGAGCACTGCTCGCATTAGGTTTTCCATTCTTCGCATTGATTAATACGGTGCCACATTTATCGCCAGTCTGTGGACGCATGGAGATTTTTGCTGTCAAAAACAAACCAACCGTGATTGTCGATTACGCTCATACACCTGATGCATTAGACAAAGCACTCTTCGCGGCTAAAGAGCACTGTCATGGCAAATTGTGGGTAATCTTTGGTTGTGGTGGTGATCGTGATCGTGGTAAACGTCCATTAATGGCGAATGTTGCGCAATCTTATACCGATAATATTATTGTCACTAATGATAACCCAAGGACAGAAGACCCAGATACGATTATTCATGACATCATGGCCGGATTTACTGAACCAAATCAAATTAACATCGTTAAAGATAGGGTGACTGCAATACGATGGGCAATTGATCATTCAAATGAGAATGACATTATACTTGTCGCTGGTAAAGGACATGAAGATTATCAAATAATTGGTCAAACGAAACATCATTATTCTGATCGTGAAACCGTCAGTGATTTGTTAGGGATGACGTTATGATTTCTATTTCAATAAGCGAATTGAAACACGTTGTTGACGGGCAATTAGTCGCAATTAAAGACGATAGTGTTTTAATTCATGACATCTGTACTGACTCAAGACATATTGCCGCTCAATCGTTATTTATTGCATTAGTTGGTGAGACATTTGATGGGCATAATTTTGCTCAACAAACCGTTGAATTGGGGGCAAAAGCAGTATTGGTGAGCCATCAAATTGATGATCAAACGCCTCAAATTATTGTGAATAATACGCATCAAGCATTAGGGCAAATTGCCGCTTGGGTTAGGTCTAAATCAACGGCAAAAGTGGTCGCGTTAACAGGGTCTTCCGGTAAAACCTCAGTCAAAGAAATGACCGCGGCAATCTTATCACAATGTGGTAAGACCTTATTTACGAAAGGTAATTTCAATAATGATATTGGTGTGCCATTAACACTATTTAGACTCACTGAAGACGATCAATTTGCTGTTATTGAGTTAGGTGCGAACCATATTGGTGAAATTGCTTATACTACTCAAATCGTTAGACCGCATACAGCACTGATCAATAATATTTCTGAAGCACATTTAGAAGGATTTGGCTCGTTAGACGGTGTTGCACAAGCAAAAAGTGAAATTTTTATGGGATTGCCTGAAAACGGTGTAGCAATTGTTAATTTAGAAAGTTACCGACAAAGTTGGTTAACGCATTTAACAAATAAACAAGTTGTGTGTTTTTCATTGCAACAGGCAAACGCTGATTTTTATGCAAAAACAATACAACAATCAGGCTTAACACAATTTATTTTACATACTCCTGCAGGGGAGATTTCAATTAATTTACCTATGCTTGGTTTACATAATGTTTCCAATGCCATCGCTGCTTCAGCATTAGCGATGTCGGTGGGCGCAACGTTAAATCAAATTAAAGTCGGTTTAGAATCTGTTCAGGCGGTGAAAGGGCGGCTTTACCCGATTCATCTTAACGAAAACCAGCTAATTTTAGATGATTCATACAATGCTAATATTGGATCAATGACTGCTGCAATCAAGGTGTTAGCAGGACAAAAAGGTTTCCGTGTTTTCGTCGTCGGCGACATGGCTGAGTTAGGTAAAGATTCTGAAAAATTGCATCAACAAATTGGTGAAGAAGCTAAAATAGCAAAATTAGATTGTGTTGTCAGTGTAGGCAAAAATAGTGCGTTTATTAGTCAATTTAGTGGGGTTGGTCACCATTTTAATGATAAAATCGCTGCCACGGATTTTTTAAAGAAAATATTACAACAACAGCCTACCGTGACTTTATTAGTTAAAGGCTCACGAAGTTCAAAAATGGAAGAAATTATTCATAATCTTAGCAATAATTAGGACAAATCATGTTAGCTTGGGTATTTGGGTTTTTAGTTAAATATATCACATTTTTTAATGTGTTCTCTTATCTGACGGTTAGGGCGATTTTTGCTTTATTAACCGCGTTAGTGATATCACTTGTCATGGGACAGAAAGTGATAGATTGGTTACAAAAATTGCAGATAGGTCAAGTCATTCGTAATGATGGTCCTGAAAGTCATTTAAGTAAAAAAGGCACGCCAACAATGGGAGGGACACTTATTCTTGCTTCCATTTCAATTTCAGTATTGCTATGGGCTGACTTAAAAAATCCCTATGTTTGGATCGCATTATTCGTATTAATTGGTTATGGATTAGTCGGGTTTGCTGACGATTATTTAAAAGTGGTACGTAAAAATACCGCAGGATTAATTGCGCGTTGGAAGTATTTCTGGCAATCAGTGATTGCGTTAATTGTGGCATTTGGTCTTTATGTTTATGGGAAAGATACTGCTGTGACAGCCCTTGTCGTACCATTTTTTAAAGATGTTGTTCCTCAGTTAGGTGTTTTCTTTATCTTATTAACTTATTTTGTCGTGGTTGGTGCAGGTAATGCCGTTAATTTGACTGACGGTTTAGATGGCTTAGCGATTATGCCTACTGTTTTTGTGGCTGGTGGCTTTGCATTAGTGTCATGGGCAACAGGTAATGTTAATTTCGCTGATTACCTACATATTCCGTATATTCGTTATAGCGGTGAATTGATGATTGTCTGTATGGCGATCGTTGGAGCTGGGCTTGGTTTTTTATGGTTTAACACATATCCTGCAATGGTCTTTATGGGGGATGTGGGCTCACTTGCTTTGGGTGGTGTACTTGGTATTATCGCCGTTTTATTAAGACAAGAATTTTTATTGCTTGTAATGGGCGGGATTTTTGTCATTGAAACACTTTCCGTTATTTTACAAGTTGGTTCATTTAAATTGCGTGGGAAACGTATATTTCGTATGGCACCCATTCATCACCATTATGAATTAAAAGGTTGGCCTGAGCCACGAGTCATTGTTCGGTTTTGGATTATCTCGTTAATGCTTGTTTTAATTGGACTTGTTACGCTAAAAATGCGTTAAGTCATAAGGTTCGATATGATTAATTATCAAGGTAAAAACATCATTATTATTGGGCTTGGAGTCACGGGTTTATCTTGTGTTAACTATTTTTTGTCCAAAAATGTGATTCCCAAAGTCATTGATACTCGGCATAAACCAAGTGGTATTGAACAACTTGACCCGCGTGTAATGTATCATACTGGTGGATTAAACCTTGATTGGATTTTAGACGCTGATCTTATTGTTGTCAGCCCTGGTATTGCTCTAGCTACCCCTGAACTCGTGAAAGCTAAGTCACGGGGCATTCAAATTATTGGTGATATCGAATTATTTTGTTTAGAAGTTAATCAACAACCTCATAAAAAAGTGGCAGCAATTACGGGCTCTAATGGTAAAACAACTGTGACCAGTCTAGTCGGAGAGATCGTTGCTGCGTCAGGTTGTCGTGTCGGTGTTGGTGGCAATATCGGCCAGCCAGCATTAAGCTTGCTTGATGAAGAGTGTGATATTTACGTTTTAGAACTATCAAGTTTTCAGCTTGAAACAACTTACAGTTTAAAGGCAACAGCGGCGACAATTTTAAATATATCAGAAGATCATATGGATCGTTATCCAGAAAGTATTTTGCAATATACAGCAGCGAAACAAAGAATCTATCAAAATGCTGAAAATTGCATTATTAATTATGATGATAAATTAACTTATCCACACACTGACGCTAAAAAAGGTCAGTGGATTGAGTTTGGATTACAAGATGGCAAGTATCACTTAGATTTACACAATCAACATATGATTGTTAATGATCAGTTAGTGTTAAACACCAGCCAACTATCACTGTTTGGTGTACATAACTACCTCAATATTTTAGCTGCATTAGCCATCACAGATGCATTAGGCATTGAACGTTCAGTCAGTTTGCTGGCAATTAAACACTTTAAAGGGTTATCGCACCGTTTTGAACTTGTGTATGAACATCATGGCGTTCGTTGGATTAATGATTCTAAGGCGACCAATGTTGGTAGTACTGAGGCAGCATTAAAAAGTGTGGTTTGTAACGGTACCTTATATTTATTATTGGGTGGTGATGGCAAATCAGCAGATTTTTCACCACTTATTCCTTATTTATTAAAACAACCTGCCTTACACATCTATTGTTTTGGTCGTGATAAAGTAGAATTAGCTAAGCTAAGACCTGATGTTACTAAGGTTGTCGATACAATGAAAGACGCATTAGTCGATATTGCACATCAAACACAATCTGGTGATGTGGTGCTATTGTCCCCAGCCTGTGCAAGTCTTGATCAATTTAAAAATTATGCAGAACGAGGCCAGGTATTTGCTATGTTAGCGAAGGAGCTCGGATAAATGCGTTGGTTCCATGTCAAAAATCATGTTAATGCGCAAAGCATGCTTTATGATCGTGCATTATTATGGACCATCATCGGTCTCATGGTCTTTGGCGTATTGATGGTGACATCAGCCTCGATGGCCATAAGCGAAAGCAAACCGTTTTTCTATACGCAAAGAGAACTTGTTCAGCTTGGACTCGCGTTGTTTGTGATGCTAATTGCACTCTATATCCCAACGTATCGATGGAAACAAGCCAGTACTATTTTATTGCTTGTCAGTATTGTGATGTTAATTGTAGTGTTATTTGTGGGTTCATCAATCAAAGGCGCTGCACGTTGGATTCCGTTAGGCGTTTTTAACTTTCAACCTGCGGAATTATCAAAATTAGCATTATTTTGTTATTTGGCAAGTTATTTAACGCGTAAATCTGATGAGGTCCAAAGTAGCTTTTGGGGCTTTTTTAAACCGATGACAGTGATGCTCGTTTTATCATTATTATTGTTGAAGCAACCGGATCTAGGTACGGTCATTGTTTTATTCTCTGTCACGCTGGGTATTTTATTTATCGCGGGTGCAAGATTATGGCAATTTATTGCGATATTAGGTACAGGGATCTTTTCGGTCATTTTGCTGATTTTATTTGAACCTTATCGTTTAGTCCGTTTTACAACGTTTCTTGATCCTTGGAAAGATCCTAATGGGTCTGGTTATCAGCTTACCAGTTCATTGATGGCAATTGGTAATGGTGGTTTCTGGGGGCAAGGTTTAGGTAACTCAGTCCGTAAACTTGGTTATTTACCTGAAGCGCATACAGACTTTATTTTTTCAATTATTGCGGAAGAGCTGGGTTATGTTGGTGTACTTGCCATTTTAGCCTTATTATTCTTTTTGACGTTTAAAGCGTTATCAATTGGTTACCGTTCATTAAGTGTTGGTTCATTATTTCCAGGGTATTTGGCCTGTCAAATCGGTATTTGGTTTGGGTTTCAAACATTTGTTAATATTGGCGTGACATCAGGAATGCTACCGACTAAGGGGCTGACATTACCGTTTATTAGTTATGGTGGTTCGAGCTTAATTATTATGAGTTTGGCTGTTGCATTATTACTCAGAATCGATTTTGAATTTCGTCAAGAGCAGATTCAAGCAAGAGTAAGGATTAAAAAATGACAAAAAAATTGTTAGTGATGGCTGGTGGTACGGGCGGGCATGTTTTCCCTGGGCTTGCCGTTGCCCACGAATTGATGAAACAAGGTTGGCAAGTTCGTTGGTTAGGCACTGCTGATAGAATGGAAGCTCAATTAGTTCCTCAACATGGTATTGATATCGATTTTATTAAAATATCCGGCATCAGAGGCAAAGGGTTAGTTGCTAAATTATTTTCGCCACTACGCATTATTACAGCCGTTATGCAAGCACGAAAAATAATTAAAGCTTATCAACCTGATGTAGTACTTGGGATGGGGGGATATGTGTCAGGACCTGGTGGTATCGCTGCAAAATTATGTGGTGTTCCAGTGGTGTTGCATGAGCAAAATGGTATTGCTGGATTAACCAACAAATGGTTATCAAAAGTAGCTACAACCGTTTTACAAGCTTTTCCATCGGCATTTAAAAAGGCTAAAGTAGTCGGTAACCCCGTCAGAGAGGATATTTTAGCTTTACCAAGCCCAACAGAGCGTTTTAGCCATCATGATGGTAAGATGAGAATATTGGTTATGGGCGGTAGTCAAGGTGCTAAAATATTAAATGACGTATTACCTGTTGCATTTAAAGACGTTAATGAACAATTTGTGATTTGGCATCAAACAGGAAAAGGTGCTCAACAAACGGTACTCAACGCGTATGATGGGATTGATATGACTGGAAGTAAAGTCACTGAATTTATTGATGATGTTGCTGCTGCTTATCATTGGGCGGATATTGTCATATGTCGCAGTGGAGCATTAACCGTAAGTGAAATACAGGTTGTTGGCCTCGGTGCAATTTTTGTCCCTTTTATGCATAAAGATCGCCAACAATATTGGAATGCAAAACCTTTACAAGATATCGGTGCAGCGAATATTATTGAACAAATGAATTTTACTGCCGATAAGTTAGTTGAATTGTTAAGACCGCTAGATCGTCAGCGATTATTAGATATGGCAATTAAGGCCAATAGTCTGGCCATTAAAGACTCAGCGTTAGAGGTTGCTCAAGCGATTAAAGATTGCGTTGTTAAACATTAAAAAACAGTAATAAGATAAAATATGAATGCAAAAAAATTAGCAGAACTAAGAACAATGATTCCTGAAATGAAGCGGGTAAGGCATATTCATTTTGTTGGAATTGGTGGTGCTGGTATGGGCGGCATTGCCGAAGTCCTCGTTAATGAAGGATATGAAATCAGTGGTTCTGATATCGCTGAAAATGCAGTGACACAACATTTAGCCACACTCGGTGCAAAAATTACAATTGGTCACAAGGCAGAAAATGTGACCGGTGCCAGTGTTGTTGTTATTTCATCTGCTATTTCAGAAGATAATATTGAAGTTGTAACCGCCATTGAGGCGCGAATTCCGGTTATTCAACGTGCACAAATGTTAGCTGAATTAATGCGTTTTCGATATGGTATTGCCATAGCGGGTACACATGGTAAAACAACCACAACCGCTATGGTGACAGCAATTTATGCTGAAGCAAAACTGGATCCGACTTTTGTCAATGGTGGGTTAGTTAAAGCCGCTGGGACTCACGCAAGATTAGGTAGTAGCCGTTATTTTATTGCTGAAGCCGATGAAAGTGATGCTTCTTTTTTACATTTACAGCCTATGGTTTCGATTGTTACTAATATTGAAGCTGACCATATGGATACCTATCAGGGTAATATTGATAATTTAAAACAGACGTTTATTACTTTTTTACGTAATTTACCGTTTTATGGATTAGCAATTATGTGCTATGACGATCCTATAAATAGAGAATTATTGCCAATTATTGGACGTAAAATTATTAGCTATGGTTTCAATGACGGTGCTGATGTCATCATAAAAAATTATCAACAGGTATTAAGCCGTAGTTTCTTTACCGTAGTACGAGAGGGATTACCTGAACTCAATGTCGAACTTAATGCGCCAGGTAAACATAATGCACTAAATGCAACGGCAGCGTTAATAGCCGCAACCGAAGATGGTATCGATGATAATGCGATTTTAGCAGCATTAGCTAAATTTGGTGGCACAAGTCGTCGCTTTGATTTTTTAGGTTCTTACGCGCATCCACAAGGTGGGGAAATTATGATGGTTGATGATTATGGTCATCATCCAAGTGAAGTCAATGTGACGATTCAGGCAGCTAGAAATGGTTGGCCTCAAAAACGCTTAGCGATGTTGTTTCAACCCCATCGATATACACGTACACGTGATTTGTTTGATGATTTTGCTAATGTTTTATCTCAAGTGGATGTATTAGTCATGCTTGATGTTTATTCGGCAGGAGAACAACCCATAGCGGGGGCAGATAGTCGAGCACTATGTCGTACAATACGTAATCGAGGCAAAGTTGATCCGATTTATGTTGCTGATCCTAACACGTTACCGGAAGTATTAGCTGAAGTATTAAAAGGTGGTGATCTATTACTTACCCAAGGCGCAGGCAGTGTAGGTAAAATTGCGCGTCATTTATCAAATATGGAATTATTTGTGCAACAATCATTAGTAGAAGGTGATAAATAAATGGCTGATAAAGTTGCAGTATTGTTTGGTGGTACATCAGCAGAACGTGAAGTTTCGCTAAAATCAGGCAATGCAGTATTAAACGGTTTACTTGAAAAAGGTATTGATGCTTATGCAATCGATACCCGCGACTATCCGATTACTCAACTTAAGCAAGATGGCTTTACTAAGGCATTTATTGCATTACATGGCAGAGGTGGCGAAGATGGTATTACTCAAGCCATTTTGACTTATCAAAATATTCCTTATACAGGAAGTGATGTGCTGTCATCAGCTTTGACCATGGATAAATTAAAAACCAAATTAGTCTGGAAATCATCTAATTTACCTGTTGCAGAGTATGTCATGGTTGAAAAAGGTCAACCAATTTGTGTTGAAGAACTGGTTAAACAACTTGGTTTGCCATTGTTTGTTAAGCCAAGTCATGAAGGTTCAAGTGTGGGAATGAGTCGCGTTAATGAAGCAACAGATTTACAACGTGCTATAGAACATGCTTTTAAATTTGATAATTCAGTGATGGTTGAAGCTTTTTTATCGGGGGCTGAATATACTGTCGCCATTGTTGGTGATGAAGTGTTACCCACCATTAAAATTCAACCTGCTACCCCATTTTATGACTATGACGCAAAATATTTGTCGGATAAAACACAGTATTTTTGTCCAAGTGGATTAGATGAAGCGCAAGAAATGGCACTTCGTGACCTTGCCTATAAAGCATACCAATCTGTGGGATGCCGTGGTTGGGGACGAGTTGATATCATGTTTAGTGCAGAGGGAAACCCTTATTTGCTTGAAGTGAATACCGCACCAGGCATGACTGATCATAGTTTAGTGCCAATGGCAGCGAAACAATGTGGTTGGTCGTTTAGTGATTTAGTTTATAAAATTTTATCTTTAGCTAAAGTATAATGTTTAAGAACTTACGATAGTCAAACTGGTTAATATGAAAAAAACACGACAAGCGGCACAGCGAAAAGAGACTAAAAAAAAGGCTTTTCTATTATTTGCTAATGTTGAACAGTTTGTAGGATTTTTGTTTTTTATTATCGTTATATCATTAAGCGTATGGGTTGTTATTACCGTTAAAAATTGGGTAGATAATCCGGAACGCGTGGTATTATCACAGTTAACCTTAACAGGTGATAACACATTTACAACCGAAGAAGATGTGAGAAAAGCAATATTAGGTCTTGGTTTGCCCAATACTTATATTGCTCAAGATGTTGATGATATTCAGCAAGAAATTATGCGTCTGCCTTGGATTAAACAAGTCAGTGTACGTAAACAGTGGCCAGATCGTTTAATTGTACACATTGTTGAGTACCAACCGCATTACTTTTGGAATGAGATTTTTTTATTGGATAATCATGCTGTGATGTTTAGTGTGCCAAAAGAGCGCATTAACAATGACATGATGCCAAAGTTATATGGCCCAATTGGCAAAGAAAAACTCATTTTAGATATGTATCATCAACTAGAGACAGTTTCGACGCAACTGGCTAATAAAGATTTAACATTATCAATTAGTGATGCAATGGCCGATGATCGAAATGCCTGGCAATTAATTGTTAAACCGTGTGTAAAAGGTTTTTGTGTTGATAATCAAAACATTACACTTAAACTTGGTCGAGAAAATATTATAGAGCGTTACGAGCGGTTTATTCGACTGTTCTCAGATATTCAGGCCGGATTGCCTGAAGATGAAAGATTAATTGAAGCTGATTTACGTTATGAAAATGGTATTTCAGTTAAAAAACAAAAAATTGAGAAATAATTAGGATAACGAAGTATGAAAACAACAGAAAAAAAGTTAGTCGTTGGACTGGAAGTTGGTACATCCAAGGTACTTGCACTTGTTGGGGAAGTACTTCCAGACGGTATTGTTAACATTATTGGCGTTGGTCATTGTCCTTCAAAAGGCGTGGATAAAGGTGGCGTTAATGATCTTGAATCAGTGGTAAAATCAATACAACGAGCCGCAGATCAAGCTGAATTAATGGCTGACTGTCAAATTTCTTCAGTCTATCTCGCTCTCTCAGGTAAGCATATTCGTTGTCAAAATGAAATTGGTATGGTGCCAATTGCTGAAGAAGAAGTGACGGCTGATGATGTTGAAAATGTTGTTCATACGGCAAAATCAGTTCGTATTTTAGATGAACACCGTATATTACATGTTATTGCTCAAGAATATTCTATTGATTTACAAGAGGGGATAAAAAACCCAATAGGTTTATCTGGTGTACGAATGAAGTCAAAAGTTCATTTGATTACCTGTCATAATGATATGGCAAAAAATATCGTTAAAGCCGTAGAGCGCTGTGGATTAAAAGTTGATCAACTTATTTTTTCAGGACTTGCATCCAGTTATGCTGTATTGACCGATGATGAAAAAGAGCTCGGTGCATGTGTTATTGATATGGGTGGCGGTACGATGGATATTTCGGTTTATACAGGGGGGGCGTTACGTCACTCTGTGGTTATTCCGTATGCCGGAAATGTCGTAACCAGTGATATCGCTTATGCATTTGGTACCCCTCCTATGGATGCTGAAAATATTAAAATTAAATATGGTTGTGCAACCGGAGCCTTAGTTGGTAAAGATGAAGTTATCGATGTACCAAGTGTCGGCGGGCGGCCATCTCGAACATTACAGCGACAAACATTGGCAGATGTTATTGAGCCAAGATACACAGAGTTATTATCATTAGTACAAAAAGAACTGACCACACTACAAGAGAGTTTAAAGCAACAAAATGTTAAGCATCAGTTGGCCGCAGGTATTGTTTTAACTGGTGGGGCAGCCCAAATTAAAGGCTTGGTTGAATGTGCTGAAAAAGTATTCCAAAATCAAGTCAGAATCGGATACCCACTTAATATATCAGGTTTAACTGATTATGTACAAAAACCTTATTGTTCAACCGCGGTTGGCCTTTTGCATTATGGAAAACAAAGTATATTAAACGATGACGGCGATACAAAAGATAAGTCGTCAATAAAGGGATTGGCTAAACGTTTAACAGGCTGGTTTAAAAAAGAGTTTTAGTCAATATTTTTATAATAATTAATTCATTAACTGCGTGACTTTGCCAGAGCTTATCTGTACAATATCAGCCAAGCGTTGTGTAGACGCAGAGAATGTAAATTTGGAGAGTAATTATGTTTGAACCAATGGTTGCATCAAATGAACCAGTTATTAAAGTTATCGGTGTTGGTGGCGGTGGCGGTAATGCCGTGGAACACATGGTTGCAGAGCACATTGAAGGCGTAGAGTTTTTTGCTGCAAATACCGATGCGCAAGCTTTGAGACGAATCAAAGTTGGTCAAACAATCCAAATCGGTAGTGCGATTACTAAAGGTTTAGGTGCTGGTGCAAACCCTGAAGTGGGGAAAACATCAGCTCAAGAAGACCGTGATGTTATTCGCACAGCACTTGAAGGTGCCGATATGGTTTTTATCGCAGCAGGTATGGGTGGTGGTACCGGTACAGGGGCGGCCCCCGTTGTTGCTGAAATCGCTAAAGAATTGGGGATTTTGACTGTTGCTGTCGTCACTAAACCGTTTGGTTTTGAAGGTAAAAAAAGAATGGCATTTGCCGAACAAGGTATTGCCGAACTTGCTAAACACGTTGACTCATTAATTACGATTCCAAATGATAAATTACTTAAAGTATTAGGGCGAGGCGTAACATTACTCAATGCGTTTTCTGCTGCTAATGGTGTTTTAATGGGCGCAGTACAAGGTATTGCTGAGCTTATTACTAAACCAGGTATTATTAACGTTGACTTTGCTGACGTACGAACAGTGATGTCTGAAATGGGTTATGCCATGATGGGTTCTGGAAAAGCATCTGGTGACAACCGTGCGGAAGAAGCGGCTGAAATGGCTATTTCAAGTCCATTACTTGAAGATATTGATTTGTCGGGTGCACGTGGTGTACTAGTCAATGTTACCGCGGGCTTTGATTTAAGCTTAGAAGAATTTGACACAGTAGGTCGTACTGTGCAGGCATTTGCTTCAGATAATGCAACAGTTGTTGTTGGTTCAACAATTGATCCTGATATGACTGATGAAATTAGAGTAACGGTTGTTGCTACAGGTATTGGTATGGATAAACGTCCTGAAATGAAAATGGTACAACCTATTGCACCGCGTCAGACGTATCAGCAACCTGCTGCACCAGTTCAGCACGAGATTAAACCAGCTCAAGTGGTAAATGACACTTCTACGTCAACGGTTAATAAAGAAGATTATTTAGATATTCCCGCTTTTTTACGTAAACAAGCGGATTAATTTGAACTTATAACAAGTTTTGTTGTCGAATAAATAAGTCATAAATCGTTAGTTACATAATGATAGGTGCAAAGAGTGAAACAAAGAACATTAAAAAATAAAATTCAGACGACTGGAGTTGGCTTACATACAGGTAAAAAAGTCACGCTAACTTTACGCCCTGCGCCTGATAATACCGGAATTATTTATCGTCGAACTGATTTAAGTCCTGCAGTTGATTTTCCTGTTGATGCAAAATCAGTCCGTGACACTATGTTATGTACTTGTTTAGTGAATGAGAACAACGTTAGAATTTCAACAGTTGAGCATATCAATGCCGCTTTAGCTGGTCTTGGTATCGATAATATTATTATTGAAGTGGATGCACCTGAAATTCCAATAATGGATGGTAGTGCAAGTCCATTTATCTATTTATTATTAGATGCGGGTATTGCTGAACAAGATGCACCAAAAAAATTCTTACGCGTTAAACAAACAGTACGCGTTGAAAATGGTGATAAATGGGCAGAAATCAGACCTTATAGCGGTTTTAAATTAGATTTTACGATTGATTTTAATCACCCAGCTATTGATGGTAGCTCGCAACGTTATCAAATGGATTTCTCATCCGAATCATTTATTCGTCAAATTAGCCGTGCAAGAACTTTTGGTTTCATGCGTGATATTGAAATGTTACAGTCTAAAGGATTATGTCTTGGTGGTAGTTTAGATTGCGCAATTGTTGTTGATGATTATCGCGTTTTAAATGAAGATGGTTTACGTTTTGATGATGAATTTGTTAGACATAAGATGCTTGATACCATTGGTGACTTATACATGTGTGGTCATAACATGTTGGCTGAAGTGGTGTGTTATAAATCAGGACATGCACTAAATAACCAATTATTACAGGCTTTACTTGCTAACCAAGAAGCTTGGGAGTTTGTTACATTTGATGATGCACAAGCTGTTCCTGTTGCTTTAACTAATCAATCGCTTGTTTTAGCTTAATTTATCAATT
Source organism: Orbus sasakiae (assembly GCF_039542345.1). Classification (NCBI taxonomy): domain Bacteria; kingdom Pseudomonadati; phylum Pseudomonadota; class Gammaproteobacteria; order Orbales; family Orbaceae; genus Orbus; species Orbus sasakiae. The sequence goes on from NZ_BAABHY010000001.1 coordinate 335,714, forward strand.
TTCTAATTAACGCTTTCATCTTACAGTGAAAGCGTTTTTTATTTCTACTAAATATAAATATTTGATTACTAATTATGAAAACTAGTCATTTTTTTGCTCACCTTGCACGATTAAAGTTAATTAATCGCTGGCCTTTAATGCGTAATATCAGAACTGAAAATGTTTCTGAGCATAGTTTACAAGTTGCTTTTGTCGCACATGCATTAGCGATCATTAAAAATCGTAAATTTGGTGGTGGTGTTAATCCAGAAAGGATTGCATTAATGGCGATGTATCATGATGCTTCAGAAGTGCTTACTGGTGACATGCCAACACCAACGAAATATTACAATCCACAAATTACCGTTGAATATAAGAAGATAGAAAAAATCGCGCAAAATAAATTAATCGATATGTTGCCTGAAGAACTTCAAGCTGATTTTAGTCCCTTAATTGATGATGATTTTTACAGCGATGATGAACGGCATATTATCAAGCAAGCTGATGCATTGTGTGCTTATTTAAAAACAATTGAAGAGCTGAGTGCTGGTAACAATGAGTTTAAATTAGCAAAGCAGCGATTAAAGAAGACATTATCCGAACGAGATAGCGCTGAAATGGATTATTTTTTAGATGTATTTGTACCAAGTTTTAGTTTATCGCTTGATGAAATTACATTAGATGATTAATAAAATGAAATGCTAAAACTTTTTTTATAGACTAGGATGTCATACGAGAATCATCATTTTTTATTAAAAAATTACGGGAAAATTTCAAATTTTAGCAATCCAAAAATATTTTCTTATCTGCATATTGTTTTTTAATTTTCTTAGGAGTATATAGTAATGGAATATTTAAGAATATTCATAAACTAAATAGTTTTTTTAACTAAGGATGAATAAAAATGGCTAAATCAGCTCCAGCTAAAAAAGAACCAGCTAAAGCCCCAGCAAAAGCACCTGCTAAAGCGCCTTCTAAAAAGAAATAGTGTTTAAACCGAATTGATATGATTAAAGGGCGATATTGCCCTTTTTTCATTTATGTTATTAGCTTATCATGGTAATAAATCGCTAAAATATAATAATAGGCTTTACCATTGGGTGTATTCACGGTTATTTCATCATCGACTTTATGACCGATTAGGCTTCTAGCAACTGGGCTATCAATTGAAATCCAATTCTTTTTAGGATCAAATTCATCCGGCCCAACGATTCGGTATATTTTTAGCTGACCCTGTTCATCTTCCAGTTTTACCCAGGCACCAAAAAAGACTTTACCTTCTTGAGCCGGATTAGGTTCAACAACGGTAAGTGCTTCTAATCGTTTGGTTAAAAATCTGACTCGCCGGTCTATTTCACGTAATCGACGTTTCCCATAAATGTATTCAGCATTTTCACTACGATCACCCATTGCAGCCGCTTCTGAAACAGCTTGTGTCACGATCGGCCTTTCTTCTTTCCAAAGATATTTTAATTCACGATCAAGTGCCAAATATCCTTCTCTTGTTATATAATTACTCTTTGCCATAGTTAAAATTATTTATTTTGATTCCATTAATGAAAAGTAAGATTAGTACTTATGATAAATCCTCAAATTAACCATATTATAGCGGGTGAACTCGCTGTAAAACCAGAACAAGTTTTAGCGGCTATCACTTTACTTGATGAAGGTAGTACCGTTCCTTTTATTGCACGTTATCGAAAAGAAGTCACCGGCGGGCTTGATGATACACAGTTAAGGACGTTAGACACAAGGCTAAATTATTTACGTGAATTAGATGATCGTAAGCAAACAATTTTAAAATCGATTACAGAACAAGGTAAATTAACGCCAGAATTAGAAAAAAGTATTACACAAACACTGAATAAAACCGAATTAGAAGATCTTTATCTACCCTATAAACCCAAACGTCGTACACGTGGTCAAATTGCTATTGAAGCAGGACTTGAGCCTTTAGCTGATAGTTTATGGCTAAATCCGCAACGCGTTCCTGAAATTGAAGCTGAAAAATATCTCAATACAGATAAAGGCTTTGACGATATCAAATCAGTTTTAGATGGTGCTCGTTACATTCTGATGGAGCGATTTGCTGAAGATGCAGGATTATTGGCTAAAGTCCGTCACTACTTATGGAATAATGCGCATTTAGTTTCACAAGTCAATACAGGTAAAGAAGAAGATGGCGCAAAATTTAGGGACTATTTTGAACAGCATGAATTGATTTCAAAAATTCCTTCACACCGTGCTTTAGCGATGTTTCGTGGTCGTAACGAAGGTTTTTTACAGCTGTCACTTAATGCCGATCCTTTATCCGAAGAACCACCAAAAGAAAGTTATTGTGAGCACATTATTACTCAACATTTGGGGCTCCAGCTTAATGACCAACCCGCAGATAAGTGGCGTAAAGCTGTCATTAGTTGGACGTGGCGCATTAAGATTCTGATGTCAATGGAAACAGAATTAATGACAACATTACGTGAGCGTGCTGAAGATGAAGCGATTAATGTGTTTGCCGCCAATTTACATGATATGTTGATGGCCGCCCCAGCAGGAATGAAAGTGACAATGGGGATGGATCCAGGATTACGTACAGGTGTCAAAATAGCAGTTGTTGATGCAACGGGAAAATTGTTAGCAACTGAAACTATATACCCACATACTGGCCAAGCAGATAAAGCGGCAATGATTGTGGCCGCGTTATGTATTAAATATCACGTTGAGCTCGTTGCGATTGGTAATGGTACTGCTTCACGAGAAACTGAGCGGTTTTTTCTTGATTTACAGAAAAAGTATTCAGAAGTTAAAGCTCAAAAAGTCATTGTCAGTGAAGCTGGCGCTTCAGTTTATTCAGCATCTGAACTTGCTGCGCAAGAATTTCCTGATTTAGATGTTTCAATTCGTGGTGCAGTATCAATTGCACGTAGACTGCAAGATCCCCTTGCTGAATTAGTTAAAATTGACCCAAAATCGATAGGTGTTGGTCAATATCAACATGATGTGAGTCAAACACTACTTGCTAAAAAACTGGATGCAGTTGTTGAAGATTGTGTAAATGCCGTCGGGGTAAACCTTAATACAGCTTCAGTTATGCTGTTATCAAGAATTGCGGGTCTCAATAAAGTGATTGCTCAGAATATTGTTGAATATCGAAATGAACATGGTCAGTTTGCTGAACGTAAACAACTTTTAAACGTTACTCGACTTGGCCCAAAAGCATTTGAGCAGTGTGCCGGTTTTTTACGTATTATGAATGGTAAAAATCCACTAGATGCCTCAGCGGTTCACCCTGAAGCATATCCCGTGGTGGAACGCATCTTAGCAACGATTAACAAACCGCTTAAAGATATTATGGGCGATAGTACAATACTTAAATCATTAAAAGCTGTCGATTTTACGGATGAGCATTTTGGTGTTCCAACCGTCACTGATATTATCAAAGAACTTGATAAACCGGGCCGTGATCCAAGACCTGAATTTAAAACAGCACAATTTAGTGAAAATGTTGAAACAATGAATGATCTTAAAGTGGGGATGATCTTGGAAGGCGCGGTCACTAACGTAACAAACTTTGGTGCTTTTGTTGATATTGGTGTTCATCAAGATGGATTAGTTCATATTTCCGCGTTATCCGATAAATTTGTTGAAGATCCAAGAACCGTGGTTAAAACGGGTGATATTGTTAAAGTTAAAGTCATGGAAGTCGAGATTGCACGTAAACGTATCGCGTTGTCAATGCGATTAGATGACCAAACTTCATCTTCGGCGAAAAACACACAAGGACAAAATAAAGAGTCCCGTCCAATCAATACTAAACAGGCGAACACCGTCTCTAACAGTGCTATGGGCAATGCATTTGCTGCGGCATTTAAAAAGAAATAAGGATTGAGGATGGCAACACGAATACCGAATACATTTAATTTGCCAGTTTATGCTAATGATGTCATAACAGCTAATTCTGTCGCACAGTTAATTGACTGCTATCACCAAGCAACCAAGAAGAATTTACCTATTCTGATTTTAGGGCAGGGAAGTAATACACTATTTACCCAAAATTTTGATGGTATTATTATCGTAAACCGTATTGATGGCATAGCGATCTCTGAAGATAGTGAGCACTGGTTTTTGAAAGTGGGTGCAGGGGAAATTTGGCATCAGCTGGTGACATATACGATTGAAAATGATCTACCTGGTCTTGAAAACCTAGCCTTGATACCGGGATGTGTGGGCTCAGCTCCAATTCAAAACATTGGCGCTTACGGTGTGGAATTTGAACGTGTTGCTGATTTTGTTGAACTTTTAGAGCTGAGTACAGGCAACATCATTACAGTAACAGATGGTCACTATGGATACCGAGAAAGTATTTTCAAATCCCAGTATTTAAATGGTTATGTCGTCATCTCGGTCGGAATAAAACTGGCGAAAAATTGGCAACCTATTTTAAGTTATGGTGAGCTTAAACAATTTGATCAGCAAACTGTTAGTGCAAAAATAATTTTTGATAAAGTATGCGATATTCGGCGCAGTAAATTGCCCGATCCCCAAGTACTCGGTAATGCGGGCAGTTTTTTTAAAAATCCTGTGATTAAAAATATCGATTATCATCAATTAAAACAACGATATCCTGACTTACCTGCTTATCCACAAGCCAATGATTATGTTAAGATTGCCGCTGGTTGGCTAATTGATCAGTGTGGGCTAAAAGGACACCAAATTGGTGGCGCAGCAGTGCATGATAAACAAGCACTAGTACTGGTTAATAAACATCAGGCAATAGCACAAGATGTGATTGATTTAGCTGCTTTTGTGAGAAATACTGTACAACAAAAATTTGGTATCAGTCTTACACCTGAGATCCGATTTATTGGTAAAGATGGTGAAATAGATGCGATTGAATTGCTATCTCAATAAGTTGGATCGGTTATAACCAAATATCGCTCGATGACCTAAAATAAACGAGATAAATTATGATGAGATACCTTTTATCTAAATTAGATAAAAGGTATTTATTTATGTCTTTAACACGCTATATTGTTTAGGAAAATCTTGGTACTTGGTTTGATATGTATTGCATTATTTAGAGATAATAAAATGGGCGCACGTTCATATTCTTTTCCAATTCTATTAATCAGTTTGCTGTTTGTCACTATTTCACTTTCAACACTAAATACACAAGTTCCGCTTTGGCTTGTCCATAACCAATTCCCAGTTTGGCAAATTGGATTAGTGGGGTCAAGTTACTTTGTTGGTAATCTCATTGGTACGATTATTGCTAATTGGATTATTGGTAAATTTAATGCAAAAAAAACGTATAGTTATGTGTGTATTTTATTCGCTTTAGCCACGTTAGGATTAAGTCTTTCAATGGATGTTTATAGTTGGTCATTTTGGCGATTAATCATTGGCATTGCTTGTGCGGTAACATGGGTTATTGTGGAAAGCTGTATTCTTGTTACGGGGACGGTACGGACTCGTGGTAAAATGTTAGCTGTATATATGACGACTTACTACTTAGGTACTGTATTTGGACAAGCTTTATTACGCTATTTTCCCATTGATGTACTTTATTTTGGTTTAGTGATTAGTACTTTAATGGCTTTAGCCATTTTATTTATAGCCTTAACACACTATAAGCTACCTAAAAAGAAAAAAAGTTCATTTAACCTAATGCCTATGCTTGTGCATAAACAAGCTCGCTTAGGATTAATGGGATGTGTGATTGCGGGAATGATTATTGGATCCTTCTATTCTTTATTGCCTGCTTACTATGCTCATTTAGGTTATGATGATAGCCAAGTTGCTAACTGGATGATTATTTTGATAACATCAGGGGTTATTGCACAAATTCCTGTTGGCTGGATAGCTGACCGCTATGGTAAACAAAAATTGCTGATTATTGAAATGATCATTGCAACCTTGGCGTGTATGATGTTAATAGCGGGTGTTTTTGATGTGATTGCAACAATATTACTTGGAGCAACAATCTATACGGTATATCCTATTTCAATGGCTTGGGCCTGTGAAACCGTCAAGAAACAAGATATTGTGACAATGAATCAAACCATGTTATTAGTTAATACATTAGGCAGTTTGGTTGCACCAGCACTGATTGCCTTAGCGATGGATAAATTAGGTAATGATTACCTATTTGTCAGTATTGTGCTGATTTCAATTTATTTTGTTTGGTTACTTTCAAGAAGTTTAATAAAAAATCGATGGAGTCGACATGCGGGATCTTTCTAATCCACTTAAAGTTATTGATCTGTTATCTGATGGTGAATGCCATTCAGGCGAAGAACTTGCCGCTATATTTGGTATTACCCGTGCTGCGGTTAACAAATACATTAAGTTGATTAGAGAGTGGGGTGTAGAGCTTACTTCGGTTCCGCGTAAAGGTTATCAACTCACTTACCCACTCGATCTTTTAAAATTTGCCAAAATTGAACATTTTTATACACAACATACCGACAAACCGATAAATCTTGATGTTATCCCTGTTATTGATTCAACAAATCAATATTTATTGGAACGACTAAATACGCTTTCAACTGGTTTTGCCTGCGTTGCTGAATACCAACAAGCAGGACGAGGTCGGCGTGGAAGGCAATGGTTTTCACCCTTTGCAAGTAATTTATATTTATCGATGTACTGGCGTCTTGAACAAGGGCCTGCCGCTGCGATGGGGCTGAGTCTGGCTATTGGTATTGTCATTGCTCAAGTATTACGTGAAATATCAGGACAAGATATTAAAGTCAAATGGCCAAATGACCTTTATCTTAACGATAAAAAATTAGCGGGAATTTTAGTCGAAATTGCGGGTAAAACCGGCGATGTAGCACATATCGTTATTGGCATGGGGATTAATTTACGTATGCATAATCCTAATCAAGATATTGTTAACCAAGCGTGGTCAAACCTCGGTGATATCGATCGTAATTTACTTGTAGCTAAATTGCTATATCGTTTGCGAGATGCGCTTTATTGTTTTGAAACAGAAGGATTGAGCGCATTTATAAAACAGTGGCAGCCGTTAGATAATTTTGCTGATAGGCCTGTAAAATTAATTATTGGCGAGACTGAAATTAAAGGTATAGCAAAAGGCATTAATGAACAAGGTGCGTTGCTACTCGAGCAAAATGGTATACTTAAAGCTTATATTGGTGGTGAAATTTCATTAAGAGCGGATAATACTAAATAAAACATTAGATTAAATTAATATGTTATTTGATAATGATTTTTAATCCTTGATACCGATAATATTTATTACCTTTAATATGCTTTAATCCTAATGGCTATCCAATCTATCTCGGATGCATACTGATACGCTTAACTGCAATAAAACATCAAAGCATCAAAAAAAGTTAAGCGAGCATCGCTATTTTCGTCATAAAAACAATTTGATTGGCCGGTTATTTTTTTTGTTAGAATATCATATATTCATGATAGAGTATCCGTGTGAGACTTGTAAAAATTAGGGTGAATGCTTATGCTAAATTTCGAATTTTATAATCCAACTCGCATTATTTTTGGTCAAGATACCGTCAAAGAAATAGCACGCTATTTACCAAAAGATGCACGTGTTTTAATTTTGTATGGTGGTCAAAGTGCCACTAAAAATGGCACAATTGATGAAATCAAACATGTTTTATCCCCTTTCTATTATAACGAATTTAGCGGTATTGAAGCTAACCCACATTTTGAAACCTTGCTCAATGCCGTCGAACTTGTCAAAAAAGATAAAATCAACTTCCTTCTTGCAGTAGGGGGCGGCTCAGTGATTGATGGCACTAAATTTGTGGCTCAAGCAGCACTTTATCGTGATGAACCATGGCAAATTTTAACTCGTGAAGGTCCAAAAGTTAAAGATGCATTACCGATTGGAGTGGTATTAACCATTCCTGCAACAGGTTCAGAAATGAATTGTCGAGGTGTTGTGACACGAGCAAAAACTCAAGAAAAACTCTCTTTTAGAACTGAACTTGTCTATCCAAAGTTCTCGGTTCTTGATCCAACGAAAACTTATACTTTACCGAAAAGACAGTTAGAAAATGGTTTAGTTGATTCGTTTGTACATACTTTAGAACAATACCTAACGTATCCCGTCGATGCTAAGGTTACAGATGCTTTTGCTGAAGGTGTTTTACGCACATTAATCGAAATTGCACCTGACGTCATAAATAAAACGCATGATTATAATTCGAGAGCTAATTTTATGTGGGCAGCGACGGTTGCATTAAATGGCGTTTTAGCAACAGGTGTGCCTGAGGATTGGGCAACGCACCGAATTGGTCATGAGTTAACTGCGCTTTATGGAATAGATCATGCGAGAACATTGGCACTAATATTACCCGTATTATGGCGTTTGAAAATAACCGAGAAACAGGCCAAACTTTGTCAATATGCTGAGCGAGTATGGGATATTCACAGTGGCTCAGAATTAGAAAAAGCAGAAATAGCCATCAGTAAAACCATTGAATTTTTTGAATCATTGGGTATGAAAATGCAACTAAGTGATTATGGTGTGACAAAAGATATTGAGCTATTACTACAACGCTTAGAAAAACACGGTCAAACTGCATTGGGTGAGCATCAAGATATCACATTAGCTGTCAGCCGTAAAATTCTTGAGAAAATTTAATCGATGACTGACTAATTGTCGATTAATTTATCTAAAAATTCATCAATCAGATGAGCCTTGTCTAAACGCTTAAAAAGTGGCAAGGCCAGAGGGTGCTATGTTAAAAGTTGAAATCCTATGAATCATGATACAAATGTATAATAAATTGAAATCATGTGCGAAATAATCTAAATGAATCGAGTATGAATATGATTAAAATCAACAATGCTAAATATAAAATTAGCGATAATATGACGTTTTTTATTCCCCAATTAACGATTAATTCAGGAGATTGCTTTGCATTTGTGGGAAGTAATGGAAGCGGTAAATCAACACTTGTTAAAGCATTAGCAAACGAACAACCTTTGTTATCGGGGGAAATCGCTAATCATTTTTCTCGTATTGCGCACATTTCTTTTGAGCAATTACAAAAGATTATTGATGAAGAATGGAAAAAAAATAATACTGATTTACTGAGTGAAGGTGAGGATGATACGGGGTTAACAACAGGGCAAATGATTCAGAGTGATATTAAAAATCAAGATCTATGTGATCAGTTAGCCAAACAGTTTGGTATTTCACATTTACTTGAACGTCGTTTTAAATACTTATCAACTGGTGAAACCCGCAAAACGTTGTTATGTAGAACCTTAATGTCTTCTCCGCAACTTCTCATTCTTGATGAGCCATTTGATGGGCTCGATGTTGATTCTCGACAGCAATTGGCTTTATTATTGGCTGAACTTGCTAAACACGGAGTGACACTTGTGCTTGTGTTAAACCGTTTTAATGAAATACCTGAATTTATTCAATATATTGGGGTGCTGGCTGAATGTAAATTGATAAAAGTGGCAGATCGTCAGACAATTTTACAAGATCAGATCATACAAGAATTGGCTAATATCGAATTATTAAACAGTTCACAGTTACCTTTACCCGATGAACAACCGTTATATTTAGCTGACCATCTACCGCGTGTTATTCTAAAACAGGGTTATGTGCAGTATGACGAGAAACCGATTATTCAAAACCTCAATTGGCAAGTCAATGCAAAAGAAAATTGGCAAATTGTTGGACCCAATGGTGCTGGGAAATCAACATTACTTAGTTTAGTGACAGGAGACCATCCTCAAGGGTACAGTAATGATTTAACCTTATTTGGCCGTAAACGAGGCTCAGGTGAAACTATTTGGGATATTAAAAAGCATATTGGTTATGTAAGTAGTAGTTTACATTTAGATTATCGCGTCAATATCAGTGTAAAAAATGTTTTATTATCGGGCTATTTTGATTCAATCGGCGTGTATTGTGCGACAAGTGATAAACAAAATAAATTAGCTGATGAGTGGCTTGCATTATTGAATTTGACTAAACAAGCTCATCAACCTTTCCAATCTTTATCTTGGGGTCAACAACGTTTAGTTTTAATTGCCCGAGCTTTAGTTAAACATCCAACATTATTAATTTTGGATGAGCCTCTACAAGGTCTTGATCAGTTAAATCGTGAGCTGGTAAAACGCTGGATTGATTTACTTATTCAAAAAGGTCAAACCCAATTACTCTTTGTTTCACATCATATTGAAGATGCTCCGGCATGTATTACGCATCGTTTAACATTTGTTGGTGATCATAAAAATGGTTTTCAATATGATATAACATCATTATTGACAGCAGAAGTTAGGTAATTACTATTAATTTTACTAACAAAAATAGGTAAAAAAAATTTTCTTTACTGGTAGTTTGGAACAACCAAAATACATTAATATTACAGAAACTCTTGAAAATTAAGGATTAGCCCATACTATTAAAGTTATCCCCGATGGCTGTGGATAACTTTGTGAATAGTTTCTTGAAAAGGGGCTTAACCGTTGGAAATAGCTGGCTTTAGTTCAACTTGCTTAGATTGTAGACATAAAAAATTAAATCATTAATAATCAGCTAGTTATAATAAATCAAGCGACGGTTATCAGCCATCGTCAATCTATTTTTTAGCATGATATGTTAAAAATCAATAAATCTGAAAGGTCAAGTCTTTTTGGGGATAAATTTTATTAATAGGTAATCACGTCGTTATCGAAACAAGGTATATCAAATATGCGAAATTTTAAATTATATTCAGACTTTAGCCCCGCAGGAGATCAACCAGAAGCCATAAAAAAAATTAACCAAAACTTAGAAGATGGTATTGCTCATCAAACTTTGCTTGGGGTAACGGGATCAGGTAAAACCTTTACCATGGCTAATGTTATTGCGACTCATAATCGACCAACGGTTATCTTGGCACCGAATAAAACACTAGCGGCGCAGTTGTATGGAGAAATGAAGGCCTTTTTCCCGGATAATGCGGTTGAATACTTTGTGTCTTATTATGACTATTATCAACCAGAATCATATGTACCGACGACCGATACATTTATCGAGAAAGATGCTTCAATTAATGAGCATATTGAACAAATGCGTTTGTCAGCAACAAAATCATTGTTAGAACGTCGTGATGTTGTGATTGTTGCGTCGGTGTCGGCAATCTACGGTTTAGGTGCACCAGAAACCTATATGGCAATGATTTTACACTTGACTAAAGGCACGATTACCGATCAAAGAGCGATTTTAACGCGTTTAGCAGAGATGCAATACAAACGTAATGACGTCGGTTTTAATCGTGGTACATTTCGTGTTAGAGGTGATGTTATTGATATATTTCCAGCTGATTCTGACACTCTGGCTGTTAGAGTTGAATTATTTGATGATGAAGTTGAAAAAATAGTACTATTTGATCCCTTAACTGGTAGCGCTGTAAATGAAGTCTCTCGTATCACTGTATATCCGAAAACCCATTATGTCACGCCGAGAAATATTCTTGATAATGCAATTGCACAGATTAAACAAGAATTAGCAGAACGTCGGAAAATTCTATTAGATGAAAATCGTTTATTAGAAGAGCAACGAATAACACAACGAACCTTGTTTGATCTAGAGATGATGTCAGAATTAGGTTATTGTTCTGGTATTGAAAACTATTCACGTTACTTAGCACAACGTAAAGCTGGCGAACCACCAGCAACATTATTTGATTATTTACCCGCTGATGGCTTGTTATTTATAGATGAATCACATGTCGGCGTACCACAACTCGGTGCGATGTACAATGGTGACCGCTCTCGTAAGTTAACTCTCGTTGAATATGGTTTTCGTTTGCCTTCCGCATTAGACAACAGACCACTTAAATTTAGCGAGTTTGAACAGATAATGCCACAAACCGTTTATGTATCGGCAACCCCTGCTAAATATGAAATTGAAAAGTCGGGCGGTGAAATCATAGAACAAGTTGTTAGACCAACCGGATTGCTCGATCCGATTATTGAAGTTAGGCCTGTAATGACCCAAGTTGATGATTTGTTGTCTGAAATTAAACAGCGAATGGCGATTGAAGAACGGGTTTTGGTGACAACCCTTACAAAACGAATGGCTGAAAACTTAACCGATTATTTTTCGGAGCATGGTGTACGGGTTAAATACCTACACTCGGATATTAATACGGTGGAACGTATGGAAATCATTCGAGACTTGCGCTTAGGTGAAGTTGATGTATTAGTGGGGATTAACCTATTACGAGAAGGTTTAGATATTCCGGAAGTTTCACTTGTTGCTATTTTGGATGCTGATCGTGAAGGCTTCTTACGTTCGGCCAGCTCATTGATCCAAACCGTTGGGCGTGCGGCACGTAATGTCAATGGTCGGGCAATCTTGTATGCTGATAAAATTACACCGGCTATGCAAAGGACGATAGATGAAACTGCGCGTAGGCGAGCAAAACAGAAAGAGTTTAATCAAGAGCATCATATTACGCCAACATCGGTGAAAAAACAGATTCAAGATATTTTAGAAGCTGGTTTAAGCACCAAAAAATCAACCAGCAAAGTCAAGATGTTTGAGCCAGGTAAAAATTATGAATATGTCTCTATTAAAGACGTTCAAGCTCGCATCAAAGAACTTGAAAGCATGATGCATGATGCAGCTAAAAATCTTGAATTTGAGCGAGCAGGTGTTTTACGTGATGAAATTAAAAAGTTACGCAGTGATTTTATTACCTTGTCTTAATGTATTGACTCGATTATGATTAGCGAGCAATTTGTTTGATATCATTACGCTGCTTTAAGTCTTTTTGATGTTAATCAATTTGTTATTTGTATTGATTTTTTTCGTATGCACTAATTATATTAACTACAAGGAAATAAAATGGAAAACAATAATATTATTCAAGTTGAAGTTGATTCATTTTTAATTAAAAAGATGTCTTTTATTGGGACAATGCAAAAAATTTTTGGTGTGCTAGCGATCATTGCAGGTGCTATAAGTTGTATCGGTATTGTGACCGCAATTTTGGGAATACCTTATATCATTGCTGGCGTAAAATTATTTAAATCCGGTAGTGCATTTACTTATGCTGCATACAGTAATGATGGTAAATTTTTAAGAGAAGCGATTATCAATTTAGCCTCGTATTGGTTCACAACATTAATATTAATTCTTGCATGTATTGTTTTCTATGTTATTTTTTTAATCTTTATTTTTATCTTCGCAAGTCAAAACTACGGCTATTTAAGATAATCAATGCGTTAATAATATAGGAGTAAAATCAGTGACAATTACACGACTTGACCCAGCGGATCGTTGGTCAGAAGCGGTTATCCATAACGATGTAATTTATTACACTAGCGTGCCAGCAGATTTAACCGGTGATGCATATCAACAAACTCAAAGTGCATTGTCTGAAATTGATACAATTTTAGCACGTGCTAACAGTGATAAAACACAAATTTTAGATGCAACAATTTTTATCGTTGATAAAGCCGATTTTCAAGCGATGAATAAAGCGTGGGATGAGTGGGTTGCTAAAGGTCAAGCACCCGTTCGTTGTACTGTTCAAGCAGGGTTAATGAAAGACAGTTATAAAGTTGAAATTAAAATTGTCGCAGCAGTAAAAAAACCATCATAATGATTTGATTGAGTGCCATTTTGCTACGAAGTAGCAAAATGGCTGAATTTCTAAAATGCAGTCGTATCTTGGAATAAGCCAACTTTTAAATCTGTTGCTTGGTAAATGAGTTTTCCATCTACAAATACTTCACCATCACCAATTCCCATAATTAAACGACGATTAATCACGCGTTTAAAATGAATTTTGTAGGTTACTTTTTTTGCAGTTGGTAATACTTGCCCTGTAAATTTGACTTCACCTACACCCAGTGCACGGCCTTTACCTTTACCGCCAACCCAGCCAAGATAAAATCCAACAAGTTGCCACATTGCATCAAGTCCTAAACAACCTGGCATAACAGGATCATTTTTGAAATGACATTTAAAAAACCATAGGTCAGGATTAATATCAAGTTCAGCCTCAACATAACCCTTTTCGTATTGACCACCATGTTCATTCATTTCAACAACACGATCCATCATTAGCATATTATCTGATGGTAAAGGAGGCCCATCAATGCCAAATAATTCATTATTACCAGATTTAATTAAGTCTTCTTTTGTATAAGATGATTTACGTTCAAAAGTCATAGGTAGCCTTTTTGTTTTTTTATATCATAGAATAAATTAAGCGTACAAGTGTAAGCTTAATTATGCGCTTTTGCAACGCTATTTGCGCCATTTATTAAACCATGAAGTTGGTCGTTTCTCTGTGCTCATCATCATTTGAATTCGTGCTTGAATTAATTTATATAAGCTAATCGTTGATTCATCGCGGTAAGCGATACCCGTTAATAAGTAAAGTGCCTCGCCAACATTATCTACAGTCCAAATTGAAAATTGTTGGTTTTTTATCGCCTCAACGATTTCATCACTTAAACATAAATGACGTTGGTTTGCTGAAGGAATAATGACACCTTGTTGACCGGTTAACCCTTGATGTTGACAGACAGCAAAAAATCCTGCAATTTTTTCATTAACGCCACCAATAGCTTGGACATGACCAAATTGATCAACCGACCCGGTTACCGCAAGCTGCTGATCAATCGGCTGTCCTGATAACGCACTAATCAATACACATAATCCTGCAAGTGACGCGCTGTCACCGTCAACCTCATTATAAGATTGTTCGAAAACTAATGATGCAGAAAAGGGCAATTGATGTGTAATCGCAAATTCTGAGGTAATAAATGCTTGCATGATCATCATGCCTTTCGAATGAATATTACCCGCCAACTCATTTTTACGTTCAATATCGATAAATTCACCATCGCCATAATGAATCAAACAGCTTAAGCGTGTCGGTTCACCAATTGGTCTTGGATAACCTGGGTATTCAACCACTGACAAACCATTTATTTGCCCAATAATTTGATCTTTGGTATTAATCGTGACTTGGTTTGTAAAGATGGAATCCCTAAACCGTTCGATCAAATAACTTTCTCGCCAATGCTTTTGAGCTATTGCACTCTTGATTGCTGCAGCGTCAATTTGATACTCAGCAACTTGAGCTGCATTAATCAATTGTGTATTTAACCAATCCGGGGATAAGGGTAAGTAGTATTGATCTTCCGTATAGGCTGATCCCGCTTTAACTAATTCGGTAAATGCTGAGTTATCAATTTTAGGTAATTGTTGGTCATTGGCTAAAAAACGTAAATAAGCAGCCCAATTTTGTAAGTCTTGATCTGATTTCAGGTGTAAATCATTTTCATACTCAGCATAAAGTGAGGTATCAAAAAATTCTGGATCATCATCTTGCATTTCTGCCATGCTCAATCTATCACCAACAAGTATGATACGTAAATCAAGAGGCATTGAGGGAATAGAAATCGGTAATGGATTCGCATCATCAGTTGAAAACCATTCATATTCACCATGGGTGACCATTTTTTTCAATCGTCCCCATAACGCAGGCTGGGATAATAAAGTGCGTAGTCCCAAGATGAGTACGCCACCATTTGCGTCATGTACAAGACCAGGTTCGAGTTTGAAAGTATTGTCTTCTGGTTGACGCACGCAACCAAACAAGTTTTCATTGTCAACCCATGAGGAATAAAGACAGTTGTCAATGGCTGCAAAATTATCTTGTTTACTTTTCGCGGGGGTTAATGTGATTTTATTCTCATTAATATGATAAGCAAATCCTGTTCCATTTGACGTTAAAACAGATTTTACGGCATGCTGTAATAATGAAAATACCAATTGGCTTTCAGGTGCTTTGAGTAACAAAAATTTTGGCTGATAGGTTTTCCTAACAGTAGGACATAATAAAGATAACGCCGAGCGAATTCGAGGCTGTAATGTCAGTAAATCCGCCTCAAAGGTTGAGTCTTGTAACAGTGTTTGAATATGTTCTACATTAGGCTGAGTGTCTTGCCAGTTTAATTGTTTAATAGTCAAAGTTATCGTCTTATTAAAAGTGTCAAATTAATCGACAGATTATACCTGATTTATTGCAAGATATAAAAAATTTACAGAAAGATTTTTTAAAATCGGGTAAACTAGGCTCCATTCATTAATGACTACCAATTTCATCTCATTACTATACTAATTTATGGTCAAACTTAAACATAATTCATTGCGCGACGATCGAACCTCACAAATAGTCAGCTGGGGTCACTGGTTTGCACTTTTTAATATTTTTTTGGTGATCATTTTAGGTAGTCGTTACTTATTTATCGCGGATTGGCCTCAAACATTACTTGGCCGAATTTATGCGATTATTAGTTGTATTGGGCATTTTAGTTTTTTAACCTTTGTGGTTTATTTAATCTTACTATTTCCGCTCAGCTTTATTATTCAATCCTCAAAATGGCAGCGTATTATTGCTGTCATTGTTGCTACGATCGCGATAACTACGTTACTGATTGATATTGAAGTGTTTTCGCGTTTTAGGATGCACCTTAATTTTTCAATATGGCAGGTTTTAACCTCTCCTGATGACAATATTTTAAGTGCAGAATGGCAAAAATTATTTATTTTTGTTCCTTTTATTTTATTGCTTGAAACTGTTTTTGCTATCTGGAGTTGGCGTAAGCTACGTAGCTTAAGTAAACGAAGTCGCTTTTGCCTACCGATTATTATTGTTTTTGTTCTGTGTTTTTTATCTTCGCATTTAATTCATATTTGGGCTGACGCTAATTTTTATCGCCCTATTACAATGCAACGTTCAAGTTTACCTGTCTCATATCCACTTACCGCAAGGCATTTTTTGGAGCGTTATGGTTTCATTGAAGCGGGTAATTATGAGTCACGATTTAAGCAAGAAGGTAACCCTTTTGCTATTGCTATAGAGTATCCGTTAGCAAAAATTAATTACGAGCGGACTAAGTCACCTTACAATATTTTAATGATTGTCGTCGATGAGTGGCAAACTGCCGATCAGCAAAAAAATATGCCAAAATTAACGGATTATGCTCAGCAAAATGTAGAATTCGTTAACCATTATAGCTCAAGTAATGAATCATTTTTAGGTGAGTTTTCGTTATTCTATGGACTTGACCCGAACTATTACAACAGTATTTTAGCCAGTCACAAATCGTCAGTCTTTATCGATACGTTAGCTAAGCAACGTTATAACTTGGGTTTATTTTCCTCTGATGGTTTCGATCATCCACTTTATCGTTATGCGTTATTGTCTAATTTTTCAATGCCGATTGTGGCTAAAAAACAATCTTATCAAGCCACCAGTGATTTGTGGCTAACTTGGTACAATGAACAGAAGAAAACGGATAATAGTGCTCCGTGGTTTTCAATTATTGAATATAAACAAATGCAAAAAGAGGGGACATCTAAACAGCAAAAAGATTTAGATGAAGCCATTGCCCGGGTTATTGAACAGATTAAACATTCTAGTGACATAGATAAAACGATCGTCGTTATTACCGCAAGTAATCGCCAATCAAAATCAGACCAACATGCTTTTGATCGACAGCTGTTAAATGTACCATTAGTGATTGGTTGGCCAAATAAAGGTCATGAAGTGATCACAAGCACTACTTCACATGTTGATATTATGCAAACATTAATGCAAGATGCTCTTAATGTGACGACTTCCGCTAAACAATATAGTCAAGGTGAGAATTTATTTGCACCCAATAATCGCAAATGGTTAATTGCAGGTACTGAAACCGATATAGCAGCATTATACCCATCACAAACAATTTTGATTGATAGTACGGGTTATTACCAAATTTATGATTTGAATAATCAACGGCAAAAAAATGAGAAATTAGGTTTATCAACATTTTTGCAATTAGTGACTGAAAATCGACGATTTATGGTGGCGCATTAACAATATATCAGTTCAGTTACACGACAATAACGCTTAGGTGACGATTTAACAAATCCCTCTCTAGTCTATTTGGTATAGAGAGATAAACATAAATGATGGAGATTGATAAAATGATTATTGGTAATACTGAACATTTAGCGTTAGTCCCTTATTTACCTGCAAAACTCAAGCATGCTATCGAATATATTCGAGATAATGTCAATAGCAATACGCCAGTAGGTAAATACCATATTGATGGGGATCGCGTCTTTTTTATGGTCTCTGAAAACTCATCAAGGTTTATACAAGATGCGGAACCTGAGTACCACCAACGCTATATTGATATTCAAATAATATTACAAGGCCAAGAGGGCATGGCAGTATCAACATTACCACCTCACACGCAAGTGACGGATGAACGGCTTGAAAATGATGATATAGCCTTTGTTAAAACGCCATCAGAAGAAACAATGTTTGTCGCCCAAGCTAATGATTTTGTTATCTTCTATCCAAATGAAGTACATAAGCCTCTTTGTGCTGTAAATAATACATTAGCAAAAATTCGTAAAGTCGTCGTCAAAGTTGATATAAATTATTTATCATTTTAATGATTTAGGGACCCATATATGACAACAAAAGTAGCGGTAATTGGCGAGTGTATGATTGAGATGTCAATCAAACAACAATCTACATCTCGCAGTTTTGGTGGTGACACATTAAATACATCGGTTTATCTGGCCAGACTACTTGCTGGTCAAGCATTTGATATCCATTATGTGACTGCGCTTGGAACCGATTCCTTTAGTCAGGAAATGCTTGATGCTTGGCAAATTGAAGGCATTAAAACAGATTTAGTCCAGCGTTTGAGCGATAAAATGCCTGGATTATATTCGATTGTTACCGATGAAGTAGGGGAACGATCATTTTATTATTGGCGTAATGATGCGGCAGCTAAGTTTTGGCTAAAGACAAGTCAAAGTGCTGAAGTTTGCCAAACTATTAGTCAATCTGATTATGTTTATTTAAGTGGGGTCAGTATTGCGATTTTAGATGCTGAAAGCATCTTAAAACTGCTTGATCTTCTTAGACAAATCAAAACTAATGGTGGCAAAGTGATTTTTGATAATAACTACCGCCCCCGATTATGGCAAAGTGTTGAACTCGCACAAAGCGTATATGCCGATGTTTTATCTTTTACTGATATTGCATTTTTAACACTTGATGATGAAGATTTGCTGTGGGGAAAACAGCCGTATGAACAGGTAATTTCGCGAACAAAACAATTTGGTGTAACTGAAATCGTGATCAAACGAGGGAGTGATAGCTGTATTGTGGATAGCCAAGAAGGCCGTTTTGAAGTACCAGCGAATAAAATCAGTAAAGAGAAAGTGATTGATACGACCGCAGCCGGTGATTCATTTAGTGCCGGCTATTTAGCCGCCCGATTGACGGGCCGTAGTCCCGATGAATCAGCACTGCAAGGACATCACGTTGCAGGTACTGTAATTCAATATCGAGGCGCCATTATTCCAAAAGATGCTATATCTGTTTTAGCATGAGTAAAGGCGGAATTGTTTCCGCCTTTTTCATCTTAAAGTTTATAGCTTGCACTCATGAAAAATGCTCTAGGTGTACCTGGCATACTACTTGAACGCCAATATTCTTTACCTAACAAGTTGGTGAGAGCAAACGTTACATCAAATGTTTGAGATTGATAGCCAACAGCTGCATTCCATACCGCATAACCAGGGCGTTTGACTTGATTGGTACTGTCATTAAACATTGAGCTTTTGTAAGTCAAGCCCAGTTCAGTAAACCAGTTCTCTTGCGGTAAATAGCGAATCGTAAAATAGCCACTATTTTTCGCGGTATTAGCAAGATATTTGTTTTCATTAGCTGGCGTTCTTTTATCTTCTCTTACTTTAGCAATCTGATATCCGATGCCGCTATTAATATACCATTGTGGTGCAATTTTACCGATAATGCTTAATTCGATACCTTTGCTTCCGTCTTTCCCTCTTACTTGCCAATTGTAAGGATCATTCACAGAATCAGGTTGGTAACGTACATTATAAAGTTCTAAATCATACAGTGCAATTTGGCTTGAGACAGTATTATCTAGCCAGTCACTTTTTAGGCCGATTTCATATTGACGAGAATATTGAGGCTGATTGTCATATACGGTAGCAGGGTTCGTTGAAAGTGTAATTAAACCTCGTCCACCATAGGGCGCAAAGTTTTTACTGTAAGAAAAATAAATACTCTGCTGTTCAATTGGTTGCCAAATTAACCCCACCCGTGGACTTAACGAATGACCATCGTATGAACGCGATAAGTTATTGATCTTATCGTGTGAAGAAAATTCATATTTATCATAACGTAAACCAGCCAATAGTTTCCATTCAGGACTAAAGCTGATCAAATCTTGCCAATACAGTGCATGAGAAGTTGCTTTGTGCTTATTATCCATCGTTGGGGCACCATGATAAGGTTTACTGATTGTCCATTGAGGATTATAAGGATCAACTGTTTGTGGAAAGCCTAATGTTGCAAGTGTCGGTAAGCGCTTTTCGATAATGTATTCACTACCAAGTAACATTTCGTGCGTTATGCTGCCTGTATCAAATTTGCCCATCAGATCAAACGTGTTGCTAAATGTTGTATTCTCGGTTTCTTGCCATGCTCGTCTAAATTGAAGTTTTCCCGCATAACTACACGGTCTACCATTACTGGCTAATGTACCATTAGTTTGGCAATAGGTCCCTGCGTATAGATGGTCGAAATTTTGGCTTGCTTTACGATAGACATTTGTGAGTTTGACTGACCAATCATGATTAAATTCATATTGCATGACTGAACGCCAAGATTTATAGCGGTCTTCAACATAGTCATCGGGATGTGCGTAAGCGGTTTTGATGGAGACATTACTCGGTAAATCACCGTAAGAGGGGCCTCGATCAGGTCTACGCCATAAGTTGTCTTGGGTGTATTGTACTAACCAACTAAATCCTTCAAGATTATCATACAAAATACTTGGTGAAACCATGGTATCGCGTTGTTTGATTCCTTTTCTAAAGTTATGACTATTTTCATGATCGATTGTCAATCGTATTGCAAGATTATCATGTACCACTTGGTTGATATCGATCATTCCACCATATTTATCCCAAGAGCCTGCACGTAGGTTAAGTGTGGTTGGTGAGTCAAAATTGGCTTGTTTGCTAATCATATTAACAATCCCACCACCTGCACCACGCCCATACAGCACAGAGGCGGGTCCTTTTAACACCTCTATACGATCGATATTTGCGGTGCTTTGTCTTACTTGGCCACTAGCACGAACACCATCACGGTATATATCGCCAGAACTCGCTGAAAAACCACGAATCATGATTCCTTCGTCTCGCATGTCATAGGTTGTATCAATACCAGGTAAATTATTTAATATAACACCAAGATCATTTTGTCCATACATTTTGGCATGATTCACATTGACTGAATTGATGGTTTGCGGAATATCTTTTATCTCGAAGGGCATTTTAGTGGCTGTCGATGATTGAGTCACTCTTTCATCATTAATATCCGTGATTTTGGCAGTCACTTTGATTGTTTCAATATCTGAGTTGCTTTTTTCTTGTCCTATAGCAATACTACTTATTGTGCTACATAGGGTGAAAACGATAATTTTTTTCTTCATTATTATTCCTATTTATGATTATCTTTAATTATAGTTAAATTGATTTTACAACCGCTTTAAATGATAATAATTACTATTATCATTATCAATAGGGCAAATAATTTTTATTCTTGCTTTGCGAATATTATGTGAGGGTTACTATGACACAACGACTGTGTTTTATTGTTATTTTTGGTTTATTAGTGGGTTGTTCATCTCAGCAGCAACTCGCATCACTCTCTGAAATTGAAGGGTTGAGCTTGACTCAAGATAGTTTTGGTCATGAAGTTATTGATAAATATAAAATGGTTAGGCCAATCGCTGAAATAGAAAATTCTTTATCATTGTGTATTGCACAAGAACTCGATAATTCGCCGGTTGTTTTAAATAATCTCAGTAATAGTCAGGCACGCTTTTATTATGGTTGGCCCTACTATGGTTTTATCGATGAATTCCCAAGTCAACAATCGGTGACCACAAATGGGGGGGAAACAATTAAGTTGATTGAGAAAAACCAAGTCGTTGCTAATGCCATTACTGATTATGTGTATCAATCATTTTCAGATATGAAATATTTTGTCGGGTATACGGTGACCGCGACACAAAATAAAAACAGCATCCATTATTTATTTAGCAATATTAAGCAGGCTAAGCAGTATACTGGAAGTGTTGCCAATGATGGATTTGAGTCCGTGCGAACATTAAAAAATACCCATCCTGATTTAGTTATTGAAGCATTAAACAAACAAGTTGATAAAATACAACAATGTTTAGTTAACAAACAATCAACAAACTCGTAAGTGATAAAATACAGTAACAGGATTTAAAATAACCGTATCAATTTTATAAGTTAATGATTTAATTTATTTCCTGTTATTGATTATCAAATAGGTCAGTTTATGGTAATCTAGTCTGTACATAGAGTTGGTAGCACCTGACATTCAGTAACGCATTATCATGAAATTACCTAGACTTTCGCTTTTATCACAAATTTGTATCACACATCTTATCAGCCATATTCATATGTTGGTCCTGCCAGTGCTTATGCCGGTGATGCTGCTGACTAATAATGACATTAGTTTTGTGCAGATTGGTTTTGCAATTAGTGTCTTTAATATCGTCTCAGCACTTGTACAAGCACCGGTAGGATTTTTTGTTGATAAATTAGGACCGAAACGGGTTTTGATTGCAGGGTTGATTGTTGGTAGTTTAAGCTTTTTATCGCTTGGATTTATTAACCACTATACTTGGTTGGTTATTGCAATGGGGATTGCGGGTTTAGCTAATGCGGTTTATCACCCCGCAGATTACGCGATTTTATCTCAAAATGTCACTGAAAGTAGAATGGGGCGAGCATTTTCGTTACATACATTTAGTGGCTATATTGGTTTTGCTGTAACGCCAACGCTAATGTTAACGGTAAGTTCATTATATAACGTAAGTATGGCCTTTATTGTGAGCGGTATTATTGGGTTATTCGCTGCAATTATTCTTTATCCTAAAGCAAAAAATGAATCTGTAAAAAAAGATCCGCTTATCATCCCTGAAAACCCAGCATTAGCGGTTAAACCTAATAATAAAATTCCGTTAGTAACTCCGGCCATTTTATTGATGTTAGTCTTATTTTTACTCTTAAGTTTAAGTGGCGGTTCAATACAAAACTTTTCAGTTTCGGCTCTCGTGACGGGTTATTCTATTTCATTAGCAGATGCGAATATTGC
Source organism: Orbus sasakiae (assembly GCF_039542345.1). Lineage (NCBI taxonomy): Bacteria > Pseudomonadati > Pseudomonadota > Gammaproteobacteria > Orbales > Orbaceae > Orbus > Orbus sasakiae. Next base: position 358,957 of record NZ_BAABHY010000001.1, read on the forward strand.
ATTGACAGCTTTTTTGGTAACGAGTTCAATCGGCGTTTTGGTTGGTGGACAATTGGCTGATTATACTCGTCGACATGGTTTAATTGCTGCGGGAGCTTTGGTGATTACGGCTTTGCTTGCCTTTGTTTTGGCAATATTAACCGTTTCATCAACCATCATGATTACATTCCTTATCGGTGCAATGGGATTTTTATCCGGGATTATCGCACCATCACGGGATATGTTGGTAAGAAGTGTTTCACCTAAAGGTGCTGAAGGCCGGGTGTTTGGAATTGTTTCAACAGGATTTAATTTAGGTGGTACAATTGGGCCGATTTTATTTGGTTGGATATTGGATCAGGGGTATCCTCGAGGAATATTTTGGAGTACAGCGATCTTTATGGTACTCACCGCCATAATTGCATTTTATCAAGAAACAAAAGGTCGTAAAAATAAGTCTTAGACGATTAATTAAGGATGTTAAGTCATGATATGGTGTTATATTTATCGAAGCCCAAAAAAAGAAAATAGCTATTTATATATTGATACTGAAAATGACTTTTCTAAGGTACCCGACGTCTTAATGAACGTATTTGGGGAACCGATTTTAGTAATGAAAGTATTATTAGATGGCAAACGTCAATTTGTTGTCGGTTCTTCTCAAGACATTGAAGACAAAATTAAGCAAGATGGTTTTTTTGTGCAAATGCTTAAAGATGATGACTTTTATGTGAATTCACATTAATTAATTGAGCCAGTTATAGGAGTACTAATGAAACTAATTAAAGCGCTTGTTTTCACAACAAGTATGGTGACATTATGGGGCTGTTCACAGCAAACACATCAAACTCAAACTGAGATTAAAGCTGGCGTTGTTGGCTTTGAAAAACCACGAGAAAGCCAATATTTTTCTGATTATGTTAATGCTTTAAAACTTTATGCTAAGCAGCAAGGTATTGATAGTCATACTATTAATATTGCTTTTGAGGATGTTCATTATGTTGAACATGTCGTACAAGCGGATAAAAATCAACCTGAGAAAAAAATTACCTTAGATGATTATCTTGCTCGTGCAGTTTCACCTGCACGTATTGCGTTAGCAAAAGAAAAGTATTTAGCCTATCATTCCGAATTACGCAATGCGACGCTATTAACGAATGTACCTCAAACTTATATTTTAGCGCTATGGGGTGTTGAAAGTGCTTATGGTAAATATCAGGGTAAGGAAGATGTCATTTCAGCCTTATCAACGCTAGCCTTTGATGGTCGACGAGAACAATTCTTTACTAAAGAATTAGTGTCTGCATTAACCATACTACAAAATGGACACATCCAAAAAACGCAATTTAAAGGTTCTTGGGCTGGCGCGATGGGGCAAAATCAATTTATGCCTTCGTCTTATTTAGCCTATGGTTTAGATGGTGATGGTGATAACACCATCGATATCTGGAATAATATGGCGGATATTTTTGCTTCTACGGGGAACTATTTAGCAACGGTGGGGTGGAATAGTCTAGAAAGTTGGGGAAATAAAATAAAATTACCCACTCATTTTAATACTGAACTTGCAGGTTTAGATAACGATAAATCTCAGACTGTTGCGGCATGGCTAAAAACGGGTATTCAATATATCGGCAACAAGCCTGTACCGAAAAATACTGCAAAAGCATGGGTCGTTATTCCTGATGCCAACAGTGGTGAGGGTTACTTAGTCTCAAATAATTTTAGAACATTAATGCACTGGAATCGTTCATATTATTTTGCTGTTAGCGTCGGTATGTTAGCTGATAGTTTAACGGATGGGACTTTAACTATTCATGAAGGTAATTAAACAATGACCACAGTATTTTGGCATAATAAAACGCTTGAACAGTTAACTGATCAAGAATGGGAACAGCTTTGTGATGGATGTGGTCAATGTTGTTTAAATAAGCTAATTGATGAGGATACCGATGAAATCTTATATACCAATGTAGCGTGTGATCAGCTTGATGGTAAAACCTGTTTATGTCGGCATTATGAAGACCGTTTTAGTTACGAACCTGATTGTATTAAATTAACGCGTGAAAATTTATTAACGATTGAGTGGTTACCTAAAACTTGTACCTATCGTTACTTTCAAGATTATCAGACGCTACCAGATTGGCACCCTCTCATCACGGGTAGCAAACAAATGATGCATAAAAAACGGATTTCTGTAAAAAATCGGATTGTATATGAAAAAGATGTGATTCATTGGCAAGATCACATCGTTCGAGATTAATTTTTTACACTATAATGATAGCTTATGACAATTTTTTAACGAAAAAACGGATGTATGACATACATCATTTCATCTCAAGCACCGTATAGATGATGTTGTTGTATATACTGCCACACTTTTGGCGGTAACAGTGATTCACAGCTCTGTTTTTGGCTAATTTTATCGCGAATTTCGGTCGCTGAAATATCTTCTAAAGGCGTATTTGCAAAGTAAATAAAACCATTTGCATGACGATGTAAATCATCAATGTTTTTAGTTTGATGCTGTGTTATCCATTCCTTTAAGGCTTGATCATTGGTCGTCTCAGCATAACCAGGGCGCCTGCAAATTAATAAATGACAATAATTCAATAATGTCTGCCAGTTATTCCATGTCGGTAAACTCAGTAATGAGTCTTGCCCTAAAATAAATGCTAATCCCGGAGATGCGCCATTTTCGACTCGCCAAGCTTGTAATGTTTCTATGGTATAAGAAGGCCTGTCTAAGATCGATTTAGTGATTTCACGCATATCAATTGATAAAATCGGATCATTTTCAATGGCTAGCTTAATCATTTCGACGCGTTGATTCGTCGTCGCTTCTGGTTGTGCTTTATGGGGCGGAATATGATTTGGTAATAAGCTAACATGGGACAATCGAATTTCTTTTGCTAAAGCGATAGCAGGAAGTAAATGCCCATAATGGATTGGGTCAAAAGTTCCGCCAAAAAGTGCCGTTAATGAATTAGTCATGTTTTGAGCCTATAAATAACATGTTAAGTGCATCTAATTGTTCCCATACAGGGGTGCTATATTCATGTTTTAGGATAATTTCAATTTCTGTCAATTTTTTTAAACATTGATAAAGCTGTTCAACATTAACACGATTGATATAGGGGGTAATTAGATTACGACGATTTTGCCAGACTTTATAAAAATCATAAGCCGCTTTAAGGTTATGTTTGGTCGTATATTTTTTTATATTTATTAATTGAATGAGTTCCCGTTGAAATGTCCTTAGTAAAATTAAAGGCTCTACATCATTCATTTTAAGTTGCTGTAAAATATGCATTGAACGTTTTGTTTTTGCCATTAACATCGCATCAATCCAATGATAAGGCGTAAACACAGCAGAATCGTTTATATTATTTTCCAATTGTGCATAGCTTACTTTACCCGATGGATAAAGTAATTTAAGTTGTGCTAGTACTTGGGATAATGCGAGTAGATTACCTTCATAATAGTAACAAAGGAGATCAATCCCTTGTTTTTCGATTTGCAAAGATAACTGTTGTAACTGTAAACTGACCCATGCGGGTAACTGTTGAGAATCAGGTGTATTACAACTGATAATCAGTAAATTTTCCGCTAATGCTTTAAACCAAATTGCATTTTCTTGCGTTTTTGTCATTTTAGCTAATGAAATCAGTAAACTAACATCAGGTGATAGATGCTGTACTAATTCATCAAGTTTTTTAGCGATAGCGACATTGAGTGATGTTTCACCAAATTGTAATATCAATAATATTTGACTAGAAAATAAGCTCATCGATTGGCTGCTTTCTATAATTCGATTCCAGTCTGTCTGGTTGTCAATTGTGAAAACAGTCTGTTCGTCAAATCCTAAATGGCGAAGCTTACTTTTGATAAGGTTTTGCGTGGTGTATTGTAAATAAGGATCAGAGCCAATAGCCAAAAAGTAGCGCAACGAATCGTGTTGCTCTAGTTTTGCAGATAATTGGCTGTCACTGATTCTAATCATTGTGTGTTAGATTTTTTATCGACGGCATTAATTGATTTAAGTTTACCTATCAACTGTTTAGCGGATTCAGCATACATTTCACGTTCAATTAAGTTTTGTTCGGTGCTTTTTGCTAATGCAGTTGCTGGGTTATCAAAGAATGTTCTAAATACTTTAATTGTAATCGGATAAATATCATTACCAGCAATAATAACTTGGGCATTCACCGTCAGAATTAATTGGTACTCAGCAGACTTACCATCTTGATATATTGAAATGGTATCTTTTGAAATTCGGCTATCCAAAACATGTAATGACGGATAATTACGATCAATATCACTTTCAACAACGTGTACTTTATTGTTACTGAGTACTTTTTTGATTTCTCGTGATAATTGACCATATGGGTCATAACTGTACAACGTCATCGTTTGAAATTGCTTAGGAATTTCGGTGTCATTTTGTAAGTGAAATCCACATCCACTTAATAAAACTGACATTAAAGCAAATAAACAGAGCAATTTTTTCATTTATGTTACCTAAATTGATGGGGGTAAAAATTACCCCAAGTTTATCTTAAGATTAACCAACAACAATATTTAATAATTTACCCGGTACGTAAATGACTTTACGGATCGTCGTCCCTTCTAAATATTTTTGAATATTGACTTCTGATTTAGCGGTATCTGTAACAAATTGTTCTGTTGCATCTGCCGGTACGGTTAATTTAGCACGAACTTTACCGTTAATTTGTACCACAATCAGTTTTTCATCTTCGATCATTGCCGACTCATCCGCTACAGGCCAAGTGGCATTATCAATATTGCTTTGATGTCCTAATGATTTCCACATCATAAAGCAGGCGTGCGGCATCATCGGGTATAGAAGGCGAACAATGGCTTGTAAAGCCTCATCCATTAATGCGCGATCTTGCTCAGTCTCTTGTGGTGCTTTTTGTAAACGGTTCATAAACTCCATAACAGCGGCAATGGCAGTGTTAAAGGTTTGGCGACGACCTATATCATCACTCACTTTAGCAATTGTTTTATGTAATTCACGTCGTAATGTTTTTTGTTCATCGCTCAGTTGGTTCACTGCGAGGGTTGCAACGCTACCTTTTTCAGCATGCTCGTATACTAAACGCCACACGCGTTTAATAAAGCGATTTGCACCTTCTACACCAGACTCCTGCCATTCAAGTGTCATGTCTGCAGGCGACGCAAACATCATGAATAAACGAACCGTATCTGCACCATATTTTTCGACCATCTCTTGGGGATCAATACCATTATTTTTAGACTTAGACATTTTGGTCATGCCAGCATGTACTAACTCTTGGCCAGTCTTGTCATACGCTTTTGTAATACGACCTTTATCATCTCGCTCAAGCGTAACTTCAGTTGGCGATATCCAAATACGTTCACCGGTTGATGATGTGTAGTAAAACGCATCAGCAAGTACCATGCCTTGGCAAAGTAAACGTTTTGCAGGTTCGCTTGATGTTACCATTCCAAAGTCGCGCATCAGTTTATGGAAAAAACGGAAATACAATAAGTGCATGATAGCGTGCTCAATACCACCAACATATTGATCCACAGGTAACCAATAATTTGCAGCCTTTTCGTCTAACATGCCATCATTATAATGTGGGCATGTGTAACGTGCGTAGTACCATGAAGATTCCATAAATGTATCAAAGGTATCAGTCTCACGTAATGCAGGCATACCATTAACTGTGGTTTTTGCCCAGTTAGGATCAGCTTTAATTGGACTGGTAATACCATTCATTTCAACATTTTCAGGTAAAATGACCGGCAGCTGATCTTCAGGGGTTGGCATCGTCGTACCATCTTCAAGTGTGACCATTGGAATTGGTGCACCCCAATAACGTTGGCGAGAAACGCCCCAATCGCGTAATCGATAATTGACTTTGCGCTCACCAATACCTAATGCAATTAATTTATTCGCAATAGCAGCAAAGGCTTGTTCAAAATCAAGACCATCAAATTCACCCGAGTTAAACAACTTACCATGGTCAGTATAAGCTTGTTCACTCAAATCTGGAGCATTATCATCTTTGTTTAAAATCACAGGTTTAATGTCTAGATGATATTTGGTGGCAAATTCATAGTCACGTTGGTCATGGCCAGGTACCGCCATAACAGCACCTGTTCCGTACTCAATTAAAACGAAGTTTGCAATCCAAACGGGAATTTTTTGTTGCGTTAATGGATGAATGGCATAAAAACCAGTTGCAATACCTTTTTTCTCCATGGTGGCCATGTCGGCTTCAGCGGTTTTGGTATTTTTACATTCAGCAATAAATTCAGTAATAGCTGGGTTATTTTGTGCAGCTAGCTGTGCAAGAGGATGCTCTGCTGCGACGGATACAAAACTGACGCCCATTAAGGTATCTGGGCGTGTGGTATAAACACGTAGTTTATTTGAATAATTTTCAACGCTAAAATCAAATTCTACGCCTTCAGAGCGACCAATCCAATTTTTTTGCATGGTTTTAACTTGTTCTGGCCAGCTTTCTAGCGTATCTAAATCATCTAACAATTCTTGAGCATATTCAGTAATTTTAATAAACCACTGCGGAATCTCTTTACGTTCAACAGGGGTATTACAACGCCAGCAACAGCCTTCAACCACTTGTTCATTAGCTAATACTGTCTGATCGGTCGGACACCAGTTAACTGCAGAGGTCTTTTTATACACTAACCCTTTTTCATACAGTTTGGTAAAAAACCATTGTTCCCATTTATAGTATTCTGGTTTACAGGTGGTGACCTCTCGATCCCAATCATAGCCAAAACCTAATAGTTTTAATTGCTTTTTCATATAAGCAATATTTTCATAAGTCCACTTTGCTGGGGCTGTATTATTTTTTACTGCCGCACCTTCTGCAGGTAAGCCAAATGCATCCCAACCAATGGGTTGTAACACATTTTTACCTTGCATACGTTGAAAACGAGAAATTGTGTCACCAATCGTATAGTTACGCACATGTCCAAGATGCAGTCGACCAGATGGATAGGGGAGCATAGATAAGCAGTAATATTTTGGCTTATTCGGATCTTCTTTGACATGAAATGTTTTATTATCTTGCCAGTATTGTTGAACCTGTGCTTCAATCTCATCAGGGCGATATTGTTCTTGCATATTTGTTGACATAGTTGGTCTGCGTCCTATTAACTATTTTTATACTTGTATTGTATATACAGCTGACTAAAAAAATGATCTGCTAATTGTATTGGTTATTGGCTTAAAATGAAATATCTGATTATGATTTTATTTAAAAAAGCTTGTAAATAGAAGCTTTTTAAGCAGTAATATTCAATCTCTACTTAAATTAACGTATTTTGGTGCGATAGTGCATGTTGTTAGGAATTTTTCCTATATGGTAAATCGCATTTTATGAAACGCATATAGGTATAAAGATAAGTAAAGCGATCAATGTATTACCAAATTTAATCAAAACGCAAATTTTTATGACCTTACAATGTAAATGATATTATTTTAAATATTACCCATCTTTATAGTTAAGAATAGAGCAACTATCATGATTATTGTTATTAACAACCCTTATTTGCGTGTTTGATTTCCCCAAAATGGTCTATCAGCAATAATGATCTTGGGGTATAAAATAACAATATCAACATATTTTGCCCAAGTACGTTTACTTTTTGCGACTATAACTGCTAAGAATCATGCTTGGCATTATTAACAGAAAAAGCGTTTACATTAGCAAGAAACACAACTTTATCGAGATTTTACATTTTATTGATACCCATACTCATTATCACTTTTGTAGGTTGGTTGATAATAATGGTTATTAGTCCTCTGTTAAAAAGGGATTGAATGATTGGATCATGTTGGGCCAAATTAAGATGGCTATTTTATTTATGGTTTTCAAAACGCATATAACATAAATATGATATTCATATTGTTTGGATAAAATATTACATTATTGTGATGAAAAAAGTTGCACTTTTTTTTAAAACGAGTATTTTTAATAGAAGTTTAAGCAAAATATTTAATACACATACAAGACATTTAATTTAATACTATGAACTTATTTAATATCCGTATCGTCCTCATTAACATTATTAGCGTGGTCATTATTATGCCGACGCGGGGGCGCTATTGATTAAAAATGTCTTTATTGACGATTTAAAACCCCCGCAAAATTGCAGGGGTTTTTTTTTATTAATCGATAATAAATAATAAAAAGGGGTAGGTAATGACCAACGGCGCTCAATGGATAGTTAAGTCATTAAAACAACATGGAGTTAAAACCGTCTTTGGGTATCCTGGTGGACAGATTATGCCACTGTATGATGCATTATATGATGGTGGCGTAGAACACGTATTATGCCGTCATGAACAGGGTGCGGCAATGGCAGCAATAGGCTACGCACGTTCAACAGGCAAGCCTGGCGTTTGTATTGCGACATCAGGTCCAGGTGCGACGAATTTAATCACGGGTTTAGCTGATGCGTTAGTGGATTCAGTGCCTGTTATTGCAATTACCGGTCAAGTTCCTCGTCCATTAATCGGTACAGACGCGTTTCAAGAAGTTGATATGTTGGGTATGTCACTGGCCTGCACAAAGCATAGTTTTTTGGTTGATGATCCAGCAGCACTGCCCGATATTATCGAACAGGCATTTTTAATTGCCAGTTCGGGTAGACCTGGGCCAGTATTGATTGATGTTCCTAAGGATATCCAATTAAGTTGCGCTGATTTTGAACATTACTTAACGTGTTCATCTTATTATCAACCGTCACCAGATACTGCATACACTCCAATTTCATCCTCCTTTTCACCCATCACAGAACAAGACATACAAACGGCCAAATCCATGATAAAACAGGCTCAAAAGCCAATGCTTTATATTGGTGGCGGTGTATTGATGTCCGATGCCGTTAATCAATTACGTGATTTTGTTGCCAAAACAGCAATACCGTCTGTTGCGACGCTAAAAGGATTAGGTGCGTTGGATATCAATGATCCCCATTATTTAGGATTAATCGGTATGCACGGTTTTAAATCTGCTAATTTAGCTGTACAACAATGTGATTTATTAATTGCTATCGGTGTGAGATTTGATGATCGTGTAACGGGTAATTTAAATCAATTTGCGACACATGCCAAAGTGATCCATATTGATATCGATCCTGCAGAATTGGGCAAATTAAAACAAGCTCATGTTGCTATTGCAGCTGACGCCAAAACAGTATTACCACAACTTAGTCAAAGCATTAATATTAAACCATGGCAGCAACATATTTTATCGTTAAAGTCAGAATACCCAGCGCGTTATGATCATCCTGGACAAGCGATATATGCACCTTTATTACTCAAACAATTATCAGATAAAATCTTAGCTAATCAACAAACGCAAACAATTGTAACCACTGATGTCGGGCAGCACCAAATGTGGGCTGCACAGCATATGTTATTTGAAAAACCTAATTCGTTCATTAGCTCATGCGGTCTGGGCACAATGGGATTTGGTTTACCTGCCGCGATTGGCGCCCAAATTGCAAGACCAGAAGATTGTGTTATTTGTATCTCAGGTGATGGTTCAATCATGATGAATATTCAAGAACTCGGGACAATAAAACGGAAAAATTTACCAGTTAAAATAGTATTAATTGATAATTCTCGTTTAGGAATGGTTCGTCAATGGCAGCAGCTGTTTTTTAATGAACGTTACAGTGAAACCAATCTTTCTGATAATCCCGATTTTCTTGTTTTAGCGAGTGCCTTTAATATACCGGGAGTGACGATTACAACCAAAGATCAAGTATTGCCAGCATTAGATCAAATGTTATCGAGTCCAGGGGCATTTTTATTGCATGTTCAAATTGATGCAATGGAAAATGTGTGGCCACTTGTTCCGCCAGGAGCCGCTAATCACGATATGCTTGAGTCAATGGAATAATCAGGAGTGTACGATGGAAAATTATCAATTAGTCATTAAAGCCCATAACCGACCGGGTTCATTAGAACGAATTTTAAGAGTGATTCGCCATCGTGGCGGTATTATCGTAAAAATGGATATGCAAGTTGAGTCAGCTGCATTTTTTTCTGCTAGATTTGATCTTGCAAATAGTAAAGCGAAGCAACAAATTTCTGATCAGTTAAAAAAGTTAGTCGATATTGTGACCGTTAATGAATAACGGCTGAAGTTATTAATTTAATGAATTATATTTAAAAATTTAGAGGAATATCAAAATGGCAACAACTGCAAAATCCGATTATATTTGGTTCAATGGCGAAATGGTAAAATGGGCAGAAGCAAAAGTTCACGTTATGTCACATGCACTCCATTATGGCACATCTGTCTTTGAAGGTGTTCGCTGTTATGATACTCATAAAGGTCCTGCTGTTTTCCGTCATCGTGAACATATGCAACGTTTGCATGATTCTGCAAAAATTTATCGTATGCCAGTTGAATATTCCGTTGATCAATTAATGGCCGCTACCCGAGAAACATTACTGAAAAATAATTTAAAAAGTGCCTATATTCGACCATTAGTTTTTGTTGGGGACGTTGGTATGGGCGTTAATCCTCCAGCAGGTTATAAAACCGATGTCATCATCGCTGCATTTCCTTGGGGGGCATACCTTGGCGCTGAAGCATTAGAACAAGGTATTGATGCCATGGTTTCTTCATGGAATCGATCCGCGCCAAATACGATTCCAACTGCCGCTAAAGCCGGTGGTAACTATTTATCGTCATTATTGGTGGGGAGTGAAGCCCGTCGTCATGGTTATCAAGAAGGGATCGCTTTGGATGTACATGGCTATGTATCTGAAGGTGCGGGTGAAAATATTTTTATTGTTAAAAATGGTATTTTATTTACACCGACCCTGACTTCAGCTGCATTGCCAGGGATAACACGAGATGCTATTTTAACCCTAGCTAAAGATTTAGGTATTGAAATTCGTGAACAAACGTTATCGCGTGAATCACTTTACCTTGCTGATGAAGTCTTTATGACCGGTACAGCAGCTGAAATTACACCAGTAAGAAGCGTGGATGGCATTCAAGTGGGCATTGGTCGTTGCGGTGATATCACCAAACAGATTCAACAAGCCTTCTTTGGTTTATTTAATGGCCAAACCGAAGACAAATATCATTGGCTTGATCTCGTTAAATAGCGATATTTATCATTACTAAAAATGTAGTATGGTCACCTTTAATGCAGGAATGACATAAATAAAATGCTGTAAATAAGTGACATACTATTTTGAGCCATAAGCTCAATCTAAAACTGCAAAACAAAGAAAATTAAGTATATACTTAACACATTATTTTAAAAAGAATTGGGAGCATTTATGCCGAAGTATCGTTCAGCAACATCCGTAGAAGGCCGTAATATGGCAGGTGCACGTGCATTATGGCGTGCGACAGGCGTAAAAAATGAAGATTTTGGTAAGCCAATTATTGCGGTAGTCAACTCATTTACACAATTTGTACCTGGCCATGTTCATTTAAAAGATATTGGTCAATTAGTGGTTAAACACATTGAGGCGGCAGGCGGGATTGCGAAAGAATTTAATACTATCGCGGTGGATGATGGCATCGCTATGGGGCATGGTGGGATGCTATATTCATTGCCATCGCGCGAATTAATCGCCGATTCAGTGGAATATATGGTCAATGCTCACTGTGCTGATGCGATGATCTGTATTTCAAACTGTGACAAAATTACACCAGGTATGCTAATGGCAGCTCTGAGAATTAATATTCCAGTGATTTTTGTCTCGGGTGGCCCAATGGAAGCAGGTAAAACCAAATTATCGGATCAGATTATAAAATTAGATCTTATTGATGCGATGATTCAAAGTGCCGATCCAACTGTTTCTGATAGTGTTAGTCAACAAATTGAAGAATCTGCTTGCCCAACTTGTGGTTCTTGTTCGGGGATGTTTACAGCTAACTCAATGAACTGCTTAGCTGAGGCATTAGGTTTGGCATTACCAGGAAATGGTTCATTAGTTGCAACTCATAAACAACGCGAACAGCTATTTATTGATGCCGCTAAACACATTGTTACCATCACTAAACGTTATTATGAACAAGATGATGCATCGGTTTTACCTCGAGCGGTGGCAACTAAAGCGGCCTATGAAAATGCGATGTCACTTGATATCGCGATGGGGGGATCAACAAATACAGTATTGCACCTACTCGCGACTGCGCAAGAAGGTGAAATTGACTTTACTATGGCTGATATCGATCGTTTATCACGCAAAGTTCCCCATTTATGTAAAGTCGCGCCAAGTTCACAACTTTACCATATGGAAGATGTTCATCGAGCTGGTGGTGTGATTGGTATTATGGCTGAGCTTGATCGTGCCGGATTACTTAATCGTAATGTAAAAAATGTATTAGGTTTGAGCCTTGAACAAACTTTTGCCAAATATGACATTATGCAAACCCAAGATGAAAAAGTTAAAAAAATGTACCGTAGTGGGCCAGCAGGTATTCGTACGACGAAAGCATTTTCACAAGACTGCTATTGGGATTCATTAGATGATGACCGCCAAAATGGTTGTATTCGTACTAAAGAACATGCTTATAGTCAAGATGGTGGACTTGCAACACTATACGGGAATATTGCAATTGATGGCGCAATAGTCAAAACAGCGGGTGTGGCTGCTGAAAACCTTGTTTTCAGAGGGCCAGCTAAAGTTTACGAAAGCCAAGAAGATGCCGTTGAGGCTATTTTAGGTGGTAAAGTTGTTGCAGGTGATGTGGTCGTTATTATTTATGAAGGTCCGAAAGGTGGGCCGGGTATGCAGGAAATGTTGTATCCAACGACCTATTTAAAATCAATGGGATTAGGTAAAAAATGTGCATTAATTACTGATGGACGATTCTCTGGAGGTTCGTCAGGGCTTTCAATTGGTCACATTTCACCTGAAGCTGCTAACGGTGGTGTGATTGGTTTAGTTAAAGATGGTGACATTATCGATATTGATATTCCAAACCGTAAACTAGTATTAGATTTATCTGAATCTGAGATTGAAATGCGCCGTGTTGAACAAGCATCACGCGGTGATCAAGCTTGGAAACCTCGTAACCGTAAACGCCAAGTCTCATTTGCGTTAAAAGCATATGCAAGCTTAGCAACCAGTGCCGATAAAGGTGCGGTACGTGATAAAAGTAAACTAGGTGGCTAATGTGAACTCATCAAAACAAACATTAACAGGTGCGGATTATCTTAAAGCAACGCTATGTTCGGCCGTTTATGATGTTGCAAAAGTAACCCCACTTGAAGAGATGGAGAAAATCTCGGAAAGACTTGGTAACCGTATTTTTGTTAAACGTGAAGATCGCCAAATTGTCCATAGCTTTAAAATTCGTGGTGCACAAGCGATGATTGCTAGCCTCAATGAGCAGCAAAAAAAATGTGGTGTGATTGCTGCATCAGCGGGTAACCATGCTCAAGGTGTTGCATTATCAGCAACAAAGCTAGGTATAAATTCATTGATTGTAATGCCACTAACAACGCCTGATATCAAAGTTGAGGCTGTAAAAGGCTTTGGTGGAGAAGTATTATTATATGGTGCCAACTTTGATGAAGCCAAAAATAAAGCAATTGAATTGGCAGCTGAACAAAATCGAACATTTATTCCCCCGTTTGATCATCCGTTGGTAATTGCTGGTCAAGGCAGTATTGCCATGGAGCTATTGCAACAAAATGCAAGACTTGATCGTATATTTGTACCTGTAGGGGGGGGGGGGCTTGCAGCTGGGGTGGCTGTTTTAATCAAGCAAATTATGCCGTCAATCAAAGTTATTGGTGTTGAAGCAGCTGATTCAGCCTGTTTAAAAGCGGCATTAGATGCCGGTCACCCGGTTGATTTAACTCGGGTTGGTTTGTTTGCCGAGGGCGTTGCGGTAAAACGAATTGGCGATGAGACATTTCGTTTATGTCAGCAATACCTTGATGATATCGTGATTGTGGATAGTGATGAAATTTGTGCAGCTGTTAAAGACCTATTCGATGATGTGCGCGCCGTTGCTGAACCATCTGGTGCATTAGCTCTTGCTGGTATGAAAAAATATATTGAGCAACATAATATTCGTGGGGAAAATTTAGCTCACGTTTTATCGGGCGCAAACTTAAATTTCCACACCTTACGTTATGTTTCTGAACGTTGTGAGATTGGTGAAAAGAAAGAAGCATTGTTTGCTGTAACAATACCTGAGCAAAAAGGCAGTTTTTTAAAATTTTGTCAGTTACTTGGTGGACGGTCTGTTACTGAATTTAACTACCGCTATCATGATGATAAAAGTGCTTGTATTTTTGTGGGTATCCGTATTGCAAACGGTGAAGCAGAAAAAGAAGAGATTATTCGTGAACTGACGGCAGATGGTTATCAAATTTCGGATCTTTCTGATGATGAAATGGCTAAACTTCATGTCCGTTATATGATTGGGGGTAAACCTTGTAAACCGATCAAAGAACAAGTGTACAGTTTTGAATTTCCTGAATCACAAGGTGCCTTGCTCAAGTTCTTACAAACATTAGGTACAAATTGGAATATCTCATTATTTCATTATCGTAGTCATGGTACCGATTATGGCCGTGTACTCGCTGCTTTTGAGATTGAACCAAACAATCAGGCATTTCAATCACATCTTAGTGAGTTAAATTACGATTATCATAATGAAACGGAAAATCCGTCATTAAAATTCTTTTTAACCAATTAATCATCTTAAAGGCCTTAATTGGCCTTTTTTAATTTTTAGGAGAGAATATGATTAAGCTGGCCATTATTGGTACAAATTGGATCACCGAAAAATTTATTGATGCCGCTTTGCAAACTGGGTTATATCAACTTTCAGCCGTATATTCACGCAGTGAAGAAAAAGCAGCCCAATTTGCCAAAAAATACGGTGATTTAATATTATATACCGATATCAATCAACTATTAAACAGCTCAGTGGTGGATGCCGTCTATATTGCTAGCCCCAATTCGTTACATTTTGAACAAGCGAAGCAACTTTTAGAAAGTGGTAAAGATGTGATTTGCGAAAAACCCCTTGCTTCAAATTATTCTCAAGTACGTACTTTGATCGAAACAGCTAAAGCACATAATCAAATTATTTTTGAAGCATTAAAAAGCTATTACCTCCCAAATTTTGACCGCATAAAATCTTATTTACCCAAATTAGGTAAATTGCGTAAAGTATTATTAAGCTACTGCCAGTACTCTTCACGTTATCAACTGTACTTAGATGGCCAAAACCCGAATACCTTTAATCCTGCTTTTTCAAATGGATCGATAATGGATATTGGTGTGTATCCGCTTAATGTTGCCGTTGCATTATGGGGAAAACCCAATCACATTTCTGCAGATGCGCTTTTACTTGACTCCGGTGTTGATGGGCATGGCACGGTATTGATGAAGTATGATGGTTTTGATGTGGTGATTTGGCATTCAAAAGTCAGTGATTCTTGCCTTGCTAGTGAAATTCAAGGCGAAGACGGGTCATTAATTATTGAACACCTTTCAGTGGGTGAAAAGGTGTTATACAAACCTCGTCAGGGGGAGCTACAAGATATTACGGCTTTGCAAATCGATAATGAAATGTATTATGAAGCAGTGAAATTTGCAAAGGCAATTGAGCAACGCGATATCGATCACCAAGGATTAACTTATTCGTTAATTTCAGCTAAACTTTTAACCGAAATCAGACAACAAACAGGCGTTATCTTTCCTGCAGATAAATTATCCTAATTAACCAAATAATTTTGAATAGGTAGCTAGCGATCTTATTTTATTTCTGTATAATAATCGCACCCACGTTACGGCAATGTTATTCCCGATATTGCCTTTTTAGTTGAACTTCATTGAACTAATGGCTCGAAGGGGTTGATTATTCGTTGAATAAAACAAAAGTGTAAATAAATCGTTTCGATTTATTAACGTGAGATTAATTTAAAATTTTTGGGTAAATTATAAATGACTACTTTTTCAGCTAAACCAGAAACAGTAAAACGCGACTGGTACGTTGTTGATGCGGCAGGCAAAACACTTGGTCGCCTTGCAACAGAAATCGCAAGCCGTTTACGCGGTAAGCACAAAGCAGAATATACACCACATGTAGATACAGGTGATTACATCATTGTTATCAATGCAGAAAAAGTTGCTGTAACTGGCAAAAAACGCACTGATAAAATGTATTATCGTCACACTGGCTATATTGGTGGACTTAAAGAAGCGACTTTTAAAGAAATGATTGAACGTCATCCTGAACAAGTCATCGAAATTGCTGTAAAAGGCATGTTACCGAAAGGTCCTCTTGGTCGTGCAATGTACCGTAAAATGAAAGTTTACGCAGGTAGTGAGCACAATCATGCGGCACAACAACCGCAAGTATTAGATATTTAAGGGGATAGAAGATGGCTGATAATCAATATTACGGTACAGGTCGCCGAAAAAGTTCTGCTGCTCGTGTTTTTATTAAACCAGGCAGTGGTAACATTGTAATTAATCAACGCTCTTTAGAGCAATACTTTGGTCGTGATACTGCGCGTATGGTTGTTATGCAACCATTAGAGTTAGTTGAAATGACTGACAAGTTTGACTTATACATCACTGTTAAAGGTGGCGGTATTTCAGGTCAAGCAGGTGCTATTCGTCACGGTATTACTCGTGCGTTAATGGAATATGATGAAACTCTACGTTCTGCACTACGTCAAGCGGGCTTTGTTACTCGTGATGCACGTAAAGTTGAACGTAAGAAAGTGGGTCTACGCAAAGCACGTCGTCGTCCACAATTCTCAAAACGTTAATTTGTATTTCGAGAAATCAAAAAACCCGGTTATTGCCGGGTTTTTTATTAGTGTATTACTGCAATAAGAATGATAATAACTAAGGCGGTTCCTTGATGGTGCAAAAAATTAAAGCAATAAAATGCCCACATTGTGGAAGTGTTCATAAAAGTCAAATAACCAATATGTCATATCAATGTGAACAGTGCATGACGGAATATTTCCTTGATAATGACGATATCAATATCCATGTTAAACATACTCATATAACAACACCAACAAAAAGTACACCTTATAAATATCGGTGCTTTATTTTGTTGGTTGGCATAATCTTTATTACATTGATTGTTTACTTAATTTCAAATAAATCAAAAAAAACGTTAATAACTTCAGTACAGATTGAGACTAAAACAACGATTACTGTGCCTGAGGTTGTGACACAAGTTAAAAATGGCATTCAAGTTTTATCTGATATGAAACAAGCTGTTGATCATCGTGCGCTAAATGCCTCTATGATCAATATGGGATGTTATGATAATGCGGTCACTGGATGCAATGAATTATTATTAGATCGTTTATTATTATTAACAGGTAAAACGGGTTTAAAACTCAATTCACTTAATAAACCGATATTGCAAAAATGGATTAGCTCAAGTCAATCAATTAGCCTGACAAGTTGGCTTGGCTTATCTAAGGAAGATGTATTGAGCATTGGTAACGTGGCAGACAAAAAAGCCCAACAGATTGCAAATCAAATTCAATTAGCTAAACAAAAAATGTTTCACGAATGGTTAAGAGGTCTCGAGTTTGTTGATATTCCCGAATATGTAAATCAATATACATGGCAACAATTATTAACATGGGATCAGCTTCAATGGCAACAAAAGTTAGGGGTATCTCGTAGTAAAGCCATTTTATATCACGAGCTTACTCAATCACAAGCGCTGCAAAATGTGGCAAAAGATTTAAAACACTATCATATCCAAGGGTTTTAAATCTTTACTAAATTAAATCACGCGTGAAAATTGTTGCTGTCTAGCTACTCGGCGCATATATATATCAAAGCACATACAAATGTTACGAATTAATAAACGCCCTTTTGCTGAAACATGAATCGATTTGTGATCTATTTCAACTAAGCCATCTTGCTGTAAAGGATGCAGTAATAATAAATCCTCAGCGAAATACTGATCAAAATCAATATGATAATGCTGTTCTATAACAGATTTATCGAGGTAAAAGTGGCAGATAAGTTGCTTAATCACATCACGTCGGATTTTATCATCTTCACTCATGGTAAAGCCTTTCCATAGCGCATTCCCGATTTGCTCAACTTGATCTTGGTAGATTTTCAAATCTTTTTGATTTTGTGCATAGCTATCACCAATCATACTAATGGCAGAAACACCCATCCCTAATAAATCAGCATCACCTTGCGTCGCGTAGCCCTGGAAGTTACGATGTAATACCCCATTTTTTTGTGCAATTGCTAGCTCGTCAGTGGGCTTCGCAAAATGGTCCATACCGATAAAGATATAACCATGATGTGTTAAATATTCAATGCTATTTTGTAAAATTTTGACTTTTTCTTGAGCTGAAGGCAAATCTTGGTCTTTAATTTTACGTTGTGCTGCAAACCGATCAGGTAAATGTGCATAGTTAAAAATACTCAAACGATCCGGACCAAGTTCAATCACTTTCTCTAAAGTCTGCATAAAGTTTTCAACACTTTGTTTTGGCAAACCATAAATGAGATCTAAGCTAATTGATGAGAAATGGTTAGCCTTAGCTTGTTCAATTAAGGCTTGAATAAGATTCTCATCTTGCTCTCGATTAATAAGTGTTTGAATTTCATGATTAAAATCTTGAATCCCCATGCTCAATCGATTAAAGCCTTCTTTAGCAAGGTGAGCAATGGTATCGGTTGTAATCTCTCTTGGATCGATTTCAATCGATAACTCGGCATTATCAGCAAAATTAAAGTGCTGTTTTAAGTTTGCAATTAACCACGATATTTCTTCATTAGTGAGAAATGTCGGTGTTCCACCACCCCAGTGCATCTGGGTAACTGTACGAGTTTTAAATAATTTAGAACGGGTTATAATTTCGTGTTTTAAGGCATTTAAATAGGTCGCCACTTTATGATGATTACGCGTGACGATTTTATTGCAACCACAAAAATAACAAAGCTTATGGCAAAACGGAATATGAATGTAAAGTGACAATGGTTTATTTGGGTATAACGCAGCTGCATCAAGAAAATCATGCTCAGTAAACTGCTCATTAAATTCTAATGCGGTCGGATAAGAGGTGTATCTTGGGCCAGAATAATTATATTTTTGGATTAAAGCCTGATCCCAAATGATAGTTTGATTACTGTTTTCTTTTGACATTGCTTCTGTTTTTACGTCGCTTATTTGATGTAGTGGCTTGTCTTCGTTTGCTAAATAACGTTGTCTTCTTTATGCGCTGTTTTTTTAAATATAGAATAAGGCAAATAAATAAACCTATATAAAAACAGAGCATAATTAACATTAGCATCGGATTAATGTTTCTTTAGTAAACTGACAATATCTTCTTTAGCTGCAAAATCATCATCTAGATCATCGTCTTCATCTTGGTTATAGCCAAGTTGATTCATTAATTCATCAATGCGATCTAACATCTTATCAAGATCTTGTTGTTGTTTAGGTGATAGGTTTTCTCCATCGTCCATTAAATCAAGTAGTTTTTCTAAATATGGGTCATTCTCTAGTTGTGCAAGTTCTTTTTCTGGCGGTAGATTTTTGGCTTTTACTGGCACCACGTCGATTTTTTTCGGCTGTGCTTTAGGTTTTGCATTAACCGTCAACGGAATTGGCTTTTTACTGCCAATACGCGGGTCTTGTGCTGTTTTTGGTTGTTTAGTCGTTGATTGTTCGGCATTTTGAAGACGAGAACCACTGGGTAAACCTTTATGTTTGCGTTTACGTTTTAGTTGCTTTGATTGTTCGTTAAGCTCATCACGACTTAATTTGGGTTTCTTTTTTATCATAAATTTTAGAATTTAATATTTTATTAATAATTCATTATTACAATGAATATCAGATATTAGGAATAAATGAAATTATACACTTAACTTAGATAAAATAGCAGTATATCTTCGATTTTAATTGTAATGATAGCTATTGTTATCACATTATTGTTGAATTGTTAGCATTATGAATCTTTTTACTATTGCTTTATTAACTATGATAGGTAAAAATTAGTTCGATAATTTTAATATAGAAAAGAGCGTATGAATAATCATTTAAGTCCTTATATGCATTTTAAACGTAAAGAGTGGGCAAGTTTACGTAATGCTGTACCAATGACGTTAACGGCTGAAGAGTTAGTTTCTTTGCAAGGGATTAATGAAGATCTATCCATAGAAGAAGTGATAGAAATCTATTTACCATTATCCCGTTTGCTAAATTACTATATAAGTAATCATTTTACTCGGCAAAGTATTTTAGCTAAGTTTTTAGGGACAGATTATAAAGTACCCTACATTATCGGCATTGCGGGTAGTGTGGCAGTCGGTAAAAGTACCACTGCTCGAGTATTAAAAGCGCTTTTAACACGATGGCCTGAACATCGTAATGTTTCACTTGTGACGACCGATGGATTTTTATACCCAAATCGTGTATTAGAAGAACGTAACATTATGAATAAAAAAGGTTTTCCTCAGTCATATGATGTTAAAAAGCTACTTAAGTTTGTTTCAGATGTGAAGTCTGGGGTAGAGCACGTTTTAGCACCTGTTTATTCGCATTTGGTGTATGATATTGTTGATGGTGAAGCGGTAAAAGTTGAAAGCCCAGATATTTTAATTCTTGAAGGCTTAAACGTATTACAAAGTCCACTAAATTGTAATAATGCAAATAATCGAGTCTTTGTTTCAGATTATGTTGATTTTTCAATTTATGTCGATGCAGATATTCCGTTATTACATGATTGGTATATTAATCGTTTTTTGAAATTTAGAGCAGGCGCGTTTAGTGATCCAAATTCCTATTTTCATCATTATTCGCAAATACCTGAAAGTGAAGCGCTAGCAACCGCAGAAAAAATTTGGAAAAACATCAATGAATTGAATTTGGTAGAAAATATTTTACCAACGAAAGAAAGAGCAAGTTTAATATTAACAAAAGGTGCATCTCACCGAGTTGATAGTGTACAGCTCCGAAAATAAAGTAAAAATAATAGTCACAACAGAAGGATGGATGTTTATGAAAAAGACAATCAAAATGAGTTTAATCGCATTATCTGCAGTCGTTTCTTTTAATGCCTTTGCTGATTATAGCGATTACGAGGGTTTAACTTGCTTAGGGAAACAAAATGCAATACAAACTCAATTAAGTTATGCGAAAAAAGCAAATAATGTATATCAAGTTCAAGGATTAGAGAAAGCCTTAAACGAAGTGTTAACTTATTGTACTGATAAAAAACTTGAAAAGAAATATAAAGAGAAAATCAGTAAACAAATGGATGATGTGAAAGATCGTCAATATGACTTAGAAAAAGCGAAAATGGACGGTCGTCCTGACAAAATTGCTAAACAACAGGCTAAGTTACAAAAAGACGAGTATGAACTTAAAGAAGCTCGAGATAAGTTAGACGCTTTTTATAAAGAGTTAAAAGCACAGAAATAGTCTTTTGTTAATCTCGGGTAAATGGAAATTTACCCGATTTTATCGATATCCAATGAACATTTAACCAAATATCTGTATCGATATCTTATTTAATGCAAATAAGAGATTATTTTATCTACTAATAATTGATGGATCGCTTGACGTTGATTCGTATCATTTTCACAAATATAACTATCATCGATTTCTTCTTCTTTTAATATTGTCGTCGCATTTGCTTTGCAGATACCAATAAAGCTAAAATGTGTTGCGGCATCAAGTGAAAGGTATTCAGTTGTGCTTGATGGCATATTTTGTATTAAATATTGCGATTCAAGTTCAGCAGGTAAGGTTTTGTCAAAATCACCAGCCGAAACGACTAACGTCGGTATATTGATATTGGCCAAACTATCTTTTGTAAATCCTCGAGCTAATCCAAGGTCAAAGATAAATGCTGCTTGAATACGGGAATCTTGCATATTTTTATCAAGCTTAAAATAATCAGATTCTTTATCCAAGCTCTGCATCTGTTGATGATAAACTTTGCAAGATGCTAAAAATGGGTAAGTTTGGCAAGCGTGTTCAAACAGACTTGCTGAAAATCGACCACCAATAAGTTCAATTGCAGTCAAACCACCATAAGAATGGCCAACGACACCAATTTTAAGTGGATCAATCGCTACTGAAAATGTGGGATCTGATAATAAGTATGTTAATGTTCGACGAATATCGTTAGGACGCTCTAACATGTTTTGTGCAACCATACGATCCATATTTTTCGTGGTTGTACCTGGATGGTTTGGGGACGCAACAATATAACCCTGATGACTTAATGCACTGGCCAACCATACCTGATTACGCCAAGAGCCGCCAAAACCATGTGAAATTAAAATGACAGGATGATTTTTACCAGCAAGTTTTGCATTTCTAACTGCATATTCACCCTCAAATATAATGTTATCGCCAATTTTTTCGCGTGGCTCTGTTTGATGAGTTGGGTACCAAATCGCAATGTCTAATGGCCGATGATCATCCATAATGGTGGTTTCTTGAAAACCAGATTGGTATTCGACTTGCTCGACTGATGTAGCATTAGCTGAAAGTGAAAATACTAAAAGTAGGGTAAATAAAATGCACAATTTATTTAACATTATGGATTAACCTAATCATTATCAAAGGTTTTTATTATATCGATTGGTTTATCATTTAGATAGATTTATCAATAGGGTGATGAGTTTTAATTCACGTTGTGAATTCTTAGAAATAGGATAAAACGGCCTCATTGGTTTTTTATTTAGCACAATATTATCAAATGACTCACATCAAAATCTTATCAAAATTGTGGCTAGTGAATGACATTATGGATTACTTAGTGCATTCATATCACTTTCCTAACATGTTGTGACTGAAGCAACATTTAAAGCCTGCTGCTGGCGTGTTGTCCAAGTAATCAAAATTATCATCCTTCACAAGAATGTGATAACTAAGGAGTATAGTGTTTTTAATTAATTTTGAAGATCTAATTAAGGGAGAGCGTGAAAGGAACACTCATCATGTCCTGCTATTCGGTTCTTCGAACTAGTTGCTAAAGCAACATGTAAATTTGTTCTAAACAAATATGTCGAATCTATGGTGCTCATCCTGATTGGCATTCTTATATAGCAGATATAAAAAAACCACCATAAGGTGATTTCATTAAAGTGGTGGGTCGTGAAGGATTCGAACCTTCGACCAACGGATTAAAAGTCCGCTGCTCTACCGACTGAGCTAACGACCCATCTTAAAGATGGTGGGTGATACCGGGTTCGAACCAGTGACCCCCTCCTTGTAAGGGAGGTGCTCTCCCAACTGAGCTAATCACCCCTATTCTTGTTGCCAAGATTAGATATACACAGTAAGAATTGGTGGGTGATACCGGGTTCGAACCAGTGACCCCCTCCTTGTAAGGGAGGTGCTCTCCCAACTGAGCTAATCACCCTTACCGTGTGGAAAAGCATTATAAGGATCATGGCTTTTCAGTCAACTGTTTTTTTCATTTTTCTGCAAAATATTATTCTTTCGTTTTAAATTTAGACGTTTTTTGCGAGCTTTTTCACAGATGGGTTATTTATTGTTCGAGTCTCAATCATTTTAAAACACAATGATAATGATTAATAATACAAACAAGGCGAGCTAAAATTTGTGGTATGTGACTTTTTTTATAAAGAATGACGATATTTTGGTCTTTTTAACGCATAAAACTAAATATCAGATCAAAATGATAAATCAATTAACGCAATCAATTTGCAATAATGATGATATTGCAGTTCATTTAAAAACATTACTTATTCGTTGCGCTAACAATACCTCATTTAATGTTAAGAAAGCATTATGCCGAGTGGTTATCGTTAATCAGCAAGTCCGGTATCAACGCATTGATCTCCCCAATATTGACTTGAAACCTTTTGAAATCGAGCATTATATTCAAGCTTCTTTAGTAAAAATTTTTAAAGAAGAACAAGAACTCACTTATGATTATCAAATCACAAAACATTACCATAAATCTCTTTCATTAATGATATATGCTTACCCACAGCATTTACTTGCCTGCTTGATACTTGTATTTGAGCATTGTAAATTGCAGTTTATTGGTATGCTTCATGAATTGATGATACCCACAGATCAGTCAGATAATTTGTCGTCAGTATGTGAAACGATGGCATGTTTACCTAATCTATCCGGTTTTAACCTTTTACCATGGCGAAAATCATTTTTTCGAAAGAAAATGATTTGTCTAACAACGATAACATTAAGTGGGGCAATCATTGTGATATTGAGCCTACTCTATGTTTACTGGCATATTGACAATCAACTTGAAGAGCAATTAGTCACAAATCGTGTTTTACGTATCGAGGTTGAACAAAAACAAACTTATTTGTCATCACTTATCTTATTGGCAAAAAACAGCGAGCAACTGCAATCAAAAATTGAGATTCGCCAGCAAACACAGCGTCAATTAACACTGCTTATTAATAGGATAATATTAACAACGCAAATAGTACCAACTGATCTATGGTTTACCGCTTTTGTATATCGAGATCAAATTATAGAGTTAAAGGGGGAAAGTTTTTTAATTCAGCCTATTTTAACCTTTGTTCGCTTACTTAATGAAGAGGTTACCGTTGAATCTGCGGATTTATTGTCTATTAAACATCATCAATCTTTGCAAAAGTTTAATCTTAAGATTAAATTTAGCCAGAATAATTAGTGATTAAGCGTATGTTGTTACCTCTCATCAATAGATTAATTCATTACTCAACGACACAGCGCTATGGCATTGTCATCGGTATTTTTATCATTATTTCTGTCATAATTTACTACGCATTTATTCAATCAGTGACGGATAATTATCGGTTAGAGCAGCATAATGAAGCCCTTTTAAAAGACGAAATTGTGCAGTTAAATCAGCAAATTGCAGATTATCCTACGTTGAATGACTTACAGCAGTATCTATCTCATCAGCAATCATTATTAGCTGATCACACAACATTATCGATACAACAATTAACTCATCAGATTGCACAACAATTATCTAAATACAATCAACAATTAATAAACTTTGAATACGACGATACGCAACAATGGATCATGTTAAATTATCGAGTAACAGGTCGTTATCATGAATTTATTGGTTTTCTCCAACAATTATCCACTCAATCATTAAATATCGTCATTAATACATTATCGATTAGTCCTAAATCGGCATCTATTGTATGTGATTTTCAGATTAAACAATCACATACCAATGAGGTTGCTTTATGGTAAAACCTTTATGTTTAATCGCAGTATTACTATCTAGCATACTTTGTAAATCAACCTATGGTGATATGCATAATCCATTTATAAAACCGTCATTCGTCATATGTCAGGATCAAGAAAATGCATTGTTACAAGAACTCAGTCAATGGCACTATCACGGTTATGTGGCTGGACATGCTGGGCCATCGAAGGGGATCCCTACAATTTGGCTGAGTGATAAACAGCAGTGGTTAAAGATTCAATCATCAATCCCTAACCCGTTACAGCACTGGCGAATTTTGGATATTTCATCTCAATATATCATGTGGCAAACCGATTTAGTCGACTATTGTCATAAAACGTTAACATTTAATATGCCATTCATGGGGCGATGATGATGCACTTGATTCAATTAAGTAAACGATTACTGATATTAAGTTGCTTATATCCATTACTTTGCAGTGCATTACAAGACGATAATCGTCGTATCGACACCATTTCACTGAGTTTCCATCAGGCACCCATAAGTATTATTTTACAATCATTGGCAGATCACCAGCAGCTTAATTTGATATTAGATCTCACGCATGATAATCCACAAACAGTAACGTTACATAATATGGATTGGCATCAGGCATTAGCGCTCATTACTCAAAAAGCAAATTTACAATATGTGCATGAAAAAAATGTGCTGAGTGTTTCATCAAAGCCTGATCCAAAATTATTATTTGAATTAAAACAGTTACAAATTAAAGATGCGCAACTCAATCAGCCATTAATTTTCAAACCATTGCGTATTTTACATACTGATATTCAATCACTGATGACAATGATCAATCAACAACAACTGTTATCTGAAAGGGGACGTATCCTTACTGATACCAGAACTAACACTTTAATTATTCATGATATACAACAAAATATACAAACCATCGAGTCAATAGTTAAGCAGCTAGATTTACCGTTGCCACAAATTCATATTTCAGCACACATTGTTACCATGAGTCAGGAAAGTGCCACAGAACTGGGAATTAAATGGGGTTACGTAAGTGAATCTTCGCAGTGGGTGAATAAATTTAATGTTGATTTCGGTGTTGCTAATGCCCCTTCAGTAATGGGGTTTAATTTGGCAAAACGTGCAGGTAATTTATTAAATCTTGAACTATCAGCACTAGAGGCCGAAAATCAATTAGAAATTATCGCGAGCCCTAACTTATTGACGACGCATCAACAAACCGCGTCAATTAAACAAGGTACCGATATACCTTATGAAGTGGCAAGTGGTAACAACGGCGCAACATCAATTGAGTTTAAGCAAGCGGTATTAGGTCTAGAAGTGACGCCACGCATTATAAAAGATAATCAAATAGAGTTAACTCTTTATATTACGCAAAATACCGCTGGCCGTTCCATTAAGCGTCGTGATGGTGGTGAGGCACTGGCGATAGATACTCAAGAAATAAAAACACAAGTATTAGTCAATAACGGGGAAACACTTATTTTAGGCGGAATTTTTCAGCAATCTCAATATCAAGATCAACGTCATGTTCTAGGTATTCATCAGGTTCCATTTCTAGGTAGATTATTCAAATATGATGGTGTGAAGTTACAAAAACGTGAACTCGTCATTTTTATTACGCCACAATTAATTCGTTTTTAATTTACTTTAATGGTTGGTTAGGATGGAGTATAATTAAGCTATCAAATTTAAGAAATAAGAGTCCGTTATGTTTCATGTTGTTGCGTCCGATCTTGATGGTACATTATTAAATCCTCAGCACAGTTTGTCCGCTTATACAAAAAAAATTTTACAAGCATTAAGAAAAGAAAATATCAATTTTGTTTTTGCCACAGGTAGGCATCATATTGATGTCGCCCAAATGCGCGAAAATATGGAAATTGATGCCTTTATGATCACTTCAAACGGGGCAAGAGTTCATGATAGTCATGGCAATTTAATTTACAGTAAAAGTTTGGATGCAAAAATTGCTTATGAAGTTGCACAAGTTGCGATGGACGATCCTTTAGTCTATACCCACATTTATCGCGGTGATGATTGGTTAATTAATAAAGAAGATAGCTATTCACTTGGTTTCTTTAAAGATACGCATTTTAAATACCGCTTATTTGACCCTATCGATTTTGCGACAGATGATATTGCAAAAATCTATTTTACGACGTCAAATGAAGAATTGTATCCACATTTACTTGAACTAAAAAAACGTCTTGAAGCTCAATATGGCTCACAAATTAGTGTCGCCTTTTCAACAATAAATTGTTTAGAAGTTATGGGGAGTCAAGTTTCTAAAGGAAATGCGTTACAAAATGTTGTTCATAAGCTGGGGTATACCTTACAAGACAGTATCGCTTTTGGTGATGGTATGAATGATTTTGAGATGCTTTCTATGGCGGGCAAAGGATGCTTAATGAAAAATGCCAGTGCAGAACTTAAAGCGCGTTTACCCCATTTAGATGTGATTGGTTCAAATGCGGATGATGCTGTTCCACACTACCTCAGTAAACTTTTTTTTGATGATAAAATTTAGTATGAAAATGGATAGAGAACTTGATACATCCGGTTTGCGCTGCCCTGAGCCTGTTATGATGGTGCGTAAAACAATTAGAGAAATGGCATCAGGTCAGATTTTGCATATTATTGCGGATGATCCCGCAACCACACGCGATATTCCCGGTTTCTGTCGTCATATGGATCATCAACTGATCGATTCACAAATTGAGCAAAAACCTTATCACTATTGGGTTAAGAAACAATAGCAAAATACCAGATCAAGAGAATAAAAATGCCATCAATTATGATGGCATATTATTAAAATTAAATAGTTAAAGAACGGCGTATTATATCGTGATAACGCTTTTTTATGCTTAGTAGCCACTGCGCATTAAGTCAGTATAAGCTTCACAGCTATCGTCATCACCAAGTTTACATCCTTTTTCATATAAATCTTTTGCTTTTTTATAGCTTTGTCTTACACCAGAACCTTCTTCATAAAGGCTTCCTAAGTTATAACAGGCAATTTCTTCTTCTAAATCACAGGCTAATTGATAATATTCAGCTGCTTTTTTATAGTTTTGGTCAACGCCTTGACCCATATCATAAAGGTAACCAATGTTATTACAGCTTGAAGCATGCTCATTATTACACGCTTTGATGTAAAGTTTCATTGCTTGTTTAAAATCTTGCTCAACACCATCACCATTTTGATACATATCACCAAGATTATAACAACCCGAATCATCGTTTTCGTCACAAGATAATTTATAGAGCTCAAATGCCTGTTGTTTATCTTCGTCAACGCCTTCACCGTGCTGATATAAGAATGCTAAATTATTACAACCTGTAGCATTACCTAGATCACATGATTTTTTATAAAGTTCAAATGCTTTTTGATCATCCCGAGGTACGTCCGGTGTATTTCGATACATAAAGCCTAAATTTTTACAACTTTCAGCATATCCACCATCACATGCTTTACTATAAAGCTCAATGGCTTTTGCTGAGTCTTGATTTAGTCTTTCAAGTCCTTCTTGATAACGATAAGCAAGTTCATCGCAACTTTCTAGATCACCAGCTTTACATGCTATTTCGTATTGTTTATTTGTTTTGGCGTTTGCGTTAGAAATAAATCCAACTAAAAGACCACATGCAATCATTAAAGGGAAAAGGATTTTTTTCATAGTATCTTCTTACTTTCAATTGTTAATGGATTGATAATTATCGTTATTATATTTTATCAACTTTCTGATTTTTAATAATAATAAAGCAGATAATTGATTTAGTCATAGTGTATGACACACGAATTATAACAAGCAATTTTTGACTTAGCACGATAATTAATCAGTTTCGTCATAATTAGTTGTCTGCTATGCTATGATTAGCTATTTCATAGATAGACAGAAATAGACTTCTTTATCGTGTGCAATCATAGGATAATTAAAAATAATTGACATTTTTAATTTAAATGATAATAATTCTCATTATCATCCTAACATAACGAATAAGGTGTAAAATGAAATTATCTTGCAAAAATGCTTTTCTACATAAAATCCTCACATTTATCTCTATTTCTTTTGTGTTATTAATGGCAACAAATATCAATCTTGCTAATGCAGATGAAAAGAAATTTAAAGTCATCACCACATTTACAATTATCCAAGATATTGCTCAAAATGTCGCTGGTGATGCTGCTATTGTTGAATCCATTACGATTCCTGGTGCTGAAATTCATGAGTATGAACCAACACCGAAAGACTTGGTTCGCGCTCAGTCTGCTGATTTAGTGCTATGGAACGGTTTAAATTTAGAACGTTGGTTTGAACGTTTTTTCCAAGATATTAAAAATGTACCTTCCGTTGTGGTAACTGAAGGGATTGTACCAATGCCAATCCGTGAAGGTAGCTATAAAGGTAATCCCAATCCCCATGCTTGGATGTCACCGAGTGAAGGACTGATTTATGTCGAGAATATTCGCAAAGCGTTGGTGAAATATGATCCCCAAAATGCGGATATTTATAACCAAAATGCGGCTAATTATGTTAAAAAAATTCAAGCCATGGATCGCCCATTACGTGAAAAATTAGCTAAAATCCCTGAGGAAAAACGCTGGTTAGTGACCAGTGAAGGTGCGTTCAGTTACCTTGCTCGTGACTATGATTTTAAAGAAGCGTATTTATGGCCAATCAATGCTGAACAGCAAGGTACACCAAAACAAGTTAAAGCCGTGATTGATTTAGTGAGAGCAAATAACATTCCTGTTATTTTCAGTGAAAGTACGATTTCTGATAAACCTGCTATACAAGTCAGTCGTGAAACCGGCATTAAATATGGTGGAGTATTGTATGTCGATTCTCTATCTCAACAAGATGGCCCTGTACCAACGTATCTTGATTTATTAAATGTCACAGTGGAAACAATTGCAAAAGGTTTTGAATAATGACTGAACAACAAACCCCAATAGCCTTGAATGTCGATGATATTACGGTTACATACAATAATGGCCATACCGCGATTCATAACACGAGTTTTAAACTAAATGGCGGCACAATCTGTGCTTTAGTTGGGGTTAACGGTAGCGGTAAATCAACACTGTTTAAAAGTATTATGGGAATGGTGAAACCCAATACGGGTAGTGTTACGCTGAATCATTTACCTGTAACCCAAGCATTAAAACAAAACATTATTGCTTATGTGCCACAAACTGAAGAGGTTGATTGGGATTTTCCCGTTTTGGTCTCTGATGTGGTGATGATGGGACGTTATGGACGAATGTCATTTCTACGTATTCCATCAAAAGAGGATAAAAAGCAAGTTGATATTGCGTTAGAACGCGTCAATATGTCTGAACTTAGACACCGCCAGATAGGGGAACTGTCTGGTGGACAAAAAAAACGCGTTTTTTTAGCGCGTGCACTTGCTCAACAAGGTAAAGTCTTGTTACTTGATGAACCATTTACTGGTGTTGATGTGCAAACTGAAAACGCCATAATTGAATTGTTAAAGTCGCTGCGTAAAGAAGGTCATTTAATTTTAGTCTCTACGCATAATTTGGGTAGCGTACCGGAGTTTTGTGATCAGGTGGTACTCTTTAATCGAACCGTTTTAGCAACTGGGCCAACCAAAACAACTTTTACCCCACAAAATTTGATGGTTACGTTTGGCGGGGCTTTACGTTACTTAAGCTTATCGGGTGAAAAACTTCATGAAGATGAAGATACTCGAATGGTTTCCGTCTTAACCGATGATGAAAGAGCTGCGGTCTTTTATGGTGAAGGTAAAGATGATTCACCGCATAATAATCTGCTGCACGAACAGTTTAGGAAAAAGTAATATGTTAGAACTGTTGTTAGAACCATTTCAATATCAGTATATGATAAAAGCGATTTGGGCAAGTAGCTTAGTTGGTGCCGCATGTGCATTCTTATCCGCTTACTTAATGTTAAAAGGCTGGTCATTGATGGGGGATGCCTTATCGCATTCTGTTGTTCCTGGGGTTGCGGGTGCCTATGCTTTAGGGCTACCTTATTCGATAGGTGCCTTTTTTACCGGTTTTTTAGCCGCATTATCCATCACAGTGATTCGATATTTTAGTCGATTAAAAGAAGATGCGATTATTGGTTTTATCTTTTCCACTTTTTTTGCGTTTGGTTTACTGATCATTTCACTCAATCCAACCTCGGTAAATATTAATGCCATTATTATGGGAAATATTTTGACTATTGCCGACGAGGATATGTTTCAAGTACAAATTATTATCGCAGCCTCATTGTTAGTGCTTTTTTTGATTTGGAAAGATCTCCTTGTTGCATTTTTTGATGAGACGCATGCTCGCTCAATAGGCCTTTCACCATTAAGGTTAAAAATCATTTTTTTTACGATACTCAGTGCTTGTACCGTTGCTGCGTTACAAACGGTTGGGGCCATTTTAGTTATTGCCATGGTGATAACACCCGGTGCAACCGCGTATTTATTAACTAATCGATTTTCACGATTACTTATTATTGCTATTTTAATAGGTTTTTTCACCAGTGGTATTGGCGCTTGGATCAGTTATTATTTAGATGGTGCAACAGGTGGGGTGATTATCTCACTACAAACGGTTATTTTTTTATTAGCTTTTTTATTTGCACCAGAGCATGGCCTTATCCCAACTCGTTTGCGAATTCGTAAACAGCTTAACAATAAGGAGCATGCTTAATGGAATGGTTAAATTTTATTATTGAACCGCTCAGCTATCCCTTTATGCAACGCGCTATTATTGTGTCGGTAACAACCGGTTTTGTGTGTGCTGTTCTATCATGTTTTTTAGTGTTAAAAGGCTGGTCACTGATGGGGGATGCGATTTCCCATGCGGTTTTACCCGGTATTGTACTTGCATATTTAGGTAGCATTCCGATTATTATTGGTGCTTTTGCATCGGGCTTTTTGTGTTCACTTGCAACGGGTTATATTAAAGAAAATTGCCGAGTAAAAGAAGATACAGTGATGGGTATCGTCTATTCCGGTATGTTTGCATTTGGTTTAGTTTTATTCTCTAAAGTTGATACTGAACAGCACTTAAATCATATTCTCTTCGGTAGTGTATTGGGGACAACCCATAGTGAATTAATCCAAATTTTAATTATCGGTATCATCGTTTCAGTAATTGTACTGACAAAACGCAAAGATTTGATGCTGTTTTGTTTTGATCCTGTGCAAGCAAAAGTTGTCGGTTTACCAGTGAGACTATTACACTATGGATTATTGACTTTCTTAGCATTAACCATTGTTGCCTCACTACAAGCAGTTGGTGTTATCTTAGTCATTGCTATGCTGATCGCGCCCGGTATTATTGCTTTTTTGTTATCTAAGAGATTTGATCGTATGCTGATTATTGCTGTAATTGTGTCTATTGCGTCTTGTATTTCAGGGACGTTGATCAGTTATCATTTTAGTGCGAGCACCAGTGCGTGTATTGTATTAATTCAAGCTGTAATTTTTATATTTGCTCAAGCTTATCGATTGTTAGTTAATCATTATCAAAGCGAAATTAATCGAAAAGCACACCTCTAAGCCCATGCCTTATGAATATAAGGCACAAGCTTGCATATTTGACTCTCAGATAGTTACATCATGATCTACGGTAACGAATTTTAGATACTTTTTACACTATAATTATACCTTATGACAATAATTTAACGAAAATTATTCATGTGTTAGCAAAAACACCCTCAAAAATTAAACAAATCCGTTAATGACTTTTGTGTTTTGTTTTTATATACTGTATTTATATACAGTTATTGTTTGAGGCCATTTTGATGAAAGATAGTACGATAAAAAAACTAGAAATTTTAGCTGAATCAGCTAAATATGATGTGTCTTGTGCATCAAGTGGCACCTCGCGAAAAAATCAGCAAGGCGGAATTGGCAGTGCGCAGGGATGGGGAATATGTCACAGCTTTACCGCAGATGGTCGATGCGTTGCATTACTCAAAATCATGCTGACTAACTTCTGTTTATATGATTGTGCATATTGTATTAATCGTCATAGTAATGATATTCCTCGAGCGGCGTTCTCCCCAAAAGAGCTGACAGAACTGACAATTGAGTTTTATCGACGCAATTATATCGAAGGGTTGTTTCTCAGTTCTGGGATCATCAAAAACCCGGATCATACTATGGAAAGAATGCTTAGGGTTGTCAAAGATTTACGTACAATTCACCGCTTTAATGGGTATATTCACATGAAAGCAATACCTGGCGCTAGCAGTGAATTAATTTATCAAGCTGGTCTTTATGCTGATAGGTTAAGTGTCAATCTTGAAATCGCAACGGAAACAAATTTAAAACGGTTAGCACCTGATAAGGATCATCAAAGTATCTATTTACCAATGCGCCACATTCAGCAGCACCTTATCGAAAATAAAGAAGACCGTAAGAAGTTCCGTAATGCCCCTAAATTTGCTTCTGCCGGTCAAAGTACGCAGCTGATTGTTGGCGCGACAGATGAAAATGATAAGCAGATTTTAGAGCTAAGTTCCAAGCTTTATAAAAGACCAAGTATGAAAAGAGTGTATTATTCAGGGTTTATTCCTGTGAACGGATATGATAAACGTCTGCCAATGGTGCAAGATGTTCCTCGTATTCGTGAAAATCGATTATATCAAGCTGATTGGTTATTACGTTTTTACCATTTCAGTGTCGATGAGATTGTGAATGATGAACATCAGGAGTTAGATTTGACCATGGATCCTAAACTCAGTTGGGCAATCCGTAATCCACACTATTTTCCTGTTGATATTAATCGCGCAAGCTATGAACAAATTTTAAGGGTACCTGGAATTGGGGTGAAATCAGCGAGACTCATCGTATCTGCTCGTCAGCATGGCCGACTGAATTTTGATGCCTTAAAACGCATTGGTGTGGTCTTAAAACGTGCACAGTTTTTTATCCTTTGTCATGAAATGACGTCATTTAAATTACAAAATGCCTCGGCTGAATATATTCGAATGTCACTACAAGAACCCCCATTACTTGAACATTCAATACCACAACCACAACAGCTAGCAATGTCGCTGTGATGGAGGGATTATTATGCTTATTTTTCGTTATGATAATACTTTTGAAGGTGTGCTTTCGGGCGTATTTGACGCATTTTCATTAAAAAAATGGCCACAACAAATTGTTGCCGAACAAGACGTTCTACCCATGTTAACTTCAGACATTCATCAGGTTGAAACAACAGAAGAAAAATATCGCCGAGTACGTCAAGCAATGCAAAGCCGTTTATCAAAAATAGTCTTGAATCAACTTACTTATGTTTGGTTCTCTGAATTACCTGAACGAGCAACACTAATTTTTAATTATTTGATTAAAGTATTTAAAACAACACAAAATATTAGCAGTAATTATGCTGACCACGATATTTTAGCGATTAAAAAATTGGCTAAAAAGGTATCGCATGAACGCCATTATTTGATGATGTTCGTCCGTTTTAATGCTATCGATAATCAGGGGGATAAAGTGTATTTTGCAACGGTTGACCCCAGATATAATTCATTACCGCTTACTATTGATTTTTTTGCAGATCGTTTTGCCGACCAAAAATGGGCTATTTTTGATACTAAACGGCAGTATGGTTATTTTTATGACTTAAAACAAACTGAAATTATTCATCTGAACCAAGATGATAACCTTGTTATCAATGGGGGCATTAATGTTCAGCTTTTATCTGAGGATGAGCAACAATTTCAAAAAATGTGGCGTCGTTATTGCCAAGCGATTACGATTAAAGAACGCATTAATCCTAAGTTACAACGGCAATTTATGCCGACTCGATTTTGGAAACACCTTCCTGAAACTTGGCAAGAGGAAAATGCCACTTAAAGTATAAAGGCCTTTTTTTAAATGGTATAAAATCGGAACGTGTTGGTGTTAAATACGATGTTAATCAGCACAGTAATGGTACCAGCTTGATTAAATATTGTTGATACGACACAACAGTTAAATAATAAATGCGATGATAAAAAAAGGAAATATTTATGAAACGTTATTCAATTATTGTCTTAGCGCTTAGCTCATTATTAGTCTTATCAGGTTGTTCAACAGACCCTTATACCGGTGAACAAAAAGTGGCCAATACCACGACAGGTGCATTAATTGGTGGTGCTGTGGGGGCGGGCATTGGCGTGTTATCCTCATCTAAAAGTGATCGAGGTAAAGGAGCGTTGATTGGTGCAACATCGGGTGCCGTATTAGGGGGTGGCGTTGGTCTTTATATGGATAATCAAGAGGCTAAATTGCGTGATAAACTTCGTAATAGTGGTGTGAGTGTCACGCGTTCTGGCGATAGTATTATTCTGAATATGCCTAATAATGTGACATTTGATACGAACAGTTCAACATTAAAACCAATGGGTACACAGACATTAACCAGTGTTGCCTTAGTCCTTAAAGAATACAGCAAAACAGCAATTAATATTGTTGGACATACGGATTCAACAGGAAGTAACGCAGTTAACCAAACATTATCATTAAATCGTGCCAATAGTGTGGCAAATTTACTCATTCAACAAGGTATTTCAGCTAACCGGATGTATGCTTATGGTGCGGGTTCTTCACAACCGATTGCATCAAACAGTACTGATACTGGTCGAGCACAAAATCGTCGTGTAGAAATAACACTATCCCCAATTCAATAAATTGTTCGCTGTTTAATTAAGTATGGTCAGTCACCCGCTGACCATACTTATCCTTGCCAACTTGTAAGGTTTAAGTGGGTGCAGAAATGTTTAAAACCGTCATGATCTCTTATTGGGAATCACGCTTAGCAGTAGGTAAATGGCTAAAGCCTATTAAAAGATTAAAAATGAAATATAATGAGTGCTGTTTTAATCATGATTAAGCATTAATGTATTTCGCCCGGTCAGGTAACCAACAATTCACAATAGTGATAGCTGACTCAGGATGATAGGTTAAAATATATGAGGACACATTTTGTATAGCACTAATCATATGTTGATCGCGGATTAAATCAACCACTTTAAAATCGGCAATTCCGACCTGCCTTGTTCCGAGTATCTCTCCGCCTCCTCGAATTTCGAGATCTTTTTGTGCAATGACAAAGCCATCATTGCTATCACGCATCGCATTTAAACGTTCTTTCGTCGTACGGCTGAGCGGGGTTTGATACATTAAAACACAATGGGATGCAGCACTACCACGACCCACTCTACCACGGAGTTGATGAAGTTGTGATAATCCTAATCGTTCAGCATTTTCAATGACCATCAAACTAGCATTAGGCACATCTACACCAACTTCAATTACGGTCGTTGCAACTAATAGCTGAATCTGACCTTGTTTAAAATCTTGCATCACGGCTTGTTTAAGTGACGGTTTCATTTTACCGTGAATTAAACCGACTTTAATGGTTGGCAACAGAGATTGTAAATCGGTATAGGCAACTTCAGCAGCTTGCGCTTCCAGGATTTCTGACTCTTCAACCAGTGTACAAACCCAATACACTTGTTTACCATCGTGGCAGGCGTGTTCAATACGAGTTATGACTTCTTCACGGCGCGTATTTGGTAGCACAACGGTGGTAACAGGCGTTCTTCCAGGTGGTAATTCATCTATTGTTGATACATCTAAGTCTGCATAAATTGTCATGGCGAGCGTTCTTGGGATTGGCGTTGCCGTCATGATCAATTGATGAGGATGGGTATTATCTTTAATGCCTTTTTGCCAGAGTGTAAGCCGCTGAGCAACGCCAAAACGATGCTGTTCATCGATGATAACAAAACCTAAATTCGCAAATTTGACCTGTTCAACAAATACTGCATGTGTACCAATTAAAATGTCAATCTGACCAGATTCAAGACTTTCATAACATTCTCGCTTACGCTTAGCGGTCAGCTTACCCGATAATAAAGTGACCTGTAAGCCTAACGGTTCAAACCAGTTTGTAAAATTAAGGAAATGCTGTTCCGCAAGGATCTCGGTTGGCGCCATTAAGACCACTTGTTGTTTATTCTCTAAGGCATTTAGTGCAGCGAGTGCTGCGACAAGTGTTTTCCCTGAGCCAACATCGCCTTGAACAAGCCGCATCATTGGTACATTTTTGGCCATGTCTTGCCAAATTTCATTTACGACTCGATTTTGCGCACGGGTCGGTGAAAAAGGTAATGCTTGTAAAAAGGGCGTAATATAGTGATGGTTAGGGATAATTGGTGTTGCTAATAGTGTTTGGTTATGCGTTTTGGTGATTTGCATACTTAAATGATAAGCCAACAGTTCTTCAAATATAAGGCGTTTTTTAGCTGGATGCGAGCCATCTTCAAGTTGAATAATATCTGCATCTAGCGGTGGCTCATGGATAATGTGCAATGCCTCTTCAATGCTTGGTAAACCGGCAATAAAGGTATTGGGAATAATTTCTAACGTTGGATTACGCTTAAGTAAAAGCAGGGCCAAATGGATAAATTTACGCAACATGGTTTGTGTTAGGCCATAAGTGGCTGCATAAATCGGTGTATATCGCTCTGTATCAACAATATCAAAGTCATGATTTGTCGTTCGCACCTGTATTTGAGGGTGAATCATTTCAAAATAGATTTTACCCTTTTTAACTTCTCCATAGGCTTTTAACCATTTACCAACGGCTAAGCTTTGTTGCATATTGGGATAAAAATGCATAAACCGTAATTGAATAATGCCACTATCATCTTGAACAGTACAAATCAACATGCGTTTTCTGCTCATAACAATTTCTGTTTTGATGATCTGACCTTGAATTGATGTGTGTTCACCGATTGATAACTGATTAATTTCGTTTGAAGACGAACGATCTTCATAACGTATAGGCAGGTGTAACAATAAATCACGGATGCTATAAATACCAAGGACATTAAATTTTTTGGCTAAGGCATCACCCAGTCCAGGTAAATGGCTAATGGTCAAGTGATTAAGAAGCCGTTTATCTATCATAGCTTAATTGATATTGCGAGTGATATTAATAACGTCCTGTTGGTGACCAATTTTACGAATGATTTCATTAAGTTGAATGACATTTTTGACTTCAATATGCAAAATAACAGTATAAATACGAGAGTCTTTCTCCTCGGTATTAAGCCACTGTACATTTGCGGATTCAGCATTAATGGTTGAAATAATATTTGAAAGTCCAGTTGCGGCATTGTTGGTGATATCAATCCAAATTTCAGCAATAAATAATTGTTCTGGTGCAGGTGACCAAGCTAATGGAATAAACGTATCTGGGTAGTTTTGATAGCCAATAATATTACGACAAGATTCATGATGAACAGAGAGTCCTTTTTCAGGGCTGACGCGTCCAATAATCGGATCACCTGGAATAGGGTGGCAACATTTAGCAAATGATACAAGTAATCCTTCCGAACCGGTAATGGTCAATTTTTTACTTGGTTCATGCTTATCAATATCGACAGTATCGCTGTGTTCAATACTTTTGACAACAAATTGGCTCATAATATTACCTAAGCCAATTTCAGCCAATAAATCATCAAAACTATTTAATTTTGCGAAACTAACGAGCTTGTCGATAATTTTGGGGGAAATTCCCTCAATGCCACCTTTATCAGCCAGTGAATAATTTAATAAACGGCGTCCCAAGACAATCGCATCATCACGTTTTAAACTTTTCAGCGCTTGACGAATACGCGAACGGGCTTTTGAACTCACCACAAAATTTAGCCAACCTGCATTTGGGCGGCTGTCGGGTGAGGTAATAATTTCGACTGTTTGACCATTTGATAATGGCTGGGATAACGGATACGGTTTTCGATCGACGGTTGCGCCAATACATTGATGACCGATATCTGTATGTACTGCATAAGCTAAATCAACAGGTGTTGCACCTTCAGGTAATTCAACAATACGACCTTTCGGCGTGAAAACATAAATTTCTTTTGGGAAGAGATCTGATTTCACATTTTCAATAAATTCGAAAGAATTTCCCACACTCTGTTGTAGTTCAAGTAAATTTTGCATCCAACGTTGTGCTTTAATTTGGGCAGTGGTATTGTTCAGTTCATCATTTTTGTTATATACCCAATGTGCAGCAACGCCCATTTCAGCCATTTGATCCATATCTGACGTTCGGATTTGTACTTCAACTGGGGAACCATGAGGACCAATTAATGAAGAATGGAGAGATTGGTAGCCATTTGCTTTGGGAATCGCGATATAATCTTTAAAACGGTTTAATCTTGGTTTATACAGGTTATGCACAAGGCCTAATACACGGTAACAACTATCAACATCATCAACAATCACACGAAAGATATAAATATCCATGATCGATCGAAAAAACTGTTCCCGTAACTGCATTTTCTGATAGATAGCATAAATATTTTTTTCAATACCTTCAACCGTCGCATTGATTTTGGCTTGACTAAGCCGCTCTCTAATATCCGATAATATTTGTAAAATCAATTCTTTACGCGTTTGTCTTGCTGAATCAACGACTTTTTCAATGACGTGTGCACGATTAGGATGTAGTGCGGTAAAACCTAAGACTTCAAGCTCTGTTTTTATGTGGTGAATACCTAATCGGTGGGCAAGCGGTGCATAAATTTCAAGCGTTTCTTTGGCGATTCGTCTACGTTTATCCGGTCGTAGCGAGTCCAGTGTCCGCATATTATGCGTACGGTCAGCCAATTTAATTAAAATGACCCTGACATCTTTGGCCATTGCTAAAACCATTTTACGAAAATTTTCGGCTTGGGCTTCCTGACGGTTACGAAATTTTAATTTATCTAGTTTAGATACACCATCTACCAGTTTAGCAACATCTTCACCAAAGCGATCAACAACATCTTGGTAGGTAACGGGTGTATCTTCAATGGTATCATGTAACAGCGCGGCGGTGACAGCTTCAAAATCGAGCTTCATATCCGCCAGCATACAGGCAACGGCAATTGGGTGAGTAACGTAAGGTTCACCACTCGAGCGATATTGTCCATTATGTGCATCATAGGCAAATAAATATGCTTCCCAGATCTTTTCAACTTGTTCACTAGGAAGATACGTTTCTACGATGTTTTTTAATGGAGCAAAATATTGCATATTCGCCTATATAGTAATGATGCTTTGCCTGTTAATTGTTGGATTATTCGTATGATGGTTCGTTTTCGAACAGAATGGTTTCATGCAGAACTGAACGTGCTTCGGCTTCCTCTTCCTGACGAGCTTGGAAAGCTGCAGTATCAAGGATTTGTTTATTGACTAAGCCTTCTTCGATTTCACGTAGCGCAATAACCGTTTCTTTGTCATTTTCTTCTGGTACTAAAGGTGTTTTACCTTCAGCTTGTAATTGATGTGCGCGTCTTGCCGCAACTAATACTAGGTCAAATCGGTTACCAATTTTATCAACAGCGTCTTGAACAGTTACGCGAGCCATGTTTACCTCTATATTTTCTGAAAATAATTGTAAATTCTTTTTTGAAATCAATCATCAATTTTACTGAAATTTCCCTTAAATTGCTATGCTTATTTGATTTGATGAGCAAAATCTTTATAAAAATGAGCTAAAAAATTAAAAAAAGGCAAATTATCGAGCATATGAGTCAGTTTTCCCGCTTATCTTAATCGATAAGTTGATTAA
The DNA here is from genome assembly GCF_039542345.1 of Orbus sasakiae. NCBI lineage: Bacteria > Pseudomonadati > Pseudomonadota > Gammaproteobacteria > Orbales > Orbaceae > Orbus > Orbus sasakiae. Next base: position 399,791 of record NZ_BAABHY010000001.1, read on the forward strand.
TTAAAGCCTGATGCAATATATATTGCTTTTGTGTATGTAAGCTTTCACTTTTGATAATGGCTGTCAGATGATCCAGTGATGTACTAAAATCATCGTTAATGATTAAGTAATCATATTCATTGTAGTGTGACATTTCAGATTTGGCTTTTAGCATTCTTTTGGCTATCACTTCAGCTGAATCTTGTTCACGTTTGATTAAACGTTTTTCAAGTTCATCTAATGACGGAGGTAAAATAAAAATACTTTTAGCTGTTGGGACTTTTTGTCTGACTTGTTGAGCACCTTGCCAATCAATATCTAAAAACACATTAATTCCCTGTTGTAGGTTTTGCTCGATAGCGGCTTTTGAAGTCCCATAATAATTATCAAATACTTTTGCATATTCAACAAAAGCATCTTGGGAAATTAATGTTTCAAACTGATTATGGTCAACAAAATAGTAGTGTTCACCATGGTTTTCTCCCGGTCTAGGTGTGCGCGTAGTATGAGAAATAGAAACACTGGCGGACAATTGATTTTGTTGATTTAAATAGGCATTAATGAGACTCGATTTCCCTGCACCACTAGGCGCAGAGACAATAAAAAGCGTTCCTGTATACATATTTTTCATTCTGTTAGTGAAGTTGTGGTTATTATTCATGAAATTGAGTCAAAATAAAAGTATTAGCTATGTTCATGTGAATAAATGTGAGGTTTAAATGCGCTAATTGGTTAAATCAATGACTTAGAAAGCGACTAAGGGCGTTATATCCTATGACGTCTTTTCTAAAAAGGCATTGATACTTCATTTTTAAATTTACCTAACATTTTTACACTATAATGATAGGTTATGACAATTTTTTAACGAAAATGACTGTTAACGAATTGAAACATGCTTATTATCTAACACAAATGTATGATCAAACATCTCATGGTCTGTTAAGCGATGAGTCACCATTAACACCGTTTTGCCTTGATAACACTTTTTGATGATCGCCAAGATTTGTTGTTCAGTTTGATTATCTAAACTTTCTGTCGGTTCGTCCATTAATGTTAATGGTGCATTATGTAATAATGCACGTGCTATGCCAATACGGCGTTTTTCCCCCCCTGATAGGGTTCTTCCACCTTCTCCCAACCATAATTCAAGGCCATTATCGCTCGTCAGTAATTTTTCTAATTCAACACTTTTTAATACATCAATTAACTGTTGATCGGTTGCTTGTGGATGACCGATTAATAAATTGTTGCGTAGGGTATCACTAAAAATAGTAATGACTTGTGGGATGACGGCCATCATGTTGCGAAGTGTTGGTTCATCAAATTGGCTAATTTCGACTTTATTTAAATAAATTTTGCCAGTAGTCGGTTGCCATGTCCGTGTTATTAAATTGAGTAGCGTTGATTTACCACAGCCAGTTTTACCCACTAAGGCAACATGCTCACCATGTTTAATATTGAAACTGATTGCTTCAAAAACAGTGATGGGTTGATTTGGATAGGCGAACGCAATGTTATTAAATTCAATGCTGCACACATTCGGTTCTGTTTTAGCGCCATGTTGAGGAAATAAAATATCGGGTTGCTGTTTCATCAACTCATTCATTCTTTGTGCCGATGTCAGCACCTGACCTAAAAATAAAAATGCAGCCGGAATAGGGGCTAATATTTCAGTACATGCTAAGCCAACAAAAATAAATAACGCGATGATAGGGCTATCGTATTGGCTAATACCATCTGCGGCAAGGTAGATAATCAATAATGTCATTAAACCAATGATCAATAAAATTAATGCCGTGGCTAAACTGAGTAATGTAGCTTGTTTTTTCTGATTATCTAGCCAACGTTGTTCAACGGTATCAAGCTGTGCTCGATAACGCGGTTTAGCATTAAATAATGTTAATTCCGCTTGCCCTTGTAAATAACTGACTAAATTCTGGCGGTACTCACTTTGTTGTGCTGCAATTTGTGCACCGATTTGTTTACCGGCTTGATAAAAAATAACGGGTATGACTAAAATCGCCATCAGTAAAATCACAGTGATGACCAAAGCGATGGTCTGATCAAAATAGCCAATTGCCAGATAAATAAAGAGTGTTGTCAATAATCCGCTGACAATCGGCACAAATAATCGAAGATAAAGGTGATCTAAATGGTCAATATCAGCAATAAAGCGATTGAGTAAATCCGCTTTTTGATATTGTGCAATTTGCATGGCACTCAATGGTAGAATTTTTTTAAATGCGTTCGTGCGTAAGTAAGCTAAAATTTTAAACGTGGTATCGTGGTTTACTAAACGTTCAAAATAGCGGCTGACAGTTCTGAGAATGGCTGCGCCTCTTACACCCGCAGCGGGTAACATGTAATTAAAGGTATATAATCCTGCAACACCAACGAAAGCGGTTGCAGATAAAAACCAACCTGACAACGAGAGTAAAAAAATACTCGCAGCAAGTGCGACTAATACAAGAACCATTCCTAAGATAATCATCGCAAAATAATGGCTATAAAGCTTAATATAGGGTGACAGTATTTTTAACATGATCATTAAGCCTTTTGATCAATATGAATTTGATGATTACGCAATTGCCAGATTTGATCAAATGACATCGATTCTGTCATCTGGTGGGTAACCATAATAATATTATGGGATTGGTAGTTACTTGCTAAAATGGCATCAATATCTTGCGCCGTTTGTTTATCTAAACTGGCGGTTGGTTCATCGAGCAACAATAGTTGACAGGGTTTTAGCAACGCTCTGGCTATTGCAATTCTTTGGGCTTGTCCGATAGATAACCGTACTGCATCTTCACCAATTTGCGTCTCAAGACCATCTGGCAATTGCGTGATAAAACTATCAAGTTGTGCTTGTTTAACGACTTGATTTAACCGTTGTTCACTTGCATCCCTATCAGCTAATAAAATATTGTCACGGATAGAACCATTCAGTAAATAAGGATTTTGTCCAAGCCAACTGAGCTGTGAACGCCAGTTATCAATATCAAGCGTGTGAAATTCAATCTGATTGATTTTCAATGAGCCTTGATACGGTAAAAAACCTAGCAAGACATTCAATAGTGAACTTTTACCTTCACCACTCACTCCCATTAAGGCCAGTTTAAAAGGGGTTTTTAGCGTAAAGTTTAGTGGACCCACAATCGGTTTATTATCGGGGGATAAAATAATTAAATCTTGCGCTTCAATCGTCTGTATTTCGTTAATGAGATGAGTTTTATCCGTATGATGACCAGTGTCATGTGTATTGCTAGCTAAAAATCCTTCAATATTATCAGCTGCTGCAATTGCTTGTGCTTTTGCATGATAATAGGTACCTAAGTCGCGTAATGGTTGGAAAAACTCAGGGGCCAAAATTAACGCAAAAAAGCCAGCAAATAAGGTGACGACCCCATTATAAGCGCCAAAATTAAGTTCACCTAAATAAGAAAATCCAAAATATACGGCTACCACCGCAATTGAAACAGACGTAAAAAACTCTAAGACGGCTGACGATAAAAAGGCCACTTTAAGCACATTCATAGTTCTTATTCGAAAACTTTCAGCGGCTTGATGAATTGCATTTGCTTGATTTTTACCTTGGTTAAATAGACGGATGGTGTGTAAACCTTTTAATCGATCTAAAAAATGACCACTGAGATACGCTAATGCTTTAAAGTTTTTCCGATTAACATCGGCGGCACCCATACCAACTAAAACCATGAAAATGGGAATAAGGGGAGCTGTACAAAATAAGATTAATGCCGCGGCCCAATTAAATGGCACAATGACAATGAGTATTAAAATGGGAATGATGGTGGCAAGACGCATTTGTGGTAAATAACGTGCATAAAAATCTTGTAAATCTTCAATTTGTTCGATTAATAATGTACTTAACCCACCACTCGTGTGCTGACTAATTGATATTGGTCCACCTTGTTCGATTTTATTAATCAGCTGCTCACGGACGCTTCTTCGTAATGATTGACCCATTAAAAAATTAATCTGTTCGCGTGCATAAGTTAATAATGTTCTAAAAACAAATACACCCATTAATGCAATAAAATAAGGCAAAATCGTTGAAAAATGACCACCTTCAATGATTAATTCTTGTAGAATTAACGCAAATAATGCCGCTTGTGCCACAATACCAATTGCGGAAATAAAACCGGTTAAAACAGAAAGCATTAACAATTTTTTATGTTGTTTTGCTTGCTGTTTTAACCAAGTTAATAGCTGTTTTTGTCGCTGTTTATCTAATGAAGCTGACATTGTACCCTAATTATAATTAAAGATTATCAAGATAATGTTCTGCATCTAACGCAGCCATACAGCCAGTACCTGCCGAGGTAATCGCTTGACGATAAATATGATCCATTACATCACCCGCGGCAAAAATACCTTCCACACTCGTTTGGGTTGCATTACCCTTAATACCTGATTTGACTTTTATATAGCCATTATCAAGTTCTAGCTGATGGCCAAAAATGGCCGTATTGGGTTTATGACCGATTGCAATGAATACACCTAAAACATCAACTTGTTGCGTTTTCGTTGTATCTTGTGTACTACGCAAACGAACTCCAGTGACACCCATTTCATTACCCAGTACTTCATCCAACGTTTGATGAGTATGCAAAATCACTTTACCTTGCTCAACTTTTTCCATCAAACGATTAATAAGAATTTTTTCGGCTCTAAATTCATCTCGGCGGTGGATAAGATGGACTTCGCTAGCAATGTTAGCAAGGTATAATGCTTCTTCAACCGCAGTATTCCCGCCACCGACGACTGCGACTTTTTGGTTACGATAGAAAAAACCATCACATGTTGCACAGGCTGACACACCTTTGCCCTTGAATGCTTCTTCCGATGGTAATCCTAAATACTGCGCACTTGCTCCTGTTGCGATAATCAGTGCATCACAGGTATAGAGTGTTTCACCACCATAAAGTTTAAAGGGTTTTTCGCTAAAATCGACACGTTCAATTTGATCAAAAATGATGTCTGTTTCAAAACGTTCTGCGTGTTCACGCATTTTGACCATTAATTCTGGTCCGGTCAGATCAATTGATGCTGCTGGCCAGTTTTCAATTTCAGTGGTCGTGGTTAACTGTCCACCTTCTTGCATACCGGTGATTAATACCGGTTTTAAATTTGCTCGAGCTGCATAAACTGCGGCAGTATAGCCTGCTGGCCCTGATCCTAAAATCATTAAACGTGAATGTTTGGTATTCATTATAAGCTCCTGATATTTAGCTTATCTCTAAGTTGAAATTACATTGCGGATAAGTCTAACACGATTTGATATTACTGGCATTTATTGTATTACATTGGTTAATTTTTTCTATTGTGTTTAGTGATTATATTAATAGGTGATTTGTCGCGTTTTAAGTTAGCGGAATAATTTCAATGTAAAACACGATAAAAAATAAGGTTTTATTGGCGTCGGTTTTAATTTTAATTGTCTGATTTATAATGTTTTTAAACTAAATATAATAATATGAAATCATGTATTCAACATCTCTTTAACAAAAATTTAATTATCATGTTGATAAAAGCTATGAAAATAGATCATTAACGAATAAAATAACATCTCTTATCAACTACTAAAATAATTAAGAGAATCACTATGTCTATATTTTACATTGTTATTGGTATATTAGTTTTACTCGCATTAATCACTGTATATAAAGGAATTACCATGGTTCCTCAAGGTTATCAATACACGATTGAGCGTTTTGGTAAATATACCCATACGTTAGAACCAGGTTTAAATTTAATTGTTCCTTATATGGATGGTATTGGTCGTAAGATTAATATGATGGAACAAGTTTTAGATATACCTTCACAAGAAGTTATTTCTAAAGATAATGCCAATGTTACCATTGATGCAGTTTGTTTTATTCAAGTACAAGATGCTGCGCGTGCGGCTTATCAAGTCAATCATTTAGAACGTGCTGTTATTAATTTAATGATGACAAATATTCGTACTGTATTAGGTAGTATGGAACTTGATGAAATGTTATCACAGCGTGATCATATTAATACGCGTTTATTAGGTATTGTTGATGAAGCAACTAGTCCATGGGGGATTAAAATTACACGTATCGAAATTCGTGACGTTCGTCCACCTGCTGAATTGATTGCCGCGATGAACGCGCAGATGAAAGCTGAACGTAATAAACGTGCTGAAATTCTCGATGCTGAAGGTGTGCGTCAAGGTGCTATTTTACGAGCAGAAGGTGAAAAGCAATCTGAAATCCTGAAAGCTGAAGGTGAAAGACAAGCCGCGTTTTTACAAGCTGAGGCGCGTGAACGTGCCGCAGAAGCAGAAGCGAAAGCAACACAAATGGTATCTGAAGCTATCGCGGCAGGTAACATTAATGCAATTAATTACTTTGTTGCTCAAAAATATACCGATGCATTACAAACCATTGGTTCAGCCGAAAACAGCAAAATCATTATGATGCCACTTGAAGCGTCTAACTTAATGGGTAGTATTGGCGGTATTGCTGAATTAATTAATGAAGCGAAAAAATAACCTGTAATTTTAATTGAGAATTTTTTAATGACTGAATTTGTATCCGCTATTTATACTAATCCACATTGGGTCTTCATTGCCCTTGGTGGCGTGTTATTAATTATCGAATTACTCGGTACGGGTGGCTACTCATTGTGGAGCGGTGTATCGGCATTTATTGTCGGCTTAATCGCTTGGATAGTGCCAATTTCATGGCCTTTTTTGTGGATTTTATTTGCTATTTTTACTTTAATTATCGCTTATGTTTGGTGGGTCTGGCTTAAAAAACATGGCGGTGATAAAGCAGAAAAAGGGACATTAAATCAACCACAAAAAGATTTGATTGGTATCTCAACTGTTGTTGTTGAACCGATTATAAATGGTTATGGTCGAGTTAAAATCAAAGATGGTACATGGTCAGCACATAGTGATGAAGACATGGATACCGGAACTCGAGTGAAAGTGATTGCCGTTGATGGCATTATGCTAAAAGTTGTAAAAACGAATTAACGTCTTGAAAAGGCAACACGAGTGTTGCCTTTTTTATTTTTATAAGTTGTAAAGTATTCCTTAACATCCTAATAATAGCAGAGAACGTTTTATGAAGTTAAAACACAAATTTAAGTTCGTAATAGGGATATTTGTGTTATTGGTAAGTTATCATTCATATGCAGCGGGTACCTTTGTTTATTGTAGTGATGCATCACCAAAAAGTCTAAATCCCCATATCGTCACTGATAGCACCTCGTTTGATGCAAGTGCTATACCCATTTATAATCGATTAGTTGAATTAAACTCAGATTCATACGATATTATGCCGAGTCTTGCTGAAGCTTGGCAAGTCAGTGCAGATGGAATGCGTTATACATTTTATTTACGGGATGATGTGAAATGGCACAGTAATCATGATTTTAGGCCAACACGTCATTTTAATGCCGATGACGTTATTTTCTCTTTTATGCGCCAAATTGATGTACATAATCCTTATTATGCTATATCAGATGGGCAATTCCCCGGTTTTAATTACACTGGTCTAAATCGAATTATTAAAGAAATTGAGAAAATTGACGGTCATACTGTTGTTGTTCACTTAACAGAGCCATCGGCTAATTTTTTAGTTGCTATGACAATGCCATTTGCCTCCATTTTATCGGCTCAATATGCTGAAATGATGCTAAAAGCAGGCACACCAGAAAAAATGGATACTCATCCGATTGGCACTGGACCTTTTAGCTATGTACACTATCAAAAAGATTCACGTATTTTATATCGCGTAAATAACAGTTATTTTGGTCAAAAAGCGAAGTTTGATCGTCTAGTTTTTATTATTCTTCCTGATCCGACAATGCGTTATGCGAAACTTCAAAAAGGGGAATGCCATGCGATGGCTTATCCAAATGTGGATGATGTTAAACGTGCGCAGCAAGATAGCCGTTTAGAAGTTCAACACTTCGCTAGTATCAATCCACGTTTTATTGCGTTTAATCTTGACCATGCACCATTAGATAATATAGCGATCAGACAGGCATTGAATTTATCAGTGAATAAACAGGCCATTGTTGATAGTATTTTGCAAGATTCAGTAAAAACAGCTAGTGGTATCAGTGTTGCCGGTATCCCCTCTCAATATATTGATGAGATTGATGATCTATACGATCCTTTGCGTGCAGAGACTTTGTTAAAAAAAGAAGGTGATGATCATAACCTTTCGATTCAATTAGCGATACCCAAAAATCTTGATCAAGATGGCTTAAATATGGTGAGTAGGATTCAATCAGAATGGGAAAATATTGGTATTCGAACTCAACGTGTCACATTCGAACCCGATAGCATATTGACTGAACGGGCTGATGCAATGCTTTTTTATCCGCAAAAATCAGATAATGCATTTAATCTTACGATGCGTGATTGCCAGAGAACAAACATGCCGTTTTCTTATTGGTGTGAGCCTTATTACGTTAATTTATTACAAAAAATACAACGTGAAACAGACAAACAACGACGCATTGAATACTATCAAGAGTTTCAGCAAGCCGTGCAACAACAGCTGCCATTATTGCCGTTAGTTGATCTTCAATATTATGTTATACTTCGAAAAGAGGTAAAAGGATATATGATTGAATCAGCGGGACTACATAATTTTAATCACGTCAGTATTGAGAAGTAAATCATTATCATAAACCTGTTAAAAAACAGGTTTTTATATTTGATAGATTAATCCAAATTCCCTACATACTATCATTGATTAAAAGGGTATCTATAATTGTGATTCGATGGGTAAGTAACCAACGATAGTCGCAACCCAACGTTGCCACCATTTACTTTGTGGGTCATGTTCCCATATTACAGGTTCATCGTTTTGATTTTCATCTAGCCAGCGTAATTGCCCATCTTGTAATACAACTTGATAGCTAAAATCACGACTCATTTTCATATTAAATTCACGTTGTAATGCTTGTACAATTGCGGGTTCTTCAAAAATAATCCCCATTTCAGTATTAAGATTAGCTGAACGAGGATCAAAATTAAATGATCCAACAAACCCAATTTTGCTATCGACCAAAAAGGCTTTTGTATGTAAGCTTGCATCACTTGAACCAATTAGGCTTCGTTCAGTTTTACCAAATGGTTTTAATTCATAAAGATTGATACCTTTTTCCAATAATGATTTACGATATGGCGCGTAGCCACCATGTGCCATTAGTACATCATTTGCTGCCAGCGAATTCGTTAAAATATCAACATCAACACCTTTCTGATGGATTTGACTAAATTGTTCGACACCGTTTTTACCTGGCACAAAATAGGGTGAAATAAGTTTTAATCTTTCCGTTGCCGTTTGTAATGCAGGCTCAAGATGATGGATAAGCCATTGTGATTTACCCTGTCCAAAGGCTTTTATTGCGGGATCTGAATAAACATGGACGTCATTAGTCCAATGTACTTGCCAGCCACCGGTATTCCATTCACCTTTAAAAAGTGACGTCACACTTGGTGTTTCTTTTAATTTGTTTAAATAAGGTAGGGCAGTTAAATTTTCACGTTTTTGTTTAATTGTCTCGCGTAGTAGATCGAGCGAATCGTCCTCTGCTTTAACCAATGCTTCAATGGGAATGACCGCGTCACTGTTCCAAAAATCATCAAAGATCATCTCTGTCTCTTTGACTGCGACACCACCAATTAATAGGTCAGCGTCGAAAAAATTACGATTATCTGCAGCACCAAAATATTCGTTACCAATATTTCGGCCTCCAACAACAGCCATTCTACCATCAGCAATCCATGATTTATTGTGCATACGTCGATTAATGCTAAACACGCGTAAAATCATCTCAATACCGCGCATTAAAGAATTATCACGAGCTCGAGTAGGATTAAACATACGAATACTGATATTAGGATGCAAATTCAGTGTGGCTAATAAACTACTATTACCATGAGCATTCATATCATCTAATAGGATTCTAACTCTAACGCCACGATCAGCAGCATCCAATAACTCAAGACCCAGTAGTTGACCCGTTAGATCATCCTTCCAGATATAGTATTGCAAATCAAGACTACGTCCAGCTTCACGTGCACTCATTGCTCTTATCGCAAAAGCATCAAGATTACTCGGAATTAATAATAAGCTACTTTGTTCTGGATGTAATACAAATTCTGGTCCAAGTGCTTTATCCAATCGGGTTTGATCGGGTTGAATAGGGAGTGAATAACTTGCTTCCCCTTTAGCTTGTTTTGCAAAACGACCAAAACTGTATACTGCAATCAGCGATGCAAAAATAAATAGAATAATGATGAGAAGAAACATACGCAGTTTTCCTATGCGCGTCATATTATGCCCAAAATGCGTTAGTTAGAAATATATGGTAATCAGTGATATGGTAGTGATTATAACCAATTGCATACAAAATACTATACAACCAATAGAAATAATATTGATATGACATTCTGTGCGAAATATGGCTCTTTTACGAATTAAACAGGCGCAATAAGCGCCCATTAATCATGATAATATTGGTTACTTTTTTTTACTTTTAAAGTATTCATCCACCTTATAAAACGCAAATAAAACGGAAATGGCACCAATAACTTCTAATATCAAAATGATTATATTCATACAATGTTCTTAATTTAATCTCGAAAGTTATTAAATTGGAATGGTTGACCAAGTTCAGCACCTTTTACTAATGCAATGGTTGCTTGTAAATCATCACGTGCTTTAGCCGTTACGCGCACTTGTTCACCCTGAACTTGAGCTTGTACTTTAAGTTTACTGTCTTTAATTAATTTAACCACTTTTTTAGCAAGCTCTTTATCGATACCTTGCTTAAGTTTTACGGTTATCGAATAGGTTTTACCACTATGTTCTAATTCTTCGGGGATTTCAAGTGCACCACCATCAATGCCGCGCTTAGCTAGCTTATCACGTAATATATCTAATAGTTGCTGAACTTGAAAGTCTGATTCACTTGATACTTTAATGGTTTCATTCTTTTCATTGAGCTCAAATGAAGCTGGTATATTGCGAAAATCCCATCGCGTTGAAAGCTCACGGGTGGCATTTTCGACACCGTTACGGACTTCTGGGATATCAATTTCAGAGACAATATCAAAAGAAGGCATAGATTTACTCCAGTTAAAAACTTATCGCCACAGGTTATGTGGCGATCAAATTAATGTTAATCAATGGTACGAAGTAGTTCGTTAATGCCAACTTTACCACGTGTTTTTGCATCAACTTTTTTAACAATCACTGCACAGTATAAACTGTAAGAACCATCTTTAGAGGGTAAGTTACCCGATACAACAACTGAGCCAGCGGGTACACGACCATAGAACACTTCACCTGTTGCGCGGTCATAAATTTTTGTACTTTGACCAATAAATACACCCATTGAAATCACTGAGCCTTCTTCAACGATAACGCCTTCAACGATTTCACTACGTGCTCCAATAAAACAGTTATCTTCGATAATCGTTGGGTTTGCTTGTAATGGTTCAAGTACACCACCAATTCCAACGCCACCTGATAAGTGAACATTTTTACCAATTTGGGCGCATGAACCGACCGTTACCCATGTATCAACCATTGTGCCTTCATCAACATAAGCTCCAATATTGACATAAGATGGCATTAAAACTGTATTACGTGCAACATATGCGCCTTTACGTGCAATCGCCGATGGAACAACACGGAAGCCTTCTTCTTTAAAACGCGCTTCATCATAATCGGCAAATTTTAAAGGTACTTTGTCATAGTAGTTTGTTTCACAGCCATCAATTAGTTGATTTTCATTAATACGAAAAGACAGTAACACCGCTTTTTTTAACCATTGGTGAGTAATCCAGTCACCGTTAATTTTTTCTGCAACACGCATTTTCCCGCTATCTAATAGGTTAATGGCTTGATTGATAGCATCACGAGTGACTGCATCAACATTAGTTGGAGTGATTTCAGCTCGACGCTCGAATGCAGCTTCGATAATGGTTTGTAATTGTTGCATAATATTTTATCCTTTGCTGTATAAAAATTTTAGCTTGTTAAATATGAGTTTCGCGCACTAGTATAATATAAAATTGTGTAGTTTTTAATGCTCAAATAGTTTTCTTATAATTGTTGGTAAATCATAATCTAATGTAATTATCATATTATTCGCATACAACCTGTTGATTCAATTAAACAGATATTCGCCTTGGGGGATATTGGGAATATTTTTAAAAGCATTAACGTGCGAGCAATCATGATAAGTTGATGTTTTTATTGGTGAAAATATCAGCTTATCATGTGAGTTAGGCTAGAATTTGACTTGATATTGCCATGATGTTCCTTGATCATTGATCACATCATAAATAATCTGCTGATAGTGATTTGGCGATTTCTTTAACATTACCGAGTATTCTGATTTCGGTAAAAGCATAACGTCTGGAACTTGCTCACCAGACACAAACACACTATTAAGATTCATATGCCAAGCGGTTGGATTAATAAACGTTAGTTTTGTTTTACCTTTCTCATCTGTCAATTTGAAAGTAATTAAATAACCGTCTTGTTGTTGTAAGGGGCGGACGCCTTCTGGGCGGATAAATATTTTCATTCTAATTCTTAGCGGTAATACCACTTTTTGATCTAATCGAAAATTACTTTGCGTATTAGGCGGAATTTGATAAATATTTAACCAATAGAGTGACTCTTGCTCTTTAGCTAACATAGCTCGCGATGCTAACATAAGACGAACTGCTCTGATTTCACTTGCTTGCATACTAAATACAGGGGGAGAAATGATTATGGGGCTTTTGATGGTTTCAGGTAAAGCCAACATATCACCATCATCAACCCACATTTGGATTAATGTGGGGTGTTTTTCAGAATTAGCGAGTGAAAGTGACAATGTTTTATCATTTGCATTAAAGACAACACGCGTGCCTTCAACATTAACAACGGCATAAGCTTGCAGTGTAAATAATAGACTTAATAATCCAATAATAGACAGTTTATTGAAAACTGACCACAACTTGTAATTGTGCATTGACGCTCCCTGCAGTGATTGTTTGACCGCTAATGGCTTCAAGTGATGCGATAAATTCACCACTATAAATATTGGTTGTTCCACTGGACTGTAATGACGTGATATCACCAAACGCATACCAACCACCTGGGTTACCAGTACCAAAAGACGATAAACTTGGTAATAAGTTTAGGGCGGTGCCATTGCTTGAATAAATGCGAATTCCCACCCCTGATGCGATGCTATCAAGCGTACCATAATCATCATCGAGTAGCCAAGTTAAGCCCCCAGAGCTGGTTGTTAATCCTAGTGATTGTGCCGCACTCACTGCAGTTGGATTATTAACTAAAAATCCCATTGAAACATTGGCTGAGCGTGTCGTTGACGTCGCAGTACTTGATACAGCACCTGATTCACATTCAATACTCACCGTAAAGTTTGCCTGACTGGTGGTTCCGCTTGCTAGCAGGGGAACACTAATACTGGGTATCGTCACAACACTTGGATAATCATTTACTTTACACATTGCGCCACGAACAAAAGTCGTGCCAGTATTGTATAGACTCCAGCCAGCAGGCCAGTAGGCATAAAATCCATCATAGTGATTAGCTGAATCAGCTCCGTCAGTGATATTTGCTGAGACGCCAGGACCTTTAAAATCAATATAACCAAATGGCTGAGAATAGCCATAAGAATAAGTATTGGCAGTATTGCCATAATAACTGATGCTTTCTGTTCTAAATAACTCAATTGTTACGCCACTAAATGCACTGGCAGGAACATAAATGTAAGTCCCATCCGAGTACCAATCATCAGCCGTCAATTTTCGTGATTGCCAATAACGAGTGTAATAGTTTCCCGTTTTAGTATTTGTTAAACGAAAAGCAACATTTTTGACATAGGAGTAATAAGCATTATCAATATCGCCGACTGTATACATGCCGCTATATGCGTTATCGCCATTTGTCGCATACATTTCATAAATACTATCAGCATCGGCAACAGCACATCGAAAAAGTACTTGTTGTGCTGTAAATGGTGTGGAAAGAGCTTGGCTGATAAAATCTAATGTCGAACTTGCCAACAGTGTACCAGCATCTTGGAACGTGCCACTGCTGAGTGATATCACTGAAGGAATACCTATATTTTTACTGTTAGCTGTATCAGAGGCACCAGTCCAGGAACTTGCTGTATAACCTGCCGCTATTGCATCACTTGATAAGCTTGATGTACTTGTCACTCTTATGCAATTTGCTATTGATTCTTTAGCCAAAAAGACTGAGGCAACAATAAACAAAGTGTTAACTAATTTCATTACATTGATTCCTGAACACAAGGTAAATTTAAAACGGTCATTAAATCATCAGAAATTTCGGAAAGCTGATAATGAATTTGACAAGATTGGGTTGAGTTATCACCCCAAACAACGTTTAAGATACCAGAAAGTTTGTTTAAACGTACATAGAGTTGTTCACCTTGACCAACCATACCGATAGAATTATTATCCTCATCTGTTACATCCGCCCCCATAGGAACACTGATATTATTTTCTGGTGAGGTGATATTAATTAAGATGGCATGTCCATAGTGTGTATCAAAGTCCACTTTTACCATTGAGCCATAATATGGCACAATACGTTTACCTCCCCCAATTAATTCTACATCATCATTCATTTCACTAGTATCAAGAACAATATTATTATAGTTATAAGCTGATAGTGATGGCATTAATGCATAACCAAAACGGTCAATAGCAGCGCCCTGTCCATTTTTAATTAGTGCACCTTTAGCGCCAGGAGCATGAACCAAAGCAAACGTATCACTGATGTAAGGACCGGTTGTTAAACCACCACTGTGTAACACAAACGCACCAGAAGCACCAAGATTTAGCTGATGATAATTTTTACCATTTGATAACGAAGCTCTAAATGATCCAACCGAGGTACTTTTTTGTAGTGAAGCACCCCAAGTATTAGTCGCATCAGTATCTGTCGTTTTTTCTAAACCAGCATACACAGAGTAAATTATATCATTTTGACTGCCTGCGGCCCCCGCAAGACGGATATTACCGTTTTTATTGTCTTTTGAACGACTTGCATCAAATGATAATGATGAGCGCGTTGATCCCCAATCAAGTGGCATAGTGACACTAAAAGAAATCAAATTTTCAGTGGTTTTTTGATGATAGCTGTAAGCATAATTACTATCAGAGGTACTACTCGTATTTAAAATTTGTTGGCGAGCAACACTAATATTGTAGTTAAATTGTTTGTAGGAATTATTATAGCCGAGTTGTAATTGGTTGACTCTTGATTTATCACTATAGTAATCAGCAGTACTACCGGTCATGTAAAGTGAGCCCCAATCATCTAAGGGTTGGCTAATTGTTACAGCAAGGCGGTTTCGCTGTTTTAACGTATCTGAATCGTAATAAATCCCTTTTTCTAATTGACGATTAATGCCTAATACATCTTGATAATCACGATAACCAGCCGTTGAATAACGATAGGCTGCTAAAGTTAAGTTGGTTCTGGTTGCTTGAAATGATTTACTATAACTTGCTTCCATTCTCCAACCTGTTTCACTGGTTTGATTTGCCATTTTAGCATGTGACCAAACTGTATTAAGTGCAATTGCCCCTAGTGGTGAAGCGTAAACACCACCAAGTAGGCCAGATTGATAGTCATGCCCAAATCTTGCACCAATATTAGCGGTGATTGAATTGTTGATACCATATTGAAATGTTCCTTCAATAAAGCGATTGTTGACATCGCTAAATTGACGAACCTCGCCTAATGAAAGGGCATAGTCCCAATTTCCAGCACGAACAGAGCTAGGCGTTGCAGAGTAGGGAACCGTAAATGAGGATATTTTACCATTTGACTCAATAACTTCGACGTTTAGATCCCCTTCCATAGGGGTGTTATATAAATCACTGATAACGAATTCGCCAGGAGGGACAGAGGTTTCGTAGATTGTTCTATCATTTTGTTTAATGACAATACGAGCAGCCGTTGTGGCAATACCTCTTACTTCTGGGGCATAACCTTTTTTACTTTGTGGCCACATTTTTTGGTCAGTACCTAACTTAGCACCTCTAAAAGATAATCCACCAAATAAACTACTGTCTGTCGATGTTTCACCGATAATTAATGTACTTTCGATGGCGGAAATAGGTCGTTGTAGCCAAGTACGAACAGAACTATACTGAAAGCGTCGGTTATTTGTATCTAGGGTGGTATAGCGCATATTACCTTGATGACGAACTTGCCACAAACCGAAGTTAATACCACTGTAAATGTTACTCCATAGGTAATCGTAATCATTACTACTATTTTTGGTGTGACTGTAGTTCGTGTTATGCCTTAAGAACAACGCAGTATTTCCTTCATCCCATTCAGATGTTGGGATATAACCACGTGGTTTTGTGTAGAGATCTTTTTGTGCTGCGGTAATATTTAATCGTAATTGTGCTGTGTCAACATCCCAAAAAATACCATTACCTAGCTGATTGATTAAAATACATTGTGTTTTTTGGTCATCGCTATCATAACGAATATTTGTTTTTTTTAGTGTTTCTAATGACAGACATGGCATCGATTTTTTATCATCAATACGTTCAAAGACGATACTTGCTTGTGACACTATTAAACTATTATTAACGTAAACATCCAGTATTTGATCACCAAGTAATAATTGACCATCTTGTTTATTAAATCGCGCTAAGTTTTGACCAAATGTTGTGCCATGGAATAGGGCGGAGTCGAAAAAATAATCATCTGCTTGAGCAATCGTTGGTAAAAGAATAAAACCAACAACTAAACAATAAGATGTAACTTTAACTGACAAAGTGTTTCGAATAGACCGACTACTTCTCAAGTAGATAGTGCTCACTCAGTCTTGCTCCTTGATCATTGATAAATGTTACTTTCACACTACCATTTTCATTCATAGCAACATTTTTAAAGGTAAATGTTTTACGGCCAAATGGTTCAATCATATCGGATTGTGCTTGATATGTTTTTTTATTGTTAGTTGTAAACGATACTTCACCAAAAGATGCATAGAATGGTGAAGGATTTGAAATTTCAATGGACAAGTTTTTGCCTGAGGTGATTT
Organism: Orbus sasakiae; assembly: GCF_039542345.1. Lineage (NCBI taxonomy): Bacteria > Pseudomonadati > Pseudomonadota > Gammaproteobacteria > Orbales > Orbaceae > Orbus > Orbus sasakiae. Next base: position 416,915 of record NZ_BAABHY010000001.1, read on the forward strand.
TCTTGATTTGTAATTTTTTTAATAAATCATCAGGTTTTCCTGCAAGGCCGTCCGGACGATAAAAAAGTTTAACGCGACTTTTTAACATCACAAGCATTTTATTTTTATTTGATTGTACTGCATCACCAACATTTGAAGGTGGAATTTGTAAAAAATTAAAATAGAAAACAGATTCTCTATCTTGAGGTAATTGCTGTGTATTGGTATAGGCAATTCTAACAATTTGTGTGGTATTTGGTTGAACCTTAAAAATTGGTGGAGTTGCAAAAAAAGGGACATTGGTTTTGTCATTAGGTGTGATTGACGGATCGCCATCATCAAACCAAGCTTGAACAACGTAAGGAAAATCTGATTGGTTTTTTAAATTGACATCAACCGACTTGTTTTTTGAATTGTATATAATGCGAGTCCCCATCATCGTAACGCTAGCATAAGAGATGCTCAATGAAGCAGACATGATAAGACAGACTATCAAAACCACTATATTCTTAGAAAAATTGAAATTAGTCATTGATAAACCTCGCAAAATAATATTATGTATATAATAAACGAGATAAAAAAATTTACCTCATTTATTATACAATTTTTGAAAAATTATTGGTAACTGACACTATATTGTAAAGATGCAGTTACGGTACCTTTATTGATCGTATCCGCAGTCGTACCTGATGTATAATATTGTGCATAATAAGTTGATGTTGCACTTGTTGCAGAATCAGCTAATGTTAAGTCACTTGCCCCAACATATTTATCGGTAAAGTTAATCACTGTAGAGTTATCCGGTTTTAAAATTTGGATATCTACATTGGCAGCTGTACCCGTGTTACCTAAGTTACCAGCAGTACTTACATTGTTACCAACAAATACTGTTGAAATACTTGAACCATCTGCTTTACAACCTGCAACACCAACTTCAAACGGTGTTTTACCTGCTACATTCGATGCAAAATCTGCTGTAGATACGGTTGGTAATAAAATAATTGGTGATTCAAGTTCGCCATTAACGGTTAGTTCACAAGTTTGGTCTGTCACTTCACCTTGAAATGAAATGGTGTTATTACTTGCAGCTAAACTTGAAAATGAAGCTGTAGCGGTTGCAAACATGATTGCTGTTAAATAAAGTTTTTTCATTTTATGACCTCTCATAATTGTTGATATTTAAATTCATTAGAATTTAATTTTATTTTTTAAACTGACTAATAACGCAAAAAAACTGGTTTAAATAATAAAAAATTTATTTTACACGGTTTATTGTAGGATTATTTTGATTTAAATCAAATAAACCGTGTATGTTTTATGAATTCTTTACAAAAAAAGAGCTTAAAAATGTAAAAAACATCATTTACCATGTTAAAAATTTGCAAAATCAAAAGAAAAAAGTGTGTTTTTAATGCAAAAAAATCACGTTAAACATGATATTGTTTGAGTAATCATTATAAAGCCATAAAAAATGTATTTTTTGTCACTATCTAAAGCTTATGAATAGATAATAAGCTTGTAATAAAGTGTTAACTATTCACAAATCAGACTTAAAGAAAACGGTGTTTGCATTGTGTAATGTGTTAATTATCAGTAGAATTATTGCCATCTCATTTTTCATTAAATTGATTTCACTATGCAAATTATAGAAACCGATATTGCTATTGTTGGCGGTGGCGGAGCCGGTTTAAGTGCGGCAATTGAAATAGCGCAAAGTTCTCCAGATCTAAATATTGCATTAATTTCTAAGGTCTATCCGATGCGCAGTCACACCGTTGCAGCAGAAGGGGGCGCAGCAGGAGTGATCAAACCAGATGATAAGGTCGATTTACATTTTTATGATACTGTCGCTGGGGGCGATTGGCTGTCAGATCAGGATGTGGTCGAATTCTTTGTTAAACAAGCACCAAAATCTTTAGCTAAATTAGAACGACTTGGCTGTCCTTGGGCGAGAAAAAAAGATGGCTCAATTAATGTACGTCGTTTTGGTGGTATGCAAGTCGAACGTACTTGGTTTGCTGCTGATAAAACGGGATTCCATCTTTTACATACTTTATTTCAAGCATCTTTGCAGTTTAATCAGATTCACCGTTTAGATGAACACTTTTTATTAGATTTATTGGTTAATGATGATCAAATAACAGGGCTTGTTGTCTTAAATATGCTTGAAGGGACGTTGACCCAAATTAATGCTAAGGTTGTCATTATGGCGACTGGTGGTGCTGGACGAGTGTATCAGTACAATACAAATGGTAGTATTGTAACGGGTGAGGGTATGGCGATTGCTTATCGTCATGGCATTGCGCTACGTGATATGGAATTTGTGCAATATCATCCGACGGGTTTACCAGGTAGTGGCATTTTAATGACTGAAGCATGTCGTGGCGAAGGTGGCGTTCTCGTCAATAAAGATGGTTATCGATATTTGCAAGATTATGCGCTTGGACCCGAAACCCCTTTAGGGCTGCCAAGAAATCGTTTTATGGAATTAGGGCCTCGTGATCGTCTTTCACAAGCATTTTGGCATGAAAGCCAAAAAGGTAATACTCACAGTACGGCCTATGGTGATGTGGTTTATTTGGATTTAAGGCATCTTGGCGCGGCTAAAATTAACCAAAGATTACCTTTTATACGCGAATTAGCCAAATCCTATGTTGGTATTGATCCTGTGTTTGAGAAAATTCCCGTTCGCCCAACGGCCCACTATACAATGGGCGGAATTGCAACGGATAAATATTGTGCGACATTGTTACGAGGGTTATATGCGGTTGGGGAGTGCGCTTCGGTTGGTTTACACGGGGCAAATCGTTTAGGTTCAAACTCCTTATCAGAAATTTTGGTATTTGGTGAACTCGCTGCGAAACAAGCTATCCAATATGTAAACCAGCACTCGGTTACTTATCAATATAATCAACAGATGGCGAAGCAAATAGAGCTCCAATTATATTCGGTTATTCATCATGATGGTTGTGAAAATTGGGCTAATATTAGAGCTGAAATGGCGATGGCTATGGATTTAGGGTGTGGTGTTTATCGTTCTGAACAAGGGATGCAACAAACAATTAATAAAATATCGGAATTAATTGAACGTAGTGCTCACATTGCCTTAGCAGATAAATCTCATGTATTTAATACCGAACTGATAACGGTTCTTGAGTTAAAACAGAGTTTGCTTGTTGCACAGGCTATGGTTTGTAGTGCTATTTTGCGTAAGGAATCTCGTGGTGCTCACCAGCGCCTTGAACCATTATATCAACAGCGGGATGATGAACACTATTTGAAGCATAGTTTAGCGTTTTATTCTGCCGATGCATTACCTAAAATTGAGTTTAGCCAAGTCAATATAACAAAATGTTCACCAGCGGATCGAACTTATGGTGAAAATAAAGGGCACTAGTATGTTAACCTCTCAAATGATCACTATTAATATCTTGCGTTATCATCCCGAAAAAGATAGTGAACCTTATGTGCAAACATTTGAACATATCCCTTATGATCAGATGACTTCAATACTTGATGTGCTTAACTATATTAAAGAACAATTAGCCCCTGATTTAGTTTATCGTAGCTCATGTCGTATGGCGATTTGTGGTTCATGCGGTGTAATGATTAATCATATTCCGAAGTTATTGTGTAAAACCTTTGTAAGGGATTATGCTGGAAAGGTTGTGACAATCAGTCCGCTTGCGCATTTTCCCGTTGAACGTGATTTAGTGATCGATATGACGCATTTTATGCAAAGCCTTGAAGCGATTAAACCTTATATTATAAATAATGACAAAATAACTAACGATGAAATGAATAAGCAAATTCCCGCTTGGCTTATAAAATATCAGCAGTTTAGTCAATGTATCAATTGTGGGTTATGCTATGCAGCATGCCCTCAATTTGGTTTAAATCCTGAATTTATTGGTCCAGCAGCAATCGCTTTGGCAATGCGTTACAATCTTGATAGTCGAGACAATGGAAAAGCTGAACGGATGCCAATACTTAATCAAGATGATGGTGTTTGGCGATGTACTTTCGTCGGGTTTTGTTCGACAGTATGTCCAAAACATGTTGATCCAGCTGCAGCGGTGCAGTTAGGCAAAGTTGAAAGTGCAAAAGACTATTTAATCGCTAAGTTTAAATTACAGCCTTAATTAGAGGCTATCGGAAATCATAGATAATGAATATAGACAATCAGAATAAATCTTATCGTAATCCCCATTGTGCTAAGATGGATACGAAATGGTGGCGAAAAATTAGTCACTATACATTTTATATTATGCGTGAATCGACAGCTTTTTTTATGATTTGGGTTAGTATTGTTTTGATGTATGGTGTGGTTTGTGCTCATACTAACGACGTTGGACAAGATGAGTTTTATCGTTTTATTTTTTTCCTACAACACCCAATTGTTGTTGTCATTAATGTTTTAGCGTTACTTGCCGCCTTACTGCATACTGTGACTTGGTTTAATTTGGCCCCTAAGGCAACGAATGTTGTAATTGCTGCAAAAAAACCACCTGCTTTCATGTTTGTTGCGAGTTTATGGATTATTACGCTAGCTGTCTCAATCTGTTTATTGATGACTGTATATGGCTATTTTAGATAAGGACAGTATTAATGAAAAAAGAGAATACACAACTAAAACGTTCTAATGAGCCTGTCTTTTGGGGGTTATTCAGTGCCGGTGGAATGTGGGCTGCTATTTTTGCGCCAGTAGTTATTGTGATTATTGCCTTTATTATCCCATTTGGTGATGTGGTAACACGAAGTTACATATTGAAACTCATCGGTAGTACTTATGGTAAAGTCTTTCTATTTTTAATGATCAGTTTACCAATTTGGTGTGCTTTGCATCGTATTTTACATACTTTGCATGATTTTAATATTCATCCTAAACGCGGTAAATTATTAACATATGGCTTAGCTTTAGCTTGGACGTTACATGCAGGTTATATTCTTTTTATTTATTAAATTGTTATGAGCCTTAAGACCAACTCATGTTGGTCTTTTATCACTCAGCATTAAATGCTCTAGCTAACGTACCATGACCATAATAATGAAAAGATTGGGCGTTATGTGCTATAAAAACTGACTCACCCGTTTTAATTTTAAAGAGGTCAGTTTTTGTTGATAAAGTCACTTCGCCTTCAATACATAAAATAATCTCCGCACTATGAATCAATTGCATTGTTGGCTGGGTATTACTATGTAATATCTCAAATGCAAAATCCTTTACAGGTACTGGAAAATCGATTTTATTTTTGTGGTGAATCGGTGTGGTTAATAGTGCATTGGGAAAAATACTTTTGAATTCGGTATTATCAAGAAGTTCATTAATATCAATATGTTTATGTGTTAACCCAGCTCGTAGTACATTGTCAGAATTTGCCATAATTTCAAGTCCACTACCTTTTAAATAAGCATGTGGGGTTTGAGCAGTTAAAAACATCGCTTGACCTGGTTTTAGTTCAATCACATTGAGTATTAATGGTGAAAATAGTCCGCAATCATTTGGATATTGTTTAATTAAGTGTTTGATAATGTTAAAAGGTGTGCTATCAAGTTCAATAAGTCGATTTTTTAATTCAGATATTGCTTGTTGTTTTATGTCATCATTTAACGTTAGTAAAAAATAAAAAAAGGTCTTTAGACCTGTTTCGGTCGGTGTGTTAGTAAATGCAGTTAATCCCTTTTCAAGACATTCGATATTTAATTGTTGAAATAATTCGATGATTTGTTTCACCGGCCTAAAACCATTCATTGCCCAAAATGGGGTTAATGCATAAATCAATTCTGGCTTATGATTGGGATCTTTGTAATTGCGCATGGGGGAATCAAGGGCAATACCCAGCTCATTTTCTTTATTGAAACCCCTTTTGGCCTTTGATAATTCAGGATGAACCTGAATTGATAAAGCCGAATCAGCGGCCAATATTTTGAACAGATAAGGTAAACCATGGTAGTTTTTTGCCGTCTTTTCACCTAATATTAAACGCGGATTTTGCGCAATGAGCTCATCGAGTTTAATTGATTGCCCGTCTTGTGTTACTGCGATTGATGTGCCAGCAGGGTGAGCCCCCATCCAGAGTTCAGCTTGTGGTAAATGATCCGTATTTTCAATATTAAATAGCTGAGTTAGTGCTGTTTTACTTCCCCAGTCATAATGTTTAATCACATTATGTAACTTCCACATGGAATGATTCATATGATTACCTGCTAGCATGAGACGATTTACGTTTTAGATTTTTTCTTCGTTAACGCGCGTTTTAATACACCAAAAAAGCCTAGAGATCTTACCATTTTAGAACCTTCAATATAAACACGGATGGCGCGGAGCACTTTTTTAGGTTCTTTAGATGCAAAAGTAAAGGTACCATTACGTTTTGTTTTGATTGAATAGCGAGGGATCCAGCGGCCTTTAAAAAGTACCGATGCGATGACACAGTCAACTTCTTCCCACGGAATTTGAATATATTTTCGATTATCTGTTTTATGATAAAACTCAAAGGCTTGATCGCCTATCATAATCTCACCATATTCGGATAATCCCATAAAAGCCGTACCTTTAATAACAAAGTCAACTTTAGTATTTAATGATTGAACCATGTGTTAGCTAATTCCAAATAGGTTAATCGACATTTGTACGTCATTTTGAATACTGTAAACAAATGAAGCAGGGCAATACTGCCCTGCTTGTCGTGGTTATAATAATCCAATTACATGACCGACAATGCCGACCACAAATAGTCCTAAAATAATCACGATTGGTGATACTTTTTTACGTAACAACCACATGCATAGGAATGTCAATAATAGCGGTACAAGACCAGGTATCAATTGGTCAAGGTTATTTTGTAGGGAAGTGACTTTTTCTTGAGTCAATGACAATCCATTTTGTACTTGAATTAATGCTTGTTGAATACCCTCACTACCTGCTGGTAATTGACTCCAGTCAATAAAGGCACCATTGTCGAGCTTGACGGTAGAGACAATCGGTTTAAAATTAATCGATACCCACCTTTGTACGAGGGCGGCTAATACAAACATCCCTAGTATTGATGCACCTTTGGTTATCTTTTGTAGTAATCCACCGGATAAGTTATCGGTGATTTTAGATCCTGTACGATAACCAAATTCTTGGGTATACCACATAAAGCCCCAACGGATAATATTCCATAATACAAAGAATAAAATAGGGCCCATGATATTACCACTCATTGCTAATGATGCACCAAGGGCACCAAGCATTGGACGCACTGTGAACCAGAATACAGGATCACCAACGCCAGCAAGTGGTCCCATCATACCCACTTTTACACCTTGGATGGCCACATCATCAACGGGGGCTCCATTCGCTCGTTCTTCTTCAAGTGCAAGCGTTACACCTAATACGGGTGATGCTAAATATGGGTGAGTGTTAAAAAATTCTAAATGTCGTTTAAGCGCAGCTGAGCGATCTTCTTTAGTTTGGTATAATTTTTTGATTGCAGGAATCATTGAATATACCCAGCCGCCATTTTGCATTCGCTCATAGTTCCAAGAACCTTGTAGGAAAGTGGAGCGCCATGCTACAGAAAGACGGTCTTTTTTTGTTAATTGGATTTTATGTTCCATTTTAATTCTCCGTATCCTTAGTAGTCATTTAAAATATCATCGAGTGGATCACCAGTGTTACCACCGTTTGATGAATTACCACGTTCAGAAAGATTCAAATAAATAAATGCTAAGGCAATGCCTAATGCACCAAGCGCGATTAAGGTTAATTGTGAAATTGCGGCAACCACAAAACCAATGATGAAAAATGGCCAAACTTCTTTATTTGCCATCATATTAATGACCATGGCATAACCTACTGCAACAACCATGCCCCCACCAATCGCCATACCCGTTGTTAACCAAACTGGCATTGAATTTAAAGCACTTTGAACGGTGTGAGCCGGGATGAAGAGTAACGCGCCAGCTGGGATCGCGATACGTAAACCTTGCATACAAATTGCTAAAATTTGTAGTAATTCAATACGCCCAATATTACCTTGTTCAGCTGCAGAATCCATCATATGTACAATTGGAACAGCAAGTGTACGTACGATCATGGTTAAAAATAGCCCTGCAACGGCAAGTGGAATAGCAACAGCGATAGCAGTTGAAACTCCCGCAATACCTTGACCCCCTAATACAAGAATTATCGCAGAGGCAACTGATGCTAAAGCCGCATCGGGCGCAACAGCTGCTCCGATATTAGCCCAACCTAATGCAATCATCTGTAATGTACCACCTAAGACAACACCTGCTTCAAGATTATTTGTCACCAGTCCAATTAATGAACAGGCTACAAGTGGCTGATGGAATTGAAATTGGTCTAAGATGCCTTCCATTCCTGCAAGAAAGGCGACGATTATGACTAACACAATCGATATAATTGATAAATCCATAATAAAACCTCTTAAGTTTGAATTATTTGTTCTGCTCAGCTAATTCTTCTTTCGCCTTTTTCAATAATTCATCCATATTGGACGCTGAATCATTTGGCACTTTACGAACATCGAATTTAACATGTTTTTGTTTTAACACTTCGAAAACTTTCACATCGTCAGCATTCATTGATAAGACTTTATTGACCATGACTTTGCCAACAGAGTGAGCCATTGAACCAATATTGAGCGTATTAATTTCTACGCCGCCTTCGACTGCACGCAATACGTCTTGTGGGTTTTCAAACAAAAGAAGCGCTTTTGTATTACCAAAGCGAGGATCTTTGGAGACTTCAATAATTTTTTTAATTGGCACAACATTTGCCTTTACACCTGGAGGGGCAGCTTGCTCAATTAATTTTTTGCGTAAATCATCTTTGGCAACGGAATCAGAGACAACGATAATACGGTTTGGGCTAGTTGATTGTGTCCATGCAGTTGCAACTTGACCATGTAATAAACGTGAGTCAACTCTTGCTAATACAATTTTAAGTTTGCCATTTCCAAGCGTAGTACCGGGAGGAATGGTATTTTCTGCCTGTGATGCTTTACTGTTTTTTGTTGAAGATTGTGATTGGGTTGAGGTTGTCTTTATGCCTTCTTGAGCGGGTTCGATAATCGCAGCCGCAATTTCTTGAGCTGTTTCCATCGAAAATCGGGAAGAGTAAGCTTCAATTAACATGGGCAAATTAAGACCGGAGACAATAACCCACTTATTTTTATGTTCTTCACACAAGCCATTTGCTTGATTAAACGGCGTGCCACCCCATAAATCAACTAAAAAAAGAATTTGTTCACTATTATCGAAAGTCGCGATTGCATCTTTCATTTTATCTTTCAAACTTTCGGGACTATCACTAGGGTGTAATGTTACCGCTTTAACATTTTCTTGTTCACCAAAGATCATAGAGCCCGATTGTAGAATACCTTCTGCAAAGTCGCCATGACTTGCCAGAATAATTCCAACCATATTGAACCTCCTATTTTATATAACATTGCATATCATATAAAATTTAATAAAGATTTGAAATATCAAATATTGTTATTTGATATCACTTTTTTTAATAAAAAAAATATCTTAAAAAGGCATAAGAACGTTTAATTGCGAATTAAGAAATGTAATATTAATAAAATTAAATGAGATTTTAATTGAAGCATATTCATGGCGAAATAGAACTTAATCCAAAATTAAGTGATTTTTCATTTTCGACAAAATGAGTTTATTAATGACACCATTATGTTTTAGTTATGAATTGTCAGTGGATAGCTTGTAGTAAAAGTGATAAGTTAATTACATCTCATGATTAACGCACAACACTTTGATAGTTTTAATCATTTTTTTTGGAGAATTGTTTAGTATACTCGTTTTAAGTCAATTTATCATGTAAATTCATCATCATTACAGTGCTTTTAAATAACAATAAACCATGTTATTATATGCGGTTGTAAAATCAACTGAAAATAAAATTTAACACTCATTATGCATGTGCGCTGTCGTGTGGCGCACCACTGTAGTTAAGGAATTATCATGCCAATTATTACTCTTCCTGATGGAAGCGAACGTCAATTTGACAAACCCGTCACTGTACTCGAAGTTGCGCAAAGCATCGGTACAGGTCTTGCAAAAGCGTGTATTGCAGGCCGTGTTAATGGTGAACGACGAGATGCTTGTGATTTAATTACACAAGACTCTACACTTGCAATTATTACTGCTAAAGATGACGATGGGCTTGAAATTATTCGCCATTCTTGTGCTCATTTATTAGGTCATGCGATTAAACAACTTTGGCCAATGACTAAAATGGCAATTGGACCGACAATTGACAATGGTTTTTACTATGATGTTGATTTAGAGCATACACTAACAGAAGATGATCTGATTGCGCTTGAAAAACGTATGCTAGAACTTGCTAAAACAAATTATGAAGTGGTCAAAGAAGTGGTGAGTTGGCAGGAGGCTTATGAAGCATTCACAGAACGCCATGAACCTTATAAATTGGCTATCCTTGATGAGAATATTCCTAAGGATGCAACACCAGCTTTATATCATCACCAAGAATATGTGGATATGTGCCGTGGGCCACATGTCCCTAATATGCGTTTTTGTCATCATTTTAAACTACAGAAAATTGCTGGAGCTTATTGGCGTGGTGATAGTAAAAATAAAATGTTGCAACGTATTTATGGTACAGCTTGGGCTGATAAAAAACAATTAGATGCGTATTTACAGTTTTTAGAAGAAGCAGCAAAACGTGACCACCGCCGTATTGGTAAACAACTTGATTTATACCATATGCAAGAAGAAGCGCCGGGTATGGTGTTTTGGCATAATGATGGTTGGACTATTTTTAGAGAACTTGAAGCTTTCGTGCGAGTTAAACTAAAAGAGTACCAATATCAAGAAGTCAAAGGTCCATTTATGATGGATCGCGTCTTGTGGGAAAAAACAGGTCACTGGGCAAATTATCAAGATTTAATGTTTACTACATCATCAGAAAATCGTGAATATTGCATCAAGCCAATGAACTGTCCAGGTCATGTGCAAATATTTAATCAAGGTTTAAAATCATATCGTGATTTACCCTTAAGAATGGCTGAGTTTGGTAGCTGTCATCGTAACGAACCATCTGGTTCACTACATGGTTTAATGCGCGTACGTGGTTTTACCCAAGATGATGCTCATATTTTTTGTACAGAAAGCCAAATTCGCCAAGAAGTAAATAGCTGTATCAAAATGGTATATGATATGTACAGCACATTCGGTTTTAAAGATATCACTGTTAAATTATCGACACGTCCAGAAAAACGTATTGGACGTGAAGAAGCATGGGATATTGCTGAACGAGATTTAGCTGAATGTTTGACTGAAAATGGTATTGAGTTTGAATATTTACCTGGTGAGGGTGCATTTTATGGACCTAAAATCGAATTCACACTACATGACTGCTTAGGCCGAGCATGGCAATGTGGTACTGTTCAACTTGATTTTATGTTACCAGATCGCCTTGATGCAACGTATGTAGGTGAAGACAACGACAGACATATTCCTGTTATGATTCATCGTGCTATTTTAGGTTCAATGGAACGTTTCATCGGTATTTTAACCGAAAACTGCGCTGGATTTTTCCCAACATGGCTTGCACCAACTCAAGCAGTAGTCATTAATATTACAGATAATCAAGCGACTTATGTACAAGAATTAGCGGATAGATTGCAACAAGCGGGTATCCGTACTAAAGCGGATTTGCGTAATGAAAAAATTGGCTTTAAAATTCGGGAACATACTTTAAAACGTGTTCCTTATATGCTGGTTTGTGGTGATAAAGAAGTTGAAGCAGGAAAAGTTTCAGTTCGTACACGTCAAGGTAAAGATCTTGGTAGCTTTGAAGTCGAACATGTTGTAGAATTGTTGCAAAACGAAATTCGTACTCGTTCTTTGAATCAAATTGGTGAATAAAACACCGATTTGGTTTTGTTATTGTATTTGATTGGAGGATTTAAGTATTAAAGCCGGAAAACGTATTCAAACAACTCGTGCACATAAGATTAATGATGAGATCACCGCACAGGAAGTCCGATTAACAGGTATCGAAGGTGAACAACTTGGTGTTGTGAGCTTAAATGAAGCGATAAGGCAAGCTGAAGATGCGTCTTTAGATTTAGTTGAGATTAGTCCAAATGCAGAGCCGCCAGTTTGTCGTATCATGGATTACGGCAAATTCATCTATGAAAAGAGCAAAGCAACAAAAGAACAGAAAAAGAAACAAAAGGTTGTTCAGGTTAAGGAAATAAAATTCCGACCTGGTACAGATGAAGGTGACTATCAGGTAAAACTCCGCAGCCTGATTCGCTTTCTCGAAGATGGTGATAAAGCCAAAGTTACGCTGCGATTCCGTGGTCGTGAAATGGCTCACCAACAGTTAGGTATTGAAATGCTTGATCGCATTAAAGAAGACTTAGCTGATTTGGCTGTCGTTGAATCTTATCCAACTAAGATTGAAGGTCGTCAAATGATCATGGTGCTTGCACCTAAGAAGAAATCGTAGGTTTTAACAAGTTTATTCTTGTGTGAATAAGAATAACACCTATTATTTTATATTATTAACAATGCGGATGTGGAAGTATTATTATGCCAAAAATTAAAACTGTACGAGGCGCAGCAAAACGCTTCAAAAAAACAGCTTCTGGTGGTTTTAAACACAAGCAAGCTAACAAGAGTCATATCTTAACTAAAAAATCGACAAAACGTAAACGTCACCTACGTGGTTTGACCATGGTTTCAAAAGGTGATTTAGGTTTAGTCAAAGCGTGTATTCCACACGTTTAATTTAATTTAGGAGATTATTATGGCTCGTGTTAAACGTGGTGTTATCGCTCGTGCTCGTCACAAGAAAATTTTAAAGCAAGCAAAAGGTTATTATGGTGCACGTTCACGTGTATATCGTGTTGCATTCCAGGCTGTTATCAAAGCTGGTCAATACGCATACCGCGACCGTCGTCAACGTAAACGTCAATTCCGTCAATTATGGATCGTACGTATCAACGCGGCAGCGCGTCAATGTGGTTTATCTTACAGCCGTTTCATCAATGGTTTAAAGAAAGCTTCAATTGAAATCGATCGTAAGATTTTAGCTGATATTGCGGTATTTGATAAAAATGCCTTTGCAGCTCTTGTTGAAAAAGCAAAAGCAGCATTATAATTTTTAATTTGAGGTCGAAGTGATTCGACCTCAATTTTCATTTTTAAAACCATTAAGAGATTAATTATGTACACAGTTTTTTTTCGTTTCTTTTTTCGCTTTATTAAATGAATTCATTTTGAGGCAGAATGAAAACGAAAACGAATTGTCAAAGGCCTCATTTAGAGGCCTTTTTTTTATCAACCGTTTATAAGTAAAATTTTAAGTAAATAGGATGCTAGTAATCATAGCAACCAATACAAATATAAAGAGGATACTATGTCTCAGTTAATTGAGTTGGTAGACAAAGCCAAATTGGCGATAGCCGATGCGCAAGATATTAATGCAATAGAACAGATTCGCGTTGAATATTTAGGTAAAAAAGGTCATTTCACATTGCAAATGGCCTCGCTGCGTGATGTCCCAGCTGAAGAAAGACCTGCAGTAGGACAAAAAATTAATGATGCAAAACAAGATGTTGTATCTGCATTAAATGACAAAAAAGCGATGCTTGAACGAGCGGCTTTAAATGCTAAATTAGCCAACGAAACTATTGATGTAACCTTACCGGGTAAAAAAATGGCTGAGGGTGGTTTGCATCCGGTTACGCTGACCATTAATCGTCTTGTTGACTTCTTTGGCAAACTTGGTTTTGTCGTTGAAACTGGTCCAGAAATTGAAGATGATTATCATAATTTTGATGCACTGAATATACCTGCTCATCATCCGGCAAGAGCTGATCATGATACATTTTGGTTCGATGCAAATCGGTTATTACGTACACAAACTTCAACCGTTCAAATTCGTACGATGGAAAATCAAAAACCGCCTATTCGAATTATTGCACCAGGTAGAACCTACCGTAATGATTATGACCAAACCCATACACCAATGTTTCATCAGATGGAAGGGTTAATCATTGATAAAAATATCAGTTTTACACATTTAAAAGGGTTATTACATGATTTCCTTCATTGCTTTTTTGAAGATGATATGGAGATTCGTTTTAGACCCGGTTACTTCCCATTTACAGAACCTTCAGCAGAAGTTGATATAAAAGCTAAAAATGGTAAATGGCTTGAGGTATTAGGCTGCGGTATGGTACACCCTAATGTACTACGTAATGTTGGTATTGACCCTGAAGTTTATAGTGGTTTTGCTTTTGGGATGGGGATGGAACGTTTGACCATGTTACGTTATGGCGTAACTGATTTACGTTCATTCTTTGAAAATGATTTACGTTTTTTAAAACAATTTAACTAGTCTAAGGGATACCAAACATGAAATTTAGTGAAAGCTGGCTACGTGAGTGGGTTAACCCAGATATTAGCAGTGAACAATTATCTGATCAACTAACAATGGCAGGTCTTGAAGTTGATGATGTAGAAAAAGTTGCAGGGGATTTTACTGGTGTTGTCATTGGTAAAGTTGTTGAGTGTGAACAACATCCAAATGCAGACAAGCTCCGTATTACTAAAGTTGATATTGGACGTGAAACTTTATTAAATATTGTCTGTGGTGCACCAAATTGCCGTAAAGGTTTGACAGTTGCTTGTGCAACAATAGGTGCAGTTTTACCCGGTGATTTTCAAATTAAGGCAGCGAAACTGAGAGGTGAACCATCAGAAGGAATGCTATGTTCATATTCTGAACTAGGTATAGCTGATGATCAAAATGGCATCATTGAATTACCGAGTGATGCACCTTTAGGTGAAGATATCCGCAAATATTTAAAACTTGATGATTGCATCATTGAAGTAAGCGTGACACCAAACCGTGCTGACTGTTTTGGTATTATTGGTATTGCACGTGATATTTCAGCGGTTAACAATATTACCGTTGTTGAACCTAAGTTTAAAACTCCAGCGGTTGCAAGTAATGATAAAGTCAGTATTAAAGTGCTTGAACCCAAAGCCGCACCAAGATATTTAGGGCGTGTTGTTAAAGGTATTGATGTTAGTGCTCAAACACCTTTGTGGATGAAAGAAAAATTACGTCGAAGTGGCATTCGTTCTATTGATGCTGTTGTGGATATTACTAATTATGTATTAATCGAATTAGGTCATCCTATGCATGCATTTGATTTACAAAAAATCGAAGGTGGTATTACGGTTCGTTATGGTCATCCAAACGAAAAATTAGTATTACTTGATGGTACTGAAGTGACGATTAAAGACCATACCTTAGTGATTGCGGATGATAAAAAAGCATTAGCATTAGCCGGTATATTTGGTGGACAAGACTCAGGTGTTAATACTGAAACGAAAGATATATTATTAGAAGCAGCATTTTTTTCACCACTAGCTATAGCGGGTAAAGCAAGGGAATATGGTTTGCACACTGATGCTTCGCATCGTTATGAACGTGGGGTTGACCCAGCTTTACAACATAAAGCAATGCAACGTGCAACCGAATTACTATTAAGTATTTGTGGTGGTGCTGCTGGTCCAATTATTGATGTCACCGATCCAAATGAAATGCCAAAACAAGCAACCATTTCATTACGTCGAGAAAAAGTAGATAGCCTTATTGGTTATCATATTGATGCTAAAAGAATTATGGATATTCTTGTCCGTTTAGGTTGTGATGTTGTTTCACACGGGAATGTATGGCAAGTGAAAGCACCAAGTTGGCGTTTTGATATACAAATTGAAGAAGACCTTATAGAAGAGATCGCACGCATTTATGGCTACAATAATATTCCTAATCAAAATTTGAATATTGATTTAGTTATGCACGCCAATGCTGAAGGCTCTATTCCATTAACACGTTTTAAAAATCTACTTGTTGATCGTGGATATCAAGAAGCTGTCACATACAGTTTTGTTGATCCAAAAACACAATCATTACTTCATCCACAGCAAGATGCAATTATATTACCAAATCCAATCTCTACGGAAATGTCAGCGATGCGTTTATCGTTGTGGACCGGATTATTAGATGCTGTTGTCTATAATCAAAATCGTCAACAACAACGTATTCGCTTATTTGAAACAGGTTTACGCTTTGTTCCAGATCAAAATAGTGAATTAGGGATCAAACAACAGACTATGTTAGCTGGCGTGATTACCGGATCATTATATGATGAACATTGGGCTATTAAGAAACAGCCCGTTGATTTTTTCGATCTTAAAGGTGATGTTGAGGCCATTCTAGCTATATCAGGATTAATGGATGTGATTAAGTTCAAAAAATCAGACAATCCAGCTTTACATCCCGGGCAAAATGCGTCTTTATATATAAACGACGAATTAGTCGGTTATTTAGGCGTTCTACATCCTGAAATAGAAAAGAAACTTGGTTTAAACAGTAAAGCACTTGTTTTTGAACTCATTTTAGATAAAATTAGCGCCAAGAAAATTCCTGCCGCACAAGATGTTTCAAAATATCCAGCGAATCGACGCGATATTGCCATTGTCGTGGACAGTGAAGTATGCGCCGCAGATATTTTAAGTGTATGTAAAAGCGTTGGCGGCGAGCAATTGGTTGATGTTAATTTATTTGACATGTACCAAGGCGATAATATCAAAACTGGGCAAAAAAGTTTAGCTATCAGTTTGATATTACAAGATAAAACGCGTACACTAGAAGATGAAGATATAACTCATATTGTAAGTCAATGTATTTCTGCCTTACAAAATCGTTTCAAAGCATTATTAAGAGAATAATAACTATGACATTAACTAAAGCTGATATTGCAGAGCGTCTAACTGACAAACTTAATATAGATAGACAAGAATCAAAAGTTCTTGTAGAGCTTTTCTTTGAAGAAATCCGAGTCGCCCTAGAAAAAGGTGAAACCGTAAAATTATCTGGTTTTGGTAATTTTACGATTCGTGATAAAAGCTCTCGACCAGGAAGAAATCCTAAGACCGGTGAAAATGTGGCTATTACGGCTCGTCGTGTCGTTACATTCCGCCCTGGTATTAAATTTAGAGAACGTATTGAAAAGAACTTAAAATCTTAATTTTACTGTTCTTATTACTGAAAGCACTGATTGTATCGGTGCTTTCTTGTTTGTGGTTCGAAATCCTCCCACATAAAAAAACTAAGGAAAAAAATGAACAATATATCATCCCTCACTTTATTAGGTGATCAGTCAGTTAGCTACCAACACGATTATGCACCTGACATCTTAGAAGCATTTGATAATAAACATCTAGATAATGATTATTTTGTAAAGTTTAATTGTCCCGAATTTACTAGCTTATGTCCCATCACCGGTCAACCTGATTTTGCAACAATCTATATTTCGTATGTGCCAAATATTAAAATGGTTGAAAGCAAATCATTAAAGCTCTATTTATTTAGTTTCCGTAACCATGGGGATTTTCATGAAGATTGTATTAACATTATCATGAAAGATCTGATCAAACTCATGGATCCTAAGTACATTGAAGTATGGGGTAAATTCACACCACGAGGTGGTATTTCAATCGATCCTTATGCAAATTATGGTAAAGCAGGAACGAAATGGCAAGATGTTGCTTTTAATCGTTTAGCTAATCATGACCTTTATCCTGAAAAAATAGATAATCGTTAATCTTTAATTTTGATAAGTGGTGTTCAAATGTTACAACAACGTAAGGCTTTGGTGATCTTTTCTGGTGGTCAAGATTCAACAACATGTTTAATTCAAGCTATTGCACAATATGGTGTCAATCATGTTGAAGCGATTAGTTTTAATTATGGTCAACGTCATGCTATCGAGTTAGAAAGGGCAAAATACATTGCTGATGACTTAGGCATTTGCCAAACTGTGATCGACACATCTGTTATCAAACAAACAACACATAATGCCTTAATTGATGATACGATGGCGGTAACATCAGCTCAACAAGGTGACAAATACCCTAATACCTTTGTTGATGGACGTAATGCGTTATTTCTTTTACTCGCAGGATGTTATGCCAAACAAAAACAAATTTCAGACATTATCATTGGTGTTTGCGAAACCGATTTTAGTGGTTATCCTGACTGTCGTGATGTATTTGTAAAATCAATGAATGTCACCATGAATTTAGCTATGGATTATGCGTTTAATATTATTACGCCACTTATGTATTTAACGAAAGCGCAAACATGGGCACTTGCTGATGAATTCGGTTACCTTGATTATATAAAGCAACATACGCACACATGCTATAATGGTGTGATTAATGGGTGTGGTCAATGCACAAGCTGTATACTACGCGAGAAAGGATTAACCGAATACTTACAATTAAAAGCCAACAAATAATAGATGGGTTCCCTCACCCCAATTAATTTTAAAAAAGGACACAAAATGGATTTATTTACAACAGCCCAAAAACAAAAGGCATTATATCAATTAGCCTTTTTTCATATTTTAATTATTGCCTCAAGTAACTATCTGGTACAGATACCGTTTACTATTTTGGGTTTCCACACCACATGGGGTGCATTTACATTTCCTTTCATATTTTTAACAACAGATTTAACGATTCGTGTTTTTGGCGCGAGCCTTGCAAGAAAAATTATATTTGTCGTCATGATACCTGCACTCATTTTATCGTATGTGATATCAGTACTATTTTTTGATGGTCAATGGACTGGGTTAGCCTCACTAGCTGACTTCAATGTATTTGTATTTCGTATTGCATTAGCGAGTTTTGCTGCTTATTTTGTCGGTCAGATAATGGATATCACAGTATTTAATTATTTGCGAAAAAATCAAAAATGGTGGGTTGCACCATCAGCAGCTGCGATTGTTGGAAATATCATCGATACTTTTGTTTTTTTCAGTATCGCTTTTTATCGTAGCGAAGATGCTTTTATGTCCGAAAACTGGGTAGAAATCGCAACAATAGATTATGGATTTAAATTGTTGATATGTGGTTTATTTTTCTTACCATTATATGGTGTATTACTCAATGTATTATTAAAAACGTTGCTTAACAAAAAATAGTGCTTTGTGACAAAATAAAATGGCGCATTATGCGCCATTTTATTATCAAACTGATTTGTTGTGATTAACTCATACCGTATTGTTTTAACTTTTTACGTAATGTACCACGATTGATACCCAGCATGTTGGCTGCACGAGTTTGGTTACCACGAGTGTATTGCATGACCATATCAAGAAATGGTTGCTCGACTTCAGCTAAAACTAATTCATAAAGATCAGAAGGATCTTGACCATTTAACTGTGATAAATAATTTCTTAAAGCTTGTTTAACTGAATCACGTAAAGGTTTTTGAGTGATCTGTTCTTGAGAATTTACTGTTGTAAATTTTAATGCTTCAGCTGTAACACGAATTTCTGACATAGTATTTTTGACTCTTTTAATTAACTGTAGTTTTATGAAAAAATGCTTCTAGTGCATCAATTTGCTGTTTTGCATCATTGATTTCACTAAATAAGCGCCTAAATTGATCGCTATTAACATAGTGTTTGGTATACCAAAACACATGTTTTCTGGCAATCAGCAATCCTTTCTTTTCACCATAAAATCGATGGAGCGCTTCTATATGTGGCAAAACGATTTGCCTCAATTCATCATTGCTCTTTTCTGATTTTAATTTTCCATATTTCAAATAGAACGCTATCTCTTCAAAGATCCAAGGCCTGCCCTGAGCAGCTCGGCCGAGCATTATAGCATCAGCTTTCGTATATTGGAAAACTTCTTTTGCTTTTTCTGGGCTCGTGATGTCGCCATTTGCAATTACGGGAATAGTAATATATTGTTTTACTTGTTTTATAGAATCATATTCGGCGGAACCTCTAAATAAGCATTCTCGAGTCCTACCGTGAATCGTAACCGCTTTTATACCACATTTTTGGGCGATTTGCGCGATTTCTATACAATTTTTGTGAGCTTTGTCCCATCCTGTACGAATTTTCAATGTTACAGGTATATTAACTGCCTGTACGACATTAAGTAAAATTTGTTCAACTAATTCAGGATATTGCAATAATGATGAGCCGGCTAGCTTTTTATTTACTTTTTTGGCTGGGCAGCCCATATTAATATCAATCAACTCCGCGCCATGTAAAGCATTAAGCTCGGCTGTTTTTGCCATTTCATCAGGATCGCTACCAACAATTTGCACTGCTTTTATACCTAATTCTTCTTTTGAGGCCATTTTTTGCTGCGATTGTGTGGTGTGCCAAACTTGAGCGTTAGCTAGAAACATCTCAGAGAAGGCTAAACCAGCACCAAATTGATAACATAATGAACGAAACGGTAAGTCTGATATTCCGGCCATTGGTGCCGCAATAAGACGGTTTTTTATCGTTAAGTTACCAATATTAAATGATTCAGATAGCACGTAAATATCCCCTTTAAGGGCGCGTATATTACGCATTTTTTTGTCAACTGAAAAGAGGAAAATAAAAAATTATCATCAAACGCTATTCTTTATGATAGTTAATGTTATTATTTCGTGCTATTTTTATTACATTATTGTCATTAATATAAAGACATTTTACCCAGAATTTACTATATTAAAGTGCGTTTAACTATCTTTTAGTCTTTTTTAAATTACTATATTAAAGAACCAAACATATTTAATAATAACGATTGCTTTTGAGCATTTATTTATGATAAAAAATTTATTAAACAAAAAACACGATTACTTTATTGTCTCATTACTTTGTTCATTATTAATTATTTGTTCTAAGTCACATGCAGCACTCTCAGCCCAGACAGCAAATACGATTCGTGGTCACGAACCACGTCTCAGTACGACCCTTGAACAAGAAATCAGTCAAGGAACATCAATATTCAGTTTATTTCAATTTGAGTTTAACGGCATAATATATGACGATAGCAATATCGCAGCGTTAAAAATAGAACCAATGCTATATAGTCCTCAAAGTTTAAAAAATAGTATTGTTGCGGGATTAAAGACCACATTATCTGATGATGATGCAACTGACAGTGATGGTGACAAGGATTTTAGTTTATCCGCTATTGATAGTTTAGTTGTCAAAATTAAGAATAGCGCGAGTCAAGATATTACCAATACAACCTCTAATTTTTGTTACTTAAACAACACGTTTGCCCCTTATTCCATTGAAATATCCGGTGACATACGTTTGAGTACGCAATATGGTGATCCAAGTAATAAAGATTATACTCAAAATACACTAGAAACAAATTATAAACAGCCATCTAAAACTTTTCAGATTCTTGGTATACAAGGCGTTTGTTATGCTAGACCTAATATAAATATTGACAATAAAACGAGCGGGCCATGGGTAAGTAATACGGGATTTAAATTACAATCAGTCACAGATGCAAGTAAAAATTTTCCTACAACGGGTTTTAATGGTGCATATTTTTCATTAGTAACATTAGGTGTTAATGCTACTGAGTTAACGTTTGATTCAACACAAATTACACAAGGGAATATTACTGCTTCGATATCTATCGTTAATAATAATACGATTAATGTCGCTTTGACTGGGCCAAGCTCTGGCGAAACAAATGGACTGGGTCCGATTAAATATCTTCGACCGGGCATTATTACAATTCAAGACAAAGATAAAAAAATCAATTATTCATTTGATATCAAACAATGGTTTATTCCACATGCTGGCGCATTAAAATATGATGTGGCAGAAAGTTACTGTAATACATTGACGGGATCTAATGCTGATTATCGTTTGCCAACCCGCGCAGAATTATCTAACAGTGTGTATGCTAATGCGACTACTTATCCTCCTTACCCTGCAACAGATGGCACAAATAGTCTATTAGGTTCTTACACAAGGCAGATTGGTGAGGGAATGTTTGCTGAATGGGGGTATGCATCTTATCCAAATAGTGATTGGGAGCGGTCAGTTGGGATATGGACGTCTGAAGCATGGAGTAGTACACAGCAATATACCATAAGTACAGGTAGTGCCTATGTTAATAATGCAGTACGCACGACAACAAGAACCTTTGCATGTATTAATAATTAATTTCATCTCATAATTTAAACGTGGATAGTGTTATGCCATCAAGCAATTTTACCTTATAATTATTGATTAATTCTAATAAGGTAATTTAAGAGATGGTAATATAATGTCTAATCAGATTCCTGTGGTTACGGTTGATGGCCCTAGTGGTGTTGGTAAGGGGACTTTATGCGAATCATTAGCTAAACATTTACAATGGCACTTGCTCGATTCTGGTGCGATCTATCGCGTACTTGCGTTATCGGCAATAAATCAACATATCCCTTTAGATAATGAAACCGCGTTAGCAAAACATGCTTTAACGCTTCCCCTTGAATTTAAAACGACAGAAAATGGCGTAATTGTTCTATTAAATCGCATCGATGTATCAAGCAACATTCGTAGTCAAGAGATAGGTGAGGCTGCATCAAAAGTGGCCCCGTTAGCAAAAGTTCGAGAGGCATTATTAAAAAGACAGCGTGATTTTAGGACCGCTCCTGGATTGGTTGCTGATGGTCGAGATATGGGAACGGTAGTGTTCGAAGATGCCCCAGTTAAAATCTTTTTAGATGCAAGCGCACAGGCTCGAGCAGAAAGACGCATGAAACAGTTGCAACAAAAAGGAATTTGTGCTAAATTCGGCGAGATTTTGCAAGAGATTACCCAACGGGATGAACGAGATCGTAATAGAACGATTGCCCCACTTAGGCCTGCCGCTGATGCTTTCGTCATTGATTCAACTGATTTGAGTATTGAAGAAGTGTTTGATCAAGCCTTAGGTGTAATCAAAAGCAAAATCAATTTGTAAGCTTTATTATAGGATATGATGAAGTATTTTGAACAACCCCATTCGGCATGAAGCTAGATGGACGTTAATATTAACTTAAAGTATATAAAATATGACTGAATCTTTTGCTCAACTCTTTGAAGAGTCTTTAAATCAACTAGATACTCGTTCTGGTAATATGATCCGTGGTACTGTCGTCGCAATCGACAAAGACGTAGTGTTAGTTGATGCTGGTTTAAAATCTGAATCAGCAATTCCAGTAGAGCAGTTTAAAAATGCCCAAGGCGAATTAGAAGTTAAAGTTGGCGACGAAGTTGATGTTGTCCTTGATTCTATTGAAGATGGCTTTGGTGAAACAATATTATCTCGTGAAAAAGCTAAGCGTCATGAAGCATGGCTTACACTAGAAAAAGCTGTTGAAGATGCAGCGACCGTATTAGGTGTTATCAATGGTAAAGTTAAAGGTGGCTTTACGGTTGATCTTAACGGTGTTCGAGCATTCCTTCCGGGTTCACTTGTTGATGTCCGTCCATTACGTGACACGTCACACATTGAAAACCGTGAAATCGAACTTAAAGTTATTAAATTAGACCAAAAACGTAATAACGTTGTTGTTTCTCGTCGTGCCGTTATCGAATCTGAAAATAGTGCAGAACGTGAACAATTACTTGAAACATTACAAGAAGGTTCAGAAGTTAAAGGTGTTATCAAAAACCTTACCGATTACGGTGCCTTTGTTGACCTTGGTGGTGTTGATGGTTTACTTCACATTACTGATATGGCTTGGAAACGTGTTAAACATCCAAGTGAAGTGGTTGAAGTTGGACAAGAAATTCTTGTTAAAGTATTAAAATTTGATCGTGACCGTTCACGTGTTTCTTTAGGTTTAAAACAATTAGGCGAAGATCCTTGGGTCTCAATTGCTAAACGTTACCCAGAAGGGACTAAAGTAACTGGTAAAGTGACTAACTTAACTGACTACGGTTGCTTTGTTGAAATTGAAACAGGTGTTGAAGGTTTAGTTCACGTTTCTGAAATGGATTGGACAAACAAAAATATTCACCCATCTAAAGTTGTTAGTCTTGGTGATGTTGTTGAAGTTGTTGTCCTTGAAATTGATGAAGAACGTCGTCGTATTTCATTAGGCCTAAAACAATGTAAAGCAAACCCATGGTTACAATTTGCTGAATCACACAATAAAGGTGATAAAGTTAGCGGTAAGATCAAATCAATCACTGACTTTGGTATTTTCATCGGTTTAGATGGTGGTATCGACGGTTTAGTACATCTTTCTGATATCTCTTGGAATGTTCCAGGTGAAGAAGCGGTTAAAGCTTATAAGAAAGGTGATGATATTGAAGCTGTTGTATTACAAGTCGATGCTGAACGTGAGCGTATCTCTTTAGGTGTTAAACAACTTGAAGAAGATCCATTTAATAGTTTTGCTGGTAACTACAAAAAAGGCATGATTATTAAAGGTAAAGTTACTGCTGTTGACGCTAAAGGTGCAACAATCGAAATCGCTGAAGGCGTTGACGGTTACTTAAAAGCACAAGATATCGCTCGTGAGCGTGTCGAAGATGCAACAACAGTTGTTAAAGTCGGTGACGAAGTTGAAGCTAAAATCGTAAATCTTGATCGTAAAACTCGTTCAATTGCTTTATCAGTCAGAGCAAAAGACGAAGCTGACGAGAAAGAAGCTTTAGCTGCAGTAAACAATACCCCTGCACAAGATGAATCTTCATTCTCTAATGCAATGGCAGAAGCATTTAAAGCAGCATCTAAATCAGAATAATTTCTGTTTTTAGTCAGTAGTAAACTACTTACTTGTATTAAAAAGAGGGCTTGCCCTCTTTTACTTTTAATATAAAAGGGGTAGAATTAATTCTATAATAATAAATAGTTAGCATAGCTAAATGATAATATAAAAAGAAAAAAAGGAGCGCTCATGAACAGATCAGATTTAACTGAAAAGATTGCCAACTGGCGGACACATCTTCCGGTTCAGTTAGTTGATGAAGCAGTTAGGGATATTATTGAACAAATCACAGGCGCAATGGAATCCAATGATCGCGTCGAAATTCGAGGATTTGGTAGTTTCGCATTAAATTATCGTGCACCGCGTAAAGCAAGAAATCCAAGAACTGGTGGTCAAGTTGAAGTCAAACAAAAGTATATTCCTCACTTCAAACCAGGTAAAGAATTAAGAGAACGAGTGAACGGTAATAAATAATCACTTTTTCATACTGAATTTTTTATAATAAGCACTTAATTTTAAGTGCTTATTTTTTTGTTTAAAATCATGAACGCTGTAACTCATATCATTTTGATGTCGTTTATCAACCATGATTATAATATGGTTATAGGATCATGTTATAAGATAATACGTAATATTTATAATCAAATATTGTCAAAAAGATTAAATAGTGTTAAAACATTTTGATATATACGATAAATTTAATATTAGAGTTACATATTCAATGAACTTAAAACAGCTCAAATACTTTCAAATACTTGCTAAAAATCAACATTATACTTATACGTCAGAATACTTTTCTATTAGCCAACCCAGCTTAAGTCATGCCATTGCAGAACTTGAAAAGGAAGTCGGTATTAAATTATTTCAAAAAAAAGGTCGTAATGTTGAGCTGACTAAAGAAGGTGAGCAATATCTAATTTATGTTAACCAAGCACTACAATCACTCAATGAAGGTGAACAGTTTGTTAAAGAATTAACAAGTATATCCCATGGTCATATTAGGCTCGCTTTTGTTTATTCATTGAGTTTAAATTATGTTCCTAAAATTATTCAATCCTTTACTGCTTTACCTCAATATGAAAACATCTCTTTCTCATTTTACGAAGATTTAAGTCGTAATATCGTACATGAATTAAAAAATAAACATTATGACATTGGACTTTGCTCATATGTGAATGATGATCCTGAGATTGAATTTACTCGCCTTGCAAAACAAGAAATCGTTTTTATCATATCGAATGATAATCCATTGTCAAAACGCAAAAAACTTGATTTAAAAGATATTGCAGACGAACCCGTGATTCTTTATACGCAACGTAGCGGTATGCGTGGTTATTTAGATAATATGATTGCTGAATCTGGTGTGGTACTTAATAACGTGGTTAGCCGAGTTGAAAGTGAAAATGCAATGATTGGCCTTGCTTCAATTAATTATGGTATTGGAATGATGGTGAGAGTTCCTGTCCCTGCTGAGTCAAATGTTTCATTAATTCCAATGAATAAGAATCGTCAGAAACGTGATATTTATATTGCAACAGTAAAAAATAGACCTTTAATGCCAGTTGCACAAAAATTTTATCGATTCTTGACAAAATATTGTGGTGATGGTTTTTTTAATATATAAATTCGTGCTATTATCTATTCATAATATTGATGAATAATGGTTGTTTTATAGAAAATATCTTTATTTTGATTGTTCATCTGATTATTCGAACGTATATTATGCTGCATATTCATAAAAAGGAGATTTTATATGAGTCAGTTTAAACCCTATAGTATTTATGGCATCATTGGTTATCCGCTAGGGCAGACACTTAGCCCACTAATTCACACGACCTCATTTAAAGATCAAAATATTCCTGCTGTGTTAGTTGCTTGGCCAACACCACCAGATCAAGTTGAAAATTTTGTTAAATCAGTAAGATTACTCAATATTCGTGGCTGTTGTGTAACCATTCCCCATAAACAAACCGTTATCCCCTTTTTAGATGAAGTGACTGATCGTGTTAAAAAAGTGGGTGCTGCCAATCTTATTTATTGGGATGGCGATAAACTCTGTGGTGATAATACTGACGTCAAAGGTTTTATGGAACCATTAGAAAAAGACCCTTTGCCTAAAGAGTATAAACAGGTCTTATTACTTGGTGCAGGCGGAGCAGCAAGAGCAGCGGTAGTAGGATTACAAGCATTAGGTTATACCGATATCACCGTCACTGATATCGTCGATAATTTACCTGCCACTCTCGCAAAAGAGTTTAATCTTAAAACAGTTAGTTGGGACAAACGAGGTGAAGTGGATGCACAGTTAGTTGTCAATTCAACGCCATTAGGGATGTTAGGCAAATATGAAAGCGAAACACCTTATAATATTGAATGGTTTAAAGGTAAAGGTGTGGCTTATGATATCGTTTATACACCTTATTTTACGCGATTCCGGTTAGATGCAGAAAAAGCAGGCTGGAAATCGATTTCAGGTCGTGAAATGTTTATTGGCCAAGCTAATGCGCAATATAAAATCTGGACGGGTAATGATTTATCCGATAAAGCAAAACAAGCTGTTGTTGATGCACTTGCTGGCTAATTAACTTACTTTAATGATAGTGTTGAACCATTGCACACTGTGTAATGGTTTTTTATCATCAGTTGCTAATATGAGTATTATAAATTATGCTGTTTATCAAATTTAAAACAAGCTGGAGATTATTATGACCAATATCGAACTACAAGCATATCGTCGTTTTTTCATGTTAAAAGTATCAGAGGCTAGTGAATATATTGGTAATAGCTCTGCAGAAGTATGGCATGAATGGGAGCAGGGTAAAGCGGAAATTCCAGCACAAGTCATTGATGAGATGCGTAATCTTAAAACTCGCCGACAAAATAAAATCGCAGCCATTATTGCCGATATTAATAACCGAATTGGTAGCAATAATATACGCTATTTTCTTACATTTGAAGACTTTAAAAAGGTCAATCCATCGCTTTCGGTATTAGATTGGCGTTTACATCAGTCAATAGCTACAGAACTGTATTTTCGTGGTTTAGAAAAACTTTGCTAGTGGATATTGTGTAAAACACGTTATACCAAGAATGATGTTTGTTACAAATAACCAATGATTATCTTAATCGTTAGGCTACATCGTTTAGTTCTATTGGCATGTGCTAATTTTAAATAAATGTAAACTATAGTTTACATTGAGTTTCTCTTACTTAGCTGAAAAATAACAATATTTTTTATATGGGAAATTAGTGTAAATATTTATTGCAATTCTAGCTATTATGAATAATATGATAGTACTATTTTTATTAATTTTCTGAGAATCAACCATGAATAAAACAATTTATTTAGTTGGCGCGAGAGCTGCTGGTAAAACAACAATGGGTCGACTACTTGCTGAAAAATTAAATTACTCGTTTATTGACACAGATGTTTATTTACTTGAATCAACCAATAAAACCGTCGCTGAAATTGTTGAAAAAGAGGGGTGGGATGGTTTTAGGATACGAGAAAGTCAAGTACTTAAAGATGTAACAACGCCATGTCGTGTTATTGCTACTGGTGGCGGTATGGTTCTTGCTGATCATAATCGTCAATTCATGCAGCAGATGGGAATTGTATTTTTTCTCTCTGCACCGGCAAACGTGTTAGCATCACGATTAATGAAGGATCCTAATATTGCACAACGTCCGTCATTGACAGGATTGTCGATTGTTGATGAAATGGAAAAAGTATTGTCTGATCGTCATCATCTTTATATGGACTCAGCAAGTCATGTCATAAATGTTGATTGTGAAGAAATGAAGATTTTAAGTCAAATGCTAGATTCACTTAATATTGATTAAGGTATTCTTTTAAATTCTATAAGAGCGAAGCTGTCGTTAGTTTCGCTCCCTTATTGTTCATTTCAACTTTACTTCGTGAAATTACTAATCTTACGATATTTTTATCTTACTTTGCCGATTTTGTAATGAGTGAATCATTTTCTCATCACCAATTAAACAACTGGCGGAATGAGGTTCGTTTTATAACAAAACGGATCCATTATATTTCTATTGTAATTCAGTAAATTTATAGACTAAATTTATAAAAAAATGTGATCTTGATTAGTTTTTCTATTAAAAAGTTATTTTTAGATTAAAAAATAAACAAAAAACAAAGATAAATATTGCCTTTTTTCTTTGCTAAATGGCGTATACACGCTAATATTATCCTAATGATTTTTTAAAATTTTAAACTTAAATTTATGGTGGGGTATTTTAGAATGGCTAATAACAATAGTTCTTATGCTATTGCTGGTTCTATTTATGCTAATTATATTATTGAAAGCATCGCTTTAATTGTAATTATGCAATTTTCAATTGAAATTTCAGCACAACTTAACACAGATATTGTCGGCGTCGGATATGTCGCCTCAGGTATTGGATTTGGTAAGATATTTTTGATGTTTATTGGTGGTATTTTATCTGATAGATTTGGTCGAAAACCCTTTATCTATCTTGGTATGTTAAGTTATGTCATTTTCTTTATTGGTATACTGTTTTGTAACAATATCCATGTTGCTTTTGTACTAGCTATTTTCATTGGTGTTGGTAATTCATTTTTAGACACCGGTTCAATGCCTGCACTGACTGAGTGTTTCCCATGTTCAGCGGGTACTGCAAGTGTATTAATTAAATCATTTATTTCAATGGGAACGCTGATATTACCGTTTATCGTTACATTGTTTCATTATTATGATATTTGGTATGGTTACGCGTTTATTGGTTTTACATTATGTTTAGTGATTAATGCATTATTTTTAGCGCCAAAAAAATTCCCATCTATAACGACCGTGATCTGTGGTAATGAGGGGAATAGTAATTATTTTATTGGCAAACCTAATATTTGGTTTGAAGGGATTTTGTTAATTGTTATGGGATTCACAACAACAGCAACCTTTGTCATCATTCTACAATGGTTACCTGTTATTGCTGAAAAAGGCATTGGTATGAACGCCATCGAATCTAGACAATTGATCAGCTATTATAGTACGGCTTCCATTATTTCTGTTTTCATAACGGCTTATGTGGTTAAAAAGGTATTAAAACCTATTTACTGCATTATTATTTTACCATTGTTGTCTGCGGCAATATTAATTATGTTCCTATTTAATTTAACACCAACAATGAGTCTTATTGCCGCAATCGGCATGGGGCTGACCGCGGCCGGTGGTGTTTTACAACTCACATTAGTTGTTATGCAGCAGCTATTTCCTGATAAAAAAGGCTTTGCTGTAGGGACGATGTATACATTGAGTGGTATGTCATTTATTGTGATACCATTGATTGTGCCAAAATTAGCAATCACTAATGTTAGCTATGCTATTTTAGTCGATTTAGCGGTCGCGTTATCAAGCGCGGTGCTTGGTTTGATAGTCTTTAGTCGTTTTAGAAAAGTGATTGATATGAGTAAAATCTAAGCCTTATTTATTTTATTCGATAGCTTAAGTGATTGTAAGTATCACTAAGCTATCGAATTTTAGCCAAAATGTCATATGTAAATTAAAACTAAGGTGTCTATCTTCTTCGCCTTAATCAATGATCCCCGCTAACGCTATTTTCTTATCCGTTTATCAAGTGTTGTTTTTCGTTAAATTTTTATCATAACCTATAATTATAGTGTAAAAAATGATTTTTTGTTGCTTGTGAGCAAGTATTGATGCATGACCTTAAACCTCAATAGCATTGACCTGGTATTTTAAGAAAATATCAACAGTTAATAAAAAAATGGTTTACTAAGATAGCAAGAAGGGCACAAATGCGTGCCCTTAGCTTAAATGAAGTGTATCTGTTATGCGGCGTGTTTCTTTTTAGGCATTTCAAAAATTTTGTGATAGCGAGCAATGATTACCAATGCCAAAACTGCACCGATGACAGCAATAAAGGCATCAAAAAGAATAATATTGGCAATACTGGTTTTTGAAATAATGCCTGTAAAGACGGGAATAGAAAATGTTGCTAAACTCGATGACGTAAAGAAAATTCCTAATACACGACCTTTGCCTTCTGGATAGAACTCTGCCATGGTTGTTAAGGCAAGTTGTAATACCCCGCCAGCCGCAGTAAAACCAAGAATGAAGCCACCCACCATACATAACATCGGTGATGGGAAAAGGTAAAGTATAAATAGCATGATTGCAGACAACATCGGGTAGACAAATACGACATATACTGGACGTATTAAACTTTTAACTAAAATTGATGTCAAGATAACACTAGCAAGTGTACCAATAGCATAATAGCTAATGGTTTGAGCCGCTGCAGATTCATTCATGTGTGCAACCGCCGATGAAAATTTAGGTAACCAGATAGAGACTAAATAGAAAGTGGCTGTTGAAGTATAACCAATCACGATAAAGCATATGCCTTCAATCCAAAAGTTTGCTTTCTCTTTAAGTTTTGGCAATGGCGTTGAATCTTCATCTAATGCAGCTTGTGTAACCTCTTCGGACGCTGGTTTTTTATGATTAGGAAAAGGCATCTTAAGTACCGCTAATGCGTTCACCGCTAAAATTGCAATACAGAAGAAGAAAGACCAACCATAATATGCTTGCGTGGCAATAATGACAGTCATGACGATCGGTAAAACAAATTGACCACCAGCGATTGCAGCTTTAGTTAAAATGGATGCTGTTCCTGTTGCTTTAGGAAATGACTCCATTAATGCGGGATAAGTTCCTGCATCCAGCGTTGAATTGGCAATACCGCCTAAAATAGCAAAAATAAAGGCAACTTGTAAGTTTGGACTAATTAATATACCCAATAAGAAGCCAATATAGAATAATCCCCCCAAAAATACGAAAGGTTTACGTCCATATTTATCTGATAATGTCCCCATAACAAATAATACTAATAAACGACCAATCCCCAGCCCAGAAATAACAAATGCCACGCCTGCAGTATCTGTATTTAATTGTGAAGTTAGGTAATTCATGTTTTGAGCAAGAATGATTGCTCCCATACCATGAACAAAATAGTTCATATACAGGCAAATTGAGGTCCAAATATATTTGTTTTTCATTAAATGTCCTTCTAGAGATAAGATAAATTTATAAAATATTCTTTGTTATTTTTTAAAATTAATCGTAATTTTCTATTTATAGTTTGTTTTTGGTGGAAAAATCACGAAATTTTTTAATTTGATGATTAATAATAATTAATTATTTTTCATTAAAAAAATTTCTGCGATGTAAAATAATTAATGCTATGTATAACAGATATTATTCGACAAATAAATAGCTTGAAATAGACTTTTTTCAAATTGTGATATTACTATCATTATTAATTCATATTGTTATTTTTTCTTTATTATAATGATTTATTTTAAATTTATTTATCTATTTTGATTGATTTTAAAAAATATTCAACCTAAATTATAAAAAAAATAAATTAAAAATGCATTATTTATAGATAAATTTGTTTTTATGATTTAAATTATAACCAATGCTTTTAGAAATTTAACCGTTTTATATTATTTAGGAGGAAAGCTATGTCAGAACGTCCAATTGGTCTTGCAGCCTTAACTGTATTAGATGTATCTCCAGCGAATCAAGTTATTGTGGCGGCGGAAGCTGGTTATACCCATGTTGGCTTAAGGCTGATACCAGCAACCCCAACAGAACCTGTTTATGCGACAGTAGGCGATACACCTTTAATTCGTGAAGTCGAAAGACGATTGAAAGAAACCGGTATTAAAGTGCTTGATATCGAAATTTTCCGCCTGAAGCCAGATACCCGTGTCATTAATTTTTTACCGGTACTTGAAACGGGAGCCAGACTCGGTGCAAGCCAAGTATTATTAGCGGGTAATGATCCCGATAAAAACCGTTTAGCTGACAATTTCGCTCGTTTATGTGAAATAGCAGCGCCACTCGGTATTGCAATTAATATTGAACCAATGCCATGGACTGATATACCTACCGTCAATTCTGGCGTAGAATTATTAACGTCTGCTAATCAAAATAACCAAGGTATGATTATTGATCCGCTACATTTTGACCGTGGGGCCAATACATTAGATGATCTCAAGAAAGTACCCAAAGAGTGTTGGCGCTATATGCAGTTGTGTGATGGTACACGTGAAAAACCAAAAGATACAGAAGGTTTATTGTATCAAGCACGTAATTATCGTTTATCACCAGGTACAGGCGGTATTGATCTTGTTTCATTATTGAAAGCATTACCTGAAATGCCCATTTCAATTGAATGTTGTAATGATGAGCTTGCTTTACATAAATCTCCGATTGAACGTGCAAAAATGTATTTACAAGATACAAAAGCATTGCTTAAAAAAGTTGCAGAATCTGAATAATTAACTAAAGGTAAGAAATCTATGAGAGAAAATATTGATGGTCATTTTTTATTGATCGGTTTAATGGCTTACCCGATTAGACATAGTCTATCACCTAAAATGCAGAACATTTTGTATTCAAAATTAGATGTTCCATACGTCTATCTCGCATTTGAAGTCACACAAGATAAACTTGAAGATGCCGTAAAAGGAATGCGTGCTTTAGGGCTTCGTGGTAGTGCCGTATCGATGCCAAATAAACAATTGGTTTGTCAATTTTTAGATAAATTGACTCCAGCAGTCGAAATGATCGGTGCCTGTAATACGATATCTAATGATGATGGTGTTCTAACTGGTTATAACACAGATGGTATGGGTTACATGCGTTCATTAAAAGAAGCCGGTGTCGATGTGATTGGCAAGAAAATGACCCTCATTGGCGCAGGTGGCGCAGCAAGTGCAATTGCTGTTCAAGCAGCATTAGATGGTGTAAAAGAACTCGCTATTTTCAACCAGAAAGATGATTGTTACGACAAAATTGTTGAAATTGCTAAACGTATTAATGAAAAAACCAAATGTAAAGCAACGGTTTATGATTTAGCAGATCAAGATCAATTACGTAAAGCATTATCAGGTAGTACTGTCTTATGTAATGCAACAGGAGTCGGCATGAAGCCACTTGAAGGACAAAGCCTAATTACCGATCCGAGTATGTTAAGAAAAGAGCTTGTCGTCAGCGATTGTATCTACAGCCCGAGAAAAACAAAATTACTAGAAATTGCTGAGAGCCAAGGCTGTAAAACCCTAAATGGTATCGGTATGATGTTATGGCAAGGGCATGCTCAAATTAAAATTTGGACAGGACAAGATGCCCCTATTGATTATGTGAAAGAAAAAATGGGCTTTAATGATTAGTGTTTAATGAAAGTGGAGCAGGTGGTTTAAAAAATAAAACCATTATCAACTTTATATGCGACAGTCAGTTTGGTTGTTGCATATAAAATGTATTAAAGACATTTCAAACAGAATTTAAATATTGGTGAGCAAATGACTAAAATTACCGTCAAAGGATTAGAAATTGGTACAGGGGCACCTAAAATTATTGTGCCACTTGTTGGGAAAACAGAACAAGATCTGACTGATGAAGTCGAGTTTTTAAGAGAGATTGATTTCGATGTTTTAGAGTGGCGAGTCGATCATTTTAATCAAGTTGACAATATTGACGCTGTAAAAAAAGCGGCAGCTAAAATTAATGCTGTGATCGGCCATAAACCGATTTTATTTACATTTCGTACGGCAAATGAAGGTGGTGTTTATCCTGCCTCAACCGAATTTTATGTGAATCTAAATAAACAGATGATTACATCTGGATTAATTGATTTTGTCGATGTCGAAGTATTTATTGGTGATAGTTATGTTAAAGAAGTTATCGCATTAGCGCATCAAAATAACGTATTGGTTATTGCGTCAAATCATGATTTTGATAAAACCCCAACTCAAGAGGATATTGTCTCTCGTTTACGTAAAATGCAAGATTTAGGTGCTGATATTCCTAAAATTGCCGTCATGCCACGTTCGACTACCGATGTGTTAACGTTATTAGCGGCAACAGCAGAAATGAAAGAGAAATATGCAACCAAGCCACTTATTACCATGTCGATGGCCGGTAAAGGTGCGATTAGCCGAGTTGCAGGTGAAACATTTGGTTCAGATTTAACATTTGGGGCAGCAAAAAACGTTTCTGCACCAGGACAACTCGATGTTAAAGAGTTACGAAACATATTAAACGTGCTACATCGCAGCTTAGCGTAATAGTTACGAAAGATTATCACTATTTAATTAGGAGCTTTTTTATGAATAATAATTGGTTAGGTCTAGAAGGTGACGTTTGCGTTATTACTGGTGCGGTAGGCGGTATGGGAGCTGAGATCTGTAAGGAGTTTGCTAAACAGAAAGCTAACTTGGTTTTAATCGATCTCGACGCGGAAAAATGTCAAGATTATGCTAATCAGTTATCCCAAGAATATGGTATTAAAGCAATTGGATTAGCGTGTAATACAACAAATGAACAAAGTGTGGATGCCGCTGTCGAAACAGTAAAAAAAGAATTTGGTCGCTGTGACGTATTAGTGAATACGGCTGCAATACTACGTTTTTGTCCACTAGAAGACTTACCTCTGGATGAATGGAATCTAACGATTAATGTTAATATGACGGGCTATTTTTTGATGTCACAACGTTTTGGTCGCTTAATGATTGAACAAAAAGCAGGGCGTATTGTTCACATTTCAACAGTTGCGTCACACACACCTGAAACCTACAGTGGTGCATATAGCTCAACCAAAGCTGCCGTTTCCATGTTATCAAAACAAATCGCAGCTGAATGGGGGCAATTTGGGGTGCGTAGTAATGCAATTTGTCCTTGTTTTGTTAAAACACCGTTGTCGAAAAAATTCTACGAAGACAAAGAAGTTGAAGAAGGTCGTACACGTATGATTGCAAGTCGTCGTATTGGTGAAACGATTGATATTGCAAATGCTGTGCTATATTTGGCAAGTAAACGTTCTGATTATTCTAATGGCACAGAGCTCGTGGTTGATGGTGGTTATGAAGTCATGTTAGGTGATTTAGCCCCAAGACCGGGTGGTCGTCGTCAATTTGCTATTAATCAAAGAGCTTCAGCTAAAAAATAATGATACTAATTATGTAATATCAACTCAATTATCTCAAATAAGATTATAGGATATCAGGGCATCGCCCTGATCCTTCAAAGTTAATTTTACCTCTCATTGTCTCGTATTGTTCATCATGATATAGATTGATTTGTATTTTTTATCGATTAAAAACATATTATCACTATATTTTATGTATTTTTTTATTAATTTATATAAAACAAAGTGTTATTTGTTTTCCTTATTATTTTATAAAGTGGGTTAATTTATTATTTTTTAATTAAAATTAATGATATAAAAATTATTATATTGATATATATTATTATTTATCATTTTATTTATAGTAAAATTTAATGAATTTTTAAAAAAATAATGAATATTTTTATGAATTATCATGTATAATGACCTTAATCGAATATCAATTTCAAATTATAACTAACCACAAATAATGCTTTGTGGCGTGATATGAGGGAGTAACATGAGCAATTTTTCTGCAATCTTTCAACCGATAACAATCAAACGTACTACCATCAAAAACCGTATTGTTATGCCGCCTATTGGAACTAATTTTGCAACACTCAGTGGTGAATTTGTTGATGATCATTTACAGTATTATGAACAAAGAGCAAAAGGTGGAACGGGTCTTATTATCTTAGAAAATGTGTGTATTGATTACCCATATGGAACCAATGGGACGACACAATTAAGAATCGATAATGATCAATATATTCCGGGATTTTATCGTTTTACCGAGCGCATGCATAAGCATGGAGCAACTGTTGCTGTACAAATTAATCATGCCGGCGCCTCAGCTTACTTTGGCCGTTTAAATGGTCTGCAGCCTATTTCTGCATCAAATGTACCGTCTAAAACAGGGGGGAATGCACCAAGACCAATGTCTGTTGACGAGATTCATTATGTTGTAAAGCAATATGGCATTGCCGCTTCAAGAGTTCAACGAGCAGGTTTTGATGCGGTTGAAATTCATGCGGGCCACTCTTATTTATTAAGTCAATTCTTATCGCCATTATTCAATAAGCGGACAGATGAATTTGGTGGAAGCGTTGAGAATCGATCGCGTATTGTGCGTATGGTTATTGACGAAATCCGCAAAAGTGTCGGACCCAACTTCTTAATTATGCTACGTTTTAGTGCTGATGATTTTATTGAAGGTGGGAATACGTTAGAAGATACACTCGAAATCCTTGAATATTTAACTGATGAAGTCGATATTTTTGACGTATCTGCGGCACAAAATGATACTTTGTTTATGCAGATAGACCAAATGAATTTACCTGATGGCTGGCGTTCATATATGGCAAAAGCAGTTAAAGAAAAATTCAATAAACCGACAATAACATCGGGTAATTTTCGTGATCCAAAAATTATTGCTCAAACATTAGAAGATGGTCATGCAGACTTTGTGGTAATGGGGCGAGGTCTTATTGCAGAACCTTATTGGGTTGAGAAAGTTAAAAATAATGAACTTGATACATTACGTCGTTGTATTTCATGTAATATTGGTTGTGCAGATCATCGTATTGCTAAATCAAAACCGATCCGTTGCACCGTGAATCCCGATATTATCAGTTACGAAGATTACAAACGTTATCAAGTTAGTCAACCTCTTAATGTCGTGATCATTGGCGGTGGTTCTGCGGGGCTTGAAGCGGCGGCGAGTGCTGCAGAAGTCGGTTGTAATGTCTCGTTATATGAGGAAAAACCATTTTTAGGTGGGTTATCATCGATTATTTCACGTTTTCCTTATAAACGTAGAATTGCTGATTTACCAAAATTCCTTATTAATCGTTTAAATAAATTACCTAATGTAAAAGTCCATTTAAACACAAAAGCGACACCTGAAATGGTGGCTAGCCATCAGCCTGACCTGGTTGTCGCCGCAACCGGTGCAAAAGCATTGTTACCGCCAATCAAAGGTTTACATGAACAATTATCACAGAAAGAACGTAAAGTCTTTTCAATTTTTGATTTAATGGATAATTTTGAATACTTTACGAATATCCCTGATAAGAAAATTGTCGTGATTGGTGGCGGGGCTGTTGGTCTTGATGTGGTTGAGTATTTTTCTGAAAATAAAGCAAAAAGCTCTACGATTGTTGAAATGCAATCAGCATTAGCCAAAGATTTAGATGTTATTGGTCGCTTATCTATGATGAAAATGATTGAAGATAATAACGTTAATGTGATGTTAGAAACGACGTTACAAGAAGTTAAAGAAGATCGTTTTGTCGTACGTCGAAAAGGTCAAATTGAAGAGCTTGAATTTGACTATGGTTTTGTTTGTTTAGGTCTGACTCCGGTTACCCAATTTATTGATGAATTTAGAAAACATGCTGATCAGCATAACTATGTTTTCCAACAAATCGGTGACAGTAAACAAGCAAGAAAATTAATTGATGGTATGCGCGAAGGGCGTGATATTATTGCGGCTATTCAATCAATTGAACGTACTAAAGCATACGAAATACGCGGTGTTGATATCAATAAACCGCTTTAATTGATGACGTTTTTGCCGTGCATTATTTCAATGTGATGCACGGTTTTTTATTGTGAAGAATCTCGCATTATATTCTTTTTATTCACTTCACCTATCACTGTTTTATACATTATATCTCAAATTTTATCGTTAAATATTTAATATGCGCTGAATGAATTCATTATTTGCTAAAGATAATTAATACATACTTATTAGATAATGAAGGTGGCATTTGCAGAGTAAAATCCCTTATGATTTAAGTTCATTGGCCTTTTCTAGTGGTTGTATACCATTATTATTTTTTGTGAAATTACCCTCGATACCTGTCCGAAACGGGATAATTATTCTGCTATTTTTGATAGCAATCAGTGCATTTTGTAGCAAAAGTAATTTATGAATTATCGTTGGTTTTTTTATTGCTGGATTATTGTGGTCAACTACGAGTGCAACACAATTTTTAGCGGGAATCGAACGATATATAGATCAAACAATGATGATTACAGCATCCGTAAAAAGTATAAACACAGGTTATATCGTTAGCGATAATCATCAAGATGGACAATATATTGACTTTACTATTCTCACTATTAATCAACAACCAATAGCAGACTCCTTAACTGTGTCTCTACTCTGGAAAAATAGATCCATTCCTCATGCTGGAGAACGCTGGCAGCTTAAAATTAAAACAAAAGTTGTCCATAGCTATTTGAATCAAGGTGGTTTTGATAGCCAGCGTTTTGCTATTGCCAATCGGCGTTTACTCAGTGGCACAATTCAAGATGCAACCATCATTGATAAAACATCGAATATACGACAAATGGTTGTCAACAAAGCAGCGCCTTATTTCAATTTATTTGAATATGGTGATGTTATGTTTGCACTTGCATTTGGCGAGCGTAGCCAGCTAACCGAATTGCA
Organism: Orbus sasakiae; assembly: GCF_039542345.1. NCBI lineage: Bacteria > Pseudomonadati > Pseudomonadota > Gammaproteobacteria > Orbales > Orbaceae > Orbus > Orbus sasakiae. The sequence continues at coordinate 455,902 of NZ_BAABHY010000001.1, forward strand.
TAAAACGATGATGTTACAAACGGGTATTGCTCATTTGATGGCGATTTCAGGAATGCATATTTTACTTGTTGTGTATTTATGTGCACGTAGTGTACGAGCCATACAGTATTTTTTACCCGTCAAGCTCATGACTTACTGGTTACCGACGATCGTCGGATTTTGTGCAGCAGGATTTTATGCTTGGTTATCGGGTTTAAATCCGCCAGTTATGCGTGCAATGCTTGCTCTATCAATGTGGTTAATACTTCGCTATCGCAAAACAATATTGAGTCCTTGGCAAATTATTAACCGCGTCATTGCGATATTATTGTTATTTGATCCACTGATGATTTTGTCTGAAAGTTTTTGGTTATCGTGTTATGCCGTCGTCTGTTTAATTATTATTCGGCAATGGCGTGTACAGTCTGATTGGTTAGGACATAAAATCGATTATTTAAGGCAATTATTTACGCTACAATGCTTATTAACCTTACTATTACTGCCTATTCAATTTTTTATTTTTGGAGGAATAAGTTTTGTTACTATTTTAGCTAATCTGATTGCCATTCCTATCATTTCATTTTATACGTTTCCATGCATTTTGCTGTTACTTGTGACGAGTATGTTGAACTGTTTTTATGTGTCTCTATGGTTTGGCGTTTTAGCTCAACAATCCTTAGCCTTATTATTTATGTTATTAAAGCCAATAACAGGGTATTGGTTTGGTATTGCTAATCAATTTTATTTTTTTAGTATTGTGGGTTGGTTAGCACTATTTTGCCGGCAAACTGCTTTTTGGCGTAGTCGAACAGCCACTTTTTTATTGATTATTATGTGCATTTTTTCACCCTTATTTAAAAGATCATCACATGATTGGCGGGTTGATATGTTAGATATTGGCCATGGCTTAGCGGTAGTGATTAGTCAAGGCCGATCGGCTGTTTTATATGATACAGGTGCAAGTTGGCAAAATACTTCTGCTGCACAGCGTATTATTTTACCTTTTTTGACTTGGCATAATCTCAACGTTGAAGGGATTATTATTAGCCATGAACACAATGATCATATTGGCGGTTTAAACTTTATTAAAACACATTTCCCTGATGCATGGTTGATGAGTTCATCGACTAAATTACCCAATGATTATGATTGCATTAATGGTCATTCATTAGCATGGCATGGATTACAATTCTCCGTGTTGTGGCCATTAGCGATGAACCAAGCTGCCTTTAATGCTGAATCTTGTGTCGTAAAAGTCACACTAGGAACGTATTCATTGTTGCTGACGGGGGATCTTGAACGGGCACAAGAGGAAAATTTAGTTTTAATGCAAAAAAATCGGCTATTTTCAACAATTTTACAAATGCCTCATCATGGTAGTAATACCTCTTCCTATTATGCTTTTTTAGCGCACGTAAAGCCTGAAATGACATTAGGATCAGTATCGCGTTATAATCCTTGGAAACTGCCTTCTAATAAGGCTTTAAATCGGTATAATGATCTTAAATTAAATTACTTTTTAACGCAAGAAAGCGGGCAAATAACCATCTACTTTTATCCAGAATATTGGGTTATAGAACGTATGCGCTATGAAATAAAACCACGCTGGTATCATGATTGGTTTGGCGCTTTGCCTATTTACAGGTAAAATAGATCAATTTTATTAGTATGACGGATCGGAATTAACGTGAGCGAACAACATTTAGATAAAGATTTATCAACTTGGAAAACATTTAAACGCCTTTGGCCCAGAATTTCATCATTTAAACCTTATTTGGTTGTTGTAGTCATTTGTTTAGTCATTAATGGCGCATCGGATACTTACCTTTTATCATTAATTCAGCCTTTGCTTGATAAAGGATTTGCAGAAAATGACCGTTCTTTTCTTTTCAACTTGGCCTTTATTGTGGTTGGTCTCTTTTTAGTTAGGGGGGTATCCAACTATGTTTCCGCTTATACGCTCGCTTGGGTATCGGGTAAAATTGTGATGGGGATAAGGCAAGATCTTTTTTCTCACTTTGTTTATTCTCCAGTCAGTTTTTTCGACCAAAATTCAACAGGACGATTACTTTCACGTATCACCTATGATTCAGAACAGGTTGCATCATCATCAGCAGATAGTTTAATTGTGGTAGTTAGAGAATCCATTTATTTAACCGGCTTAGTGTTTGTGATGTTTTATAATAGCTGGCAACTATCACTCGTTCTGTTTGTTGTTGGGCCTATTGTCGGGATATTAATTGGTGTTATTTCAAAACGATTTAGAAAATTAAGTAAAAATATTCAAAATAGCATGGGGGAAGTGACCAGCTCAGCTGAACAAATGTTAAAAGGCCATAAAGAGGTTTTGATTTTTGGTGCTCAAGATACTGAAATCAGCCATTTCCAAAAAGTAAGCAACATGATTCGTCGCCATGGGATGCGTATGGTATCTATTTCAGCGTTATCTACCCCATTTGTGCAATTAATAGCTTCCTTTGCGTTATCTTTTATTTTAATCATGGCGAGCTTCCCCGAAATACAGCTAACACCTGGTGAATTTACAGCAGTATTTTCTGCAATGATTGCGTTGATGAAACCATTAAAAGAACTGACAAATGTTAATGCACAATTTCAAAAAGGCATGGCGGCTTGTCAGACATTATTTAATCTTTTTGATATGCCGCTTGAGAAAGATGAAGGGACTCGTGTTTTAACGAGAGCTAAGGGTGATATTGAATTCCGTAATGTGACATTTACCTATCCTACACGAGAAACGCCCGCATTAGTTAATGTGAGCTTTAAAGTACCGGCAGGGAAAACAATTGCACTAGTTGGTCGTTCAGGATCAGGTAAATCAACGATTGCCAGTTTACTAACACGTTTTTATGATTTAGAACAAGGTGAAATTCTTATCGATGGTGTTAATATTAAAGAATATACACTAGCCTCATTGCGTGAACAGATTGGTTTAGTATCTCAAAATGTTCATCTTTTCCATGATACGGTGACAAACAATATTACTTATGCACGAACAGGAAAATATACGCAACAACAAATTATTCAAGCTGCTGAACATGCCTATGCAATGGATTTTATTAAAGATATGGAACAAGGTTTAGATACCGTCATCGGCGAGAATGGTGTATTGTTATCAGGGGGGCAGCGTCAGCGCGTTGCTATCGCTAGAGCCTTATTACGTGATAATCCAATTCTGATTCTGGATGAAGCAACATCTGCTTTAGACACTGAATCAGAGCGGGCAATTCAGTCTGCATTAAATGAGTTACAAAAGAATCGTACTTCAATCGTTATTGCGCACCGTTTATCAACGATTGAAAATGCAGATGAGATTCTAGTAGTAAGTGATGGGCAAATTGTTGAACGAGGTAATCATCAGTACTTATTAGAACAAAATGGTGTATATGCTCAACTTCACCAGATCCAATTCAGTGAGTAGGCTGGAGAGGCTAAAAAATGATTGCAAAAATCTGGTCGGGTGAAAATAAACTCTATTGGTTACTCGTACCCTTATCATTGGTTTATGGTTTAGTGGTTTTTGTTCGTCGGATTTTATATCAATGCGGTATATTTAAATCTTGGCGATCTCCTATCCCCGTGATTGTTGTCGGTAACTTGTCTGTCGGTGGAAATGGTAAAACGCCAGTCGTCATTTATTTAGTCGAGCAGTTAAAGGCCAATGGTTACAAAGTTGGTGTTGTCGCGCGTGGTTATGGGGGGAAAAGTGATCATTATCCAGTGATTGTGACAAAGCAAACCCCGCCTGCGATCGTTGGGGATGAACCTGTACTGATTTATGAACGAACACACATTCCCTTTGCCGTCGCTCCCAAACGTAGTGAAGCCATTAAGGCTTTATTGAACGAATTTAAGCTTGATGTCATTATTACTGATGATGGTTTACAGCATTATGCACTAGACCGAGATATTGAGATTGTTGTTATAGACGGCAACCGTGGTTTTGGTAATGGTTGGTTTTTACCTGCAGGTCCAATGCGAGAATCAACTTCTCGTTTAAAGCAGGTTGATTACACCTTAATCAATGGCAATAGCCAAAAACATTACATCGATGCTTATACTATGCAATTCATTCCAGATGATGCCATTAATTTATTAACACAAGAACGTAAGCCGATTAGCCAATTACATCATGTTTGTGCGATGGCCGGTATTGGTGATCCGAGCCGTTTTTTTACTATGCTTGAAAAACAGCACGTTGATGTTGTTAATACCATTTCTTTTATGGATCACCAGCAGTATACAGAGCAGCAGTTATCTGCACTGACAAAACCAAATGAATTATTATTAATGACAGAGAAAGATGCCGTAAAATGCTTCTCTTTTGCGAAGGATAATTGGTGGTATTTACCGATTAATGCCGCATTGCCAGATAAATTTATGGCACAACTATTAACTCAAATCAGTAAAATCAGAAAGACAGATTAAGGTGTGCAGATGATGAAACAAAAACTGCTAGATGCAATTGCTTGTCCAAAATGTTTTGGTAAGCTTGATTATAATGAACAACAACAAACATTGTCTTGTCTAAACGATCAGCTTATTTATACCGTTGTTGATGGTATTGCGGTCTTGATTGAAGACGAAGCAAAAACATTAGATCTAACCAATAATAAGGCAACGCTATGAATTATACGGTAATCATACCTGCACGCTATGCTTCAACAAGATTACCAGCAAAACCGTTAGCTGATATTGCTGGTAAACCGATGATTGTGCGAGTCTTAGAACAAGCAAAAAAATCTAAAGCGACAAGAGTTATTGTTGCAACAGATAATCAGCGTGTTTTTGATGTCGTTAAGTCATTTGGTGGTGAGGTCGTGTTAACTAGTGAAAAACATAATTCAGGTACAGAAAGACTGGCTGAAGTGATCAATTTGTGTCAATTTTCAGATGATGAAGTCATTGTTAATGTACAAGGTGATGAGCCATTAATTCCCCCAGTTATTATAGATCAAGTTGCTGATAATTTAGTAAAATACAAAACGGGTATGGCGACACTCGCGGTGCCAATTACCGATGTTGAAGAAGCATTCAATACCGGCGCAGTGAAAGTTGTGACTGACAAAGATGGTTATGCGCTTTACTTTTCACGTTCAACCATACCATGGGAACGTGATAGATTTGCTTTATCTAAAACTTCGATTGGTGATTTTTACCTACGCCATATCGGTATTTATGCGTATCGTGCTGGATTTATTCGTCAGTATATTCGTTGGCAGCCAAGTTCGCTTGAAAAAATTGAAATGCTCGAACAACTCAGAGTATTGTGGTATGGTGAAAAAATTCATGTGGCAGTGGCACTTGAAACACCAGCGATTGGTGTTGATACGCAAGAGGATTTAGATAAAGTACGTGCAATTTATGCAAAATTTTAAGTATTAATCAATACAATACGATAAAGGCTTATAATGAATAAATTTACCGGATTTTCTAAAGCAGGACTCAATTTTTTACAAGACGTAAAAATTCAAAATAGCCGAGAATGGTTTGCTAACCATCGAACAGTATATGATAATGAGTTAGTTAAACCTTTTCGTTCATTAGTTGAAAGTCTGGCTCCTCATATGCTTAAGATTGATGAATGGTTTGAAACCAAGCCTGCAATTGGTAAAACGATTTCTCGTATTAATCGTGATACACGTTTTTCCCATGATAAGTCTCTTTATCGAAACCGTTTGTGGTTAACATTTAAAAGACCGAGTAAAGATTGGAAAGAAGCACCAGCATACTTTTTTGAAATGGATCCGGATATGTACCGTTATGGTTTAGGTTACTACTGTGCACCAAAACAAACCATGGACATATTTAGAAGTGAAATTAACCAAGACCCAGAAAAATTTTTAGATACAGTGAGCTGTGTTAAAAAAACTTTTGAGTTGGTTGGTGAACTGTACAAACGCCCTTTAGTGAAAAATCAACCTGAGCAGATTGCCACTTGGTATAATCGTAAGGACTTTGCTGTCATGGCAACAAGTTGTAATGTTGAAGACTTATATAATGAAAATTTGACTAAAAAGTTAGCCAAAGGCTTCAATCAACTGGTACCACTATATGATTATTTAATGCGTATAGAGATGATTAAAACAATACCAACATTATAAAACAAACATCGATTACCCGTAACAATACGGGTAATCGATTTAGGTTAGAGATTAGGGTAAGAGTGCACTAATTCAGTAATCCCATTTATGACAAATTGCGTACCCATGCAAACTAGCAAAAACCCCATAATTCTTGACGTTGCCTCAATACCACTTTTACCGATTAAACGCATGATATTACCCGCACTGCGCATACAACCCCATAAAATAATGGATAAGATAAAGGGAACGAGAATTGAAGCGGTATAAATGACCCATGTTGAAACATCATAACCGCCACTTTGTACGGTCGATGCCATACTAATTATCATCGCTATTGTTCCAGGGCCTGCAGTACTCGGCATTGCTAATGGCACAAAAGCGATGTTATTTGATGGTTCTTTCTTTTTAGCATCTGCTTCAGGTGTTTTATGGACCGGTTGCTGAGGGAAAAGCATTCTAAAACCGATAAAAGCAACAATCATTCCCCCTGCAATTCGTAAACCGGGTATTGAAATACCAAACGTTTTCATGACAATTTGGCCACAATAAAATGAGACAACCATAATAATGAATACATAAATACACGTCATTTTTGACTGGTAATTACGTTCATCATTAGTCATATCACCAGATAGACCTAACAATAAAGCAACTGTTGTTAAAGGATTCGTTAGGGGGATAAACATAAGCAAACCAAAACCGATAACTTGTATTAATTCCATCATAGATTGTTATTCTTATATCAATTATAGTGTGTGAATTCGATTTTAATTAATTTGCTGATTATTTTACCGCAAATTGTGCTGATTAAACAAATGTTTTAGTCCCAAGAAAAAGGCGGATATATTATCAATAATAAATAGTTTATGATTAATGGTATAAATTGATATCCTTCCATTTTTATCGTCATTTATTGAACATACAAAATGATATCAGCAATTAATGCGTCATAATCAATTGTATTATAATTCGTGACATCAATTTCATATAATTTCCCCAATGAAAATTGATTATACTTACGTTCGGTAATACGTTGTTTAAACTCTGATTGCGTAATTTGTTGGTCAGCGTCTGTTCTATCTGTTAATTTATCACCGTCATGATAACGGGTAGTCAGATGGCTTAAATGACGGGTTAGTTCAAGATCTCTTTTATGACGACGTTGCCAAAGGATCTCAAAATCACAGACTAAACGAATTGTAATAATTTGATACTGGTAGCATTTAGCAAATTTAGCCAAGGTGTTTTTTTGCTTATCGCTAAATGGGTATTCTGTCACAATGATGTCTTTCCCTATCCACATATATTTTTGCAAGATGTCGTAATAAAACTGCCAAACCTTTTGTTCTAACTCCTCTTTTTCAGCTAAATTATTAAACCCAAATTTATCAGCAAATAACTCTTTCATCTCATCAGGTGAAATCATAAAAAGATGAGGTATTTTTTCACGTATTTTGGTGATTAAGTAGCTTTTACCGGTTGCAGGTGGACCTGCAACCAAAATTAATGTTTTTTTCATGACATAATCTCAATTATGTTCTATTATCTAAGTTCATAAATAATTTCATTTTATGCTTAATAATTGATTTTACCTGTTCATTTGCTGGAATGACATTGTGCCTTAGTGAACGGTTAACCTCACTACTGGCAAATGTGGTTTTCGCTGTTGAATTCCACGCCACAAGTAACTCAGTGCCTACGTTAAATTTACGAATACCATTGTTAATTAACTCAGGGTAATCTTCCTCTTTAACGCCAGTACCACCATGAATAACTAATGGAATATTAACAACATGATGAATCTGTTTTAGTAAAGGAATATTAACTTCGGTTTTGCTTTTGAATTGACCGTGATTAGTACCAATTGCAATCGCTAAGGCATCAACGCCTGTTTCTTGCACAAACTTAACTGCATCTTCAGGTTTGGTATAGACCTTATCATTATCATCGACATGAATCCCTTCCTCAGTCCCACCAATGGTACCAAGCTCACCCTCAACACTTGCACCATGACGATGAGCATATTCAACGACAGCTTTTGTTTTTAAAATATTTTCTTTAAAGGGGAGATGTGAACCATCATACATCACGGAGGTGTAACCGCAATCAATGGCTTGTTTTATATCATCAAAATTTCTGGCATGATCTAAATGCAGCACTGCATCGACCATTTCATTATCTGCGATACTTTTGACGACAGATACCAAAACATCCATACCAATGTATTTAGCTGTATCTACGCTTGTTTGAATAATAATTGGGGCTCCAATCTCTTTTGCTGCACGGATCATGTCGGGTAACATTTCCAAATTATGGGCATTAAAAGCACCAACGGTATAATTAAGTTGTTGAGCATTTTGAGTAACATATTTTAACGTTGTGTACATCTAATCATCTCCTATTATTTAACCGGTTATAATGACTTGTTTAGCGATTTGACGCATGTCATCCATTTTATTCATCCACTTATCAATGCCATCACTGTCACGATTTTGTGCCGCTTCAGCGCGTTTTTGGTTATATAAACTCATTAGCTGTTTATACCCATCACCGATGGTTAATTGATAAGATAAGCTCTTTTCAAAATAATCTATTGCTTGATCCTTATCGAACTTGGCCACGATTAATCCCATTGATTCATAGTGTTTAGCAATCGCCGTTTTATCTGATTCAGTTTGTGCTAATAGTGTTTTTAACTGTTCGAGTTTTTCGGCTAATGATGTTTTAAGTGCCACAATTTCGTCATCACTGATTTTCACCATTGGCGGTGGCACTACATTTCCTTCCGTTTTTTTCTTAAAAAAGTTAAACACAATATCTTCTCCTAAAACTAGAATGCTCTTAATATTGGACCAATTATGAGGGCATAAATTAATGCAACTGTTACGGTATCAACATCAGTAGCAGTACTATTGATGAAACCAAGACTATTAAAGGTAACAACTAAAAGTGCTGGTAATAGGGTGATAAAAAAGCCATGTGCAATACCGCCGATAATAGCACCTCGTCGTCCACCTACTTGATTGCCAAAAATACCCGCTGTACCACCTGCAAAAAAGTTAGTTAGCATACCGGGTAGAATCATGGCTAATCCAAATACAGGTAATACAAACATTGCAATAATTGATCCAATTGTTGTGGTAATAAAACCAAGAATAACGGCATTTGGACTGTAAGGAAAAAAGACTGGGCAATCTAATGCTGGAATAGCATTAGGGACTAGGCGCATTGAAATGCCTCTAAAAGCGGGGACAATTTCACCGAGTAGCAGTCTTACGCCAGCAAGTAATACATATACCCCAACAACAAACTGAATGGATTGTAAAAAGGCATACATGATATAATTCTGAGAACCGGACAATGTGGATCCAAATTCTTCACCCGCGAAGACCGCTGTAACAATAAAGAGCGGTACCATTACAACCATGACGGAAAGATAAGTATCTTGTAAAAATTCAAATGCCTTTGGTAATTTGATATCTTCAATTGATTTTTTCTTTTCACCTCTTTCACCAAAGATATAGGCAATACCCGCTTCAAACAGATAACCAATGGTACAAAAATGACCTAATGCTATATCATTTGAACCAGTGACTTTACGAATAATTGGTTGGGCAATCGCGGGCATTGCAACAGCGAAGATACCACCGACCATTCCCCCGACTAAAATTAAACTGATACCACGAAGTCCTGCAAAATAGCCAAATACTGTTGTCATCGTGGCCATCCATAAAATGGCTTGACCCGTTAAAAAGATATATTTCCATTTTGTAAAACGCGCGATTAAGATATTAAACACAAATATGGCTAAAAAAGTCAGTGCAATATCCCGTCCTAAGCCCAGCTCATTCATTGCTTGTCCATTGATCGCTTCAATTGAAGGGATAATGCCTTGCATATGGAAGCCTTCAGTAAATATTTCACCAAAGTAGATTAAGCTTCCTACAATAATTGCTGAACCAGCACTTAAGACCTGAAATCCGAGTAATGTTTTGAGTGAGCCTGAAATAATCTGACCAATTGATTTTTTTTGTAATGCCAAACCAACAAAGGCGATCAGGCTAATCGTTATTGATGCTTGAGTTAAAACATTATCAATAATAAATTCAATTATTCCCATAATGTTGCTCCTTTAAGATTTATAAAACACCTTTTTGTTGTAAGACAGGCGTGATTTTTTGTTCTATTTCTTGTTTTGAAACAATATTTTTTAAATACACGATGACCGTTTTTGTCTCATCAATATTGAATTTTTCAAATTGGCTTTTAAAATTTTCAGCAGTTATAATTAGGTCAGCATTCATGGAGGAAGCGGATGAAATATCAGTATGTTCAAGTTTTGCATCAACATTTAATTTACCTAATACATCTTCTGTTGCCATTTGAGCTGCAAAACTGCTACCTAAACCAGCACCACACACAAACAAAATATTTAATTTTTTCATAAATAATCCTTATATGTATTTGATTGAATTTAAATTAAAAAACTTTAGCTACTAACTATATTTTTACGGAAATATCACTAAATAAAAGTTGCTGAAAATCCTGTTTATTTTCAGCACTAAATAACCGTTTTAAACGATTATCATCATTTATTAACGTCACTAAATTCTTCATAATATTCAGGTGTGAGTAGCTATCAATCGCAGCTAAACAGAAGATCACTTTTACAGGGTCATTATCATCATGACCAAATTTGATCGGGTGTTTTAATTTTGCAACACTAATCCCCAGCTTATTCACGCCATCCTCAGGTCTAGCATGTGCAAGCGCAATATGCTGACCAATGACAATATAGGGGCCATGTTTTTTAACCGATTCAATCATTGAATCAATATACCTAGGCTCGATCGTATTTGACTCAATGAGTGGAGTAGATACTTTTTGAATAGCATCTTCCCAATTTGAGGCCTGTAAATCGAAAAGAATATTGGATTCTTTTAATATCTCTTTCAACATAGGTTGAATTTCCTCCTGATTAATTTTTAAGTCATGACTATCTAAAGCCTGCTCGAGTTTTTGATATAAATGTTTGCTAATCGTTATATCTTCACTTTCGATAACATTAAGTATGGATAAAAAGAGTTGGGTATAATCAGATTTTTCATTGATAGTACGTCGTAAGTGTATATTTTGATTAAGAAAAACTTTGATTTTTTCTTGATCAATATCGCGAATGATTGGTGGTAAAAAAAGATAAGGTTTATTTACACTCGTCAAGCGTATTGTCGAAAAAATAATATCCGCATCTAGTCTTGATAATATTTCAAATTCACGAGAACTCAGTGTGGCAACAATATCGATATTAAAAAGTTGTTTTAGATTTTCTGATAATAATTTCGCCGTTGCCATGCCGTGATTACATACCACAATCGCTTTGTAGACATAATGTAAATCTTGATTTATTTTGCATTCTGATGTTGAAAAGTAGATGGTTAAAAAGGCAATTTCATCACAAGTAATGTGTTTTTTTATTATTTTTTCAAAATAAGGTGTGAATTTGGCAATCGAATGGTACAGCTTTGAATAGTTACTTTTGATATTATCTTTTAAAGGATTAACCACTTGTAAATCGTTTTTCATTCGACTGAGTAATCCCGTAATATGCTGATAAAGTCCTTCATACAGTTCTTCTTCACGCCTAGAAAACGGAATACCAGTATCATGTTCCACAAATTTAATGAGCTGAATCGTCAGTAGCTGAGCTTGAACCCATTCTAATGAATTGTTCATGTTTTTGTGGTTAAGTGTCTGTAGGATAAACGATAAGTATTTGATCTCTTCAGTTGAGGTATACACTTTAAAGGTTTGAATAATTTGTCGAATAAAACTAACGACATCAGTTTCATCTGAAAGCAGTATTTCCGGTGACGATTTTGCTATGGTTTCGGAGATTTTTAATCGACCTAACCAAATTGACGTAAATAATAGAAAATATTTTCGGTAATAACTATTTTGTTGGGATGAAACAGTATAATCGTATACGTCGTCGATATTTTCATAAATCGATTTAGGGATATAAGAAAAGAGAATTTTCTCATACATGGATTCATCAATAGTGTTAATTTGATAGTCAAGAATACCAATACTGTTATTAATTAAGTCAAAAAGCATGGTTCTAATGCTGCGTTCTGCACCACTCAATACTAATCCTTTTTTGGCGATGCTAGTCACTTCTATTTGATAGTAATGCAACGATTGTCTCACCTTACGCATATCATCATCTAAAGTACTTTTCGAAACTTGAAATTGCTTTTCTTTTACATACAAATAAGTTGGTGAATCATTAAATGCGATATCTAAAATCAAATCAAAACAACGTTCTTCTGGTGATAAAGGTTGATTAACGCGTTCAATGTTATTTAATAATGTTGCTCTTTTTTGAGCGCCAAGTTCTAATATGATGCCGCGTTTTTTTACATTTTTAATATAACTTAAATTATTCTTAGCCAAAAAATAATTAGCATCACTGATTTCATTACGAATAGTGCGTTCGCTAACTTGGAATTCCTTTGCCAATACTTCTAATGAAATACCATCTTCAATATTGATCAAATATTTTATGATTTTAATGGTTCTTTCTCTCAGCATAGTGATATCCTGTTTGAATTTAAAATTATGATAGTGAGTTTATCGTTAAATGTTCAGTAGAGATGTTTGCATATTATTACTGCAAGAATGTATACCTACTGAGATCCAACTCAGTTACTATTCAATTGATTTAATGATGGGAATTAACGATAACATTATTTGTAAAACACAAGTGAGGTAGCGGTGGGTTATTGCAAACGCGGTCACAAACTCATAACACAACTGAACATTATTTCAACGTAAAATGGTTTTTATTCAGGTAAGTAAAAATATGATTGGTTTAGACATAAAATAAAAAACCCCTTCGTAGTGAAGGGGTTTGACATTTTTTATAAATTTAATTTAACAGCAATTCTAAATTATGTATAACTCAGAACGGAATATCATCATCAAAGTCCATTGGTGGTTCATTAGCTGGCGCTTGTTGTGCAGGCGCTTTACGTGCTGCTGGTGCTGACGAGTTATTATTAGTGCTTTGTCCCCAACTTTGTTGTGGTGCTTCATCCATAGCATTACTACCACGACCACCTAAAATTTGTAACGTGCCACCAATGTTAACTACAATTTCAGTCGTATAACGATCTTGACCTGATTGGTCCTGCCATTTACGTGTTTGTAATTGACCTTCGATATAGACTTGTGAGCCTTTTTTCAGATATTCACCAGCAATCTCAGCTAAACGACCAAAAATAACAACTCGATGCCATTCAGTGCGATCTTTTTGCTCGCCGGTTTGTTTATCTTTCCACGTTTCAGAAGTGGCAATACTAATATTGGCAACAGCGCCACCATTAGGTAAATAACGGACTTCAGGGTCTTGCCCTAGATTACCCACTAAAATGACCTTGTTTATTCCTCTATTTGCCATTGATATTACTCCTAAACGTTATTGAACTATTTTTAATTAAATTTTAACTAAGCGGTTAATTTTACCATTGTAACATGAGCAAGAGTCAAGGTAATTAGTTTTTCTTATTCCCTGACCAATTTTGCGATAGTGCTCGATTATATTATTGAAATAATGGAAAAATAAATGACGATTTATTTCGTCGCCATTAAGATATAGTTCACATCGACATTGTTGCTGAGTATAAATTTGTTTTTAAATAATTGATATTCCATACCAATTATATCGCTGATTTGTAGACCTGCATTTGTGACGACATCCATTAATTCAGACGGGCGGATAAAACGATTAAAATCATGCGTACCTTTAGGAACGATGCGGCGAATATATTCAGCACCATATATCATTAAAAGTTTTGATTTATGGTTACGATTGATAGTTGATAAAAACAGTTTCCCTTGTGGTTTAAGCAGTGTCGCACATGCATTAATCACTGAGGCGGGATCAGGTACATGTTCAAGTAATTCCATACACGTAATAATGTCATATTTAGCTGGAAATTGTTGTGCGTGTTCTTCAACGGGCGCGTTAATGTAACTTATCTCTAATTGATTTTGTAAAGCATGATTGCGCGCGACATTAAGTGACGCTTCAGCCAAATCCAGACCCGTTACGTTAGCCCCGAGTTTAGCTAAGCTTTCAGACAAAATACCACCGCCACATCCAACATCTAATACATCTTTACCTTTTAGTGATCCACAATTTTGGACAATATAGTCAAGGCGTAATGGATTAATAATATGCAATGGTTTGCATTTTCCATTAGGATCCCACCATTCGCTAGCCAGTTGTGAAAACTTTTCAATTTCATGTAGATCAATATTTTGTGACATTTTATTTCCCTTAACGATATGGGGTGAGTCAATTACTCAATAGTTGTTAAAAAACGTTGGATAATTTGTGCTGTTAGTCCCCAGATAACATGATGCTGATAATGATAAAAATAGACGTCATGTTGTGAACGTTTTTGCCAGTCTTTAGACCGTTTTGGTATTAATTCAAATGGAAAATCGTGAGCGGGTTTATGAGCCACTTCCATTGTTGCTTTAAGGGGCGGATTACTGATAAACCAATTAATGGGTACCATAAAAGTATCAGCAACTTCAGCTTCATTGAGTTTAAAATGAGTGCTCAGACATTCGCCAACTACGGGGTAAATTTTTAAACCGATAGCAGATAAAAAAGAGGGTAATTGGCCATAGACTTTTATTTTATCTTTTTCGATGCCCAGTTCTTCTTCTGTTTCACGTAAAGCCGTATTGATTGCTGTGTGGTCACTGACTTCCATTTTGCCGCCGGGAAAGCAAATATCGCCTGGTTGCCACTTTAATGTTGAAGAACGCACTTCAAATAATAAGCACAGCTGGCCATCATGATTTCTCACGATGGGTATTAATACAGCTGCTTTGTCTGCAATATTATATTTTTTTATTTGATTTTCAATTTTATTAAATATATATTCAGTCGTAATCATTATTGTTTCGCATTAAAAGTTGACTTTAACGTGAAAATCTGCTTAATGTTGTTTCGCAAAATTCTTTACGTTAATAAAATAACATGCTAGATTGCGATGATATTATAAAAATGTGCATTTAGTCACGTTTTTAATTTCAGAGATATTATGCAAGAGTATATCCATAAAATCAAAAATACCCTCAATGAACTTGCTATTATAAAACAGCAGCGAGCGCTTGATGTTATGCCTGAATCTTTTCAGGAAGTATTTTTATTATTGCCGATATTGTTGCATTATCATCACCCTAATTTACCTGGTTATATTGATAATCCTGTACCTCATGGTATTGCTTACTACCTGCCAAATGGTGAAATACTGTCTAAGGCTGAGAAAAAATTTGGTTTTTTGGCTGATGAAAGACAGATTACTGAATTCAAGTTGTCAGCACTATACTCAATGGGAAGTACTTGTACACTTGGTCAATCGATTGAATCGGATTTGGATATTTGGGTTTGTGTTGAGCATAGTTTATCTGACGAAGAGCGTGCTTTATTACAGCGTAAATGTCACTTAATCGAAACATGGGCGGATACCCTTGGCATTCAATTAACACTCTTTATTGTCGATGCAGATCGCTTTAAAGAGAAACATCATGAATGTTTAATGGGGGAAAATTGTGGTTCAGCTCAGCACATGCTTTTACTTGAAGAATTTTATCGAAGTGCTAATCATTTAGCCGGTAAATCACTACTTTGGTATGCGATTCCTTCTGATTTCATCATCAACGGTAAACAGTATGCATCGTATGATGAATGTATTACAGCGTTAGTTGATGCTAATGCAATTGAACGCAATGAATGGATCGATTTTGGTTCATTAGTTGAATTATCGGCTCAAGAATATTTTGGTGCTTGTTTATGGCAACTTTATAAAAGTATCGACTCCCCCTTTAAAGCCGTATTAAAAACATTATTACTCGAAGCGTATTCTTGGGAATACCCGGAGACAAAAGTTGTTGCTTATCAAGTTAAATCATTGATTCAAAATCATGATTTACGCTATAGCTACCTTGACTCTTATTATATGATGTTGGAAAAAGTTACCCATTATCTTGTTTCGATTGGTGATGCCGCTCGTTTAGATTTAGTGAGGGGGTGTTTTTACTTAAAAGTAAATGAACGTCTTTCAAAACCCACGATGCATATCTCTTGGCGACGCTCTTTATTAACCGATCTCGTCAATAGCTGGGGATGGAACGATAGCGATATCAAAAGTTTAGATCGCTGTGAGTTATGGAAAATCGAAAAAGTCAGAGATGTGAACGACCTTTTATTACAAACCATGATGACTGGTTACCGTAACTTACTTAATTTTGGTCGACGCAATAATCTTGATTCTATTATTAGTCCACAAGACTTAGCAATATTAACTCGCAAACTTTATGCGGCATATGAAGTATTACCTGGTAAAGTAACAGTCATTAATCCTAATATTGCCAATGATTTATCTGAACAAAGTTTAACATTTATTCATGTTAAAAATGATCGGGTGAATCGAATTGGTTGGTATGTGTATAATCAACGTCCTTCATTTGATTCAATTGTTGGGCATCAATATTTAGAATACAGTAATTCGTTAGTTAAGCTCGTTGCCTGGTGCTACTTTAATCGACTGATTTCTGAAAAAACAACGTTATATTATCGTGATGGGTCAGATCATGATTCTTCAAAATTAAACCAATTAGTTTATGATTTACAATCGTACTTCCCTGTTACTGTGCCGTCAGCAAGTGAAGAGGCACTTTATGGTCCTTGTGAAATTAGACAATTAGCCATTATAATTAATTTAAAAGAAGATATTACAAGTCATCCAGATATTATCGATCAACATAAAACGACGTTAAATACCAATGTATTAAACTATGGTGAAAAGGAAGTCAGTTTAGTGAAATCAATTAATTTACTGTATCGTAATTCTTGGAATGAAATCAGAGTGTTGCATTTTGATGGTGCGCTTTGTGTATTAGATGCGGTCAAAACATTGTTAAATCGTATGCATAAAGATGCTGACTTACCACATTCAATCAAAATATTTTGTTACAGTAAAAAATTGCAAAATGAAATTCGTGAACAGATGCAAGTTCTGATGGATCGGTGTATTGATTTACGTTTAAGTACGACCAAAAATAATTTAAAACAATTTATGCCACTACGTATAAACGGATCGTCTTGGTATCTATTTTTTGAACGCTTTGGTGTCACTGCGCATCAATTTGATAACACTGTTGATTTCTATGGTGCTTTGTCTAACAATAAAATTCATGGTCGAGCACTCAATGTTTGGGATGAAACAAATGAATTACCGAAAGAGATTGATAGTGTCGCGTGTGAGGGGATTATTCAATTTTTCTTTGAAAATAAAGCGTCAGGTTTTGATCTCTATATTTTAAATGAAAATAATCAAGCTGAGATCTATCGTAACTGTAATGGTAATGTTGAAAATATGATAAAAGATGTCAATAGTTTTTATACTTTATCAGATGACCGCTTTACCTTTGCAACCAGTTCATCGATTAATTTTAATTTACCTCAGTTTTATCAAATTTATTATAATGGTGAAGGTAAAAGGGGAATTGCACCTTTTAATCAATCACAATAAGATGAGTAAATATTTACCATAAAAGGTAACATTACGCTTCTTATTCCTTTTTTTGTCATTTCTACACGTATCAATTCGTTGACCAATTTCATCTTAACTTATTGTCATTTAAAGGTATAATAGCTATCAATAATGGCCAAAATATTTTTTATAGATCTCTTTATTCTATTTCTATTAAAATATTGGGAACTTTTTTAATTTTTTGAACTCTAACTTACCGTATGCGAATTTTAGGTCATAAGGGATAAGAGAATGATAATGAGGAATGACCTTAAATGGGAGAACAAGTAACCGATCAAGTATTGGTTGACCGAGTGCTTGCAGGCAATAAAAATGCGTTTAATCTTTTGGTAACACGTTATCAAAGTAGATTAGCACATTTAGTCTCTCGTTATGTGTCGCAATCAGAGATCCCTGATGTCGTCCAAGAAACATTTATTAGAGCTTATCGTTCATTAAGTTCTTTTAAAGGTGAGAGTGTATTTTATACTTGGTTATATCGCATCGCGGTTAATACTGCAAAAAATTATTTAATTGCACAGGGTCGGCGGCCTCCAGCATCAGATATTGATGCACAAGAGGCAGAAACATACGATGGTGCTGACTTATTAAGAGACATTGATAACCCTGAAAGTTTAGTATTATCAAATGAAATAAAAAAGGTGGTGTTTCAAACAATTGATTCGCTACCCGAAGATTTAAAAACTGCAATTACATTACGTGAAATAGATGGTTTAAGCTATGAAGAAATTGCAGAAATTATGAGTACGCCTGTTGGTACGGTACGATCACGGATTTTTAGAGCACGTGAAGCAATTGATGAAAAATTAAAACCATTATTAGGTTAATAAACAGAAGTGAACCACTATGATTAAAGGGCAAACTATGTTACAAGAGCAAAAAGAGCAGCTTTCATCTCTAATGGACGACAATCAATGTGATGTCATATTGGTTGATACGATTACGCATGATGATGAATTAAAGCAGTGCTGGCATCGTTATCATATTGCACGTGATGTGATGCAAGGTAAATTACATGATTGCGCTTTAACATTTGATATTGCAGATAAGGTTGCTAATGCTATTGCATTAGATGACTTATTTGATCAAACATCTGTCGATCAGGCTCCGGTTGTTAAATCACCTAATCTGTTTTGGATTAAAGCTAAAGATGTGGTAGGGAAACTTACTCAGGTTGGGCTTGCTGCATGTGTCACTCTCGGTATTATCGCTGGTGTACAATATCAACAAGGTAGTCAAGTTGAAAATGCTGCGCCAGTGTTAAATACGATGCCAGTTGGTGTCAATGTTTCACCTGTTGGCGGAGTCCCTGCTCAACAGCAAAATTATCAAGTACAAAATGATACAATGGATCAGCAGCAATACAATAAAATTCGTTTGTTGATACAAGATTACGAATTACAAAAACGTTTGAATGTTCAGTAATAGCTTGTTAATAATGATATTAAAACTGAATACTTATGAATAAGTTATTTCATGTATGCCGTAAAAAATTTTTTTTGCGGCACTGTAAAATTATTTCGACTGCGATATTATTGACGGTATCGCTGCCATCTTTTGCAATGGCTTCTGGTGATATTGTTGCAAATGATTCTGCTACCAGTCTTCAAACGTCAACAGATAATTCTGTAATGACGATTCTAAACAACATGCAAGATGCTGTATTGCATACAGACTATAAAATTTCTATTGTACTTGAAGAATCATCAGACTTTTCTAATACGCTACAATATCGCTATTTAGGCGCCAATAATCTTAATTATGGTAATTTAATCTTTTTAGAAGGTGCACCAAAAGAGATTATATTACATGATAATATTGTCAGTTATTTTCAATCAGATAGTATCGCATTTTCGTTGTCTGCTAACCGCATTATCGAAGCTTTTCCTGATGTCGTTTATAATGATTTTAGTAAACTAACCGATTCTTATGATTTTATTTTGTTAGGCAAAGCCAGAACGGCTAACCGCAGCAGTCAATTGGTGAGGATTGTCCCAAAAGATAAAGATCGTTATAACTACGTTATTTGGATTGATGATAAAACACATTTACCATTACGAATCGATCTACTCGATTTGAATTCTAAAATTATTAAACAAATCAAAGTGGTCACGTTAGATTTGGATTTCAATAAAACGGCTTTTCAAAGTTATATCGAAGATCGTGATTATCCTATTCTTTTCCCTATCGATAAAGAAACGAGTGAACGAAATTCATGGCAAGTTGGCTGGTTACCGAAAGGATTTAAGGAAAATGCAGCTTATAACATTAATTTTAATCAATCAGGGATTGATACAAAGTTATTTTCTGATGGTATTTTCTCTTTTACTGTTAACGTGTCTGAATTATCAAATAATGATGCAACACATGTTGTAACTCAAGGTGCAAGAACCGTTTACTCAACCAATTTAAACAATATGAATATTGTGATTATTGGTGATTTACCATTTGAAACGATAGAACGCATCGCACAAAGTATTAAAACTAAATAATCATTATTAAAAAGCATCGATGTAGTACTATGCTTAAAGCCGATTAATGTGTAGAATGCTGAGCTTAATTATAAGCATCTATTAACTGACGAAGATTAACTTAAAATAATTGATATGAATAAAAATATCCGAAATTTTTCAATTATTGCCCATATCGATCATGGCAAATCAACTCTATCCGATCGCATCATCCAAATTTGCGGCGGTTTGTCTGACCGAGAAATGGCAGCCCAAGTTCTCGATTCAATGGATCTAGAACGTGAACGTGGTATTACGATTAAAGCACAAAGTGTCACACTCGACTTTCATGCGAAAGATGGTCAGACATATCAACTTAATTTTATCGATACGCCAGGTCATGTGGACTTTTCATATGAAGTATCACGCTCACTAGCCGCTTGTGAAGGGGCATTATTGGTTGTTGACGCGGGTCAGGGCGTTGAGGCTCAAACATTAGCAAACTGTTATACTGCTATTGATATGAATTTAGAAGTTGTACCTATTTTAAATAAAATCGACTTACCTGCAGCAGAACCTGAACGCGTTGCGCAAGAAATAGAGGACATTGTAGGTATTGATGCATCGGATGCTGTACGTTGCTCTGCAAAAACAGGGGTTGGTGTGGTCGATGTGCTTGAACGTTTGGTTCAAGAAATTCCACCACCGGTTGGGGACAGCTCCGCACCGTTACAAGCATTAATTATTGACTCTTGGTTTGATAATTATTTGGGCGTAGTTTCATTGATTCGTGTTAAAAATGGTGAATTGCGTAAAGGCGATAAAATTAAAGTTATGAGTACGGGTATGACTTATAACGTTGATCGTTTAGGTATTTTCACGCCAAAACAAGTCGATAAAGAGATACTCGCTTGCGGCGAAGTGGGTTGGGTTGTATGCGCAATTAAAGATATTTTAGGCGCGCCAGTCGGTGATACGCTAACGCTTGCTCGTCATCCTGCTGATAAACCATTACCGGGTTTTAAAAAAGTGAAACCTCAAGTCTATGCAGGACTGTTTCCAACAAGCTCTGATGATTATGAAGGGTTTCGCGATGCATTAGGTAAATTAAGTCTTAATGATGCTTCATTGTTCTATGAACCGGAAAGTTCAACGGCTTTAGGTTTTGGTTTCCGTTGTGGTTTCTTAGGTTTACTGCACATGGAAATTATTCAGGAACGACTTGAGCGTGAATATGATCTTGATCTTATTACAACAGCGCCAACAGTGGTTTACGAAGTCCTGACAACAACAGATGAAACCATCTATATTGATAGTCCATCTAAACTTCCAGCTATCAATAACATTCAAGAATTACGTGAACCGATTGCAGAATGTAATATTTTGGTTCCCCAATCTTATTTAGGGAATGTTATTACGTTATGTATTGAAAAACGCGGTGTACAAACTAATATGGTATATCACGGTAACCAAGTTGCGTTAACCTATGAAATTCCAATGGCTGAAGTGGTACTTGACTTTTTTGATAAACTCAAATCAACGTCTCGCGGTTATGCCTCATTAGACTATGGTTTTAAACGATTCCAAACCGCTGATATGGTGAGGTTGGATGTGTTAATTAATGGTGAACGAGTTGATGCATTAGCGTTAATTACTCACCGTGATAATGCACCTTACCGTGGACGTGAATTAGTTGAAAAAATGAAAGATTTAATTCCACGTCAACAGTTTGATATCGCAATCCAAGCTGCGATTGGTAACCACATTATCGCGCGTTCAACGGTAAAACAGTTGCGTAAAAACGTTTTAGCAAAATGTTATGGTGGTGACGTAAGCCGTAAGAAAAAACTACTACAAAAACAAAAAGAGGGTAAAAAGCGCATGAAACAAGTTGGTAATGTTGAATTACCACAAGAAGCGTTTTTAGCTATCTTACATGTGGGTAAAGAGTAATTAATTTAAGCGAGGACTTACAATGGCTGGAATGTTCGCTATTATATTAACATTAGCAACTTTTGGTACTGGGATTTTATGGTTTCTGGAAAAATTTAAATGGAAGCCAGCAAGACAACGTAAAGTTGAAGAAGTCAGAAAACAGACTGATGGTAAAATTGATGGTAAAATTTTAGCTCAAGTTGGGAGCCCAAAGGGTTGGGTTGACTCATTAGCCTCATTTTTTCCCGTGTTATTTGTGGTATTTGTGATTCGTTCATTTTTGTTTGAACCGTTTCAAATTCCGTCTGGTTCTATGATGCCAACCCTACTTGTTGGCGATTTTATTGCAGTACAAAAATACTCGTATGGTCTAAAAGATCCGATTACAAATACAACCATTATTCCAACGGGTCATCCTGAACGTGGTGACATCGCGGTATTTAAAGATCCACGTAATCCAACGGTTGACTTTGTGAAACGTGTGGTTGGTGTACCAGGTGATAAAATTGTTTATCAACCAAGCACAAAAGAACTGATGATTTATCCTGCATGTGAGGTTGCTGATAGTGATTGTAAAGCGCAACAATCTAGCGCTTTAAACCTTCACTATAGTAATATCACGGTAAGTGATTGGAAAGAAGTGTTCAGTGAAAAACAGACTAATTTTTATACTGATGAACAATATAAAACACTTGATTTACCTAAGGATGGTTCTGTTTTAGCATTTGCCTTAAACACCAGACAAGAAACGCTCGGTGAGCAGCAACATGATCTACTCTTGTTACCAATGTCTGTTCATGGATTAAGTGACTTATATAAACAAGAAGGTCAAAAAGCAGGGGAATGGGTCGTACCAGATGGCTACTATTTTATGATGGGTGACAACCGCGATAATAGTGATGACAGCCGTTTCTGGGGATTTGTACCAGAAAAGAATTTTGTTGGTAGAGTGTCTGCAATTTGGATTAGTTTTGAAAAACAACCTAATGAATGGCCAACCGGTATTCGTTTTAGTCGAATTGGTGGTGTTCACTAATCGAGTTCAATGCCTATTAACTCCGTCAACAATATGCTAAAATTTTAAGCGTCCATTTATGGGCGCTATTTTTATATAATAAATTAAAATAAATTGGATACAAAATTTGGGAAGTGTTCCTAAAAGAATAAGTAGAGATGTTATGAAACAAAATAAACAACAATTAGCCAAACTACAGCAATTAATTGGCTATGAGTTTAATGATATAACACTATTATCAAAAGCACTCACACATCGTAGTGCAGATAAATCTCATAATGAACGACTAGAGTATTTAGGTGATTCAATTTTGAGTTTTGTCATAGCTGAGGCCCTATTTAAGCAGTTCCCGTTGGTCGATGAAGGGGATTTAAGTCAAATGCGTTCAACACTCGTTTGTGGTGAAATGTTAGCCGTTATTGGTCAAAGTTTTGGTATTGGTGATTGTTTAATCTTAGGTCAAGGTGAACTCAAAAGTGGTGGTCACCGACGTGAGTCAATTATTTCTGACGCGGTAGAAGCGATCATTGGGGCAATGTATTTAGATAGTAATATCGAAGTTGTTAAGCAACGTATTCTAAACTGGTATCAAAGTCGCTTGCAAGAGATTCAACCTGGCGTTAAACAAAAAGATGCTAAAACAAGATTACAAGAATATTTACAAGGTATTCATCAAGCTAGACCGATTTACTTGATTGTGGAAGTGATTGGTAGTGATCATGAGCAAGAATTTGTTATTCAATGTAAATTGGATAATGACGATAATCAATATATGGGGCGGGGCGTTAATCGACGCAAAGCCGAACAAGCGGCAGCTCAAGCTGCAATAAATAATTTAGGTATTAAATGACAGAACAAATAATGAAGAACGATGATGTATCGCACTGTGGCTTTGTCGCTATTGTCGGTCGACCTAATGTGGGTAAGTCAACATTACTCAATCAGATATTAGGACAAAAAATTTCGATTACTTCACGTAAAGCACAGACGACCCGTCATCGCATCTTAGGTATCGATACGCAAGGTCATGATCAGGTGATTTATATTGATACACCCGGTCTGCATATTGAAGAAAAACGCGCAATTAACCGTTTAATGAACCGGGCAGCCAGTAGCTCAATCGGTAATGTCGAATTAATTTTATTTGTTGTTGAAGGAACACATTGGACCGAAGACGATGAAATGGTGGTCAATAAGCTCAAAGATGTGAAGTGTCCCGTATTACTGATCATCAATAAAATCGACAATGTCCAAGACAAAACTAAATTATTACCTCATATTCAAGAGATTAGCCAAAAGCTAAATTTTATGGACGTCGTGCCAATTAGCGCTGAAAAAGGTGAAGGCATTGATATTATTAAATCAATTGTTAAAAAGCATTTACCAGAAGGGCAACATCATTTTCCAGATGATTATATTACCGATCGCTCACAGCGTTTTATGGCGGCAGAAATTATTCGTGAAAAACTGATGCGCTTTTTAGGGGATGAATTACCTTACTCAGTGACGGTTGAAATTGAACAGTTTAAAGTTGATGAACGCACGGGAATGTATCGTATTAATGGTTTGATTCTTGTTGAACGCGATGGTCAGAAGAAAATGGTCATTGGTAATAAAGGCGAAAAAATTAAAAAAATTGGTATTGAAGCGCGTAAAGATATGCAAGAGTTCTTTGAAACAAAAGTGCATTTAGAATTATGGGTTAAAGTCAAAGCTGGTTGGGCTGACGATGAACGCGCACTAAGAAGCCTTGGGTATAGTGACGAAGGTTAATAATTTATTGATAATGAGGGTGTGATTACCCTCATTATTTGTATAGTGCCTTAATCATGATTATAGCAGTTTGGTTAAATAATCGCGTAAGGCATCAAACTCATAGTCGCCATTGTATTTTTGACCATTGATATAAACAGAAGGGGTGCCATTAACGCCACTTCTAAGTCCACTCTCAATATCACTATCAATTTTACTCGTAATTTGTTTATGTGAAAAATCACTTTCAAAATCTTGCTTATCAATTCCTAACTGTTGTGCATATGCAATTAAATGAGTATCACTTAATGCATTTTGATGTTCATACAGTTTATCATGCATTGACCAAAATTGGTCATATTTTGCTGCAATTTCGCTAGCTATTGCAGCATGTAACGCATCTGGGTGCATCTCTAACGGAAAGTTTCTGAATACAAATTTAAGATTATCACCAAAATGTTGTTGTAATGCTTTAACGACATAATAAAAGTCACCACAATATGGGCATTGATAGTCACCGTATTCAACCAATTCTATGATAGCATCTTTATTCCCTTGGATATGGTCTTGATCACTAACAGGTGGTTTTAAAGACATGCACTGTTTCTCCTAAGCTAATGTTTCTAAAGCATCTAAGACACCATCTACACCCGGATTAATTCCTTCAGGTGACAAATAGCTCCATCGAATAAGGCCTTTCTCATCAATTAAATAGATGGCACGTAAGCTTGTCCCGTTACTTGAATTATAAGCTTCATAGGTTTTTGAAATAGCACCTTTGGGTTCAAAATCAGATAATAAAGGGAAATGAAAATGGCGGTTTTCGGTAAAGGCTGTGTGCGACCATATGCTATCAACAGAAATGCCAAGCACTTGAGCATTATGTTTTTCAAATAGTTTTAGTGATGTATTAAAAATGGATAATTCATCACCACATACGGGACTCCAATCTGCAGGATAAAAAACTAAAATCACTTTTTTACCAAGTAGTTCACTGAGTGAGACTTGCTGATCAGGTGTTGAGTTCAACTTAAAATTAGGTGCTTTGGTGCCATTTGCTAACATAAAATACCTCATTGTTAAAAAAAACAGGTCGTATATTGCCGTTAAATCAGGATCTTAATTTAATCGATAATCGGCTTAGTATAACGCGATTTATTTCTATCTAGGTAGTTTATCTATTGCATTTTTGAATAAAATTTAAGCTCAATAGATTAGTCATTTGCAAATTCGTCTAGCGCTATATCACTAATCTCACTTTTTATTGGTTTTTTGACTTCAATCCCCATTTCTCTAAATTGTTCAATTTGACCAATAATATTGCCACGCCCTTTAGACAGTTTATTCATCGAACTATGGTAAGTATGTTGAGCTTTGTCCAAACTATTGCCTAAACTTTCCATATCTTCAATAAATCCTCGAATTTTATCATAAAGCTTACCTGCTCTATCTGCAATCAGTTCAGCATTGCGGTTTTGATATTCATAACGCCATAAATTATTAATGGTGCGTAAAGCAACTAATAAGGTAGTTGGACTTACGATCATAATATTTTGTTTTAGTGCATCATTAATCAATGACGGATCTTGATCGATCGCCGCTAAAAATGCAGGCTCAACAGGGATAAACATTAAAATATAATCAAGTGATTTGACGCCATTTAATTTATGATAATCTTTTTGACTTAGCTGTTTAATGTGACTACGTACAGCAATTAAATGTTCTGCCATTGCTTTATGTTTTACGTGTTCATCATCGCTATTAAAATAACGTTCATAAGCGATCAGAGTAACTTTAGAATCGATAATTACATCATTACCCTGTGGCAAATGCACGATAACATCCGGTTGTAGTCGTTGATTATTTTCATTACTTAAGCTGACTTGCAAGTCATATTCATAACCTTCGCGTAGACCTGAGTTTTCTAATATTCGATTAAGGATCACTTCCCCCCAATTACCTTGTGTTTTATTATTACCTTTTAAGGCATTGGTTAAGTTAATCGCTTCTTTTGCCATTTGGTCATTTAACTTTTGCAGATTACGAATTTCAAAAGTGAGAGTGTGGCGTTCTTTAGCCTCTTGACCAAAGCTATCTTGAACTTGCTTTTTAAAGCCCTCTAATTGATCTTTCAATGGCGACAGTAAATGATGCAGACTCTGTTTATTTTGTTCTTCTAATTTTTTGCCACTTTGATCAAAAATTCGATTAGCTAGATTCTCAAACTGTTCATTAAGCCGTTGTTCACTTTGAATAAGAATTTTTTGTTTTTCGGCTTCTTGAATTTTAACTTCTTCAAGACGGGTTTTTAATTCACTGTTTTCAATACTGATTTCAAGATGGTGTTGCCTTATTTGTGCAAGCTCAAGTTGTAATGTTGTCACATCGTTTAAAAGCACCCGATTATCCATTACTTTTTGTTCTAATTGCATTACGAATAATTGTTGTTGTGTTTTATCGTGTAGGCGTAACTTGATAATCCAGATAATTAAGACACAAACGAATAGCACTACAAAAAGTACAATAGGCAATAAAAACTGATCAATCAGTAGTGAAAGCGCCATTACGCGTTCTCCAAATTAAAACTCATTACTTGACTTATGGTTTGTTGTTTTAATGCCAGCATAATTAATCGGTCTAAGCCAACGGCGACGCCAGAACATTCGGGAAGTCCTGCTTCCATTGCTGCAAGTAAGTACTCATCAATAACTTGTGCTGGTATACCATTAGCAAGACGTTCTTGATTGTCTCGTTCAAATCGCGCACGTTGTTCTTTTGCGTTGACTAATTCCTTAAAACCATTTGCTAACTCAACGCCTTGATAATAAAATTCAAATCGTTTTGCAGTGCGATGGTCTTCACAGCAAATTTCAGCTAGTGCAGCTTGTGATGCAGGAAAATGATAGACGACAGTTGGCTTGTTTTGCCCAATTTTAGGTTCAATACCAAACGTAAACAATACTTGTAATAGCGTATCGATATCGACATCTTTAGTATCAAAGCCTAATTCTAATCCTTCAATTGCCTCAGTGAGTTGTTCACGGCTTGTATCAAAAGGATCGATATTGATATATTTAATAAATGCACTTTGATAACTAATATGTTCAGCCGGTTCGCTATCCAAGACTAATTGGAACAGGTCATCTACTTCGTTAATCATCTGCATCATATCAAATTGAATTCGATACCATTCTAACATGGTGAACTCTGGATTGTGGTAACGACTAATCTCTTCTTGATTACGAAAACATTTACAGATTTGAAATATCGGGCCACTACCAGCAGCAATCAATCTTTTCATATGATATTCAGGACTGGTAATTAATGACAGTTTTTGACCTTGCTGTAAATCAACAATACCCGGTTTGCTAAAAATGGTTTCAAATGAGCTTAAATGCCGATCTGTTACCGCAGCTTGGCTTAAAATAGGGGTTTCAACTTCAAGAATACAGCGGTCAGCAAAAAATTCACGGACTTTTTTTATTATTTTGGCTCGTTTTAATAATAGATCAATTGGCGCTGTTGGTTGCCAATTCGCGGAATTTATCATAACTTGATTAACTCTTTTGCAATAAATATGAATAACAAAATGTCATTAAAATGGATACTTAGTTTAAATAAATTAAACTAAGAATTAAAGGTAATAATCACTGATCATTGATGAACGATACATAATGTGATTACTTTATCATTAAAATGTTAACTTCGCATTATTTTTGCGAAATAGATCGCCATATAACACGTCAGAAAATAGATTTAATGATCTATTGCGTATTGTACCAGTATGGTCACTTATGTAAAGTTTACGATGAAATCAGCGGGTTTTTCATTATTTGAATTATTAATTGTCATTATGATTGTGGCGATATTGTCTTTGATTGGGGTTAATAATTGGCGAGATCTTAAGTTACGTAGTGAATTATCGATTGTTACGCTTAATATTGTCCAATTTTTACATGATGTTAAAACTCATGCTAATTTTTATAATAACACACAGCATCTCTTTCTTGTAAAGCGTAATACATACCAATGGTGTCTTGTCGCAAGTGTGAATGAACAACTACCAAACGAATGTAACGATCGATTTAATTATATCCATGTACATGGTGAAATCGACATTGTTGGGGAATATAGCCGGGCATTGAGTAGTTTTTATGGGAGACGCAGTACTGCAAAAGCTGTCACGATAAAGCTAAAGAATCAAATTGGGGAAAGCCGTATTATCATTTCTGTCCCAGGTCGTATTCGTTATTGCAGTTATCGTACTTATTTAGCGGGACTGCCAAAATGTTAAATCGTGGATTCACCTTACTTGAAATGTTACTGGTTTTAATCATGATTGCAATGATTACCAGCAGCATCATGGCATTTTATCCGAGGTGGCATTTTAGTCTTATTGCTGAATTTCAAAAAAATCATTTGCGACAGGCAACCACACAAGCATTATCTGGTTTAATCAAGGATATTAAGCGGGCAGGTTTTATTGCAAATATCCCCTCGACTGTTAGGCAATCCGCTATTGATATTAATACCATGGGTAACTGTATCATTATCCGGTATGATGCAAATAGTCGTGGTAATTGGCACTATGATCCTATCAATCCTCAATTATCTGATATTTTTGCATACCGCTATGTAAAACATAATTTAGAATCACAAACGGGAGTCGAACATTGTAAAAACACCGCTAGTCGTTGGGAAAAGTTATTTGATCCTAATGAAATTATATTAACCGATTTTAACGTATCTCAGCACAACCATTATATTAAGTTAAGACTCAGCGTATCATTAAAATATCATACTAAAATTGACTATCATGTTATGTTATATATTAAAAATGAAAATAGTTAAATTAACGAACATGACCGAGCAAGGTTTTAGCACCATGGGAATGGTCTTGGTATTATCATTATTGGGGGGGATTTTATTAGCAGGATTAAACAAACTTGTTTTATCTCAACAAAGGCATTTAAATCAACAAAAAGATTATTATCATGCAGTAAATCATACATTATCATCTTTACAGTGGTCTACCACATTAAATTGGCTTGCTGCAACTGAGCAGTGGCAATGCCAATATCACCAGCACGCTAAATTTTCTGTCTGTATTAAATCTTCCCGATTGACAGCAAGCCATTTTATTTTGGTTAAGGGGCAGTATGGTGAAGTAAAACACTATCATTTAGCAAGCTTAAGTCATGGTAAACTGATTATGGAAAAAGGGCATTGGCTTGACTATTGTCCGGAAAAACAGAGTGCGGATTGTGATGAATAATCATAAACAAAATGGTATAGCGTTATTCGAAGTATTAATAACAATAGTAATTTTATCGATTAGCTTATTAAGTTTAGTCAAACTACAAACCGTATTAGTGACGCATTTAGAACGAACAACTCAGCAGTTAAATGCACAACATCTGGCATTTCAAATATTAGAGATCTATCCGCAATTTTTGCCTGAAATGGTACCAACAGGTTGGCAATACCAAATACACACTACACAAGCAGAACAAAATTGTATGATTATTAAAGTGATTGTTCAACCACCTTTAGGTAAGCAAGTTACTCAAGAAAGGTGGTTTTGTAAAACATAAATAATATTATGATTTATTATTTGGTGGTCTTTTATTACGACGCTGATTAAATGGGCGAGGCGCTTTCGGTTTGGGTAAATCCGTTAATAACGCACTTGGATCGTAATGACTGACTGGGATCGGATGACCAATAACATTTTCAATGGCAGGTAAATTGTGTGAATATTTTTCACAAGCAAATGAGATTGAATGGCCATCATCACCTGCACGGCCAGTACGGCCAATTCGATGTCGATAATCATCACAATCATCCGGTAAATCGTAGTTAAACACATGGGTAACATGGGGGATATGTAGCCCTCTAGCTGCAACATCCGTTGCTACTAAAATATCTAAGTCACCTTGTGTAAATTTTTCTAATACGGCTAAACGTTTTTTCTGTGCAATATCACCATTTAGTAACCCAACGCGGTGACCATCAGCGGCTAAATGTCGCCAAATTCTTTCACAGGTGATTTTTGTATTCGCAAAAATGATTGCACGGTCAGGCCACTCTTCTTCAACAAGTGTTTGTAATAAAGGCAATTTATCTTCATTTGAAGGGAAAAATAGCTCTTCTTTAATACGGTGCCCGATCTTTTGTTCAGGTTCCACTTCAATATATTTTGGTTCATTCATATGCTCAAATGCAAGCTCGCGCACGTTATGGGAAAGCGTTGCTGAAAATAGCATCGTTAAACGCTGTTTTGGCGGCGGCATATGTTTAAATAACCAACGAATATCACGAATGAAACCTAAATCGAACATACGATCTGCTTCATCTAATACCGCGACTTGAATCGCATCTAAGTTTATATAATTCTGTTTTGCATAGTCAATTAAACGACCTGTTGTAGCAATTAAAATATCAACACCATCGGCTAATACTTTGAGCTGTTTATCGTAACCATCACCACCAAAAGCGAGCCCTAATTGTAAACCCGTCACTTCAGATAATGTCTTGGCATCACTATGAATTTGTACCGCCAGCTCTCTGGTAGGCGCTAAAATAATGGCTCTTGGTTGATTCTTTTTGTGGTTTTCAGATGGTTTATGATTTAACAAATAGTTAAAGGTTGCAGTTAAAAAAGCAATGGTTTTGCCTGTTCCTGTTTGACCTTGACCCGCAATATCATGTCCTTTTGCCGTGAACGCTAACGATTTTTCCTGAATAGGCGTACAGTAAGAAAAACCATTTTTTTCAAGTGCAGTTAACACCAATGGGTGTAACCCAAATTGGTCAAAACGTGTTTTCGTAAGATAGGATTGTGTCATATAGATGTTTTACTTTGTTATTTTGTCAAAATTCTCGTGAGTATAACACATCAAATCTAAATACAGCACTAATTATTCCTTCCTATCATATCAATTACTAGTGAAGCACTAAAAACTAGCATAGAATTGCTCAACATAACAAATAATTTACTAACCAATGGTAAACGACCGTAGGAGAATAAAATGAGTAACGCTATTGTTTCATTAACAGAAGCTGATTTTGATAAAACCCTTGCTGGCGCAACTAAACCGGTTTTAGTTGATTTTTGGGCAGATTGGTGTGGTCCATGCAAAATGATAGCGCCAATTCTTGAAGAAATCGCTCAAGAATATGGTGACAAAGTGGTAGTTGCTAAATTAAACGTTGACCAAAACCCAAGCATTTCACCAAAATTTGGTATTCGTGGTATTCCAACGCTATTATTATTTAAAGATAGTAAAGTTGTTGCAACCCAAGTGGGAGCCCTGTCAAAACTCCAGTTAAAAACGTTTCTTGATAATCATCTTTAAACGTGACTAATGATTACCTTTGCAAGTTGATTGCAAAGGTAATGTCTTGCTTTTTTTCAGTAGATTTTTACACTAGAATTATGGGTTATGATAGTTTTTTAACGAAAAATATCGAATCTATCATCCCTTAACTCTTATTGCCTATCCTTAACATCGACGTATTAATTGTTTTAATTGAATAATAGCGGCGGCTAATTCTTCGACCGATTTATGTGTTGTTGACAAATAAGGTATATCAAAACGTTTGAATAGGGATTCAGCTGTTCTTACTTCATAATCACAATGAGTTTGATTGGCATATTTAGAATTTGGACGTCGTTCTTGCCTGATGCGGCTTAAGCGTTGATAATCGATTGTTAAGCCAAATAATTTACTGCGATGATTTTTAATCATTCTTGGTAGCTGAGCATGATCAAGATCTTCTGGGGTAAGGGGATAATTGGCTGCTAAAATTCCATATTGCAACGCCAAATAAAGACAGGTTGGTGTTTTACCCGAACGAGACACTCCAATTAAAATGATATCTGCCTCATCATAATTTTTTTCAGTAATTCCGTCATCATTATTTAACGCAAAATTAACCGCCTCCATGCGTTCATCGTAACGCTTCTCATTGATTATGCCATGTGTTAAGCCAACTATCATGCTAGACGGTTTTTGTAACACGCCTTCTAATGAAGGGATGAAGGTATTAAAAAAATCGATATGGAATATGGCATCATGGTAATCAAAAACGGTTCTAAGTTCTGCGTTAACTAAACTGGAAAATACAATGATTTTTTCGTCACGTCGCTGCGCGCATTCTAAAATCTGTTCAAGCAAGCTTTCTGCTCGTTGCATTGAATCAACAAAGGGCACTGTTGTGCATTCAAACGCTATCCCATTAAATTGATTAAGCAATGAGTTACCTAAATTTTCGGCAGTCACGCCAGTTCTATCTGATATAAAAAAAACAGCACGGGTTGCGTTCATTGCATATCCATTTAAGTTAGATAATTCACTAATATTGAATTTTTATACTGCTATTGTAAAAAAATTGCAAGAATTAATCTGCTTTAAACGTTTCAGTAAAAAAACGACATTGTTATTCGTGTACTTACATGATAAAACTGGTTTTAGCACATTTTCCTCATTTTATAATAAATACTCTTAAATTATCTGTACCAGATATAAAACGCTAAGTTGTTAAAAGTAGTAGTAATTAAATTTTACACGTCATTAACGTTAATTATTAGGAGGCTATATGGTGATGCAGAACGTAATTTGGTTCGACGAGTTACGTATGGGAGATGTCGAAAATGTGGGGGGGAAAAATGCCTCATTGGGTGAGATGATTAGTCAACTTAAATCCAAAGGCGTTCGAGTCCCTGGTGGATTTGCGACAACTGCGTATGCCTATCGATGTTTCCTTGCTCAAAATAACCTAGCGCAGCGTATAAAGGATCGCTTAGGGATATTGGATATTGAAGATATTAATGAGCTTGCAAAAGCGGGTAAGCAGATTCGGCAATGGATTATTGATACGCCTTTTACCGCCGAATTTGAAGCGGATCTTACGATAGCATGGCAACAAATGGTTGCAGAGTATGGTGACGACCAATTATCAGTCGCTGTACGCTCATCAGCTACTGCCGAAGATTTACCTAATGCATCTTTTGCTGGTCAGCAAGAAACGTTTTTAAATATTCGTGGAATCACGAATTTGATTGACGCTATCAAACATGTTTTTGCCTCACTCTATAATGACCGTGCGATTTCTTATCGAGAACATCAAGGTTTTGAACATGATAAAGTCGCATTATCGGTTGGCGTACAAAAAATGGTGCGAAGTGATCATGGGGCATCCGGCGTTATGTTTACAATGGATACTGAATCCGGCTTTGATAAGGTTGTTTTTATTACAGCCGCCTATGGACTTGGTGAAACCGTCGTGCAAGGTGCTGTAAATCCCGATGAGTTTTATGTACACAAAGCGCTATTGCAAGATGGCTATCCCGCGATTTTACACCGTGGCTTAGGTTCAAAATTGATAAAAATGGCGTTTACTGATGAGTGCAGTGCCAATAAATCAATTTGTACGATAGATGTCCCTAAATCACAACAACATCAGTTTTCAGTTACCGATAATCAAGTTTTAGAATTGGCGCAATATGCTATCACAATTGAAACACATTATGGATGCCCTATGGATATTGAATGGGGGCTTGATGGCATTGATGGCAAACTTTATATTTTACAAGCCAGACCAGAGACAGTTAAATCACAAGAATCGCAGGTTAATTTAACCCATTATCATCTTAAAAATACTTCAGAAGTAATTTGCCATGGCCGAGCAATAGGGCAAAAAATTGGTCAAGGTGTTGCAAAAATTATAGATAGTATTAATGATATGGATAAGGTGCAACAGGGGGATGTTTTAATCACTGATATGACCGATCCTGATTGGGAACCTATTATGAAACGAGCTTCAGCAATTGTTACCAATCGAGGAGGGCGTACTTGCCATGCTGCAATTATTGCCCGTGAATTGGGGATACCAGCAATTGTAGGCTGCGGTAACGCCACGTCATTGATTGCAGAAGGTGAGAAGATTACAGTTTCTTGTGCAGAGGGGGATACAGGCCATGTTTATAAAGGCTTGTTAAACGTAGAACGTTCACAAATTGACCTAACAGAAATGCCTCAAATTCCATTAAAAATTTATATGAATGTCGGCAATCCTGAACTGGTATTCGGATTTGCAAAGCTGCCGAATGATGGCGTTGGGCTTGCTCGAATGGAATTTATCATTAATCGTCAAATTGGCATCCACCCAAAAGCATTACTTGAATTTGATATGCTAAATTCAGATTTAAAACAAACAATTACAAATCGGATATCCGGTTATCTTTCGCCAAAAGAGTTTTATATTGAAAAACTCACAGAAGGAATTGCGCGGATTGCAGGCGCTTTTTATCCTAAACGAGTTATTTTAAGAACCTCTGATTTTAAATCTAATGAGTATGCCAATTTAATCGGTGGAACCTTATATGAGCCGCATGAAGAAAATCCCATGCTTGGTTTTCGTGGCGCAGCGCGCTATATTTCGACAGAATTTAGAGACTGTTTTGAACTTGAGTGCGAAGCGATTAAACGTGTCCGATCTAAATTAGGACTTAAAAATCTTGAGATAATGATTCCTTTTGTCAGAACGTTAGATGAAGCAAAAGTGGTTAATGAAATATTACATCATCAAGGATTACAACGTGGAGTAGACGGATTAAAACTCATTATGATGTGCGAACTGCCATCAAATGCCGTATTAGCTGATGAGTTTTTAGCGTATTTTGATGGTTTTTCAATAGGATCAAATGATATGACTCAGCTGACGCTTGGAACTGATCGGGATAGCGGGGGGCCCATAGCGGCAACATTTGATGAACGAAACCCCGCTGTTAAAGCTATGTTGAAAATGGCAATCAATGCCTGTAAAAAACAACAAAAATATATTGGTATCTGTGGGCAAGGGCCATCAGATCATCCTGATTTTGCAAAATGGTTGGTTGAGCAAGGCATAGATAGTCTATCATTGAACCCTGATACAGTGATTGAGACATGGCTTTTCTTAGCACAACAAAACACTAATACATGATGATCCTTAATGGACAAACCGCTGGATAAGCGGTTTATTTTTTTATCATTATTTTATTTTATACGCTGTATCAGATGATAAATTGCGCTATAATCGAAATGACATATTGTTTGATTTGCTTCAGGCTCATATAATCCATGGAGGAAATACTATGTACCAATCAATTTTAGTTCCTGTCGATGTGGTTGAAAAAGAATTAACGAAAAAAGTGCTCCCTCATGTGGAGTATCTTGCCAAATTATCTCATGCTAAAGTAAAACTCTTTCATACTTTACCTGTCGCATCCGCTATTGTTAATGCCTATTCATTTGGTTTCGAAGAATTTCAAGATAAAGCGACTGTGCAGGCCGAAAAGTGGTTAAATGAATTAATCAATACGATTGATTTACCTAAGGAAACCCTCTCATATGCAATAGCATTTGGTAATCCGCGAGACGAAATATTGACCATTGCAGATGAGCTTAAGCCAGATCTCATTATTATTGGTTCAAGAAGACCAAATATTTCTACGCATTTACTTGGTTCAAATGCCGCAGCAGTTGTGAGACACGCTAAAACCGCTGTGTTAGTGATTCGATAATCCCGTCGCCCGCTCAATGTGCGGGCTTTCCATTCCGGATTAATTCAAATGCATTACATCGATTTTGGGTAAATTAACTTATTCAATATTAAAAAAATATCGGCAAAGTATGATAGTTACCATTGATGATAATGATAATTGTTTTTATTTAAATAACGTTATATATTATATTTGCTTCTGCACTTAGACAGCAAAAGACTATCATAGTCGCTATTTAGTAATGACGACATAACGTAATATTTACACAATACGAACTGATATTTAATACTGTTTTATCAAATTTTCGATCAAGACAAGCGTTCAATTTCACACTATTCAGTATATAATGCGTGTTAAAATTATGAGAAGTAGTTGCTATGAAAGAATTTGATTGGCCAATTAGGGTCTATTATGAAGATACGGATGCCGGTGGTGTAGTATATCACGCACGATACTTAGCATTTTATGAGCGAGCACGGACAGAAATGTTACGGCAATGTAATGTGAGCCAACAAGCTCTACTTGATGAACTTGGTGTCGCATTTGTGGTAAAAAAAATGAGTATTGAATATATTTTCCCTGCTCGTTTAGATGATTTACTTGTTGTTCATAGTGTGATTGAGAATGTGCGTCGTGCATCGTTAGTGTTTAAGCAAAAAATCATTGATCAAAGCGGTCGTATCTATAGTGAAACTGAAGTATTAATCGCTTGTGTTGATCTTAATAAAAAGAAACCTTGTGTATTTCCTGAGTTATTTATTTCGGAGTTTTTATAAGTGGAAGATATGAATATTGTTGATTTGTTCCTTGGAGCAAGTCTGTTAGTTCAATGTATAATGCTATTATTGCTTGGTTTTTCAGTAGTATCTTGGGCAGTTATATTTCAACGCAGTCGAATTTTGAATAAAGCCAAAAAACAGATTGATGAATTTGATGAACGATTCTGGTCTGCTGATGAGCTAAATTCCCTTTATAATGAATCGCAAAAAAATAAAGAGAATATTACCGGAACTGAACATATTTTCTATTCGGGTTTTAAAGAGTTTTCACGCTTATACCAAATAAATCCCAATATGCCTAAAGCTGCGCTTGATGGGGCATCAAGGGCGATGCGCCTTTCAATGAATCGAGAACTTGATACGCTTGAACAGCATATCCCATTTTTAGGTACTGTTGGTTCTATCAGTCCTTATATCGGTTTGTTTGGTACTGTTTGGGGGATTATGCATGCCTTTATTGCACTTGGTGCAGTAAAGCAAGCGACTTTACAAATGGTCGCACCAGGTATTGCTGAAGCACTGATTGCAACGGCCATTGGTTTGTTTGCAGCCATCCCCGCAGTAATGGCCTTTAACCGTTTAACACTTCGTGTTGGCCGTATTGAACAAGGTTATTTGAATTTTATTGATGAGTTCTCTGCAATATTGCAACGTCAAGCAGTTGCAATTAGGAAGTAATAAATATGAGTCGCAGATCACGTTATGCCACTAAATCTGAAATTAACATCGTTCCATTATTAGACGTGTTATTAGTATTAGTCTTGATTTTTATGGCCACTGCACCCATTATTAGCCAAAGTGTTGAAGTTGACTTGCCTGAGGCCTCAGAATCAAAAACAGTTGCTGCTTCAGAAAGTAAGCCAATTATTATTGAAGTTGCTGGGGTTGGGGTTTATACCTTGATCATTGATCAAGATAGACAAACCAATTTACCAAAAGAGCAAATTATTGCTGAAGTTAAACAACAGCTAGTAATGAATGAAAAAGCCGTTTTTTTAGTCGGTGGTTCTAAAAATGTACCTTATGAAGAGATCATTAATGCGTTAAATATGTTGCAATCAGCAGGCGTAAAATCTGTTGGATTAATGACACAGCCGATGTAAGTATTTTTGCCCCTATAGGGATATAGGGGCAATTTGAATATAATAATTATAATCTATTCGTTAAATAAATAATGAGACAATGTCTAACACAATATGGTTACAATGACCTTTTATGGCAAAAAAAATAAATTCTAGGTTTAGTCTTGCACTGACCACCTCAATCGTTTTACACATAGGATTAATTGCTGTACTGGGTTATAGTGCATGGCAATATTCATCCCCTTATTCAGGTGATGTAAAAGGTGAGTCGATAGATGCAATTATGATTGATAGCAGTATCATGTCAGAGCAATATCAGCGTCAACTTCAGCATCAGCTAACAAGTCAACAAGTGAAACAAAAACAACAGCAACAAATCGAACAACAAGCCAAAGAGTTACAGCAAAAACAGTTAGCTGAACAACAACGCTTAAAAGAATTAGAAAAAGAACGCCTGCTTGCGATTGAAAAACAGAAGCAAGAAGCTGATGCGATTGCGAAAGCTCAGGCTGAAAAACAAAGAATTCAACAAGAGGCTGAAAAAGCAAAAGCTGAACTTGAAGCACAACAAAAACAAGCGTTAATCGCGAAGCAAAAAGCGGATGAAGAAGCAAAACTACGTGCTCAAAAAGAATTCGAAGAAAGACAGCGCCTTGAAAAAGAGCGTAAAGAAGCCGAATTAGCGAAACAACAAGCCATTGCTGAAGCAGAAAAAGCAAAACAAGAAGCAGAAAAGCAGAAACAACTTCTTGAACAACAACG
Source organism: Orbus sasakiae (assembly GCF_039542345.1). Taxonomy (NCBI): domain Bacteria; kingdom Pseudomonadati; phylum Pseudomonadota; class Gammaproteobacteria; order Orbales; family Orbaceae; genus Orbus; species Orbus sasakiae. The sequence goes on from NZ_BAABHY010000001.1 coordinate 494,941, forward strand.
CTTAAATGCTGAAAAAGAAAAACAAGAAAAATTAAAAGCGGAACAAGATGCGAAACAAAAAGCACTTGATGAACAAAAACAGCAACAGGCACTGGATGATATTTTAGGTGGGTTGACGTCTAATGTACCACCATCCCAGCAGGGCGTCTCGACAGCTGAACTTAATCAATTTAAATCGCAAATCCATAATGCTATCAGTAATAAGTTTATTAATCCAAAGTTATACAGTGGTAAAAACTGTGTATTAAAAATTCAATTAGCGCCAGATGGACTTCTACTCAATGTGACTGCGGAAGAAGGCGATGCTACCTTATGCCGTGAAGCAATATCGGCGACTAAATTAGCCAGCTTTCCAAAGCCGAAAAACAATCAGTTATATCAACAGGTCAAAAACCTAACAATTGATTTTAGACCTAAGTAAGAATTTACATTAAACAATCAATTTACTAACAGTGTTTAACAAAAAAACGCGATAGTATATACTGATTACTATTGGTATTATTGGCTCAAAACAATATTGAATTACAGTTTAATGCTATCAAGGGGTGTCACCCGCATTAACGCTGATAATTATACAAATGATATACAATAACGTTGTTGGTATAGGTGATTAGTTTATCGCCATCAGGTGGTAAATTATAACAATAAAATTATGAAAGGAATTTTGACATGATACGATTTGCATATCGCTTTTTGATAAGCTGTTTTATTCTGTGTTATGCAGCCATTTCTATTGCGGATATTCGAATTATTATAACGGACGGGGTTAACACTGCAAAACCCATAGCCGTTGTACCGTTCAAGTGGACTGGTAATGGTGCACCACCACAAAAAATTGAAGAAATTGTTGCATCTGACTTGCGTAATAGCGGCAAGTTTAATCCAATTGAAACCCGAAATATGCCCCAGCTTCCAACGACTGCATCAGCGGTCACACCAAAAGAATGGAGTGCTCTAGGTATTGATGCGGTTGTTATTGGTAGTATCCAACCTGATGCGTCAGGAAATTATTTAATCAGTTATCAACTGGTTGACACGGTAAACAATCCTGGGGAAATCTTAGCACAAAACCAATATTCAGTTGCACAACGATGGGTGCGTTATGCCGGACATACAGCAAGTGACGAAGTGTTTGAGGCGTTAACGGGCATTAAAGGGGCATTTAGAACACGTATTGCTTATGTTGTTAAAATGAATAAAGGGCCTTACACTCACGAATTAAGAGTATCTGATTACGACGGCAATGATGAAATCACTATTCATCGCTCAACTCAACCACTTATGTCACCTGCCTGGTCTCCAGATGGTAAAAAGTTAGCGTATGTAACCTTTGAAGGTGGGCGTTCAAAGTTAGTCATGAAAACGCTTGAAACAGGTAACATAGAAACCATTGCTGCATTCCCTCAGCATAACGGTGCACCATCATTTTCACCAGATGGCAGTAAGCTTGCTTTTGCCTTATCTAAAGATGGCAGTTTAAATCTTTATGTTATGGATCTTGCAACCAAAGAGATGAAACGTATTACATCAGGCCGTAGTAATAATACTGAACCGACTTGGATGCCAGATAATAAAACGCTCGTTTACACGTCTGACCAAACTGGTCGTCCACAGTTATATACCATTACCATTGATGGCGGGATGCCGCAACGTTTAACGTGGGATGGTTCTCAAAATCAAAATGCTAAAGTATCGGCTGACGGTCGTTTTGTTGCCATGATTTCGACGAATAATGGCGATCAAAAAGTGACTAAATTTGATTTTGCATCCAATGCATATCAAACGCTAACTGATACTTTTTTAGATGAAACGCCAAGTATTGCGCCTAACGGTACCATGATTATTTACAGTTCAACGCAAGGGCTTGGTACAATATTAAACTTAGTTTCTACGGATGGTAATTTTAAGGCTAAATTACCGGGGACAGATGGGCAAGTCAAATTCCCAGCATGGTCTCCATATTTGTAATTTGATTTAATAGGTATACAATAATATACGTATTTTTCGAGGTTGATATCGGTTTGAGTTTAGTTGTTTCTGACTTCCATGATATTGCATAGGTTCGTCATATCATAGTCATAGTGAAAAACAACTAACCCTTTAATTCAATATCATTTATGATAAATTTAAGTTGTTTCAATAACTAACATAAAGTCAAAAGGAGTAGCAAAATGCAATTTTCTAAATTACTAAAGGGTGCAGTGATTGTTCTTCCACTAATTGCTGCTACTGCATGTACATCTACATCAACTAAATCAACGAATCAAGATGGTTTAACTGGTACAGATCAATCACAACAAATCCAACGTCTACAACAAATTAACACAGTTTATTTTGATTTTGATAAATACAACATCAAACCTGACTTTGCTAAAGTGTTAGATTCACATGCTGATTTCTTACGTTCTAATCCAGCACTAAGCGTTGTTATTGAAGGTCATGCTGATGAGCGCGGTACACCAGAATATAATATCGCTTTAGGTGAGCGTCGTGCAGCTGCTGTAAAAGCTTACTTACAAGGTCGTGGCGTAACCGCTAACCAAATGTCTATCGTATCTTATGGTAAAGAAAAACCGGCTGTATTAGGTCATGATGCTAAAGCATACGAAAAAAACCGTCGTGCTGTGATTGTTTACTAATCTAATTACTGCCGATTAATTTGTATCATAACGGTCGCTAAATGCGGCCGTTATTGTTTTATGTCGCAATGAAAACAGTGTTATACTATGCTAATGAATCAACTTGATAAGGGTTTATCTGATGTATAAAAAGATCGTATGTTTAATCATGCTAAGCTTGCCAATTTATAGCTATGCGAATTCAGAATTAGAACGAGTCATTCAAGCACAAGGCCAATTGCTGACAGATTCACAGCAAAAAATCACGGATTTACAATCAGAAGTTGATCAATTGCGTGGACAGTTAGAAGAAACGACGTACCAGCTTAATCAAACAATTGAACGTCAAAAAATGATTTTGCAACAATTAAATGGTATGGCACCGGCTAAAGTAAATCAAACGACTTCAAACACAGCGACTAACAATTCTTCCACTACGCTTGCGGGTTGGTCTGCAACGGGTAATGATAAAACAGATTACAATTTTATTATTAAATTTGTGATGGATGGTAAAGAATCAAAAGAAGCCATTAGCGCTTTTCAACAATTTTTAAAGGATTATCCTAAATCGTCTTACCGTGCGAACGTCAATTATTGGTTAGGACAACTTTGTTACGGTCAAGGCCGTAAAGATGATGCATCATTTTATTTTGCAACAGTTGTTAAAGATTTTCCAAAATCACCTAAAGCGGCAGATAGTTTATATAAGGTTGGGGTAATTTTGCTAGAAAAAGGTGAAAAAACAAAAGCTAAAGCCGTTTTCCAACAGGTGATTAGTCAGTATCCAAATGATAAGAACACTATTAATTTAGCGAACAACAAACTGGCAACATTAGGTTAAGTGACTAAATAACCACCTGTTAAGCAAAAAACCAATAAAAAAGGGTTGCAACATATAATAATCGCCAGTATTATAGCAACCCGAAATCGACGCTAAGTCAACAAACAAAACGTCGTTAATTTCAATAAATGCCAAGTGCATTTTCTATCAAGTGGGTCGTTAGCTCAGTCGGTAGAGCAGCGGACTTTTAATCCGTTGGTCGAAGGTTCGAATCCTTCACGACCCACCACTTTAATGAAATCACCTTATGGTGATTTTTTTGTATCTGCTATTTAATAACACTAATCAGGATGAGAACCGTGGGTTCGACAAATTTGTCTGGAACAAATTTGAATGTTGCTTTAGCAACTCGCTCGAAGAGCCGAGTCGCAGGACGCGATGAGTTAATCCTTCACGACCCACCACTTTAATGAAATCACCTTATGGTGATTTTTTTATATCTGCTAGTTAATCGCATTGATTTAGATGATAACTTGAAAAAAGATTTAACGATTCTTTTTACAAAAAAGGCATGATGTATCGTCTCCTTCTAGAGGTAAGTTGGATAGTAATCCAATTAGCATCCCAGTATGACTACTGATAAAGATCCCCTAAAATAATCATTATGTCAGCATGACAGTGACCATTTAAAAATGGTTATCGATAATAAGTATATTGCCTATTGTGTATGACGTGAAAAAATTGCTTATCAGTTCATAAAAACAAAATTTATACAAATCGATCAAAACCTATCTGATTAATCACTTTATTTTAAACTCAATTTTGTGATACATTCTGACTTCATTTATTTCCCCATTGGAATGGCTATAATGAAATTAGAAGAAATAGCACAACTTGCTGGAGTATCTAGAACAACCGCTAGCTATGTCATAAATGGTAAGGCAAAGCATTATAGGGTTAGTGATAAAACCATTGAAAAAGTGATGGAAGTTGTTAAAAAATATAATTTCCAACCCAATGCGGTAGCTGCTGGATTAAGAGCAGGTAAAACCTATTCGATTGGTTTGATTATTCCTGATCTTGAAAATATTAGTTATACTCGAATTGCAAATCATCTTGAACATAAAGTGAGAAAAGCCGGATATCAATTATTAATCTCTTGTTCAGAAGATGATCCAGAAATTGAAAAAAAATGTGTGTTTCACTTAAAACAACGCCATGCCGATGCAATTATTGTCTCGTCATCGTTCATTGCTGAGCATTCTTTTTATGATAACTGGGATAATAGCAATATTCCCATTTTGGCATTAGATAGACCTTTGCCAGCTAAAAAATTTAGAAGTATTTTAGGTGATGATAAAGCGGACTCACAAGCTTTAGCGAATGAGTTTTCAAAATTCATTACTGATCACGTTGTTTACATCGGTGCATTACCTAATATGTCGATTAGCCAATATCGCGAACAAGGGTTTAAAAAAGGGATTGCTGGCACCGATAAAAATATAACCTATTTGTATGCCAAGGATTATAGTCGTGATGCAGCCGTTGAGCTGTTTAACGAATGGTTAGATCATAATCCCGTACCATCAGCCTTGTTTGCTACGTCTTTTTCTCTCTTACAAGGTGTGATTGATGCCATATTGAGCCGTCAAAGTGCTTTACCTAAAAATATGGTGATTGCCACATTTGGTGATAACGAATTACTTGATTTTTTACCTTGTAAAGTGATCAGCTTAGCGCAAAATCATAAACACATTGCTGAAATTACGGTTGATACATTGCTCGATAGTTTAAATAACCAAAATACCTATCAACCAGGACATACAGAAATTAAACGAAATCTTAATTATCGAGGTCGTTTAAATCAAAAGCGTAGCGATCTAAACGCTGAAAACAAAATGTGATATTCATCTCATTCTAATGATTAACTGAAAAAAATATTTGCCAATTGGGCCATTTATTTGCATTATAGCTGAAACGATTCAACTGGTAAGATATTTGTATTTTGAAGTAAAAAAAAGGGGTATTTATGCTACAGCTCACAAAAGATGATATTTATCTTGATCAACAAGCTGATAATAAACAAGACGCCATTAAGAAAATTGCACACGCATTAACTGAAAACCATTTTGTTGAAGATGGTTACGTCAATGGGATGTTAGAACGCGAATCTCAAGCGGCTACTTTTTTAGGTAGTGGTATTGCAATTCCACATGGCACAACAACAACGCGTCACTTAGTAAAAAAAACGGGTGTACAAGTTTTTTGTTTTCCGCAAGGTGTCCAATGGGGTGATGATGGTGAAAAAGCCTACATTGCCATTGGTATTGCTGCAAGTTCTGATGAGCATCTCACCTTATTGCGCCAACTTACGCACGTGCTAGGTGATGAAGATGTTGAAGATCGTATAAAACAAATCAAAACGAAACAAGACGCTATTGCGTTATTAACGGGTCAAGCAAGTTCATCCGATGATGAAAATAGTATTCGCGAAGAATTATTATTGTTAGATATCCCGGCAGATGACTTGGCAACATTGCAAGCACTTAATGCATCAAGACTTAAACGTGTTGGGGCAGTTAATACGACATATTTAGCCCATTCACTTGATCAAAAGCCAACCTATCTTGGCCAAGGTGTATGGCTAAACGATAGTGTCGAGGGTAATCTTAAAAATACGGTGGTGATTAGTCGAACAAATAACCAGATTGAAGAATCCGGTAAAGCGGTTAAATTACTGATTAGTGTGTCGGCTAAATCAAGCGCGATTGACCCCATTATTGATAAGTTAGCTAACTTAGCTTATCACCAACAATTATCACTGCTTCATAATGCAACTTCAGCTCAAATCATTCAAATTTTAACCTCTGATGAAGCTGTTGATGTTGTGGCTGCAAATACGAATCAAGACGGCAATGATAGCCCTGCATCAAATAGCTCAGTTACCCGAGAGTTTACGGTTATTAATCCGCACGGTTTACATACCCGCCCTGCTTCGGTCTTGGTTAAAGTGGTCAAACAATTTGGCAGTAAAATTACGATTGCAAATCTTGACGGAACAGGTAATGCAGTGAGTGCAACGAGCTTAATGAAAATTGTGGCATTAGGTGCGAAAAAAGGCAGTCGTTTACAATTTGTTGCTGAAGGTGATGATGCGAATCAAGCGCTTGATGCCATTGGTCAAGCAATTAAAGATGGTTTGGGTGAGGGGAGCGAATAAGCATGGCACATAGAGTTGCAACATTTACCTTAAACCCAGCCTATGATTTAGTCGGTTTTTGCCCCAAAATTGAAGTTGGTGATGTAAACTTAGTTGAAACAACGGGCTTATTGGCTGCTGGCAAAGGCATTAACGTTGCTAAAGTTTTACATGACTTAGGTGATGACATTACTGTCGGTGGATTTTTAGGTAATCTTAATCGTGATGGTTTTTCATTATTATTTTCAGATTTAGGTCTACATGATAAGTTTTTAACTGTTGAAGGCCGCACCCGTATCAATGTCAAAATTACTGAGCAAGATAGTGAAGTTACCGATCTGAACTTTTCAGGTTTTAACGTTACACCACAAAATTGGCAACAATTTGTTGAACAATCACTTGCGTGGTTAACTGATTTTGATATGGTCGTCATTAGTGGTAGTCTGCCTAAAGGCATTTCACTTGATGAATTTAGTGCATGGATTGCAAATGTTAAAAAGATCTGTCCAAAATTGGTTTTTGATAGTAGCCGTGATGCTTTAATTGCAGGATTAAAAGCTAAACCATGGTTAATTAAACCGAATGATAAAGAACTCGAAATTTTAGTTGGCCATGCATTACCGACGATTGCTGATATTAAAGATGCCGCATTAACACTGGTCAAACAAGGTATTGATAATGTGGTTGTCTCACTCGGTAGTAAAGGTGCACTGTGGGTAACGAAAGATGAAGCTTGGCATGCTAAACCACCTAAATGTGAAGTTGTGAGTACTGTTGGTGCCGGTGATTCAATGGTTGCAGGTATTATTCATGGTTTGCTGTCACATTCATCCATTAAAGATACATTAGTTTTTGCCTCTGCGGTTGCCGCATTATCGGTAAGTCAGCCTGGTGTTGGAGTACCTGATAAAGCTAAACTCAATCGTATTCTTGAACAGATAGAAGTTAAGATCGGATAGGAGAAAAAATGAACTTATATATTGTTAGTGCTAACCAAACCGGTCCAGTTAATGCCCGTTTAGCAAAAGCAGAACTTACGTTAGCGGCTAAAGCGTCCCAGATTGCCATCGTCGATAAAGCGGACGCTGCCGATGTGATCATTTTACTTGGTCAAGGTGCGACGAACGATGCGTCAATTTCTGGCAAAAAAGTTTACATCGTCAAAGACTTGGATGCGCTATTTGCTAACCCAAAACAGGTTTTACAATCTGCCCAATCAGATGCGACAGTTTATAGTGAAAGTACGCAGCAAACTACCCCAGCATCCCACAGTGGTGTTAAACGCATTGTTGCGGTAACAGCTTGTCCTACAGGGGTTGCACATACCTTTATGGCCGCCGAAGCGATTGAAGAAGAGGCTAAAAAACGCGGTTGGTGGTGTAAAGTTGAAACGCGTGGCTCGGTTGGTGTGGGTAACGAATTAACCGCTCAAGAAGTTGCTGATGCGGATATCGTTATTGCTGCTTGTGATATTGATGTTGACTTGAGTAAATTTGCAGGCAAATTGCTATATCGTACAAAAACCAGTCCAGCATTGAAAAAAACAGCACAAGAGTTTGATAAAGCGTTTGCTGAAGCTCAGGTTTATCAGCCCTCTACTACGGCAGCAAAAGCGTCTAGTAATAAAGAGAAAAAAGGTGTATATCAACATCTTTTAACCGGTATTTCTTATATGTTACCAATGGTTGTTGCTGGCGGTTTAATTATAGCGCTAGCCTTTGCATTTGGTGAGTTTAAAGATGTACCGACTATTGTAAAAGAAATGATAAATGGTATTGAAATTTCAAAAGAGGTTATGGTTAAAACCTTAGTGGGTGAACCGTACTTAGCTCAAATTGGTAATTTTGCCTTTTCGCTTATGATTCCATTATTAGCTGGTTATATTTCTTACTCTATTGCCGACAGACCGGGTCTCGCGCCTGGTTTAGTTGGCGGATTGCTTGCTGCAGAAATTGGTGCCGGTTTCCTTGGTGGGATTGCAGCAGGTTATTTTGCTGGTTACCTATCATTATTGCTCACCCAATACATTCGATTACCACAGAGCATGGAAGCGTTAAAACCGATTTTAATTATTCCATTATTGGCTACATTAATCACCGGCCTTGCGATGCAATTTGTGATCGGTACACCAATTGCATACTTGATGACTTCACTCACCACTTGGTTAGAGACAATGCAAGAGGGATCGGCGATCATCTTAGGCGCTTTGTTAGGCGGTATGATGTGTACCGATATGGGCGGTCCAATTAACAAAGTTGCTTATGCCTTTGGTGTTGGTTTAATTAGTGCTAACCAGTATGCACCAATGGCCGCTGTTATGGCTGGCGGGATGGTTCCGCCATTGGCTATGAGCCTTGCAACATTCATTGCACGTAACAAATTTAATAAAGCTGAACGTGAAAGTGGTAAGGCGGCATTTGTATTAGGTTTATGCTTTATCTCTGAAGGGGCAATTCCTTTTGCAGCGCGCGATCCATTGCGTGTATTACCAAGCTGTATTATTGGTGGTGCTATTACAGGTGGTATGGCATTAGCATTTGGTTCTCAGCTAATGACGCCGCACGGCGGACTATTTGCATTAGCAATCCCTGGTGTTGTTTCACCGGTGTTAGGTTACTTACTCTCAATCGTGGTTGGTTCTGTTGTTGCGGGTGTGATTTATGCCGTCATTAAACGCCCAGAAACGAAGCTAGAGCAAGAAGAAGCCATCGCTTAATTCTGTTTTAAGCCTATTTATTAATAAGCAAGGATTTTATCCTTGCTTTTTTTATGTGCCAAACATGAGATATCAATACATAGGACGAAAGCGTCGAGCTATCTTATTGATGGTTTATCTAAAAATAAAACGGTAAATTAAGATTGAATACGACTGAAGTGGGCGACTAAGTCAAATTAGCTCGGGCTTAACGCATACCGATTATTAATAAAATCTAGGCGAAAAAAAACCAGTCATAATGACTGGTTCTTCAAAAAATTTGGCTCCCCCAACAGGACTTGAACCTGTGACATACGGATTAACAGTCCGCCGTTCTACCGACTGAACTATGGAGGAACACATGGAGCAAGATATTAACGGGCTAGCTGAAAACTGTCAACCATAAAAACAAAAAAATAGGTTTAATTGGTTAGGTTATAATCATTTTAATAAATCATCACGGATTTGATGTTTTATGATAAAATTAATTCCTTCAATTTTGGATAAGTTAGTTTATTAATATGAAAAAGAATATTTGTGTCTTTTGTGGCGCAAGCCACGGTAATAATCCTGAATATCAGCTTTACGCACAGCAACTTGGTGAGCAGATCGCTAAACAAGGGCGGCGTTTAATTTATGGTGGTGGAAATAAAGGATTGATGGGCACAATTGCAAATGCCGTATTAGCTAACGGTGGTGAAGTGATTGGTATTATTCCTGAACGTTTAGTCAAGGCAGAAACTGCTCACCATGGCATTACTCAGTTAGAAGTGGTTGCCGATATGCATATACGCAAAGCTCGCATGGCAGAACTTGCTGATGGTTTTATTGCCATGCCGGGTGGTTCAGGAACATTAGAAGAGATTTTTGAAATCTGGACTGGTGCTCAAATTGGCTATCATGAAAAACCAGTTGCACTTTATAACGTGATGAATTTTTGGCAGCCAATGCGCCAATTTTTGGAACATGCGGTAAAAGAAGGCTTTATTCGTGAAAGCTTTTATCACACATTAATTGTGTCAGACGATCCTAAATTAATCTTAACTGAGATGGATCATTATGTCCCTAAAGATCTTGATCGTTGGATTAAGAAATAAGTAATTTAAGCTATTTATACAAGGCTATATAACATGAACCTGCTTAAGTCGCTGGCCGCTGTCAGTTCGATGACAATGATTTCTCGTGTACTTGGATTTATTCGCGATGCAATTATTGCAAGGTATTTTGGTGCAGGCATGGCAACCGATGCTTTTTTTGTCGCATTCAAATTACCTAATTTATTACGCCGTATATTCGCTGAAGGGGCATTTTCTCAAGCTTTTGTACCGATTTTAGCAGAATATAAAAGCCAACAAGGCGAAGAGGCAACACGCACTTTTATTGCTTATATTGCTGGGTTACTCACTTTAGTTCTTGCAATGGTTACCGCAATTGGGGTGATCGCAGCGCCCATTATTATTTTAATTACCGCCCCAGGTTTTACCGAGCCAGTTGAAAAATTTGAATTAGCTGCCTTAATGCTGCGAATTACATTTCCTTATATCTTTTTAATTTCATTAGCGTCTTTAGCTGGCGCCATTTTAAATACTTGGAATCGTTTTTCAGTCCCCGCATTTGTGCCGACATTCCTGAATTTAAGTATGATTGGTTTTACACTCTTTGCGTCCCCTTATTTTAATCCGCCCATTTTATCATTAGCGGTTGCCGTCATCGTCGGCGGGATCTTACAGTTACTTTATCAACTGCCGTATCTTAAAAAAATTGGTATGCTGGTATTACCGCGGTTAAATTTAAAAGATAGCGGTGTATGGCGAGTATTAAAACAGATGGGGCCGGCTATTTTAGGGGTGTCTGTTGGGCAAATTTCTTTGATTATTAATACGATTTTTGCGTCATTTTTAGTGACGGGATCGGTATCATGGATGTATTACGCTGACCGTCTCATGGAATTCCCATCGGGAGTGCTTGGGGTCGCATTAGGCACAATTTTGCTTCCATCGCTCTCAAGAAGTTTTTCAAAAGGTGACATAAAGCAATATTCAGAATTGTTAGATTGGGGATTACGGCTCTGCTTTTTGTTAGCTTTACCTAGCGCGGTGGCATTAGGGATTTTATCAAAACCACTGATTTCAACGCTGTTTGAATATGGTCAATTTACTGCATTAGATAGTGACATGACTCAGCAAGCGTTGGTCGCTTATTCGGTGGGATTACTTGGCTTAATGTTAATTAAGGTTCTTGCTCCGGGTTTTTATTCACGGCAAGATATCAAAACGCCAGTCAAAATTGCGATTATGACGCTACTGTTAACACAAGTTATGAATTTGGCTTTTATTATTCCATTACGTCATGCTGGACTTGCATTGTCAATTAGTATTGCGGCGTGTTTTAATGCGGGTTTACTTTTTTGGCAATTAAGAAAAAAACAGTTATTCAAACCGCAAGCAGGCTGGTTCACTTTTATTGCAAAAATTATTATAGCCGTTATGATGATGTCAATTGTGCTATGGCTAGGTAGTGAACTGTTACCTAATTGGTCAACCGGTAGCATGTTATCAAGAATGAGTCGATTGTTATTAGTGGTTGTTGCAGGTATCATTGCTTATTTTGGCACGTTAACGCTTTTAGGATTCAAGTTAAGGCAGCTGATAAAGCGAATTTAATAATAAATAGAAAGGTAAAACAATGAAGGCCTCTTTTTTTAAATTACCCTTAATTTTTACGTTGGCGTATGCGTTAATTTCGGTTGTTCTTAGCTTTATGTATACAGGATTAATGCGCGATGAAATTGATGTTAGTTTCATGTTTGATAACATCATTTTTTCGGTTTTTTATTATAGTATACCGGAATATTTATGGATGATCTTTATATCGGCACTTGCCTTAAATCGTTGTCACGCTTATTGTGCAAGTAGCAAGAATATTATCACACTGATAGCTGTGGCGCTTGTCGTTGTAGTGGTCATTTATCTATTTTATCAATTCGTTGCCGCCGCGTTATTTGAATCGATGGCGACTTATAATGCTTATTATTTTTTTGATTTAACTTACCTCAGTTATCGTATTATTACAGATAGTGCGCTCTATATAATCAGCGGTTTAATGACGTATTTTGGTATATTGAGTTTACAACAGACTTTGGATAAAGAAGACACAGGCTTTACAAGATGGACAGAACAAAGTAATAAAATTCATTTAATTTTATTTATGGTTCTTTTCACATTTGCCTGTTGTGCAATTTTAATTTTGTTTACTGTTTCTATTCCAGATATGTATTTTTTTGGTGATAATGTCACCATTTTTACTTATTTTGTAGTAATGATAATCATTGCTGCCGTTGTATTTTTATTGATTAAAAATCGATTTACTCATCGCTTTAATTCATTGCAAACTGATCGTATTGTTAAATGCGCTGTGTTGTGTGTTATCCTGACTACGTTGGTGAGTATTGTTATCATGATAGCAACATTATTTTTGATATTTATTGGTTTCTTTGATTCTTATGAGATCATTAATTTTCATTTTTTTGAGATAATTCATGTGATCCTTTTCGTTAGTATAGTGTTACAAGTCATGTGCTCGGTATGGATTATACGAGCCATAACAGCAAAATATTTTGCGATTCCTTATAATTCAAGCACGGTATATTAGTGTAAAATGATTCAAAATTTGATGTGATTTAAAATGGCAAATAAACCCAATAAACCAATTAAACAAGATAAAGCGGTACAAAGCTTAAAGGTTCCACCGCATTCAATTGAAGCAGAACAAGCAGTACTTGGCAGTCTAATGATTGATAATCAGCGCTGGGATCGTGTGTCTGAAGCAATTACTGATCGCGATTTTTACTCTCGCCATCATCAGCTCATCTTTGCCGAGATGCAAAATTTAGTCACTAAAGGTGTACCGATTGACTTAATCACATTATCTGAAAGTCTTGAAAGTAAAGACTTATTAAGTGATGTGGGTGGGTTCGCTTATTTAGCTGAGCTTTCAAAAAACACCCCAAGCGCAATTAATGTGGTTGCCTATACGGATATTATTCGTCAACAAGCCATATTACGTGAATTAATCAGCTCCTCAAATGAAATAGCAGATAACTGTTATGCGACAGAGGGGCGTAGTAGTGAAGATATTCTTGATTTAGCTGAAACAAAAATTTTCCAAATTGCAGAGCATCGTGTTAAGCAAGGTGTTGGTCCTAAAAGTGTGACACTGGTATTGGAAGATACCGTTGCCAAAATTGAAGAACTGTTCCAAAAACCTCATGATGGTGTGACTGGTGTATCCACTGGCTTTATTGATTTAGACAAAAAAACCGCAGGTCTACAACGTTCGGATCTTATTATTGTCGCCGCAAGGCCTTCAATGGGGAAAACGACCTTTGCCATGAACTTATGCGAGAATGCGGCAATGATGCAAGAAAAGCCCGTTCTCATATTCAGTTTAGAGATGCCAGCTGAACAAATTATGATGCGTATGCTCGCATCATTATCGCGCGTTGATCAAACTAAAATCAGAACCGGGCAACTTGATGATAATGACTGGGCGCGTATTTCAAGTACAATGGGAATCTTACTTGAAAAGAAAAACATGTATATTGATGACTCATCGGGGTTGACCCCAATGGAACTGCGTTCCCGTGCAAGACGAATTTACCGTGAACATGGCGGTATCAGTATGATCATGGTCGACTACTTACAATTAATGCGTGTGCCTAATATGAGTGAAAACCGAACGCTTGAAATTGCAGAAATTTCACGTTCATTAAAAGCGCTAGCCAAAGAATTACAAGTACCTGTGGTTGCGTTGTCACAGTTAAACCGAAGTTTGGAACAACGTGCAGATAAGCGACCGGTTAACTCTGACCTTCGTGAGTCAGGCTCGATTGAGCAAGATGCTGACGTTATTATGTTTATCTATCGTGATGAAGTCTACAACGAAGCATCAGAACAAAAAGGCATTGCCGAAATTATCTTAGGTAAACAGCGTAATGGTCCAATTGGTAAAGTACGTTTAAAATTCCAAGGGCAATGGTCGCGATTTGATAATTATGCCAATTCGGCTGATTATTTTGATGATGAATAGTTTTATTAAAATTAATACGTTAAAAGTAAAAGAGAGTCTAACCGTATGTTAAACCAAATTAAAGCAATGATACAGTATCTACTACCCAAGCAATTATTAACCGTGATGTTTGGTTGGCTTGCCAGTAAACAACTTGGTTTTTTAACCACTTGGATGATTAAAGGTTTTATTAAATTATACCGTATCGATATGGATGAAGCGAAATTCGAAAAAGCAGAATCATACAAAACGTTTAATGATTTTTTTGCCCGTGAGCTTGACGATGATGCAAGACCTATTGACAGTGCTGACAACAGCATTGTGATGCCAGCTGATGGTGTGATCAGCCAATTTGGTACAATCCAAGATAATGTATTATTGCAAGCTAAAGGGCATATTTATAGCCTTGAATCGTTGGTTGCATGTCATCCTCAAATGATTGAGTTTTTTAAAAATGGTTCATATGTCACCACGTATTTAGCGCCAAGTAACTACCATCGTTTTCATACGCCGTGCAAAGGGACATTAAAAGAGATGGTTTATGTTCCAGGCTCATTATTTTCTGTTAATAAAGCAACAACTGAAAATATTCCTAATATTTTTGCTCGTAACGAACGTGTTATCTGCTTATTTGAAACTGAATTTGGGCCAGTTGCACAAATTTTGGTTGGTGCAACGATTGTGGGTAGCATTGAAACCAAATGGGAAGGCGTGGTTACTCCTCCTCGTGATGGTGTCATGAAGCGTTGGATTTATGACAATGATGTTCAGGTTGAAAAAGGCGAAGATATGGGATGCTTTAAATTAGGTTCAACGGTGATCACATTATTTGCTTCAAATAGTATCCAATTTGTACCAAGCCTTAAAGAGGGCACGATTGCCAAAGTGGGTCAAAAAATGGCAGAAAGGATCTAAATCATGTCATTGCGTAATCAGATAAGCTCAGTATTGATCAGTTTTCTTTTATTATTTTCACTTGCTAGCTATGCCGATGAATCGACGGTTGTTATCGAAAATAATGATGATTTACTCAATGTGATTACGCAACTGACGACACAAAATAGTGAGCTACGTGAGAATATCACTAATCAAAAATCACAAGTGCAATTAATTAATGATGAACAAAATACCATATCATCACAAATTAAACATGTGCAAAACACATTAGCAACACTTGATGAACAAGGTGAGTGGTTAAGTTTTTCAACGGCGTTAGGTGAAACGCTACGCCAGCAACTATTACGTTTACCTGAAAAACCTAAGTCTCAAACACTCGATGCCAATATTGCAGAAGCCAAAGTATTGCAACTGAGCTATAACACGCAATTAGATAATCTTAATGATTACCCGTCACTGATTAATTTAACCCTTGATAATAGCCAGTTAATTCAATACCGGAGATTATTGCGTGAACAAAGTGAATTGTTAAAAACACTCGTTTCTGGCTGTGACACGATTATCTTAGAGTTAACAAAACTTAAAATTGCCAATAAACAGCTGATTAATGCAATTGATGATGTGAATGAAGCTGCTCACCGTTATTTTTTCTGGGTAGCGGATGTGAATCCCGTCAGCACCTCTTATCCAGTAGCTTTGGCGAAAGATGTGGTATTTGTCGTCTTTTCAGTTGATACCTTATCACAATTGTATAGTGCGACGATTGAGATTGTCCAAACGCCACAAACCTTATTATTGCTCATTTTTGCTGTTATTTTAGTTGTTACGCATTTTAAAAGTAAATCTAAGTATCACCAATACCTGCAAAAAACGTCATCGCGGGTGGGCAAGGTCACGCAAGATAGTTTTTCTATCACCATGCGTGTTGTGGTGTATTCATTGCTAATGGCACTACCTATCCCAATATTATGGGGCATTATTGGTTATGCGCTGCAAGCTGATTGGGATTATCCTGTTGCAGTTGCCTTTGGGTATGGGGTTAACGCTGCCGCGCCAATTTTGTGGGTGTTTATGATCAGTGCCCAGTTTGCGTCACCGAATGGCCTATTTATTACGCATTTCGGTTGGCCAATTCAACGTGTGCGTTCTGCCATGAAATATTACCAATTGTCCGTATGGGTTGTGATTCCACTTGTGATGATTGTGATGAGTTTTGATCAATACAATAATCGACAGTTTGCCCCAACAATTGGGCGGTTTTGCTTTATTTTACTCTGCTTTGCCCTTGTTTTTATGACGAATGCGATTCACCGTGCTGGCGTACCGTTGTATATTGATAAAAAAGGTTCGGGAGATAACCTGCTTAGCCGTATTTTGTGGATCATTTTACTGAGTGCGCCGTGGGTTGCCATTGTGGCAGCGTGCTTAGGTTACCTATCAACAGCACAAGTCTTATTGGGTCGACTGGAAGCATCCGTCGTAATTTGGTTAGCACTACTGGTGATTTACTTTATGATCCGTCGCTGGATGTGGATTCAGCGGCGCCGTATTGAATTTGAACGAGCCAAACAACGACGTATAGAAAGGCTCGCACAGCGCAGTAAAGCCGAAGAAGAAACGGGCAATAACCAAAATACAACAACGAATTCAGCCGATAATGTTGAAGAGCCAGTGATTGATCTCGATACCATCAGCTCACAATCACTCCATTTAGTTCGTTCGATTATTGTGATGGTTGCCTTAATTAGCATGATTTTATTATGGTCTGAACTGCATTCAGCATTTGCTTTCATGGATAACATTAAACTATGGGGCACTAAATCCGTCATTAATGGCGTTGAGATTGAACAGTATATCTCTCTGAGTTCTGTGTTTATCGCCATTTTGGTAATGACCATTACGATTCAATTGGTTAAAAATTTACCGGCACTGCTCGAATTGGGCATTTTACAGCATTTAGATTTAGCCCCCGGAACGGGATATGCAATTTCAACAATTAGCAAATACATTATTTTGATGATTGGCTGCATGATTGGTTTCTCCTTTATTGGGATCGATTGGTCTAAAATTCAGTGGCTGATTGCAGCATTGGGTGTCGGACTTGGTTTTGGTTTACAAGAGATCTTCGCTAACTTTATTTCGGGTCTAATCATGTTATTTGAAAAGCCCGTGCGAATCGGTGATACAGTCACAATCCGTGATTTAACAGGGACGATTACTAAAATCAATACTCGTGCCACAACCATCGTTGACTGGGATCGTAAAGAAATTGTGATGCCCAATAAAGCGTTTGTCACCGAACAGCTTGTCAACTGGTCTTTATCTGATGCCATTACACGTATTGTTTTAACGATCCCTGCCACAATGGATGCCAATAGCCATTTAGTGATCGATATTCTTAAGCGTGTCGCGAAAGAGTGTGAATATGTGCTTGATGATCCAGAGCCGCAAGTGTTCCTTGTGGATATTCAAGAGGGCATTCAACTTTATGAGTTGCGAGTCTTTGCACAAGAGATGATGCATCGCATGCCTTTGCGCAGTGAAATTCAGCAATTAATTATTGAAGAATATCATAAGCATAATCTTAAATTGCCTTTCCCGCCATTGCAAACAAATTTAGAAGCATTAGGCCGCAAAAGTGGACGACGTACTTATACCGTGGGTACGGTATAAACCGTCTTATTGATTATACATAATGCTTGTTTGGATTAATTTGATTATTCATCACATCAGTGACATCGAAATAAGCAAATATCAGTTCACGATTTTTTAAAGTTTTGATCCCGTCGTACTGTTGATTAAATTAACGTTGAAAATGGTTAGCAATATCAATATATCGTCATTTACTGGTCATATGTTGCACTATGTAATAAAACGCAATACAATATCTGGCGCTAAAATACGCCACGTTAGTCATGCTAGCGTCGAATGAAAACTAAAAAATTATTTTTATAAAACAAATAATTAACTATAAAAAAAGAGGGAAACATGGTAAAATATGGTAATAAAGCAGGCAGCAGGCAGCAGGCAGCAGGCAGCAGGCAGCAGGCAGCAGGCAGCAGGCAGCAGGCAGCAGGCAGCAGGCAGCAGGCAGCACATTAAATTTTAATAACACCGTTATTAATGACAACGGTGGTGTAAATACATCTTCATTCAATTCACATTCATTATCAAATTTTCATTCACATATTATTCAATCCCCATCTACAAACCGAAGTTTATCAGCCACTGCATTGATATCTGGCATTTATGCGCGTTTATCACATCTCAAGCGTGTCGTTAAATCCATAGTATTGATCTTACCCTGTTTAGTGTGGAGTGATTTCACCATTGGCGCGTTGTCAGCCCAAACCGCTCATACAATACAAGGAAGGCGTCCTTACATTGAAATAAATGGTGAAACATTGACCGACTTGAGTCGTTTTTTGAGTATTAAAATTGGTGATAATACCTATATCAGTGATGCTTCAGGCAATATGAAAAAGGTCAATAGTGATGGAACACTGACTGTAATACCTGCAGGTACGGCTATCAGTCTCGCGTCTGTCGCTGCTCAATTTGATAGCGTTACGACTATTGTTCCCGCTGATATGGGGTCATACAATTTGAGTAGTATTGTCCCGGACGATGTGTTTAAGGATGATGATGAGGATAATACATTTACACTTATTGGCAATGTCGTGGGTGAATGGAAAGATAAAAACGGTATGTCAATTGGTAGTGAATTAACGGCAATACCAAATGACTGCTTAGCGCCTTACACATTAACGTTTACGACTAAAGATTCCCTGTCACTTAGTACACAGTATGGTGACCCTCACACAACGGCTTATGATAATACGAGCGCTATATTTACGATAGTCCCCGTCAGTCAAGCGGGTATTTGCTTCGCGAAACCGGATATGACCTATTCAACGGGTCAATATGCGGGGCCATCAAATATATGGGACACCAGTAACGGATTTAAATTACAGTCCATTATTCCCTCTTCTTACAGCAGTAACTTCCCAACAACAGGTGCCAATAATCTGTATTTTGATTTAGATATTGCGGGTGTGTCAAGTGTATTAGATTGGCCGTCAGTCACAGTAGGAACGGCGCCAAATGCAATTACCGCTACGATGACAAATATCAGCGCAACCAGTGTGCGGGTTACTTTAACAGGACCCATGGCGAGTTCAAGTAGCTCAGGGGCAACGGCTGATGCACCACCAGCATTACCTGCCCGTTTTGAACTGGTTGGTTACAGTGGCTCAACGGCCGTCGTTAAATATGGATTCGTATTACAAAAGTGGTTTGTCAATAGAGGCTTTAATTGGCAAGCAGCAATCGGTACGAATAGCCAGACGACATGGTGTGCAGGATTAAATGGCAGTCATTATGCCATTGTTAAGGTTAAAGATTTAACAAATGCTTCAGGTCATTTTGAATATAATAATAACGCAACCATTCCTAGTGCAACACCTGCTTCACCTGGTAACTATTACCAACGTCGTATTGGAGGAGGGCTATTCTCTGAATGGGGATCGATGATCAATTACGGTGGTTCATCTTTCTACAGTTTTTATTATTGGACAAGTGAAGCAGAAGAGAGCGGTGCTTTCCAATTTAGTGTTATGTCAACGGATGGCGAAGTATTTGCTGATAGCCCTTATGGTTCCCTCATGGGGATATGTGCTCAACCATGATGATTTAATACTCATCATAGATAAAATTCTTACAAAAGCAGCACAATAGGTGAGTTAATCCAGCTTTTGCTGCAAAGCGACAAAAGCCCGCCGTCAATGCTGTTAAGCATTGCTGGCGGCAAAATCCAAACCAATAGGAAAGACAGTTTCATGGATATTGAACAAAAATTGATATTAAGCCAACAGCCAATTATTTTCTTTACTGAAGGGTCATTTTTAAAGGTCTACAATCACTCATTTTATGTTATTAGCCAATTACTGGGGTTTAAGCTCAAACCAATCATTAAACACATCAAAAAAATTGACCAAATTATTATCTATGGTGGTTTTCCGGCTAATGCCATCTATCAACGTTACCCGCAAGCCAAGCCCATATCCCATGGTTACCAACTAAAAGGGCATTATGATTTAAGGGGATATGCTCATTGGTATCAACAACAATCCCAAATCATCCAACATCGTGATGAGCATTTGCAACAAAAGCCATCAATGCCGATTGATAATCATTTCATTGTTCAACCTTTAATGCCTGTTTTTAATCACGAAAGGCAAAGTGATGAAACAACATTATGCCATGATAGACTTCATCAACCTTTAACCAAGCAACAACTGTTATTTTTATCTTCATGGCATATTGATAAATACTCACATAACATCAATAATCAATTTATTCAGTCGCTAAAAAAACATTTTAAGTTTGTTTAGTGTTGAGGAAATACAGTTGTTATCGTTAATATCAATCGTGATGGTTATCGATTGCAGATGGGAATATGAACATGTTTATTTCGTATTATACGATGAAAGCAACCACATTTGATGATTAGATTAAACGCATCGTATCGCAAATGTTGTCGTATTCACCTTGAAAGAGAGACCACCATCAAAATACTCTGCTTAATATTAGGCGTTATTCATAAATCTGTATATAATTAGCGGCAATTTTAGTGAATTGTGATACCCAATGAATAAATTATTTGCTAGTAGTCCTCGTGGACTTGAAGAATTACTTAAAAAAGAGTTACAAGATATCGGTGCATCAGAGTGCCAAGTGACACAAGGTGGTGTCTATTTTGAGGCCGATGAAGCAACGCTTTATCGCTCTTTATTATGGTCAAGACTTGCGTCACGCATTTTTCTACCTATCGTCGAATTTGATATCTACAGTGATTTAGATCTTTACAGCTGCGCGGTTAATGTCGATTGGACGTCAATTTTCAATGTTGATGCAACATTTATGATTCATTTTGTTGGTACTAACGACTTTATCCGCAATAGCCAATATGGTGCGTTAAAAGTCAAAGATGCAATCGTTGACAACTTTAATCGTAAAGTAAATGAACGCCCTAATGTCACAAAAGACAACCCCAATATTCGAATTCATGCTTTTTTAGACAAAAACCGCGTTATTCTATCACTCGATCTTACTGGCGAGAGCCTTCATCAACGTGGTTATCGTGAAAAAACCGGTGAAGCACCATTAAAAGAAAACTTGGCTGCTGCAATTATTCTTCGTTCTGGCTGGTATCATGATGAGGTATTAGTGGATCCAATGTGTGGGTCTGGTACATTATTAATTGAAGCGGCTATGATGGCTGCCAATATTGCACCGGGCTTAAAACGTAAAAATTGGGGCTTTTTATCCTGGCTTGGCTTTAATGCTACGTTGTGGAACACCGTGCTTTTTGAAGCAAGGGAGCAGGTAAAATCAATTACGACGCCTTTTGTCGGGTATGATAATGATGCGAACGTGATCAAAAAAGCCAAGCAAAATGCGAATAAAGCGGGCGTCGGTGAGTTAATTCACTTTAACATACAAGATGTCACCCATTTGACCAACCCCTATCCAGAAAGAACCGGCACCCTTTTAAGTAACCCACCTTATGGCGAGCGTTTAGAGAGTGAGCCTGCATTAATTGCGTTACACACTACATTAGGTCAACGTATTAAACACTATTTTGGTGGTTGGACAGTGTCATTATTCAGTGCTGCGCCACAACTCCTTGATTGCCTACAATTACGTGCAGAACGTCAGTTTAAAGCTAAAAATGGTCCACTAGATTGTGTACAAAAAAATTATGTGATTGCAAAACGAGAAAGTCATGCGACGATAGAAGCATCATTACCCGCCGCTGATTTTGCCAATCGATTACGCAAA
This sequence comes from Orbus sasakiae, assembly GCF_039542345.1. NCBI lineage: Bacteria > Pseudomonadati > Pseudomonadota > Gammaproteobacteria > Orbales > Orbaceae > Orbus > Orbus sasakiae. The sequence continues at coordinate 517,041 of NZ_BAABHY010000001.1, forward strand.
AATGAACAAAAATTGGTAAAGTGGGCTAAACAAGAATCAATTGAATGTTACCGTTTGTATGATGCAGATTTGCCCGAATATAACGTTGCAATTGACCGTTACAAAGATAAAGTTGTTGTACAAGAGTATGCTCCGCCTAAAACGATCGATCCAAACAAAGCTAAACAGCGCCTGTTTGATATTATCAATGCAACAATGTCGGTACTTGGTTTAACGGCTAATCAACTTATTTTGAAAACCCGTGAACGCCAAAAAGGTAAAAAGCAGTACCAAACATTAGCACAAAAGCAAGATTACTTCTTGGTCAAAGAATACAATGCACAATTCTGGGTTAACTTAACCGATTACCTAGATACCGGGCTATTTTTAGATCACCGTATCGCCCGTAAAATGATTGGCCAAATGACTAAAAACCAAGATTTTCTTAATTTGTTCTCATATACTGGCAGTGCTACCGTCTATGCTGGACTGGGTGGCGCAAAATCAACCACGACGGTGGATATGTCACGTACTTATTTAGAGTGGGCGGATCGTAATCTCAAGCAAAATGGTTTATCTGGGAAACAACACCGCTTAATTCAGGCCGATTGCTTAGTTTACTTGCGCGAAAGTGATGAACAATTTGATGTCATTTTTATTGATCCGCCTACATTTTCGAACTCGAAACGCATGAGCGATACCTTTGATGTACAGCGCGATCATTTGGATTTAATGCAAAACCTAAAACGTCTATTACGGCCAAATGGCGTCATCATGTTTTCCAATAATAAACGCGGTTTTAAGCTTGATTATGATGGATTAAAACAACTCGGTTTAACGGCTAAAGATATTAGTGAGCAGACGATATCGTTAGATTTTAAACGTAATAAACACATCCATTGCTGTTTTTTAGTAAAACACAGTTCTTAATAAAATACCATATACCGGTTTAAATAACCGGTTTTAATGCCTGATTTCATCAGGCATTTTTTATTTATTCAAAACAAATATTCTGCATGGTAACTTTGTTAAGTATCAGACGTTATAAACACAGTGAAACTATGATTAAGTCAGAGTCGGTAAAGTATATTTTTGTTTAATACTGCTTATAATAGTTTTCTAATCGTACCTAAGAATCAAAATACAATATGTTACAAACCTTTTAGCAATATCACATATTCAATTTCGTTATATTAACGTCATACAACATAGAATTAACCTATTATGTATTGATTTTATTAAGTTAAATATATTTTTATTCAAATTAATAATACAAGTTATATCATTTTTAGTGTATGGTCATTATTTGAATTCACCCACGCTTTTTACACTATAATTATAGGTTATGACAATAATTTAACGAAAATAGCCTCTTAATAATCCTATATTGACTCATCATGCCATCAACTTCATGGATGTTGACGTCATGCTTTTTTCATCAGTAAATTCTTCAATTACACAATTTGTGATTTTGATCACGTCGCACAATGAAATCCCGTTTACTATGCGGGTTTTAAACGCCTTATCATTTTTGTTTCAGGTCGTAATCTAATTGACTGAATATATTCAGCATTTTTTTTATTTTTAACGTTTACATGCTTTCGTTCGCTTTCGTTTTGTTTCTTAATGAAAGGTTTTTTGTGCTTTTTTAGCGGAAAGCAACTTTGTGACTCACTTATCATTTTCGATTGATAGCCTATGTTTAAATCTAATAAGGAAATGAAAGCACACTAAGTGAGAGTCTTATGCATGATGAAACGATTAATACCATTCAGCGCCGTGAAAAGATCATTCATTTGCTCGACACAGAAAATACCGTGTCGGTAAATAAACTCAGTAAATTATTTCATGTTTCAACGGTCACCATCCGTAATGATCTGCGCCATTTAGAAGAAAAGGGCTGCATACTCCGTTCTTATGGCGGTGCGATGCTCAACAAAGCCTTTGCGTTTGATCGGCCATTGCTTGATAAAAGCCGTATTAACTTTAGTTTAAAAAACAAAATTGCACAAAAAGCAGCAGAGCTGGTGGAGGATGGCGATCGGATTATTTTAGATTCCGGTTCAACCACGGCAGCAATGGTGCCATATTTGCGTGATAAGCAAAATCTTATTGTACTCACCAACGCACTCAATATTGCCTACGACTTGGCAACCCACACTGACATTGAAGTCATTATTGCCGGGGGAAATGTCAGAAAAAACGCGTATTCAATCTTTGGCCCGACCGTTGAACAGCAACTTAAAATGTACCATTTTAATAAACTCTTTTTAGGCGTAGATGGCTTTGATTTACAAGCCGGTATCACGACGCCAAACTTTTCTGAGGCGGCGGTTAACAAAGTCATGTGCGAAGTATCAGGGCAAATTATTGCCATTACGGATTCAACAAAGTTTGGTCGCAAAAGTTTTTGTATGATTGAAAAAGTCACTCATATCCAAACCGTCGTGACCGATTTCAATATTCCCAACAACTATTTAACACAATTACATGCGCTCGGGGTCAATGTCGTGATTGCTGATAATTAATGACCCTAAGCATCCACACTTAACCAAACGATTTTTTATTAAATAGGATAGACGCTATGCATCAATATTTAAATTATTCCCAAGATTGGTTAGCTCAACATCAGGCGCAGCATACGGCGAAAGAGATTTGCCAACAACCGAAAATTTGGCGCAATGTTTGGCAGTTAATTGAGCAGCAGCACTCGGCATTGCACGCATTTTTATCTCCTTTACTCGATGATACCGATTTAGAGATTATTTTAACCGGTGCCGGCTCATCGGCATTTGGTGGCGTTGCGCTTGCACCTTGGCTAAGGCAAACGACGCAACACAATGTGCATGCTTATGGTTCAACTGAAATCGTGACAGATCCATTGCAATACCTACGCCCAGGCAAGAAAACCCTTCTCGTGTCGTTTGCGCGATCAGGCAATAGTCCTGAAAGTGTCGCAGCAGTCAAATTGGCGGATCAACTCATCCCTAATTGTTATCACTTATTTTTGACCTGTAATCCAAGCAGTGCTTTAACCCAATATGCGGCAAGTGCTAAGCAACCGCAGCGCATTTTTGAGTTAGTCATGCCAGAAGGAAGTCATGATGTGAGCTTTGCGATGACATCAAGCATTAGTAGCATGATGCTTGCTGCATTGTTGTTGCTCGGTAATTTTAAACAACACGATGCGAAACAGGCCGTGATGGAAATTGCCGACATCTGTGAGGAAAAATTAGTGGCATGGCAAACCATCACCAAACAATTAGCCCGTTCACCGTGTCAGCGTGTGGTGTATGTCGGTAGTAGCTGTTTTATGGGCATCGCTCAAGAATCTGCTTTAAAAATCCTCGAGCTTACGGCGGGTAAATTGGCTACGCGTTTTGATTCAACACTCGGTTTACGTCATGGTCCTAAATTTATGGTGAATGCCGACACCCTTATGATCTGCTTTTTATCCAATGATGCTTATATCCGCCAATATGATAACGACTTATTTAATGAATTGACTCATGACAATATCGCAAGTCATGTGCTTGCCTTAAGTGGTCAAGCAAGTCAAAACCCGCATATCTTAAGCGTAGACAGCGCGTTAGCCGATTGTTGGTTGATGTTCCCATACTTGCTATTTGCGCAGATGTTAGCGTTTGAAACCTCGTTGAGTTGCGGTTTAACACCGGATAATCCATGCCCAACCGGTGAAGTTAATCGCGTTGTCAAAGGCGTTAATATTTACCCTTTTAATCCGGCATAAATCGCTGAATTGACATTCAGACACAATACAAAAGGATGCAATAACTATGAGTACTCCCAATATTCTTATGACGCGTATTGATAACCGTTTAGTGCATGGCCAAGTGGGTGTCACTTGGGTTAATGCCTTAGGTGCAAATTTACTGCTCGTTGCCAACGACAGTGCGGCGCAAGATCCTGTACAACAAAACTTAATGGATATGGTCATTACTGATGGCATTGAAAATCGCTATTTCACCTTACAAAAAACCATCGACATCATTGGTAAAGCAGCCAGTCGTCAAAAAATTTTTATTGTCTGCAAAACACCCCAAGACGTGTTAACGCTAGTAAAAGGTGGTGTACCCATCAAATTTGTTAATGTGGGGAATATGCATTTTTCCGAAGGTAAAACGCAGATCCATAAAACCGTTTCAGTTGATGACGATGATATTGCAACGTTTAAACAACTTGAACAGTTAGGGGTAACGTGTGAAGTACGCCGTGTGCCCGATGAAGCCGGTGAAAAAATCTCAGATTTACTTAATCGCCTATAAGGGGAACAGACTATGTTAATCGATGCTTTGTTAATTGCCTTGCTTGCCGGTATTGCTGGCGTGGATTTGTTTGATGGCTTAACCCATTTACATCGGCCCGTTGTCATTGGGCCATTGGTGGGCTTAATTTTAGGTGATGTGACGACCGGTTTATATGTCGGTGGCGCATTAGAATTAGTTTGGATGGGGATGGTGCCTTTAGCTGGGGCGCAGCCACCCAACGTGGTAATTGGTGGGGTGATTGGTACGACCTTTGCGATTTTAACCCAAGCGGATCCTAAAGTCGCCATTGGTATTGCCGTCCCCTTTGCGATAGCTGTGCAGGGCTGCATTACCATTTTATTTACAGTGTATTCACCGATGATGCATAAATGTGACCGTTTTGTTGAACAACTGAATTTTAAAGGTATTGAGTGGGTAAACTATTTAGGCATGATCATCTTGTTTTGTTTTTATTTTATTGTCGCTTTTTTACCGATCTATTTCGGCGCAGACGCGGCCACGGCATTAGTTCAAAAATCACCCCAATGGTTACTTGATGGTTTAAGTGTTGCTGGAGGCATGATGCCAGCAATTGGTTTTGCCATGCTGATGAAAATCATGATGAAAAAGACCTACATTGCCTATTTTATTCTGGGTTTTCTTGGTGTGACATTCCTCAATTTACCAATATTAGCTATTGCACTTGGCGCATTAGCCATTGCGATGATCGATTTCTTTAATTATAGCCGCGACAACCGTGATAGTCATAAGCCGGCCAATTCAAGTTCTGTGGAGGTGGAAGATGGCATTTAATGATAACGACAACAAGATGGCGGAAAAAGCAGAAAAACGCATGGCTCAAGCGCTTGCGACCAGTAAAGTGGCTGCTGATACCTATGTTGACCAAAGCCAAGATGTGACATTAACAAAAAGCGACATTAACCGTATGGCATTTCGCTCTTTAGCATTACAAGCATCATTTAACTACGAGCGTATGCAAGCAGGTGGCTGGTTATTCACGATTTTACCGGCCTTACGTAAAATTCATCGCAACAACGATGACCTCAAAAACGCCATGCATATGCATATGGAATTTATTAATGTGCACCCGTTTGATGTAACGTTTTTATCAGGCTTAGTGCTAGCCATGGAAAAAGGTAAAGAAAATATCTCGACAATTCGAGCCGTGAAAGTCGCCTTAATGGGGCCATTAGGTGGCATTGGTGATGCACTTTTCTGGTTAACATTATTACCAATCTGTGCCGGTATTGGGGCTTCACTTGCGTTAGAAGGCAGTCTCTTTGGGCCGATTATCTTCTTATTAATGTTTAATATTGTGCATTTTGGTTTGCGTTTTGGCTTAGCTCATTACGGGTATCGAGCAGGTACCAGTGCGCTACCATTACTGAAAACCCATACTAAACGTATCTCTCATGCGGCGTCCATTGTTGGAATGACAGTCATTGGGGCATTAGTCGCATCCTATGTTCACCTAGCAACCCCGCTTGAAATCAATGCCGGTCAAGCGCATATCGCCTTGCAAATAGATGTCTTAGATAAGCTGATGCCCAATTTATTGCCTTTAGGCTTTACCTTAATTGTTTACAGCCTAATGAAGCGTAACGTTTCACCGGTTAAATTAATCGGCTTGACCGTTGTGCTGGGTGTATTGGGTAAATTGATAGGGATCTTATAAGGAGTAAACATGTTAGGAGTCATATTAACCGGTCACGGTAGCTTTGCTACCGGGCTTTATGAAGCCGCCGTACAAATTATGGGTGAACAAGCACAGTTTACGGCGGTTAATTTCCCCGATGGTATGAGTAGCGAACAACTAGAACACCAACTCAACGATGCATTAACGGTGTGTGATAAGGGGGATGGTGTTGTGTTTTTAACCGATATTTTAGGGGGATCGCCTTTTCGTTTCGCCGCAATGCTCAGTTACCAATATCCGCATATTGAAGTCATCAGTGGCACAAATATGCCATTACTGCTAGAAATGCTAATGCAACGTGATGCAATAGATTCCGCGTCATTTCGTCTGTTAGCCATTAATAATGGCAAGCAAGGTGTTACCAGTCTGTGGCATGAAAATCAAAAAAGCCCTGCTACCAATAAGGAATGTCAAGATGGAATCTAAGCAGATTCACGCAAAGCAAGTGCTAACACCTGTCGGTTGGGTAGAAAATGCCATCATCCATATTGAGGGCGGCAATATTCTTGCTATTGAGCCAAGTGGAAAACCGTGTCCACACTCAATCAGCGTGTTACCCGCGTTAATTGACACTCACATTCATGGTGTTATGGGTGTGGATACAATGGATGCGACGCACGAAGCACTCAATACAATGAGTTGTTTTTTGGCGCAACATGGTGTGGGTGCCTTTTTAGCCACTACCGTGACAGAAAGCCACCAACGCATTGAGGCCGCATTAGCACAAGTGCAACAGAGCATACAAAAAGGCGTTGATGGTGCGTGTCTGCTCGGTTCGTATTTAGAAGGGCCTTTTTTTAATCCCGTTCATAAGGGCGCTCACCCTCAAAACTTACTGCAAGCACCCGACCGCAAAGTGTTAGAAAAGTGGTTAGCCATTGCCCAAGGCACATTGAAATGTGTGGCTTTAGCACCCGAATATCCCGATGCGTTGTCCATCATCCGTTGGCTACGTACATTAAATATCCGTGTCATGCTGGGTCATACTAATGCGGATTATCAAACCACTAAATCCGCCTTGTTGGCGGGGGCTAATGGCGTGGTGCATTGTTATAACGGGATGTCGGGATTGCATCATCGTCATCCTGGTGTGGTTGGCGCTGCGCTAAGCGTTCCCGATTGCCAAACTGAAATTATCGTCGATGGTCATCATGTGCATCCCGCGGCGGTTGCTATTGCACATCGCTGCTGTCAGCACAATTTATTGTTAGTCAGTGATGCGATGCGCGCGACCGGTATGCCCAATGGTGACTATTACTTAGGCGAATTGTTAGTCCATATGCAAGATAACGTTGTGCGTACCGATGATGGGGGACTTGCAGGCAGCGCGTTAACGCTCGATCGCGCCGTGCAGCATCTTGCTGACTTTAGCCATATCACGTTTGAACAGGCTTGGTTGCATGGCAGCTATTATCCAGCAAAAGCACTCGGCGTTGATGACCAATTAGGCAGTATTGCACCGAACAAACATGCCAATTTAGTGTTATTAGATGATACTCATCACCTTATTGCTACGTTGGTTAACGGCAAGGTGGTTTACCAATCAAATCAGTTTAGGAGTGAATATGTATCTTATCTCAAGTAAAAATATGTTACTCAAAGCCCAAAAAGAGGGCTATGCGATACCCGCATTTAATATTCATAATTTGGAAACCATTCAAGTGATTGCTGAAACGGCCGCAGAAATGGAATCCCCTGTTATCATGGCCGGTACTCCAAGCACATTTAACTATGCTGGCACAGGGTATTTAGTTGCTATCTGTCAGCAAGCTGCGCGAGAGTATGATTTACCCTTTGCACTACATTTAGATCATCATGAGCAATTCAATGATATCAAGGTCAAGATTCAATCGGGTATCCGCTCAGCGATGATTGATGGTTCACATTACCCTTTCAACGATAATATTGCGCTTGTTCGTCACGTCGTTGACTATTGTCATCAATATGATGCCAGTGTCGAAGCTGAGTTAGGTCGATTGGGGGGGCAAGAAGATGATTTAGTGGTTGATGAAGCCGCTAGCTTTTATACCGATCCAGACGCAGCCGTCGAATTTGTTAAACAAACCAACATCGATTCATTAGCGGTCGCTATCGGTTCTGCGCATGGTTTATATCATGGTGAACCTAAGCTTGATTTTGATCGCCTTGCTAAAATCCATCAGCGAGTGAGTGTACCATTAGTACTGCATGGTGCATCGGGGATTCCTGAAACAATGGTGAAAAGGGCGATCAGTTTAGGCATTTGCAAAGTCAATGTCGCAACTGAATTGAAAATTGCATTTTCTGATGCAGTCAAAGCCTATTTTAATGATAACCCAGCCGCTAACGATCCAAGGCACTACATGGCACCCGGTAAAGCTGCAATGAAAAAAATTGTGCAAGAAAAAATCCGTATCTGTAATAGTGCAGGCAAACGTTAAGTGGGTAACTCATGAAAACCATTGTTAAAACACATAAAAATGACCGTCAACACGGTATCTATTCGGTTTGTTCAGCACATCCGTTAGTTATTGAAGCCGTGCTATTGTTTAATCGCTCGTTAGATACCCATGTGCTGATTGAAGCAACGTCTAATCAAGTGAATCAATATGGTGGCTATACGGGGATGCAGCCGGCTGATTTTCGTGACTTTGTTTTTGCAATTGCAAATAAAGTCAAGTTTCCAACATCACGCATCATACTTGGCGGTGATCATCTTGGCCCAAACTGTTGGCAACATGAATCTGCGGAAGTTGCGATGCAAAAAGCAGAAGTGTTGATTGCCCAATATGTCAAAGCGGGCTTTCGTAAAATACATTTAGATACATCAATGTCATGTGCTGATGATAGTATGCCTTTAGCGCCAGATGTCGTGGCCGAACGGTCTGCGCGTTTATGCCTTGTTGCAGAAAACACCGCTACGGATTCTCAAAAACATGCGTTAAGTTATGTGATTGGGACCGAGGTGCCGATTCCAGGTGGTGAGGCGCATGCCATTGAAACGGCTTTAGTGACAACGGTGGATAATGCAAAGTTGACTATCAGTCGTCATCAACAGGCTTTTCAACAATTGGGGCTAAATGACGCATTTAAACGCGTGATTGCTATTGTTGTGCAACCAGGGGTAGAGTTTGATCAGCACAATATTATTCAATATCAACGGCAAAAGGCACTGGATTTATCTGCTTTTATTGACACAACGCCGTTTGTTTATGAAGCTCATTCAACCGATTACCAAACGCCAGCGCATTTAAAACAGCTCGTGCACGATCACTTTGCCATATTAAAAGTAGGGCCTGCATTAACGTTTGCCTTACGTGAAGCAGTGTTTGCTTTGGCGATGATAGAAAAAGTGATCATTGCGCCCGCACAGCAAAGTCAGATTATGGCGGTAATGGATGATGTTATGCTTGATAATCCACAATATTGGCAAAAATATTATGATAGCAAATATTCAAAATATCGAGTTGAACTGGATTATAGCTTGTCTGATCGTTGTCGTTATTATTGGCCCGATCCGAGTATTAACCAAGCATTGGACAAGCTATTGAGTAACTTATCAAGTACCACGATTGCATTAGGTGTGTTAAGCCAGTATATGCCAATACAATTTAATCATGTCTTGGCTAAGCAGTGTCAACATGAGCCAAAATCACTACTAATTGATAAAATACAGGATGTATTACGCCAGTATGATCAAGCCTGTCGTTCATCGACCATTCATGTTTAATCATTGGGGGATATATGAAAAAAGTGAAGTTAAAATTACTGTTTAGTTTGCCTTTTATCTTATCATTTTCAGCGCAAGCCGTTGAAAATCTCGATAGCTATACGTTAGAACAAGTGGTTGTGTTTAGCCGACATGGCTTACGGGCGCCGCTGGCTAGCCCAACAAGTACACTCGGTAAAGTCACGCCCAATCAATGGCCTAAATGGGATACGCCTGCCAGTTATTTAACCAGTCGTGGTGGCGTGCTTGAAAGCTATTTTGGTCACTATTTTAGTGAATGGCTCGTGGATAATAAATTATTCGTGGATAATCGCTGCCCAACCGATAAAGAGGTTTATATCTATACCAACAGTTTGCAGCGCACAATTGCAACGGGGCAGTATTTTGCAGTCGGGGCTTTCCCGGGGTGTTTAGTGCCAGTCGTGCATAAAGAAAAACTCGGTACGATGGATCCGGTATTTTTCCCTGTGATTCGTGATGATAGCCCGGCGTTTAAACAAGCGGCAATTGCATCAATGAATGATACAGCGGGGCCAAATGGGATTGACGGTTTAAATAACCAATTGCGTGATGCCTACCAAGATATGGCTAATGTGATTAATTATTCTGCGTCGAGCAACTGTACTACCGATAAACAGTGTGATTTTATTGCTCCGGCTACTCAATTCATCATTGAAAAAGGCAAAGAACCGGGGCTAACTGGGCCATTGCGCACTGGCACATCCATCGCCGATGCGTTCATTTTACAATATTATGAAGGTTCACCTTTACAAGATGTCGCGTGGGGACACATAAAAACCCCTCAACAATTTGAGCAGTTAGTGGCGATTAAAGAACATTATAATACGGTGCTATTTGGTTCGCCGGTTGTGGCAAAACACGTTGCGGCCAACTTAGTCAGTTACATTGATCACTCGTTCGCTGATGGTGACGACAATATTAAATTTACCTTTTTGACCGGGCATGATTCTAACGTCGCATCGCTGTTTTCTGCACTGCAAATCAAACCTTATCAACTGCCTAATCAATTTGAAACAACACCGATTGGCGGTAAAGTGGTATTTGAAAAGTGGCGTGATAATCGCAGTGGTGAAGCATTAATGAAAATTGAATATTTTTATCAATCAACCGATCAAATTCGTCATTTAACTGAACTCAATCGTGATAATCCACCTCAAAAAGTGGTGCTAGAGATGCAAAATTGCCCAACTAATGCGATGGGATTTTGCTCATTTACGACGTTTAAACACGTGATGAGTGACATTAGCAAATAAATCACTAGCGGTTATCATGGCGATTCACGGGTTGCTTAACTGTGTTAGTCCATGATGGCGATTTTAGTTAGCGTTGATTTTATCTCTAACGATGAGAGTGAATGAAGCCCATCAACGCTAAAAAAGCGCCTTTTTACATAACGCTATATCAGATAATGTCAAGCACGCTTTCAGGTGGTCGCCCGATTCGTGCTTGACCATTCGCAACCACAATCGGGCGTTCGATCAATTTAGGGTTATCGTGCATAGCTGCTAAAAGTTGGGCTTGGGTCAGTGTTTGATCATTCAGATTAAGCGCTTGATAGGCATCTTCTTTTGTTCGCATTAATGAGCGGGCCGAATCAAAACCAAGCTGTTTTAATAATGTAGTTAACGTACTGACGGATGGTGGGTTATCTAAATAAAGCACAACGTGCGGTTCGATGCCATGTTGTTTTAATAGTGCTAGGGTTTCGCGGCTTTTAGAACATTTTGGGTTATGGTAAATGGTAATCGTTGACATATCGTCCTCCCGTTTAATCATGCTCATCCCTAAAAAGGAATGAACGAAATGTAATGTTGTGCTTACCATACCACATAATACCAATATGTCAGACCGATTTTCGTTGCTGATGGTATGATCAACGTATTGATTTCGTCACATAATTTCAGCCAGATCTGATTGAATGCCTGTTTTTTACTTGAAAGCGTAACATTGCGTTAAAAACATTCTCACTGACGATATTCAATTTTAGTAAATTGGCAAAAAAGCAGGTATAATCGCCGCGTCTTTTTTATCCGCGAATACGTCATGATCCAACTACATAACCAACTTGAATTACTCAGTCCGGCAAAAGATGTCGAGATTGCCAGACAAGCCATTTTACATGGCTCAGATGCCGTCTATATTGGCGGGCCTAGCTTTGGTGCGCGTCATAATGCCGGCAATACGGTCAGTGATATTGCCAAACTCGTCGAATTTGCACATCACTATTATGCAAAAGTCTTTGTGACATTAAATACCATTTTGCACGATAATGAGCTAGAACCCGCGCGTTTATTGATACATCAGCTATACGAAGCAGGGGTAGATGCCTTGATTGTACAAGATATGGGGGTTTTGGCACTTGATATTCCGCCAATTGATCTGCACGCCAGTACACAAATGGATATTCGCACCCCAGAAAAAGCTAAATTTTTAGCCGATGTCGGGTTTTCACAAATTGTGTTGGCTCGCGAATTGGATCTGCAAGACATTCAGGCTATTCATCAGCAAACTGATGCCAATATTGAATACTTTATTCATGGTGCGCTGTGTGTGGCGTTTTCTGGGCAATGTTATATTTCTCATGCACAAACGGGACGCAGTGCAAACCGAGGTGACTGTTCACAAGCTTGCCGTTTACCGTTTACGCTGAAAGATGATCAAGGCCGTGTTGTGGCTTATGAAAAGCACTTATTGTCGATGAAAGACAATAATCAATCTGACAATCTTACACAGCTTGTTAATGCGGGGGTTCGCTCATTTAAGATTGAAGGGCGCTATAAAGACATCAGTTATGTCAAAAATATCACGGCTTTTTATCGTCAAAAATTGGATCTCATTTTAAGTGAACGATCGGATTTAGTGCGGGCATCAAGTGGTAAAACAGAATACTTTTTCACCCCCGATCCTAATCGTACTTTCCATCGAGGGAGTACGGATTATTTTGTGAATGGTCGTAAAGCCGATATTGGCGCATTTGATTCCCCCAAATTTGTTGGCTTACAAGTAGGGGAATTGGTCAAAGTTACAGATAAATCGATCGAGATTAAATCGCAAACCCCATTAGTCAATGGTGATGGATTAAATGTATTGGTCAAGCGTGAAGTGGTCGGGTTTCGTGCTGATAAAGTTGAAAAATTATCAGCCGAACTGTACCGCGTTTACCCAAATGAATTACCCAAGTCATTAATGACGTTACGATTACCGTGTCTCATTAACCGAAATTTAGATCATGTTTGGCAACAAAGTTTACTCAAAGAGTCCAGTCAACGTCGTATTGGCGTTGCCTTTTTGTTACGTCATTGCCAAGGTGGGATTGAACTGGTTGCAGTCAGTGAAGAGGGCATCGAAGTGAGCCAATGTCTATTGGCAGATTTTGACTTGGCACAGCAAGCGGATAAAGCGCAAAAAAATCTAGCAGACAGCTTAGCTAAACTGGGGCAAACAATCTATTATGCAACGACAACTGACATTGAGTTAAACCCCGTTTACTTTATTCCAAACAGTCAATTAAATCAGCTACGCCGAGACGTGATTGATCGATTAACTCAGGCGCGTTTAAAACATTATGTGCGTCGCTTGCGTAAAAACGAAGTGACACCAACGCCGATTTATCCTGAAAGCCATTTAACGTTTTTGGCGAATGTGTATAACCACAAAGCACGAGCGTTTTACCAGCGTCATGGGGTTGAACTGATTGATAATGCTTATGAAGCTCATGAAGTAAAAGACGATGCGCCATTGATGATTACTAAACATTGTCTACGTTTTGCCTTTAATTTGTGTCCAAAACAAGCTAAAGGGGTACAAGGGGTTAGGACAAAAGTGTCGCCAATGAAATTGGTCCATAACAATGAAGAGCTGACATTAAAATTTAACTGTAAAGCGTGTGAAATGCAGGTTTGGGGTAAAATTAAGTCGCATATTTTAAAAATGCCTTTACCTGGCAGTGACATTATCTTTTTAGATAAACAGTAAATAGACACGACGTATCAGCTACACCGTGTTTTAATTTCCTTCAAGGGCTAACATCAGTTAGCCTTTTTATTGTAATGCAATCCTCACGCACATGACTCAATGGCGCTGATGCAATCGTTTATTCGCCATTTAATACCGCTAATGCCGCATCATGTAATGCACGATTGGCGGATGCCAAAATTTGCCCTCCGGCTTCAGCACGATGACCTTGTAACGTAGTAACAACGCCACCGGCTTGTTCAATAATCGGAATAAAAGCAACAATATCATAAGGTTGTAATGATAACTCTAAGCACAGATCGATTCTACCTGCAGCCAGCATTGCCATGGCATAACATTCACCGCCATAGCGCGTCATTAAGACACGTTGAGTGAGTTCAGCAAACTTAACCTGTGGGTGTAACGAATACAGTTCAGGTGACGTGGTATGCAATATCGCGTTAGCTAAGGTCGCATTTTGACGAGTCAGCAGTTGACTATGCCCCATCGGGCCAGATGTCCATGAATGTTCACCGTCAGCCCAAAAGCGTTCTTGTGTAAACGGCTGACTCATCATCCCCATGCGGGCTATTTGTGCTTGCTGTAAACCAATCAAACTCCCCCACACAGGCAGTCCACAAATAAAAGGGCGTGTGCCATCAATCGGATCGATAACCCATTTGAGCAGACTTTGGCTATCGTTTTCGCCAAACTCTTCACCTAAAATTGCGTGCTCAGGATAGCGTTGACCAATCAAATCGCGGATGACATGTTCAGCTTGACGATCGGCTTGGGTTACGGGATCAAAGCGAACATCCTGCTTATATTTGGTTTCAATCGTTAATGATTGTCGGTAATGCGCGAGGATAGTTTTATCAGCAGCGTCCGCTAAGGTATGAAAAAATTGGGCATCAGGTAATGGATTATTCATTGCAACTCCCGCTCAGTAGGTTAAAATAATGAATATGATTGATTGTGATAGTTTTGTTAATTTTTCGCTCAAAGGTGATGTTTTATGCTCGATTATATGTTATTCCCAGAACAACGACAAGCTTTAATCAAAGACCGGTTGATGAAGCATGGACGGGTGCAATGTATTTTGTTAGCTAAAGAATTAAAGGTGTCAGAACACACCATCCGGCGGGATTTGCAAGAACTTGCTCTCAGCGGTATTTGTAAACGTGTCTATGGGGGAGCGGTAAGTCAAACGCCCGTGAGCGAAGATTTTTCACATCGGATCAGTCAAAATGAACATAGCAAACAGCGCTTAGCACAAGCGACAATACCCTTATTAACGCATAACCGTTGCCTTTTTATTGATAGTGGTTCAACCAATCTTGCTATCGCTCAGATGATTCCCGCCGATATCACATTAACTGTTGTGACCAACTCACCCGATATCGCCCAAATTGTCATGCGCATCGCCAATAAACAGGTCATTTTAATTGGTGGCCAAATCAATAGCTGTACAGGGGGCGCAACGGGCATTACAGCGCTACAGCAACTCAACACAATATTTATTGATCAATGCATTTTAGGGGGTTGCGCGCTTGATGTTGATGAAGGTTTAACGGCATTTAATTATGAAGACAGTGAATTTAAACGAGCCTTAATACAGCGTAGTGCACAAGTCATGGTTGCATTAACATCGCCTAAAATCCCGACCGTCGCAAACTATCAGGTGGCTCGTTGTCAGGATATTGACACTCTGATCATCGAGCATGATCTAGCAGAAGATAAAATTCAACCTTTTTGCGAGTGCATCAACACCATCATACGGGCAAAATAATCGACGGTTAGTGATCTCATTTAAACGTTGACGCACACGATTACCCAAGATTGGTTTATAGTGTGGTGTGTCGCAAAGCATAAACTGGCAGTGTGGTATTAGCAATCTGTTGAGACATTGAGCTGCTAACAATTAAGGTTTATGTTTAAAAAATTCTTCTAAATATTTATCAGGCAGTCTTAACTGACAATATTTATCAACTAATTCAAAACTTTTGATGATGTCTTCACGAGTATTGTTTAAAGATATTTCTTTTCCAAAATAATCAGCGATTATATACTTCGAATCTAAAACGATACCGGCTTTAAAAGTATTATATGGTTCTTCTATTCCACATTTGAATACAAATGCTTCATACAAAATACAATCTATCTCTTGGCGTTCACTATAAACACTATAACTAGATATCCTACCCTTAAAAAATTCTCTTAATAATTTAATTAAATCTAAAAAAGAAAGTGGATTGTTCATATTTTAACCCCATAATTATTTAATTAGTATTGCGGACATCGTATCGGGAAAAAACATATAACCATTATTTTCCAAATATTTTAATTCATTTCTCAACGCTCCCGTTGCATTAACAGGATCATGAGTAAATTTAATCGTTTTACCATTTTTAATTGCTTCATCCAGTGCGGGAAGATTAAATAATTTAAACATACTGTCATCGGTTAAATTATAGGTATTTTTGATTTAACCTACTTATCACCTATATCAAACATCGCATTATTGTCTTTTGCTACGGCAAGATATGAAGCGCTATCTCCGGTATATTTACCTAAAACCATTGTATGACTATCGCTGTTTTTATAGCGTCGTTTAACAGTGCTTCATACTCCAATTTGGGTATAAAAATGGCAGATTGATAACTACCTTTTTGATTTTATCAGCTACTCATTTTTATTTTTAAAAAATTCTTCTAAATATTTATCAGGCAGTCTTAACTGACAATATTTATCAACTAATTCAAAACTTTTGATGATGTCTTCTCGAGTGTTATTTAAGGATATTACTTTTCCACTGTAATCTAGTATGATGTGTTGAGTATCAAAAATAAAACTATGGTTTATTATTCTGTATAATCTTCAAACTCCCATGCAAAGTAGCGTGATAGCTTTTGCGCGGTTTCAGCCCATGTTTTACATGAGCATTGTTCTATATATTTATTAATTATTCCTGTAATTTCATCTAAATTATACTTTCTAATGATTAAAGTATGCCTTAGTATTTCTGGTATCCATTGGTTTTTATCAATCCATCCTGGCGAACAGACAAATAAATTAAAATAATCAGCTCCATTACTTTCCGATGAACCTATTGATAAGCTTAGCATTATTCCAAATTCGTTTTCATCTTCAGGAAAATAGAGTGTTAGATCATGGTCTATTGAGCCTATTGATTTTAAAAGTGCTTTCATTATTAATCCTTGATATTTAAATACCGATTATTTATTAATTTTTTCATCAACATTATTTAAAATAGAAATGATTAAATAATTTTCTTTATAGGGTGGATTATTTTTAGGTGCTTTGCATAAAATCAAAAACATAATTGTGAAAAAATCAAAGGCAGTGATTGATAACTGCTTTTTTGATTTTATCAGCTACTCATTTTTATTTTTAAAAAATTCTTCTAAATATTTATCAGGGAGTCTTAACTGGCAATATTTATCAACTAATTCAAAATTTTTGATGATATCTTCACGAGTATTGTTTAAAGATATTTCTTTTCCAAAATAATCTAGTATAGCGTGTTGTGAATCAAGCAGAATACCGCCTTTAAATGTCTTATATGGCTCATCAATGCCACATTTAAATATAAATGCTTCGTATAAAATACAGTCTATTTCTTGCTCAATACTATCATATTGTAGCATAGTAGCTTTATTACCAAAAAACTCTAACAATAGCTTATATATTTCATCTAAGTTTAATTGTTTATTCATAATTAATGTCTCTATTTTAATGGTTGCGCAATTAATGTTTTAGGTTCAAATCTATACCCATTTCTTATTAAGTACTTAAGTTCTTTTCCTAAAGCCCCTTGATCACCAATTGGATTATGCGTAAATTGAATTGTTTTACCATTTTTAATTGCTTCATCCAGTGCGGGAAGATTAAATAATTTAAACATACTGTCATCGGTTAAATTATAGGTATTTTTGATTTTACCCCACTTATCACCCATATCAAAATACATCGCATTATTTTCTTTTGCTACGGCAAGATATGATGAACTGTCTCTGGTATATTTACCTAAAACCATTGTATTACTATCACTGTTTTTTATAGCGTCTTTTAATAGGGCTTCATACTCTAATTTTGGCATAAAAATGGCAATTTGTTTTGAGTTCCCATCGATAGCCGAAAAATTTGGGGTTGATTCAGGCACATCTTTTATCGCGTATTGCGATGCTTCAAGTTTATAATGTACTTTTGTTTTCACTTCAAATGCAGTCCATTTTATTCTCGCATATTTCAACGCACGCAGTGAATGAGAAAACGTCTCAGTGAGCGCACCTAGCGTCAGTCCTTCGAGTGCATTTTTAAATCGCCCCTCAGCATTACTGTCATCAGGTTTAGCTTGTAAATACTCGGTAACCGGGTTTTGTAACTCAGGAAAGGACTGAATCAGATTTGACAATCGCTCTTCATGAGGCGCAAATGCGGTATAGTCGGCTATACCGCCTGCTACCATGCCACGACTTAATTTCCCCATGTTTTTTAGAGGAGCAATCACTTTTAATTGCCTTGCAACAGGTATAAAAGCCGCTAAAAATTGCGTCACACCATGTGTTAATGAGCCGGCAACGGTTTGTGCTTGGGGAATGGTAGGTATTTGTATGGGATTACTCACGGTGTTACCAGCAATAATTGTGGTCATCGATTTATGAACTGATGTATCCCACGCTAAGTCCATTGTTGATTGTGCCATATCACGTAATCCACCCACAAACTGCAATGGCACATCATAATACCAAGGTCGGCTTTGTTGTTGTTTATCAAACACCACATCAACGTATTTGACCTCTGGTGTTAGTTTAACATAAGCATATCCGCTGCTATCTAAGGTGCCTTGTCCCACTATTTTTTGACTGGCATTATCAAATACGGTAAAGGGGTGATTGGGTAAATCATAGATTGTGAATTCAATATAGTTATTATCCTCAAGAAACGCTGTTTTTTGAGCATAGATTTCATCTTGTGATAGGGGGCGAGCAATCTGATGACTGGGTAATCTTAAAAAATTATCCTCTGGCGGTAACATGCCGGAGTTGGCTTCAATCGGTTTTTCGAGTAAAACCGCACGCTCAGAGCTTAATGCGTCGCGTAAGGCAGCACTGAACTTAGCCTCATCTTTGTGATAGGTATTATTACCATAATATAACCCGAGTTTTTCAAGTGTTGGGTACAGGTTTTTACACTCATCTTGATGTTTAACACAATAATGAATAATCTCATCCATCTGTTGACGGTAATAATAACGGACTTGTTTAAACCCGGTATTATCGATAATGCGAGTGTTATACGGCGTATCACGTTGCATTAACAGTGAATCATCAGCCGGTTTTTGTAAGTCTTGCCATTGCTGCTGGGTAATTAAATAGTAATGTTTCATCAAGATGGATTTTGTTCTTATTTTTTTGAACGAAAAAGATAATCGATTTAGATAAATTTGGCAAGGTTTAATGGTAAAACCTATGATTGACTTACGGTAGTTTAATGGACGCTGTTTAGTTGTATACCCTTACTCATGGCGGCAAGTGCCACCTTGAGTAAGGGGAGCAATGATTAATAGGGAAGGGCAGTCATGGATTCAAATTTTTCATCAATGATAGCACCTGTTAAATCACGAAGTTGGCGAATGTTATGTTGCTGGCAATACTGTGCTAATCCGCTAATGAGATTAGGCATCGTTGAAGGTTCAATAAAGCTTGCCGTGCCAACTTGCACTGCCGTTGAGCCAGCTAAGAAATATTCAATCACATCATCCACTGTCGAAATGCCACCACAGCCAATAATCGGGATGGAAATATTTTTATAACATTGATAAACCATTCTAATCATAATGGGCTTAATGGCCGGTCCAGATAGTCCACCCATAATGTTACCGAGTTTTGGGCGGCGGGTATGGATATCAATTGACATGGCTAGTATGGTATTACCTACCACCACCGCATCGGCACCACAATCTTGAGCGGCTTTGGCTACGCTAATAATATCACTGGTATTGGGCGTTAATTTTACCCATAACGGTAATTTGGTTGCACGGCGTAATGCGTTAACCACCGTTGATGTTGATTCTGCTTCCATGGCAAACGCTTTGCCATGTGCTTCAATATTGGGGCATGAGATATTGGCTTCAATCGCTGCGATGCCCGCAACATTATCAAGCTCAGCTGCCAGTTTACCAAAATCCGTTGAGGTATTTGCCGAGATACTGGCAATCAGCGGTGAACGATACTGCTGATAATACGGCACGGTTTGTTCAATGTAATTTTCGACCCCTTTACTTGGGATACCAATCGCATTAAGCATGGCATTAGGGAGTTCACAAGCTCTTGGTACCGGATTACCTGCACGCTTATCCGCGGTGAATGTTTTGGTAACAATCGCACCGAGTTGATTAAAATCAACAACATCAGCAAGCTCTTTATCAAATGTACCTGACGCGGGCATAATCGGATTACTAAGTGTTAAGCCATTAATATTTACCGATAGATCGATCATGCGATAAACTCCTTCAAGCTAAATACCGGGCCATCAACACAAACACGTTTACTACGTGGTTCACTTTCACCCTCAACATGAAATGGTTTAACACAGCAATAACACATGCCAATACCACACGCCATATGCTGTTCAAGTGCTACTTCACCATCAATATTATGCTGATTGGCAATTTTTTGCAGTAATTTGGTTAAGCGCGTTGAACCACAGGTAAACATTGCATCAATGGGGCGTTTATGGTGTTCGGCTAAAATGATTGATTCCACATTATCCACACTGCTGGAGTTATCGGTATCAACGACTTCAATGACGTTGGCATTCACATCTAAAAAACGTGATTGTGACATTAAACTATCACGATGACGCGCACTGAGTAATGCCGTGACAAAAATATTTTTTTCAGCTGCGGCTTCAGCAAGGGGCGCAAGGGTCGCCAGGCCAACGCCACGGCCTAACACTAAAATATGTTGATAGTGATCTTTTAGATTAAATCCCTTTCCGAGCGGGCCAAGCACTGGCAAGCTATCATTGGCTTTTAACAATGCCAGCGTACGTGTGCCTGTGCCCGTCACTTTATATAAAAACTCAACCGTGCCATTTTGACGATTAGCAAAATAGGTACTCATCGGGCGCCGAAAAAACGGCTTATCTTGATCGGTTTGCGGACAAAGTAGATTAAAAAATTGACCGGGTTTGACATCGGCCGCTTTGTGGTCGACTTGCACCACCATATGTTTATATTCATCGTTCACCCATTCATTACTGATAATGAGGGATTTACTATCAATTGCTGTCATCTAACACGTTCTCTTTAAAATTGGCTAATTCGGCTAAAGTTTGGGTTAACAAGTCGGCGCCGACCAGAATCTGTTCTGATGAGCTGTATTCCTCTTTATGATGACTGATTCCCGCTTTTGACGGGATAAATATCATGGCAGTGGGTAACCGTGTCGCCATGTACATCGCATCATGACCTGCACCACTTAGCATAGGTTGATATGTGATAGTGTGTTTATCACATAATTTACTGATTATATGACACACTGTCTGGTTTAAGCGCACGGGTTTTTCCTGTGCTAATTGACTTAGGCTGATGCGAATAGCAGCAGCTTGATCTAAATCATTTACTGTTTGCGTTAAACCTTGTGCAACCCGAGCAATGCTTGCTTCATCAATGCCACGAATATCCACATAAAATCGGACATGCCCTGGGATCACATTCATCGCATTGGGGTAAACATTTAATTTACCAACGGTACCGACTGTGCCTAAATGCGCTTCTTGATTAGCCAGTTGATTAATCGTCGTAATTAAATGGGCCGCGGTGACGAGTGCATCTTGCCGTTGATCCATTGGCGTCGCCCCTGAGTGATCGGCTTGACCATACACATCAACTTGAAAACGGGTCGGTGCAGCAATCCCATTGACCACCCCAATTTGCACGTTGGCATTTTCAAGGCAACGCCCCTGTTCAATGTGTAATTCAACAAAAGCCGCAAACGCGTTTTGTGGCAAGACACAGTGTGTTAATTGTTGGCTTTGATAACCCGCTTCATCTATCACTTGATAGAGTGTTTTGCCTGAACTATCCGTTATCGTATGCCATTTTTCTGGATCAGTATGGCCTGTCAAAATTTTACTGCCAACGCAAGATAAACCAAATCGACTGGATTCTTCACAGCGGAAAATGATCAACGTTAAATCACGTTTTAAGGTTTTCGGCTTAAATTGACACAGGGCATATAAACCGGCCACCACGCCTAAAATACCATCATACTGCCCGCCGTTTGGCACGGTATCTAAATGTGAACCTGTTGCAATAGCCGGTAATGATGAGTCTTGACCTTTGAGGGTGATAAACACATTACCCACCGCATCTTGCCGACAATCAAGCCCTTGTTGGGTCGCTAAATCGATAATATAGCGATGTGCGAGTTCATCATTTTCACTGTAAGCAAAACGGGTGACACCTTCATGTAAAGGCGTATCACTAAAACGAGCAAGCTGGGCAATCGTTGATAAAAGTTGATCAGCTGAAAAGTGGCATAATGTACTCATGATATGGCATGGTCACTGGTTAATAAAGCGTCTCAAAAATAAGATTATAGCAAAATATTGAATATTTACAAATTTAAATAAGATTTAATATTGTTTTAAATCAATGAATTGCATCTTAATAAGAATTACTGATATGTGGCTTAATGTTATAAAATCTCATTTTTTAGACTGTCTATTCTCCGCGCTGTAGCATAAAATAGCGGCACATAATGATATGAATCATGGATTATCGACCTCCTTGTATCAATCCATAGGGATCACAGCATGGCACTATTTATTAAAGAAGCGTATGTTAATGAAAACGATTATACGTTTTTATATCAAGGTATTAACGAAGGTGAATTCAAACAAAAAATTGCTAACATCATGGCTGAACGGGGTTACCGGGATATTGGTGATCATGTTTATGAAAAAGGCAATGGCACATTAAGGATGCTGCTTGGTGCATTTTATAAACATTATAAAATTCAGATTATGCCCCAATGCTTGGATGATGGCACAATGTGTGTTGCCATTAAAAAACGTTCAAGTGGGTTTGCAGGGGGAGTGATTGGCATGAACCAAATTCAAAAAGAACTCGCTGCAATTAAAGCCATTTTTACTGCACTGTAAGCCCATAAAATCGGCCTAACACAGATTAGGCCTGATTGTTTAGGCTGCGTGCCTACAATAAGCGCTTAATAATCCGGTCTATACGAATACGGCTTAAACGGCTAATCAATTTATGCACCTGTTTTGGGTAAAACTGACTTGCTTGAATTTGCTGAAAGTGATTGACTAATAAGGTATTTTGGCGAATCGTCATCAGCTCCTTGGCAAATTTATCTTGCAATTGATGCTGTGGATCATGCACTAAAATGCCGTTTTCCAGATCTAATCGCCATGCCCTTGGGTTAATATTATTACCGGTAATTAATGCCCAATCTTTATCGACCCATAAGCCTTTTAGGTGATAAGTGTGGCCATTATCTTTCCATAACCGAATAATCAGTTGGTCTTTATCAACAAATTCTTGTAAGCGCTCAACGAATTTACGCAAATTGATTTCATACAAGTAGGGCAATCCACCGATGATATTAAACGGCTGATCTTCGGGAATATAAAAGTCGTTTGCTGTCTTGTCGCCGACGATAATCTCAACGTGTTTGCCTTTGCGTAATTGGCGAATAATATCGCGAATAATGATCGGCGGCAGATTAAAATACGGTGTACAAAAAACAATTTTGTGCTGTGCTGAACTGATTAAATGATGAATAACACGGTTAAGGCTATTACCTTTACCCAATCCGGCTATCGGCGTTACCGATAAGTGATTAGCCGTCGCTTGATGTTCAAACTGATAATTAGCTTGGGTTAAATGATGGCGGAACACGCGGATATCCGGCTTTAGTTGCTTACGTGTTTTTTGTTCAGCACTATCAAGACGCTGTATGGCATCAAACGGCAAAAATTGCTGTTTAATATAGTCAACCATGGTATCGGCAAGTGCACGATTACGGATCACATGATAGCGGTCATAACGGTATTTATCGAGCTTATGCAGGTACACATTATTGATGCTAGCCCCAGTATACAGGAGCGTGTCATCAATGATACTGCCTTTAAGGTGCAATACACCTAAGACTTCACGGCGATTAACCGGCACACCATATACTTCGATTGGCGCATCAAGGTGTTGTTGCTGCATTTGGTGGTAATACTGAGCATTGGTTTGGCTTTTGCCTTCACCCATACGACCGCGCTGCGCACGGTGCCAATCAACAAAAATTTTAACCTCTAAGTTGGGATTACGACGTTTAGCGTCATAGATCGCCTGTAAAATCTCTTGGCCAGCTTCATCACGTTCTAAATAGAGCGCGACAATATAAATACGGTGGGTTGCGTTTTGAATATATTGTAATAGCGTTTTCCGATATTCTTCGGCAGTGTACAGAACCTGATAGTCATCAGCGGACTGTTCAATTTTGGCTAATTCATCAAGGTACTTTTGATGATTATATTTAATAAAGGGTATTCGCATAGTTTATGTTTATTTTAATTTTCACGCATATCGTAAATGATAGCATAGCATATTTTATGAATTTGGTATATTGGCACAAATATTAATTATATATAAAAATCAATGTGTTATGTAAATTAATGATTTATAACAAAAAATTAAAGTCCTGACAAGATGACAAAAATTGTAATGTTTGCGTCACAGTGATGTTATCGAATTGACTTAGCCTGATGTCATGAAAGATCAGTCAGCTTGAGAACAGTATGATAAAACGCCGTGTATTATCGATTTTGCTAATGAGCACATTAACGGGGTGTGTGTCACTCGCGCCACACAGCAGCACATTGCCAGAAGCGGGAATACCCAGCAATATCGGTAAAAGTGAGCACGCCCAACAGGACTGGCATTTAAGTCAGCTTGGCTGGCGCGGGTTTTTTCATGATGCGCAGTTATTGCAATTGATTGAAAGTGCATTAGCGAATAACCCTGACATACAGTTGGCGGTGCTCAAAACGCAAGAAAGCTACTTGCAATATGGTGTTGAGCAATCGAATCGTTATCCACACATCACCGGGCAATCAAGTACGACTTATACCGGCCAAAATCAGCAACAAACCGCGAAAAATTACAAAATCGATGCCACCATAAGCTATGAATTGGATTTTTTTGGTCGTTTAAACAACTTGAGTCAGGCACAACGAGCACGTTATTTAGCAACGCAAGAAGCGCAGCGTAATGTCTATATGTTATTGGTTGCGCAAGTCGCGCAAGCTTACCTGAATGAACACATCATTAGCCAAAAGCAAATCACGCTAGATAAACAGTTGACAAACTACCAGCAGGCATTAAGCTTAACGGCGTCACGCTTAGTGTCAGGCGAAGCCACCTACTTGGATTATGAACAAGCCAAGGGGATGCTAGAAAGCACTAAAATCAGCCAGTCAGAATTAGCCCAGCAGCGGCAACTTGCTCATCACACTTTACAAAATTTAGTGAATCGATATGACGTAACGATAACCCCAGTCAAACAGCCACTACAACTTGAACAGAGTATTCCGGCAAATGTACCGTCAACGGTTCTACTCACACGGCCTGATATTCTCCAAGCGGAACATCAATTAACGGCTGCTAATGCGGATATTGGGGTTGCCAGAGCTGCGTTTTTCCCATCAATATCCTTAACGGGAAATGTGGGCAACGCCAGCACTGAATTGGCTGACCTGTTAAGTGGTGCAACGCTGTGGGATTTAGTCCCCAAAATCAGTCTGCCAATTTTTAATGGCAAACAAAATCGCCTCAATTTAGATTTGGCCAATAATCGTCAACAGCAAGCTGCCATTGAATATCAAAAAACGTTACAAAATGCCTTTAAAGAGGTCGCCGATTTGTTGACATTAGGGCAAAGCTACCACCAGCAATTTGAACTGCAACAGCGTTACCTAACAACTCAACAAAATGCGTTAGCCTTATCCACTCAAGCCTATTTAAATGGTTCGGCTAACTATTTAACGATACTTGATGCACAGCGTAATGTGCTAATTACGCAATTAGCGTTATTAACCTTAAAACAAAATCAACTCACCAATCAAATTAACCTGTTTATTGCCTTAGGTGGCGGTGGGCAGGAATAACACATAAAGGAGCACATCATGAAACGAATCTCAATTATTATCGCCAGCGCGTTATTATTTGGCAGCAGTGGACTGGCGCAAGCGGCGACCCACGATCACCATGATCACACGCAAACTGAGCAAGCAGTGAATGTGATTACAAGCCAAGGTGTGGTGAAACAGATCAACCTTGATACACACAAAGTCACTATTACTCATGACCCCATCCCGGCCCTAAATTGGCCCGCAATGACAATGCGCTTTACGGCCAGCAGCCGTGAACAAATTCAATCGTTAAACGTCAACGATAAAGTGAGCTTTGAGTTTATACAACAAGGTAACCTTTCACTGTTACAACGCATTACGGTAATGAAGTAAGGTTTATTGTACATTGGCTTGGCGATACACAAAACAGGAACAGACATGTTAAAACGACACTATAAAACACTATTGCTTATTGTGATTGGCGTATTGATGGGGGTGGCGGCGACGGTATTTATTCAACCGAATACCGCTTTGAGCGACACATCAAATCCCCCAATGACTGAACGTAAAATCCTGTTTTGGTACGATCCGATGTACCCTGCAACCAAGTTTGATAAACCGGGTCCATCGCCATTTATGGATATGGACTTAGTGCCAAAATACGCTGACGAAGGCGGGGATGATGCGCTTGGCGTCACCATTAACCCAACCCAAACCCAAAACTTAGGGTTACGTACGGATGTTGCCACGATGGGGCAATTGCATTATCGGCAAGACTTACCCGCGAATGTCAATTTTAATCAATACCAATATCACACGATACAAGCAAGGGCATCAGGGTTTGTTGAAAAAACATACCCGCTGGCAGTCGGTGATTATGTTCAGGTGGGCGACGCGTTAGTGGATGTGACAGTGACTGATTGGGTCGCGGCGCAAAGTGAATACTTAACGTTGCTCAGTCATAACGCCTCAGCGACGTTATTAAACGGTGTACGTGACAGATTATACCTTGCGGGTATGTCTAACGAACTGATTGAACAGCTAAAACGCACCAAACAGATCCAAAGCTATATCACGATTCGGGCACCACAAAGCGGTGTACTGACCAGCTTTGACATCCGCAATGGCATGACTCTTAACAAATCCGCAACCATTGCGACAATTGAGGGGATCGATCCGGTTTGGGTGGTGGCCTCACTGCCAGAATCATTGAGCGCTTTATTGAATGAACACAGTGTGTTAACCGTTAGTACGCGCGCTTTGCCGGGGCAGTCTTTTGTGGTAAAAGATTGGCAAATCTTGGCGGATGCACAAAGTGCAACCCGAACGCTCAGCTTGCGTCTCATTGTTGATAACCCAAATCACACCCTAAAACCGGGCATGACCGCAACGGTACAACTGGCAACAACCAGTGATGACTATGTGTTAGTACCATCGCAAGCGATTATTGATACCGGCCTTGAGCAGCGCGTTATCACGCAAGATCGTGACGGGCATTTCATCCCGAAAACGGTAAGCATCTACGCTGAAAGTCAAGGTCAAACGGCATTACTGTCAGGGTTGACGGTGGGCGAAAAAGTGGTCACATCGGGGCTATTTTTAATCGATTCTGAAGCGAACATCAATGGTGCGCTAGAACGTATGCGCCAAACCCAAGCGACACAAACTTTGCAACACACTGATCACCAACACGAGGCGCAATAATGATTAAGTGGATTATTCAAAAATCCGTCGCCAATCGTTTATTGGTGATAATGGGCGTTTTATTGCTGTCCGTTTGGGGTGCATGGACAACCTATAAAACCCCGGTTGATGCGTTACCGGATTTGTCCGATGTGCAGGTGATTATTCGCACCAACTTCCCAGGGCAAGCCCCACAAATTGTTGAAAACCAAGTGACCTACCCCTTAACCACGACCATGTTGTCTGTACCCGGTGCTAAAACGGTGCGTGGCTTTTCATCATTTGGTGAGTCATATGTGTATATTATTTTTGATGATAATACCGACTTATATTGGGCGCGTTCACGGGTATTAGAGTATTTAAATCAAGTGCAGGGCAAGTTACCATCGGGCGTGGTGCCGATGCTAGGGCCCGATGCCACAGGCGTTGGCTGGATTTATGAATATGCGTTAGTTGATCGCAGCAGCCAACATGACTTGGCCGAGTTACGTTCATTACAAGATTGGTTTTTAAAGTTTGAACTCAAAACCATTCCGAATGTGGCGGAAGTTGCCAGTGTGGGTGGTGTGGTAAAAGCCTACCAAGTGGTGGTCGATCCGCTTAAATTGATTCAATACAATGTGTCATTAGCCCAGCTAAAACAGGCGATAAACAGCGCCAATCAAGAAATGGGCGGTTCGGTGATTGAACTGGCGGAAGCCGAGTACATGGTTCGTGCTAGCGGGTATTTACAATCAATTGAGGATTTTAACCGCATTGTATTAAAAACCGAAGCGGGCGCTATTCCTGTTTACTTAAAAGACGTGGCACGCGTCCAACTTGGGCCGGATATGCGCCGTGGCATTGCAGAGCTTAACGGTGAAGGTGAAGTGGTGGGTGGCATCATTATTTTACGTTCAGGCGAAAATGCCCGTGAGGTCATCAGCCAAGTAAAAGCCAAATTAGCTGATTTACAAAGTAGCCTACCTGCGGGGGTTGAGGTTGTCACCACTTATGATCGTAGCCAACTGATCGACCGTGCTATTGATAATTTAAGTAGCAAATTGATTGAAGAGTTTATCGTTGTTGCATTAGTGTGTGTGGTGTTTTTATGGCATGTGAGATCGGCATTGGTGGCGATCATTTCGTTACCGCTGGGGTTATTTATTGCGTTTATTATGATGTACTACCAAGGGATCAATGCCAATATCATGTCGCTAGGGGGGATTGCGATTGCGATTGGCGCCATGGTCGATGCTGCCGTTGTGATGATTGAAAATGCCCATAAAAAACTCGAACAATGGCAACATGAACACCCTCATCAAACACTGAGTGCAACCCAGCGTTGGCATGTGATTACTGACGCATCAATTGAAGTTGGGCCGGCATTATTCATCAGCTTACTGATTATTACGTTGTCGTTTATCCCGATCTTTACCCTTGAAGGGCAAGAAGGCAAACTATTTTCACCGTTGGCTTTCACCAAAACTTATGCGATGGCAGGTGCTGCGGCACTTTCTATCGTGGTGATTCCGATTTTAATGGGCTTTTGGATCCGCGGTAAAATCCCCAATGAAAACGCGAACCCGCTTAATCGACTGCTGATCAAAGCCTATAGCCCCTTGATTCATGTGGTGCTAAAACACGCCAAATTGACGTTATTGATTGCCGCCGTGCTCTTACTGTCGATTATTTGGCCACTAGGGCGCATTGGCGGGGAGTTTTTACCGCGCATTAATGAGGGGGATCTGCTGTACATGCCATCGACCTTACCGGGCGTGTCATCAGGGCAAGTGTCGCACATTTTGCAAGTGACCGATAAACTGATCAAAACGGTGCCCGAAGTCGATACTGTATTTGGTAAAGCGGGCAAAGCAGAAACCGCAACCGACTCAGCCCCAATGGAAATGATTGAAACCACTATTCGCTTAAAACCGCAGTCGCAATGGCGCGAGGGCATGACCCTTGATAAAATCATCGACGAGCTCGATAACACAGTACGTTTACCGGGGCTGGCAAACCTATGGGTACCGCCGATTCGTAACCGCATCGACATGCTATCAACTGGCGTGAAAAGTGCGATTGGCATTAAAGTGTCGGGCACTGATCTGGCGGACATTGATCAGGTTGCTCAGCACGTTGAGGAGGTCGCTAAACAGGTGCCAGGTGTGGTGTCAGCACTGGCTGAACGTTTAACCGGTGGGCGCTATGTGGATGTGGATATTAACCGTGAGCAAATTGCCCGTTATGGCATGAACATTAACGATGTGCAGCTTTTTGTGGCATCAGCGATTGGTGGCCAGATGATTGGCGACACCACTGAAGGTATTGCCCGTTACCCAATTAACCTGCGCTATGCGCAAGATTACCGCCATAATCTTGATAGCTTACGCCGCTTACCCATCTTAACGCCACAAGGGCAATACATTACCCTTGCTGATGTGGCGGATGTCGGCATTAGTAGCGGTGCGCCAATGCTAAAAACTGAAAATGCACGGCCAGCAAGTTGGGTGTATATCGATGCCCGTGGCCGTGACATGGTATCGGTAGTACATGACTTACAAACCGCGATTAATCAGCACGTCAAACTGAAAGCTGGGGTGAGCATTTCTTATACCGGGCAATTTGAACTGCTTGAACGCGCCACCAGCCGACTGCAAATGATGATCCCGATGACGTTACTCATTATTTTTACTTTACTGTATATTGCCTTTCGACGAATTGATGAAGCACTGCTGATTATTACCAGCATACCGTTTGCCTTGATTGGTGGTTTTTGGTTTTTATATATGCAAGGGTTTCATTTATCAGTGGCAACGGGTACGGGCTTTATTGCACTGGCAGGGGTATCGGCCGAATTTGGGGTAGTGATGTTGCTGTATTTGCGACAAGCTATTGAAGCCAGCCAACACCAGTTGGGTAAGCTGCAATTAACCGATGACGAACTGGACGAGGCCATCTACCACGGCGCCGTGCTACGCGTACGGCCAAAAGCCATGACGGTTGCGGTAATCATTGCTGGGCTAGTGCCGATTTTATTAGGCAGTGGCACGGGGTCAGAAGTCATGAGCCGCATTGCTGCACCGATGGTTGGTGGCATGATCACGGCACCGTTATTATCGATGTTTGTGATCCCAGCTGCTTATAAGCTGATCTGGCGCCAGCGCTTAAAACGACTGGCTCACACCCCTATGCAAAATTCGTGATTTTTTACACTATAATTATAGGTTACGACAATAATTTAACGAAAATTAGGTGGAATTTGCGAGGCAACTCGCAAATTTAATACTGATTTTATGCCAGTTTGCGATCTGTATCGCAAAAGGGTTTGTTGTTTTTAAGTTTAAGTTGTGGGCTTAGCTTGCTGTTAAAGCGATATTAGGCTGGAGGAGCAATCGGGCAAAGAAACTTAACATTAATCTGACGCCATTAATAAGCCGTGTTTTTACACTATAATTATAGGTTACGACAATAATTTAACGAAAATTAGGTGGAATTTGCGAGGCAACTCGCAAATTTAATATTCATTTCATGCTAGTTTGCGATCTGCATCGCAAAATCAAATTCTGTTTTACTCGCTAACACCTTGAAAATACATCAACAAAAATAGGCATGGTTTGTGTATTTGCGTTTTAACTTAATGGTAAATTGTGCTATATTTTGTCATCAAATGACTTGGCACAGGCAATCAAATGGATATTAAACTCGGTAAAAATGACAAAAAATATATCGAAGGCACCGATGACGTGTTTAGTATTATGCAGCGCATACTGATGCGAGATAATAAAATCGACCGCGATAAAGAACATTTTTGGATCATCGGCATGAACGAAGCCGGATTTATTTTGTATATCGAGTTGATCGCCTTAGGTACAGTGCGCATTGTGCCCGTTGAACCGATGAACGTATTCCGCGTTGCCGTCATGAAAAACGCCACCCGCGTGATTGCTGTGCATAATCACCCAGCCGGCAGCTTAACCCCGTCAGATGCTGACAAAGACATCACCGATCGCTTAATTCAAGTCGGGCGCATTTTAAATGTTGCCGTGATTGACCACCTCATCATTACCCCTGAACACTATGTCAGCTTCCGCCAAATTGACCTGATGGACGAACTTGAGCAAAGCCTAAAATATGTGCCAACCTATCAAGTGGTTGAGCAGATTCGCAAGGAAGAAAAGGTGATTGCGAAAGAGCGACTAGAAGTCGAAAAAGGAAAAACTAAAACAGCTGAGGAAAAGGCAAGGGCGGCAAAAGAGTTAGTAAAAGCAGAACGAGAACATAAAAAATTATTAATCGATGCACTACTTGATAAAGGTGTTGATCTGGAAACAGTAGCTAAGATTCTTGAGATTCCAGTTAGTGATGTTAAGAAGCTAGTTAAAAAGAAAACGGTTAAAGCAAAAGAGTAGTGAGTGTCAAAAATGCGAGTGTCTCGCATTTTTTGTGGTTTAAATATAAGAGAATAAATTCAAAATAACTTTATGACAATGTATATCGAACGGCACTTAAACGATAACAAAGGAAATCAAATTCACGAAAAGGATATATTTGATTCCTCAACATGTGCCATAATTCTCGGTGAGCCGGGTGCGGGAAAAACTGATTTATTAAATAACCTTGCTAATAAATTTGAAACAAAATGCTTTTCAGCTTCCGACTTTAGACTTTTACCTTTGTGTGAAAATCTTCAAACTCTTATTGTTGATGGTTTTGATGAAGTAACTAAGCTTGATCAGTATTCGATTGATTTAATAATAAAAAAAATATTTGAAGTGCAACCTAAAAACTTAATTTTATCTTGTAGAGCAAGTGAGTGGAGCAAAAAAAGTTTTGATAGGTTAATTAAAATCGGAACAGAATTAGAATCTAAAACCTATTATTTAACGGCTTTTAGTCTAATTGAACAGCGTCTGTATATTGAAGAAAAACATCCATCAATAAATTTCATAACATTTATTACAGATGTTGCTCGATTAGGATTTAGTGAGCTTCTATCTAATCCACTATTTCTAAAACTGTTTTCATTAACTTATGCGCAAAGCAATAAAGTTTGTGATTCAAAAATAGAATTATTCGATGAATCAATTGAGAAACTTGCGGCTGAACACAATGAATATCATCAGCATAACCGAAGATATTCATCGAATCAGATCATTACAGCATCGGAACAAATTTTTGCCAAATTGTTGCTATCTGGTTATTCAGGTGTCACTTTAAGAGAAGCATTACAAAATGAAAATTATTGTTATTTATATGCTCTAACCAAAGATATAGATAAACACTTGTTAGAATATACAATTGAGTCACAATTATTTAAACCAGCCAACTCCTCAGATTTATATATCCCAGTTCATCGCCTTATTGCTGAAATATCAGCAGCTAAATATTTAAGTCGACGAATTGGTGATGAAAAAGATCAACTTACCTTGAAGCGTTGTTTGTCGATCATTGCTCCAAATAATCTACTAAGACAGGAGTTAAGGGGGCTCATCAGTTGGTTAACTCTTTTTGTAAAAGATGAATATCAACACATATTAATTGAGCTTGATCCTTATTCTATAATTGCCAATGGTGACTCAAAATCATTATCTTTATCTACAAAAATTAAATTACTACATGCGCTTGCTAAGTTAGAAAAAAATGATCCTTATTTCAGGCGTAATGATATACGACCAATAGCGGATAGTCGGCATTTTTTTACATATGAAATGATTGAAGAGGTAAAAATAATACTTTCTAGAACAGGCAATAGCGATTTATTTGATTTAGTTTTACGATCTTTAGAAGATGTTGATAATAATATTATTATTGCTTTATTTGATACACTAAGCGATGTTTTATTTGATGTTAATCAAGATAAATATAATCGCATGTATGCGTTAAAAGTGCTATCAAAAATTCCCATTTTTGAAGTTCAAACGGTATTAGAACGGTTTATCACTGAAAATAGTCTAGCTTCTTTAGAACTGTGTGATTATTTAATTGAACATTGTGATACGTCAAATATTGATAAAAAGTATTTTTTACAATTATTTAAGCTTTTCATACCATTATATAATAACCATTCAGATGAATGGGATGGGAAATTCAATCATAATTTAGTGAAATATGTTGTACAAAAACTGAATCTGATTACAGTTGAATATTTACTTGATGAATTATCTTCAGATATTAAATGTATCTGTGGAAAAGATAATTATAATTGTTATTGCAAGACAGGGATAAGTACAATTATTGGGCAACTGTTTGATCGCTATTTTGAATTGCAAATAATGACTAATTATGCCTCTGCTGAAAGAATGTATAGTTGGATAAAAGATTTATATTTTCATCAGACTATCACATCAGACAAATCACTATCCGTAAAATCTTTACAAGAAAATAATACGCTTAGGCAAAGCATTCAATTATTAATATTTAGTCATTCATACGATGTTAGACAAACAAAGCAAATAATTACACATATTCATTCTGGATTAGAACTTTCATTAGATGATACTCAATTCATAATTGAGTATGCATACGAAAATAATAATTTATTTTTGTGGGAAGGCTTTTATCATCCTCATTTCCTTAAAAGAAGTAATGATGAATTGCAATCAATTAGAATGTTGATGAAACATCATGCTAACCATAAGCCTGAATTTATGAAAACATGGGCTAAATTTAATAACAGCAAAACTAAGAGGGAACTTCAAAAAATTAGTTCTGTCGGTCGTAACTATCGTCGACTGCGAAAACGTTGGGAAAAAAGAAACAGAACAAAAAAACAACAAGATCAAGAATATATTACAAAGCATTATGAGGATATAAAACAAGGTAAACATTGGGGATTGTTACAAATATTTGCGTATGATTATTTAGTTAACCCAACAAATAAAAAAGTTGAATATGATCCTGAATTATCGATTAAGGCACTTAAAAATAGTTTGCCATTTGTTATAGAGAATTTGCCGACAGTGGAACTGACAATACAGGAAAATTGGCAAAGTTTTATTATGGTGTGCCATGCGATTACGTTATTGTTTTTTCGTGAAGAGTGTTTATTAAATCGTTTGCCACCCGATATGCTGAAACTCGTTAAATATGATATTAGGTCATATTATAGTAGTGAGACTTATTTACCTGATGAAAAAAATAGGTTCAAACAAGCAATTGATCACTGCCTGTTTGATGATACATATAGTCAAGAAGATTATTTTAGAGAGTTCATTACTCCTCGATTACAAAAAAATACACCACATGTCGATTTAAGTATTCTTTATGAGCAAGATAAGTTGGTACCTTGTGCTGAAAAGCTATCGAAAGAGTGGCTAGAAGTTTATAGTAAACACTCATCGATTGATACAACAAAAACTCTTTTTGACATGTGTATCACTTACGAAAGTAACCAAGATTTTTTAAAAGATTTCATAACGGAACAATGCAATTATTATCGAGATGTATGGGGTTATGAACCACCAGCTATTAGTACAATAGCTAAAAGAAAATTTTGGTATATTCGTGAGTTTTTATTAATTGGTGAACTTGATTTTGTTTGGAATGCATTAAAGTGTGATAAAAATATAGTGTTAGATTTTAATAGTATTATCAATCATTATTCACATCATAAGCATTCATGGGCAAAGTTTACTGCGGATAAAGTCTATAAAATATTAGATGCTTTTATCCTTGTCTGGCCTGAGGTTGAATTATCTCTAATTTTTGGCTCAGGAAGCCCACCGGGAGAATTAGCTTACCATTTTCTACAAGATCTTATTTGGTATTTAGATAAAGATGAACCAGAAAATACTATCTCTATGATTGATAAAATGCTTAGTGATGAGCGATTTGTTAGTTTTTACAGGTCACTTAAACATATTCAATATACTGCACAACAAAAAAGGGCGTTAGGTTGCTATTCACCACCTACGATTAATCAAATTATACAATTTTTAGACCAGAATCGTATCGCTTCGGTTGAAGACTTACGTTCCCTTTTAATTGAAAAATTTGAAGAAGTACAAAAGTACTTAAAAGGTGCAGAAACCGATCCCTTAACGGTCTTTTATAAAGATGGCAAACATATAGAGGAAAATACCGCAAGGAATCGATTGGTTGAATATTTAAAACCTAAAGTCGAACCATTAAATATTGTTGTATCTATTGAGCATCATATGGCCTCAAGCAATCGTTGTGATATTACATGCACAGTTTCAATTGATGGTAAGCAAAATCTACTTGTGATAGAAGTAAAAGGACAATGGCATAAAGAATTATATAGCGCAGCTAAGAAACAATTGTACGAGCGCTATGCTATTCATCCTAATGCAGCAGATCAAGGAATATATTTAGTGTTATGGTATGGTAAACATGTTGAAATCGCTGGTAAAAAATCTTCAACTATTAACTCTCCAGAAGAGTTGAAAGATTCAATAGAAAAAGAAATACCGAAAGAATTAATAGGGAAGATTGATGTTTTTGTTCTGGATCTGTCGGAGCAAACTTAATCAGATTCCCCCATTAGCAATCAAATAACAAATAAGATAAACTCTACCAACGTGAATAACCATCAACTCGACATCTATGAAGCTATGTGATTTTAAACCTAACCCTCTGCTTGCGCCGTATATCAATCGATATTGGTCGTGGCAAGACGAGTGCCATTTGCCGGATATCTTGCCGGGCAGTGGGGCGGAGTTGTTTTTTTATTATCAGCAACCGGCAAATAAAATTACGGTTGATTCACATATCGTCAAGCAAGCATCGTCGGTGTTGATTGCGCCGCGCACGACACGCTTTCAGTTTCAGCAACATAGCCCGTTATCGTTCATATCCGTGCGATTTAAAATTGGCGCTTTACGTCATTTTTGCCCGATGCCAACGATTGAATTGACCGATAAGTTATATTCCGTTCAAGATTTGTGGGGCAATAAAGGCGAGCAGGTTTTACATCAGGTGTGCGCAGCACCGAGTCATGCGTCACGCATTGATATCATTGAGCAGTTTTTGATGAGCCAATTGGCGATCAATTTTAAACATGAGCACCCATGGCTTGATTACGCTTTTCATCAGATTTATTACCGGCAATCCACCTTAGATGCCGTTATTGACGAGACGCACATTGGTGTGCGCCATTTTCAACGTGTGGTGAAGCAAAACAGCGGTGTCAGCCCTAAATATTTGCAACGCATCATCAAAATACAGGCGGTAATTCGTTATTTACTGCTGCACAAAAAAACACAATATTTAGATTGTGCTTTGTCACATGGTTATTATGATCAGTCCCATTTTATTAAAGACTTTAAGCATTTTACGGAACAAACGCCCACCGATTACTTTCAAGACGCTAACTTCATGTCGCATTTTTACAATCCCCCTTTACGTTAATTACGCATAATTGCTAGCAGTTAAACCGACATACAATGATAAGGAGAACATAATGTCACTTAAAGCTGCATTTATTTTTATTGCTCAAGAAGGTAACCCAACCATTCACCATGGCTTAGTCGAAACAGGCAGCGTGTCCGTTGGCACGTATGCGGTAAACAGTTACACCGCCGCGGCTGAACTGGCCAAAGAGTTGGTTAATGAAGGTTTTATTGCTATTGAGTTATGTGGTGGGTTTGGGATTGAAGGCGTTGCCAAAGTTAAACAAGCAGTAAATGATAAAATCGTCGTGGGCGTTGTGCGTTTTGATCATCACCCTGGCTTAGGGCACATCAGCGGTGACGATGTGTTTGAATAAGCACGATTCACGCTCATCCATCATCATTTTGCGAGTTCGCTCGCAAAATGAACATGTGGGGCTGGATTTATTTACCTTGATGTGATTTTCACGTATTAGCTTATCACTATCGGCTAGCGGGTATTGGATTTAACCCATTTAGTCGCACTGACTCTGTGCCAATAAACTTAACCCCATTTGATTAACGCTTTAAACATACCAATTTAGTGCATTGATAATGACCATACACAGAATTAAAAATAGGTAAAACATCAGTAAAGTCAGTACTGTGCGCCCAAAACTGGCCAGCCAACTTTTTCGCCGAATGGCGTATTCAACGCTTGCAAACAGCAACGAAAAGAGTAGGCCAATGATGGAGGGAATAACCACCAACGCAAGTAGTGCATCAACCGGATCGAGAAAAAACATCGTATTATACCTTATGCTTAGGGAGTGTTAGGCTAAAACAGGTTAGCCGATGGATAGATGACACGGTAATCGTACCTTGATGGGCAGCGATGATTGAAGCCGTAATTGCCAGCCCCAATCCTACACCCTCTTTGCCGTGGCTGCGCACACGATCAGCACGGTAAAAGCGTTCAAACAGGTGCGGTAAATGCGTTTCATCAATAGTGTCGCCTGTATTTTTGACAGTTAATAACACGTGGTCAGTGTGCTCGCTAATCTCCAGTGCTATAACGGTACCGGCTTCGCCATAGTTGATTGCGTTGGCGATCAGGTTGCTGATGGCTCGGCGCAATAAGTTCTTATCACCACACAGCATGGCTTGACCGGTCAGCTGGAGTGTCATTGATTTGTCCTGCGCTAAGTAATCATAAAATTCAAACAGTTGGTTGATTTCATCATGCAATGCAAATGGTGCAGGTTCAGGCTGAATTAAGCCATGATCGGACTTGGCTAAAAACAGTAGGTTTGTCACCATGCGAGTTAGCTGATCGAGCGCTTCGGCATTATCTTGCATGGCTTTTTGGTATTCTGCAACGCTGCGCGGCCTTGATAACATGACCTGATTTTGCATTTTTAGGGTACTCAGTGGCGTACGCAGTTCATGTGCCAAGTCAGATGAAAAACCAATCAAACGTTGGAACGAGTGATGTAACCGATCTAACATGGCGTTATACGTGGCAGTTAGCTGTGCGATTTCAGCATAGCTTTGGCTGACGGGGATACGTTGGTCAAGGTTATTGACGGTGATTTGTTCGGTCTGTTGCATCAATGTATGCAGCGGGCTTAAGCCTTTTTTTGCTACTAAGCAGGCCAATAACCCCATTAATAACGCCGCGATGGCAATGCTAAACCATATTGAGTAACGAAACGACGCTAAAAAGGTTTCATGGTGATTAATATTGAGGGCCACGATTAAAGTGGCAGGTTTGCCCAGTAAGTCAATTGGCTGAGTCAGCATGCGGTAGCTGTTTTGTGGGCCATATCTGCTACTAAGCTGTTGACTGAGTGCTTCCTCAATCATTGCTGGTGTGGTAATCGGATGATTATTATCTTGATATACGGGTTGATTATGGTCATCAACAATCAAGACGCTAAAACCGTGTTCATTGTGTGCGGCATCATTTGCAACATGATTTAGGGTGCTTGGCAGTTGGTTGAGTTCGGTCACATTATGCAGGCGATGGATAAGGTGTTTGCTTTGGGCGCTTAGCATCATCCGGTCTTGCGAAATAAAATGTTGATTGACCGCATAAAGCACGGCAACGCCCAGTAACAGTAATACCAATAGTGCCGCCGCTGAAAACATCACGGCTAAACGAAAGGTGAGCGAGTGCATCATGCGCCTTAACATTGGCGTTTGTCCTCAAGCACATACCCCATGCCACGTAAGGTGTGGATTAATTTCGGCTCATAGTTATCATCGATTTTACTGCGTAAACGGCGCATGGCAACGTCAATGACGTTGGTGTCGCTGTCAAAGTTCATGTCCCACACTTGCGAGGCGATTAACGAGCGGGTTAAGACTTCACCTTGCCGGCGTAACATCAATTCAAGGAGTGCAAACTCTTTGGCGGTTAAGTCAATGCGTGTGCCACTGCGGATCACAAAGCGTCGTTTAATATCAAGCTCTAAGTCGGCGATTTTTAATAATGAGGCATCATTCACATTGAGCATCGAACGGCGCAGTAGGGTACGAATACGCGCTATTAATTCCGAAAAGTCAAACGGCTTAACAAGGTAATCATCAGCGCCCATCTCAAGCCCTTTCACCCGATCTGAAACCTGATCACGTGCAGAGAGCAATAAAATGGGCATCTGTTTACCCGCGTGGCGCACCGCATTTAAAATGGCCAGTCCATCAAGTTTAGGCAACATAATATCAAGAATAATCAGGTCGTATTCTTGAGTGAGCGCTTGATGTAAGCCATCGACGCCATCATGCAATAAATCCACAATATAACCCGATTCGGTTAAACCTTGTTTAAGGTAATCGGCCATGCTTTGATTATCTTCGACGATAAGGAGTTTCATCTTGGTTTGGTCGTTATCACGCTAGAAAACAATAGCGTTATTGTATCACTGTTAGGCGATGATGTAATCAAGTGCACGATTAGTTAACTTTGTATATAATAGTGTCAATTATAATAAATAAAATAGGTTTGGATGATGGTCAGTATTTGGTTGGTTGAAGATGAAGCAACTATTGCAGATACCTTGGTTTATAAGCTTGAAAGCGAGCGCTTTAAGGTCCGTTGGTTTGAACGTGGGCAATTGCTGTTACAAGCCTTAGAGCAAGCCAAAACCTTGCCCAGTTTATTGATTTTAGATGTTGGCTTACCCGATATTATTGGTTTTGATTTGGCCAAGTTGATTTTAGCCAAATACGATATACCGATTATATTTTTAACGGCCCGTAATGAAGAGGTCGACCGTATTGTGGGGCTTGAAATTGGTGCCGATGATTATATCGCTAAGCCGTTTTCACCCCGAGAAGTATTAGCCCGCGTTAAAGTGATTTTACGTCGAGTTGTGCGCCAGCAATCAAGTGGCGCGATTGTACAAATTGGGCCATTTTTATTAGATGAAGATAGCGCATTTATTCGCTATTATGATAAGCCATTAAAGTTGACACGTTATGAGTATTTGTTATTAAAAACATTTTTGTCGGCACCCAATCGTGTGTTTTCAAGAGCTCAGTTAATGGAGCGGGTTTGGCAGGATAATTTAGAGTCAATGGAACGCACAATTGATACCCATATAAAAACAATAAGGCAAAAATTAGTGGCAGTGAATTCGTCCTCTGATCTTCCGATTCAAACACATCGTGGATTAGGGTATTCGTTAAGTATTTTATAAGGCATTAGGTATGCGTATTGGTTTACAGCTTTTATTAGGTTATGTCCTGGTTGCAATGTTAGCCTGTTACTTGGTGTTTACCATCTTTTTGCAAGAGGTAAAACCGACAGTAAGGCGTGCGACCGAGGGGATGTTAATCGATACGGCATCACTGCTTGCAACGATAGTTGCAGAAGAACTCACGTCATTGGATCAAGTCAAAAAGAGCGCGTTTGGCGAAGCCTTTCGCAATGTGAATAGCTCACCGATTAAAGCCAATATTGATGGCATCATTAAAGATAAAATGGCTTACCGCGTCTATATTACCGATAAAAACGGGCTGGTGATTTTTGATTCGGACAAGCAAGATGAAGGCAAAGACTTTTCGCGCTGGAATGATGTGTATTTAACCTTACGTGGCAAATATGGCGCACGTACCACCCGCACGGACCCAAGTGATCCCAGCAGTTCAGTGATGTACGTCGCGGCGCCAATTAAAATTGACGGTGAACTTGTTGGGGTATTAACGGTATCAAAACCAAATCAGGCGATGTCCGTGATTATTGATAAGGGTGAACGTCGCATTTTAATTGGTGGCGGCATTTTAATTAGTGTGGCGTTATTGATTGGGGTGTTTATCATTTGGTGGATTAACCGCTCAATTAAAAAATTGGTGCGTTATGCCAATCAAGTATCAAACCGTGAAAACACCATTTTACCTAAGTTAGGTTCACCTGAGCTTAAAGCATTAGCCAACGCTTTAGAAGAGATGCGCTTAAAGCTTGACGGTAAAGATTATATTGAAAAATATATCCACACCTTAGCCCATGAATTAAAAAGCCCGCTGTCATCGATTCGCGCCGCAACCGAGATACTGCAAGATTCTAATGATAAGATGTTATTGCAAACCGAAAACCTGACCAATGTCAAAAAGACCCAATCACGCTTTTTAAATAATATTGATCAGCAAACTGAGCGCATGAGTGTGTTAATTGAACGTATGTTACAGCTCGCGCGACTTGAAAGTCGTGTGGGGGTCAATTTTAAATCGGTCAATATGCGTGAGCTTATTGAGCAGTTAATTGATAGCAAATTGGTTGAAGCACAGTTATTAGGTATTGAGTTAGTTACGATTGAAAATGAAGCGGTAAAAGTGAAAGGCGATCAATTTTTGCTGACTCAGGCGCTCAGTAATGTATTGAGTAATGCGTTAGATTTTACACCAAGCGGTGGCCAAATCGAAATCAATGCGACGGTAAAAGGCGAGTATTATTCGGTCGAAATTAAAGACACCGGTACGGGGATTCCGGATTATGCGATTAATCGTATTTATGAACGTTTTTACTCACTACCAAGGCCAAATAAAGGCAAAAGCAGCGGACTTGGCTTATCGTTTGTTAAAGAAGTTGCGATTGTTCATAATGGCTCAATATTGATTGAAAACCGCCCAGATCGG
Organism: Orbus sasakiae; assembly: GCF_039542345.1. NCBI lineage: Bacteria > Pseudomonadati > Pseudomonadota > Gammaproteobacteria > Orbales > Orbaceae > Orbus > Orbus sasakiae. The sequence goes on from NZ_BAABHY010000001.1 coordinate 558,993, forward strand.
CAAGGTACAGTTGCCACATTGATGATTAAAATTGCCTAACAAGAGGGGAAAGGATGATTAAACGAAGTGTTGCATGGCTATGCGTGCTGGCGAATTTGTTATTGGCCTCACCAGCAATGGCTAAAACAGTGGAATGTTTGGTTAAGCCCTCTTACGATATTGTTGTCAGTCAATCATCCGTACAATTGGCAAATCCACAGACAAATGTGATTATCATGCCAAACGGTGCAGTGATGTTAAATGGGCAAAGCGTTAAAACCAAGCCGGCCATCCAAAAAGAAGCTAAGCAGTTTCAGGCTTATTTGCGTGAGCAGTTACCCCTTTTTGAAAACCGTGCTTATTGGCAGCTCAATGATGTGCGCGTCGCTTTTGAAACGGCTATCCGTGAAAAGCTCGGCAATAAAAGTGAATTATTAAAGCACCTCAATAATCTGCATGCGCAGCTAACGGATTTATTACATAAGTCAATTCAAACCAAAGATGGCGTGACGTATTTTTATTATCAGCCCTTTAATAATATCAAAAAAGACGGTGAAGACATTGGTGAAAAAGTCTTTTATAAAATATTGGGTGATAGCATTACCAGTTTTAATCTATTTAAAAACTATTCAGCCATTAAAAAAATAGCCAAACAAGAGTGGAAAGAACAAAAAGTGATTTTAAAATCATTCGATGAGCACGTGTGTGAGCTGATCAGTGATATTGATAATCAATATAATCATTTGATGATTGGCTTAAATTAGTTTGTGTGTTGACTTCGTTTAGCATCAAGCTCGATATAATATTGAATTAGCAAAAACTGCCAATGAGAGCAGGGTATAAAAAGGGAAAACGATGGCTGATTATTACGGCTTATTTACGCAATATATTAATGTCTTTGCGATTATTTGGAGTGGGATTAAAACCGGTTTATTGAGTTTTATTGTTGCCTTGATTGTTTTAGTGTTATTTAAAAAATGGGTATTAGTTCGTCGTCGTTACCCGGCACTGAGGTATTTAGCTATAAGCTACTACTTCCTTATTCCGTTAGTTTGTTTTGGCTTTGGTCTGGTTTACGGCTTAATCACAACCAGTCGCGATCAAATCATTGATAAACTGCCATTATATCAAAGTACCGCTCAATCGTTTGCAGAACAGAATTTCGACTTTAACCTCAAAATCGATGTGTATGGTAATAAAAGTCTCGATGAAGCGATGAACGATGCCGTCAATGATATTGAATATATCATCTTGTCTGAAATCGAACTGGCTAAACAAAATCACCAAGTTGTGCATCAATTTATATTAACGGTTATTGAGTCACCAGTAGGGCTCAAATTAATCAAATCAAATTTAAAAGATAAAGTGGCCTCTGGCGTTGGACTGAATCGGCAGTTGATGGATGAAGTATTTGAAATCAAATTATCTCAGTTATTTACCGGTGACACGATCATTAAAATCATGGGGTTTTATGTGACGCAAATTGCCAATGGATTTTTAATTCCGCTCGTCATCATTTGGTTAATTTTAATGCTGTTGCCTGTGATTGAGATCATTTTTGCTTGCCGTTATAACAAAAAGTATCAAGCCTTTATACGGCAGACCGATAAATTTAGTCAATAAGTCAACGATGTGAGGATAGACATCATTTCCAACATCTGCGACAATGTGAACTTATGTAATATTTTCAAAGGGGTAAAGAAACAGATGACCGCAAGTATTATTGATGGCAAAGCACTTGCCCAAACAATTAGGACTGATATTTCGCAAAAAGTCGCACAACGTAAAGCGAATGGTTTACGTGCACCCGGCCTTGCTGTCGTCCAAGTTGGCGCTGATCCTGCATCGAAGATTTATGTCAAAAATAAGCAAAAAGCCTGCGATGAAGTGGGATTTGTCTCTTTTGCTTATGAGTTTTCTGCATCAACAACACAAGAGTTATTAGATTTAATCGATAAACTTAATGTGCAAGCGGATGTTGATGGCATTTTGGTACAGTTACCTTTACCCGATAATATTGATAAAACGCGCGTACTTGAGCGTATTGATCCGAAAAAAGACGTTGATGGTTTCCATCCCTTTAATATTGGCCGTTTATTGCAGCGTGAGCCGGTATTAAGACCTTGTACGCCTTATGGCATAGTCACCATGCTGAAATCAACAGGCGTTAACCTGTCAGGGCTTAATGCTACTGTGGTTGGGGCTTCAAGCATTGTTGGTCGTCCAATGGCATTAGAATTATTGCTGTTAGGATGTACAACAACCATTACCCATAGCCGCACCACCGATTTGGCTGATCATGTTAAACGTGCAGACATTGTGATTGCAGGTGTTGGTATCCCGAACTTTGTTAAAGGGGAATGGATTAAAGAGGGCGCGATTGTGATCGATGTTGGGATTAATCGCTTAGCCGATGGCAAATTAGCCGGTGACGTTGAATATGAATCGGCCGCGAAGCATGCGCGTTTTATTACACCAGTACCTGGTGGCGTAGGGCCAATGACGGTTGCAACACTAATGCAAAATACATTAGAAGCCTGTGAAAAGTTTGGTCAAAAGTAGGTAGTTTAAGATCCGTTGTATTAACGCGAAAATAAGATAACAAAATTAAAAAGGAATGTAATATGATTATTTTTCATACAAATAAAGGCGATGTTAAGATTGAGACTTTTGATGACAAAGCGCCAGAAACGGTTAAAAACTTTATCGAGTATTGTAAAGAAGGATTTTATGACAATACGATTTTCCACCGTGTAATTAATAATTTTATGATTCAAGGTGGCGGGTTTGAACCAGGTATGAAGCAAAAGAAAACCAAAGCACCTATCAAAAATGAAGCGGCTAATGGTTTAAAAAATAGTCGTGGTACATTAGCAATGGCAAGAACCAATGATCCCCATTCTGCAACCGCACAGTTCTTTATTAACGTTGTTGATAATGACTATTTAGACTTCCGTTCAGCCGATGTAAGTGGTTACGGTTATTGTGTATTTGCAAAAGTGGTTGATGGTTTAGATGTTGTTGATGCCATTAAATCAGTGAAAACAGGCCGTAATGGCATGCATTCTGATGTGCCCGTTGAAGATGTGGTCATTAAAAGCGTGACTGTAGAATAATCAATGCAACGTTTTTTCATTGCTGATATTCACTTAAATGACAATGAGCCTGTGATAACAACAGGCTTTTTGCATTTTTTAGCAGACTTACCTGACCATTGTGAACTGTATATTTTAGGTGATCTGTTTGATTATTGGATTGGTGACGACCTCACTGAGTCGCTGCAAGATCAGGTTGCCAGTGCCTTATCGGCGTTAGCCACTCGCCATATTACCAGTTATTTTGTGCACGGAAACCGTGATTTTTTATTGGGCCAGCGCTACGCTAAAGCCTGCCAAATGACGCTATTATCTGATGTGAACGTGTTACCGGTTAATCAACAGAATTTACTGATACTGCATGGTGATTTGCTATGTACTGATGATACCGCTTATCAAAACTTTCGCCGCAAAATGCACAACAAGTGGCTACAACGACTGTTTTTAATGTTACCGCGTTTTATACGCAAAAACATTGCCGCTAAACTGCGCAATAAAAGCCAGCAACATAATCAGCACAAAGCGCAATACATTATGGATGTGAATCAAACGGCAGTCATGGAGATGATGACGCACTACCACGCTGATATCATGATTCATGGCCATACACACAAACCCGCTACACACCGATTTACACTTGACACAAAACCTGTTGAACGCCTCGTTTTAGGGGCTTGGCATGATGGTGTTAACTACATTCATCAAGATGAAAACGGTCAAGTTAAATTGATTCAGTGTTGACGTTATCCGTTAACCCTTTCAATGGGTGATTAACGGTAAGTTTAAGAAAATGCATTAATATCAAAAGCTGCACCTTCAATAGTAAAACAGATATTGTGCGTTGATCCTCATTTTTCAATAAGATGATAAAACGTTCATCAACATTGTGTTACACATTATTTATGCACATGTTGTGGCCTGAGAACTTAAAATAAAAATGCCATATTACGGCGCAATTATCTGAAAATAATTATCAGGACAATTCATTTGTATCAAATCAAAATTGACCTATAATAGTGACTTTGATGAACTAAAAAAATAAGAAAAAATGCAAGAAAAAGCAAGATGGATTAAGGATCTATGTCGATTTTTACCGTTAAAAAGTCAGTTTGTTTTATCGGGGAATATTCACGACTTACAAGCCTATGAAATAGCAGAAAACATCGTAACACCCCAAACGCTAGAGCAGACACTATTTCGAACCTTTCGTTGTGCCGGTTATGAGAATGTGCTGGTTTGGAATCCAATGAATGGTTTCAGATTAGTATCGAGCCATGATTTTCCAATTAAAAACGAGAAGTCGTTTTTTGCTCAGATTGGACTGACAGCGGATAATGGTCAAGCGTCAGGTGGCATAGATATGCTCAGTATGGTTCTTGAGCGACTGACTCAGCTTACGACCGAACCGGTTGCTTTGGTGATCGATTTTGCATCACAAATTGTATTGCGAGCGGATAATTTAACGGCCCAAGAGCATCAACTATTTACTCGTGCATTAGTGCTGTCTCATTCTACGCTTGCAAGACCATCTGGCGAGCAACGAAAACCTTTTTATAATACCGTTGTTTGGATCGTTGAAAAAGAAGGTGATTTACCGGATTGGTTCTTAATCAATAATCCCCATTTACGTCATATTCCGATTCCAAAACCTGACCAGTCAATGCGTCAGTCACTTGCCCCCGCACTGTTACGTGGTTTTTTACATGCCAGTACGCTTGATAGCGAGGACTTTGAAAAGTATACCAATGAATTTAGTCAGAACACTGAGGGGATGTTATTGCTAGACCTCAATGCGATTGCCACGCTAGCTCGGGTTGAACAGGTTCCGGTGCATAATGTCGCGGATGCCGTTCGACGCTATAAAGTTGGCGTAACCGAAGACCCATGGCAAAAAATTGATTACAGCCGCATTAAAAAGGCCGATGACTTTATTGCTAAGCGCGTAAAAGGGCAAGAACATGCGGTGACCCATATTTTAGATATTGTTAAGCGTGCGATTACAGGCGTTGGTTATAAACGCAAAGGCAATAGACCGCGTGGTGTGGTGTTTCTTGCTGGCCCAACAGGGGTGGGTAAAACGGAACTTGCCAAGTCGGTTACCAGCTTATTGTTTAATGATGAAAATGCCTATATTCGCTTTGATATGTCAGAATTTAGTAGTGAACATGCTGATCAACGGTTGATTGGTGCCCCGCCAGGGTATGTCGGTTATGATGTTGGCGGCGAATTGACAAATGCGATTCGTGAAAAACCCTTTAGTGTTGTGTTGTTTGATGAAATTGAAAAAGCACATCCACGGATTTTAGATAAATTTCTTCAAATTCTTGATGATGGTGTCCTCACCTCAGGCCGTGGTGAACGCGTCTATTTTTCTGAGGCATTGATTATTTTCACCTCGAATTTGGGCATTTATAAAGTGGATAATCAGGGGCTACGTACGCCTAATGTGACACAATCTGATGCATATGACGCGGTAAATACCAAGGTACGACAGGAGATTGAGCGTTACTTTAAACTCGTCCTTAATCGCCCCGAAATATTAAACCGTATCGGTGAAAATATTGTGGTGTTTGATTTTATCCGCCCGAATGTTGCAAAAGCCATTTTTACGCAGATGGTCAACAATATTATTGATGATTTACGTGACAATCATTTTGAGCTTCAGATAACGCCGAGCGCATTACAAGCTTTAGAAAATATTGCGTTAGCTGACTTATCTAATGGTGGGCGCGGTATTCGTAACCAAATTGAAGCCCATTTGCTCAATCCGCTTTCACGGCACGTTTTTACATTAAATCCTCAGCCAAATCAGTGTTTGTTGATTGAAGATGTAAAGCCAAATCAGTTAACGGTCGTGTTAAAATAAAATGGAGATGGGGCTTTCACGCGTACATTTTCCGGTAACGACATTAGGCCCAGGGCAGCGTTTAGGGATTTGGTTTCAAGGTTGTCACTTACAGTGTCAAGGCTGTATTTCAACGGATACATGGCCAAAAGCAAAACATTTAACCGATATTGATGCGTTGCTTGATGTTATCAAAGATTGGATTCATCTGGCTGAAGGAATCACCATTTCTGGCGGCGAACCCTTTGAGCAACCGCAGGCCCTGGCTTATTTAGTTCACCAATTAAAACGCTTAACACCTGTTGATATACTGATTTATACGGGATTACCCTTTGCAAAGATTGTTAATGACGTAAATGTGATGGCCCCAAATGTCGATGTGATCATTTCCGAACCTTTTGTTATTAATGAGGCACAAACATTTACGTTACGGGGTAGTGATAATCAAAACATGCATTTATTAACGCCACTTGGTCAAGCACGTTTTGCTGATTATCAATATCAACGCATGGATGACCAGCATCATGCTTTGGATATGATGTTTGATGAAAAAGGTGTAATTTGGTTTGCGGGTATACCAAAACGCGATGATTTTTTAACGCTGCAAACGCTACTTGAAAATCAAGGCCACCAATTAAAAACAACGGCTCATAAAACGAAACAGCATAAAAGACGCTGATAGATGAATAATATAAATATCCTACGGAATAGTTACTGATGTCTATGATGAGATTTTGCCCCAATTGCCAAACTGAACGGTCATTATATGAGATTTTTTGTGAGGGTCAGCATAATGGACATCAATGTGGATGGGACTTATCGCGTGAGGCGATAAGAGAAACGGGCTGGCGGCCTGCTTTAATTATTACCGCTGAACAATTACCCTCTATTCCCAATGATTGTACCGGCTTAACCTGCCGTAATGGTCACCCAATCGAAGCGGGGGATTTAATTTGCCTGACATGTGGTGAAGACGTTGCCGCGGTAGCAGAACATTTACCAACATCGACGTCTACGTCTGATGATTCAATTCATTGTGCACAAAGTGCGCCCAATCCATCAGAAACATCGGTGAATGATTGGCGTTTATTACAAAAAATTGCTGAATCAGACGATGTCTTTACGCGCTATCATGTTGAACATCGTACGTTGCTAACACACGCAACCTTGACGTTGTATGCGGTCGATCGTGAGCCCAATAGTGATATCTATGACGTACTCAGAACCTTACCACGCGAACATGTGCCTGAGATCATTGAGTCAGGACGATGGCAAGGGCAAGCTTATGTTGTGACCGAACGTCTGTCACACGGTTCTTTAGCTGACGCTGGGATCATCATGACGGATATTCCGACCATTAAACACGTGGTCAGTGAACTTGGTTCGGCACTCAATTGCTTTGCGCAAGCGGGGCTGCGTCTTTGTGATTTACGCCCAGAAACATTACTGGTTCGCACCAATCAGCCACTTGATTTAGTTGTCACCGATTTTGGGTCAGCCAGACTTTCTGAATTTGATTTGGATATTATTTCACCTTTAACATCAAGCTACTATATGGCGCCGGAAACCGTGGTCGGTGGAGTCAGTATGAGTTCAGATTGGTGGAGTCTTGGCATGATATTGCTAGAACAGCTGACTGACGGCACGTGTTTTCAGCATGTGAATCAACAGGCATTTATGATTCATATTTTGACAAATGGTGTTGTTATTCCCGACCATCTCGATTCGGATATCCAATTGCTACTAAGGGGATTATTAACTAAAAATCATCATCAACGCTGGCAATGGCTTGACGTTCAAGCATGGTTAAAAGGCGAGATGGTGGCATCGCCTACCAGTAGGGTAATTGAGCAAGAGGTACTCGATGGCGTCGCGATTGAGCTTAATCGCCGTTTTTACCGCAAACCGGAACATTTTGCCCTTGCTGCCGCGGAGCATGCTCATTGGCAAGCCGCCACTGAGCTACTTTTAAATGGATCACTGTTAACCTGGTTAACACAAATTGAGTATGATATCAGTAAAATGAATCATATTCGGTTTGTTATTCAGCAAGATTCACTGCCCAATAATGCCAAATTGATGTTAGCACTTAAGGTGCTAAATCAGGATATGCCTTTGGTGTGGGAGGGCGAAATTGTATCATCACCTTGGTTGCTAAAATACCCCATTGAGGGGTATCAACTCATTAGTGGCATGGTGCCCGCATTCCTAAGACAATTGAATACGGAGAGTTGGTTATGGCAATTACACGAACGTATTGCAATCGTATTTAAACGTGCTAAAAATATTGAGATTGAACTCGTCGATGACTTTGTGAAAATTCATCTGTTGTCTACATCACGTACGCAGTTGTTAGCACAATGGCAAGAGCGTTGGCAGCTGTTCCCTGATGCCATTCATCCTGGCGTGTTATCGCTTATGGAAAGAACAATTATTAGTGATGAAGACCTGATCATTTTATTGAGTTGCCCATTATCGCTATTTCGATCAGCTGATAATGTCTTATTGGATATTAATCAACAGGTCAAAGATCTTAATATTTTAGCGTTTTCAGCAGAATCATTGCCTAAATTGATCCTCCAACCAAGGGTCGCGCTTTATAAAGAACTTAATGAGCGAATTATCGGTTTTGCTAAAACAGGCTACGATGAGATTAATCAGTGGGTAGAACAATATCGATTGGAAAAACGGCTTCCATTAAATCGATTGCTTTTGTTACTCGGTATCGAAAAACAGCAGTGGCGACAACCTGAAGAATATCAATATATCACTCAGATAATGGATTATTTTAGTAAGAAAGTTGCAACAGCCATTATGCTTGGCCCGTTAGTGAGAATGCGGTTAGGGCCTCTTTCATCACGTGTGGATCTGAGCTCTTTAGGGACGGAAACAAAGCCCAGCGATGTTTTACTTAACCATTTACTAACGCGAAATGTAAAACCGTGCCGTGTAGATCCGATGGTATTTTCGAATAATAGTCCACTGAATAGACGAATGGTGAATCTCCAAAATCAGTGTCGATCAGATTTTCGTGATAGTGGTGTGAATGGGTTATATATGGGTTTTCCTTTTCTTTATTATAAGGAAAGTCATGTTAACCGTCTGCCACGTATTGCCCCTGTCTTTTTGTGGCCACTTAACATTAATAGTGAGCTCGGTGCAACTCAAAATACGACGCTAGCATTTGATAACCAACGTGAAGAAGTGCGAATCAATCCTGCGCTTGAGCACATGCTGGGTAAATCCCTGTTCACGCGGTTGTCAAATAAACTTGATGAATTAATGATTCGTTCCACTTTACATCAACATGATGTCATGGATATGTTAAGTGACATGGGATTAGTCTTAAATCATCAATTAATCCCATTACCTGAAAATACAGAGATTGAAAGTGGTAAATTATTTTTCGATTGTGTTGCGGTGATATTCAATGTCAATTTTGTTGGTCAAGTTATTGGTGAGGATCTACGGTTTCTCAAGCAACTGTCGCCAACAGGAACCGGCCTTGAAACAGCTATGCGACTTAATACTGCAACTGAAAATTTGGCTATCGTTGATAAACCTCCTGAGCATCAACGCTTTTTGACGGTTGCCAGTGATCCGTCACAAGAAAATGCGATATTTAAGGCACGTCAGGCGCCTGGACTATTGATTGAAGGGCCGCCGGGTACTGGTAAAAGTCAAACGATTGTGAATATGGTGGCTGATGCAATCGGGCGTAATAAAACACTATTAATTGTTTGTCAAAAAAAAGCCGCACTGGATGTGGTATATAAACGGTTAGTTGCTGAAAAGCTGGCATCTCGTAGCTTAATGATAAATGCGATCAATACCGATCGACAGGCGATTATCAGTAGTGTCAGGGAACAAGTGGTTGCCATCTTAAAAGGGCACAATGAACCGATCGATATGTTAGTCCGTGCTCGTGAACAGCAAGCTAATTTTGTGTCATCTTTGGAACAGCGTCTTGATGAGGTGTATCAATCGGTTCATCATCAAGATAATCAAATAGGTTTAAATTATCGACAACTTATTAGTGAGTTAATTTATTTAAGTCGCGATGAATTGCCATTTTCTGCCCCACAACTTAGACAAAGTTTACAAGACTTAAATCTGCATCAGTTGATGTTATTAGAAAATGAATGTGCACCATTAATTCGCTATTGGTTACCCGCTTATTATGAAAATAATCCACTGATTCATTTATCATTATTTTCACACGATACGGCAACGATTAATGATTTTTTAAAGACATTTAATGACTTTTTAGAAACAGAAAAAAGCCGTGTTGAAATCTTGGCATTACATCAAAGTCGTTTTGATTTTGATGAACCTACGCCTTATAAGGCGTGGATTAAAACTTATGCTCAAGATTTGCTTGCAATTACAGAGCCAGTGCGAGGCAGATTAAATAAATGGTTAAGCCTTTTTAACTCTGACCGTGGTGCACAGATCTTACATCAACTCAATCAAGTTTTAGAACAACAGCAAACGATTCGTCATCATGTATGGCACGATATTTCACCAACATTAATTCGTTTCACGCCTCAACACTTACAACAGTTGATTTTGTATACCCAAGTAGCAAACTCTGCCCGTTCATGGCTATCGATATTGAATGTTAAACGTAAACTGTATTGTTACCGTGTGAAGCGTACGCTCAATGAATTGGGCTATCATTTTGATGCTCAAACATTAAACCGATTCTTACAAGCCTTGCAACTCGAGCAACAGTATCGTCCAATCCGTGATGCGTTAAATTCGTTATATCAACACCTTGATCTCCCTCCTTATCCGGCCGAAATGGGGCATTCAATTGGCGACGATATTCGTCTACGTATTGCGCAATTGCAAGACGTGCAGCAATGGGCTGTGAAACTTTCAACTTCCCCTGCCCATGACGATATTGAGCAAGCTGTGTTAAATAGCACACAAGCAGTTAATACACTCTTACAAGACTTTGATGTAGCTTTCGTGCGTTATGAGGCAAAGGTCAAGTCCATTAATTCGTTAATCACGATTAAGAGCTACCTGAATTCTGACATTTATGAAGCTGCTAACTTGGCTATCTGCCATCATCAATCAACACCGCTTGATATCCTGATGATTCAACAGCATTTATCAGAGGTGTATCATTATCAATATTTTAGGGTTCGGTCCCGGCATTTATCTTCCGAGGCAATGACGTTATTAATGCATTTACGAACGTATCACAATGAATTAGAGAAAATGCCAGAACATCAGCTTGAACAGAGCTTTAGGCAAGTGTTAAATTTTGAAGCTAGACTGAGTTGGAAATCAAAGTTAGAGCAAGAAACCCCCGCCTTGTTAGCGGATAACCAAGAACACGAGCAGTATATTGCTGAATTGCTTGAAGCCGATAAAGGGATGAGACACCTTAATCGACAGTTCTTAAACAATAATATTGATCGTTCTGCATTGGCCTCACTGGGTGAATGGGAAGCGATTACCCGTTTAACAGGGCAACGTGCACTGAGATTAAGGGAGTTTATCAACAGGGGGATTGGTTTAGGGTTAATGTCAGTCAGACCAGTATGGTTAATGACCCCAGACGTTGCCAGTCAAGTATTACCCCTTAAAGCGGGATTATTTGATGTTGTTATCTATGATGAAGCGTCACAAATGCCGGTTGAATATGCGTTACCGACATTGTATCGCGCTAAAACCATAATTGTCAGCGGTGATGAAAAACAGATGCCGCCAACGTCTTTTTTCAGTAGTCAAATACAGATGGATGAAGAGGAGTCACCTGATCTCAAACTGTCCTATGAAGAAATTAGCGAAAAAGAGCAGAAAGAACAGGAAAATCTTTGGAATCAGCGAGAAATTATTGATTGCCCAGATTTGTTACAATTAGGTCGCAGTGTATTACCATCAACGACCTTACAGGTGCACTACCGTTCAAATTATCGTGAACTGATTCATTTTTCGAATGTTGCTTTTTATGCTAAACGGCTTAATGTCCCTGTGCGCCATTCAAAAGAAACATTGCAACTGATTAAACCTATTGAGTTAATTCAAATTAATGGTATTTATAAGGATCAGTCAAATCTTGAAGAAGCACAGTGCGTTATCGAGCAAATTTCCACATTGTGGCAAGTAGATGCGTCAAAAAGACCGACTATCGGGGTGGTAACGTTTAATAAAAAACAAGCTGAACTGATCTCGACATTGATTCATCAACGTATTGCTGAAGATGAAATGTTTAAACAGACTTATATTGAGGAAATCAATCGGCAAGATAGTGGCGAAGATATGTCTTTCTTCATAAAAAATGTTGAAAATGTGCAGGGTGATGAACGGGATATTATCATTTTTTCGACAACATTTGGTCGTAATGAATCAGGTACTTTTCGCCGTCATTTTGGTGTGTTGGGGCAACAAGGCGGCGAACGTCGGCTCAATGTGGCCATTACTCGTGCTAAACATCGAGTGATGATTATATCGTCTATGCCGATTGATGCGATTTCAGATATGTTAGAGACTCAGCGTCCACCACAGTCACCACGTGACTATCTGCAATCGTACCTTGAGTATGCGCGTACCCTGACGCATGCACTGTGGCAACAAAATAAAGAACTGTTAAATCGTTTTCATTCCATTGAGACGCAAAGTCCTCTTCAAGCAAATCAAGGGCGTGATGGTTTCTTAAATGATGTCGCAAAATTCCTTGATACGCTTAATATTTCTTACGATCAGTTATCGACCAATGACGTTTTTTCGTTAGATTTTGCGATTAAAGATCCCCAAACTAACCTGTATATATTAGGAATAGAGTGTGATCCTCCGCATCATCCTTTACTCGCTAATGCCCGTTCCAGAGAAATTTGGCGCATCAATGTGTTAAAACGCTCATTACCGGACATCTTCCGAATTTCATCGGCAAGTTGGTTTAGTCATAAAGATCAAATCCAACAGACCTTAAAACAATTAATTGATAAGCTAAATAATAAAGAGTAAAAGCGAATGAGTGGACCAAAAGTTGTACGGATTATAACGCGTGAGGAAGTCATACAAAATTGTCAACAGCGACTAAACCGAGTCGATATTGCAATCAGCCAATGGCAAAATAAACGGCAACGATTAGGCGGTGATATTCAACATGACGTTGCCTTGATTACACAGCAACGTCAACAGTTACAGTCATTATTGCAAGCAGATGAATTTGAAGCATTACAAAAAAGTGTCCCTTTATTACTCGAATCGCTGGCGGTCAATATAACCGATCGTCAGGAGCAAGCAATCAATCGGCAGGCCATGCAGTTACAGCAGCAACGGCAAATAAAAGAGAATGCTGCCGTCATATTGCAACAACTTGAGAAAAAAACCCGTTCAACGGTGCCAAGTCAATTATTAGAACAAATTAGGCAAATAAAACAAGGGACACTAGCCGATGAGGCTAATCATATTTTACAAGCTGGCTTTGAGTTTATACAGCAATCACAAGCTATAACGCCCGTTATGACTGATAGTCAAAAGGATATACTCAGTAAAATGACGCCAGGACACACCATGACGACGTTTGACGATTGGCGAAAAGCACAAGGAGGGTTAAACGAAAACTCGGCATTGAAAAAATTGGATCGTTATATTAGTGAAATAAACATGATTGACCCTGTGTTAGCAACATCATATCTTTCAAGGATTGCACAACTTGAAAATGAATCCCATCAAGCGCAGTATCAACTCTTGTTAGATAGTCTGAATATTGACTTAGCTAATGATATTCGCCGTTGTAAACATTACCAAGCGTTAACGGCACGTTTAGAAGGTTTGCTTGCCGAAGTCAAAAATCAGCATATCACACTCCCCGAGGCGGTTGAATTGAAAATCAAACAATTGAATGCGGTGCAAATCGCTGAAGTTGAAAGTTTGATTACCGCTTGCCAAACCAGTATCGATCAGCACACGTCACAGATTACGGCGAATTATCGCCGACAGGCCATTTTAAATGGGTTATCTAAACTCGGTTATGAAGTCCGTGAAGGGATGGCGACCGTATGGCAAAAAGACGGGAAAATTATTGTCAATAATCCTTCTATACCAGGATATGGCATTGAAGTTGGCGGGCAAACAGCCAGTCCGCGTTTACAAATAAGACCGGTTCGTTTAACGCCGATCGAGGACCGTAAACGTGATTTAGATGTCGAAACCCTATGGTGTAATGATTTCGATAAACTCAGGGAGTGGATGGCAAACCAAGGTTGTGAATTTGAACTTGAACGAAGCCTTGCAATTGGCCAAGCACCCGTAAAATATGTTTCAGTTACAACGCAACAAGTTGAGACAGTAAACAAACTGAAAAATTATAAAGACTGAGTCAAGGCCTACAGTAAGTGTATCGTTATCAAAATGAGACAGATGATGTTATTGCATTTTAGCTTTATTAAGCACAACATGATCTGTATCACTGTGTTTATCGATACAAAAATCAGCTCACTTAAATAAATTTACCATCAACATAAAACCAGTGAGAATCATGTTTGATAAAACGGCTGATTTCATGCATTTTTTCAGCTTTGCCTTGGCTATTACGGTAGCGCGCAGTGAATTCAACAAATGCTTCATTCGGCGATTGGCTATCCCAGCTTTTATGAATGACTAATTCTATCCATTTAGCTTCACTGATCTCTTCGGCGAGTTTACTTGGCAATGTTTTAGGGTGCCAAGTTTTGACTAAGTAATCGGCTTTACGCAGTGCGTAAGCGCTGTAACGTGAGCGCATTAACGTTTCGGCGGTTGGCGCATTTTTTTGCCAAAGGTGATACGGTTCGCAACAATCTTGGTAAGATTGATTTGAGCAGCAAGGGCATAATTGAGCTATTTTTTTATTCATAATTCAGTGTACTTTAAGTTAGAAATAGTAGTTAAGGAACGTCATTAACACGGGCATAATCAGCGTTAATAAAAACCCTTGTACAATGGCAGGTGGTACCATCACAATCCCACCACCTTTTTGTAGCATCGGTAGGGTAAAGTCCATGGAGGTAGCACCACAAATCCCTAATGACGTTAATTTAAAACGCTTGATTAAGCTTGGTATTAAAATGATCGCACACAGTTCACGCATGATGTCGTTTAAAAAGCTGATACTACCGATAATAGGGCCTTGCGCCTCAGTCATTAAAACGCCAGATAAAGAGTACCAACCAAAGCCTGATGACATAGCTAATCCTGTATTAATCGGTAAATCTAATAAATAGGAAGCTAGCAAGCCACCGAGTAGCGCACTGAGTGTCACTACCAGTGTCGTGGTCATACCGACTTTATTAATGAGGATTTGTTTAAGGCTAATGTTGTTACTCCGTAATTGAATACCAACCAGGACTAATAACACCACCAGCGTGACTTTACTGGCTGTTTCATTATATTGCCAAATCGATAGGGGAAGGAGTCCGCAAATAAAACCCAATACCAGTGCCAAACAAATGCGTAACGATTCCAATATCATTTTAAAGCGAGATACTAAAGGTTCGCTATTTGGGCCTTTACTGCGCCACGGTAATACCACATCAATGACCATCAGTGCAATCATATTAAAGCCAAAAGTACAGATGAACAGTAGTAAGGTGGAATATATGATGGTCGTCAAGTGGCTTAATAAATCGTTAAGCTGCGCCAGCTCGCTGCCCATTAAAAATAGAATCAAATAGACCATCAAACTTAATGATTGATTAATCGTATTGAGCCATTTGGGGTTAGATAATTTAATAAGATAGCCGATTAATAATGGAACCAGTGCTATCAAGATGCCAAACAACATAAATTGACCTTTGTGAACTTATTTTTTAAAGTAAAGTGGATAACCGGCTAGCCATCGTTTCGCGCAGATTATCTAATAATGCATAGCGATTACGGTATTCTGAGCGCTTTTTGCTGGCAATGTCTTCAATCGGTTTACGTGCAATGCTATTGGGTAAGCAATATAAGCCTTGTGCATTGACTTGACCATCAATCGTTTGCCAAAAATCATCATAATCAGAATGCAGTTGCTTAAAGCGACGCTTATAACGCCAGTTATTATAGATATGTGTTTTGTTACTGACAGCAACAATCTGTTCGAGTTTAAGCAGATTGGCTAAAATTAGCGCACTTTCTACCACCAAACGCTTAGGGAACACGCCATAACATGCTTTTGTTGCTTGTTGAATTGCACTGCGCGCATCTTTATTATTTGATCCTTGTAAACCCGCAATAAATAAGGTTGATTTACCTTGATACGCAATAATTGAAAAGGTTAAGGTTGCTAAATCAACACCCTGCTGGTCATAAACGCACAGACTGATTTCACCTTCACGGGAGTACTTATCTTCAGCTTGAATGACAACACGGATCATATCCTCATTTTTAGCTGTTAATTCAGCCAATAGATAAGGGGCGTCAGCATAAAAAGCGTGTGTGAGTTGGTCATTGTGTGCAGCTAAAAAATCATAATGATACACTAATGCTTGAAAACATGCTTTGTTGCTCATACATGAGGATAAATAAGGACGCTGCAATTTGCAGGGCAAATTTGTTTGCCTCGCTAAATAATCGCCAAGTAAGCGGTAATTGGCTAAATGCTCAAGCCACTGAAAGGTTCTTGGGTTTAAAAAAATTGAACGCAGAACAAATTTACAGCGGTAACGCCAATTTTGCCATAGCGGATTAAGGATAAGCTTACCTGAATAAAGCCATTTAAATAGCACCATTTTATTTTTAGGTGCAGTGATGTTCCGAATAGTGTTCATATGTTCTATTTTAACAATAAATGAATTTGAGTATAAATCACAAATAAAAATGAGTATGATAACCGATAAAGGACGATTAGTAGAGTTTTAAATATGAGTAAACAACATGTTGTTGAAAAATTAAAAGTAAAAAATATTGCACCACCTGCTAAATATATTGTTGTTTTACATAATGACGATTATACCACAATGGATTTTGTGATTGATGTATTGATGCGTTTTTTTGGGCATGATGAGCATAAAGCAACACAGATTATGCTTGCCGTTCATAAAGAGGGCAAAGGAATTTGCGGGGTCTATTCGGCTGAGATTGCCGAAACAAAAGTGTTTCAGGTAAGACAGTATGCACAGGAGCATCAGTTTCCACTAAGATGCACCATGGAGAAATTATCATGATGAATAAGCAGTTACAAATCGCAATTAACGAAGCATTTAATGAAGCGCAGTCCCTCGGTTATGAATATTTGACCGTCGAGCATCTATTACTATCGCTTTTAAAAGATAAAACGGTCAATAACGTTTTAACCGATTTGAATGTTGATATCGATAAACTCTATGATGAATTAAGTTTTTATATTGAACAAAACAGCAGTTATTTGCCTAATGATCAGGGCGAACAATTGACAGAACCAACGGTGGCTTTCCATCGAGTGATTGAACGTGCTGTGATCCATGCTCAATCTGCCGAAAAATCGGAAGTAACAAGTTGCGATGTATTAGTGTCAATCGTAAATGAAGAAGAGTCTTATGGGGCATATTTGCTACACAGTTTTGGCGTTGATTGGCTGAATTTAACGCGTTATCTGTCTCATCAATTACCGACTATGGTCAATCATCTTGAATCAAACGAAGAAAGCCAGGATGAACAAAATCCATTAGCACGTTACACCACAAATCTTAACGAGCAGGCTAAAGCGGGTAAAATTGATCCCTTAATTGGCCGTGAACATGATATCGAACGCGTCATGCAAGTTTTATGTCGACGCCGTAAAAATAATCCAATTTTAGTTGGTGAGGCAGGGGTAGGTAAGACCGCTATTGCAGAAGGACTTGCGTGGTTAATCGAGCAACATAACGTTCCCGAAGCCTTAGCTAATGCAACGATTTATTCATTTGATATCTCGTCAATTATTGCGGGTGCGACCTATCGTGGTGATTTTGAAAAACGTTTTAATGAATTAGCCAAAGCACTCGAAAAACAACCCAATAGTATTCTTTTTATCGATGAAATTCATATGATTGTGGGGGCGGGGGCCGCAGGTGAAAGTAAAGTGGATACGGCCAATTTATTTAAACCGTTATTATCATCAGGTAAAGTGCGTGTATTAGGCTCGACAACTTATCAAGAATATAGCCGAATTTTTGAAAAAGATCGGGCGCTAGCAAGACGTTTCCAGAAAATTGATGTGACCGAACCCTCAATGGACGATACCGTCAAAATCCTGCAAGGTTTAAAAAGCTATTATGAACAATTCCACAACGTGCATTATACGGCGAATGCGTTAAAAAGTGCGGTTGAACTCTCCGTTAAATATTTACCTGATCGCTTTTTGCCTGATAAAGCGATTGATTTGATTGATGAAGCTGGCGCCAAAAATCGTCTGTTACCAACCAAACAACGCAAGAAAACGATCAGTGTTACGGATATTGAGAAAATCATTGCTAAAATAGCGCGAATTCCTGAAAGTTCGGTTTCTACATCAGATAAAACAAAATTACAAAATCTGTCGACTCAGCTCAAGCGACAAGTGTTTGGTCAAGATAGTGCTATTGAAGTGCTCAGTGATGCGATTACGTTAAACCGAGCAGGTCTTGGTCGTGATAACAAGCCAATTGGTGCGTTTTTGTTTGCGGGACCAACCGGTGTGGGTAAAACGGAAATCACATTGCAGTTAGCTAAACAGTTAGGTATTGAGCTATTGCGTTTTGATATGTCAGAATATAAAGAAGCACATACGATTAGCCGTTTAATCGGTTCACCACCGGGTTATGTCGGTTTTGAACAAGGCGGATTATTAACCGATCAGGTTATTAAGCATCCTCACGCGGTGTTGTTGCTCGATGAAATCGAAAAAGCACATCCCGATATTTATAATTTGCTATTGCAAATTATGGATAATGGCACATTAACCGATAGTAATGGGCGTCGTGCTGATTTTCGTAACATCATTCTGGTGATGACAACCAATGCGGGTGTCCAAGAGACCGTAAAATCGTCCATTGGTTTTTCACAGCAAGATAAAAGCCTGGATGCCATGGCTGAAATTAATCGTGTGTTTAGCCCTGAATTTCGTAATCGTTTGGATAATATTATTTGGTTTGCGCATTTGAGTCGGTCAATTATGTTGCAAATTGTTGATAAGTTTATTGACCAATTACGAAACCAACTTAACGATAAGCGTGTTGAATTAGTGATCTCAAATGAGGCTAAAGCATGGCTTGCTGATAAAGGCTATGATAAAACGATGGGAGCAAGACCCATGGCCCGCGTCATTCAAGAGCAACTGAAAAAGCCAATTGCACAAGAACTGTTGTTTGGTAAGTTGCAACATGGTGGTAAGGTCAAAGTAGGTATAAAAGCCGGTAAAGTGAGTTTTGCATTTTATTCACACGTATAAGTGGCTTTCACGATAAATAATAAAAAGCACCGTCTGCCATTAATCGCACTGTGCTTTTTTATTGAATGTTATCAACTCATGTCATAAATCTTTTATCGAGATGTCATGTTTTTGTATTAATTGCTGATTAAGATAGGTGTTTGTTTCATCCCTTAACTGATTAATCTGCATTCGATAGGAGAACATGATGTCACGCCAAGCCTCATCCCTTGCTATATTCATTGCCGCAAGTATTTTTAGTTTAGCGGCCAATGCTGAAAGTCAGCAATATCCTGCTATTTTAGCGGGACATGCTGTTTTACCTGCAAATACATTTATTACACCGCCTAATGATGTACCACCTGATTTAATGATGAGTGGTAAATTTATTTCGGCGACACGTCAAGATAAAGCGCATACTATCGAAGGGTTATCTGCCGGTAGACCTACTGGTATCAGTTACCCGTTTGAGGGCCAACCCATCCAAGGTCATTCAGGCATTAAAAAAATGGCCGATGGCAGTTACTGGATCCTAACGGATAATGGTGCAGGTAACAAAGTCAACTCACCTGATTTTATGCTTTACTTAAATCAATATCAGATAGATTTTACGAATAATACGGTTAATCGACTCAGGACGATTTTTTTACACGATCCAGATAAAAATGTACCGTTTAGAATTGCGAATGAAGCTACGGATACACGTTATTTAACAGGCGCTGATTTTGATCCCGAAAGTTTCCAATTTGCTGGTGGCTTTTTGTGGGTCGGGGATGAATTTGGACCTTATCTGATCAAAGCCGATCTTAATGGTAAGGTACTACAAATATTTGAAACCAAAGTCGAAGATAGCATTGTTCATTCACCCGATCATTATCAAGTTAAAACGCCGGGTCAACCAACGGATAAAGTGAATTTTGAAGTAAAACGTTCAAAAGGGTTTGAAGGGATGGCGGTATCTGCTGATGGCACAAAACTTTACCCATTACTTGAAGGACCGTTGTTTGATGCTAAAACGCAGCAATATGAACATGTTGATGGCAAAAATTATTTGCGGATTTTAGAGTTTGATATCATCAAAAATACTTGGACGGGTCGTTCTTGGCAATATCCGTTAGCCGAAAATCATCATGCTATTGGTGATTTTAATATGATTGACTCACACTATGGTTTGATTATTGAACGTGATAATGGGGAAGGTGTGATTGAGTATGCTTGCCAAGGTGATCAGTCAACCACGCATTGTTTTGATAAAAATAACCTACCAAAATTTAAACGCGTTTACAAAGTCAAAATGGATGAGAGCAATGTTAACCAAGCTGTTGATAAAGTGGCTTATATTGATTTATTAGCCATTGATGATCCTAATCACCTGAGTAAAGCAGCTTACAGCCAAGGTAAATTTGTCTTCCCGTTTTTTACGATTGAAAATGTCGATATTGTTGACAATCAGCATATTATTGTTGGTAATGATAATAACTTGCCGTTTTCAAGCAGCCGTCTACCAAATAAAGCGGATGATAATGAACTGATTTTATTGTCAGTCGAGTCGTTTTTAAACGCTAAATAATTTTCTGCTTTTATGGAGCCTACACACGTGGGCTCACAATTCAACGTTCGGTTTGATTAACCATTATTACCGCTCGAAATGTGATGATTGTCCTACGCCAACAAGATCATTAACGAATATCACGAAATCATATTGACACAATTTTATTATTGTTCAAAATGCATAAATGATTTTAGATAAAAGGCATCAGTATGAACAATCAATTAACGATCAATTGGGATGAATTTTTAAAACATTATTGGCAAAAAAAACCGGTGATTATCCGTAATGGATTTGCTCATTTTGTGGATCCTATCACGCCAGATGAATTAGCTGGACTAGCACTAGAGACCGAAATCGATAGCCGCATTGTCACTAACAAAGACGGGAAATGGGATGCAAAGTATGGGCCGTTTGAGTCTTACGATCACTTAGGTGAAAGCAACTGGAGTCTATTAGTCCAAGCGGTCGATCATTGGCACGAAGAGGCTGCCACCTTAGTTGAGCCATTTCGTGTTTTACCACACTGGCAATTTGAAGATTTAATGATTTCGTTTGCAACGCCTGGCGCAGGTGTTGGGCCACATATAGATAATTATGATGTGTTTATTACGCAAGGGATGGGGCAACGCCGTTGGCAAGTTGGTGATCGTAATCCCAATTACCACCAGTTCAGTGCGCATGCAGCCTTATTGCATGTTGAACCTTATGAACCCATTATTGATGAAGTGCTCAACCCTGGCGATATTCTGTATTTACCAATCGGTTACCCACATAATGGTGTAAGTTTAACGGAATCATTAAGCTATTCTGTCGGATTTAGAACCCCATCATCACAAGAATTACTCAGTGGCTTTGCCGATTATGTCTTGGATAACGTGCCAAAAGGGATTTTTTATCAAGACCCTGATTTACAATTGACCGATCAACCTTATCAAATTCAACGTAATGAAATCGAGAGATTAAAAGCGCAGATGATGCAATTAATCAATAATGATGATCTGTTTGTTGATTGGTTTGGTAAACAAACAACCCACCCGATGCATGAACTCAATATTATCCCTTTAGATCCACCTTATTCATTGGATGAACTCGTTGAGGAAATTGAAAGTGATGCACAACTTATACGTGTACCCAGTATTCGTATTTTTAAAATTGGTGATCAAGGTTTTGTGCATGGTGAAAAAATTGAATTACCTGAGCGCTATATCGACTTACTTTGCCAAAAATCCGTACTGACAGTCGATGACTTACACGATGATGTGCTTTTAAAGGGGTTATTGGACTTTGTCAATAAAGGTTATTGGTATTTTGAATAGACAAGTGAAGACGGGGTAACCCCGTCTTATACTGATTTAACCCTTGTCATTAGTTATCGTCACCCACAGTGTTAACAAAGATCATGTTAGTTGTGCCCACTTTACCAATCGGTACCCCTGCGGTAATAATAACTTGATCGCCATGTGATACGTACTGTTTTGCAAGGCACTGATCGATGGCATCACGAATCATCAGTTTGGTGCTTTTCGCTTTTTTATGGCCTTTTAGTGGCATCACTCCCCAAACTAATTGCAACTTACGTAAGGTTTTTTCATAAGGTGATACCGCAAATATTGGTGCAGAGGGGCGGTACTTTGAGACCATCTGTGCAGTCGTTCCACTTTCTGTCACTGTTATAATGCCTTTTGCATTTAGCTCATGGCTAACTTGTACACTAGCATGACAAATTGCGTTGGTAGTAACCGTTTTATGATAACCATAGCGAGATAGACTTAATTCAGTATCTAACGTCGGTTCAATACATTTGGCTATCGTCGTCATGGTTTTTACCGCCTCTATTGGGTAAGCACCCGATGCCGTTTCGCCGCTTAGCATAATCGCGTCACTGCCATCTAAAATGGCATTTGCTACATCACTGGCTTCAGCACGAGTAGGCCTTGGGTTAACGGTCATACTTTCTAACATCTGTGTCGCGGTAATCACGGGTTTACCGACTTGATTACACAGTTTAATCATCTGTTTTTGTAATAGTGGAACGCGTTCTGCAGGGATTTCGACACCTAAGTCGCCTCGTGCAATCATAAAACCGTCAGCTAAGTTTAATATTTGGTCCATATTTTTCACGCCTTCTGCATTTTCAATTTTGGCAATAATTTGAATGCTTGCTGCGTGCTGATTGAGGAGTTGCTTGATAGATTGAATATCTTCAGCGCGTTGTACAAATGAGGCGGCGATGAAGTCCACATCGTGTTTAATACCAAACTCAATATCGGCGACGTCTTTATCGGATAAAAAAGGTAAACTTAAGTTCGCCCCCGGTACGGCGACCCGTTTGTTGTTACTCATTTCACCACTGTTTTCAATTGTTGTAATAATATCTAAGCCATCAATCCGCGTGATCGTTAACCTTACAAGTCCATCAGACAGTAGAATTTGATCGCCAATATTGACTTCTTTTGATAAGACTTTATGGTTAATCGAGACAATGTGCTCATCACCGATGACATCTCGACCTGTTAAAATAAAGGGGTTACCTTGTTCAAGGAGGACTTTACCATTTTGAAATTTACCTAAACGCATCTCAGGGCCTTTGGTGTCGAGCATGATAGCAATATGCACCCCCAATTTTGCGGCCACATCCTTGACGCGTTGCATATGTTGATGATGGCTTTGCTGATCCCCGTGAGAGAAGTTAAAGCGAGCCACATTCATGCCATTTAAGATGAGAGACTCAATGACTTCTGGCTGAATGGTTGACGGTCCCATGGTACAAACGATTTTAGTTTTTTTCATAGTATCCCCAATGTTTAAGTAATCGCACATATATCAAATAGCACATAGCGTTACATCAAAGGCTATGTTTAGTCAGGTTATCAACGTGAAGTATTATGATGGATTTTTATAAAACAGTTTCACGTTTAATGAAGCTCATTCATATCTCAATTTATGGTCGGTCTATCCTTATCATATAGACTTAATTTTATCCGTGCAAATCTTAATCAATTCACAGCCAGCAATACCGACAATAACCGAGATGCCAATCTACCTATTAATATTTGAAGCGATTTTTATCTAATTGATATTTTTTCATTCGTAAATACAATTTTTTACGAGGTATTTGCAAATAGTCCGCTGCTTCATT
The DNA here is from genome assembly GCF_039542345.1 of Orbus sasakiae. Lineage (NCBI taxonomy): Bacteria > Pseudomonadati > Pseudomonadota > Gammaproteobacteria > Orbales > Orbaceae > Orbus > Orbus sasakiae. The sequence goes on from NZ_BAABHY010000001.1 coordinate 582,951, forward strand.
AATTTTGCCGTGATACATATCTAAGGCTTTGATGATAAGATTTTTTTCATATGCTTCAATATTTTGTTCTAGAGAAAGATTTTTATTGATAAAGAAAAACGATTGGCTATCTTTTGTTGGCATAATGCCAACGGCGAACAATTCTGCTGCATTAATTAATTCACTCACGTTGTTTTCCCACAAACGATCATTAAGGGTTTTCTTCAACGTTTCATTGACCATCGGGCGTTTTATGGATAATCGTTTACAGGCTATTTTAAGGTAATACTCAAAAAGAATAATGATGTCTTTTTTACGTTGTTGTAAGCTTAGGCATTCGAGCTGAGTTAACGAAAATAAATAATAGAATTCAGGTAGAAGAATTTGTTCACTTGCAAGTTGTTCTGGTCGTTTCAAACTTGTGACAACGAGTCTAAATGGTTTGTTGGGCTGAGTTTGGTACTGAACCAAGATTTTTTGATATTTGATCGGTAACAAATCAATATGTTGCAGTATCAACGTACCATTAATCGCACGTTCAATCCATAATTCAAACTCATCAAAAGAGTCAATTTGCTGCAAATTATGAATTTGTAATGGGGTATTATCACTGTTGGGGGTCAGTTGTTTGGCTGCCAGTAATTTACCGGTCCCTGAGGCACCATATAAATAAACAGGCAGTGTTGTTAATGAATAAGCATAGATTTTTTCCCTGATCTCTTTTGCCCATATACTGTCACCAATTAAGTGTTCGGTGATTTGTTGCTGTTTTTGGCTTTTTTGTATGAGGTACGTTTCACGTTCGGCCAAGGCTAAATTGATTTTTTTGATAAATAAGCCAGGATCAACCGGTTTTTCTAAAAAATCGTATGCGCCTTTTTTGACGGCATCAACCGCCATCGGGACATCACCGTGGCCTGTCACTAATAACACCGGGATGTATTTATCGATGTGGTGAATTTTTTCCATGAGTTCGACGCCAGATAAATAGGGCATATAAATGTCGGTAATCACAATACCATTCCAATCATGGGGAATGATTTGAGTGACATTAAGTGGATTATCTGTCACACGCACTCTTTTATGTTGTTGTTTAAGCAGTGCTTGATAAGCCTGTAAAATATCTTTATCGTCATCAATAATCAGAATATTTTCATATTCAGTTAATAAATCCATAGTGTTGTTTCCTACAATGTCAGGCTTTCATAAAGGTCAAAATAATCAGTGCATGTCTGTCTAGTGTTGAGGCAATAAAAAGATCGCCTTGGCTTTGTTGCATAATGGATTGGCTTAATGATAAACCAATACCAAGGCCAATTTTTTTATTGGTCACAAAAGGTGTCAACAAGCGTTCGGCTTCACTCAGTGGCCAACCAATGCCATTATCTTGAATATAAAGCATCAGTTCGTTATCCGTTTCTCGTTGTTCAATTACAATTTGAGCTTGTTTATTCTCACAAGCATCAATGGCGTTAGCAAAGATATTCACAAACACTTGTTCATAACGAATGTCGTTGCCAATGACGTGAGCAAGTTTATCAGGTAACGTTAACGTTAAGTGCATGGTTTTATTCAATGAAATAATGCCCCATGCATGGTTTATTGTCTGTTTAAGATCAATAGTTTGTAACGGTTCGTCAGCATTACTCCGCTTACTAAAGGCTCGCAGTTGAGTAATAATATTTTTTATTCGCGTTATGAGCTGTTGGCTTTGTTCAATCGCATGGCTAATGTCTGGATTTGGCTGGCTGTTATTTGCTGTTTCAGCAGTATACAGATAGATCGACAGTGCATTTAAAGGTTGATTAATTTCATGAGCAAGGGTTGTCACGGTTTGCCCAACGACCGCTAATTTAGCCGCTTGAATCAGATCATCTTGCGTGTCCCTTAAATCGTTTTCAATGGTAATTCGTTCAATAATCTCTTCTTCAAGGCGGAGCGTTTGAATATTGATTTGGGCGATACTTTGACGTAATAACTCGGCAATACGGCCGAGTTCATCATGACCATATACGGGAATAACCGCTTGCAAGTTACCTTTGCTTAATTCGATAACAGAATGGTTTAATACCATTAATCGAGAGGTGATTTTAGGGCGAATATAACATTGATTGAAGATTAAAATAAATAAAATGGCGACAGATGTTGTAATGATGATAATGAGTATGCTTAAGTTAGACGCTGCTTGTACTTTATTGGAAAAATAGATCAGTTGCCAATGGTCACTATCAACTTGCAGCTCTAAATTGATTTTAATGGCATTAAGCATATTATCTTTATCAATCACAACTTGGTTAAGTTTTTTAAGTGCATCATCATACTGTTGCAAAATGTCAGGTAGTTGATTTTGTGATAGGCTAATTTTAAACAGTTCTTGAATAATTTGCCGTAGGGTTGTCATGCTGCTTGATGACTGGATAAGAATGTCTTCACTGCTTTGCTTTAGGTAGCTTAAATAGTGCAAATTGTTTTGTAAGTTATGCAGATTATTTTTATCGACAAGCTGATCGATTGCTCCAATGATCCTGTTTTCTGATAAGGTTAAATTGGCAATAACATCGAGTTCTTGATGAATACTGTTGAGGGTTTTATATATTTTGTCTTGTTCTGACGTTGTTTCATTTTTAAGTTGATCCAACAAAAAATTCTGTTGCAAGCTGATATCTTGTAATAATGAGCTGATCTCTTGGTTGAAATCGTTGTGTAGCCAGTAGATATAGGTTTGTGTTTCGGATAACTGGTTTAATACAATATGATAACGATAGAGCGCGTCATCAACATCAGTAAGCAGTGTTTCTATACTGTTAATACTGGTTTTAAATGAGGCTTGCCGTTCTGTGGGAAGTTGTTCAGACAAGTTATATAAGGTTTGTAGCCTAACTAAAATATTTTGTTTTAGTGAAATCCGGGATTGCGTATTTGGCGCCTGTACTAGTTCATTAAATTCATTAAATAACGCATTTAAATTTTCATCAATACGGGTTGATGCTTGAATTTTGGGAATATAGTCCTCTAGTGCATAGTGAATTTGTTGGTTTTGTTTTTTCCAACTGTATAAACACACTAAACCAATTAAAAAGATCAATAAGGCACAAAATATAAACGACCATTGTAATCGGTGACCAATCTCTTTTTTTAAGACCATTTTTATAAATTCTCTAATTGTTTCATGGCCATTTGATTCTGATTTTGGAAAAAATTTTTCCATTCGATGGCATTAATTTGATATTCAGTATAGAGATCCAGATCTTGGTTATTGTTGGGATAATGTAAGGATTGATCTTCATCAATCGGCATTTTTGTTAATAACTGACGGACTTCATCTAACTGTTTACCCAATTTTTTTTCTTTATCGTGCAGTAATTTCCAGGTGTCTTTTAATTGCTCGAGTCGGAACGTGATGGCGATATCAAAGAGTTGCCGGACCAGTTCTTGACGCTTTAGCAAGGTGTCATAATGAATATGTTCAGTATTGATAAACTCAGCTTGCTCGTAATAGTTTGACAGCTCATCGCCCAATTGTATTACAGGGTATTTCCCTGTATTGGGGTGTGAAACAGCGAGTTGCCCAGCGGGACTTAGTAAGTATTGAACAAACTGTTGAGCGCTATCTTTATGTTGGCTTTGTGCTAAAACCGTAATAAACGTTGGGATAGGGATATTATGCGGAAAACGATGAAAAACCAATTTTTCATTATTGTTAACAATCGCATAATTATCAATTGTAATGCCAATAATACTCAAATCAGAATTAATTTTGTCGACGACGCCAAAGCTTCGCGATGAAATCGTACCAATATTTCCGCCAATTTCCATAATCATTTGCCAGCCTTTTTGCCAACCAAATTCTTGCAGTAGTGACTCAATCATTATATGTGTCGTGTCGGAACGCGATGGGGTACTGATTGATAACATCCCGTAGTAATCCGGTAAGGTTAAATCCTGCCAATTTTGGGGAATAGGCAATTGATGTTGGCTAAGATATTCTTTATTTGATAAAACGCCTGACCCCGAAATCGCAAATGCTGCAGCATATTGACGTAAAATGTTAGGGACTAATTGCTGGCTCTCATCGGGAATTGTGGTAATTGGACTGAGCATATTATTGGTTTTAAGGTGTGATAATAGCATCGGCGATGAGCTGATAATTAAATCAATTTTGCCACTAAATGGCGAGTTGACTAAGCGCTCAATCGACGTGCTTGTACGATTGAGCGTTTTGACACTGATGTCTGGATGCGCTTTTTGCCACTGCTCAATAATATGTGCTGTTGCATCTGTTGATAACGTCGTTGCAATTAATAATTCTTGCGCATACAGCGGTGTGCTCATCAATAGTGTCAATATAAAAAATAGTGTTTTCATCTGAAATATCATAGCTAGAGGCGGTTTATCTATTCTCGATAAACTTAACATTTTCGTTATGGTAACGCTATAACAAGATGACTGCACGGCATAAAAAATTTTTTGTGATCTCGATCAAGTAACCCACAAAAAGGCCACAATTTTTTTTTACCGATTTTGTCTCAAAATACCCCGTAGAAAAGGTGATAGATCTGTTTTGGTTTTTTTTTGAGTCAAAAACATCCCAGAAAAATTATTTTGAGTTAAAAATCACTCAATTTGGCCTATTGAACCCATCATTGTTAATCGTCAATATGACCCCGAATTTCAAGTTCTAAACGACTAGAACACATCATTAATTACGTTGAGGTATAAACTATGTTTGAGTTTTTAAAAGCAAAAACCGCTAATTATACGATACCTGAAGAACAGATTATGCCTGTTTATAAAAGTTATCGATTAAAAGCGTTATTTAGCGTCTTTTTTGGTTATCTTTTCTATTATATTGTAAGAAATAACTTTGCGTTATCAACCCCTTATTTGATGCAAGAGCTAGACTTAAGCAAAACACAAATCGGGTTGTTATCCAGTTGTATGCTGATTGCTTATGGAATTAGTAAAGGGGTGATGAGTAGTTTAGCAGATAAAGCAAGTCCCAAAATTTATATGGCAACTGGTTTAATTTTATGTGCGATTATTAATGTCGGCTTAGGATTTAGCTTTGCATTTTGGATGTTTGCCATTTTTGTGATTTGTAATGGTATCTGTCAAGGGATGGGAGTAGGGCCTTCTTTTATTACTATTGCTAATTGGTTCCCACGTCGTGAACGAGGAATTGCAGGGGCAATTTGGAATATTTCCCATAATGTGGGTGGCGGGATTGTTGCCCCGATCATCGGCTGTTCATTGGCGTTACTTGGTACGGAACATTGGAAGTTAGCGTGCTATATCGTGCCTGCGATTTTAGCTGTTTTTGCTGCATTCGTGGTACTGGGTTTTGGTAAAAACTCACCTGTACAAGAAGGTTTACCTGAGTTAAAAGATATTGTTGGCGAAGATGCCATTGTGACGAAAAAAACACAACATGCACCAGAGAATATGTCTGCATGGCAAATTTTTTGCACGTATGTACTGAAAAACAAAAATGCTTGGTATGTGTCATTTGTCGATGTTTTTGTTTATATGATTCGTTTTGGGGTTATCAGTTGGTTACCGATTTATCTGCTGCATGAAAAAGGTTTTTCTAAAGGTGAGATGAGTGTGGCGTTCCTCTTTTTTGAATGGGCGGCAATTCCTTCCACTCTTTTTGCTGGCTATTTAACCGATAAACTATTTAAAGGCCGAAGAATGCCGCTTGCGATAATTAGCATGCTTCTGATTTTTGTTTGCTTAGTGGGCTATTGGCAAAGTGATTCATTAGTGATGGTGACGATCTCTGCTGCGTGTGTTGGTTGTTTAATCTATGTGCCACAGTTTTTAGCATCAGTACAAACAATGGAAATCGTGCCAAGTTTTGCAGTGGGTTCTGCTGTTGGATTGCGTGGTTTTTGTAGCTATATTTTTGGTGCTTCATTAGGGACCGCGCTTTTTGGTATTTTTGTTGACCGATTAGGTTGGGATGCAGGTTTCTATTTATTAATGGGTGCCGTGATTTTGTGTATTGTATTTTGTATCTTGTCACATTTTGGTGCGTTAGAGTTAGAACGCAACAGCCAAAAAACATCATCAAATAGCGCAAAATAAATCATAAAAAGCGACGTTAATCATGAAAATATGTTCTGTATTTTCATGATTAAACAGATGAATTAGGTGAGCATTATGAAAAAAACAAAAATTATTTGTACCATTGGTCCTGCTTCTGACTCTTTTTCAACGTTATCACAACTTATTCACGCTGGCATGGATATCATGCGGCTCAACTTTTCCCATGGTCATCATGATGATCATGCCAAACGCATTAACACACTGCGTGAAGCTTGCAAATATGTAAAAAAACCGGTTGCGATTATGCTTGATACGAAAGGGCCTGAAATCAGAACCCTGCGATTAAAAGACCATCAACCCGTCTATTTACAATCTGGTGCGAGCTTTGTTATTACAACTGATCAACAGGTCGTTGGGGATGAACATTGTGTCGCCGTCACCTATACGGGGATTGTAAACGATATTAATGTTGGTCATCATATTTTAATTGATGATGGGCTTATCGAATTGGTGGTTGAACAGCGAGATAGTCATCAATTATTTTGTCGGGTGCTAAATTCTGGGATGTTAGGTGAACATAAAGGCGTGAATTTGCCGAATGTTTCGATTAACTTGCCCGCTTTGTCAGTACAAGATAAGCACGATTTAATTTTTGGTTGTGAGCAACATGTTGATTTTATTGCGGCGTCTTTTATCCGTAAACGTGCAGATGTGGAAATGATTCGGCAATTTTTGGATGAACATAATGGCAATCATATCGCTATCATTGCTAAAATTGAAAACCAAGAAGGCTTGGATAATTTTGATGACATCTTAGATGTCGCTGATGGGATAATGGTGGCCAGGGGCGATTTGGGGGTTGAAATCCCGATTGAAGAGGTCATTTTATCGCAAAAAATGATGGTTGAAAAATGTAACCAACATGCAAAACCCGTTATTATTGCAACGCAGATGCTTGAAAGTATGACGGTTAATCCAAGACCGACGCGAGCTGAAGCGGGGGACGTGGCAAATGCTATTTTAGATGGTGCCGATGCGGTGATGCTGTCTGGTGAAACGGCAAAAGGACGCTATCCGGTAGAAACGGTTGCTGTTATGGCAAAAATCTGTCAAAAAACCGATTTAGACTTTTCCAATAATCCTTATTATGTGCATCGTATACCTAAAATAGATCATACCACCAGTCATAGTGTCGTTGTCATGGCGGAGGAATTACAGTCACCTGTCATTGCGGTCATGACCGAGTTAGGTACTGAAGCTCGCGCAATCCGCCAGTATTTCCCTAAAGCAGATATTTTGGCGATGACATGGCATGAATGGGTATTTAAACAATTGTTACTAGTAAAAGGCGTGTGCCCGCATCTAATTGACAAGCCTGTCGATATTGACACATTTGTTACACAGTGTAGAACGATTGCAATTTCAGAAAAACTGACTGAACAAAATACGATTATGGTCGTTGCTGCCAATAATCAAAATAAAGATGATCATTTTTCGACGACAATATCATTAAAAGTCTAATGCACCATTTTTCGTTTTATTTGCCCACCTAACGGTGGGTAAGCTTGCCTAAGTAAAGTAACAATATAAAAAATTCTTATCCATTTATTCTCCTTATCATTCGATTCAATGGCATATTTTTTGCTTTCTAAATAAAGATAGTAGAGAATAGCACGGCATTTTTTGTCAAAAGATCAATAATAAGAATATATTTGAGGTTACAATGAGAACTGAGTCAGAAATACTAAAGCACCCGGAGAGTGAAAGCTCACGAGTGACGCCTTATCAAAAGAAAACCCTTTTTGCATCAACAGTCGGTTATGCACTTGATGGCATGGATATTATGCTATTGGGCTTTTGTTTACCTATGATTATGGCTTATTTTAGCTTATCAGGAACAGAAGCAGGTACACTTAATGCCATTACATTATTAGGTGCCGTGTTAGGGGGGATTATTTTTGGTATTATGGCCGATAAATATGGACGAGTAAGGGTGTTCTCATGGACGATCTTAATCTTTTCCTTTTTTACCGGATTGTGTGCAATTGCACCAAACTATGAAACGTTTGCACTATTTCGATTCTTAAGTGGTTTAGGATTAGGTGGTGAATTTGGTATTGGTATGACTCTTGTATCAGAGAGTTGGCCAAAACATAAACGTTCTCGTGCAACCTCGATCGTTGCATTAGGCTTCCAAGCGGGGATTATTTTAGCGACGTTAACCGTTACGATTATTGGTGCAAACTTCGGTTGGCGCTGGGCATTTGCGGTTGGTGTATTGCCAGCACTTTTTGTCGCTTGGACTCGTAAAGGTTTAAAAGAGCCTGAAATTTGGCAAAATCTTAAAGATAACAATAAAAACACCATTTCAGTGGGTAAATTATTTAAAAATCCCCGTACAACATTTACCACGATTGGACTGACCATTGCTTGTGCCGTGCAAAACTTTGGTTTTTATGGCTTGATGGTTTGGATGCCAACAATGATTGCTAATGAATTGCAATTGCCATTTAAGAACACGACGTTTTGGACTATTTCAACAACCATCGGCATGACCGTCGGAATTTTAGTCTTTGGTTGGTTGTGTGATAAATTTGGGCGTAGACCATCTTATATCGTCTTTTTATTGATTTCGGCAGTCTCCATTTGGTTCTACTTCCAACAAACAGATATGATGGTATTAATCATTTTTGGTTCTGTGATTGGTTTCTTTGTTAACGGTATGATGGGGGGGTATGGCGCATTGCTGGCCGAACACTATCCGACCGATGCGCGTTCAAGTGCTGAAAACATTATCTTCAACGTTGGTCGTGGTATTGCGGGTATTTCTCAGGTATTAATCGGTTACTTGGCGATGCAATACTCGATTAGCTATGCATTAGCGTTATTATCAGCGGCTTACTTATTGTCTGCATTTGCCTTCTTCTTCTTGATTCCAGAAACTAAAGGTAAAGCTTTAGAGTAATCGTTTATGATGTATCATGATTGCCTACCGTAATGGTGGGTAATTATGATAATCAATGCACATCTTTGTTGTATCCAATTCTGATATCTAACTTTATTGCAGGGGAGTTCAAGCAATGAAATGGCAGCATATTATTAAAAACGGTCAAGTCTACTGTGATGGCCGTTTTGTTCACACTAATGTCTACATTAAAGATGGCAAAATCGCAGCACTAAGTGATCAAGATTTAGGTACTGCCGATGAGGTCACTGATGCAGCAGGATTATATGTGTTACCTGGATTGATTGACACACATATTCATTCTCGTGATCCTCAGGCCACGTATAAAGAAGATTTTTATCACAGTACTTTAGCGGCAGCAATGGGCGGCATAACAACTGTTTTTGAAATGCCTAATACGAATCCCTCAATTTGTAATGTAGCTAATCTTAAACAGCAAAAGGCTAATTTAGGATCGAAAGCTAACATTGATTTTGCAATGTGGGGATTATGCTTAGGTGATTTGAATAATCATGAATTGTTAGCATTAAACGATGCCGGTGTTGTCGCCTTTAAGTTTTTTTGGGGTTATGCGATAGATAAAAAATCACATCTTTTAATTTATAATTATAAAGAGGGTGATCCTAATGCGATTGCGCCATTATCCGATGGTGAAGTCTTCGATATTTTTAAAGCAGTAAAAGCCACTGGTAAACAGTTGGCGATTCATGCAGAAAATAGTGAAATTATGAGTCGGTTGAGTCAGCAAGTTCAGCAAGAAGGGCGATGTGATTATCAAGCTTTATTAGATGGACGCCCTGATGTTGCTGAAGCGGCAACCGTCAGTTTGGGAATTCAATTTTCTAAATTTAGTGGGACGCCTTTGCATATTTTGCATTTGACATCGAAAGCGGGCGTTGACTTGATCCGTGATGCTAAGCAACAAGGTTTGCCTATCACGACCGAAACCTGCCCACATTATCTTTTTTTGACGAATGAAGATTACGATCGCGTGGGTAATGAACTGAAAGTTTATCCACCAGTCAAATATCAGTCAGATCAAGATGCGTTATGGCAGGGAATTTATGATGGAACAATCACGTCAATATGCTCAGATCATGCGCCACATACTTACGCTGAAAAACAAGGGGATTTGTTTGATGTGCCTGCTGGCATGTGTGGACTCGAAACGGAGGTCCCATTACTACTCAATGCCGTCAATCAAGGTAAATTGGCATTAGAAGATGTTGCGGTATTGATGTCAGAAAATCCCGCCAAAATTTATCATATTTACCCGAAAAAAGGAACCATTGTCGTCGGTTCTGATGCCGATTTCACGGTAGTTGATATGAATAAACAAAAAGTGTTAAGGCGTGATGATCTGCATAGCAAAGGAAAAGTCATGGCTTATGATGGTGTCAAGGTAACGGGCATGCCGGTGGTGACTATTTTACGCGGTATAACCATTGTTAAAGATGGTCAATTAGTGAATGAAAAACAAGGCCAATTCTTAAGACCCGTTGAATAAGCTCATTCCTAAAAGATAGTCATCAAAAATGCCCTTTAGTGCTTTAGTGCTTTAGTGCTAAAGGGTTTTTTATAATATATTACGCAGTTTATCAGTGGTTTAGGTTATCATTGTATTGTGATTTTATTTTAAAATAATATAAAATCATTAGGTTAAAGATTATTTAATTAGTTATGGCAATGTATGAAATAGCTTATTAGTTGGTTGTGTTTTTTATACTTTGCAGTCATAGTATTGTCATTAGCTATCAGTATGATGAGCTTTACTCGTGTATTTAATATACATATATCAAGAGGGAATAATGATGCAAAAGCGTACAAATGAAGTCACTATGAAAGGTAATCCCGTTACACTACTTGGTCCTAAACTAAAAGTTGGTGATAGCGCACCTGATTTTACTGTTTCTGATATGGCACTTAAACCAGTTAAACTTTCTGATTTTAAAGGTAAAGTGAAAATCATTAATGCCGTTCCATCGGTTGATACGTCGGTGTGTAATGCGCAAGTTCATCATTTTAATGTGGAAGCCGCTAAACTTAAAGATATTGTCATTTTTTCTGTGAGTGTCGATTTGCCTTTTGCCCTTAATCGTTATTGTGCCGCTGAAGGGATTGATGCTGTTAAAGTGACATCAGATTATAAAGATTTGGATTTTGGTCAAAAATACGGTGTGGTGATTGAAGAGTTACGTTTACTTTCTCGTGCGGTATTTGTTATCGATAAAAATGATAAAATTGTTTATGTTGAATATGTTAAAGAAGTGGCAACTGAACCTGACTATGAAAAAGCGTTAGCCGCAGCTAAAGCGTGTTAATCTTTGCCAATTTGTTTATTCTCTCGCTTAGTCGAGAGAATAAACGTAGGCTACTATTTAATTTTTAAATTAATTTGATTATAATTATAGCTCTTCTTCGTGCTATTTAGTTCCTATCATGCATTTATATCCTATTATTGATCGTTCAAGAGCGTGGTCAGCAATCTTGTGTTTGGCTTTTGCTGCGTTTGTTTTTAATACCACCGAGTTTGTGCCCGTTGGCTTACTGCCTAATATTGCGGCAAGTTTTGATATGAGTGTTGCTAAGACGGGATTACTCATTACTATTTATGCTTGGGCTGTATCACTGCTCTCGTTGCCATTGACCATTTTAACGGCAAAATTTGAGCGTAAAAAACTGTTAATTTTTCTGTTTGTGCTGTTTATTTCGAGTCATATTTTGGCGGGATTTGCTTGGGACTTTATCAGTTTAATGATCGGCCGAATTGGTATTGCTTGTGCGCATGCGGTATTTTGGGCGATTACAACCCCACTTGCAGTCAGGCTGGCACCTAATGGTAAACGTGCAAAAGCCATGGGCTTTATTGTGGCTGGCTCATCAATGGCAATTGTATTAGGTGTGCCTATTGGTACGATGATTGGGCAATTGGTCGGTTGGCGGATTACATTTTTATGTATTGGCGCTGTTGCCTTTGCCGTCATGCTGGCTTTAATCTATTTATTACCAACTTTACCTAGCAGTAATACGCAATCACTGCGTAATATGCCGTCATTGCTACGACGTCCTGCATTACTGCATATCTTTATGTTAACGGCGATTGTCATTACAGGTCACTTTACCGCTTATACGTATATCACGCCATTTATGCATCGTATTGGCGGGTTTGATGAACAATTCGTCGTATTCCTATTATTATGTATTGGTTTGTCAGGTATTTTTGGCAGTGTGTTATTCGCCAAGTATTCAGATAAATATCCGATTGCTTCGTTTATTTATACGTTAATATTGCTAGCATTATGTTTAGTGTTGTTTTATGTGTCAGCATTACATGCATATAGTGCCGTATTATTGTGTTTAGTGTGGGGAACCGTCATTACGATGTTTGGTATGCTTATGCAAAGCAAAGTGCTTGAAGTCGCACCTGATGGTACGGATATTGCGATGTCTGTTTATTCTGGGATTTATAATATTGGTATTGGTGGCGGAGCCCTCGTTGGAAGTCAAGTATTAGTTCATCTTACTATTGGCGAGATTGGTTATATTGGCGCTCTGTTTGTCACGGTTGCACTTGTGATTTTTGTGATTTGGTCACGACATTTTTGGATAAGTGGGCAAAAAAATGCCCAATAAAATTATTGGGCTAATATAAGGAATAGGAAAACAATGAATAATCATTGAGGTTCTAGTATGCCTAGATTATTCAGGTTTGTCTGTAAGGCTACTGCAAGTGTTTATTAAAGAGTGTTTTGTTTATCGCTAGTAATTGTTAAGTGATTGTTAAGCATTATTTGCTAAACACTATTCATTATTTATCTATCATCATTAACGTATTGATTTTAGGTTGTATTTTTTCAACACTGTATTTATGAAGTCGTTATAAGCATGTTAAATCGAGCTCTGAATTTTTTGATTGTTTTATTTGTCATTTTAGTCGTTGGAATTGAGACCCATACTTATTGGCTCAACCAGCTTAGACCATGGCAACCTGCTTCGCCAATTGGGCGAATTATTTTTTATTATAGCTTTTTTACGGTGCTTTCAAATATTATGTTGGCACTGAGTTGTTTGATTTTAACCTTTAAGCCAAACTGCTCAAACCTGCTATTTAATGTCATTCGTTTAAATGGTTTAGTTGGTGTGTTGATCACGATGATTGTCTATAACTTAATGTTAAGAGGAATACATCGTCCACCAACTGTTTTATTGCAATTTGCAAATGAAAGTTTACATGTGGTGATTCCATTATTAGGGCTGATAAGTTGGTTAATTTATGGCCCTTTCTATCGAATGCAATTCAAGGTTATTGTGTATGCCTTTTTGACTTTGCTTACCTATGGTGTTTATATTTTTATGCGCGGTTACTATACGAATTTGTATCCGTATCCTTTTATTAATGTTAATCGAGTAGGATATGAAAACGCATTTATCGCTGTTATTGCAATTGCTGTTTTATTTGTCTGCCTTGTATTATTATTAAAAGCAGTTGAATTTATTCGTTTAAAGTTAAAATACCAAATTATTCATCATTAGGAGGGTATTATGCAGTTATATGTTTATGACCATTGTCCATTTTGTGTACGCGCAAGGATGATTTTTGGACTGAAAAACATTGCGTTTGAATTGAAAATATTAGCCAATGATGATGAACAAACACCCATTAGCATGATTGGTAAAAAGATGTTACCCATTTTACATAAAGATGATGGTTGTTATCTTCCTGAAAGCTTAGATATTGTGAATTACATTGACAAGCATTATGGCAACGCGCCGATTTTAACTGGGGCAACATCTCAAGCAATCGCAGATATTTTAAATGAAATTCAAACGGTGGATTATATTTTAGTTTATCCGCGTCTGGTACAGCTAAAATTACCTGAATTTGCCACGCAAAGTGCAAGGGATTACTTTGAAAACAGAAAGCAAGCAAGATCAGGCCCTTTTGCTGAGTGTTTAGCAAAAACAGCACAGATTTCACAGCACGTTGAAGCAATTTTAGCAAAATTGGTTCCCCTTATAAAATCTCACGATGCGTGTCATGGCGAAATATCAATGGATGATATTTGTTTATTTCCCGTATTACGTAATTTGACCTGTGTAAAAGGGTTGCATTTCCCCGAATCGGTAAAAGCGTATGTTGAATCTATGGCGAAACACAGTCAGATTAATCTTTATTTTGATCAAGCTGTTTAGTTAGTTATCCATTGCTTAGGCAGTTTAGGGCTAAAAGGCGAATCATCCATTTTTTCGCCTTTTTTATTGCTATTTGGTAGGTTTATTTTAGTCGCTTTTTTTTAATGGTTTTTACCGCCGATCTTCGTTCTTACGCACAAACAAGCTTGTATGGCTTATTTATCAATAAAACCCCCATTTTCAAGATCACAAATCCCATTCGAGATTTAATCTTGATTTATTCAGCTATGTAAGGTGAATCCTTTTATTTGATCTAAATCAAAAAATAAGAATAAAGTTGAAATTTTATATATAAATGAGAATTATTTTTATTTACTATTGATAATTACTATCATTAGCAATAATATATTAAACCAATTAATCGGAAAAGTTGGGCGCAGTATGTTTAACCACATCCAAAAGCTATCTATCACAATACTTTCATTATTTATTTTTGTTTTTGCCGCTAATGCTGACATTAATTTGCCAACACCTCAAACCAAAGAGGGGATGGGCATTTTTGACGCACTGAAAAGACGATCATCAACACCAGGTGGTGGTTTTGGCGTTGGCAACGTGTCAGATCAAGAATTATCAACCCTATTATGGGCAGCAAGCGGTTTAAATCGCGGTAAACGTGGTTGGACTGTTCCTATGGCTAATGGTAAACCCCCTTATGTACGGATTTATGTCGCTGGTGAAAACGGTGTCTTTCGTTATGAATGGGATGGGCAGTATTTGCAAGAAATTAGCACTAACGATATTCGCGGTGATATTGGGCAACAAGCCTTTACCAAACGTGCTGCATACTCATTGATTTTTGTCACGGATGGTACGGCATTAGCTGATTTTAATGATAATGAAAAAGCCAATAATTTTAGCCAAATTGCGGTTGGTGCGATGAGTCAAAATATGTATCTAGCGGCTGCATCACTTAAATTAAATGTACGCTATATTCATTCGATTAAGCCCGAAATAATTCGGACTGAATTAAAACTTGCAGATAACGATCAACCGATCGGTATCATGCTATTAGGTAAATAGAGGACAAACTGGTGAAAAAATTTATAACGATAGGGATTTTATTATTATCAAGCTTGTTTGTTTTCCAATCATCCGCTGAGGCAGCACAGAAAAAACAGTATGATAGCTGGAATGCGTTAGTTGATGAAATGGATATTTTACTTAATCAATCCTATGATGCCTACTTTGTAAAAGATATCGATGGTGCAAAGGCGCTTGTCAATCAAGCCTATTTTGGTTTTTATGAAAAACATGGTATTGAACGAGCGGTCATGTCTTATATTTCTGGTAAGCGTGGTACGGATACCGAATATCAATTTGCGAAAATTAAACGTTTGATGACCGATAAAGCACCTAACAAGTCGGTTAGAGCGGAAATTGATGTGATTTTAAAAATGTTGCATGAAGATGCCAATGAGCTAGATGGTAAAAAAGATAGCGGCTGGAGTGCCTTTTTAGCTTCATTAATCATTATTTTGCGCGAAGGAACGGAAGCCATTCTAGTGATTGCAGCGATTTCGGCATATTTAATTCGCTCAGGCAATCAATCAATGGTAAAAACCGTCTATTTAAGCTCATTTGCGGCAATTATTGCCAGTGTAGCTGCCGCTTATGCGATTTATTATCTGTTTGATATTGGCGGTGCAAATCAGGAGATTGTTGAAGGTGTTGCTATGCTACTTGCAACGGTTGTCCTCTTCTTCGTCAGTAACTGGATGATATCTAAAGCGGAAGCGCAAGCCTGGAAACATTACGTTGAAGATAAGGTCAAAACGGCGGTTGCCACTGGTAGCGGCTTTGCATTAGGTGGCGCGGCGTTTTTATCTGTATTTAGGGAAGGCGCTGAAACCATTCTATTTTATCAAGCAATGCTCGCTGATGCTAAAGAACACACCAATATGATTTGGTTAGGACTTGGCTTAGGTTGCTTGATTTTAGTTGCCATATTTTTAATTATTCGTTTTGGTTCAATGAAACTGCCATTAAAACCATTCTTTATTGGTACCAGCATTTTGATGTACATCATGGCGATCTCGTTTGCAGGTGGTGGCGTCAAAGAGTTGCAAGAAGCGGATATTGTATCTGTGACCCCGGTTGATTTTATTCATTCGGTTGAGCTTTTAGGTATTTACCCAACGGTTGAAACACTAATTCCACAAATTATCATGGTGTTAATTGTGGTTGCGTCAATTATTTATTATCGTAAGAAACACCAATATTAGTTTTTATAGCGATTATTTGCATAATCTTTAAGGAGTATTTAATGAAAAAATTAGCACTAGCAGTAGGAATTTCATCTCTATTAGCGTTATCTTCTTTTGCACACGCAGCTCCTGCACCAGCACCGGGCGAACAAGTTGGATTTGAGGAGTTCCCAATTGGTGACGAAGTCACAGTCGGTCCTTTACATATTTCAGCTGTTTATTTCCAACCTGTTGATATGGAACCTGCTGGAATGGGTGGACTTGCTGCATCAAAATCTGACATGCACTTAGAAGCTGATATTTCAGCAGCAGAAGGTAATGAGTTAGGCTACGGTGTAGGTGATTTTGTTCCTTACCTAAGTGTAAAATACAAAATTCAAAAAACAGGTAGCAATAAACTTATCGAAGGTAACTTCATGCCTATGAGTGCATCAGATGGCCCTCACTATGGTAACAATGTGAAACTTGATGGTGCAGGTAAATATAAAATCACGTTCATTATTGAAAATCCTGAAAAACAAGGTTACTTATTACACGTTGATAAAGAAACCGGTGTAGAAGGCCGTTTCTGGAAAAAACCGATTGAAGTATCTTGGGACTTTGACTTTATTCCACGTGCTTGGTAAGTTTTTTGTTGTAAGAATATAATAAAATGGGTTAATAGGTTATGATCTATTAACCCAAATCATTTTTAGATTTATCGAAAAATCTTCAATTCTATTGGACAGCTTTATGTTGCAATACCTGATTAATGTTACTGATAACACCTTTATAACTGCAATTATTTCAGCATTGATAATGACAATCATGCGAATTAATGGACTCCAATTAAAACGATCTGCAACAGTAGGCGTGTTGATAGGGATGGTTGTAGCATTCATTTATGCAATTTTAAAACGTAACACGGGCTATGCTGTCCGCGAGTTTTATGATTTAACACTACTTAGTACTTGGGTTATCCTTATTTTGCCAACACTCATATTAAGTTGGGTATGTTTTGTTTATCAAAAGAAAAAGCAGTCTCATTTTGTCGTAACACGCTTATTTAATGTAGCTATTACATTATGTTTAGCGGTTGTTGTGGCATTATTTATGCCAAATTTATTCCTTTATCCCTTTGAGTTTGGCGTGGGAATGGAATCAATTTTTAATACTGATTATTTGTATAAGAGTGTTGGCTATTGGTTAGCGATAATGATCATGTTGATCATTGCGATGTTTGTGTACCGAGTGTGTAAACAACTTTCTAATACTTTTGTCGTCGCTCTTGTCAGTCTCGCGTTAGTGATTTTCACTATTCAGAATTTTATTACGATTGCACAAATTCTTATCGTGCGACGGTTTATTGCTTATCAGCAATGGTTGATGGATTTAGTCATTTTTGTATTAAGTCATGTAAACTTTTTTATTTTTATTTTTATTATTGTCAGCTTGGTATTAGCATTCGTCATTTACCTAAAAGGTAAAACAACCCCACTTAATGGGCAAAACCCCGCACAGATTCGACGTATTAAAGCAAATATTCGTCGTGATAGACGCGCATCTTTAGTCATTTTAGCGGGGGTTGCAATTACTGCGTATACCATTACCCGCGCACGTTATATTTATGAAAAAGGGGTAGAAATTTCACCCGCTGAGCCGATTACAGCATCAAATAACGGCTTAATTCTGGTGCCATTAGATAAAGTCAATGACGGTAATTTACATCGTTTTGGTTATGAAACACATGATGGCACAATCGTGCGTTTTATTATTATCAAAAAAAGTGAAAATGCCTATGGTGTTGGGCTCGATGCCTGTGATATTTGTGGTGCGAGTGGATACTACCAACGGGGAGATCAAGTCGTATGTAGCTTGTGTGATGTTGTCATGAATATTGCAACAATTGGTTTTCCTGGTGGTTGCAATCCAGTGCCATTAAAATTTGACATTATTGATGGCAATATGCTGATTAAACCAATGCACCTCGAAGCAGAAAAACATCGTTTTAAATAATGCGATTTAAATAGGTAAACGCTATGTTTGGCAAAATGTTATTAGGGGTCTTAACCCGTCAAAAAAAGAAATTGTTTTTAATTGCTTTGACTGTTGCATTAGGTGTTTCGCTAGCAACAGCGATGTTAAATGTCATGTTTGATGTCGGCGATAAGGTCAATCAAGAACTCAAAGCCTATGGTGCGAATTTGAATATTGTGCCACGAGGAGCTTCATTAGTGAATGAAATGTACCAACTTGATGAAAACACTCAATCTCAGTCAGCACAGTTTATTGCTGAGGATCAATTAGTCAAAATTAAGATGATCTTTTGGGCATATAACATTGTTGATTTTACCCCCTATCTTAACGTATCAGTACAAGTTAACAATAAGCCTGTTAACATTGTCGGGACCTGGTTTAATAAACATTTAGCCATTCCAACTGGCGACGAAGTCGATACCGGTATGCTAGCCATGAAGTCTTGGTGGCAAATTGATGGGCTAAAGATGACTGATGATAACTTGCAAGGGGCAATGATTGGCGAAACGTTTGCTAAACAATTTAATCTTAATATTGGCGATAGTTTTGAGGTGTTATCACCCGTTACAAAGCAAACGATGCGCTTGACGGTTAATAATATTTTTCATAGTGGTGGCGTTGAAGATACGCAAGTCTTTGTTTCATTACCGGTCGCACAGCAACTAGCGAATAAAGTCGGACTGGTTGAACGAGTAGAAGTGAGTGCGCTTACAACCCCTGAGAATGAGTTGGCTAGACGGGCAGCACAAGACCCAAATAGTTTATCACGTAGTGAGTGGGATATTTGGTACTGTACTGCTTACATTAGTTCGATTGCCTATCAGCTTGAAGAGGTCATGCCTGATGTTCGCGTAAAAGCGATTATGCAGGTGGCTGAATCTGAAGGGGCGATTTTACAAAAAACACAGCTCTTGATGTTATTACTCACTGTTTTGGCGTTAATTTGTTCTGCCCTGGCAATTTCAAACTTAGTGACCGCCAATGTAATTGAGCGTAGTGCCGAAATCGGCTTATTGAAAGCTTTAGGTGCAACGAACAGCGCGGTTGCTCTGCTTGTGATTTGTGAAATTTTAATCATCGGTTTTATGGGTGGTTTTGTCGGCTATTTTATCGGGATTGGCTTTGCACAGATCATTGGGCATACCGTTTTTGCGGCGGCGGTAGAACCGAAAATGTTGATTATTCCGCTTGTGGTATTGATGGTCTTGTTTATTACGTTACTCGGTAGTTTACCAGCCCTGCGTATGATGATGTTTTTAAGACCAACTGATGTATTACATGGTCGTTAAGGATTTGACATTATGATGAATAAAAATAGACGTTTTATCATTAAATCTTTAATGAGTTCTTTAATTCGGCGGCGTTCACGGATTTTAGTTGCATTACTCGGCACGGCCATTGGTGCTACCGTATTATTAGGTATGGTTACCCTTTGCTATGATATACCTAGGCAGATGGGTAAAGAGTTTCGGTCATACGGTGCCAATGTAATTTTTATGCCGACCAACAATGAACCAACCATGGATTTAAACGATGTTGAAGCTGCGGCTAAACTGATTCCAACTGAAAAGTTAGTTGGGGTAACACCATTTCGTTATGCTGCAGTACGCAGTAACATGGTGCCCTACACCTTAGTGGGGACTAATTTTGAGCAAGTCCGTAAAACCAGTCCTTATTGGTTAGTCGATGGGCATTTTCCCGAACACGATAATGAAATTATGATTGGTACTGATGTCGCCAGTTTTAGTCATTTATCTATCGGAGACACCATTCCTATTGCGGGTAAGTCAAGACAAGACTACCGCTTTGATGAAGAGTTTAAAATCACTGGTATTGTTAAAACCGGTAAAACTGAAGATGGCTTTATCTTTATTCCTTTTAATACCCTTGAAACTTTGCTAGAAGAACAGAATCAAGTAGAAGTGGTTGAACTCAGTATCAGTGCGTCACAAGATGAACTCAAAGGCTACATTGATCAGATAAAACAGCAGGTGCCAACAATTGAACCGCATGTGATTAAATGGGTAACTCAGTCAGAAACTGCCGTGTTAGGGAAATTGGCTTCTTTACTATATTTAGTGACCTCCGTCGTACTTATTTTAACGATGATATGTGTGGCAACAACAATGATGACCGTTGTCATAGAACGTCGTAAAGAGATTGGATTGAAAAAAGCCTTAGGTGCTGAAAATAGCCGAATTGCCAAAGAATTTTTGGCCGAAAGTGTCATTTTAGGGTTTGTGGGTGGCGTTATTGGTTCAGTATGTGGCTTAGTGTTTGCGCAAATTATTAGTACACAAGTTTTTGGTCGCTCGATCATTATCGAGTTTTATTTGATCCCGTTAACGATTGTCATTTCAATCATTGTAACGGTCATTGCCTGTTTAATACCAGTTAAACGCGCTGTTGAAGTCCAACCTGCGCTGGTGTTACGCGGTGAATAAAAATGCTTTTGATATAAACCGTTCGACACAATCGATTTTGCCTTTAATGTGGTGATGCACTTTGCTAGCTAAAAGGTTTAATCGACCTAAGATACGCAAAAATTAAATAACTTGATGTATAGCACATCAAAACAGTAATGGGTATAAAAATGAATATACTTGAAGTGAATAATGTTTCTAAAATTTATGGTTCACTCCACGCGTTGTCTGATATCAATATGACAGTCGGTGAGGGGAAATGGGTCTCTATTATGGGGCCATCGGGAAGTGGAAAAACGACCTTAATGAATATTATTGGGTGTATGGATAAACCTTCACTGGGCTCAGTGATTCTTGATGGACAAGATATCACCCAATCTTCGCTATCCGAATTGACGGCCATACGACGTGATAAAATTGGCCTAATTTTCCAACAATTTCACTTAGTCTCTTATCTTACAGCCCTTGAAAATGTCATGGTTGCACAATATTATCACAGTATGGTTGATGAAAAAGAAGCGATGCAAGCCCTTGAACGTGTCGGGCTAGCTGCCAGAGCGAAACATTTGCCTCGTCAACTTTCCGGTGGTGAGCAACAGCGTGTTTGTATTGCCAGAGCGTTAATTAACTACCCAAGATTAATCCTTGCTGATGAACCAACAGGAAACCTTGATGAAGCTAATGAACAGCTAGTCATGGATCTGTTACATCAACTGCATCAAGAAGGCAGTACAATTATTGTCGTTACCCATTCCCCAGAAGTGGCACGTCATGCTGAAAGTACGGTGGTCCTTGAGCATGGCAAAGTAGCGCGTATTGTTAATAATAAAGGTTAGAAAATGAATAGAGTTATCATCTCACTTGTATTTATTGTATTGGGTTTGCTTGTTATTCTTGTGCCAACTTATCTTTTACCCGTTTGCGCGCCAATGGAAGTGATTTCACCGGTGGTGAATGTCCAAACACCTGCTCATGTGACGGTAAAATACATGAAATGTCACTGGACTGGACAGGCTGAAATGGGTATTGGTGCTGTGATTATGGCATTAGGATTATTGATGTTGTTGTCGCGTTCGGCAAGTGTTCGGTTAGGTTTAAGCTTATCGATTATCTGTGTTGCTTTGTTAGCTGCTGCAATTCCAACGGTATTAATTGGGGTTTGTCCTGGTGAAATGATGCCATGTCATATGGGAACATTGCCGGCACTGCTTTTACTCAGCGGTTTATTAGTCGCTATCGCTTTAATCAATGTCCTATATTTAAGCCGATCACATCGTCAATAATTCATTTAACAATTATCACACATAAGATGGAATAAGATATGCAAAATAAGGTGCAATGTAAGCCCATAACCATGAATAATTTGGCATGGCGTAATTTAACCCGTAAGCCATTTAGAACGAGTTGTTTAATTATTATTACATTGCTCTTTGCTGCGACATTGTTTGGTGGCAGTGTACTGACTAAAAACTTAAGTAATGGTATCTCCGGCATGGCAGATCGTTTAGGTGCTGATATTTTGATTGTACCTTATGGCTATGAAAAAAATATGGAAGTTGCACTATTACGCGGTGAACCTAGTAGTTTCTATTTAAAATCAGACGTTGCCCAGAAGATAAAATCAATTAAAGGCATAACATCTGTTTCTTCGCAGCTGTTTATTGCCTCGTTAAATGCCGGATGCTGTTCTTCCAAGGTTCAGTTAATTGGATTTGAACAAGATACTGATTTTGTTATTTCGCCCTGGATGAGTACTCAGTTAAGCCGTCCATTACACGATAACGAAGTGGTGGTTGGATCTAAAATAACCGCTAATGTCGGTGATGAAGTGATCTTTTTTAATCAACCTTTTATTATTGCCGCAAAAATGGACAGTACCGGAATGGGATTTGATACTTCTGTTTTTATGACGATGCAAGCTGCGCATAGTTTGATGAAAAAAGCGGAATTAATTACCGGCGATGTTGATCATATTGCTGATTATGCCTCATCCGTATTTATACGTGTTGACCCTGATTACCAACCAAAAGAGGTTGTCAACCAAATCATGCAAAAATACGCTGTTGATTACAATCTCGATTTCATTATGACGAAAGGCATGATCACTAATATTTACAAATGGTTAAATAGCTTTTCGATGATCGTATTTGGCTTATCAACCCTATTTTGGTTATTGGCAGTGGTCGTTATTTTTATTGTGTATTCCTCCACCATTAATGAACGTAAACGAGAAGTGAGTATTTTAAGAATACTTGGTGCATCACGGGCATCATTAGTCAAAATGCTTCTGGCGGAATCTTTGATAGTCAGCAGTATTGGTGGACTGATTGGTATTGGATTTGCTGCAATTGTGCTGTTTGCTTTCCGATTATTGATCTGCCAATCACTTGGTTTGCCTTGTGCTAATTTAGCGTTGAGTGATTCAATTATTTATGCCTTGATGGTATTTATATTAACGTTATTAATTGGCCCCCTAGCCAGTATATATTCGGTATTATCGATCACCAGAACCGATAGCTATAATTCGTTTAGAGAGGGTGAATGATGTTACTTACTATCAAAAATATCCGTAAAGATTACACAAGAGGTAAAGTATTTTCAGCAGTTGATAATGTTTCCCTCTCGTTAGATGCCGGCGATTTTGCTTGTATTATGGGCAAATCAGGGAGTGGTAAAACAACACTATTGAACATTATTGCGGGGATTGTTACACCCACCAATGGCCGTGTTATACTCGACAATACTGATATTTATTCACTTGATGATAAACACGCTGCTTTATTTCGTAACCAAAACATTGGCTATGTGCCACAAGGTGGAAGTTTGTTGGCGAATTTGAACGCGATTGATAATATTTGTTTACCGTTTTATCTTTATCCACAATTAAATCAGCAGCGTCTTGGTCATCAGCAATGTATGGATAGGGCTTTAGCGTTACTTGAACAAGCGGGTATCAGTTACTTGAAAAGCATGTTTCCAGCACAAATGTCCGGTGGTGAAATGCGTCGCGTTGCTATCATTCGTTCACTAATTTGTTCACCTCAACTTGTGTTAGCCGATGAACCAACCAATGATCTTGATGAAGACAGTTCACAAGATATTATGCAGCTATTTCAACGGATCAATCAGCAAGGCACCACGTTATTGATAGTGAGTCACGATAGTGATGTGGCATGTTATGCTAAGCAACAATTTAAAATGGCCGCAGGTAAGTTTGTGTAATATCTTTGCCATCATAGTTTCAGCTTAACCGATTATTTGTAAATCATTTTTAATAAATAAAAGTAATGAAATCGTTAATATATTTATATTTAATTATTTTACCAAATAAAGGCAATTGGTTAAGTTGAATTTCACTAGGAAATATCGCATACTGCACGGTAAATTTATTTTAATCCAATTATTATATTAAGAAGAAGAGGTTATTTATGTTTACAGGTAGTCTTGTTGCGTTAGTTACTCCGATGGACGTCAAAGGAAATGTAGACCGAGTAAGCCTAAAAAAACTCGTAGAATATCATATCGCTAGTGGTACATCAGCCATTGTTTCGGTTGGTACGACGGGGGAATCAGCCACATTAGATCATCACGAACATATCGAAGTCATTAAGCAAACAGTTGATTATGCTGATGGTCGTATTACGATTGTTGCAGGTACAGGCGCGAATGCAACCGCTGAGGCGATTTCGTTAACGAAACAAGTTGAAAGCTTAGGTGTTGCTGGCTGTCTAACGGTGACGCCTTATTACAATAAACC
The DNA here is from genome assembly GCF_039542345.1 of Orbus sasakiae. Taxonomy (NCBI): domain Bacteria; kingdom Pseudomonadati; phylum Pseudomonadota; class Gammaproteobacteria; order Orbales; family Orbaceae; genus Orbus; species Orbus sasakiae. Next base: position 607,539 of record NZ_BAABHY010000001.1, read on the forward strand.
AACGCAAGAAGGTCTTTATCAGCATTTTAAAGCGATTGCTGAAAATACATCATTACCGCAAATTTTATATAATGTTCCTGGACGAACAGGGTGTGATCTAAAACCAGAAACCGTGGCCCGACTATCAAAAATTAATAACATTGTTGCGTTAAAAGATGCGACAGGTGATTTAACACGGGTATATAAAACACGTAAATTAGTGGGTGACAATTTTAAACTATTAAGTGGTGATGACGGTACGTTTTTTGAATTTATGCTATTAGGTGGTGATGGAACGATCTCCGTAACAGCCAATATTGCTGCTCGTGAACTCGCACGGGTATGTCAATTAATCAAAGATAAACGTATTGCTGAGGCACGTGAAATTAATGATTCATTAGAGCTTTTACACGCTAAGTTATTTATTGAACCCAATCCAATTCCAATTAAATGGGCTTGTGAACGCATTGGATTGATTCAAAACGCAACAATGCGCTTACCAATGACGCCGTTAACGAATTCTGCTATCCCTGAAATAGAAAAAGCGTTAAAATTAGCAAAATTGTTGTAGAATAGGTTTTTGCCAACATTACGTAGAAAGAAGATATTATGTTTAAACAAACTTTAGTTATCGCTTCACTTTTATCATTACTGGTTGCAGGCTGTAGTACTGATCAGCGTTATAAACGTGAAGTGGAAGGCAATGAAAATTATTTACAATCATCGGAATTAAAGCCGCTGATTGTTCCTAATGGTGTCAGAGTTCCCACTGAATCAGCTGATTATCACGTATTTAAAGCAGCAAGAGAAGGTGAAGTCGGTAAAAATTTAGATATTCGACCACCCGTATTACCATTACCAACAATTGCTGACAGTTATGCTACTTATGAAAATGGTATGATTAAACTTGATTCTCCTGAGTATTCAGGTTTCTGGTCGCAAATTCCTGCCATTTTAAGTGCTAATAATATTGCGACTGAACGTAGTGATAAATCAGCAATTAAAACAGGTGTCAGATTAGTGAACCGTTCGGATGAAGAACAACCGGTTGAAGCGACCTATTTATTACAACGTCGAGTGGCCAGTGGTCGTGAATATATTACGATTGAACTCACGTCATTAAAGCGAATGGGGCAGGATATATCCGGCACAACGGAAAGCCAATATTATACGGCTGAATTTTTTAACCTGCTGATGAACCAAGTCTCATCTTCAAGCAGCCAAGTAAATAATTAGAAAATAGGGAGCAGTAATGCTCCTTAATCATTTTTGTCGTTAGGTTATTTATTTCTTTAAAATAAATGATGGGCGACAAGTGCTTTATGTTAGATAAGTAGCTTTGCTACTTTACACGTTTTGTTTGCTGCATAAAACGTGTATTTTCAGTATTAATAATTGTTTGTTGTTTTACATATTATGATTTTATTGATTAATTAATGGGCCTAAAAATGAAAAAAGTTGCTGAGCTATATCGTGGAAAAGCAAAAACTGTCTACACAACTGATAAACCTGATTTATTAGTGCTTGAATTTAGAAATGATACGTCTGCATTTGATGGGCAGCGTATTGAACAACTTGATCGTAAAGGTATGGTGAATAATAAATTTAACTATTTTATTATGACCAAATTACATGAAGCGGGTATTCCGACTCAAGTAGAGCAGCTATTATCAGATAATGAAGTATTGGTTAAAAAGCTTGATATGATCCCCGTTGAATGTGTGGTACGTAATCGTGCAGCAGGTTCTTTAGTTAGGCGTCTTGGCGTTGAAGAAGGGTTTATTTTAAATCCACCAACGTTTGAGCTATTTTTAAAAAATGATGCATTGCATGATCCCATGGTTAATGAATACCACTGTCAAGCATTTGGTTGGGCAACACCAGAACAACTCAATCAGATGAAAGCGCTTAGCTTTAAAATTAATACGATCCTAACGGATATTTTCGATAAAGCTGGCTTAATTCTTGTTGATTACAAGTTAGAGTTTGGCGTTTTTAACGGCGAAATTGTGTTAGGCGATGAGTTCTCACCTGATGGATGCCGTTTATGGGAAAAAGAAACCTTGAAAAAGATGGATAAAGATCGTTTTCGTCAAGGCTTAGGTGGCGTGATTGAAGCCTATGAAGAAGTGGCTCATCGAATTGGGGTTGTGCTGTAATTTTCTTTATATTGCTTTATTTTAACGTATTGGCTCATTTTATTGTTTACAGTAAAATGAGTTTTTTTTCGTAAACTCGCGGGTCATAGTGCCCAGTTTAAAACTCCATCTATCGGTAGATTGTTGGGATTGATACTTTGGAGGTGATAAATATGATGGCTCAATTTGATATTACATTTTTTATTCTGTTAGGACTTGCTGCGCTGTGTTATATCACACATAACAACACCGTGACATGTGCTGTATTGTTATTACTCTTGTTTAAGTTAACGCCACTGGCAACCTATTTTCCTTTCCTTAATCAATATGGATTAACCATTGGCATTGTGATTTTAACCGCAGCAATGATGGTGCCACTTGCGGATGGCAGACTCAGTTTTAATGATATTGTAAAGTCATTTACTACTTGGCAATCACTACTTGCGATTGTCGTTGGCATCGCGGTGTCATGGTTAGGTACTCGTGGTGTCTCACTGATTGGTGCCAATCCGACGATTATCAATGGATTAATTATTGGCACATTGATTGGTGTTGCTTTTTTTCGTGGTATACCGGTTGGGCCACTTATTGCCGCGGGGATACTGTCGTTAGTGATTGGTAAAGGTTAATATTTGTTCATGGTTAATGGATTTCGTCGATTAGTCATTGTGCAAGGTGAGGACAGTGCCGTTCTCAATCAATTCCATTATATTACCTCATGGGTTGAAGGGGATTGGATAACGGTTACGGATGACGCGCTATTTACAGCTCAGTCTAAAATTCCTTACCGACCAAATCAAGCCAAATTATTGTTAGGCCGTGAATTTAAACATGCCATTTTTGATGCTAGAAAGGGCTTTAATTTAGATGCATTAGCCATATTAAGTGGTTGCCTTATTGCTCAAAGTGTACTTCTATTGTGGCTACCATTGCAGCTTGAAAACTGGCATGATGATGATAGTTTGCGCTGGAATGAAGGGGAGATTGCATTAGCCGTCCCTAATTTTATCACGCATTTGATGACAGTGATTGAGCATCACTCTCAAATTAATGAGCAATATATCAAATGTTACACCCTGACTCAAAATCAGGCTGATAACCACCTAGCAACATTATTACAGTTAACGTCATTAACATCGCCGATCGCACCGTATTTTGATTATCGTCAGCAACACGTTTTGTTAAATGATTTGATGACACTCAATGCAAAAATGATCTTGGTGACCGCTAAACGCGGGCGAGGTAAATCGGCCCTAGCGGGGATGTTTGCTCACCATCATGCTTGCATTGTGACGGCACCAAATAAGAATGCGGTGAATACGTTGATGGCATTTGCACCATCAGATACCAATTTTTTTGCGCCTGATGAATTAATCACCTTATTAAAGACGCAGCATGTTAATGCCAATAAATGGTTAATTATTGATGAAGCCGCCATGATACCACTGCCGCTTATCAAAAAATTAATTGATCATTTTGATCATGTTTTACTCACCACGACAGTTGATGGTTATGAAGGCACAGGGCAAGGATTATTGCTTAAACTTGTTGAACATTATCAGCAACACGATGACGTCGTTCAATGTCAATTGACGGCACCGATTCGTTGGCTTGATGATGATCCATTAGAAGGCTTTATTGATCAGTTATTAGTGGCAAATTGGTCGCAACCTAAATGGCAAGATAACCACACATTAGCCATCAAAAAACTTACACAATCAGCATTAGTTGAGACTGATGGCAAATTATCTCAATATTTTGGTCTTTTAAAAGCCGCTCATTATCGAACAACGGTTGTTGATCTACGCCGATTGCTTGATGCACAAAATATCACACTATATAGTGGCGAATTGGATAATAACCTGACCGTAAGCGTCTTGGTTGCTGTTAAAGAAGGGGGACTTACCCCAACATTAGTCGATCAGATTTTAAAAGGGTACCGGCGTCCTAAAGGTAATTTGGTTGCCCAATCTCTTGTCGCGCATGCAGGGGAACCGTTAGCCGGTGAATTAAATTCAATAAGAATTAATCGAATTGCGGTGTACCATACTGTACGTCAACACGGGATCGCAAGCGCGTTAATTCAATCATTGTTGGCTGATGCTCGACGTGCTAGTCAGGATTTTGTGTCGGTCAGTTTTGCATATACGACTGGACTTTATCAATTTTGGATTAAAAATGGTTTTAGGGTGGTTCAAGTGGGGAGCCATCAGGATGCGAGTTCGGGGAGTTACGCCATCATGGCTATCTATCCGCTAACGGCCAAGGGACACCAGTTATGTGATAAACTGTCTAAAAAGTTATCTCGCAATTGGTATTGGCTCAACACGTTAATTGATATCGATTTACCGATTTCTATTGAGCACGACCAAATGCTTAATGATGATGATAAACTTGAATTACAGCTTTTTGCTACCACATCTTATGCATACTCAGCTAGCATGGCGGGATTATGCCGGTTGATACATTGGATCAAAGGATATCATCCCGCATGCATTGTGATGTTGCCATTATTAACGCATTTAGTGGAAAATCAATTTAATGAATACCAGACAATTAAGGCCTATGAATTATCGGGCAAAAAAGCATTATTAGTATTATTACGTAAAGAAGTGCATCAATTTATGATCACACAAGGGTTATTTAATGAATAAAAAAACAAGTTTTCAGTATTTTTTGCAAGGTTGGTCATTGATTCAGTTACCCGGCATTCGACGCTACGTTGTTATGCCTATGTTGGCAAATATTATCATTATGTCATTGCTTTTTTATTGGTTTTTTTCGATGATTTCATCTGTTGTTGATTTAGGATTAGACTATATGCCAACATGGATGCATTGGCTACGTTATCTAGCAACACTGATCATCGTCGTGACATTTGCCATCTTCTTTTGTTATTTTTTTAGTACCATCACCAATATTATTGCGGCACCGTTTAATGGTCTATTAGCAGAACAGGTTGAGGCTCAATTGACAGGGCAGCCTGCACCAGATGCATCAGTATGGAGCTTAGTGAAAGATATTCCTCGTATTATGTCACGCGAGCTGAAAAAGTTACTTTATTATATTGTATGGTGTATTCCATTACTTTTAACCTCATTTATTCCGGTATTTGGTCAGTTTGTTACACCTGTACTATGGTTTATTTTTACTGCATGGATGATCAATATTCAATATGCAGACTATGCTTTTGATAACCATAAAGTGAGCTTTTATCAAATGCGTCAGTTATTACAACAAGACAAGATTGATAATACGTGTTTTGGTATTTTAGTCAGTTTTTTCACCATGATTCCGATTTTAAATTTAATCATTATGCCTGTGGCTGTATGTGGATCAACCGCAATCTGGGTTGATCGTTACCGAGATCAGATTTATAACACATCAAAAGAGGTGGATTTTTTTCGCTACCGTTAATGATTTGTCAGCTAAACTGTGAAGATAAAAAAACTCGCCATAAGGCGAGTTTTTTAATGGTTAATTGTGTATTAGATATCTTGTAATACTTTCTCGACGCTAGCTTTCGCATCACCAAACAACATATAGCTGTTTTCTTTGAAGAATAGTGGGTTTTGTACACCCGCATAACCCGTATTCATCGAACGTTTAGAGATGATAACGGTTTTAGCTTTCCACACTTCAAGAACTGGCATACCCGCAATTGGGCTGTTTGGATCTTCTTCTGCCGCTGGGTTGACGGTATCATTTGCACCAATCACCCACACAACGTCTGTTTCTGGGAAGTCTTCGTTGATTTCGTCCATTTCTAACACGATATCATAAGGAACTTTCGCTTCAGCTAGTAAGACGTTCATATGACCCGGTAAACGGCCTGCGACAGGGTGAATACCAAAACGGACTTCAATACCCATATTACGCAGTTTTTCAGTGATGTTACTCACCGCACCTTGTGCTTGAGCAACCGCCATACCATAACCTGGTACGATAATAACTGAACGCGCTTCTTTCAATACTTGGGCGACATCAACCGGTTGCATTTCACGATACTCACCCATATCTTCATCACTGCTACTTGCTGCAGATGCATCATTACCAAATCCACCCGCGATAACACTGATAAATGAACGGTTCATTGCTTTACACATGATGTAAGATAAGATTGCACCTGAAGAACCCACTAATGCACCTGTCACAATAAGTAAATCATTGCTTAACATGAAACCTGCTGCGGCAGCTGCCCACCCAGAGTATGAGTTAAGCATTGAAATCACAACTGGCATGTCAGCCCCACCAATTGAAGCAACCAGATGCACACCAAATGCGAAAGCAATCAATGTCATGATCAATAAACACATGAATGCAACAAAGCCTGCTTCAAGATGCACGAAACCAATCATAAGAATGATTGAAACAATGATTGCAGCAAGATTTAAATAGTGCTTGTTTGGTAACATTAAAGCTTTAGAGCTAATACGGCCATTTAATTTACCAAATGCAACGACAGAACCTGAGAATGTTACGGCACCGATAAAGACACCAATAAAGATCTCAACTAAATGTACTGTCAATTCACCGCCGGTAAATAGGGCGATATGCGGATCTAAATAGCTATTGAAACCAACGAGTACCGCAGCCATACCAACAAAGCTGTGTAGCAATGCAACAAGTTCTGGCATTTGAGTCATTTCAACTTTTTTCGCTAAATAAAGACCAATTGCCGCACCTAAGATCATGGCAATCACAATCCAATGGAAGCCACCAGTAATACTTGAAACGGTTGCAATTAAAGCAATAACCATCCCAATAATACCGTAAATATTTCCTGACTTAGCCGTTTCTTGTTTAGATAAGCCCTGTAAACTAAAAATAAACAGTAACGCTGCAATAACGTAAGCGGCCTGAATAATTCCCTGACTCAGCATGTTTATTCTCCTTTCCCTTTTTTGCCTTTACTATCGTTACCACCGCGTTGGAACATCTTAAGCATACGATGTGTAACAAAGAATCCACCAAAAATATTGATGCTAGCAATTAAAATTGCGATAAAGGCAATAGCAGTGATTAAACCGTTATCTTCGCCTACTTGTAAAATTGCTCCGACTAAAATAATACCAGAGATGGCATTGGTTACCGACATCAGCGGTGTATGTAATGAATGACTGACATTCCAAACTACGTAGTAGCCGACCACACAGGATAATGCAAAGACCGTAAAATGCGATAAGAAGCTATCTGGAACGACCGATGCAAGCCAGAAGAATGCGACCAGAATTGCCGCCAAAATCCCATACTTTTTAGTTGGTGACATCGGTGTTGGTTCAGGTTTAGCAATCGGTTTTGCTGCTGGTTTTTGGGGTTGTGCTGATACTTTAATCGGTGGTGCTGGCCACGTAATTTCTTGATCTTTAACAACGGTCACACCACGAATAACGACGTCTTCAAAATTAACGTCAATTTCGCCATCTTTTTCTTTAGCCAATAATTTTAGCAAATTAACAATATTGGTACCATAAAGCTGTGAGGCTTGTGCAGGCATACGATTTGCTAAATCGGTGTAACCGATGATTTTGACTTTATTGTCTGTTTCATAAACTTCGCCTGGGCGGGTTAATTCACAGTTACCACCTGTTATTGCCGCTAAGTCAACAATAACACTACCTGGTTTCATTGATTCAACCATCTCTTTTGAGATAAGTTTTGGCGCAGGTTTACCGGGGATTAATGCGGTGGTGATAATGATATCCACTTCTTTGGCTTGTGCTGCAAATAATGCCATTTCAGCTTCAATAAATGCTGCTGACATTTGTTTCGCATAACCATCTCCAGAACCCGCTTCTTCTTCAAAATCAAGCTCGAGGAATTCGGCACCCATACTATGAATTTGCTCAGCCACTTCAGGACGGGTATCAAACGCACGTACAATTGCACCCATACTCACGGCCGCACCAATCGCAGCAAGACCTGCAACACCAGCACCAATGACCATGATTTTAGCAGGTGGCACTTTACCTGCTGCCGTTACTTGACCGGTAAAGAATCGACCAAATTGATTTGCCGCTTCAATCACAGAACGGTAACCCGAAATATTAGACATTGAACTCAATGCATCAAGGGATTGAGCTCTTGAAATACGAGGTACGCAATCCATCGCCATCACTGTCACATTTTTAGCAGCTAGTTTTTCTAGCAATGCTTGGTGTTGTGCTGGATAGATATAGCTAATTAATGTTGCCCCCGATTTGATCAGACCCACTTCTTCATCAGTTGGCGCATGTAATTTCAAAATTAAATCATTTTGCCAGATGTCGTGTGTGTTTTGTATTGATGCGCCAGCATCAATAAATGATTGGTCTGAAAAGTTTGCAATTTGACCTGCACCTTCTTCTACCGAAACCGTAAAGCCGAGTTTAAGCAATTGCCCCACAGTTTGTGGAGTCGCTGCTAACCTGCCTTCGTTCGGTAACCGCTCTTTTGGGATACCTATATGCATTGTTATAAGTCCTTATGTTTTAGCAATCACAACCGTTGTTGCTGCTATATTTGTTGTGTAAAAAAATTGTCAGTTAAATTTATCATGTAACATCATTAAAATCTATTTATCTATCGATATAATATCTTAAAAATCAGATAACTTGATTAATTAACCGCCAGTTATAAAAAACAATTATTCAGTCGATTCTGCCATAAATTTTTCTGCATCATTTACCATGTTAAGCATGCCGACAAAAAAGGGCGTTCGTTGATGTAATTTTTGTGGTTCAAGATCAAGGATTCGCTTAAAGCCATTACTGGCTTTTCCTCCCGCTTGCTCCGCTAATAACGCAATCGGATTGGCTTCATACAGTAAACGTAATTTACCATTTGGGTATTGTGCCGTACTTGGATAGATGTAAATGCCACCTTTAAGCAAATTACGGTGAAAATCAGAAACAAGTGAACCAATATAGCGAGATGTATAGGGCCGTAATGTCGCTTTATCCTCTTCTTGGCAATATTTTATGTATTTTTTTACCCCAGTTGGGAATTTAGAGTAGTAGCCTTCGTTAATCGAGTACATATTGCCTGTTGCGGGAAACTGGACATTTTCATGGGATAAGCAAAATACACCAATTGATGGATCGTAAGTAAATGCATTGACACCGCAGCCAGTGGTATAAACGAGCATGGTTGATGAACCATAAATGATATAACCTGCTGCCACTTGTTTATTACCGGGTTGTAAAAAATCATCTTCAGTAATTGGCGTTCCAATCGGGGTGATGCGATGATAAATAGAAAAAATGGTCCCGACAGAAACATTCACATCAATATTTGATGATCCATCTAATGGATCCATTAACACCACATATTTACCTTGAGTAGCCTTATTTTTACCAAAAATGACTAAATTATCTTCTTCTTCGGAGGCGATACCTGCAACCACACCTCGAGCTTCAAGTGCAGCTTTTAATGCTTCATTCGCAAATGCATCAAGTTTCATTTGCTTTTCGCCTTGAATATTTGATTGGCCACTTTCACCTAAGATATCAATAAGTCCCGCTTTATTAATATCGCGATTAATAATTTTAGCGCCAAGTTTGATTGCTGAAAGTAATGCGGTTAGTTCGCCGGTTGCATGAGGAAACTCGTGCTGCTTTTCAATTATAAATTCACCTAACGTTTTCATATAAACGATCCTATTGAATTTTAATTTAAGTTTGAATATGGGGGTGGAGAATGATAAATATACGTGAGTTACCCATAGAAATCGACTATAATTAACGATGATTTAAATAGTTTTTTTAGTAAAAAAAGTCTATTGAGGTGTAAATGAAAAATTTTGAACTAGAGCAAATTATTAATAATTACTTACAAACGCCTTTATATAAGGATTTTGCACCCAATGGTCTGCAAGTTGAGGGTAAAAGAGAGATCCATAAAATTGTCACCGGTGTCACTGCGTGTCAACTTCTGCTTGATGAAGCTGTGAGGCTAAATGCTGATGCGATATTAGTGCATCATGGTTATTTTTGGAAAAATGAGCCAGTGACCATTACAGGGATTAAATCTAAACGGATTAAAACGTTACTTGCTCATGATATTAATTTGTATGGCTATCATTTACCGTTAGATGGACATGATTCACTGGGCAATAATACTTTGCTCGGTGCAAAGCTTGGAATCACTGTTGACTCCAGAAAAGATATTACTGATTTGTTATTTAAAGGCTCATTTATTGAACCGATAACGGCATTAACCCTAAAAGCGCGTTTAGAAACAGGACTTAATCATCCAGTCTTGTTCTGCGGTGATAACGCACCAACGGTGATTAAACGTGTTGCTTGGTGCAGTGGTGGGGGACAAGATTATATCGAGTTGGCGGCTCAGCATGGTTTTGATGCTTTTATTACAGGGGAAGTGTCCGAACGTACAATCCATATTGCTCGTGAGTATGGCATTAATTTTTATGCAGCAGGGCACCATGCTACAGAACGTTTTGGTATTGAAGCTTTAGGTCAATGGCTAACTAAACATTATGATCTTGATGTTAGGTTTGTGGATATTGATAATCCGGCATAAGCTGATTTTTACACTATAATCATACCTTATGACAATAATTTAACGAAAACTGGGCTAATTGCCCAGTTGATCATGGCGTGATTATTTATTTAGTGGCAACGAACAAATGACAATGAGGTTTTGTCTTTCTTTACTATCGACAGAGGTAGCTTCCCAGCGTTTTGGAAGATTATTTGTATTTTGTAATGCGCCTGCACCAAAATAATTTTCATAGGTTTCAATTAAACCTTTCGCATGCTCTTTTTTATCACAGTTTACGAATTCATGAATAACCATTGAACGGTATGGAACGCTAACGCCATCTTTGTCTTGCATCAAAGCAGGACCATAGTTGATAACACGCGTGTAGGTTCTAATTAACGCATTATACGGATGGATTTTGACGGATGTTTTATCAACAAACGTATAGCTCACCGTTGCACCCATGTTGGAGTGTTCGATCGGCAGATACTGGGTGGGTACTCGGCTATCTGTTAAACTGGTATTGGTTTCATTGGGTTCGTTACTATTTGCAAAGCTGTAACAACTGCTTACGACTAAGATGAGACCGTAGAAATAGTTTAAGCATTGAGGTTTTTTCATCTTAAATCTCCTTGTCCGCGGTCTGATTATAATCAGTAGGTGGCGGATTCGCGCTTGCATCGTCATCATGTTTTTGATTTTGTAGCTGTTCTTTAATCGCGTTAATTTTTTGTTGACGGACGGCATCAATGTGTTCATCGATGTAACGCATATCAGGATGAATAGAATAAAGAATATCTTTATTCACATCCCCTTGGATTGAACAAACCAAATGAACCTGATGCTCATTAATCGGCTCTAAATAAAGGGATTTTTCGACAGTAAAGGCTCGAGGAATGACGCCATCAATGGCGTACGGATTGTTTTGCCATCCACTATTTTTGACTTGACGATCAAATAATTTAGGGCTGGCCACATAACTTGATGAGTTATACTGTTGCCATGGTAACTGGTTCAATGATGCTTTAACATTGTCCACCGACCCATCTATAACCATTCCCCAATAATAATATTGTCCTAAAAATGGTGTTTCAATATAAATATTTTGATAGCCTGTGATTGTCAAACCTCGGTATTCAATAGGCTGCTCAAAAAAAGTGATATTCCGGTCATTTTGCGTCACATCTTCAACGGGAATATACGCAATATCGTCTTTTACAACTAAATCAGTTATCCCGTTAAAATCACTTTGATTGCTTTTGAGTTGATAAAAGAAACTATTGTCACAGTTAGTAAATGCATCGATAACACTTTGTACATTACTATTACTGTCGGCTAATGCGGCGTGTGAGGTCAGTACCGCACAAACCAGCAAAGAGCATTTTTTAATCATGAACTGTCCTTACGTAAACATGTTAAGATTCGAGTTTTGACCTTATTTTTAATGAATCACAATCAAGATTGAAATAGAAAAACAGATGATTTTTAACCATTAATCAATAGAGACTCGGTTTAATAGCAAAACAATACTGTAAGGTAATGTAAATGTCAATTTTGTGAATGTAAATTAGATAATATTGTTAAGTTAAGACAGCCTTTAATAAATTTATGATATTGATTTAATTGGAAATGAAAAGTAAAAGATGACCTTTATCGAATTCGATACGAATTTCATCTTCAATGGCTTCATTGCGTAAACTGATTAAACCATCAAGTTGTAAATTTACATTACTTAACGGATACTTAAAACCGCTAATCGTTACATTATAAACTTTACAAAAGGGCATCAGCGATATGGTTTTACCTTTTACTTGAGGAATGGTTGATTGATTTTTGGCAAAAAAGAAGCGGCAATAGTGATCAAAAAAGTTCAGTTCAAATTTGAGGTAATAGCGCATTGCAACGGACAGATTACCTAAAAAATGGTCACTTGCATGGCCTGATGCGCCATAAATGTCAAAGTGTTTGATGCCTTTATCGGCTAAAAAAAGTAATGCTTTTTCAAAATCATTTTTATTTTGATCGGGAGTATGGACCACATCAATAGTCCGAGTGATTGGGGTTGAATGCAGACTATCAAGATCACCAATAATAAAATCTGGCACAATATCTGTATCAATCAAATAATTATGATAAGCACCATCTGTGCAGGCAATGTAGTGATATTGACTCAGTTCAGATGGAAAATGTGTGGGTGGTTCGCCATTTACAAAAAGGAGTGCTTTAGCCATGGTGTTTCCTGTGGTTCTTTTATTTACAACGATAATGTATAAGCCATAATAATCGCATCTTCACGCCCCTGTATCGTTGGATAATAGTTAGCGCGGACGGTTATTTGGTTAAAGCCCAAATGTTCATATAACCGAATTGCCGTATGATTAGAGGCCCTGACTTCAAGCCACAGAGTGTGTACTTTTTTTTGCTCAAGTTCCTTCAATAACTGATTGAGTAGTGCGGTTGCTAAGCCTTGTTTTTGCATATCAGGGTGAATAGCAATATTAAATAATGTCGCTTCATCTAGCACCACATGGCAAATCAAAAAACCAACAAGTTGCTGATTAACAGAAATCTTTTTATTAATATAGCGCTCACCTTGATTTGACAGTAACGTGTTTTTACTCCACGGAAAAGGGTGGCACAATGTTTCAATGTGATAGACTTGTTCTAAGTCTGCGTCATTAAGCGTTGAAATGGTTTTCATATTGGCAAAGGTTGTGCCACAACTGGCGTTTTAAATTTGGTGATAAGGCTAATTGAGTTAATGAAACCGTCGTAATTATTGCTTTACTTTCTAATAATGGAGAGGTTTGCCAAGGATCTGGTAACGGTTGATCAATAAACCAAATCACATGATTGACTTGCTCAATTGGCATGATTAATTGAGACGGCGATAAAATTAAACAATCCTGCTCAGTAAGATGTATTGCTTTTAAAATATCATAAAAAATTTTATCAGTGGGGACTAATTGGGACACAACAATCAGGCGAACATTATCCGCAATATTCATTGCTGATTCCCCCTTCATCACAGAGGGGTTGCGTAGCACATATTGTGTAATACCGAGCTGATTAAGATACCAATCTTGCTTATTCATAGGGTTTTATTAGTGATTCACAAAAGTTAATTGTATAATCTAACCAATTTTTTATAAAGATTTTTATTTGAGGTTAATCCTATGTCGGCATTTACACCATCGAGCCAAATTTTACAACGTCATGAATCATTGTTTAGCGGGAAAAATCTGTTAGTAGCAGGTGATTTTCATGATGACTACATGCTACAACTTGATACTGCAATGACAAAAGTGCACTGTACCTTGTTTCATATTTACTCGCATTTAAATGATCGTCGTCAAAACGCGGTTATTGAATTTGGACTTTTACCGAGTGAAAGCTGTTACAATAATACGGATACGCTTATCTATTACTGGCCTAAAAATAAATCGGAAGCGCAATTCCAATTAGCCTGTTTATTGAACCATTTGGCTAAAGGAACAGATGTGTTTATTGTCGGTGAAAATCGCAGTGGTGTTAAAAGTGCCGAAACCCTGTTAAGCGATTTTGGTTCGATTCAAAAAATTGACAGTGCAAGACGTTGCAGTCTATACCACTTTCAAGCCGAGAGTCGAATCGCATTTAATTTGGAAGAATGGTGGCTACAGTATGATTTACACTTTGAACAGTTTAACCTTACTGTGTGTAGTTTACCTGGTGTATTTAGCCAAAAAACATTAGATGTTGGTAGTGACTTACTTTTAAATACGTTACTTGAGCAGACTCAGCTAATAAAAGGGCGAGTATTGGATATGGGATGTGGTAGTGGTGTTTTGTCTGCCTTTTCAGCAAAAATAAATCCCACTGTTGAACTGGTGAGTGCTGATGTAAGTGCGGCTGCGATAGCGGCTACTCAACGTACCCTACAAGCGAATCATATAAGCGGTGAGGTTTTTGCTAGTGATGTGTTTTCAGCAATCAGCGGTAAATTTGATTTTATTGTATCTAATCCGCCTTTTCATGATGGTAAAGAGACCAACTACAATGCAGCAGAAACCTTGATTAAGCAAAGTAAAACCTTTTTAAATGCCAATGGTAAATTGTGTATTGTTGCAAATTCTTTTTTACCTTACCACCAACTGCTTGATGATAATTTTAAACGCGTTGACGTAATAGCCAAAACACCTAAATTTAAGGTTTACTTGGCTTGTTAATGACTTAATGACGATTTGAATAAAAATTAACCTAGTATTTTATTTATTATTTATTGAATAATATTTATTGAACATGCTAGTCATTACTCGCATGTTCTTTAATAAACTCATATAACTTGAGCGCTTGGCTAGATAGCTGGCGCTCTTTTTTCTTAATCAAATAAACAGCGCGTTTTAATGACACATCTTTAAATGGAATAATCGCAATACTATCGTGTTCAAACTGAAATAGTGTTAATCCCGTCGTAATACTGATTCCTTGGTTGGCTGCAATGAGCCCCATCATGGTGGTAAGTTGCCTGACTTCAAGCACATAACGAATATTGTAGAGCTGGGTTAATTGATCGGTGAACAAACGAATACTCGTCCCATTTGAAAAAGCGATAAACTTTTCACCTTCAAGATCTTTTAATTCAACATGCGATTTTTTTGCGAAAGGGTGGTTTTTAGGGCAAATTAAGTAAAAGTCATCAGAAAAGAGTAATTCAGCTTGAATCTCTTTTAATGATGGTGTGCCTGCCGTTACCGCAAGATCTGCTGAGTTATTGACAATCGCTTGTAAGCATCGATCCCACTGGGTATCGACAATATTGATTCGAATATGAGGATTTTCAATATTAAACTTAGAAATAATCTGTGGCAACCATTGCACGGCTAACGATGGCAATACCGCTAGCGTCACACTTCCTTCTTCACCTTGCGAATAAAGTTTGATCTCCTGCACAATATTGTCATAGTTATTAACAAAACGACTGGCTAATTCAACAAAATGTAAGCCATTTGCATTGAGCTGTACTTTTCGTGTATCACGATCAAAGAGTCGATAGCCCACTTCTTGCTCTAAAGAAGCAATCAGAGCACTAAATGCAGGTTGAGATAAACAAACCATTTCCGATGCCCGAGTAAAATTTTCGGCTTCGGCAAGTGCTAAAAATGCACGCATTTGGCGGATAGAAATATTCATTGATTATTCCTTGATTGGCTATCGAATGGCATAACTTTAACATAATTCAAATTTGTTTGAATGAATTAACAAATTTGATTTTTAATTTTTGTGATCACAACAGGTGAAAATTGTCGTATAAAATTTAGGGTCTTTTAACGTGTTGATTATCAATACCTTATTTTGGGTTCAATTATTTGTGTTTTAAATAAATCAATTTGTATGATTAATTAATCCTTTTTAATTTGTCGTATCGATAAAATAATTTGATTTTTAAGTAATTATCCGCGCATTTACGCGTAATATTGCCGCCAATAACTTAATAAATTATAACAGGAGAAAAATATGTTAGCACTTATCGGTGTTTTGACGATTGCTGTACTGCTGTATTGCATTATGTCGAAACGAATGTCGCCCGTTGTGGCATTGATTGTTATCCCAACGATTGGCGCACTGATTGCCGGTTGTGGTCTGGAAACACCAAAATACATTGTAGCAGGGATTACAAAATTAGCGCCTATGGCAGCCATGTTTGTTTTCGCCATTACATTCTTTGGTGTTGTTACCGATGCAGGAATGTTTGACCCGATTATTAAACGTATTTTACGTTTTGTTGGAATCAATCCAATTCGTATCATCATTGGTACCGGTATTTTAGCGTTAATTGCTCACTTAGATGGTAATGGTGCGGTGACATTTTTAATTACTGTACCAACGATGTTGCCTTTGTTTGATAAGTTAGGTATGGATAAACGTATGCTAATTGGTATTACTGCCTTAAGTGCAGGGGTTAACTTCCTACCTTGGACTGGGCCGATGATCCGTGCAGCGAGTGCGTTAAATATTTCAACACATGATCTTTTTGTTCCATTAATTCCTGCACAAATCGCGGGTCTTGCATTCATGATCTTTATGGGATACTACTGGGGTAAAAAAGAGCAAAAACGTTTAGGTTTAACCAGTGCAGCAGTAACTGCAATGTTAGCAAGTGGCGAATCAGCGGTGCATGAAAAAGAATTAACTGAAGACGAGAAAAAACTCCGTCGTCCACACCTATTTTGGGTCAATATTGGTTTAGTTGTTGCTGTCTTAAGTACCATGGTATTTACCCGAATTTCACCAACTGTGGCATTTATGATCGCATTAACGCTAGCCTTAATGATCAACTATCCAAATGTCAAAATGCAATCAGAACGCATCAATGCTCACGCAAAAGCCGCGTTGATGATGGCATCCATTTTATTCGCAGCTGGCGCATTTACAGGAATTATGAGTGGTTCAGGGATGTTAAAAGCAATGTCTGAAGCAGCGGTTCATTTTGTCCCTGAAAGTTTTGCAAGCCATGTGCCATTTATTACGGGTCTGATCTCTATGCCATTGAGTTTAGTGTTTGATCCAGATTCTTACTATTTCGGTATTATGCCGGTTGTTGCAAATACGGTTGAAATGTTAGGTGTACCTGGTATTCAAGTTGCACAAGCTTCTATCATGGGGCAAATGACGACAGGTTTCCCTGTAAGTCCTTTAACGCCAGCAACATTCTTATTAGTGAGTTTAGCAGGGGTTGATCTTGCTGATCACCAGAAATTCAGTATTCCAATTTTATGGTTAGCAAGCGTTATCATGACTTTTGCATGTGTCGCAAGTGGCGTATTCCCAATATAAAAAGCAATAATTATTTAGAGGTATTTATTATGAGAAAAATTAGAATTGGTTGTGGTGCTGGTTACGGCGGCGATAGAATTGAACCAGCCGTTGAATTAGTCCAAAAAGGTAATATCAGTTATTTAATTTTTGAATGTTTAGCTGAAAGAACGATTGCCATTGGTCAACGTCAAAAGAAACAAAATCCACAAACTGGCTTTAACGAATTGTTAGCGGCAAGAATGAAAGCGGTACTCCCGATTTGTGCTGAAAAGAAAATCAAAATTGTGACAAATATGGGCTCCGCTAATCCAAAAGCTGCGGCTGAATTAACGCAAAAAATAGCGCGTGATTTAGGCTTATCGCACTTAAAAATAGCTATTGTAGAAGGTGATGACGTCTATGATACCGTGGTAAAAGAAGATTTAAAACTGGATGAAGCCGGTTGCCATATTTCTGCTTCAGGTAAAAACATCATTTCTGCAAATGCATACCTTAGTGCTGAACCATTAGTCGAAGCCTTACAAAATGGTGCTGATATTGTGATTGCAGGACGAGTATCTGATCCGTCACTCTTTTTATCAACGATGATGTATGAGTTTAATTGGAAAAGTGATGACTGGGATAAATTAGGTAAAGGTACAGCAATTGGCCATTTACTTGAGTGTGCAGGACAAATTACGGGAGGCTATTTTGCAGACCCTGGATTCCGTGATGTGCAAGGTTTAGCTCGTTTAGGCTTCCCTATTGCAGAAATCACAGAAGAGGGTAATGCGGTCATTACTAAAGTAGAAGGAGCTGGTGGCTGTGTGACAGTCGACACGTGTAAACAGCAATTGCTTTATGAAATTCATAAACCCGATGCATATATCACGCCAGATGTGGTCGCTGATTTTACCGGTATTACGTTTACCCAAATTGCAAAAGACCAAGTGGCTGTCGCGGGAGCGACAGGCAAAGCACGTACCGAAACATTAAAAGTTTCTGTGGGGTACACTGATGGATTCATTGGTGAAGGCGAAATGAGCTATGCAGGTCCTGGTGCTGTTGAACGTGGTCAGCTTGCATTAGATATTGTTAAAGAGCGTTTAACCATTTGTCATATCCATCCACAAGAAATTCGTTTTGATCTCATTGGTATTAATTCATTACATGGCGCAAAATTATCTGCCGAGAGTAAGCCTTATGAAGTGAGAGCTCGTGTTGCTGCTCGCTTTGCGACTAAAGACGAAGCTGCATCAATTGGTAATGAAGTTGAAACACTTTATACAAATGGTCCTGCTGGCGGCGGCGGTGCTTATAAGTCAGTAAAAGAAATCGTTGCAATGGATTCAACTTTGCTTAATCGTCATTTAGTTAAAACTAGCGTAAGTTATTTGGAGGTATAAATATGAAACTTCGTGAGATTGCTCATTCTCGTACTGGTGATAAAGGTAATATCTCTAATATTTCTTTAATTGCCTATGATATGAATGATTATGAAAAATTAAAACAAGCTGTTACTGCTGAGAAAGTTAAAGCCTATTTTTCTGACATTGTAAAAGGTGATGTTGTGCGTTATGAACTTCCTAACATTGGAGCATTAAATTTTGTTATGTATAGTGCGCTAGGTGGTGGTGTCACTCGTACATTAGCACATGATATGCATGGTAAAGGCCTAAGTGCTGCACTAATGAATATGGATATTTGATTTTTATATTCATTGATAAGCCGTCGTTATGACGGCTTTTTATTATGAAAAAATCGCTAATTGATTCAAAGTCCAGTGAGATTGCGAATATATTGGCGTCCTTTTAGCGCATAATCAAATGGGTTTGCTTGGCTTGGGTCTTGCTCTGCTTCAACGACCATCCAACCTTGATATTGAGCATGATTTAACATCGAAAATACAGGTTTAAAATCAATGTCGCCATCACCAGGAACCGTAAATGTACCTTTAACGACACCTTCTCGAAAACTAAGTTGCTGTTTTTTGACCTCATCGACCACATTATCTCGTACATCTTTTAAATGAACATGTATTGTTCGAGCAAGGTGCTTTTGTAGTATTTCAAGCATGGATTGTTGAGAGCCTTCAGCATAATAGGCATGACCTGTATCAAATAGCAAATAAACATTGTTGTTGACTTCATCAAGGTAGCGATCGATTTCATCACGGGTTTGAACACCCGTCCCCATATGGTGATGGAGACAGACTTGCATGCCTTTTTCAGCCGCGATGTCGGCGAGCAAATTATACCCCTCTGCTAAGAGACGCCACTGTTTATCATTGAATACGGGTTTATCTAAACCAAATAGGGGTTTATGCAAACTTTGAATACTGCTGGTCTGTTCTGAACAGCCAATGACTTTTGCGCCCAATTCGTAAAGAAAATCACGATGTTCAATAAATTGCTCAATAGTCTGTTGCCTTCGTCCATCCGCAAAATAAGTACTGAGCCAAGCATTACAGATTTGCAGTCCTCGTATACTCAATTTATGTTTTAATAAAGCAATATCGCGCGGATATTTATTGCCCACTTCACAGCCACTAAAACCAGCTAAAGCCATCTCACTGATACATTGTTCAAACGTATTTTCAGCGCCTAATTCAGGCATATCATCATTCGTCCAGCCGATAGGCGCAATCGCAAGCCGTACATTGTTATTCATCTCTGTTCTCCAAGATATAAGCTGATTGATTTACTGTTATCTGCGAAGTAAAAAACAGGGATTAAATTAGACTTAATCCCGATCATTCACTTAGCGCTTAATAAGACATAATGGCTTTAACCGCCAATGCCGTATTGGTTTTTGGAAACAGCTCATAACCAATTATTCCTTGGTAACCAATTTGACTAAGATAATCAAAAATAAAGTGATAGTTAATTTCACCCGTTCCAGGTTCATGTCGGCCCGGTGAGTCAGCAACATGAATATGGCCAATTTGATCAATATAACTGGCTAAGTTACCCGCGAGATCACCTTCATTAATCTGCATGTGATAGATGTCATAAAGCACTTTTAGATTTGGTGACCCCACTAGCCGCGTTAACTCAGCGGCCATTTTGGTTGTAGCCAGATAATTCCCAACATGATCTACCTTGATATTCAATGGCTCTAAATTCATTTGGATACCATTTTTTTCTGCAATTGCTGCACATTTTTTGAGTGTATCAAACATTGCGCATAATTTCGTGGTGTCAGATAATTGCAGATAAGGATCGATAACTCGGCCTTTATCTCCTAGTCCATTTGAGTGAATAGTGACGGATTTTGAGGACAGTTTTTTAGCAATTTTAACCGATTCTTCTAAATATACTAAATAATCCGTTTGTTGCAATGGGTCAATCAGTGAAAGTGTTGCATCACCATTAAAACCACTCACTTTAATATCAACGTCTTGCGTAATACGTTGTATAGCATCAATATCTTTATCTTGCCACCCCCAAAATTCGATATAGTCAAACCCATCTTTCTTGGCTTGATAGATCCGGTCTAAAAATGGCAATTCGGTATACATTGCGTCCAGACACGCTGATTTTAAAAAATGCATATGATGACCTCTTGTTTTATAGGTTAACGGCTTGTCCTGTTTTAACTGATTCGATACATGCTAAGGCAATCGCTAAAGCGGCTTTAGCCTCTTTGCCACCGACAAGGGTTTTTTTACGATATTTGATGCAATCAATAAAAGAGGTTAATTCAGCTTGATAGGCATCTTTTAGCAGTTCTGTGTCCATACGACATGTATCGTACGAAACGCCGTCTTTAGTAAAGCGTAACATATTGTTCTGACGAGCATCCCCCGCTGTGACCATACCTTTACTACCAAATACTTCTGCTCTTACGTCATAACCATACAGTGCTTGGAAATTCGCTTCAGCAGTGGCGATAGCACCATTATCAAAACGGATGGTGACTACCGAAGTGTCTAATAACCCTTTTTCTTTATAATCAGGTCTAACGAGCGCATCCGCGACGGCATAAACCGAAATAGGTTTGGCATTAGGGTTAAAATATAAAATTGTGTCAAAATCATGAATTAATGTTTCATAATAGATTGTCCACTGGGGAATTGGGGCTGGATCATTTAGTTTTGGATCGCGTGTCAATGAGCGGATTAATTGTGGCGAACCGATATTACCCGCTAAGATTTCATTATGTGCGGCTAAAAAACCTGCTGCAAAACGTCGGTTAAAACCGACTTGTAAGACGACATTGGCTTTTTCTGCTGCGGCTATCACATTATCGGCATCTTCAAGTGTCAGTGCCATCGGCTTTTCACAAAATACCGCTTTGCCCGCTTGAGCCGCTTGAATTGCTGTCTGTGCATGAAAACGAGCAGGCACAGCAATAACAACGGCATCAATATTGGGGTTATTAATTAAATTCTCAGGCTTGTCATAAATGGTGCTAATGACTAATTCTTTAGCCAATTTTTGTGCATTAGACAGATTGGGATCTGCAATAGCGACAAGATCGGCTCCTTTTACAAAATGACGTAGAAGTCGCGCATGAAAACTCCCCATACGACCAGCGCCAATTAAACCAACACGGATATTATTTGTTTGATTTGTCATGATTTAATCCTCTTTTAATTACATATTAATATTGAATTCATCTTATGATTTTGCGGCAAAACGTTTCGATTTTGATAACATAACAGGTTCAATTTTTTCTAACGATATTCCTTTCGTTTCTGGTAAAAACCGACCAATAAACCAATAACCAAATAGACAGCTGGCGGCACAAATTAAGAGCGGAAAACCACCATTGAATGTCGCCATCAACCAGTCATTTTGGTTCATCATCGGGAAGACTTGAGCGATTAATGCATTACTGAGATACATCGCACTAAATGAGATTCCCATCGCAACCGCTCTAATTCGATTAGGGAAAATTTCAGAAATCAGTAACCAAGCGCCAAGACTCCAGGAAATCGCATAAATCAACACAAAGATGACTAAGAGGGTAATCGGAAGATATCCGATAATATTAAAGTAAAAGGTTAATGCTGAAATAATCAGACAGAGGCAACAGCCAATTGAACCGAGGCGCAATAGTTTGACTCGTCCGACATTATCAATAAATCGTAATGCAATAAATACACCGACAAATAGTGCAATCCCCAAGAAAATGGTTTGAAACAAGGATTCCTGATTTGAGCCAGTAATATTTTTAAGGAGTGATGGCGCATAATATAAAAGAATATTAATACCAGTCAGTTGTTGTAAAACTGCAATCGTACAGCCAATTAAGGTGATATATCGTGATTTAGCGTTTGACAGCACCGAAAAAAAGCCAATTTTGTTCACTTTCGCAGAGTCAACAAAGGAGGCTTTGATCTCATTAAAAAGGTGTTGTGCATGTAACTGATTCGAGATTTTAGTTAGCGTGTCCATTGCTTTTTGATCATGATTTTTCATCACATTCCATCGTGGCGATTCAGGAATGAGAAACGATAAAAACATAAATAATACACACGGTAATAATACAGACGCTAACATCCAACGCCAGCCGAATTCGACGACCCATTCATGGATCATCCCTTTTGCAATCGTAAAGTTAACAATATAGACAATTAACTGACCGCCCACCATGACCAATTGTTGTAAACCAAGCATTCTGCCTCGAATATCTTTGGGTGAAAATTCAGCTATATACAAGGGGGTTACTGTGGAAACCATACCAATCGCAATACCACCTAAAACGCGATATAAAATGAATAATGAAAAAACATCGGTAATGGCAGAGCCAATAGCGGAGATCATCAATAAGATATTGGCCAACATTAAGGTTGTTCGACGGCCGTACTTATCAGCGAGATAACCAACAAAATACGCGCCAAGAATACACCCAATGATAGCGCTCGATACGGCTAAGCCACATTCAGCTGGTGTCAGATCAAAATATTCCGTTAAAGGTTCAATGGCACCCGAAATTACCGATGCATCATAACCCAGAATAAGGCCAGCAAGTGATGCGATACTACAAACAGAAATAATATAGTTTATGTTATGTTTATGCATTAAGACCTCCAGATAACAGTGTGTTTTTATGTCACATTAAGTATCTAAGCTGCATAATTCATTGCAACAATGATGCCAATTTATTTTTTTATTTATCATATTGATTATATATAAGTTATTTTTTGTGGTTGTACATAGTGTGTTTATATTTTGAACATTTAAGATTGAACATGTTAATATATTGAACATAATTTGAAGGTCAGCAGAGGTGATTTATGTCCACGTTAAATGAAAAACTTGATGAATATGATCTTAGTCAAATCACTAAACTCAGTAATGATAGTCATCGCATGCATACTTTGCGTTTACAAGATGAAGCTTGGATTGATTTTGTTGAACAAGGCTCTCCATCACCTCATATTCGCGATAAAATATTTTCCTCATGGACATATTCAAGAGAATTAGGTATTGATCCTTATCATGGACATCAAAAAATTGTTGATCAGTTGACGCTACATAAAGTTTTACAAGAGCATCAAGAACTGATCAGTATTGCTGACCATATTATGATGGGGCTGTTGGCATATAATCATAAAGGACATATTAATTTAACTACCGCTGATGGTATAACCTTACATAGCTGTGGACTCGATATCACCCCAATTGGTAGTATTTTGACCGAAGAAGTCCAAGGCACTAACTGCACAGGGCGCTGCATTATTGAAAAAAAGATTGTGTATGTGCTATCGACAGAAAACTACAGCCAATCACTGCGTAAACGGAACATGGATTGTGCAGCAACCCCCATTTTTGACGCGAATCATCAAATTATTGGTATTTTGACCCTTACTATGGGTGAAAATGAATTTTTCCATTATCATACGCTTGGTACTGTTCAAGCTGCCGCAGATGCTATATCTCGTCAAATGCAATTACAACGTGCATTAGAAACAGAAAAAATGTTTATTGAATCGTTTGATGAAGGTGTTATTGTCATTGATAATTTTGCTAATATTCATGTGATGAATAACTATGCACGAAAACTGTTTTTTCTTGATATTAGCCTTGATCCTATTAAATATCATTTATCACAAATTGCTCACTTTACCGATGAACAGATTATGGCATTGATTGATGGTAATAAGCACCAAGATCAAGAGATTACCATTAGGTTGAATAATAACCAATTATTACAATGTATTGTCTCGGTTATCCCCATTAGATTTAGCCATTTTGTTTTATCAATTCATGAAAAAAAACGTATTCATAAAATGGCTCAAAAAATGATGGGGAGTCATGCTCGCTATCATTTTGATTCGATTGTAGGGCAATCTAAACTTTTACTTGAAGCGATTTCGATTGGAAAGTTAAGTAGCCAAACCGATTCTACTGTGCTTATTTTAGGTGATAGTGGTACGGGTAAAGAAATGTTTGCACAAGCTATTCATAATGCAAGTGCACGGTGTGATGAGCCGTTTATTGCCGTGAATTGCGGTGCATTACCCAGAGAATTAGTGCAAAGTGAATTATTTGGCTATGTGGAAGGTGCATTTACTGGGGCTAAACGAGGTGGGGCGCCAGGTAAATTTGAATTAGCTAATGGTGGAACGCTTTTCCTGGATGAAATTGGTGATATGCCAATTGAAGCACAAATCAATTTATTACGCGTGATCCAGGAAAATGAGATAATTCGTGTAGGTGGCAATCAATCACAAAAAATTGATGTTAGAATCATTGCGGCAACAAACAAAGATTTATATAAACTCGTTGAAAATAATGCATTCCGGCAAGATCTCTATTATCGTTTAAATGTCATTGCTATTCATATCCCATCCCTTAAGCAACGTATTGATGACTTGCCCCTTTTAATGCATCATTTCCAGAAAAAGATTTGTTTAGCTTTGAACAAACCCATCGTTGAGTTTTCACCAGAAGTGACAGCACTATTTTATCACTATGATTGGCCTGGTAATGTCAGAGAATTGGAAAATTTAATTGAACGTTGTATTCATTTTTCACAAAATGCCAAAATTTCATTGTTAGATATTCCTAATGGGACCTTGAACATGTTTAAACAGCCGTCCTTCCATGATGGCATAACACATGAAAGTAATCGTTTGCAGCATACTGAAAAAACACACATTGTCGCTTGTTTGCAAGCAACCCATGGCAATTTGCGTAAGTCAGCACTCCAACTTGGGGTATCACGGGGTACGCTATACAATAAATTGATTAAATATCAGATTGATCCTAATCGATACCGACGATAATGAACATCGCTTGATTTAGTGACAAAAATGGTATTGCATAAGACAAAGATTGTCTATTTGGTCAGCAATAATGAGTTGTGATTGCTGTAAAATTAGCTGGTTGAATGCTTTTTCAGTCATTATGTCAATATACTGTTGACAATACTTGATTAAAGGGGTATAAATGCCGCGTCTTTTGGCTTTTTTCACTTTGTTTAATTCGTTTTTAAACAATGAGGGTTGAAAAAAGTAGAAATATAAAGACATGTTGAGTTCAATTACAGGAGCAATATGGACACTCAATCTGGACACCCCAGGCAGTATTTTGGGGGAAAAATTAACACCAATCTTATTATCGGTTAACGAACCTGTCTAAATAACTATTTTTTCAGTTCACAAGCCGAAAATGGATAACAAAAACGGTAACGGTGAACGATATGCAATTCTCTACATACAGAAGCTATCACACACATTTTAATCATAGTGCTACACGTTTAGCATGGTCTATATTACATTTGTCTGAAAAGCATTTAGAACCCCCAAGTTGTATCTAATTTCATTTTCTAATCCATTTAAATTTGCGATTAATCCGTTGCTGATTTAGGTCACCTTTGTGCCTTAACTCGGTCGATTAGTTGTATTTTCTGGATTAAATTGGTTTTTAGCCCGTAGATATCTCTTTGACTTAACAAATCAGAGACGAGATTGCTATTGCTTAAAAATCATGATTATCAAATAGCGAATCCGATAACTATCGCTAAAAATAGAAAATTAAAACATGTCAGTGAATCATTAACATGTTAGGTACAAAATTATGGCACAAATTAAAGACAAAAAACTTGAAATCAAAGCGATTGAAGAAGCGAAAGGTAACTTAGATGCAACTTTAGCTCATTTTCAATCAAATTTAATGGGACTAACCCAAGCAGATGCCAAATCACGCATCGAAAGATATGGTAAAAATGAAGTTGCTAGAGAAAAAGTGCCTTCGGCTTTTGTACAGCTTCTTTTAGCATTTAAAAATCCATTTATTTTTGTTTTACTTATTTTAGCATCAGTGAGCTTTTTTACGGATTATTGGTTGCCTCTACAAGATGGTGAAGAAACCGATATTACGGGCATTGTGATTATTTTAGTCATGGTTTCACTAAGTGGTTTACTGCGTTTTTGGCAGGAGTACCGTTCTAATAAAGCTGCCGAAGCATTAAAATCAATGATTAGAACAACTGCAACGGTATTACGACGTCCACATAAAAACATGAGTTCAGAGCGGATTGAAGTTCCTCTTAATGAAATTGTACCCGGTGACATCATCTATTTATCTGCCGGAGATATGATTCCTGCCGATATCCGTTTAATTGAATCACGTGATTTATTTGTCAGCCAA
This sequence comes from Orbus sasakiae, assembly GCF_039542345.1. Classification (NCBI taxonomy): domain Bacteria; kingdom Pseudomonadati; phylum Pseudomonadota; class Gammaproteobacteria; order Orbales; family Orbaceae; genus Orbus; species Orbus sasakiae. Next base: position 634,519 of record NZ_BAABHY010000001.1, read on the forward strand.
GCGGTATTAACAGGTGAATCCATCCCTGTTGAAAAATATGATACGTTAAGCTGTGTGTCACAAAAAAGTAGTGATAATCTCAATTTATCAGAAGTGACGAAAGACAATGCGCTTGATGTCAATAACGTCTGTTTTATGGGGACTAACGTTGTGAGCGGTACCGCTAAAGCGATTGTCGTCGCGACCGGTGCGGATACTTATTTTGGTTCATTAGCTAAGTCAATTATTGGTACCCGAGCGGAAACATCTTTTGATAAAGGCGTAAACAGTGTCAGTTGGTTACTTATTCGCTTTATGTTAATTATGGTGCCGATTGTCCTTGTGATTAATGGTGTTACCAAAGGCGATTGGGGTGAAGCTGCACTATTTGCATTAGCGGTTGCAGTGGGGTTAACGCCAGAAATGCTGCCAATGATTGTCAGTGCCAACCTTGCTAAAGGCGCAGTCGGTATGGCAAAACGTAAGGTCGTTGTAAAACGTTTAAATGCAATACAAAATTTTGGTGCAATGGATGTGCTTTGTACGGATAAAACCGGCACACTCACACAAGATCGTATTATTTTAGAGCAACATCTTGATATTTATGGTCAAGTCGATCCATCGGTATTAAAGCTAGCTTGGGTAAACAGTTTTTACCAAAGTGGGATGAAAAACTTGATGGACAAAGCGATCATCCAATTCGCAGACCAAAAAGCCAATGTCAAAAAATTAGGCTTAGGCCAATATACTAAAATTGATGAACTGCCATTTGACTTTGTTCGTCGTCGTTTATCGGTGGTTGTTCAAAATGATAACAGTGGTCACCTCATGATCTGCAAAGGTGCCGTTGAAGAGATGTTATCAATTTGTACAACAGTATATGAAAATGGAGAGTATGTTCCGCTTGATGAGGATCGTAAAAAAGCGTTAATTGATATCGCACATGGCTATAATCAAGAAGGTTTTCGTGTGTTGGCTGTAGGTGTTAAAAATATTGATGAACAAGATACCAAAACTCAATATAACGTCGCGGATGAATGTGAGCTTGCCATTAAAGGGTTTTTAACATTCCTTGACCCACCAAAAGAGAGTGCACTTGAAGCAATCACGGCATTACATGAACATGGTGTATCCGTTAAGGTATTAACGGGTGATAATGAAATCATCACAGCAAAAATTTGTCGTGAAGTCGGACTTGAGCCAGGCCAACCACTGCTTGGTGTTGAAATTGAAAAAATGGGTGATGCAGAGTTAAAAGAGTTAGTTGAACAGCGAACTATTTTTGCAAAACTCACACCATTACAAAAATCACGTATTATCCGTATTTTACAAGAAAATGGTCATACCGTTGGTTTCCTTGGTGATGGTATTAATGATGCTCCTGCATTACGTGATGCGGATGTCGGTATTTCAGTTGACACAGCAACCGATATTGCGAAAGAGTCTGCTGATATTATTTTACTTGAAAAGAATTTAATGGTGTTAGAAGAGGGGGTGATCCGCGGTCGTGAAACATTTGGTAATATCATGAAATACCTCAATATGACGGCAAGTTCTAACTTTGGTAATGTGTTCTCTGTATTAGTTGCTAGTGCATTTATTCCGTTCTTACCAATGCTTGCGATTCATCTGTTAATTCAAAACTTACTGTATGATATTTCACAACTGTCTTTACCATGGGATAAAATGGATGATGAGTTTTTACAAAAACCAAGAAAATGGGATGCGCCTAATATTGGACGTTTTATGATCTGGATTGGGCCAACTTCATCCATCTTTGATATCACAACCTATATGTTAATGTGGTTTGTATTTAGTGCAAACAGTGTTGAAATGCAATCATTATTCCATTCAGGTTGGTTTATTGAAGGCTTGCTATCACAAACATTAGTTGTTCATATGCTAAGAACGCAAAAGATACCATTTATTCAAAGTACGGCTGCATTCCCTGTTATTGTGATGACAATGTTAATTATGGCTGTGGGAATTTATATTCCATTCTCACCACTAGGTCATTTGATTGGTTTAGAGCCATTACCTTGGACGTATTTCCCATGGTTGGTTGGCACATTAGTGTGTTACTGCATTGTTGCACAATTGATGAAGACAATTTATATCAAACGTTTTGGTCAATGGTTCTAATATTCTCATTGTTCATTATCGGCGCGACTTACTATGTAAGTCGCATTAAAAAGACAAAATAAAATGAGAGGTGTAAGACTAAGATTATGATAAAAAAATTATTAAAAAAAGTTGATACGTTTATGTGAATAAACGTTTAGGAGATCTAACCATAAAAGAAAAAGGAGAGCTTTATGAAAACTCCACATAAAAATTTAATTAAACTGATTAAAAACAAAAAAGAAAGAAAAAACCATGTACAGTTCGTCAAGAACATTTACTCATAAAAAATTATTTTTTGTTTGTACAGTAAAATTATAAATCAAAAAAAGCCGCTTAAATTGCGGCTTTTTTATTTAAAAATGGACTGAATCATTAATCAGCAACATTTGTCAAAATATGCTCGATTTTAGCAATGATATTAAATGGCACTGCGCCATCTTGCTTAATAAGATGGTTTTTGTAGATAGGATTATCATTGATCAGATGATAACCATTTTCAACGGGATCATATTGAACGCGCTTGATAAGCAGTTTGTCATTTAATAATATGATATAAATACCTGAAAATATTCGATTTAAATCATTTTCAGCTAAACTAATAATCGCCATATCGCCAGTTTTAATGGTATTGGCCATGTTATTGTAAGGAATTTGGACAATTGCCAGTTCGCTATCAATTAGCCCTGAGCGCGATAACCAATCACGGCTGAATACCCATTCCGTAAGAATGTTTTCTTTTTTGGCAAGATGATCTATCTCTTGTTTATAAACATCAACCAAACTATCAAAATGGACTTCTGGAATGGTGACTACAATATTTTTAGTGTCTTTAGGAAGGAGGTTAGTATTGGATAAAAATGGATCATTCCCCGTGGCAAGCCAAGCAACCGAGACATTACCAACGTCTGCCATCATTAATAAATTTTGGAGCGTTGGTTCAGATTCTTCGCGAATATATTTACGTATAGCACTCTCTGATAGGCCACATTTTTTCGAAAAACTTAATAAAGAATCATCGCCAATAATATACTTCAATCGCTTAGCAAACGTAGAATAATTTTGTTTCATAGGCATTCTTGTCTTAAATATTATTAAAAAACAAAAGAAAGAACCATACCAGATTAAACGGTAAAGGTTATCAAAACTCAAGGCGTCATGATGTCACAAAGTGTTCAAAAAATAAAGTTAAATTAAGAAAAATTAAGAATTATAAGGAAATGGTAAATTTTAATTAATATTATTTGTAAAGAACATAGTGCATTGAGATACTTTTTGATATTGTTTGATTACGATTTATTAAATAGCGAAATGGTCACTTTCGACGTATTGAAGGTGTGTTTTTGCTATAAGATAAACGGACTTTCTTCGTAACACATTTGTTTTGTTTGTTTAATTAATTGCTAAATAAAAACATCAATATACAAATAAATTAAACGTCATAATATTAATAATAAGGTGAAATAAATGAGATTTAACAACGAAAATAAAGACCAAGATTGGCATAGAGCAGATATTCGAGCAGAATTAGAAAAACGGGGTACAAGTTTAAGAAAACTCTCACGGGAAGCGGGATTGTCTGAGAATACCCTACGTAATGCATTAGATCGTAAGTGGCCAAAAGGCGAAAAAATTATTGCTGAAGCGATCGGTGTTAAGCCTGAAGAAATTTGGCCAACTCGCTATAAAAAATAGTGTGGCTAATCTGTTATAATACAGAGATAAATCCAAACGATTAAATAAAACCAATACCGTTTATCCATGATTCATTGCTTGAGTAAAAACATGTTTAAGATAAAAAAAATATTTATTAACACCAGCGTTTTTTTATTAATGGTTTTGTCCACCTATCAGGTTTGTTATGCAAGAAGTGCTGTATTACAAGTTAAAAATGACGAACGGGTATTGAATACAAAGCCATTATGGTTAGTTATCAAAGATGCGGCTTTTTATGATGCCGATAGTGATGATCTGGTAACGGCAGGTGTTGGTTTTTCTAAATTATCTCAAGCAAAAATTGAAGATAAATTTGTAAATCCTAATAGCCCCTCTGTTTATGAATTGCGAAGGGCAAAGCTTAATCGCTATATTGATACCAGAACTGGCGAAGGGACGTATTGGGGATTTAAAAAACAGGATTTAACCCCTTTATTTGATGGTAAAGTGGCGGGCAATGAAATACAAGCCTACATGATTGATGGTGATAATAACGTTGCTTTACTGTTGCAAATTCCATTAGATTTTGACCAAGATAACCCCTGCATTGTTGCTGTACCGACTATGGATTCACAAGGTATTTATAATGCCAAAGATATTCAAATACGGGGGTTATGGGGGCTAAAACATAATTGTGCAGTTGTCTATAATGATAAAGGATTAGGTAATGCGTTGTTTGATCTCTCTAATAATGAGGGATATATGATAAATGGACAAGTTGCCAATAAATCAGTGGCGCATGATGAATTGTTATTTAGTCCAGATTCAGCATTCAAACATACTGAAAACACTCATGACCGGTTCGCGCCAAAGCAATTATATTCAAAACATAACCCTGAACAAAAATGGGGACAATATGTTCTTAATTCTATAGAATTTGCCTTTTACCAACTCAATGAAATGTTTTCACCCACGCATGAAGTGTTATTTAATAAAGATAATACCCATGTTTTAGTGTATGGTGTTTCAGACGGTGCAGGCGCAGCCTTAAAAGCCGGTGAGCTTGACGCAACAGGCATCATTGATGGTATTGTGGCAGTTAACCCACAAATTCAAATTCATCAAACGCCGTTGACCCCATTATTTATTCAATATGGCCAAACACCCAAAGTCCCGCTAGAAACAAAATCACTGATTGATTATAGTTCTTATGCGGCTCTCTATTTACCTTGTGCAGTACTCGCAATCAAAGAACAAGAAGCATATCGTTCGGTTCCAGATGTGAGTAATTTCTTTTTTGCAAATAACCGCTGCAATGCTTTAAAAGAGGCAGGTTTATTAACCAGTGAAAGTACAGCAGAGCAAGCTAAAGAAGCCTTACAAAAACTCTATCAGTATGGTTGGACAAAGGAGATGGCATACCAGTTGCCTCATTACTATTATAGTCAGTCGATCAACTTACCTTATCAATATATCAGTGAATATGGGCGTTATGGGTTAGATGAGCTTTTATGTGATTACTCTGTCGCCAGCACTAATCAAGAACCACTATTTAATACCGGTCAAGTTGCCCCTTTAACAAAAACTCACTTTGCACGTTTATGGGTAAATAATAGTGGGTCATTACCGATTCGTCTTAATAATGATATTATTGCCATTGATTTAGTTAACAATAATGATCCGACAGGCGCTCGTCGCGAGTTTTATTCCCATTCCCCTAATAGCGATGTCATTGATTATAATTTGGCTGGGGCAATGTGTTTACGTGACACATTGTTAGAAAGACGGGTTAATGAAGGATTATTCAGTGTTTTAGCTAGTGGTAAATTAAACCAAATTAAAACGATCATTGTACATGGCCAGCTGAATGTACGCAATTTACCTGATTTTTCAGCAAGAGCTTATGTTGCGTTAAACAGTTATGTTGAAGGCAGTTTTTCAAATTTACGGTACATTGAAGTTGAAAATGCCAGTTACCTAGATAGTGCAATGCCATTTGATAATGTATTGATTCCAATTGATTATTATGGTGAAAATGCCATGGATTGGCTATGGCGTAATTTGACAAAAAATACCTCGCTACCTGACAGTCAAATAATGAAAACTCAAGTGCGAGGAGGAAATATTGGTTTTGCTCCCGCGATCACTGATATCAATATACCGCCAATTATGCAGTCCGCAAAACAAGCCAATCGCATTAAACTGGATAACGGCACAATAATATTACCAAATTAGGTGAGTTAAATATTAAACGAGGCGGCAATTGTCGCCTAATTTTTTGATTCATTTATAAAAATAAAATATTTTATCAATGTGTTAAGGTTTGTTATATTCATCGCATAATATGATGACTTACTCCGTTTTATTAGCTAACTTGATAATTTATTTAACTTATTTATTAAATAATGTTCGGCGTTAATTTAATGAAATCATAAATTCAATTTATGACCTTTACAACTTGATTTATATCACATTATCTTTAGTCAACTGAAAAAATTTATAAAAAACTGTGACCTAACCCATTAAAATAAATATTATTTGCTTGATTTCACCTGCGATATATGAGGTAATAATACTGAGATTTATAACACTAAGTTAACTTTGTTGTAGCATTATGATGTTAAATGTAATTTTTAGTTATCTGTTTTTTTGCTTATTTATTACGTTCCTAATGTTTTGTACTCAGTTGGCTGATGTTGTAGTCTTGAAACAGCCGCGGTAGGCGAAAAATCAATTTTTGTAGGAAACTTAATAATGACTAAGAAAACAGGCCAAGTTAAATGGTTTAATGAAAGTAAAGGTTTTGGTTTTATCACTCCATCAGATGGAAGCAAAGATGTATTTGTTCACTTTTCAGCAATTTCTGGAGACGGGTTCAAAACATTAGCTGAAGGACAACAAGTTGAATTTGCAATTCAAGATAGCCCACGTGGCCCAGCAGCAGCTGAAGTTGTTGTTCTGTAAATAAACCTGTTTTACTAAAAAAATCCGCACTTATGCGGGTTTTTTTTTATCTAAAAGAATGTAAACTATTTGTTCTTTTTTTGATATACATATTGAGAATAAAATGGCTTATTTATTTATTGTGACCGTCATTTGGTCATTTTCATTTAGCTTAATTGGGGTTTACCTAAGCGGTCAAGTTGATAGCTGGTTTGCGGTGTTTGCTCGAATTATTCTAGCATTACTAACGTTCCTACCTTTCTTAAGATTTCGACTTTTTACACTAAAACAAATTATACTATTGATGCTTGTGGGGGCTTCACAGCTCGGTATTATGTATATATTTTATTACAACGCATTTCGTTATATTACGGTACCAGAATTATTGTTGTTTACTATCTTTACGCCAATCTATGTCACATTGTTATATGATATCTTGCAACAGCATAAACTTCGGGTCAGTTATTTATTAACGGCGATATTAGCTGTTATTGGTACCGCAATTATCCGCTATGATCATATTTCAACAAATTTTGTGGTTGGCTTTTTGTTAATCCAAGGTGCTAATATCACCTTTGCCATGGGGCAAGTCGGTTATAAACGTATCATGGAACTTTATCATCTTCCACAACATAATGCGTTTGCTTGGGTTTATGTTGGCGCGGCGATCATTTCTATTTTTTGTTGGTGCTTATTTGGCAATAGTCAACAGTTGCCTACGACATATCTTCAATGGGGAATTATTATTTGGTTAGGGGTTGTTGCATCAGGATTATGCTATTTTATGTGGAATTATGGTGCAACCAAAGTGGATTCTGGTACACTTGCTATCATGAACAATGTGGTGATTCCTGGTGGGATTATTGTTAATGTTGTAATATGGCATCAACACATTGATTGGTTAAGATTTATCTTAGGGGCAGGTGTGATTGTATTGTCACTAATTATTCATCAAAAATATCATGCTAAGCAAAAATAACATAAAAAAAAATGCCATCTAAATTAGATGGCAAGAATAAAATGAAAAAATAATGCAGTGGCACATATTAAGACAGGCAAACCAGTCATAAGTTCCAAATAAAAATTAATTTTTTTAAAAATAATTTAATTGTATGATTTTATTAAAGTAAATAATTAAGATGATATGTCGTTACTATGAGCAGCAAAAATGTTTATCCTGTCAGTGGATAACAAAACCCTATGCAGAACAAATTGATGAAAAGCAGCAGACGTTATCGAGTCAATTAAGCGCTTTAAAACCAAAGTCAATATTGTCACCAATGACAAGCCCAACTGTTGCTTTTCGTAATAAAGCGAAGATGGCCGTATTAGGAACCGTTGAACGTCCTGTTTTAGGGATCATGACTAATGGTGAAGCCGTAGATTTGTGTGATTGCCCGCTCTATTCTGATAATATGCGCTTTACTTTATACAAAATACGAAAACTGATTAAAAAACTTCAATTAGTCCCATACAATATTCGACGTAAGAAGGGCGAAATAAAATTTGTCATCTTAACTGAAGCGCAAGATCAGTTTATGTTGCGCTTTGTACTACGTTCAGACAAAGACCGTCCAAAAATCACCGCCGCACTCAGTGACATTCAGGCGAGTATTCCGCAAATTACGGTTATTTCAATTAATATTCAACCTCAGCATGCCGCTATTTTAGAAGGTGAGCAAGAATATGTATTAACGAAGCAGCAACAATTCCCGATTGAACTCAATCACATTCCATTATTTATTGAAAAAGGGAGTTTTTTTCAGACGAATACTTTCGTCGCAGGGCAATTGTATTTAACGGCAAAGCAATGGCTTGCGACATTATCAATTAATCTAATTTGGGATTTGTTTTGCGGTGTAGGTGGGTTTGGTCTGCATTGTATCACACCGAGTCGCCAACTTATTGGTATTGAAATTAATTCAGAAGCGATTGAGTGTGCTAAACAATCTGCAGCAAAAATTGGTTATGATAAAATTCGTTTTCAATCCCTTGATGCAAGCCAATTCACCCATTTACATGTTGATGATCATCCTGATTTGATTTTGGTCAATCCCCCACGGCGTGGGCTAGGGTTAACGTTGGTTAATGATTTGCAGCACATATCTCCACAGTTTATCTTATATTCAAGTTGCAATTTAGAGACTTTAGTTTCAGACTTACACTATTTGACAGATTATCAAGTGAATTATGCTCAGTTATTTGATATGTTTCCACATACACCTCATATGGAAGTACTCGTTTTATTAGAAAAATTAAATGATAAAAGGTCAATATTATGAAGACAATGGGTTTAATTGGCGGTATGAGTTGGGAAAGTACAGTAACTTACTATCAAGTGATAAACCAAGTTGTCAAAGATCAGCTTGGTGGTTTACATTCGGCAAAATGCATTTTATATAGTGTCGATTTTTATGAAATAGAACAATGCCAAGCAAAAGGTGAATGGGATAAAAGTGCTAAAATATTGTCCGATGCTGCAATCAGTTTAGCTAAAGCGGGTGCAGACTTTATTGTCATTTGTACCAATACCATGCATAAAATTGCTGATCAAATTCAACAGCATATCCACATTCCTATATTACATATTGCACAGGCTACGGCATCCGAATTGGTTGATCATCACATCAAAAAAGTGGCATTACTGGGTACAAAATATACGATGGAGCAAGATTTTTACAAACACATTATTATTAATAACCATATCGATGTTGTCATTCCCGATAGTGATGATCGAAAAGTCGTAAATGATATTATTTATCATGAGTTATGTGTTGGTCATATCAATCCCTGTTCAAAAAAGGCAATGTTGTCGATAATTGATAAATTGGTGCTCGAAGGTGTTCAAGGCATTATTTTAGGCTGTACTGAAATTGGTTTACTGATTAATCAATCAGATACCGATATTCCTTTATTTGATACCAGCCTAATTCATGCAAAATCTGCTGCACACTATGCGTTAGGTAAAGCATAATAATAACTATTGCAATGAGCAATGATAACAAATAACACGCATAACAGTTTATGATATGATGGCTAATAATATTGGCGATAATAATTATAATGGAGGCTATTTTGATTCCTGATGTATCAAAAGCATTAGTTTGGCTTGAAAAACATTACACAATTTTAGAAGGTATTCAACGCGGCGTTGAGCGTGAAACTTTGCGAATATTACCCAATGGTGCGTTATCTAAAACCCCATTTCCTGCGGATATTGGTTCAGCCTTAACCCACCCATGGATTACCACTGACTTTGCGGAGTCGATGCTGGAGTTTATCACACCAGTTAATACTAATATCGATTATATGCTGACCTTTTTACGTGATCTTCATCGTTATGCAAATGTTAATATTCATGATGAATTGATGTGGCCATTAAGCATGCCGTGCTTCGTTGCTAATGAAGATGACATTATTCTTGCGCAATATGGGCAGTCAAATGAAGGCCAGTTCAAAACGCTTTACCGTGAAGGATTAAAAAATCGTTATGGTGCTATGATGCAAACGATTTCTGGTGTTCACTATAATTTTTCACTACCGATGGCATTTTGGCAAGCACGTGATGGTGTTAAAAACGCAGAGGAAGATAAAGAGGTTATCTCTGAAGGTTATTTCAGATTAATTCGTAACTATTATCGATTTGGTTGGGTGATACCTTATTTGTTTGGTGCTTCGCCCTCAGTTTGTGGTTCGTTCATTAAAGATCCGGAAAAATTAAAAGCGTTTGCATCGCAAACTGGCGGTAGTTGTTATTTACCTTATGCGACATCATTACGTTTAAGTGATATCGGATATACGAATAATGCACAAAAACAGCTTGGAATTACATTTAATCATTTAGACACTTATGTAGAAGGTTTAAGACGAGCAACCCATACAAAATCAGCTGAATTTAGTCAGATTGGTATTAAAGTCGATGGCAAATATCGTCAAATTAACGATAATATACTCCAAATTGAAAATGAATTTTATGCACCGATTCGTCCGAAGCGGGTGCCTAAAAAAGATGAAACGCCATCATCAGCTTTATTACGAGGCGGTATTGAGTATATTGAAGTCAGATCACTCGATATTAATCCTTTTTCACCCATTGGTATAACTGAAGACCAGATCCGATTTGTCGATTTATTCTTGATTTGGTGCGCATTAGCTCCTGCACCAGAGCTAAGTAGTGATGAGTTACAATGTACTAAAGTGAATTGGAATCGCGTCATTATGGAAGGCCGTAAACCGGGTCAAATTATCAGCATGGGATGTGGTAGTTACCATGAACCGCTGGCGAAAGTCGGTCACGACCTGTTTAAAGATTTATTACGGGTAGCGGATGTACTAGACCACACAGATGAAAAAAAACGTTATCGTAATGTATGTGAACGATTAGATACAATGTTTGATAACCCTGAGTTAACTTTATCTGCACGGACTTTGCAAGCAATCAGTGATATGGGCACATCAAAATTTGGTTTTGCTCTAGCGAATCAATACAAACAGCAACTTAATTCAGAGCCATTACAGGTTTTAACCGAAGGTGATTTTGTTTATCAAAAAAATCTTTCTTTAGAAAAACAGCGTCGTAAAGAACAAAATCAAACATTAACTTTCGATGAGTATTTAGCTCAAATGAATCAGCTTTAAGCTGAACGATAAGGAAAGATATGAATAGGTTTGTCGGATTACTATCTAAACATGAGCACGTTATACGTTATCATGAGGGTAATCATGTTGAACTTATTGAACCGAACCAAACTATTTTGGTGAAAAAACCACTGATTGCATCTAGTGAGCTTAATATTTTGGTTTGGAATATCTTTAAACAAAAGCGTGCGGACTGTTTGTCAGTGCTACAACATTATAGTGATAAAACCTCGCTGATTTTATTACAAGAAGCCCAGACTACACCGCAATTACTTAATTTTATTACACGTAATAAAAAAATTGCTGACCAAGTGGCAGCTTACTCATTTAACGATGTATATGCTGGTGTGATGACAATCTCTAATGCGACACCAATCAGTTCGATTCCGTTTAAAGAGCGAGAGCCCCTTATTCGTATTCCTAAATCTGCATTGATTACCGAATATATTTTACCAGATACATCCCAGACATTATTAGTTGCCAATATTCATGCCGTGAATTTTAGCTTAGGTATCAAAATTTATCGTCAACAAATTAGAATGTTACTCACTCAAGTGAGTTTGCATCAAGGGCCGGTTATTTTGGCAGGGGATTTTAATGCTTGGAGCAAACAGCGGATTAATCTACTGTATCAATTGATCCATAATATTAATCTTAAACCCGTTAATTTTTTAACGGATATTCGCAAAACCTTTATGGGACGCCCACTCGATTTTGTTTTCTATCGAGGTTTAACAGTCAAACACGCTGAAATTATTCATACCGATACTTCTGATCATAATCCACTGCTCGTCAATTTCAGTTTGATTTAATCACTTCACAATAACGATAGATCTGAATTAGTTTCGTTATAAAACGCTCATAACCTATCATTATAGTGTAAAAATAATATGTTTTAGGCTGAGCAAGATCCTATAAACTGCCATTTTTGATATTAATGGTCAGCTTATCGCCTGGTTTTAACTTATGGGCATTTTGTATTTTATTCCATTTTACCAATTCACTGACTTTGACTTTATGGTTTTTTGCTATGGAATAAAGATTATCACCTGACTTGATCCGATAAATAATTTGACTATAGCGTTTATGCTCTTGTTCATAAAAACGAATGTCATGATCCGTGATTTTAACATATTTATTATTGGTTAATGTCGGATCAAAGTAGGGATACTTAGCTGTCGATGGGTTTGTTTGTAATAATAAGTCGATGACTTCCGATTTAACTAAATTCGATTGCTGCAATTTATTGTAAAGTGTTTCTGCATACATTGACGGGATAAATAGATGGTAAGGCCCTTTAACGATTTTTTTCAAGTACGCGGCATTAAATGTGAGTAGCTCGTCTAATGAGATCCCCGCATATTCCGCAATTTTTTCTAAGCTGATCTGTTTTGACAAATCGACTCGAACAAGTGAATTTTCATAAGTACAAATCGGTAACGCAACATTGTAGGTTTGGTTGTGTCGAATTATATCGACAATGGCTAAAAATTTTGGAATATATTGCATGGTTTCTTTTGGTAAATTTAGTGCCCAAAAGTGGGTCGGTAAACCTTTCGACTTGTTCCATGCAATCGCTTTGTTAACTCGTCCCTCACCAGAATTATAGGCTGCAAGTGTAAGTAACCAATCCCCTTGATAACGTTGGTTAAGGTATTGTAATAGATTAATTGCGGTATCGGTTGATTCAATCAGATCACGTCTTGGATCATACCAACTGTTCTTGGTTAATCCATATTCTTTTGCTGTAATCGGCACTATTTGCCAAAGGCCTGCAGCCTTAGCATAAGAGGTTGCCAAGGGATTATAGGCACTTTCAATCAGTGGAATGAGTGCGAGTTCAACAGGCATATTGCGTTCATTGAGCTGATTAACGATATAATAAATATATGGTTCAGAACGTAAAATATTGGTTTCGAAAGACATTTTATTTTTTAATAATTTATCTTTTTCGTTGATGATTCTTTGATTATTAGGGATATCAATTTGCAATTGATTATGAATAAATGACCAAGGATCCTGAGTAATTAATGCATAATTTGAATCCACCTGACTGGTTGTGAGTGTGGTGGATTTTTGGGAAGCTGTGGCTCCCTTTAACTTGGGTGATTGCGTAGTTTGGCAACCATTAATCAATAATGCGGTTAATAGGAAAAAGACAATACGTAGTTTCATCATGGCATAATAGTATTTTATAATGGTGCGCATTATAGCTAAAAATTGTCTTTTTGTGACCTAAAAAATTCAAATAATGCTAATGCATTTTGGCAATTAAACTTTTGTTGTAATCGGGATTCATCACAGCGTAAAAAAAGGTTAATTTTTTTCTCTTTTTCAAGTGTTGTCGGTAAGGTCATTTTCAAGTGTTGAACCTGCTGGTAATAATCATGAATGGCTTTATCTTCGGGAAGGATTGAGCAAGCAAATTTCAGATTACTTAATGTATATTCATGAGCAGGACACACAATCGTTTCATCCGGTAAAGCTTTCAGCGTATTTAATGAGGTAAACATTTGTTGATAAGTGCCTTCAAAAATCCGTCCGCACCCGCCCGAGAATAACGTATCAGCACAAAACAGGTAAGGTTTGATGTAGTAGGCAAGATGTCCTAAGGTATGACCGGGCACTGCTATAATGTCAAACGTCATATCACCAATACGAATATGTGATTGTGATGAGATTTTGTTAATCTCTAGATTTATTTCATTCGGTCCAAAAGCATTGAGCTTAGGGTAGGTATTTTGTAATAATGTCACGCCGCCAATGTGATCTTGGTGATGGTGAGTCAGTAAAATACCTATTGGTGTTAATTGATGCTGCGATAGGTAGTCAATAACAGGCATTGCTTCAGAGGGATCAATAATCACAACTTGGCGGTGTTGGTTTTCAAGTAACCAAATATAGTTATCTTTTAATACTGGAATAACATGTAATTGATATTGCTGAGTCATATTATCACCTATTATTTAATCAAATCACTGATAATCATTCTGCGGTGAAGCCATCATCATTTAACGTTGGGCTGTTTGCAGATTCTTTGGCTATAATATCACAACGTTCATTTTCAACATGACCGGCATGACCTTTAACCCATACCCAATGAATACTATGTTGATTAACGGCCTTATCTAGCCTTAGCCATAAATCAGCATTTTTAACTGCTTTTTTATTTGCTGTACGCCAGCCATTTTTTTTCCAGTTATGAATCCATGTCAATATGCCATTACGTAAGTATTGGCTATCAGAATAGAGCGTAATGTCGCATTTTTGTTTTAATGCTTCAAGTGCGACGATGGCCGCTAATAGCTCCATTCTATTGTTAGTTGTTAAAAAATAACCTTCAGTTAACACACGTTCGGTTTGTTTATATTTTAAAATTGCCGCATAACCCCCCGGCCCAGGATTACCAAGGCAAGAGCCATCAGTATAAATATCGATTTTTTTTAACATACTAAAAGAAGTTTTTGAATTTTTGAAATAAACGGTAAACTATATTACAGAATTAATATGTAATACAAAACCAAAAATTTAACCATGAACAGTAAAAATATAATTACACCTAATCGACAAATCGTACTTGATACCGAAACAACTGGTATGAACCTTGATGGTAAAAACCATTATGAAGGACATAAAATTATTGAAATTGGTGCCGTTGAAGTTATCAATCGGCGACTAACAGGTAATCATTTTCACGTTTATATTAATCCACAGCGCCTTGTTGATGAAGAAGCATTCAATGTGCATGGGATTAGTGATGATTTTCTAAAAGATAAGCCCATTTTTAATGATGTTGCTAAAGAGTTTATTCAGTTTATTGAGGGCGCTGAGCTTGTTATTCATAACGCATCATTTGACGTCGGTTTTATGGATTATGAGTTTAGACTGGCGGGAATGGATTTTGTCACTGCGTCGCATTGTGTGGTTACCGATACCTTGGCGATGGCAAGACGGATTTTCCCAGGCAAACGTAATAACTTGGATGTGTTGTGTGAGCGCTATCAAATCGATAATTCACACCGAACTTTACACGGCGCTTTACTCGATGCTGAGATTCTAGCCGAAGTCTATTTGGCAATGACGGGTGGGCAAACATCGCTATCATTTAGTCAGGATGATGGCTCACACTCCAACTCATCTGCTTCACAAAATGCAATACAAAAATTACAGCGTGAAAAATTTAATCTAAAAATTATTCAAGCAAGTACTGAAGAACTTTGTGAACATAATAAGTCGTTAGACAAAATTGATAAAAAAAGTGGCGGTTCTATTTGGCGGAAATTAGTCTAATTAATCGTGATAATGATGATTTTCTGGTCAGTCAGTCGCGAAATTAGAAAAATTTGATTGACGATTTTACAATAAATCTTTATGATTCTGCCTACTTTATGACGAAGTGATTCGACATAAAGTGATGGTAAAACGCGGAGCGGTAGTTCAGTTGGTTAGAATACCTGCCTGTCACGCAGGGGGTCGCGGGTTCGAGCCCCGTCCGTTCCGCCAATTTTATCAAACAGTCGATTATTAAGGGTGCTAAAAGCGCCTTTTTTTATATCTAAAATCCATCGTATATTCTTCTTTTGTCTCTATATTCCAAATACTTGAATCAATTACCGTTTAGCTCAACAATGCGTTAACACAACCATTTGATATTTATCAAATAATAGCAATAGATTTATTCTATAAGTGTAATATTCAAATTCCCCTTGTAAATACATGGTTATACTTTTAAAGTGGAACTTAATTAATAATAATAATAATAATAATAATTTTAAATCATTGAGTTGTAATTTTTTATTTATATGAGGAGCACAGCAATGTCAGATAATAAAAATTTAACCACCGCCAATGGGGCCCCCGTTGCCGATAACCAGAATTCGAGAACTGCAGGCCCACGTGGTCCTGTTTTATTGGATGATTTCCATCTAGTTGAAAAGTTAGCTCATTTTAACCGTGAAAATATTCCAGAAAGACGCGTACATGCAAAAGGTTCGGCTGCATACGGTACATTTACTGTTACAAAAGATATTACACACTATTCTTATGCCAGTATTTTTGCCGAAATTGGTAAGCAAACGCCAATGATGATTCGTTTTTCAACCGTCGGTGGTGAACGAGGCTCATCTGATACGGCGCGAGATCCGCGTGGTTTTGCTGTTAAGTTTTATACAGATCAAGGTAACTGGGATATTGTTGGTAATAACACACCGGTATTTTTTATTCGTGATGCACTAAAATTCCCTGACTTTATACACACACAAAAACGAGATCCTCGTACTAATTTAAAAGATCCTCAAATGATGTGGGATTTTTGGTCCCATTCACCAGAATCATTACACCAAGTAACCATTTTATTTTCAGATCGTGGTATTCCACAAGGTTATCGCCATATGCATGGTTATGGTAGTCATACCTATAGTGTGATTAACGCAGATAATGAACGGTTTTGGGTGAAATGGCATTTTAGAACTGAACAAGGCATTAAAAATATCGATCCTAAAAAAGCGGCCGAAATCGATGGTACAAATCCTGATTCGGCGCAAGAAGATTTATATAAAGCCATTGAAAGTGGTGATTACCCTAGATGGCGCCTTTATATGCAAGTCATGACTGAAGCTCAAGCTAATTCACATCATGAAAATCCTTTTGATGTTACCAAAGTCTGGTCGCAAAAGACGTTTCCTTTAATTGAAGTGGGGCTTGTCGAACTTAATCGTAATCCCGATAATTATTTTTCTGAAGTTGAACAAGCCGCTTTTGCACCAAGTAATGTTGTTCCTGGCACAGGCTTATCACCTGATAAAATGCTACAAGGGCGAGTTTTTGCTTATGCCGATGCCCAGCGTTACCGCATTGGTACCAATTACCAACAGTTGCCTGTTAATGCACCTAAATGTCCGTATCATAATTACCAACGTGATGGTGCGATGCGTTTGACAAGCGAAGGTGCACCTAATTATGAACCTAACAGTATTGATAGTGCACCAAAGCAACAGCCACAATATGCTGAGCCAGCACTTAATCTTGGTGACGTAAGCGCTGATCGCTATAATCATCGTCTAGATGATGATTATTATTCACAACCAAAAGCATTATTTAACTTAATGAAACCTGAACAAAAGCAGTTGCTTATTGATAACATTACCGGCTCAATGCAACATGTAACACAGGATGTCAAAGTGAGACAATTAAAGCATTTTTATAAAATTGATCCTGCTTATGGTGAAGGTATTGCTAAAGGTTTAGGTATTGATATTCAGTTAATTAAATAAGTGCTAATATGAAACAGACTGCCAGTACTCATACTGGCAGTTTGATTTGGTTGTATTAAAATACGGTTGTTAATTGATTATTCAACCATTCAAATTTAATTGTGTACTTATTGTATTTAGGTATTATCCATAAAATGATATTATTGGGATTTTATAACGTGGTATTAAGCCGTTAATTAATAGAAAAATCAAAATGATATAAAAATAAGTCAGTAATTTTTTAAAATTAAAATAATAAATAGTATAACATGATGAAAAGAATATTTTTTTTAACGTTTTGTCTAATATGGACAAAATGTCATGCATTATTGGTTGCTTCAACAGCAAATGTGATTCAAGGGAATGAACCTTTGTTGGTTTTGGATAATGGTGTCACAGTAATTGAATCGGTTGATGATTTACTGATTGTCACGTTACCTGATGGCGTAACCCAGCATCCACCTGCAAGTGCGCCATATCCACTTACAACAGTATCATCAAATGAATCTCTTAGCCAATTTGCGACAAAATTTCTTGCGAATAATCAGGTGATCTCATTTTCAGCAGAACATTTTGATGACAAAGATGGCGATGAATTTTCCAGTATTAGTGGTTATTATAAAGCCACTTGGCAAGATAAAAAACGTCAAGTGATTGAAAATATCAACATTCAATTTGATGCCTGTAATGCACCGTACTATTTGACTATTAATGCAGGAGATTCTGCTAATCCTATTGTCGTCAATTCTAAATATGGATATCCACAAACAAAAAATTATGGATATGGTTTTAAAACGTATCGTATTGATGTAAAAGAAAAAAAATTGTGTTATTTAAAACCGACTGATATGAGCGTTCGATCCACTGGGACAACACTCTTTGGTTCTTATGCCTATGGGGGATATAATGCAAGTGTTTTCGATTCAAAAAATGGTTTTATACCGACCAAAACGACGTTTCCTTCAACAGCATTTCCTAAAGCCACTTTCCAAATGATAATGAGTGGTTTACAAACAGATTATAATTATCAAGTAGAAATCGATGGCGTTATCGTATCTGATTCAACAAATCCATCGGCTTATACCAAAGAAATTGAAATTGATAGTAATGGTAAGGTCGTTTTTAATAGCAAGCCAACAAAAGGGAGTTGGCCGGCAACAATTAAATTGATAGCTAAACATAAAAACGACATCGATGCTCCTATCATGACTTACTCAAGTAAGATTGATGTGTGGGTTGTGAGTTCAGACTATATGGATCCGGACAGAACAAAAGATGGCTATACCGCGGCCGTATCCTATTGTGAAGGTAAAGGAGGAACTTTAGCGCTAAGAAGTCAACTGACTAATTCACCTTACGCTAACTCATCGTATTTCCCCGCTAATGCTTCTCAACCACCAGTAGGAACCTCACCAAATTGGTGGGGACCTCAATATTTTACACGTGATTCAAATGCGAGTGACCGATTGAGTCGATCGCTAACAAGTGAATGGGGGCGAGTCTATAATTACACCGATTCTAAGATGGGAACCGGATACTATACGTCAGAATATTATGATAGTGCCAGTTCGACTACCGTTTATGGCGTGAGCATGCTTGATGGTGAAGTTCGTCGTTATTCAACAATGGGAATATTCACTGCATTGTGTTTATTATAATGACATTATCTACCTTGCTTAGGTTTATTTACGGTTTAAATAGGATTAAATAAACGAATAATTGGTTTGTATTTGTTGATATGGTAGACTTTTGAAAGTTACTTTAATTGAGCATGTTATGAATTATTCAACGATTGATTATCTTTCTATTGGGCAGCGGCTAAGAGCTTACCGTATTGCGGCATCACTTAAAGCAGAAGATGTGGCTAAAAATTTAAAAATTTCACGTGCTGCGGTGTATCGCCTTGAAAAAGGCGAAATCGTTAAAATTGAAACACTTGATCGCTTAGCGACTTTACTCAATACTTCTGTAACGAGTTTGCTTGGTGTTGATACCGAATATTATTCAAGTGGTGATGGTTTTTTTGAGCGCATGCGGCAGCTTGAGGAAAAATCAAGCTATATCTTTTCACACTTTGATCCTTTTTCATTTCTACTGACATCAAAACAATATTTATCGCATTTATCTACTATGTTAGCGGAAGCGAATATGCCGCAGAATCAACAAAAAATTGCCTCAACACTCGCGATTTTGAAAGAGCGTAAAGAAAATTTCCATGCGCATTTTCCACAAGTGATCAACCTGATTGGTTTACAAAATGTTGAGCGATTTTTACATTTGGGATTAGTGGGTAATTTAAATATTTCGCCAAGTAAAAAAATGGAACGCTGCCTGATGGCTCGCAAAGAAGTAGGGCATTTAATTGAATTATTAGAAGAAAAGGGGAAAAACCTTGAAATTGCAATTACTCAAGAAAGCATTCCCTCATTAACCTTCCAAATTTTTTATCAACAAAAGCAACCTTTAGCATTAGCGATTAGTCCTTTTCGTTTGGGTGAGTTACCTAATGTCTGTACAGGGATTGCCTCAATAACAGCGTCAAACGATGCCATTAAGCGATACCAGAATTTATTTGATAATTTGTGGAAGAATAGCGCAAAAAATCAGCAAGCTATCGATTTATTAAAGAAAACATTAGAGCGTTACTAACTATAAACTTATTATTGAGTTATTAGGGTATTACCTCTAAAATGTTTTACCATTAACCGTAATGATAAAAAGAGAATGTTAATGTCAGATATTAACAACAAGTTAACTATAAATCCTGTCACACTATTTGCTGGTACGATTAATTTACCCGGTTCAAAAAGTGTATCAAATCGTGCATTATTATTAGCGGCTTTATCACAAGGTAAAACCCGATTAACAAATTTATTAGATAGTGATGACGTCCGCTATATGTTAGATGCTTTATCTGCTTTGGGGGTAAACTATCAGCTCTCAGATGATCGTACGATTTGTGATATTCAAGGTGTTAATGGGCCACTTCGTGCAGATAAACCTTTAGAACTGTATTTAGGTAATGCAGGAACGGCCATGCGTCCATTGGCTGCAGCGCTTTGCCTTGGTGAGAATAATATTATTCTCACGGGCGAACCGCGAATGAAAGAGCGTCCCATTAAGCATTTGGTTGACGCATTACGTCAAGCCGGGGCTAAAATTGATTATCTTGAAAATGAGGGGTATCCACCGTTACATTTACAGGGTGGTTTTATGGGGGGGAACGTTAATGTTGATGGTTCGGTTTCCAGCCAGTTTTTAACCGCATTACTGATGGCTTCTCCGCTTGCACCACAGGATACTGAAATCACGATTATTGGTGATTTGGTCTCTAAGCCATATATTGATATTACCATTAAAATGATGGCGACATTTGGTGCTCATGTCGATAATCATAATTATCAACGATTCACCATTAAATCAGGTCAAACCTACCGTTCACCTGGGAGCTATTTAGTCGAAGGTGATGCCTCATCCGCTTCCTATTTTTTAGCCGCAGCTGCGATTAAAGGTGGTACTGTGCGCGTGACGGGTATTGGTAAAAACAGTTTACAAGGCGATACGCAATTTGCACATGTCCTCGAAAAAATGGGCGCAAAAATTACGATGGCAGATGAATATATTGAGTGTACTAAAGGTGAACTCAATGGTATTGATATGGATATGAATCATATTCCTGATGCCGCGATGACAATTGCAACAACAGCGCTATTTGCTAAAGGACCAACAACAATCCGTAATATTTATAACTGGCGAGTCAAAGAAACAGATCGTTTGGCTGCGATGGCGGCTGAGTTACGAAAAGTAGGTGCTCAAGTTGAAGAAGGGCATGACTATATTACGATTGTGCCGCCTGCGCAGCTCAAACATGCAGAAATTGAAACCTATAATGATCATCGAGTGGCAATGTGTTTTTCATTAGTGGCATTATCGGATACACCTGTGACAATTTTAGACCCAAAATGTACTGCAAAAACGTTTCCGACTTATTTTGAACAGTTTAAAAAAATGAGTGCTTAATCTTTTATAATGTCATAGGGTAAAGGGCATTTGTGAATAAACCCGTTAAGTTGCAAAGCGGTTAAATCTAACCGCCTTGCACTAATCTTAGCAACAAAAACGTTTAATTAATTTTTGGATGGTTTCTTTCGTTGGTGTCAAAAATGCCATATCGACAAATTCATCCGGTTGATGTGCCTGCTCAATCGAGCCCGGTCCCAATACAATTGTCGGCGAAATCTGATTTAAATAAGGTGCTTCTGTACTGTAATTGACGGTTTGCGCTGATTGATTAAGTAATTTTTCAACTTCTTGTAAAGCGGGTTCATCCTTTTTACACTCATAACCTGGAATCGGATCAACTTCATATTTCACTTCAATTCGATTTGGATATTTATCCATCACAGGTTTGAGTGAGTGGCATAAAATATCGAATAACGAATGGATATCCATTTCCGGTAAAGCTCGAATATCCATGACTAACTCACAGCATCCGCAAATGCGATTTGCTGCATCACCACCGTGAATAATGCCTAAATTCATCGTTGGATAAGGGACGGCAAAACTCTCATTATGGTACTCGTCTTTCAATTTTTGTTTAAGTTGTAATAATCGTTCAATCACCAGATGCATCACCTCAATTGCATTGATGCCTTTTTCTGGATCACTAGAATGGCCTGATTTACCTATCACACGAATAACATTGGATACAAATCCTTTGTGTGCCCGAATTGGGATGAGTGAAGTGGGCTCACCAATAATCGTACAATCCGGTTGTAGCGTTGCGGTCTTAGCAAAATGTACAGCACCTGCCATCGTGATTTCTTCGTCGGCAGTTGCCAAAATATGTAATGGCTTTTGTAAGGTTTTTAAATCAATATCACGTAGCGATTCTAAGATAAATGCAAAAAAACCTTTCATATCGGCAGTGCCTAAGCCATACCATTTATTATTTTGCTCTGTTAACTTAAAGGGATCTTTGGTCCATTGACCTTCGTCAAAAGGCACGGTATCGGTGTGACCACTTAATAATAATCCACCTTGAGTATGATTACTGTCATTACTGTAGCTTGCGAGTAAATTGAATTTATTACGCGTTCCCGTGACGGGTTGAATACTGATCGAAAATCCCAAATCTGCAAACCAGTTAGCCAGTTTATCAATCAGTGCTTTATTGGAGTAATCTAGTTTTTCATTGGTTACGCTACTAATTGTCGGAATAGTAATTAACTCATTATAGATTTGGATAAAAGAAGGTAATGTCATAATCATCTTTGCCTTGATAAATAGTCATTTGACTATCATACAACAAAACTAGCCATAGCAATATGCTATTATTGGAAGTTATGAGTGCATATGGGAACCATCATTCAGTAATATTTGAGCGCAATCTTACCGATAAATGACAAAATAATACCGTTAAATTAGGCTTGGCCTTTCATTACCAAGGCAAAAAAGGTGTCTAAAGTCTGCTCTTTATTCAATGTGAATGATTTATCTTGCAGGGTATATTCATAGATCCGATCTAAACGAAAATGACGAAAATCATTACGAATTAAGCACCAAGCGACAATCGTCCATTTATCATTCCAAAAAAAGATCCCTAATGGGTAAATATCTCGTGATTGAGGATGAATATCTTGAGGTTTTTGGTAGTCAATTTTTACCACCCGTTTTTGACAAATGGCTTGATTTAAAATATCAATCATTGCCCCATAACGCATTGAATTAAAACTTGGTGCATATATTTTTATGCTATCAATCTCGTGTTGTTGTTTTTTAGGTAACGCACTACCAAGTTTTGACAGGGCTTTTTCTGCATTTTGTTTGACTTTACCCCCGAGTGAGGATGCCATTTTAGCTCCAATCACTAAACTGGTCAGTTCCCCCACATCGAACATCAATGGTGGTAAGTCGTAATCTCGATGCAAAATATAACCGACACCGGCTTCACCATCAATGGGGACACCGCTGCACAATAAATCTTGAATATCTCGATAAATGGTGCGTTCAGACACTTCTAGGGTGTGCGCAAGCCATTTTGCAGTTGTTAAACGCCTCGTACGTAAAAATTGAATAATTTGAAATAATCGGTCGGCGCGGCGCATACAATCCTTAAACTAACGCTATTTTAATTATCATTATCTTTATGATAACAATATAATGACTATCTACTAAATGGTATATTAAAAATTCAGTATTGCTTTATGTAAAATATTTTATCATCACGTGTTAACTTAGCCCTTAACATTAAAATTTATCCTTGTGATTAATCTCAAATACATCCTTTCTGTTATCGGTAAGAGAAGGGCTAATCGCCCTTCATATATTGCATTATACATTTTGTGACCAAAGGCCAACATAGTTTCCTTCACAATCTTTAAAACCAGCAATGTAACCATTTTCACCAATATCCGTGACCGGAAATACGGTTTCACCACCCAGTGCGTTAATTTTTTCTAATTGCTTAGTAACGGAATCTGTTTTTAGGTAAATAATGATGGTGCCAGCCCCCGGTTGATGATCAAGATAATAGGGACTATATACTAATGATCCCCCCGTATACCCTTCCGTATAGGGAAAAACTGCATTTTTCATATGCTCGCTTTCGCAACGACTAAATTTAATATCAAACGCGGCTTCGTAAAATTGAATGGCACGCTCAAAATCTTGTGTGACGATTTCAAACCAAGCTAGTGGACTTGTCTGTTTCATGTTTTCCTCTTTTTATTCATGTTGTGTTTATGACAAAAACGAGTATACATAACCGCTACTGACAGCATTATGTCAGTAGTGATGTTTGATTGAGTGATATGAGTGAATTTTAGTCAAAAAAATAGCACCGAGTGGTGCTATCATACAAATCATTAAGCCTTAACTTAAGGGCACTTATAGACTTTACCTTCCATCACCGCATCTGTCGGCGCTAAGTCTGACACATATTTGGCTGTGGCATCTTGTGCATCATAAATCGTATTACCCCCCATGCTTGCTGCATTATTTAATAAATCTATTGCGGCATCACGGATAAGTTCGCTATGGGTTTTAGTGCCTGAAAAGAACGAACCACGACGACCTTCTGCTTGACCAATAAATTGACAACTATCGGCTGGTTTGGTATCAACAAATTTCACATGTTGGCCTGCAGGAGTGAGTTGGTATTTCGATGTTCCACTGCATCCGTTAAGTAGCAAAACCGTAGCCGAAACGGCACTGACAACCAACAGTACTTTTTTCATAGACATATCATTATTTCCTTTTAGCTAAGCACAAATCATTGCGTTAATATAAATGATTGTAACAATTTTATCGACTAAATAAATTAAAATCACGCTGTTCTAAGCACATTATATTTCATATTCATGAAAAATAGTTGAAGATTTAATCAACCCGATAATTATTTCACAATAAAATCTAGCAAAAACAGCTTAAGTTGATTATAATCGCAAGCCTTATCAAAACACATATTCAATTTGGCCCCTTAGCTCAGTTGGTCAGAGCAGTCGACTCATAATCGATTGGTCACTGGTTCAAGTCCAGTAGGGGCCACCATTTATGCAATAAAATCAATAATTTATAAAATTCAATTTTCCCTGTTTTTTTGCCGATGGCGATAAAATGGCGATCTAAATTTTATTTTATATTCTTAACTTATTCAATTGGTTATAAATTTATCACACCTTTCATTTATTAAAAAGCATAGACCAATCAATAGATAATCGATTGCTTGCAGCATCTTATTCAGTACAAGGTTAATCTATTGGACTATTTTTACATGGTTTTAGTGTTATATTAATTAAATAATCTATTGCATGTTTTTGAGTTGTCTAAAAATGACTATATCGTGTTCAAACTTCATACCGTAGCACTTTGAATATACGGTAAGGTTGCATCCGTTGAATGAATTTTAAGAATATAATTATGATTTATTTTATGACCAGTGATAACATTCTTACTAATGTTCTGAGAGTATTGTAAACAATAGACCAAAAGAGGAATAATTTAGATGAAAAAAATAATTTTATCATTTTGTTTGTTACTAAGTTCAGGTTTAGTACTAGCAGCAAATAGCGAGTTAGAAACTTTAATAAATAGACCAGCACTTACTTATGGTAATTATTTAAAGTTATATAATTCAGGTGATAAAAATTACCAAAATATTGCAATATCTAACTTGAAAGGAGTTATGGAAGGTGTTTCTATGACGGCAGTTAAAGCCGAAGTTCACTATAATACAAAACTTTTTTGCGTCCCTGACGATATAGCAATATCAGATAAAGATGCAATGAAATTAATGGAAGATTACGTTTTATCATTTGCTCCACAATTCCGAAAAAAACGGTTCGATGTCAATTTATCTACGACTTATATTTTTGCATTAGATTATAAATATCCATGTAATAAATAACATTAATTGAGTACTGTACACTTAACGTAAATAATGGCGATAAAATGGCGGTTGAGAATGTTTTTATATAGGTAAATGTGTCTATATGCGTATCCTTAATAGTTTGATTTATTTATAACTTATTGACTTTAAAAACTATTCCAAAGAACACATAATCGATTGGTCACTGGTTCAAGTCCAGTAGGGGCCACCATAAAAACCATTGATTTATATAATTTTTAAGAATTACTTACATTCTTCATTGTGTCATTGGATTTGCTTTGTGCCGTAAATGTGACATTGTTTGCACATTCAATCTTATGTTCAGCGTTCAAATGGGCGTAGTTATTAACCATTCCTAACGTCTCCTATCTGCCAAGATTTTTGAGCGAGTAAATATATAACCACAACTGTTTGATAAAGTTATAAAATAAATAAAATGATATTTATTAATAGATATCATTTTATTTAGGCAACTAAATCAACGATAAAATTAAACAAGGAATTTATAATAAGAAGCTAATGCCTTCTGACTTATTAAAGCGCTTAATTGCACTTTTTTTATTTATGCGTATGGATAGTAAATGACATATGCCAGATCCAGTGTCATGGTAACGTTTATCAAAAAAGTGACAGGTGTTATCTCTAGAGGCATAATCCTCATGTTTGTCTTGGTAATTGTTCATCACTTAGAATGTAAGCAACTTGTGCCCTGATAGTTAGTCAGCCATTTGTCTAATATTCAGTAATAATTGGCGAAACGAATTACCTAACATTAACAAAAGACATCTATCAAATAATCAATTTAAATATCTTGACTGTCTATGCTACTCGTAATATAAAATTGTCGATATTCAAGAAATATTTAAAAAAATTCAATCTCTAGTGAAATTGAGGGTTTTTTGCTGCTTAATTTATGAGTTTGTTTTTTGAGGTAGTAAATGAAATTTAACTTATTGATGTCACTTATTTTTGTTTTTGTGCTCACAGGCTGTGATAAGAAAATAGACGCAACTAACAAAGAAAGTTTTTTAGAATCGATTAAGATCATAGAGGCTGATTTGCCTGATGATAAATATATCGCTTTTACTGTCGGTATTGATAGATTAACTATTAAATCTGTATTACCCCTTAGTGATCTTGTCAATGATCAAGATATTAGCGACGAAGAGCTGCACCGATTATCCTTTGACGAAATAAGAAAAACTTTTGATGGAAAGACAGCAGATGAAATTATTAAAGCCTCTGAAGAATATAAAAAAGAAATGGGTTGGTAAGCGGTTTCAATAATATTGAAAAAAATCGTGTGGTATAAATATGCTAGACTGATAGAGAATGAATAGAGTCCTGTTAGAGATAGCAGGGCTTTTTTATTGCCGTTACTCATTCAAATTATATGTAATTAATGATATTTATATATGGGATAATGAATTATTACCACAAAGGAAATCTTTTGTTCGAGGCAACCATATATAGATGAAGAAAATTTTTATGATGATAACCAACAGTGATTAGCTAAATTGAAGATCATTTTTACCGAATATCAGGAATATAGCGACTGGGTAAAGACAAGCCTAGTCAGTTATAATGTCAATTATTTCATTGTCAAAGATTGGTGAAACTAAAAAGCTATAAATAATCAAGCCTGAACCTAAAAATCAGGCTTTTTTATTTTATGAATGATAAGAAAGAAAGTTTCAATTTTTATCCAATTAAAATAGCGATAAATTTAATTCGTTAAATTAATTTTTTTCTTTTTGTATTTTATTTGTATAATTTAACCATCATGAATGGTTATCTATAGGTGAATAATGTTTTATTATTTTAGGCTGGTTAAACTATGTTTATTAATTTTACTCAGCTTATTTATTTCTGGGTGTATCAATGCCCCATCAAAAGTTCTTCCTGAAAAAGAAATAATAATTAAGATAAAATCAGATCGTGATTTAGGTGTTATCGCAGAATCTAAAGATACAACCTATTATTTTACAAATGAAAAAACAAAGGTCAACTTAGCCATTTATGCCAATTTTTTGAAAGATTTTAAAAATGATATCAATAGTATTGAAGTGTCATTTCTTCAATCAAATACTGATGATTCTGTTTATGTAACATACATAAATTATGTCCCAGAGGAAAAAATTAAAAATAAATTAGAACTTTTTAATAAATACAAAGATCGAAGCAAAGTTTCCAATGGTTTAGTGACCGTTGGATTTAATACTGAAGGAAAATTTATCACCCAACAAAATATATTATCAGAAGATGATATGTTAGACAGCCCAATTGAAGTAAATGTTAATCAAGTGTCAAAATCAATTCCAAATAATAATGTTTTTAATGAGATTAGTGCAGTCGCTATTCTACCTATATTTGTTCCTTTCATGATGATTGGTTGTGTTGTTGGCCCATGTTAGTTTGCAAAATGTCTGAAATAAATAAGTAATATAATATTTTATTAATAATTATATAGTTAAATATCTCTTGTCAGCAAAATACAGATATTTAATAAAGGAATGTATAATTAAAAAAATTATCGTTTTAGTTTTAATCACTACCTTATGTTTAACAGATGCAGCGATGGCAGATGGTTTCAATAACGGTACAATACAACAATTCAATAGCTGCTATATAGGTCAAACACAAGCAGAAATTACCATAGAACAAGCCAAACAAATGCCAGTAATTTACAACGATATGTTGTTAAACAAATGGTGATGAAGATTATGTATTATAAGATAGTACTGGCTCAATAAATGTCGAAATCGATCAAAAATATTGGTCGGTATTACCATCAATCCAACGGACCTCGTTCAAATAACCAGTGAAATTCAAACTCATCGATTTAAACCTGTTGATATTGAGGTAAAAAATATTCAAGTAATTACATAAGCAAAATAAGTTATTATTTGAATTTTAAAGTCCCGCTCTAAAAAGTTGAGTATTTTATGTTTATGAGAAGTCAATTTTAGGATGATAAATTAAGAATTTATCTTTATGAAAAAAGTAACAAAGAAATTCGAATAATAAATACATAACAAAAAATTAAATTAAAAATAAAATCAAAATGTTATGTTTTCACAACGCCTTGATTATCTGAACCATATAATAAAGCTGGTAATATATTAATAATTGTGTTCTAATAATCAACAGCATCAGTTCTGCATTAATTTTAAATACCTAGTCATTAGTCAAAAATAATTCCTTCTCTTGTTTTCTTCTATTTTCTTTATATTAATCATCTAGCGTAGAGATTTTGCAAATATTAGCCAACTGGCTACAATTAATTATTAAAGGATTTATTATATGTCGAAAACAACAGGTTTAGTAAAATGGTTTAACGAAAGTAAAGGTTTTGGTTTTATCACTCCTAATGATGGCAGCAAAGATTTATTTGTTCATTTTTCTTCATTGGTTGGTGATGGGTTTAAAACGCTTTATGAAGGTCAAAAAGTGGAATACACAGTTGGTACTGGAGAAAAAGGTCCGACAGCAAACAATGTAGTAGTGGTTGCATAATTTGAAAAAATATTATTTTTTAGTTAAACGTAAGCACAAAAAAACTATAAAAAATGATTAAAGTGACTTGGCCGAGTTTTTAATCAATTCTTAGTAAAATGATCAAGTTTCATCTCAAATTATATGAATGAATTTTAGATAAATATTGATTAAACATTTTAGCATAATTTAAGCCTTAGCTAAACGCTGGGGCTTTTTTTTACCTAAAGTTAGTAGTGTTAATACACTTACGATAGATGCGAGTTTTTCTTTTGGGCTGAATTTATCCAACTCAACCGTTTTAGTAAACCCAATTTAGATAATTTAAACATAAAGGGCTACTGTCGGTAATCAATCAACGTCTTCCCATAGGATGTAATCATAAAAAACTTATTTATGGGCAAATATACTTCACCTATTTCTTTTTTTAGGGTGCTATTTGTACTTTGCTTAAAGCCTTAGGTCTAACTGATGTTGCATCCTAATCCGTATCCTGCTTTCAATAGTTACCTTCATTATCAATTAGCTTTATAAGCATCGAGACTTTCATCCTAAAAGACAGATTGAAAAATAATTAGGAAAAAATGATTATAAAGAAAGGTTTAGTATTTTTTTAATTATAAACTTAGCTATAAATTTAAACAATATAATTGAAGATACAAAAACTGCTTAAACCATAAGCTAAGCATGAAAATTACAAATCCCTAACTGAGTACTTTTGGTTGATTCGCTAAACTGAATAACGCATAATATTGAGCAGTTATTTAATATAAGGATATGCTATGAAAAAAGTATTTTTATTCGGTATTGTTGGTGTTTTGTTGACAGGTTGTGCTCATACGTCAGTTGATAAAGATTTATCAGAAGTGCAAGGTGTAACACTTAAAGATATAGGATATGGTCAGCAAGCAATTGATACTTATATGGTAACAAAAAATATAGGTTCAAATGTCGGTGATGTAAAAATCTGTTTGGCCAGTACCATCAGTAATGCGAGTGTGACCTTGAATGATAGTTCAGGTAGTTTTTTTGGTTCATATTCAGGGTATTATTATCAAAATACTAATACCACGACTGTTCAGGGTGGAAATTCAATAATTACAGAATCAAAAGATAAAGTTGTCGGTACGGGTATTGCTGAATATTACTCAAATGGGTTATTACCTATTTTACATTATGCGCGATATATTGTTACTGTTTCACCACAAAAAACGAAGACACAATATTTATTTACGAAGATAGAACAGGCAGCAAAAGATACAGGTTCCGCTGCTAATGATGGATTTTCTTACGTTGGCGCGTGGTCTGGCGCTAGTCCAATGAAAGTTATTGGTTCTTTGGATAGTGAAGTTGAAAAAATAACAAAATGTTTAAATAATGGTAATTAATTAAAATTAATGAAGCAAACTGAGTTTTATTTATTTCTATATAATGCTCCCAACGGGGGGCTTTTTTATTATCTAAAAAACGAGGTACTTAGGGAACATTTCCTCTGCTACGTGGCACCAAATAGGCAAGTATCAATCTAGTCAAAAGTAAAATCGATAAAATTAGGTGATGGCTATGAACAATAAATACAAAATGGGATTCATGCCGATTTAAGACGTTATTCCATTTTAATCACACTAAGACTCTATAAAGAATTATAGATTAACGATTGGCTGGTTACAGGGCTGTATTGTCGTGAAACCCTCATACAAATAAATAAATTAAAGTTATGTTATGTATCCTAACTGGTCAGCTAATGTAATGAATACTGTGATGACCATAACTGTAACGTTAAGATGGTTATTGCATGATATCGCCAGTAACCACAAATATGCTAAGATTACTTTCTGAATTTGAGTCGGACGCAATGATAAAGCGTTATGATGTGAACTTGATCAAGATTATTGGCACAGATAGCATGTTTAGATTTCACTCGATAATGAATCATATTAGACAGTTTATTGCTTGATAGGGTAAAGTTTATGACCTTCATCTAATTTTTGTCCCTCAATTTAAATGGAATGGTCAAAGCACAAGCAAATTCAGGACAATGGTTGTATCAAATGCTGTTGGACTGATAAGTCGTATTTATGATGATATGTTAAGTGTAATCGTTATTCCTCATTCAGTATTAACCCATTTCTTAGATTTACTCAATTTTAAAGGTGGTATTATCAATGCTGACGGGTATAAGAAATCTACCGCGTTATATTTTCGAAAGTATGTGTGTTTGATGTCGTTTTCACGCTTCCAAAATAATCTTTTTCATATAGAATTCCAGTCATAATAAAAAAGGAATAAATATGCTAAAGAATGTATTGTTTGTCAGTATGATCGGATTTGCCTCATCGTTGGTTTATGCAGAAGAAAAAAACGTAACGGAGTCATATCTACTGGGTAGTTGGTATTGTGTTAATGTGCATTTATCCGCTTCTTCCAATGGAGATGCCAATTTTAATTATGATTATAGCGTTACTGATGATCCCATCATTGTTACTTTTTTAAAGCCCGAAGATTATGATGATTATCAACCCGAAGATGGGGAAAGGAAAGCAATTTCAAATTCTGAATATATTAAAACCTATAAATTTAACCCTACATATGGTAAAGATACTCAAGGTGAAAATTATAATACCATGGAGCACGGTTATATTTATGTTAATGATAATGAATTTATTTATTATCAATATTCAGCGATATTTTGGAAATATAAATTCAAATCTTATGGTCATAAACAAGATATGACATGTAAGAGAATGAACTAAATCATCAATAATCTATCTATTTCAAACAGCCTAGTGCTGTTTTTTTACGCTTTTAAAATATATTTTCATGTAAAATTTAGCAAGTAATAAAATAGCAGAATAATGCTATTAAAATTATTGGTTGTATTAGCATTAGGTGTTGCTTAAGGCAGCTGAATCATATTTTGTGGTTATTGATAATAAATTTTCTAGAAAGAAAAGACCTTAAATCTCCAATAGCTAAAATGTATGGTTTGATAATCAGTAAGCTTGTACATCAATCCAATCTCAACCATTTTTAGGGGATTTATTTCGATAATAATATTTTTTAAGTTTTTCTTAAGGTTAATTTGTTTTAATTGATACTGTTAAAACAAGATCAATATAGCAGGAAAAAATTATGAAAAAATTATTACCATTAATTCTCATTTTAATGTTGGGGTTTGCTGAAATTGCTTTTGCGAGTGGATTTCATGAAGAAGATGAAATAGAAAATCCAATTTTTCAGCAGATGTCTAGCCTTTCAATCAATCAGTTAAATATGAAAAGTGAGCAAAAGATAAGTGTGAATCTGAATGAGGAGTTTTGGGAGGAAATGCCGTCTTTACTTGAATTAGAGGAGATTGTTGAAATTAAAGATGAACATTATAAAAGTTGGAAATCGGCGAAAGACCACCTTGAAAATATAACTTATTTTGAAAGTAAATAATATTTAATCAATGATGTGAAAGTTAATTTCTTTGCTCATTAATAGCTGTAATGTTACTTTCCATTGTAATTGCATTTAAAAGCACTCATTTTAGTCTCAACTCAAGGCTTACTTTGAGATAAAATCTATGATAGTAACATTATTGTGATAAATTTGACTTTATATGTATTATTTTTATTTTGAATTTATTGACTTTTAAAAACTACATTTTAGATTGGCCGTCGAGGAACGGCCTGCAAATATCCACCATTTAAACAGTTCTGTATTAAACGTTATCTAAAAAAAATATAGAGATATTGATTTAAATTATTCCTTAAAAGTGTTGAGTTATATATTAATTTTCTATCCGTTTTTATCTGATATATCATATCTTTTTTAGTTTACATGATTTTAGAGGCTTCAGCGTGAAAGATTTTATTCACTTAAAGCAAGAAAACAATTTAACGACATTTCATTTTGTTTTACTGTCTATTTTTACGTTAGATCTATATGAACTGCTGTGGATTTATAAAACTAACAAAACTATTAGTAACAAAACCAAGATTGTTGTTACAGGTACTCAATATCCTATTATTTTCTTATAATGTGAGCTTTTTTACTCTTTTTATTTTGTTAAAAGTAAAAAGTAATCTGTTTTTTTATGTTTAACCTATTTTCTAGTTGAATTTTAGACACACTACAAGCCACATATGTGGCTTGTTTACGATTAATTTAACGTGATTAATTTTGCTGAACCTTGTGGAATATTTGGATTTTTATCTGTCTTTAATAATATTTGTGTTGAGACATCACTTAATTTGATATTCACTTTTGCATTAGCTGGAAGTGAAAATTGACCATATTCATAAGGTGTACCATTCACAAATGTATTTCTTACAGTGATGTTTTCCACTGTTTTATTTGTATCGTTATAAAGCGTTATGGTTATTTCAAAGTTTAAATTAGAACTGTTTTTCTCTTTAAATTTATTCAGCTTATGTCTTACTTCTGGTTGGGTAATGATAACAACGAGGTCGTCATTTTTAGCTACAACAAAATCAACTTTATTGATATCTGGGGATTGGGTAATATCCGAACCAATTAATACGGGTATTTCAAAAGATGCATATGACTTAAATTCTTTACTGTAACATTCATGGTATTCAACTGTTTTAAATGTCTTAGCAATTTCTTTTTTAGCTCTAATCAATGATGAGGATTCAAGTCTGGAATCTTTATAGTCATCACAAGATGGTACCTCGATTAATAAATTAGCAGATGACAACGTTTCATCGGTATTTAATTGTGAAATGGATACTGTTGTGTTAATTTCAGCGTCGCATCCTAATAATGCAAAGGATAAAGTGGCAGCTATTATTTTTTTCATCTTTTTTCACCTTTTTTATATAAATTAATTCAATATTGAAGACTATTATTCTACAGGAACAGATAAAAGATTTATCATTGAGCCATTTTTAGTTATTGGAGATGTTTAGCATTGTTGTTAAAGACTTATAATGAGTTAGATTAATGTTAACATTTACAAAAATTATAAAGTAACCGATTTTGATTATCAAATCTTCTGTTAGTTAAATAATGTAATTAAGTTATTCTGTTTACGATACATTAAAGACTAATGATAATCAGTATATAACGTACTAGTTTTCAATAAAATATTAGCTGTGATTCATAACCATCATTGTCTGTTATTAAAAAATGATGACTGAAGGAACTTAAATTTATTTTACTTGTATAATGCAATAAAATAATCCTATTTTGTGAACGAACTCTCTATTAATTATCACCTAAAACCATATATAATCATTATGATTAAATAATAAAAAGGATATTTCATGTTTAAAAAATTATTAGCGGTATTTCTTGTAAGTTTCGTTCTTGTTAGTTGTGGTGATAGTGCACCAAAAATTGATGCATCATCTAAGACTGCATTTCAGACTTCTTTGAGAGACATTAATAGTACACTTGAAGGAAAAGATAAAGATGATTTTAATCGAGCTATCATGAAAGTGGGTTTGGCAGCAAGTTTTGCAACTGATGGTGAAGAAGGAAGCATACAGAAAATTTTACAAGAAAAATTGGGTGGTAAAACAGCCAAAGAAATTATAAAAGAGTATGGGGGCGAGTAGGGTTTATTTAACTTAATATAATGCTTATTTAATGTAGCTTTACGACTATTCGATCATTGAGTTTAACATTAAAAATCTTCCATAAAAAAACCACCTAATATTCGGTGGTTTTTTAATTTATTAAATTAAGCTTATTTGCTTGAATCTTTCATATCTTTTAATGCATCAGACGTTTTGTCTAATGTATTATTGTAGCTTTCGGTTGCTTTGTCTTTAGCATTGTTATAACTATCGGTGGCTTTTTCTTTTGCTGAATCGTAAGCATCAGACGCTTGATCTTTGGCTGAGTCGTAGGCTTCTGATGTTTTATCTTTAGCATTATTATACATTTCAGTTGTGCTATCTTTTGCTGATTGATAGTTTTCGCTCATTTTATCTTTTGATTCATTGATGTATTGTTCAGCCTTATCTTTTGATTCATTGTAAGCATCAGAAGCTGTTTGTTTTGCATCTTCATAAGCTTGTTGCGTACTTTCTTGAGTTTTATCCATAGATTGGTCTAATTTTGAATCTTGTTTATTATCACAAGCGACAATTGCAAACGTAGTAAGTAATAAAATAAGTAACTTTTTCATACAATAATTCCTGTTGAATCATAAAATGTTAGATGATTTTATATCATCCTGATAGCCTTAAATAGCTAATGGGATACTATCACTTTGTTTTACTTAGTGAAGTTGTTCTTATCACTTAGTGTGATAATCTTTATCTATGAAGTTAGTCCTTTTTGATCGGTAACAAGCAGTAGCAAGGATTTAAGCTAAGGATCAAGATCGTATTCATTGCATTTTTAGAATTTACTTCAGTGCACGAAATAACATTATACGATAAACTATGTCATAAATCCTATTTTAGCCTTGGAGTAAATATAATGTTGGGGTCAATTGAAGCTGGCGGTACGAAATTTGTGTGTGCAGTGTCGGATTTAGCGTTGAATATTGTTGATAAGGTGACTATTGATACACAAACACCAGACATCACCTTGAAACAGGTTTTACAATTTTTTGCAAAGCATTCTATTAAATCAATGGGTATTGGATGTTTTGGGCCAATTGATATCAATCCCCATTCTAATACTTATGGGTATATTACCGCGACACCAAAAGCGGGTTGGCAACATTTTAATTTTGTCAAAACGATACAAGACCATATTGATGTACCGATAGCTTTTAATACTGATGTGAATGTTGCAGCTTATGGTGAATTTAAATTAGGTGCAGCCAAACAAACAAATAACAGTATTTATTTGACGATTGGTACTGGTATCGGCGGTGGGGTTATTATTGATAAAAAAATAATCACAGGACGCCATCATCCTGAAATGGGGCATATTTTTATTAAGCGCGCAGTTGGTGATGATTTCGTGGGGAATTGTCCTTTCCATCATGATTGTTTAGAAGGCTTAGCCTCCGGTCCTGCAATTGAAAAACGTTGGAACACAAAACCTGTGCATATTGATGATAATCATCAAGCATGGCAATTTGAATCGTATTATTTGGCTCAAGCAATTGTGAATTATACACTAACATTTGCCCCAGATATTATTATTTTAGGTGGTGGAATTATGCATAAACCTCATCTTTTAAGTAAAATCAAATCAACCTGTTTAACATTATTAAATGGTTATTTTCCAATTGATGATATTGAGCACTATTTATCGTTACCTAAACTTGGTGATAATGCAGGGATTATGGGGGGATTATTGTTAGCTAAGGATTTATTACATAAATAGGTTTTTTAAGCGCACAGATTGTGCGTTATCTGCTATGATGATAAACAGTCAATAGCATAAGGATAATCACTTGAATTTACCTAAAAAGCATTTACATTATTTGGGTTGGATTGCAACATTTACTGCATTTTTGATGTATGTATCTTATATCCCTCAGATCATTGATAATATTCACGGTATTAAAACCAGCCCAATTCAACCTATTGCCGCTGCAATCAACTGTTTTTTATGGGTATGTTATGGTATTTTTCGTGAGCAAAGGGATTGGCCAATTGCGATTGCAAATACGCCAGGTGTTATTTTTGGCTTAATTGCATTTTTTACTGCATTATAGTCTGATAGTCAAAGGTAAAACTGAATGTTAAACATTCAGTTTTATTGTGTGTCGTTTTAGTGAGTTTTATTGTGACTCGACTCAATAAAATTAGCAAGATTTTCAAGCCCTAAGCGGACGACTTTTGGCATTGATGTTAAATCGATAGAATCCATAAGATTTTTAACGCACAATCCTAATTCGGTATCACCTTCAACAATTAATTTTCGTTGAAAAAATAGCGTGTCGGGATCTTGACGCTGAGTCGCAATTAATACCAAATCATTTGTATTACCACTAAAGCTGACATCTGCAATTTCAGAACGACTTACTACTAGCTTGTTATTTACATTACTAATATACCAAACTAATTGTAAATCACGTACTTCGATTTTTAGCCATCGGTTTTCTAAAAAGTCTAAATCCCCATCAGCTAACGATTGTTCAAATTGTGCTTGTAAAAGCTGTTCAATGATTTTCTGTTTAACTGAAAAGGGGACCATTTGTAATGGTTTACTCAACACTACGGGCGCATTTTCAACTAAAAGTGAATGGACTTTATTTAACATATTCATTCCTAAAGCAATAACTAGTTGTTTTCAGAAATCATGGCTTCATATAAATCAAGGTCATGATTAAGTCGTTCGAACGTTTCTTCTGAAATTTCATTACGAATCTTAAGTTGATACAGTGACGAACGCTCAGAACCAATTGCCACTAAACGCATACGTCTTTCTAAATTTTCTGCCTCTAAGGCTTTTTCTTCAAGATTTTTTAGTCCAGTACGTCTACGCAGTGATCCTATGACACGTGAGCCGACTTCGTGAACAATCTCATTATCAATACCATCAGATGTATCGAGTAAAAGGCTGTTTTGCATTTTTTCAAGACTTGCAATTGCATCTTCCGCCATATGACCTTTAGCATAAAGAAGCTCATTATCAATTTCACTGTTATCTAAAATGACTCTACCGCGTAACAAGATTGGTAAAATAATTACGGCCACCACTAATGAGACTAAAATTACACCTGTTGCAATAAACACCAATTCATAACGGCCTGGAATTTTTGTCGAAATAGGAATAGATAGCACACCCGCTAGCGTTATCGCACCACGTACACCAGCAAAAGTCGAAATGAGTAAATCCCGCGTGGTATAGCTTTTAAATGCCAGTGGTCTTTTTACACCAAATGGTAGCGTCGGCAAATGTTTCATGGTCCATAACCACAAGAAACGCGTTCCCATTAATACCACAAATACAAAGAATACCACTAATGTCAGTTGCCAAAGTTCAATTGAGGCATCTGTTTGGTTAGCAACATAGGTTTCAGTGATGATACTTGGTAACTGTAAACCGAGTAAAGTAAAGATAACACCATTAAATACAAAGGTTAACATTGACCAAGTACTTTCAGACTGGAGTCGTGTGGTGAGTGGTGCATTACGCATAATTCCTGATTGTTTTACCGTCATACCGGCGCTGACCGCTGCCAAGATACCCGATGCATGTAAAAAATGTTCGGCGATTAAGTAAACGGCAAAAGGCAGTAAGAATAATAGAACAATCTGAATGGATGAGTCATTATTCGTTAGTTGGTTTATCTTACGTAAGATGATGATATAGATCCAAGTGAAAAGTGCACCAACTGCAAGACCACCTAATGCAGAAACAAAAAATGCTAACGAAATATTGAGAATGTCAAATTCCATTGCTCCAATGGCAATAGCAACAGCAAACTTTAAGCTTACAAGGCCTGATGCGTCATTCATTAAGGCTTCCCCCTCAATGATTTCCATTTTGCTTTTTTCGATTCGCCCTTTACCGACAATACCACCTAATGCCACGGCATCTGTTGGGGATAGCACTGCAGCAAGCGCCATAGCGGCGGGTAGTGAAACATTCGGTAGGATCCAATGTAATATATAACCTAAAGCAACAACGGTGATAATGACAAGGACTAAAGCCAAACCAACAATTTCGCGTACATTGTGTACGAAATCTTTAATCGCTGTTTTCCTTCCGTCATCAAATAGTAACGGAGGGATGAAAAGTAGTAAAAATAATTCAGGATCAAACTGTTCTTCGTAAAGATGAAAAGCAGCTAAAATACATCCCAACAATATCTGCATAAGTGGTAATGGTATTTGAAATGGAAATAATCTAACGATAATCCCGGAAATGGATACAAGCAAAATAAGAATGAGAATTGTTGAGAATAAAGCCATGATATTTTTATAATTTAGTTTTTTATATTAGTGGTTACCTATTATAGCGTAAATTTTTCTCAAATTCAGTTTAAAGATGATGAAATTCAGTCTTTTTTTAACAAAAATTGCGTTCTTTTTGTTATAGTAAACAACATATATATTTTTTGATGATAATAAGATGAAAGATTGGCAAAGAGCATTCGTTTTACATAACAGACCGTACAGTGAAACGAGTCTAATGGTTGATCTTTTTATCGAATCAAAAGGGCGTATAACTGCAATTGCAAAAGGCGCGCGCCGTAAACGATCTGCACTAAAAGGTTTATTACAACCCTTTACACCTTTAATTGTCCAATACAGTGGTAATGGTAATGTCAAAACCTTATCACAAGTTGAAGCCTCATCTTTGTCATTACCCTTATTCGGTCATGCGCTATACAGTGGTTTTTATTTAAATGAATTGATTCATCGCGTGATTGTATCAGAAGTGGATAGTTCTGAATTATTCCAGGCGTATCTTGAAGCCCTTCAGCAACTCGCTCAACATATTCATCCGGAAAAAGTGTTACGGCAATTTGAGTTAATTTTGTTGGAAAGCTTAGGCTATAGTGTCGATTTTGAACATTGTAGTGCAACTGGAGACGCGATTGTCGATTCGATGTATTATCAGTATCAACCCGAGCAGGGCTTTATCAGTAGTTTAATGCAAAATTCTACGAGTTATACAGGAAAAGAACTTAGGGCATTTGCGGATAAGAATTTTAATGATGCTGATAGTCTAAAAGCCGCTAAGCGCTTTACACGAATGGCATTGAAACCTTATGTCGGTTCAAAGCCATTTAAAAGTCGAGAGTTATTTTTGAAGCTATAAAAAAATACGGCTCGGGGCCGTATTTAAAATAGTGCTATTCTGCATCAATATCATCAAGATATTTACTGATTGCTTGCTCGCGCTGTTGCTGACGTTTTTCATCGACTTGACCACCTGATGCTAAAAAGTCATAGCGTTGGAAGTAAGCATTGCGTAAAAAGTTATATGGATCATTACTGTTATTCAATAAATCCTCATATTCAAGTGCCACAGCACGTGATTCGATACCATCAAATGCCCAACGAGCAATACTTGCTTCGATTGATAACCAGTATAATGGTGGGTAAAGTGAATCGACAAGTAATCCCCCATCTTCTCTTAATGTTGCTTGTCCGTAAAATGGTAATACCACATAAGGTCCGTAAGGCACATCATAATGACCTAAAACGGTACCAAAGGATTGTCGATTCCCTTTTTGTAATTGAGGATCAGCCATTCCTGCAACATCAATTAATCCACCTAAACCAAATACAGTATTTAACATAAATCTAGCAAGGTGTACGCCCATTTGTTGAACATTACCTTGTAGTAAACTATTTAATGCTGATGCAGGTTCAGTTAAGTTTGATGATACACCACTAATACTACTTCGTACTGGTGATGGAACATAATCTTTCCATGCAACAGCAACCGGTCTAACCAAGTAAGGGTCGAGGACATTATAGTTAAAACTAAACATCGCATTGTTAAAACCAGATAAAGGGTCTGAATACGTATTTGTTTCAGCGTTGTAAGTTGCACAGCCACTGAGTGTCATGACCGAAAGCATTAAACCAAATATTCTTTTTTTCATATTATTTATTGCATTAAGTGTTAGTTGATCTTGTTATAGTGGTACATTGTAACATTGAGTTGCAAAATTTCCGAAAAATTTAATCTTCTTTTGAAATATAATTTCAATAAAAATCGCACAGAATGCTTATTGAAATTGGGGTAAAGAAATTCTGGAAAATTTTTGTAAATACTTTAAAATAAGCCGCCTATGACCTCATAGTTAAATGGATATAACGAGCCCCTCCTAAGGGCTAGTTGCAGGTTCGATTCCTGCTGGGGTCAATATTATTTAGCCTAATAAAGTTAACTAAAGTCTAATAAAACCTTTTACATCAATGAATCAACAATAATTTGATGTCTAATGAAGTTCAAAGAAAACTATCACGCACTCAACGAAAAAATATCAACTTAGATGTTGAGTGATTCCCACAAACTTATGCATGGTATAGCCCACGTCAAAACTGCCGAGTTATTTATCAGTCGTAAATAAATTCGTCACAATAGCAGATCTGCTTTATGTCGGTCAGTAATATGGTCATGAAAACGGATGGTAATGCCAACATGAACTCCAACAAAAAGAGAGCTGAAAATAAGGTAGAACCTGCGTTCGCTTTTCTAATGTCATTCGGTACTTACATGAGTATGGTAAAGTGGATATAGAATATTAAAAAAGTAACGCAAACCCATTTTAAATTATTTTTTATTGCTCACTCATCACCGTTATCCCCTTGCTCATGGAGATTTATTTAGTAAATTATATCAATAGGTGAATTTGATTATCTTGCCATGATATTCATTGTAAATTATTTGTTAATAATCGTGTTTTTTAAAAAACATTAAATTTTTCAAATAGTACAATCACACACTTCAAATCCTTTGCATCAGCTATGATTAATCTGATGAGACAGAACTTCTCAAATTGTTAAAAAATTTTAAATTTCTTTACAATTTAAATTTGCGTTAAGTTATCGAAATGATATAAAAATATAATTTTATAACTGTTTATTTAATTGTAATAAACACAAGAATCAAGCGTGCATTATTTCGATGTATTTTGTTTAAGATACGATCAGTTTTATGATGCTGTAAGTAATGGAGAAGACAATGATCACTTATGAAGATATTTGTAGTAAATATAATGATATGAGGGTTGCTTGTCTGGATAATAAAAATAGCCTTGCTAATCAGATTAATCAACTGTTCCTATTTATACGAAATGATTTGGGGTTATCAGGTCGTGTGTGGAAAGACCATGATGGTAGTCTTAATACTTATGTTAATATTTTAGACTTATCAAAATCACCACCAACCGTATCAGATGCGTATTCATTAAATTATCAGTTTAATGGTAAAAATCCATATTGTCTTTTTGGCATTGAAATTATATTAGAACAAGCTAAAAACGCGTATCCGAAAACACAATATCATATTAAGCTTAATGCGAAGCTCAATGAGGGTAACGT
The DNA here is from genome assembly GCF_039542345.1 of Orbus sasakiae. Classification (NCBI taxonomy): domain Bacteria; kingdom Pseudomonadati; phylum Pseudomonadota; class Gammaproteobacteria; order Orbales; family Orbaceae; genus Orbus; species Orbus sasakiae. The sequence continues at coordinate 676,920 of NZ_BAABHY010000001.1, forward strand.
GATCATGTCAGTTGAGAAAAATGGTGAATATAACGAATTTATCATTGATACCACAAGCAATCAAAAATTTGTGGAAATAGCCCGTTTTATTAAACAAACACTGCTTGAAACATTTTCTTAATATAGTGATAGGTTATTTTATTGTTGGTAGGCGTAATAGACCTATAATTAATATTTTCGATGGTGTAAGTGCCGTGTAGTAATAATCATTTCATTCTTCACCTTAACTTCACATAAAACTCAACGTGATTTCATTTTGTTTTGTTATTTTTATACTGTTTAAAGTATAAATAAGGAAAAAACAATGCATTCACGTTTCTCATTACTGTTTAAAATCTTAACGCTAACTGGGCTTATTTTAGTTATGATGATTCCTATGGCGATGATCATGGGGGTTATTCAAGAGCGTTCCTACTATCAAAATGAAGTGATTGATTCGGTCAGTCAAAGCAGTAGTTATTCACAAAAAATTATTGGTCCTATTATTGTCATTCCCTATACGCTAACAACATTAGAGTATCGTGATAAACAAAAGTTTTATACGCAAAATAAATACCTGCGTTATGTTTTACCACAAAAACTGGAAGTGGATGCCAATACGGATATATCAGCCAGACATATTGGCATTTATCAGGCACAAGTATACCAAGCCCAATTAAAATTTACGGGAAGTTTTGATCCTGTTGAATTAGACACATTGCAAAATAATGAAAACATTGAAATTGAAAAGCCGTATTTAATCGTGATGATCAGTGATACGCGTGGGATTATGCAAGTCCCCCTTATGACACTCAACGGTAAGAATATTGAGTTTGAACCGGGTGTTAATCAGAGTGATATTTATAATGCTCAGGGAATAAATGCACCGATGTCACTAGAAGAGGTCACAGGAAAAAAACTTGATTTTAACTTTTCACTATTGTTACAAGGCACCAAAGATTTATCAATCGTTCCGTTAGGTCGCTCTAGTCAGTATCATCTGAAGGGTAATTGGCCACACCCTAACTTTATTGGTTATACTTTACCATCCCAACGCTTAATTGATGAGAAGGGATTTGACGCAACATGGCAAAGTAGCTGGTATGCAAATAACATCAATAGCTTATTTGCAAAGGATGTGAATATTAGTCGTAATGCGTCAAGCTATAGTGATTATCCTGCTTTCAAAACCAGCTTTGTTGAGACCGTCGATGAATACCAAATGACAGAAAGGGCAGTAAAATATGCTATCTTGTTTATTGTATTAACATTTATATGTTTCTTTATTTTTGAAATGTTAAAACAGTTAAAAATTCACCCTGTGCAATATTTATTGGTGGGGATGGCATTAACAATATTCTATTTATTATTGTTGGCATTATCAGAACATATTGGCTTTTTATTGGCTTATGTGATGGGGGCATTTGCTTGTAGTGGACTTATTGGATTTTATCTTTCTGCGGTATTAAAAGGAATCAAATGGGGAAGCATATTCACTTCATTCTTACTGCTGCTCTACATGATTCTTTATTTTGTGATGATTTCAGAGGGGAATGCCTTATTATTAGGTAGTATTTTACTCTTTGTTGTTTTAGGTGGCATTATGATTTTAACGCGCCATATCGATTGGTATAAAGTTGCGCAAATCAGCCATAATAAAAATACACAGAAAATAAAAAAGCCAGAAGAGAATAATTAATCAATTTGGGGTATTTCGCGCCATCATTGGCGCGCAATGGTTAATTTGCTAGTTGCCAAAAAGATGAGATGATCTTTTCTGATAAACGCCTTTTTTGCACACAAATGCCAATATCAAAAGGTTCAATCAAGCTTGTTGGCCACTCAATAATTCGTTCTCTGATGCGCTCAGGACTATTTTCCATGACAACTTTAGGTAATAAAGCAACGCCACATCCAACAGCTACCATCGATACAATTGCTTCGTGTCCGGCGACGGTTGCATAGATTTTTGGGGATTGAATTTTATTTTGTTTAAACCATTGATCTATACGCTGCCGACTTGGTCCATGCTCTGGTAAAATAAATGGAATATGATTCCAGTCAGGCTGTTTTTGATGCAATCTATCGCTAAACGTACTGCGCAATCTGGGGATCAAAAGTACCATTTCAATTTCACCAATTTTAACAAACTCAATACTTGATGGTAATTGTTTCGGTTGGCCTGCAATGGCTAAATCTGCTTCGTTAGACTGAATTTTACTTACTGCGTCAGCTGCATCGCCTGTCGTTAATTTTATTTCAACTAGTGGATACAACACTCGAAATTTATCGAGAATATCGGGCAAATGGCTGTAAGCTGCAGTAACTGAACAAAATAAGCTCAGTTCTCCACTGAGTAGTTGATTAGATTGATCTAAATTTTGTTGTAATTGGCGATAATCTGATAATACTTGATTAGCAAACTGTTTGAGTTGCATACCGGCATCAGTAATATGAACTGAACGGTTGTCGCGTATAAATAAGGGTTGTCCAACGTCATCTTCTAGTCGTTGAATTTGCCTTGATAAGGTCGATGGCGTCATGTGCATGATTTTAGCGGTTAAACCAAAATGGTTGGTTTCACACAATGTCAGAAATGTTTTTAATGCTTGTATATCCATAATCCATCAACGCTATTTGTTGCAAAAATCGCAACGTAATGTTTTAAATATATCAATTTTAGCAATAAAAAAAATAAAGTATAGTAGCAGAACTTTATTTGAGGTAATTTGTATTTAGCGTTAAAGAATGATTTAATCCAAATCACTTATCTCACTTGATACTACATCAAAATTTAATTCTATTTTCAGGGGAAAAACAATGTCAAATTATTTTAACACACTACGCTGGCGTGAAAAATTAGAACAATTAGGTAAATGCCGTTTTATGGGGCGTGATGAATTTGCTCAAGAAGCAAATTTCTTAAAAGGTAAAAAAATTGTAATTGTTGGTTGTGGTGCGCAAGGCTTAAACCAAGGCCTTAATATGCGTGACTCTGGTTTAGATATTGCTTATGCGCTACGCCAAGAAGCGATTACTGAAAAACGTGCATCTTGGAAGAAAGCAAGTGAAAATGGCTTTAAAGTGGGAACTTATGAAGAATTAATTCCCTCAGCTGATTTAGTGATTAACTTAACACCAGACAAACAACACACTGCAGTTGTTCAAGCCGTTCAGCCATTAATGAAAAATGGTGCAGCATTAGGTTACTCACATGGATTTAATATTGTTGAAGTCGGTGAGAAAATCCGTTCTGACATTACTGTTGTGATGGTTGCACCAAAATGCCCAGGTACTGAAGTGCGTGAAGAATATAAACGTGGTTTTGGTGTACCAACACTTATCGCCGTTCACCCTGCAAATGATCCAAAAGGTGAAGGTCTGGCAATTGCTAAAGCATGGGCTGCGGCAACAGGAGGCCATCGTGCTGGTGTACTTGAATCATCATTTGTGGCAGAAGTAAAATCAGACTTAATGGGTGAACAAACCATTTTATGTGGTATGTTACAGACAGGTTCGTTACTATGCTTCGATAAATTGGTTGCAGAAGGCGTTGATCCTGCTTACGCATGTAAATTATTACAGTTTGGTTGGGAAACGATTACCGAAGCTTTAAAACAAGGTGGTATCACATTAATGATGGATCGTCTATCGAATCCAGCTAAATTACGTGCTAATGCTTTAGCTCAAGAATTAAAAGTGATTATGACCGATCTTTATCGTAAACATATGGATGATATCATCTCAGGTGAATTCTCACGTACTATGATTGAAGACTGGAATAATGACGACGTTAACTTATTAAAATGGCGTAAAGAAACCGGTGAAACTGGCTTTGAAAAAGCAGCTCAGTATCAAGGTAAGATCGATGAGCAAACTTATTTTGATCAAGGTGTTGTGATGATTGCGATGGTGAAAGCCGGCGTTGAACTTGCATTTGAAACAATGACTGAAGCGGGTATTCTTGATGAATCAGCATACTATGAATCATTACATGAATTACCGCTAATTGCCAATACAATTGCTCGTAAACGTTTATATGAAATGAATGTGGTTATTTCTGATACAGCTGAATATGGTAACTACTTATTCTCTAATGTGGCTATCCCATTATTACGCGAAAAATTCATGCCATTATTACAAGCGGGTGATTTAGGTAAAGCGATTCCTGAAGGTAGCGTAGATAATGCTCAATTACGTGAAGTCAATGAATCAATTCGTAACCATCCAATTGAAGTCATTGGTCATACTCTACGTAGCTATATGAAAGATATGAAAAAAATCAATGTAGCAGGGTAATTCTGTTAATGTTGATTTAGCAAGAGCGCTTTATGCGCTCTTTTTTATTGTCTTATTTTCTGTTGATGTTTCTTTGATAGTTTTTCAAACACTAACTGATAAGATTTTATTAACTGCTCAACAACCATCTGTTCACTTGGTAATTTTCGATCATCAAGTCGTATTGAGATCCAATGAATCTTATTCATATAATACCCTTCTGTAACATAATCATAAATTTCGATCATGAGTTGATTGTCAGCTGGATCACCTTTTAACGTTAGGATCTCCTTATCTTGATTGTTCGTTCCTAAATAAGCAAACATTTTTTCATTAAGTAAAAATCGATATGCTTGCCATTCTACTTTGTAGTCGATACTCACACCTTTTAATTTCAGGGCTTCAGTGAAGATCCATTGATATTTTTGTCGCATATTTGACCTCACAAACAAGAGCAAAAAGAGATTAACATCATTCAAGCATACCGATCTTTTACGCTAATTTGAAGTGATCTTTTTGCATTTTAAAAGATCCCAAAAACCATAAAATAGATCTAATTTTAAAATTATTTAATTTTTTAGATCTAATATTAATCTTTTTATAAATTAATAAATTATAAAAAAATAATTAAATATTTATCTGTATTTTATTTAGTTTATTTGTTATATTGTTTATTAAACACACTGCGTGTTATGGGGGGGAATATGGCCAAAAAAATAACCATTAGACCAAGCGATAATTGGCGCTGGTATTTTGATAGCAAGTACGATTGTTTGATGCTAGAAATAGCAAACGATATGGTATTTCGTTCCCGTTATCCGGCTAAAATATTGACACCTGATGCATTTCATTCCGTTTCATTTTCCGTTGATGATGCAACGGCGTATTACTTATTCTATGAAAGCTGTAGCCAATTAAACCTGACAGAACCTCAAAAAGTGGAGTTAGTTTTAAATGCGATTGTTGCTGCTAATTTTATAAAACCACAAATGCCAAAGAGTTGGTATTTTGTGCAGCAACCCATGTTATTTACCCCTAGTTTTGGTGAAGTTGTAGAAGCACAAGTTCAAGATACGGGTCAATTAGTCAATTTATTCGTTGTTGAAGCAGGAATCAGTGCATCAGTTTGTCTAATCACTGAACCTAATGTCATGATGGCTGGCAAACACTTTAATATGGCGGATGTGGTTAAAGTGATGAATGATCGTCTTGCTTCTAAACATCAACGCATAAACATAACAGCAGGCACACATGAAGATGACGATGAATCTGTCATCAATCTATTTTATCAAGTCTGTTAATTATTAACCAAATTGTTGTAGTGGCAATACAAATCTATGGTTTGTTAAAAATAATAATGAAGCAAATGCCGGTCCATGGAGCCGGCATTTATATTTTACTCATCGGTTTGATTAATTCGTTTCAACTTTATGTGTGATGTTTTAGGTACGCAGCTACATGCTAAAATACGGTTATTTCGCCTAATTGCAGATTGCGTCATTGGTACGACATCTCCCTCAATTAACTCCACCTGACATCGCCCGCAAATACCGGTTCGACAAGAATACGGAATTTCAATATCATGCTGTTCTAATTGTTCTAATAATGGCTGCTGATTATTGCCCGTAAAAGAAATCGATTCAAAATTGACTTGGCATGGTTGTGCTTTCGTTATATCTTCTCTTGGAAATGATTTTATATAGTTCTTGGCGGTTTGCCTTTCTAATATTTCAATTTTATCATTCACTGATATTACGCCACAGTTTCGCGCTATCATATTGATGCCGAAATCAATATCACCTTGCTCATCTTGCCTAAAATAACGTAATGTTTTTAGTGGTTCATTGTCAGGGTAATATTGATGGGTAGTTAAATTGACGCGCGTCATTACACAACGGCTACATGGCTTAACTAAGTCAAAAATAATATGACCAATCTTGATTGTTTTCCAGCCGTCCTCAGCAAAGGGGAGTGCGCCGTCAATAATAATGTTACCGCGAAATTGCGTAATACTCAGTTTTTCAGGGCATTGTTGTTGCAAATAGTTAAATGATGCGGTATTTAGTAGCAGATAAGGGTAGCCATCAGCAAAAGCCAACGGTGTCGCTGGATAGCGTTTTACCACACGATCTGGCAATTGGCCAATCCAGCGTAGTTGTACATCTTTATGCAAAAACTCACTCAAAAAACGATTCACACTGATTGATGCAATATGTGACGTAAACTGGTTTCCCCAAACTTCAGTAGGCTCCTGGGTTGCAGAAAAGTCACTATAGTTAACTTGTATACTTTTTTGATGGTTCAATGTGATTAAAACACCCAATGAATTTAATGTGGTTTTTAGCTGTAATAGTTGTGGCGTTTCACGGGCAGTGATAAATGAGCCATCAGGTTCACTGACCATAAAAATACGATCATGCTTTAGCCCTGTTAAAAGTGCCTCACTAGATTGTAACGCAATACCTTGCATTGATTTAATAGGGTGGATATAGAGTTGATTAACAAAGACCATAATATTCACAAAAGCAAAAAAATAGGCAATTAGTATAACGTTAATTAGACTTAAGTGGTAAGAAGAGTTTTATGTCTATTTCACAAGGGTAACGTTTTATAATGGGTATTAAACATTAATTATTGTATAACAACTAAACATTATGCAGATAATCAATCATCGAATAGCAGATCATAATATCATTAGAACCTTAAAATTAGGTACGAGAAAAATATTAATGGTTTAGCGTAAAATTTGCGATTAATAATGGACATAGCCATAATTTTAGTGTAAATTGCATTTGTCTCGATTGAGATTCCTCTCTATCTATCCACCAAGTTGAATAATGATAGTGCTCAGCGTTAGTGGACAGTGCAATATTATAATACAATTAAGTAATATCAAAGTTTATTAAATTAAGTTAAACCTTTTTTATTGCATAAAGAGATGACAATTTAGGTTATTCATTGTGTTGGTCGATCCAAAAATTTAACCAGCATGAATATAAATAAAATTAAATTATACATATCAAAATTACCCTCAAGAATCTAATAAATTATGAATCTAACTGAATTAAAAACAAAACCGGTATCTGAGCTCGTCGCGCTTGGTGAAAAAACAATGGGGCTTGAAAATTTAGCCCGTCTACGCAAACAAGACATTATTTTCGCAATTTTAAAACAGCACGCTAAAAGTGGTGAAGACATTTTTGGTGATGGTGTGCTTGAAATTTTGCAAGATGGTTTTGGTTTTTTACGTTCAGCTGACAGTTCATATTTAGCTGGGCCTGATGATATTTATGTTTCGCCAAGCCAGATCAGACGATTCAATTTAAGAACGGGTGATACAATTTCAGGAAAGATACGCCCCCCTAAAGAAGGTGAACGCTATTTTGCCTTATTAAAAGTCAATGAAGTTAACCACGACAAACCAGAAGACGCCCGCAATAAAATCCTTTTTGAAAACTTAACACCACTGCATGCAAACTCAAGACTTCGTATGGAACGCGGTAACGGTTCGACTGAAGATTTAACCACACGAGTTTTAGACTTAGCTTCGCCAATTGGTAAAGGTCAACGTGGTTTGATTGTTGCGCCACCAAAAGCGGGTAAAACCATGTTGCTACAAAACATTGCACAAAGTTTAGCGACTAACTATCCTGAGTGTGAGTTAATGGTTTTATTAATTGATGAACGTCCTGAAGAAGTAACAGAAATGCAGCGTTTAGTTAAAGGTGAAGTTATTGCCTCAACATTTGATGAACCCGCTGCGCGTCACGTTCAAGTTGCTGAAATGGTGATTGAACGTGCTAAACGTCTTGTAGAACACAAAAAAGATGTCATTATTTTGTTAGACTCGATTACACGTCTTGCTCGTGCTTATAATACTGTCGCGCCATCTTCTGGTAAAGTATTAACGGGCGGTGTTGATGCGAATGCCTTACATCGTCCAAAACGTTTCTTTGGTGCTGCGCGTAATGTTGAAGAAGGCGGTAGCTTAACGATTATAGCAACAGCATTGGTTGATACTGGTTCAAAAATGGATGAAGTGATTTATGAAGAGTTTAAAGGTACCGGTAATATGGAACTTCATTTGTCGCGTAAAATTGCTGAACGTCGTGTCTTCCCTGCGATTGACTTTAATCGTTCTGGTACGCGTAAAGAAGAGTTAATGACCTCTCCTGATGAATTACAAAAAATGTGGATTCTGCGTAAGATTCTTAACCCAATGGGTGAAATTGATGCGATGGAATTCCTAATTGATAAATTATCTATGACCAAAACCAACGAAGAATTCTTCGATATGATGAAACGTTCATAAGCCTTATCAATTGGAAAAAGAGTTAATAATTTAACAAATTGATTTTTATATAGAAAAAAAAGCTGCTAAATTTAAGCAGCTTTTTTTATTTGTCTAAGTATGGTTTAATAACCAAGTGAATTTATCAACGATTAAGCGAATAGAACAATAAGAGGTTTAACATGTCTAAGCAAGAAATTGGTGTCATTGGAATGGCTGTTATGGGCCGTAATTTAGCATTGAATATTGAAAGCCGTGGTTATTCAGTTTCAATTTATAACCGTTCTAAAGACAAAACCGATGAGGTAATGGCAGAGCATCCTGGTAAACAGCTTGTTCCTTATTATACACTACCTGATTTTGTTAATTCATTAGAAAAACCTCGACGTATTTTGATTATGGTTCAAGCGGGTCGCGGTACAGATGCGGTTATTGATGAGCTTAAACCTTTACTTGATAAAGGCGATATTATTATTGATGGAGGAAATGCTTATTTTGAAGATACCATTCGACGCAATAAAGCATTATCTGAAGCAGGTTTTAACTTTATTGGTGCCGGTGTATCTGGCGGTGAAGAAGGCGCATTAAAAGGACCTTCAATCATGCCGGGAGGTCAAAAAGAAGCCTACCAACTGGTTGCTCCAATCCTCGAAAAAATTGCGGCTGAAGTTAATGGCGAACCTTGTGTCGCGTATATTGGTCCAAATGGTGCGGGTCATTATGTTAAAATGGCACACAATGGTATCGAATATGGCGATATGCAGTTAATTGCGGAAAGTTATTCATTATTAAAACATGCAGCCGGTTTAACGAATGATGAAATCGCTGCGGTATTTAGTGAATGGAATAAAGGCGAACTCAACAGTTACTTAATTGAAATTACTGCTGACATCTTTAAACATAAAGAACCGTCTGGCATTCATTTAGTCGATGTGATTCTTGATGCTGCGGGTAATAAAGGAACGGGGAAATGGACAAGCCAAAGTGCGTTAGATTTAGGTGAGCCATTATCGTTAATTACAGAGTCTGTTTTTGCTCGTTATTTATCTGCTATTAAAGATCAGCGCGTTGCTGCTGCTAAACTACTAAGTGGTCCACAGACCGCAATCGAAAGTGATAATAAAGCTGAACTTATTGAAAAAATTCGTAAAGCCCTTTACATGGGTAAAATCATTTCTTATGCACAAGGTTTTGCTCAATTAAAAGCAGCTTCACAACACTATAGCTGGTCACTCAATTATGGCGAGATTGCTAAAATCTTTAGAGCTGGCTGTATTATTCGTGCTCAATTTTTACAGAAAATAACCGAAGCGTATGAAAGCGAAGAAGAAGTGGTTAACTTATTGTTGACGCCTTACTTTAAGCAAACAGTTGAAGCTTATCAACAATCATTACGTGATGTGGTTTCATTTGCTGTACAACATGGTATTCCAGTGCCGACGCTGTCAGCGGCGATTGCTTATTACGATAGCTATCGTAGTGCAGTATTACCTGCAAACCTAATTCAAGCTCAGCGCGATTATTTTGGTGCGCATACTTACCAACGCACCGATAAAGAGGGTGTGTTCCATACTGATTGGATGGGAATTGAAGGGAAAAAATAAGTTATATACAAAGTAAAAGGCGACCCAGGTCGCCTTTTTTTATACTGTAATTACCGATTATGATAATTTTTTAACGAAACGCTCTGTTTAATTAGCCAAATAATGTTTCTAGCCATTGAACACCAAAGGCGCCCGGTGCTAACATGACAAAAGCCCAAACAGGGGCAGATGTCACATTTGCGATATTAAATTTTAAGTTAGGCATGTGCATCGCCCCTGCAATTAACGGCACAACGGCACGTAGCGGCCCGAAAAAACGACCAATAAATACCCCCATCAAACCATAACGATGAAAGAATTGTTCTGCACGGTATACTGTTTTGGGGTGTTTGTTCAACGGCCATGAATTGATGATTTTTTCATGATAATGTTTACCAAGCCAGTATGAGACCCAGTCCCCGACAATTGCACCCGCAGATGCGGCTAATAGCGTTGGGATAAATGGAATAAGGTCGGCACCAATTAACGCTCCCGTTCCTAATAAAATAGCGGTGGCAGGGATAAGCAACGAGACAATTGCTAAGGATTCACCAAACGCTAAAAGAAAAATAATCGGTAGTGCCCAAACTTGGTGATTTTTAATAAACTCCATAATAATTTGGGTAATTTCTTGTAATGACATGCTAATAGCACTCTCCATGTTTTAAACAAACTTGCCAGTTAACGAAGTTGTTTGGTTAAGGTTAATCCGTTTGCAAATAGATTGCGATTCCTTTATCTTAATCATCTATTTTACAATAAGCAAAACCAAATTATATAAAGAATATTTAAAGAATTTATGCAATAAGGGTAAATTATGGTTGAGGTGTGTAAATCACTGAGTGTGACAAAATTTCAAGAGAGTAAACTGCAATCTACACAAAATGATGTAATCGCTGTCGAGATGCCGGTTGCCTTAGTTTATAATGGTATTTCTCATGTCGTCATGATGGCAACACCAAAAGACTTAGAGAATTTTGCCTTGGGATTTTCATTAACAGAAGGTATCATCCAGGATCCTAGTGAGATATATGGTATTGATATTGAGCAAACGACCAAAGGCATTCAAGTACAAATAGAACTATCGTCGCGTCGTTTTAGTGCCTTAAAAGAAAAACGCCGTAATCTTACCGGTCGTACTGGCTGTGGTATTTGTGGAACAGAGCAGATTGACGAAGTATGCAAAGTACTGCCTTATTTAAAGACTCGCACCAAACTATCATTAGCTGATTTTAAAGAAAGCTTACATTATTTAAAACAGGTACAGGTTGTCGGTCAACAAACTGGCTGCACGCATGCGGCTGTTTGGCTTAATAATAGCGGGCAATTTCTGGCAGGCTTTGAAGATATCGGCCGTCATGTTGCTTTAGATAAACTACTAGGTTATAGAGCTAAGCAAACTGTACAAGATGGCATTATTGTTGTCTCAAGTCGTGCAAGTTATGAGATGGTTCAAAAGGTGGCAAATTGCGGTGTTGAGGTTTTATTTGCTGTGTCTGCCGCAACGTCCATGGCCGTAAATATGGCTGAACAATGCAATTTAACCCTGGTGGGTTTTTTCCGCGGTGAAAAAGGGGTGATCTACGCTGGCCATCAACGATTAACAATAGATAAATAATAAGGTTAATAATGCAATATTATCATGTTGATGTATTTTCTCATTTGCCTCTTATGGGTAATGGTTTAACCGTTGTATTACCCGCGTCTCCTATTAGCCAAGATGTCATGCAAAGTATGACTCAAGAATTTAAACAATTTGAAAGTATTTTTATTACACCAGCACAAAACGATGATCACTTCATTGCTCGGATTTTTACGGTTGAAGAAGAATTACAATTTGCGGGTCACCCGGTGATTGGCGCTGCAGCGGTGATTCATCACCATTTTTTTAATGAACAAGCACAAAAAATAATTTACCTTCAACTTGGGGAACGGATTATTTCGGTTCATTCTCAAAAACATGCTCAATTTTATACCGCGGTGATGAACCAAGGAAAGGCGCAGTTTATCAATTTGGTTGAATCATCTTATCGGAAACCAATTGCACATTCACTCAGTTTGCAAGTATCCGATCTGGATGAAACACTTCCTATTGAAGTTGTTTCAACGGGATTACCTTATTTATTAGTCCCGGTAAAATCATCATTAGCTCAGGTAAAGATAAATCACGCTAACTATCATCAATTTTTGGCGCAATTTAATGCTAAATTTGTTTATGTTTTTAATTCCACAACGTTAGAATGCCGTACTTGGGATAATCAAGGACTTGTTGAAGATGTTGCAACAGGAAGTGCGGCCGGGCCTTTAGCAGCATATTTGGTGAAAAATAAGCGAGCAAGTTATAACCAACCCATTCGATTGCAACAAGGCAAATATGCTAACCGACCATCAACGATTCATGCCCAAGTTGATAAACAAACAGAAAATATTACTATTGAAGGTGATGTGAGTTTTTTTGCTAAGGGGGATATCTTTAATTGATATGTGTTTTCTGTATATGATTAATAATCAAAAGATATATTGACGGATAAAGCGGTTCGCCAATATATCTTGTCATAAGTTTATATCTGATGTTTATTTAGAATATTGCTGTAATAACTCTTGAGCATACTCTAAACGTACTTTTTTCTCGGCAACCATTTGCTTAACGATTTTTTCAAGTATTTCGCCTTTTGCGCCCGCAACGCTTGCAATATTACGCGCATGCAGTGACATATGTCCTTTTTGGATACCATCTGTTGCGAGTGCTCTAATCGCAGCGAGGTTTTGCGCAAGCCCAACCGCTGCAATAACGCCGCCTAGTTCATAAGATGATGTGACGCCCAAAATTTTAATTGCAACTTTAGCCACTGGGTGAATTTTGGTTGCACCGCCGACTAAACCAACTGCCATAGGAACTTCGATGGTACCCGTTAAATCGCCGTTATGATCTTTTTCCCAAGTTGTTAAAGAAGTATATCGCCCCGAGATACTGGCGTAAGCATGTGCACCCGATTCAATGGCACGAGTATCATTACCGGTTGCCATAACAACTGGCGTGATACCATTCATGATTCCCTTATTATGGGTTACCGCTCTAAATGGATCGGCTTCAGCAAAAGCATAGGCAGACAAGACTTTATCAACCACTTCCTCACCACCAATATCTTCTTTTGCAATGGTGACACGGGCTCTTGCTAAACGATAAATGGCAAGATTAGATAAAATTCGTAGCGCTGCTTTGCCTTTTGTTAACTCTTCCAAAAATGGCGCAACCGCTTCAGCCATCGTATTGACAGCATTCGCCCCCATCGCATCTAGCGTATTGACTTTGAGATGAACAACAACCATGCTACCAATTAATTTAGAGTCGACAATACGCGTTTCAACATCTAATGCACCCCCACCATGTTTAATTAATACAGGGTCTTGGGCATTACAGATATCAATAATTTTTTGTTTGTTTTCAGCAATAATAATGCTGGCATGATGCGGGTTGACCAAATCGGTTAATTGGATTTGTGAAATCATGACCGTACCCGACATGCTGGTATGGAATCCACCTTTAGCGCGTGCCATTTTAGCAGCATTACTTGCCGCGGCAACAACTGAGGCTTCTTCTGTTACCATTGGGATAACATAGTCTTTGCCATTAATGATAAAATTTGTCGCGACGGCGAGTGGTAATGAAAAACGGCCGATCACATTTTCAATCATATTATTGCTGATTTCTTCTGTTAATGAATTTGGATCGGCAATAATATTTTTTTCTTCTGCAGTAAGATCAGCAAACTGACTTATTAGATCACGGCGCTCTGCCACTGAATTTTTATAAAAACCTGAATATTGACTACTTTTTTTCATTTCAAATCCCTCTTGAATTTATTCGATTTCCAATTTCATTCGCATTAAAGCAGATCCCATTGATTTGCCTAATGTATCCATACGAAGTGATAACGTCGCACCGCCACCTAAGGCATGCTTCATCACGAAGTTTAAACCACATAAGGTGTCCACTTCATAGCGCGTAATATCCCCTTTTACCATTTCGCCAAAATGGTGTTTAACGCGTTCTGTCGTTAACAGCGATTTTAGCAGTGGATAGTCTTTGGGATCCCTAGCATAAACACAAATATTACTGGTATCGCCTTTATCACCGGAGCGGCCATGTGCAATATCTTTTAAATAAATTGTTTTTTTAGACATCTTATTTTACCTCCACAATGTGTGATGTAAGTTTAATTGCATCACGTGGCACAAACGTTGGCCATAGACCGATTAATTCTTGAACTTTTGCTCGTCCGCCAAAGAAACTTGCACCAGGAGGACCATTAAGTTGTAGTGGTGACACCTCTGGAATTATTTTTGCTGCTTCTTCTTTAGTGTCGGTGCGGATAGCGATTCTTAATACCACTTCATTCATCTCTTTAACTAACTCAGGTGACATGTTAGCAACGTCAAGATGCAATGAATTTAAGCCTATATAGTCGATTTTAATTTCAACGGCTTGCAGGTTTTTACGTTTCATTTTTTTCATTAAAATATCGGCAGCGTATTGCGCTTTTTCATACGCATCAGGCCATGCAAAACTTAAATGAGTCACCACTTTATAACCAGCTAAATAACCCACACACAATTTAAGATCATCCGGTCGAGGTTTACCATGAATATCACTTACTAATACGCGATCATGGCCGACTTCGGCTAATTTAACCTGGCTAACATCAACATTTACATCAGGCGTTAAATAATTGGCTGGATCGTGTACTTCATAAAGTAATTGCTCTTTACAGGTTTGTTCAGTGATTAAGCCGCCACAGTTATCGGGTTTGGTAATCACTAAGCTGTCTTCAGTCATCTCAGCGATCGGGAACCCTAACTGATCCATATCAGGGACACTACGCCAATCATAATCAAAGTTACCACCTGAACCTTGCCCACCACATTCAAGTAAATGACCAGCCATAATACCTCGAGCTAAGTTATCCCAATCATCGGCTTGCCAACCAAACTCATGTTTAAAGGGGGCTAAAAATAGGGCTGAATCAGCCGCTCTTCCGGTAACAATAACATCAGCACCTTGTTTTAAACATTCTTCAATGGGTTCATGTCCAAAATAGACATTCACATTAACGATTTTATCTTGAATTTCCTCAAGTTTACGTCCATTATCAATGTTTCTAAACTCAATACCGCTAGCGATTAAATCCGGAATCTGATCCATAATATCATCACCAAGCACATAGCCGATTTTATAACCGTGCATGTTGTTTTTTTCAGCGATTTGTTTAATCGCATCCACACAACCTGTTACGTTCATCCCACCAGCATTAGAAATAATTTTGATTTTTTTATCAAAACATTCTTTACCAACCGTATTGACGAGTTTAACAAAATCACTTGCATAGCCAGCATTAGGATTTTTTAGTTTTTGCCTTTGCATTATTGATAATGTCAGTTCAGCTAAAAAGTCACATGCTAAATAATTAATTTTACCTTCTTTTACCATATGAATTGCTGCATCGGGACTATCACCCCAGAATCCTTGGCCTCCACCTACTGAAATTTTTTTCATTTGACGCTAACCTCCATAATTCCCACAATAAATTTATCATCATAATCAGTTAAGCAAAATTAATGCCAACTACTAACTTATTGATTTTAAAGGTTAAAGTTAAAAAGTGTTAACTGCGTCACAAAAATTTGTCTCAGGGCGATTTTTAGTCATCAATATAGCGAAATATCCCGCCATACGGGCTTGTTTTATTGAATAATCATCAAAAACCCGTTCAAGCAATTTATTTTGCCATATCTGTCAAAAATGATTGTCAAAACTGTCATTTTATGTCATTTTTGTCACTAAACAATGTATTCGATGGAATTGCCATGAAACTCGCTAATATTATGAAACCACAACTTGATAATTTAACGCTTAATCATCATGATGCGGTATTAGATGTCTCAATGAATGTGGAGGATATTGATGCTAAGCAGTTGAAGAACATGCCCAATTTGATTTATGTCAATGATTCTAAGAACAAAATTGTTGGTAGTGTTAATAAATCAACACTGGAATATGTGAGTTCTAAAATCCATCTTTTACCACCTTATGCCTTAATGGACTATTTTAATGAAGCCATTATATTTGTTGATGAACAGGGGAAAATCTATTTTGCTAACAGTGCTTACAGCAAAATTTTAGGTGTCCCACTGGGTAAAATTATTGGTAAGACGATTTATGAGGTCGAACCCCATGCTGCTTTGATTGATGTACTGCAATATAAAACCCCATTTTATAAAGAAAAACAATACATTAAAACTGTTGATAAGTATGTGTCTGTCAAAATTAATCCCATTTTTGAAAAAGATATTTTTATTGGCGCTTATTCCATTTTTAGTGATGTCAGCGAAGTCAATCGCTTGTCTGAAGAGGTGAATCGTATCACCCAGTTAGCGGAGGATTACAGTACTCAGATCAATGCACAAAATGAACTCAAAAAATTGAAAATTATTGGTAATTCACCTGAGTTTGTTAAAGTGATAAAACAATCGTTAACGGTTGCTAAAACGGATGTTAGCGTGTTATTGCGTGGTGAAAATGGGGTAGGTAAAGAGGTGATTGCAAAACTGATTTATGAACATAGTCAGCGCAGTGATAAACCGTTTATCACGGTTAACTGCTCAGCCATTCCTGAACAATTAATTGAAAGTGAATTATTTGGTTATGAGGATGGGGCCTTTACTGGTGCTGCGAAAGGCGGATCGATGGGGAAATTTCAGTTGGCTGACGGTGGGACTATTTTCTTAGATGAAATTGGCGATATGCCTTTTTTTATGCAATCCAAATTGTTGCGAGTATTACAGGAAGGTGAGATTGAAAAAATTGGGCGTAAAAAGAATATTCCGGTTAATGTCAGAGTGATTGCTGCAACCAATCAGCCACTCGAAATAATGATTCATAATAAACAGTTTCGTGAAGATTTATACTATCGTTTAAACGTTGTATCGCTTAAGTTACCCGCATTGAGAGAACGGCGCGAAGACATCATGTTATTGACCAATTTCTTTCTTAAAAAGTTTAATAAAAAATATCACAAAAATGCCACGATTGCGCATTCTGTATTTAAATATCTCTACCAATATGATTGGCCTGGAAACATTCGTGAATTACAAAATAGTATTGAGCGTGCCGTGATTTTCTCAACGGATGGTATGGTCAATGAAGAATCAATCTTATTTAACCAACCTTCATATCCTGTTGCGGATACCGTTGATGTCCCGGTGGTTGAACTTAAAGATGATCACATCGTTCCAGCTTTAGATGAAGCGGTTAAAGCCTTGGAAATACAATTAATCAAACAAAGTTTAACGCAGCATGATAATGATAAAGATGCCGCAGCAAACCAACTCAATATCAGTAAACGTACTTTTTACCGTAAATTAAAAGCGTATCAACTCTGTTGATATCCTTTCGCTAATTGGCATACAATCGAATGATTGATGCCAAGGCCTTATTTTTACACATTTTTATTGTCATTAATTATTGTTATCAGTCTTGATGACGTTCATATAGTGAAATAAATTTTGTGAATTACCTCTCATTTTTAATTTAAAAAAATCTAACTTCCAAATTTTGGTACAGCTTTTGCTTAATCCTATTAGATGCAAAAAAACGCGTTAAATGCTTTATCTCAAGATCATTAACTCAAAATGAAGGAAACGCATTTAACAATATTTGAGTCACTAATGTGTTAGGAACATAATTAAAAATGCTTGGAGGTGTAAATGAATAAATCTTCTAGTCCCAAGACTAAGCAGACGTTTTATCAAGTCTGGAATGACAGTGTCGTGATTAAAGATTTAGTGATAGCGATGATAATTAATATTGTGTTGACAGTAATTTTTCTTTATTCGGCAATCTATATATTAAGTTCTTATGTCACTGATCCTAATATCATGAAAGGGTATAGTTTATTGATTGGTTTAATTGGTTGTGTATTAGGGGCAATCATCTGTATGAAACTGTTTAAACCAAAACGTGTCATTGAAACAGACGTTGAAAATAATGACAATTTATATACCGTAATAACAGGATTTGTTGATTACACCGCCGAACACAGCATATCAACATTGCCTAACAATGCTAAAGAAGAACTAAAAACATTGGGTATGTACGAACTGTTTATTAAAGCAGAGCAAGAGGCGAACACAAAAGTTAAGGAGGATAACTAGCATGGAATATTCAATCATATCCGAGATATTGATTGCGATCGCATTTGGTATCGGTGGCGCAGTGATATTTTCAGCCATTGGCTTAATATCAGGAACGGATGAAACCGCAACCATGTTGCCTTTAACCTTATTAGTCGTCATTTTAGGCGCGCCACCTGCCGCTATTCTAACGTTCTTTTTATCGGGTGCGATTTCAAAACACATCACGCACTCTGTTCCCACAACGATGCTGGGTATTCCAGGTGACACGATGGCAATACCCATGATCGAAGATGCCAATAAACTACGTAAATTAGGGATCCCGCATGTTGCCTTACAAAAAATGGCTGCATCAGCGATTTTCTCTGCCTTTATTGCGATTCCTGTTGCGGTATTGATTGGATCTTTCTTGGCCGGTTACGCAGAATCAATTAAAGGCATTGCACCAGTTTTATTTGCGGTAGTCGCGATTGTTATTGCTTATTTCTCATCGGGTAAATTTGCATCAATCTTTTTGTTGATTCCCTTTATTGTGATTATTTTAGGCTTAAAACACGTTACGTCTTACTACAATGAGAACTTGATCGTATGTTATTTTCTTGGTATTGCAGTGGGGCCATTGATTTTTGAATTAATGAAAACCTTATCGCCAGTTACACGTAATAGCTTACGCTTAGAACATGAAAATCATGTTACGCTTGTGACAAGTGTTGGCACAAAAACGAGCTTAAATCCACTTAAAAAACTGGATAAAACCCAAAAGAAATGGATTATTCCAAGTGTGATATTTTCAAGTATGACGTTTGTTTTTAGTCCGGTTGCCTTAACGGTCATTTTTGGTGAATTTGTACATGCCAAAATTAAAAACACTTATCATAAACTTACCACCTCATTATGTGTTAAAGAAGCCGTGACCGAAGCAACCTATATTGCTGAAACATTAATCCCATTAATTGCCATTGGTTTACCTCTCAGTCCTGTTTCATTAGGGCCTGCATCGCCTCTTTTTGTGGCGGGTGACCGTTTTGTGGCTAATCCATCGACAGGTGAAATCAATAACTTACATAATTTGTTAAGCCAATGGGAGTTTTTAGGATTTGGTCTACTTTCAGTGGTGATTGCCGCCTGTATTGCTTACCCATTTGTGGTCAAATGTGCGCCAGCTGCCGCCCGTTTTGTGAGTGAAAAAATTGGCCATGAAGTGATTATCTCTGCGTTCATTGGTCTAATTTGTTTAATTGGTTTATGGGAAGGGGGATTAATCGGTATCTTTGTT
The DNA here is from genome assembly GCF_039542345.1 of Orbus sasakiae. NCBI lineage: Bacteria > Pseudomonadati > Pseudomonadota > Gammaproteobacteria > Orbales > Orbaceae > Orbus > Orbus sasakiae. Next base: position 696,517 of record NZ_BAABHY010000001.1, read on the forward strand.
ATTCTTACATTAGGCGTAGTAGGGGGCGCTTTAGGTAAACTCGGCTTTAACTCAGGGGTACAATTTATGGGGTATTATACCGCATTAAGTATTCCAGCCATTCTCACCATGTTAGGTTTAGCATAACCCTGATGAGGTAATGGGTAAGTATCTGATTATCGATGATGAACAATAATAAAGGCACGGTAATGAATATGATTATCGTGCCTTTTTATTGAATGCTAAGATAGTGTGATCAACGAGCCCATAACAAAATCGATACTTGGCTATGTTATGCGTTGATAGAGATCAATAAATTCACTGCATAAGATTTTAAATGTTTCCGCGCTCATTAATTGATCTTCCGCATGGATCAATAGTAGCGAAAGGTGATCTCGCATCCCTTGTGCTTCTGCTTGTACCAATTTTGCATGAACACTGTGACCGTGATTAAAACTTTGTTGTCCTGCATGTATTAACGTTTGAGCTTGGGCAAAATCACCTTGTTTAGCCGATTGAATTGCTTGAATGAATGATGAGCGGGCATCACCAACATGGCAAATAAGCTCAAAACAGATCTGTTGTATATCCATCCTAAACATTCCCTTCAATCGTTGCTAATGCTTGGTTAAGAATTTTTTCACCCTTCATCATGCCGTAATCCATTGTATCAATCACCAATACCGGAATAGATTTTGCTTCGGCTTGAACTTTATCTTTTAAAAATCGGACTTGTGGTCCAAGTAAGATAACATCAGTTTGTGATAAATGCTCACTAAGTGCTTGTTCTGCAATGGCTTTAATATTGACTTGTTGATTAAGCTTAACCGCCGCTTCTTGCATTTTTTTTACCATCATACTGGTCGACATACCGGTTGAACACATTAATAAAATATTTTTCATAACTCACTCCTTACTGAGAAATTAATGATTGTCCATGACTTTGGATAACCTGTTGATACCAGTAAAAACTGGCTTTTTTATAGCGCTGCAATGTTTTAAGATCCGTATCGGTTCTGTCGACATAGACAAAACCATAACGTTTGTTGTAACCATTGCTGGTGCTCATTAAGTCCATAAATGACCAGGGATAATAGCCCATTACTGGCACACCATCTGAAATGGCTAATTGCAACTGTTGTAAATGTTTTTTTAGGTAGTCAATGCGGTAGTCATCTGCAACCTGTCCATCGACTAACTCATCATAAGCACCTAAGCCATTTTCGGTGATCATTAGTGGTAATTGATAACGATCATAGAGTTTGCGGCACGCTAATCTGATCCCAACTGGATCAATTTCCCAATCCCAATCACTACGTTCTAAGTAAGGATTGCTTGCTCCTGCGTATAAGCCCGGAAATTGTGGGTAAACATAACGGCCTTTTTGACCGGCTAAATTGAACTTGGGTTGTGTTTGTATTTGATGTTGTGAACAATATTTTGCAACGTCACTTTGGTAATAATTAAAGGCGATAAAATCCGCTTTCGCACTCGCAATCAGATCTAATTCATCTTGAGCTAATCGAATATCTAAACCGCGTTCAGAAAAATAGTTGATTACAGTTGGGTTCTGTCGTCCAAGACAAAGTAAATCGAGTGGATAAAATGTTCTAAACTCATCTTCGTTGAGTGCTGCCATCACATCGTTAGGATCACACGTAGCCGGATAGGCAATAGCATAGCCAATACAGGGGCCAATTTTAGCTTGTGGTAATAAACGATGACAGCAATTAATCACTTTAGCATTAGCCAGTGCCATCACACGATTAACTTGAAAACGCCAACGTTCAACATCAATACCCGTGGGGACGCCACCAATCAAATCAGGGTAAAGCACGACATTATTCGATTCACAGATGGTCATGAAATAAGATACCTTATGACCATATTCAGTAAAGCAGGTTGTAGCAAAGCGTAAGAAATCATCAATCATTTGCTCGTTATACCAGCCAGCATAAGCATCTTGTAACGCTTGTGGGTGATCAAAATGATAGAGCGTAACCAGTGGTGTAATTTGATTTTTTAGCAATTCATCAATTAATTGATGATAAAACGCAACGCCTTGGGGATTAAGCGTTTTACCATCTGGATAAAGACGTGGCCAACTAATAGAAAGTCGGTAAGATTTTAATCCAAGTTCTTTCATCAATGCCACATCTTGCTGATAACGATGATAATGATCAGACGTTACTGACGTATCATGAAATGCATTACTGTGATTTTTACTATCTTGGACAGAAAGCCCTTTACCATCTTCAAGATACGCGCCCTCTACCTGATAAGCAGCCGTTGCTGCGCCCCATAAAAAATCAGCAGGAAAGGGTTTCAATGTTATATGATCCATTAAGCAGTTTCTCCTTGTTTTTGGGTATTTTCAGCTAACTCTTTTTGATAAAATTGTTTATCAGCAATGCGTAAGAATGGGTAATAAACCAACATTGAAATCATCACAATCATTAATGACCAAATTGTGGTTGATATGCTGCCACCAGTCATTAAAAAACCGACGATAACAGGTGGGGTAGTCCATGGGAGGTTTGCAACATGTGGCATGGCAATAATGCCAGATTGCATTAAAAAGAAGGTTAAACCGGCTAAAACACCGGGTGTCAGGATAAATGGCACCATAAACAAGGGGTTAAAACAAATAGGTGTACCAAAAATAATGGGTTCATTAATGTTAAAAATACCAGGTCCAATCGACATTCTGCCTAAGGTTTTAAAATAGCGACTCTTTGCGGTCAATGACATTAAGATCACTAACCCTAATGTGGCACCTGTGCCACCAGCCCATATCATGGCATCGGTTGCATTTGTAGCCGCATACATCAGCGGTTCACCCGCTAGGTAAGCTTTTTCATTTAATGCACCGTTTTGCATTAAAAATGGTAAAGCAACCCCAATTACTACTTGTGAGTTAATACCACAAAAAAAGACGAGAGCACACAGCATATGGTAAATGGCATAACCAGGCACAGAGTTTAGAGCATAGGTAACTGGCGAAAGTAAGGTGGCAATAATGGCATTTAAATTAAAGTGAAATACCACCACTAGAATACCAAAAAATGTCAGTAAAAATAATGCAGGAAGGAGTGAGGTAAAGGATTGGCTGACCGCTTCGGGCACGCCACTTGGCATTTTGATACCAATATTTTTCTTTTTAAACAATTCGAGTGTTTTTAAGGTGATAAATCCAACTAAAATTGCAGTGATAAGACCAACCGTCCCCAGACCTTCGACATTTAAAAAGTATTCACCATCCTCAGCCATTTGGTATTGTGACAACATAAAAATACTTACTGATGTTGCAATACTGACAAACACATCTTGCTTATATTCTAAAGCACCATAGTAAGCAATGCTGGCAGCGGTTAACAGCCCCATAATACCGGTTGTTGCATTAAAAATGGTATTAAAAAGGGGGGAGGCCGGTAACATAAAAAGAGCAATAGGTTCGTAGGGAATGTTTGACAGTAAAATTGACATACTGCCGATAATCAATAGTGCCATACAAGCACACATGGCATTGCGAATAATGGTTAAGGGTTTATTGCTGCCAACTTTAACCGCAATTGGCATAAGATGTTTTTCCAAAAAATTGGTCGATTTATTTTCCATTTCGGTATTTCCTTCTTTTTCGGCCTGAATTTTAATGAACTGTAGAATTTTTTGGCTATCGATATTGCCGTAATCTTCACGTTCTATCACCAACACAGGAATGTTTCTATCTTTTCCTAGCTGGGTAATTCGTGTGAGTTCAGCGATATTTTGTGGTGCAATTAAGACCATATCAGCTTTATCAAGCTGCATCTCAATTTGCCCTGTACTGAGCGCCATAAAACGATAATCTACGTCAATGTTTTTTGCTGCTTCACGTAATGCTTTAGCAACAATGCTTGATGACATACCGGTACTGCAACACAATAATATGTTCATGTTATGTCTCCTATTGAGTTAATCTTAGCCGATATACTCAATAACCTGTATGGACGAAATTGCCACATTTAATGTGGCATTATTTGAAGGAATGGTGCTGGAGTGTTTGTTCGGCTTCATTAACCGTTAATTTAAGCAAGTGGGTTAATGTATCAAAGGTGGGATCATTGTCGAGTTGCTTGAGTTTTTGATTGTCACTCATTAAATTGACTAAACTTTCGTGTAGTAGCTGTAGCGAATCATGTTCATCGTGGCGAATATTGAGCATAAAGATATAACGCACACATTGTTTATCCCACTTGATGGGTTTGGCTAAAATCGCGACCGAAACAAAGGTCTGGATTCCATAATGGTGGATTGGATGGGGGAAGGCGATACCATTGCCAAATTCGGTTGCGGATAATTTTTCACGTTCGATGACTAACTGCACAAAATCATCGCCAATCGGGATGGTTTGCGTAATCTTTTGACACATCTCGCCGATTAAATCAAAGCGTCCTTGACTCTGTAAATCGGTAAAAAACAGTTTAGGTGAAAAGTAACGATCAACCATATTCACTTCTGTGGGTGGGTTACTTAAACAGCGTTCAACGTGCAGTTCATCATGATTATCTAAAAAGTAATGAACACGTAAAATGGGGATATGGGTTTTAAATGGAATATCAACGGTTGAAATAATATAATCAAACGTCTGCTGATCAAAATGTTGCAATTCATAGAGCGGAACGACTTTCATCTGTTCGATATAATGACCAAAACGTTGTTTAATACGGTACAACAACAGTTGTGAACTCCCCATTCCACTGGCACAGACGATAATAATATTGCGTTTTGTATGGATCTGTTTTTGGCGTTCTAAAGCAAGTGCAAAATGAATTGCCATGTAGCCTATCTCAGCCTCGTTGACGATTAAGCCCGTTTGCTGATGGATGACTTGACCCGATAACACGGCAATGTCAAAGGCTTTCACATTTTGTTCTTTAATTTGTTCGAGCATTGGATTGTTAATATTGAGTTTATAAGCAAGCCGATCTAGCATCGGTTTAAAATGCAGTGCTAGCAATGTGTACAGTTCAAAGTCTTCGCTAAAGTTAATCTTAAATACAGCATTGATATGATCAAAAATTTGGTTAAAAAGTTGCTCCGTTTCTGGCGTAATGACAAAGGCATTATCGTGATTGAAACTGCGCTTGCCCATTAAATGAATGGTGATGAAATAGATTTCTGGCTCTGGTAACGTAACCGTAAAGTGTTTGGCAATATTATGAGCTAACTGCCTAGCAACCGCAAATTCACTGCGCTTTTCAAGTACGCGATATTCATCACTGATTTGGTGATTATAATGATTTTTGGTTATGCGCATTAAGGCTATTTCAAGGTGAATAATCAGGTTTTGAAAGCCTAAATCCGTCAGCTTAATCTTATGTTCGGCCAATACTTCAATTAAGAGTGAGCGGATATTGGCTCGGGTCGTATTGTCTTGATCATGACGGCACAGTAATTGTTGATAATTGTCATCATAAAAAAAATAACGAGCAATGGCTTGCCGTAAATCCAGTTCATTACCCACAACTTTTATGCCATAACCTGGCTTACTGTGCCAGTGTAAATTAAATCGAGTAAGCTCATCACGTACTGATTTTAAATAGTGATTTAACGTGGAACGACTAATATAAATGTCATCAGCAATATCATCTAATTTGACGTAATCATCTGCCGATAAGAACGTGCGAATTAAATAATTAATGCGTTCTTGTGCCTGAACGGGTAAAACAAAATGACGACGTTGTTCATCTTTTAATAATGTTTTAATGAAGGCGTAATAGTGTGTTTCATTAATAATGACCAGTTCATAGCCGACACCGTGTTTTGACGCAATTTCAATACCATTTTCATGTAACGATTGACGGAAACGGCTAATATCATCGCGTAAAGTACGCGGTTTAATGTTCAATTCGTGGCAAATGGTTTTACTGCTAATGGGCTGATCATGTTTACTTAATAACTTAATCAATAAGGCAATGCGATAATTTGTCATCATTTTGGGCACAGCAGTTAAAAAATGTGCCCAAGATAATAGGCTAAAAAGCGATCTTGTTGAAGACGATTTTAGTAAAGTTGTGATGTAACATGGGCTTTGTTACATGAATCGGCTTGATTTATCACCAAAACTCTTATCTTACCGATTATATTGTCAATGATCACCTTGCCACTCAAAATGTGCACGGACATCAGTGAATCAAATCATGAAAATAGTCAGGTGTTGTGTTATACTAAGCGGCAATATTGCGATTAAAAATGGATATAAAGCAAATGGTTGAAGCACAGCATAAAAAAGAGTTAGAACGCCAATTATGGAATATTGCCAATACACTGCGCGGTAATATGAGCGCCGACGAATTCCGTGATTATATTTTGGGTTTTATTTTCTATAAATACCTGTCTGAGCGAATGGAACAGTATGCGGATGATTTACTAAAACCCGATAATCTCACGTATCGTCAATTAACCACTGATCAGCAAACCATATTGGATGATATTAAACAAGAATCCGTTGACTATTTAGGCTATTTTTTACTGCCCAATGAGTTGTTTGAAGTGCTTGCTGAGAAAGGTAAGAACGGGGAATTTATTCTGGATGATTTGGGCGAAGTGCTGCGCCATATTGAACAAAGTACGATGGGCAGCGCCAGCGAAGACGATTTTAACGGTTTATTTTCCGACATTGATTTAACCTCTAACCGCTTAGGTAAAAATCCTAACGAACGCAATCAAATTATTAGCAAAGTGTTTGAGCACTTAAATGAGATTCAATTTTTACTTGATGATACTGAAATTGATGTATTGGGTGATGCTTACGAATACCTCATCGGTCAGTTTGCCAGCGGTGCCGGTAAAAAAGCCGGTGAATTTTACACGCCGCCCATGGTATCAAAATTATTAGCAAAACTCGTTACCGCCGGTAAAACTCGTTTGCGTGATGTGTACGACCCGACTTGTGGTTCCGGTTCGTTATTACTGCGAGTTGCCAAAGAAGTGGGTGTGGATAACGTGGGTTACTTTTATGGTCAAGAAAAAAATCCAAGCACCTATAACCTTGCACGCATGAATATGATTTTGCACGGCGTGCATTATCGCAGTTTTGATATTCAGCAAGATGACACCCTTGAGCGCCCGGCACATAGCGCAAAACGGATGGAAGCGGTAGTGGCCAATCCGCCATTTTCGGCCAATTGGAGTGCGGCTGAGCAGTTTAAAACCGATGATCGCTTTAGTGATTACGGCAAACTGGCTCCAAGCTCAAAAGCCGATTTTGCCTTTGTGCAACATATGTTATCGCACCTTGCTGATGATGGCACTATGGCGGTAGTATTGCCGCATGGTGTGCTGTTCCGTGGCGCAGCGGAAGGGCATATTCGCCGTTATTTATTAGAAACCAAAAATTGGTTAGACGCGGTCATTGGCTTGCCAACCAATATTTTTTATGGCACGTCAATCCCAACTTGTGTGTTGGTGTTTAAAAAGCAGCGCCCACAAGCGGATAATGTGCTGTTTATTGATGCCAGCCAGCATTTCACCAAAGCATCTAACCAAAATTACCTGCAAGATGACGATGTTGAGCGTATTTTTAACGCTTATACCGCACGGCAAAATCACGATAAATATGCCTATGTGGCCAGCTTAAACGAGATTGCTGACAATGATTATAATTTAAATATTCCGCGCTATGTCGATACCTTTGAGGAAGAGGAACAGATTGATTTAAATGCCGTTGCCAGCCAGATTCAGCAGCTTGATAAGGATATGATAGATATTGATAAAACCATTGCTGACTTTTGTGCTGAGCTTAATATTAAAGCGCCATTTTAGGGGACACAATGATGAACAATAAAGTCAACAATGTACCTAAATTGCGGTTTAAAGAGTTTAGTGGGGAGTGGAAACTGGAAAAATTAGGTAAATTTTTAAAAGAATATAAAGAAAAGATTTTAGTAAGTAAAAATGATATTCCAGTATATTCTTCTTCAAGAAATGGTTTACAACCACAAAAAGATTATTTTGATGATTATGAAATTAAGAATGAAAGTTCATATGGTGTTGTACCAAAAGGATATATAACTTATAGACACATGAGTGATGATAATGTTTTTAAATTTAATATAAATAATTTTTTAGATAATATAGCAGTAAGTAAAGAATATCCCGTTTTCTCTGCCGTAAATTTAAATTCGTATTTTTTGTTATATAAATTAAATTTTGGCAAAGATTTTAAAAAATTTGCAATTCAACAAAAATTGGGAGGAACTAGGACTCGGTTATATTATAATAGGTTGTGTGAATGGGTTACTTTTTTCACTTCTCTTAAAGAACAACAAAAAATTGCTGAGTTTTTATCGAGTGTGGATAATAAGCTGCAAGCCTTAAAACAGAAACACCAACTGTTACAGCAATATAAAAAAGGCATGATGCAAAAACTGTTTACACAGCAGATTCGTTTTAAAGATGAAAATGGACAGAATTATCCTGAGTGGAAACCTTCAACATTAGGTAACGTAACATCTTTAATTACTAATGGATTAAGTCTGGAGCAAAATAGTGAACAGAAAGGATATAAAGTTACTCGAATTGAAACAATCTCTGACGGTAAAGTTAATATTAATAAAGTTGGATATGTATTAACTGAAAAAGAGATCAGCAATTATAAGTTAGATAAAGGTGATATGCTATTTAGTAATATAAATAGTTTGTCACATATAGGTAAAATTGCTTATGTGGATAAAGATTATCCTCTTTATCATGGCATGAATTTATTAAGAATCGTTATAGATAAAAAATATAGTAGTTTATTTTATTTTTATCTATTAACAGCAAATAAATATAAACGAAATTTTGAAACAATAGCAAATCAAGCTGTTAATCAAGCCAGTATTAATCAAACAGAATTAAAGAAAACAGTAGTGCCCATTTCTTGTATAAAAGAGCAACAAAAAATCGCTGACTTTCTATCCGCGATAGATCAAAAAATTGAAGGTGTCACTAAACAGATTGAACAGACTGCGTTATTTAAAAAAGGTTTGTTGCAGCAGTTATTTGTGTAAAAGGAGTTTATTTTGGCTTATCAATCCGAACTACAATTGGAAGATGCATTGGTTAAACAGCTTATCGGTCAAGGTTATCAGTTGATATCCCTTAATGATATTGCCGGCGTGCGCCGTAACCTTAAAACCCAGCTCGAAAAACTCAACCAAGTGCAATTTAGTGATGATGAGTTTAAACAAGTCTTAAATGCACTGGCCAAAGGCACGGTATTTGATAAGGCGCAATTGTTGCGTAATAAACTCGACATCCACCGTGATGATAGCAGTTATTACCATATAGCGTTCCTGTATGATGATGTTAAGAAAAATAATTTCCAAATAACCCAGCAAGTGACGGTAGAAGGGCAATACCAAAATCGCTATGATGTGACAATTTTAATTAACGGTTTACCGCTGGTGCAAATTGAACTGAAACGCCGTGGCATTGAACTCAAAGAAGCCTTTAACCAAATTAACCGTTATCAACGCCACTCTTATTGGGCGGAGGATGGCTTATTCCAATTTGTGCAACTGTTTGTTATCAGCAATGGCGTCAATACCCGTTACTATGCTAACAATAAAAACCAAAGTTTTAAGCAAACCTTTTTTTGGACCGATATCCACAATAAATCGTATAACGAATTAACCGATTTTGCCCGCGTTTTTTTAACACCAGCGCATATTCATGGCATGATACATCACTATATGGTACTCAATAGCCAACATGTATTAATGGTGATGCGGCCTTATCAAATTTACGCCACCGAAGCGATTATTGCCCGCGTTAATGACAAAATAGCTTCAGCACCATCACAGCAAGAGGCAAACGGTAACGGTTGGAATGGCTATATTTGGCACACCACCGGATCGGGCAAAACCTTAACCTCATTTAAAACCGCGCAAATCCTAACAGCTATGCCGCAGATCCATAAAGTGGTGTTTGTGGTGGATCGCAAAGATTTAGACTATCAAACTGCCAAAGAGTTTAATGCCTTTTTAGACGGCTGCGTAGACAGCACCGACAACACTAAAATTTTAGTTGATCAATTAACTGACGCACCGATTGATAGTGCAAAAATCAATACCCAGCGCAATACCAAATTAGTGGTGACCACGATTCAGAAATTGAATAACGCCATCAGTAATAAACGCTACTTAGCGCAGATGCAAAAATTAGCCGATAAACCGATCGTGTTTATTTTTGATGAATGCCACCGTAGCCAATTTGGTGATACCCATAAAAATATCACGCAATTCTTTACCAACCACCAGATGTTTGGTTTTACCGGCACGCCGATTTTTGTCGAGAATGCGATTACCAAAGCCTCAGTTAAACATACCACGCAATCGCTATTTCACCTTTGCTTGCACAAATACACCGTTATTGATGCGATTCGGGACGAAAATGTACTCAAATTTAGCGTTGAATATGTCGGGCGATATCGCCGCGTTGATTCGAAAAACGAAATAGATGTTGACGTTGAAGGTATTGATACCAAAGCGTTAATGGATAGCGAAACACGGCTTGAAAAGATAGTCGATTATATTTTGGCGCATCATGATGCCAAAACCCACAGCCGCGATTTTACCGCGATGTGTTGTGTGAGCAGTGTGCCGGCGCTGATCAAATATTACGACATATTTCAACGTAAAAAACTGGCCGGCCAACATAACTTGCGTATTGCGACCATTTTTTCGTATACAAGTAATGAAGAGGATTTAGAGGCAGACGGCATTGATGAGGTGTTTAAACATGCTGCTGAGCCGGCCGCGCAATATATGCCAGCTCGCGATAAATTAGAACAGTTTATCGGTGACTATAATCAGATGTTTAAAAGTCACTACACCACCAAAGACAGCAAACTGTTTTATGATTATTACAATGACATCTCGAAAAAGGTCAAAGAACGTAAAATTGATATTCTCCTGGTGGTGAATATGTTTTTAACTGGCTTTGATAGCAAAACTTTAAATACCCTGTATGTGGATAAAAACTTAAAATTTCACGGTTTAATTCAGGCGTATTCACGCACCAATCGCATATTAAATGACGTCAAATCACAAGGCAATATTGTGGTATTTCGTAATTTAAAACAAGCAACCGATGACGCGCTGGCGCTGTTTTCCAATAAACAGGCGCAAGAACAAGTGATTATTGCGCCTTATGAGGACTATGTGAGTCAATTTAATGCGGTAGTCGAGCAATTATTAACCTTAACGCCTACCGTGCAAAGTGTTGATGATCTGCCGGATGAACACGCATTATTGGCATTTGTTAAAACCTTTCGTAAACTGATTCGTTTGCAAAATGTATTAAAATCGTATGCGGATTATGCGCCAGGTGATTTGGCCCTGAGCGAGCAGCTGTTTCAAAACTATCAAAGTAAATATCTGGATTTAAAAGATCGGGTTAAGCAAGAATTTGGCAAACAAAAAGTTTCGATTTTAGATGACGTCGATTTTGAGCTGGAACTGATTGCCCAAGATGATATCAATGTCGGTTATATTCTGCGTTTGCTTGGTGACATCAAAACCGCCGATAATCACGAGCAGCGCGAGGCTTTACGCCAAAAACTGCTGCAAAACATGGCCAGCTCACCAGAGCTACGCAGCAAACGTGAATTAATCGATCAGTTTATTGAACAAAACTTGGCTAGCCTTGCTTCAACCGAGGAGATTAACGACGCTTTGGCCACCTTTGTTGAACAAGCCAAGTTAAATGCAGTAAACGCATTATGCCAAGATGAAGCGCTACAAGCTGATAAAGTTGATAAGCTCATCGATAATATTCTCTTCACTCAGCAAGATCCGATTCGTGAAGATGTGTATTCAACGTTAAAACAAAGACCATCATTAGGTCAGTTAAAAACAGTATACCCAAGAGTGCTTGAAAAAATTAAAAAAGTCATCGACGTGTTTTATTTGGGGTGGTAGGCGATAACAAATGATAAATTGTAATGATTTTAAACTATGGAATGAATTTCTGGCAATCTGGCCATTAGACAAAGTCCAAAGCATGCCTATTGATAAATACACTAGCATTGAGGATAAAACGACATTTACATACTGGTTAGAACATTTGCTACGCCCTTATGGTAGTATTCGGGGAGGCTCAGCAGAAAAATTCGGTATTTTTAAAAAGAAAAATATGGATTCCAATCCTAAATCACATCTAGCGAGCGATGAACATTACACATGGAATCTCAAATATGGAAAATCTCCACAAGAAGCATTTGAAAATATTCGCTCATTGATTGTCGAAATTATACAGTGTATTCGTTCAGGAAATATCTCAGTAATAGAAAATATTGATTTAGCTTTTACTTTAAAATGGAAAATAGCATTTCATTACCAAAATATTACAAAACCAATCTTAGTGAGTATTTTTAGTGAAAAAGCACTTCAACATTACTTTCAAGAAAAAACGCTAATGTCTGATGTACTCAATAAATTAGAATACCCGCTAACACAAGATAACTTGATGGCGGTCTCTTATGATATATACAAAAAATGGATTAGTACGAAAAAAATTACAATTTGGAAATTGTCTCATGGAAAAGAAACTATTTCAGAAGAAGTATTAAATCAACTTGATAAAGACCTTTTTATGATGATCCATCAAGATACACCAAAATCGCAAGCTAAGAAATTCAAAGATGAAGCTAAAATAGGTGATTTTGTTTATTTGACACGTAGCAATAGTGTTTATGCATTAGTACAAATTATTAGTAACTGTGAGCAGGAAAATAATTCCCCTTGGTTAGTTAGGAAATATAAAATAGTTAAAAAGTTACCAAGACCAATTGTTTATGATGAGGCCTTTAAAAAAGGTTGGACACCCAATTACAACAGTACTTTTTATGAAGTACCAAAAGTAGAATTTTCATCGTTTGAGTCAAAAATACTAGATTATTTCTTTGGTTACAGTATAGATGAATTAATTGAATTGTCATTTGCTGAACCACATCAAGATAATGACAATCTAATTAATGGAAAACTTATGGATAATAAAAAACAATCCTTAAACCAAATATTTTATGGTCCACCTGGAACGGGTAAAACCTATCATACGATTAATACCGCATTAAGTATGATTGGTATCGATATTCAAGGAAAAGACCGTCAAACCTTAAAGCAGATTTTTGACGAAAAAGTAGAGGCAGGTCAAATTGTATTTACCACTTTTCATCAAAGTACATGTTACGAGGATTTTATTGAGGGAATAAAGCCTATATTAGATGATAGTTGCGAACAATCGCAGATTTGTTATCAAATTCAAGAGGGTGTTTTTAAGCAATTGGCGAATAAGGCCAAAATCGGTAACTTAAGCAAAACACTGAGTATTGATCAGGCAATTGAAAAGTTTAAAGAAATATGTGTAGAGCAAAAGGTGACATTACAAACCTCAACGTCAAAATTGTTTGATGTGAAATATCATGGCAATACTACATTTAGATGTTATCCTCAAAATTCAATAAATGACGATTTAGGTAATGGTTATGCAGCCTCAATTAGAAATATTGTCGAATATATCGTCAGTGGTGAATCAAAAACCACCGCCTACAATCCCTCATACGTAAGAGCAATTGGTGAATATTTAAAATTGAATTATCAATTAGACGTAAATAAACCGTCTAAAGATAAAAAACAGAATTTCGTTCTTATCATAGATGAAATCAACCGTGGTAATGTTTCACAGATTTTTGGTGAATTAATTACATTGATTGAAGATGATAAACGTTTGGGCAATAGCGAAGCATTAACGGTCACGCTACCTTATAGCAAACAAAAATTTGGCGTGCCCAATAATTTATATATCATAGGCACAATGAATACCGCTGATCGTAGTGTTGAAGCATTGGATACTGCATTGCGGCGTCGCTTTTGTTTTACAGAAATGCGACCTCAGCCAGCGTTATTAAATGCTGAGCAACACAACTCCACAGAAGTAAAGCAATTTCCTTTAAACGAGATTTTAAGCACGATCAATAAACGGCTTGAAATTTTGCTTGATCGGGATCATCAAATTGGCCACAGCTATTTTATGAATATACAACATCTCGATGAATTGTGCGATGTGTTTAACAATAACGTTATTCCATTACTGCAAGAATACTTCTTTAATGATTACGCTAAAATTGGTTTGGTATTAGGTAATGGTTTTGTAGAAAAAATAAATATTGACACTCATCAAAACAACATATTTGCTGAATTTGATGATGAACACGATACGGCTTATCAATATCAAGATAAAATTGTTTATCGATTAAATAAAATTGCACCCGATACTTTATCGAAGGCTTTATCATCATTATTACATCGTAACATTAAACAATAATATGAAAAAAATCATTCGGGTTTTTGAACATCAAACATTAAAAGTAAATCGCGATGCTGATTTTAGCCAGTCAGATCTCGAAGCATTGCAGCATTACTATGGTGAAAAGGGGGTGCCTTATTACACTTTAATTCATCATGGAGTGCGTTTTAATCAATATGTTGGTGTTATTCAAGTTGGTAATTTAATGATTGAAGTTTTACCAAAATTAGATAAACCAAGCGGTTATGATAGCGAAAGCAATAAAACGGTTTGGCTAAAAATCCTGATTGATATGTTACTGTTAACCACATCGATAGAGGCAAAAATAACAAGTACTGCCGATTTAAATTTAAAAGCAAATTCAATTTTAGATGTTTACTTTGCATTATTTGTTAAAGAAGTTGAGTCTTTATTACATCAAGGATTAATTAAACAATATCACAATCAACAGGACAATATACCGCGGTTAAAAGGGCGCTTAAACTTGACTAAGCACATTGCTTACAACCACACCCATAAAGAACGATTTTTTGTTGAATATACCGTTTATGATACCCACAATATCTATAATCAAATCATTTACAAAACGCTCAAATTACTGAGTCAGCTAAACCATAATCCTCACTTAACTTCACGTATCAATACAATCTTATTTAACTTTCCTGAAATGATGGATTGTTATGTGGATGACATGACTTTTAATAAAATTCGTTATCATCGTAAAAATCATGCTTATCAACCCGCATTAATGATTGCAAAACTGTTGTTACTTAACTATCATCCAGATGTTACCAAAGGCTGCAATTCTGTTTTATCCCTCATGTTTGATATGAACCAATTATGGGAAAAGTTTGTATTAGTGAGTTTACAGCGGTGTAATAAACATCCGAATCTTCAAATTAAAGCCCAGTTACCATCATTATTTTGGCAGTCTAGTACTGATGGTAATCATCGTACTACAATCAAAGCCGATATTGTCATCCATCACCATGATTTGAAAAACACGTACCAGTTTGTTGTCGATACTAAATGGAAATGTCCCAATTATTTGAAACCATCAAGTGCAGATTTGCATCAACTTCATACTTATCATTATTATTATGGCGCAGACAAAGTCGCGTTATTTTACCCTTCATCATCTATCAAAAAAAATATTGACGGGTGCTATATCAATACAGAGCAAGATCCTAATAAAATATGCAGTTTATTATTTCTGCACATCACTGAAAATAATTACAATATACGTGAATGGCAAGAACATATTTATCAAAAAATTGTGACATGGTGTGGCATTCAGTAATATTGCAATTGAAATAATGACATAGTTATTTGGTATAAAATACCGTTAAGTCTTGTTACACAAAGATGGTTTAATTTTTTAGTGGCAAGAAGGATATTCATCATTTTACCTGATATGTTTGACATGGTGTTTGATTGTACTTTGCGTTTAAATTCACCCAAATAATGGGCTAGAATGTGCAGAGCACAAGACGGTTTCCCAGGCATTATCACGCCAATATGACTTTGCTCACCCGTATTCGCCGTGAAAGCGAGGAACGCATGAAAATACCCATGATTTAATCCGGCAGTATTTTCCTAAAAAGGCAGATTTTACAAATCTCAATGAATTGGTTAAATCACCTAGCCAGAAAGCGGCTAGGCTTCAAAACACCCTATGAAGTCTTTTCTAAAAAGGCATTCGCACTTGGTTTTTGAATTCATCATGAGTTTTTACACTATAATTGCCTATTACAACACTTTGTTAACGAAAACAGCTTGTTAAATATACCATTCCCTACATTACTATGTTGGATGTGGTCGTTATTTGATTTCGTGCTTATTACCTTTTCATCAACTTAATATAAACGAAAACGTCTAACTTCAATAAGTCTCACATCCGATTCAAGCGTCCTGTTAATAATTGTTTACTCAATACATAACCGATAAAAGAAAATGCCCCACCACTGATCAGCGGTACACAGAACCAATTCATGATATTCGGTTGCCATGGGAATTTAAACACATAAGTTTGTAGACTATATAGCGCAATTTCAGCACCTATTACGGCAATAAGGCCAGAAATCAAACCAATAATAAAAAACTCAATGAATAATGTGGCATTTAACAAACGCAATTTAGCGCCAAGTATACGGTAAACTCTGAGCTCAAGTCGTCGTTGTTGCATACCGACTTGTAGCTGAGCGACTAACAGTAAAACACCACAGATCAATACCAGTATCACAATCAACTGTAATGTTGAGGTGATCTGATTAATTAATGAGGATATTTGTGTTAATACCGTGGTGAGATCCATTAACATTACCATCGGATAAAGTCGATTAAATTCAGCAAGTAGTTGAGGATTACTTGGTGATTTAAAGCTAGTAAAGCCATATTGAGGCTGTTGAGATAACGTCTGCTGATCAAACATAAAAACAAAATTAGGTTTTAAACTTTGCCAATCAACCGTTCGTAAGCTACTGACCGTTGCTGTAAAGGGCATTGCATTACCGATGAAAGTTAATTTATCCCCCAATTTGATATTGAGTTCTTGTGCTTGTACAACCGAAACTGACACTTCCCCCATCTTTGGCGGCCAGCTACCTTCAACAATCGGATTATAAGGGGCAGGATCAGCATACCATGTGAGATTCAGTTCACGGCTCGTTGTGCCATAACCCGGTTGTCCCTCTTGGATTAACTCTTTAACTGGGTGTTGATTAATGTCGGTGAGCCTTGCTCGCACAATCGGAAAATTATGACCGAGCGTAATTGATTTTTGATTAAAAAAGTGTTCAATATCGTCAAATTGTGCGGGGGGGATATTGAATACAAAATAATTGGGACTATCGTCTGGTAAAGAGGTTTGCCAACTGTCTAATAGACCCCCACGAATTGAGACTAGCAGTGTCAATAACATTAACGAGAGTGAAAAGGTTGCAAACTGGCTGAGTGTACTGATTCTGCTGCGTAATAAACGATTGAGTGCTAAGCGTAACGCCAAATGTTTAGTCATGATTACACGTAATACGGCAAGGCCACCCCATCCAATAATACCAAGTGCAAATCCTAACACGGCTATGCCCAATAATAATGACCACCAAACGGGATTGAATCCTACAATGATTAATAGTAAAGAAATAAAAATCAATAGTGTGATTGGTAAGTAATATCGCAGTGGCCAACGTGACGCTTTTGCATCACTGCGTAATACGCGTAGTGGTGGGGTAGAGAGTAGTTGCAAGTAAGGTCTTATACCAATTACACCGGAGATAACAAATAATAATGCCGCACTATTGAGCCACGGTTGTATTCCTGCTTGAGGTAAGTTAGCAGGGAGAACGTCCTTAAGTAGATACAGTAATAATGTTTCAAGACTTAGGCCAAAAACAGTACCGATAAAGATTGCAATGAGCAAAATGATTACCCATTGCCCAACCACAATTTTGGTTAATGTTTGTCGATTCGCCCCTAATGTTTTTAATATGGCAATTAAATCATAACGGGTTCGACAATAATGATTCATTGCCACTACAATTGCTGTTGTGGCTAAAACAATCACTAACATTGATGATAAAACTAAAAATAGTTTTGCTCTCTCTAGTGTTTGATTCAGTGCACCATTACCCGATTCATCTAATGTCACCCAGCGCTGATCAATGCGTAGATTGGACGTAGCAAGATGATCCAATTGTGTGAGCGCATTTAACGTACCTTTAAACATTGTTCGGTAAGTTAATCGGCTCCCCGGTTGTATTGCGCCCGTTTTAGCCGCATCATCAAGGCGGATTAATGCGCGTGGCGCAAGTTGAAAAGCATTAAATCTGGCATCAGGTTCTTCAATTAATATGCCACTAATCGTGAACGTGTCATCGCCAACATCAATATCATCACCAATATTAGCGCCTAATTGTATTAATAAGCGATTTTCAACAAAAATATGATTGGCTGTTAAGGGAATTTGTGGATCAGTTAGCAGTTTGCCATACAATGGGTAGTGGCTGTCAACCGCTTTTATATCAGTGAGTTGCAATTGGTCTTGGTGATAAATCATCGTTGAAAAGTTGATCTGTTGACTGACTTCAAGACGGTTATCTTGAGCAACGGCGAGCCAGTTATCATCAATTGGATAAGAACCACGAAGTACGCGATCGCCGGTCAAGACTTCTCGATTTTGTTGGCCAAGTCCTTGCAAAATACGATCATTAATATTACCCAGTGAAAAGGCTGTTGCAAAAGCCAGTATCAATGAAAAACATACAATGATCAAAGATGATGATGTTAATTCTCGTCGAAACCATTGCCAAATCACGTTATATTCCTTCTATTGGGTCAAATCAATTGCTTGTGTATTTATACTGTCACAGCGTGTAATTGGCCATCAATTAATTGATATTGCTTTTCACAGCGTGCTGCCAATCCAAGATCATGGGTAACGAGCACCAATGTTGTGGCATAATCTTGGTTGAGTGAAAAAAGTAAATCGATAATGTAATCACCGGTTTTCCGGTCCAAATTACCAGTAGGTTCATCAGCAAATAAAATTTTAGGACGACCGCTAAATGCACGCGCTAAGGCCACGCGTTGCTGCTCACCGCCAGAAAGCTGCGAGGGTAAGTGATTTAAGCGTTGGCCCAAACCAAGCTTGGTCAACAAGTCCTTTGCATCTCGACGGGTTGTTATATCTTGCTCACCACGAAGGAGTGCGGGAAGTTGGACGTTTTCAAGAGCCGTTAGCGTTGGGACAAGCATAAACGATTGAAAAACAAAACCGACAGCATCCGAACGTAATTCAGCGCGCTGATCTTCATTCAGATTCGACAAATTTTTACCTAATAAATATGCATCACCACTAGAAGCATTATCTAAGCCAGCAAGGATCCCCAATAATGTTGATTTTCCAGAACCCGACTCACCGATTAAGGCAACCGTTTGTGAATATTTGACATTCATATTAATATCAGTAAGTATGGTTAACTTGCTTTCATTTTCACCAACGGTTTTTGTGATATGCTCAACAGAAAGAATATTGTCTTGCGATTGCAAATGTTTAGGCACGCATTACTCCTTTTAATGTTAGGACTCTTTTCAATGAATACTTTTGCCGCCAATACGTTATTGATTTTAGGAGACAGCTTAAGTGCGGGTTATCAATTACCTGCCGATACCATCTGGGCTAATCGCATAAAACAGCAGTGGCAAGAACTTGAGAATCCGATTAATGTTATTAATGCTAGTATTAGTGGTGACACGGTCGCTCAAGGTTATGCAAGACTGCCAGAGCAATTGAAGCAGCATCAACCTAAATGGGTTCTTATTGAACTTGGTGCTAATGATGGCTTAAGAGGCTATCAACCCGCACAAATTAAACAACAATTATCTGAACTCATTACAATGATAGAAGCTCACAATGCAATACCGATATTGATGCAAATATACGTTCCACCCAATTATGGTAAACGATATAGTGATGCTTTTATAGCAATTTATCCAACATTAGCCAAGGAACGACAAATTTCTGTGATTCCCTTTTTCTTAGCTGATGTCATAACTAAGCCACAATGGATGTTAGCGGATGGCATTCACCCTAATGCTGATGCACAGCCCTTTATCGCTCAGTGGATGAGTCAGCATCTTCTACCGATCCTAAAATGATGATAATATTGGGTTGTCATCACTATTTTGCTATCAATTTAGTCAAAACGACCCATTGATCATTTCGATTAAAATACCACGATAATTTATTGAAATCCGCCATTTTGGTACAGATTGGATTTATTTCTTACATAATGCTTGCTTATGAGTTAATAGCATTGTGTTTGTAATTTAATCTAAATGTGTATTTTTAAATCGGCAGCAACGACTTTAAATAATTTATCTATTAATGTATATATTCAACAGCCAGTAACTTCATTAATTGCTATTATAATCATTTGGTTAGATATAAAATTACCTAATCACAGGTCTGCCTATTTTCTAGGAAGTGATTTTTGTATAAAAATCAACCAAACTATCTTTTCAAATGTAAAATATTGAATCAATTGCCTTTATTTTATTGCAAATATATTTTTTAAGCTTAAAATTCGCTGGTTAAAAATTGTTATGTCACAGCTTATATGATTAAGTCAGGGGATTTAACATTTTAACAACTTATTAAATCATTAAACAAAACCGGAGGGCCGAAAGATATACAAAAATTTGTAGAATCTCGGCATTGATAAACACGACATTACTGTAAGATTAAAAGAACAGAGAAGATTGATTTAGAACGTTATATTACAAGCGTTCTAGGGCAAATGTATCATTAGGTGGATAGTTAGCATTCAATAACGCGTTACTTTTATTTCCACAGTAGAACTTTTTAAACAGGGGTTTGACATGGGAACAACATTATCTTCGTCTTTCGATAATGCATATTATTTAAATCGACAATCACACTTCGAGTCTAATGCGCGAAGTTATCCAAGAAAATTTCCTATCTCGATAAAATCAGCACAAGGCGTTTGGTTAACAGACGTTGAAGGAAAATCATATCTAGATTGTCTTGCTGGCGCAGGAACATTAGCTTTAGGGCATAATCATCCGAATGTGGTGAATGCAATAAAATCGGTTCTTGATAGTCAGCTACCACTACATACGTTGGATTTAACAACGCCTTTAAAAGATCAGTTTTCACAAACGGTTCTTAATCTTTTACCTGGTCACCCTGATGAGTGGCGACTACAGTTTTGTGGCCCAACCGGTGCAGATGCAAATGAAGCTGCATTCAAATTAGCCAAAACAGTAACAGGACAAGCAACAATTATCAGTTTTACCGGTGGTTACCATGGCATGACAAATGGAACATTGAGTACAACAGGTAATCTTGGTGCGAAAAATCCGATTCAGGGATTAATGCCTTACGTACAATTTATGCCATATCCCTACTCTTATCGGTGTCCACTTGGACTGGGTGGTGAATTAGGTGCAGAAGCATTAGCGAATTTATTTGAGCGTTTTCTTGATGATGTTGAAAGCGGGGTCACAAAACCAGCCGCCGTCATATTAGAAGCAATTCAAGGCGAAGGTGGGGTGATTCCTGCACCAACTTCTTGGCTTAAAAGAATTCGGGAAGTGACCGAGCGTCTTGGCATCATTTTAATTCTGGATGAGGTACAAGCGGGTATCGGTCGTAGCGGACAGTTTTTTGCTTTTGAAGAATCAGGGATTGTGCCAGATATGATCGTCATGTCTAAAGCGATTGGCGGTGGTTTACCGATGTCATTAGTTGCTTATCGCTCAAATCTTGATGTGTGGCAACCAGGGGCACATACTGGCACATTTAGAGGCAATCAATTGGCGATGGCAACAGGGCTTGCAACGTTGGAAATGATCAACCAACATGGTGTGCTTGAACATGTTAACGTGGTCGGTAATCTTTTAAAATCAGGCTTAGTCAAGCTACAAAAGAAATACGCTTGTATTGGTGAAGTTCGCGGACGGGGCTTGATGCTAGGTATTGAAATTGTTGATACCCAAGGTGCTGCTGATAAATTAGGCAGTTTACCCTATGCACCTGAACTTGCCGTTAATTTGCAAAAAGCGTGTTTTAATTTAGGCTTGGTTGCAGAACGTGGTGGGAGACATGGCGCGGTGTTGCGCTTTTTACCGCCATTAATTATTTCACACCATGAGGTAGAGCAAGTATTACAAAAGCTTGATCAAGCCCTAATGATGGTTTGCCAATAAGGATTGTTAACATGCAAAATCGATCGCAAACAGGACTGACGGCCATTGGTCCAATCGGTGCGGAGCAATACCGCACCTTAATGCGTCAAGCGGTAGATTTAGCCGCTGACTGGCTACATGATGGTACCATGTATGATGGTATAACCATTGATACTTTGCGACAACAAATTACTCATATTGATATGTTGCCGTTAGATGGTGTTGGCGATGAGCAAGCATTGCAAGAGGCTGCGCAGTATTTTTTAAAGCATGCATTACAAGTGCATCATCCGCTGTGCTCGGCTCATTTACATTGTCCAACGACCTTATCGTCACAATTAGCTGAAGTGCTGATTAATATTGCAAATCAATCAATGGACTCATGGGACCAAAGTCCTTCAGCTTCATTGTTTGAACAACACATTATTACGGCTTTACGTCACGTTATTGGTTACCCAACGGGTGATGCAGGTGTATTTACCAGTGGTGGCACACAAAGTAATTTTATGGGGTTATTGATAGCTCGCGAATATTGCTTAAAGCATTGTCCAGAATATACCAAAAATGATTTAGTCGTGGTCTGTTCGAGCCAAGCGCATTTTTCAGTACAACAATCAATGTTATTACTGGGTTTCAATGAGTCAGCAACAGTAACGGTTGAATGTGATCATGGTGGCCGTATTTTGGTGGATAAATTGGCACAAACCCTTAATGATTTAAAGACGAAATCTAAACGCGCTTTCGCGATTGTTGCCACTGCTGGTACGACCGATACGGGTGCGATTGACGATATGAACGCAATTGCTCAGCTTGCCCAACAACATCAAGTATGGCTACATGTTGATGCCGCTTGGGGCGGAGTATTATTGTTTTCAGATAAATATCGTCATCGGATTGAAGGTATTGAATATGCTGATTCAATTACACTGGATTTTCATAAACAGTTTTTACAAACGATCAGCTGTGGAGCCTTTGTATTAAAAGAGAGTAATAATTACACATTAATTAGCCGTCATGACGATTACCTCAATCCGATTGAGGACGAGGAAGAGGGGTTAGTCAATTTAGTTGCTAAATCCATTCAAACAACTCGTCGTTTTGATGCGTTAAAATTGTGGATGAGCTTACGTAGTATTGGTACTAAAAAATACGCACAAATGGTTGATTACTCCATTGATTTAGCTAAAAAAGTGGCTGATCATCTGGATAGTTCACCCTTTTTTGAACGTGTTAATGAAACACAAATTGCTAGCGTATTATTTCGAATTCATCCTTCGCAACTTAAAGATCGTGATAGTACCAAAATACACCGTTTCATTGCTCAACTATTGTTTGATCAAGGGCGAGCTAATTTAGGTGTCACGCGTCGAGATGGTCACGTTACCTTAAAAATGACATTATTGAATCCGCATACCACATTTGATGATGTAAAGCAGTTGTTGGATAACATCGAGTATCTTGTTAACAAAATGTAACGTTACGCTTTGTTTAACATAAAGTTATTTTTATGTCCTTATTTAAAGCTATTAAACGTCGATTTTAATAGCTTTTTTATTTTTTGCGAATTGATTAAAAACTCATCTTAATGATATTGATTATCATTATCGATCATGTATTATCTGCTACATAACAAATAATAATATAGAGGAAAACATGAAAATTAAATCAATCGCAATAATGGTCTTTGGTGTATTAAATATGGGTTATGTATATGCACAAAATACGGATATAACAACCGATACAACACTGGCGATAAGTGACATACACGAACGATATTTTATCACCAATAGTGGCACAGAAACAACGAATGTCAGCGTCAATAATGATTTAACCGTTGCTGAAGATGGTGCGTTCCATCTTGGTTTTGCTGGTAAAACCGATAGTGAAGCAGGTTCTCTTGCTAATGGTGATATTAATATGACCATTAACGGCAATATGAATGTATATGCTGACACGTGGATTGGTAAATTTGATACAAGAATGTTTACTGCTTGGATGGGCTTATATCCAGATTTTCCCACTGATCCTATTACCCATAATGTCGATTTGAAAATTACCGGTGATTTGAATGTGAGTATCAGTGGTGATAAAAAAATGGATGGTTTAATGATTGCCGCTGGTAATGTAATGGGGACAGGCTCAGATACAACGGGAACAACCACTGTGACAGTAGACGGGAATACTAATATCAGTGGCGGGGGGAATCATTTAGCGGGCTCAAGTAATGCCGCTGCAAAATTAATCACAAAAACTTTTAATTTGACAGGTGGCGATATTGAAATTATTGGTTCGAATACCGTATTGCAAACGACAAATACGGATGTGACTAAAAGTTCAGTATTAGTCGGTAATGATGCAAAGATGACGATTATGCGAGGCGCAACAGTTGATGTCAGTCAAGGTGGTAATTTCAATGTTGTTGATCACGCAATTTTGAGTAGTAATATGGGGGATGGTAACATAATACTTTCCTCTACAGGGCAACTTAATATTGGTCAATATGCGACAATTGAAGCATTAAAAGGTTCCTTAACGGTAAGTGATAAAACGTCATATACGTCTCAATTAAATATTGCAGGTAAAATTAATCTTAGTGCTTCTACTGCGGGAGAGGTCTATAAAATCACGGGCGATATTGTTAATATTGGTTCATCTGCGCAATTTACTGCAAATACTAATTTTATTAATCAAGCACTCAATTATACAACATCACAAGCTAATATAACGGTATTATCAGCTAATAATGCATTAAATATTGCTGGTATGAACAATGGCGATACAAAAGATTTATTTGGTAATATATACCGTAATTTTAATTTTAAATTATCAGGAACTGATTTAATTTTTGTCAATACAGACATGACTGATTTTACCAATGATAGTTCGGCAAATACGGCAGCTGAAAAACAGATTGGGCGATATTATCAAAGTGCCGGTATTGATACGGCAAACATTGCAGAACGTTTTACACAAAATTTAGCCAAAGTTGCAAAAGCCGTTTCTTATAAATCAAAATCTTTGACAGGTAATTTAGCGCAATCTGATGGTTCGCAGGCGGGTAATCTTAACTGGGCTGTATTTGAAGCTATTGCAGATGGGAATCGTGAAATTAGCAGCAGTGACACTGCTACTGAATTTACCCAAGCCTTTGCTGGTTTATATAATAATAATCGGGGTTTACATATTAGTGAAATTGCACTTAATTCTGTCAAGCAAACCAAAGCAGCGATTGATCGTCGTACCCATCAATTTTATCAATCCCAAAGCTTAGCTGATAAACAGGATAACTTATGGATAGAGATAACGCGACGTAATGAATCGACAGATACGCTTCGAGGCATGACTGGTTATAAATATTCTGAAAATGGCTTTATTATTGGCTACGATAAAACGATTAACCATCTTTTAGTTGGGCTCGCATTAGGCCATTCATATGGTGAGTATAAAGATAAGTCAGCGGTAACTCATGATTCAGATTTAACTCATTATATGATAGAAGCTTATGCAAGTTATAAATTTTCGTCCAATATTTTTGCATCTGCTTATGCTGGCTATGCACGTAGTGATAATAATCTAAAAGAAAATGATGGTTTTTACTGGGCAAAAGAGGACTTTAATAGTAATACATGGAATGTTGGTAGTCAGGTTGGTTATGATTGGCAGGTCTTCGATCAATTAACATTAACGCCAACACTTGGGCTATCTTATATCTATACTCAAAATAGCGCGCATGATGTCACTTATAATGATATTGCCTTGCTTAAATATAGTCAGTCGTCGAATTCAGCACTATTGATTCCTTTTGATCTCGCCGTTAATTATTCATTATTACAACGCCAAGATGCACAACTCATTCTCACTGCAAAAACAGGTTATGCCTATAATTTGCTTGATAATGAATTTGATAGTGACATTACGGTTAATGGCGTGAGTGGTTTAGCAACCATGAGTTCAAATACAACACATCGCGGTAAACACCAATTTAATATTGGTGGGAGGATGGCATTTAAATATAACCCTGTTGAGTTAGCTATTGGTTACCAATATTATGGTCAACGTCAACATGATGCACACTATATGACCGCTGTTGCGAAAGTCAGTTTTTAATTGATTTGTATGGTAAAAAAGGAATGCGTCTGAGTCATCAGGCGCATTTTTTCATCTTTTAAATATGACTTTAGACATTAAACACCATATACCGCATTACGAATCTGTAATGGATAATCACCACTCATGCCTTCTATTGCGGTATTGGTCAGGGTGACAACCGCTAAATCTTGCGCAGGATCATAAAACCAATTATGCCCATAAACGCCGCCCCACTGAATAGTCCCTTTTGCTTGCGGGCTATGCGCGAGTTCTGGGTTATTGAGTACAGCACCGCCATAACCAAATCCCCAACCGGGTCCTTGTGCCTGAATCTCATCACTCACATGCATTTTAGCCATTTTATTTATCAATTTATTCGAAGATAACGCATTGACTTGCGAACTAATTGCTAATAAAAAACGCATAAAATCAGGTGCGGAACCGACCATGCCGGCGCCCGCTGAGTGATAAGCGTTATGATTAAAAATCCGTTTAGGGCTATAATCAAAAATAGCATGATTCCAATCATCACCTAATTGCATTTGATAATCTGCTTGCATCGGTTGTGGTATGGGCATCGCATCGTAGTAATGCGTTGTTAACCGTGTTATATCCGTTACCACAAATCCAGTATCATGCATTGCTAGCGGTACCGTTATTAATGAGCTGATTAGGGTATCTAAATCTTGCCTTGTTACAGCCATCAAAATGGCACCTAAAACATCAATCGATAATGAGTATGTCCAGCTCGTGCCTGGCTTATATAACAAGGGTGTTAAAGATAAGCGACGCAGATTTTCATCAAGGCTAATTGCAATATGATCAAAGCCATCTGAGACTTGCAGTGTATTGTATGGACCTTGACCGTAAGCTTCATTAAAGCGGTAACTTAAACCCGCGGTATGGGTGAGCAGTTGGTGAAGGGTAATCATAGCCGGTGTGCCATCTGCCAAACGGGGCGTAAAGTCGCTTAAATAGTGTGTGATAGGCGCATTTAAATCCAGTTGACCGGTTTCAATCAATAATAAAGCCGCTACAATAGCAATGGGTTTACTGACTGAAGAGAGTAAAAATATGGAATTTTCAGCCATCTTAATATTATTTTCTCGATTTAAATATCCTTTCGCTTGTTGATAAATAATTTGCCCTTGTTTTGCAACAATAACCACTGAACCGACAATCTTATTTTCATCAACAGCGCGTTGCATGACATTATTAAGGCGCCTTGATAATGTGTTTGGTTGCATAATGATCCCTAATGTTTTTAGCAATATATTGGATAACCCAGTACGAAATACTTTACGATAAATGGTGCGACGATATTATTGTGAATTAACGGATCTCATATTTCAAATCGATATCCAACAATTTACACAGTTCATTTTATTGTCGTCGTCAAATGGATTATTAGTATATAACAATCTTACTGACAACGTTATGTCATTAATCATGAAACCACCCCCCTCTGATGATGAAAAATAGACGTCGCCATCGTTATATGACAAAATATATAACGATTATTTGTGGTCATCTTTTAGCGTTACTTTAAATAAAATGCTCTCTTTTCAAATTGGAAATTTAATGAAAACCTATTTTATTCGTTACAGCTTATGTTTAGTCCTTTTTTTTAGTTACTCATCCTTTGCAAAGCAGGTCGTTGATCAATTAAATCGTACTGTTACTGTGCCTGATCATATAGAACGTGTCGTGGTATTACAGCATCAAACACTGAATTTATTGGTACAGTTAAATCAACAAGATCACATCGTTGGTGTCTTATCATCGTGGCAAAAGCAATTGGGTAAAAACTATAATCGGCTAGCACCTAATCTTATTCACCTCCCTATGCCTGGTGATCTTTCATCCGCGAATATCGAAAGTTTACTCACACTTAAACCACAAGTGGTCTTTGTCGCTAATTATGCGCCACAAGCGATGATTGAACAGATCGAACAGCTGAATATTCCTGTTATCGCCATTTCACTACGTCAAGATTTGGCATCCGAGGCAGGTAAAATTAATCCTCAGATGAATAATGAAGAGTATACCTACAATGAGGGGTTAAAAGCCAGCATTCTCCTGATTGGTGAGGTAATGGATGCAAAACAACAAGCACAAGATCTGATTGATTATACGTTTAGCCAACGACAAATTGTGAGTGAGCGTCTAAAGGATCTTAAGCCTGAACAGCGGATCAGCGTTTATATGGCAAATCCCAATTTGACCACTTATGGTTCGGGTAAATACACCGGACTCATGATGCAGCACGCCGGTGCTTATAATGTTGCGGCTGCAACCATTCAAGGGTTTAAACAGATATCGATTGAAAATGTGTTGCAATGGGATCCTCAGGTCATTTTTGTACAAGAACGCTATCCACAAGTTGTGAATGAAATTTTAACTGACAGTGCGTGGCAAAATATTATGGCGGTCAAAGAACAACGGGTTTACCTTATGCCTGAATATGCTAAAGCTTGGGGCTATCCGATGCCAGAGGCTTTAGCCCTTGGCGAACTGTGGATGGCGAAAAAACTTTATCCACAGCGGTTTGCCGATATTGATATGCAAAAAGCCGCAGATGAATATTATCGCCGTTTTTATCGTACTGACTATCACCCTGAATAATTGAGCCATTTCATGTTTACTTATCGCTCAGTTTATATCATTACCATCGTATTAACGATTTTATTGGCTATTGCCTCATTAGGTATGGGGCATTTTGCTTTATCGCCTACAAAGATTATGATGATTTTGGTCTCGCCATTTTATGATCATGCCCACAACGCTTCAGTATTAGAGCAACAAGTTATATGGAATATACGATTACCGCGTATCTTGTTGGCATTTTTTGTCGGGGGAGGGCTTGCTTTAGTTGGGGCTGTATTGCAAGGCATATTTTATAATCCGTTAGTTGATCCCCATATTATTGGCGTTACATCAGGCGCTGCATTTGGTGGTACACTCGCCATCTTACTTGGGATTTCAACGGTCGGTTTAATGAGCTCAGCCTTTTTATTTGGTATGTTGGTTTTAGTTCTCATTTTTGTCATAACACAGTCTTTAAAGCAGCATAATATGCTTATTTTAGTCTTAATTGGGGTAATTTTAAGTGGCTTCTTTAGCGCATTAGTGAGTTTGATGCAGTATCTTGCTGATACCGAAGAAAAATTGCCAAACATTATCTTTTGGTTGTTAGGGAGTTTTGCAACAGCCAGTTGGCACAAACTGTTATTACTTGCAATACCGGTTAGCGCAGCAAGTATACTGTTAATCGCTTTAAGCTGGCGTATTAATATTTTATCACTTGCTGATCATGAAGCCAGTTCATTGGGTATTTCTGTTTTTGGGACGCGGACATTTATTCTCATTTTATGTTCAATTATTATTGCAGCCCAAGTCGCGGTCAGTGGCAGTATCGGTTGGATTGGTTTGATTATTCCCCATGTCGCAAGGTTATTAGTCGGCGCTAATCATCAAACATTATTACCGCTGTCATTTTGGCTAGGCGGTGGTTATATGATTTTAGTTGATGATATTGCTCGACTAATTAGTCATGCAGAAGTCCCGCTTGGTATTATTACCGCGTTACTTGGAGCCCCTTGTTTTGTGTTATTACTCTATAAACAATTTGTGAGAAAAACATAATATGACATCATCGATATTGGTTTCTCAAGATTTAGTGTGTGGCTATCGACATGATCGGCCATTAACACCTGCACTTAATCTTACCATCCAAAAAAATGATATCGTTGCCATTTTAGGGGTGAATGGTCAAGGTAAAAGTACGTTATTAAATACGCTGTTAGGCACGATAAAACCCTTATCGGGCCATGTTCTGACCGATTATTCACTGAGTTTTGTACCACAACATTTTAATTCTACTTATGATTATACAGTACTTGAGATTGTATTGATGGGCTGTGCTAATCGATTAGGTTTATTTAATAAGCCTACGAGCAACGATGTGGCTTTTGCAAAACAGAATTTAATTTTATTAGGATTGGAAAACGGTATCGACAAACCCTTTAGTCAGTTATCGGGTGGGCAAAAACAATTAGTTTTAATTGCTAGGGCCTTAACGGCAAAATGCCAACTATTGTTGCTTGATGAACCCACTAGTGCTCTGGACTTACATAACCAAAAACGTGTTTTGCACATTTTGCACAATTTAGTGAAGGAACGCGATTTGACGATAATGTTTTCAACCCATGATCCCGCACAGGCTATCACTATTGCCACAACAGTCTTATTACTCGGGCGTGAGCATTATATGTTTGGCCCTGCAGAGCGTTTATTGACTGAAGCAAATTTAAGCCGACTTTATCAGATTGCGATGAAAAAAATCAACGTTGCCAACACCCATACCATTATTCCGCTTTATTGGACGCCCTAAAATGAACTCACTTAATATTTATGCTGCAGGAAGTTTGCGCTATGCATTGACTGAATTAGTCACACGCTTTAAACAGCATTATGCGGTAGACGTCACGGTGCAGTTTGCGCCAGCAGGGTTATTATGTCAGCAAATTATTCAACAAAACCCCTCACCCAATGCGCATATTTTTGCTTCTGCCAATCGGGTTCACCCGCAATATTTACTGGCACAAGGGATAGCATTAACCGAGCAAGTTTTTGCTCACAATCAGTTATGTTTAACGGTAGCGAATAATGCACAGTGGTCAAAGCGTGATTGGCTTACGATTCTATTAGATAACGCTATTCGTATTGGGATGTCTACCCCAAAAAGTGATCCATCCGGTGATTATACGTTTTCGTTATTTGATGGTATTGAAAAGCAACATCATGGTCAGGGAAAATTGCTTAAGCAGAGAGCGTTACAACTGGTTGGTAACGAATTAGTGTCAACACTCACAAATGGTGTGTTACCTGCTGAACATTTTATACTTAATGATATTGTCGATGGGTTTATTGGTTATGCAAGTTATGCGCATTGGCTAAAACAAAACCCCATGTTATCGGTGTCAGTTATTCCACAAACGTATTATCAATCTATTGATTATAGTATTGCATTGCTCAAACACCCGCATCCCTATGCACAAGCAATGATTGATTTTGTTTTGAGCGAGTCAGGTCAAGGCATCTTACAAAAAAATGGCTTTCGCAGAATTGATGCTTAACATGAAGACGCATCTTTTTATTAACATGATTTTATTACAATAGGCTGATACACAAGGTAAGTTAAATAAAAATGGCGATTTATGCTAGACAATTATGTCACTTCACTTTAGCATAATTTCATTTTTAGATATTGGCTAATTATTTGTGAAAAAAGTTTTCAAAGCTAGTTACTTATTAATCATGGCGTTAACATTATGTTTAGCGTCATCTATTGCCCCGTCTTTTGCTTTCCAAAAACAGCAAACAGCAAATGTTGTTCAAACTCATTTTAAAGATAACGAGCAAAGCGGTAAATCAAACGAATATACTCAGCAAATTATTGAGCAAATTACTGCTGATAAGTTTGATAAAAAAACTTTTAGCATCGATGCCACACAACTGGCAGATAACGTCACAATTGCGGTAACCAATCAGCGTGACTATTTTGTTATTCGAGATAATAAAATATGGGGGCAATATGCGATTGCTGAACCGACAGGGCAGCCGAGTGCTTACCGACAATATATCTTGGTTAATGGCCAAGTATACAAAGTTGCGGGTAAATCACTAAAATCCGCTGTTAAAGATAGTCGTATTACTTATCAAGCTGGTTTCACTGCACAGGCCGATAAAGTAATGGATTCGGTTGCTAAACAAGCAACCCAGACATCAATTACCTACCTTAAACAAAGTTCGAAACTGTCGGCTTTATTATCAAGTTTTAGCACGATTGAAACTCAATCAAATGTGCAAGAACCGGTTATTTCCCGTGTTCAGGGGACGAATGAATCAACCAGTGCTTATCAGACGGTGCCTCATGGTGTTAAACCAACAGAGCTCGATAACATTATTTACCAGGTACCGGGCGGTGGACTGATTGCACATGAAGCCGCAGGCGGGCATTTGATTGCTCGTCATGTGGCGAAAACCGAACAAGAACTCTTCGAGAGAGTGGCAAACGGACAAGTTAAAACAGCCTCTTCTTTTACCGATATGGCGACCGCTGAAAAAATTGTGAGTTTGGCTATTGAAGCTAACCGAAAAAAAATACAGCAATATTTATCGGGTAGTGAACATGGCTACTTAGTAATTGAATACCAAGCTAATTACGTGATTGGTATTAGTGTGACCCGAGGCAAATACGGATCAATTAAAGTGCGCAATGCGCGTATTATTCTTGCAAGAGATCCCCGTATGCCAGTTGGCTATAAAATTATTACCGGATACCCAGCACCATGAAAAATCAACAACATTTTCCCGCTTTAGCATACTATTTTAATGCCTATTTAAACCAAGATTTCGATATTATTTTTGGGGATGCAGAGCACGCCTTATCGGCTTATCAATCTACAGAGTCAGATGATGAACAGCACACTTTGAAACATGAAATTAAGTCACTGCTTGAATCCCCGTTAGATGAAAATCAATTACGGATTTTGCTCCTAGATGACATGGATTGTAATTACTTTTATCCCGCTGATGAGTTAACCGCGCGAGAATGGCTTGGCCATTTACTCACCCGTCTAGATGAACCGTCATAGCTAAAATTTAAACGAAGAGAGTATAAAAACATATTGCATAAACGAGTCTATTGTTTTATCGCAATATTATAGATTTTATTACAACACTAATTTAATGTGAGTTTGTGGTCGGTGTATTGCAAAAGGGGAGGTTATTTTAAGGTTAGACTATAGTTAAGCTTATCGTAAAAGAGATATTAGGGTAAGGAGATTAATCAAGTATTTAGTCTATACATTAATCTAACAACGTTAATAAGTCGGTGAATTCAAAAACAAAGTACGAATTCCTTTTTAGAAAAAACTGCAAATATCTTTACTGTAAACTACCCATTTAAATCAACAATTCTCGACTTTAATAATATAGTTTAACAAAAAGAATCATAAAACATGATAGATTTGTCAAAATGTAATATTCCGTCAAACAAGGCTAAATGGTTCATGTTTTGTTATCAAGGCAGTTATAAACTTTGCGACCTAATACCATGATGGTGTAAAGACATTACCAAAATTAAAGGGTGCAAAGCACCCTGATTTTCAATCGTGATGTGACGCATTTGCTTGAATGATAAACTGGCTATCGGCAATGCCTTTTACCCTGAATTTAGTGTTGTCTTCAAGATCATTATTTAAGATTGCTTGTATCCAAACGGTGTGTTCATTGAGTCTAATTGCCGCTAAAACACAACCCGTTTCGCGCCAGTTTTCACCGATTTGTTGCTCAAGCGTGTCACCAATTTGTGGTAATTGCGATGTGTGCCCAATTAATAAATATAAAGCGCGTTTATTGATACCACGATATTGCGCACGAGCCACCATTTCTTGCCCACAATAGCAACCTTTATCAAAACTGATGGCATCAAAATTTTGTAGGTTAAAAGCTTGGGGTAAATACTGATTGCTCACAGGTAAATCAATAATTGGGTAGTGTGCTTCCATATCTAAAATTGCCCATTGTTGGCTGTTTTCCACTAGGTCGGGCATTTCAGCACAATGTGCAGTGATATCATCGGCAGAGGCAATGACCAGGTATCGAGTTGTTGGGAAAGTTATTTTTAAATAGGTGAGGTGGTTAACGGTAATGCAGTTTTGCCCACTCTCAAAGAGTGCTGAAATACGGGTTAAGCCATCGGTTGTGTCATTACCCATGATCCCAAACGGGATTAAGTGTGTTTCAATATCAAATTGAACTTTCGAAAAGATCGCGTATTTTTTTAATTCTTTAAGCTGTGTTTCGACAATACTTTTACGCTCAAGGTAATAAATATCATCGCCGCGCTTAAAAAATATCATGTTACTCCAAACTTTACCTTTAGGATCACATTGCGCAGAAAAAACAAAATTTTGTTCCGTTAATTTTGTCAGATCACTGGTCAATTGACCTTGTAAAAATTTTATACTATCAGCGCCAGTAATTTTAATCAGCTGCCAGTCATCAAGAGTGGTTTGGCACAATGGTAACGATTGGGATGTATATAGCATAACAAATACCTTATAACAAATTTGGTTTAATATATCACACAACCGATTATGATTTAAATCGCTGATGTGAATAAAGCGCATTTGAGTGATATTTTGCGATATACAACGCAATATTAAAACACGACTTGCGACCCATATTAGAATTTGTGTAAATTATCACTAATGGTTTAATCTGCGATTTAAAAGGAGATAGCATGCAAAAAAACAGGGCAAAAGTCCATTGGTCGTGCCGACGAGGTATGAAAGAACTCGATCTCCTTTTACAGCCTTTTTTTGACGTACATTATGAACAATTAACCGCTGCACAAAAAGCGCATTTTGAACAGTTGCTACAACTTGATGATTTGGTGCTTTTTGACTGCTTTTTTAAACGAAAGCCACTGCAAGATTGCCATCTTCAAACGATGGTTGATATGATCAAATCCCATCAACAACATGTGGCATACTAATTTACGTTATTCGCAAAAATACCAAATAGGCATCACCACTTTTTATGTCGTTTTTACCGCACTGATTATTGTGCTATGCCAACAAACAGAATTTGATAATATAATATTTATTATAGTCATTATTCTGGTTATTGAATGGTGGAAAGCTTACTGTGCAGGTAGATTAATACGGGGTGAGTTAGCGCTATTTTATGATATTGATGAACTGTATTGGTGTCGGCAACGTTGGGTCATTATCAAAAAACCGATATGCTTACGCTATGTTATCATTATCCATTTAGTCGCCAAACGAAAGCGTAAAAGTAAAGTATTAGTATTGATAGATGATAGCTTTACTAAACAAGATTGGCATAGTTTACACTATTTTCTACGCCAATTTGTTAAGGTATCATGATTGTTTTTTACACTATAATGATAGGTTATGATAAAAAAATAACGAAAATTAATTCAATGTTGATGTATTTCACTCGTCTTTGCTATCTAAACCCCGTTGGTAAAGTTGATTTTTTTTCAGCCCGTACATGTCAGCAACAATAGCTGCAGCTTTTTTTAAGGGTAATTCTTGCTGCAGACGATTAAGCAACTTGATAGCGTTAGGGTCAATATCGTCAGCGGTATTTTTATGATACCCCTCGACAATTAATACAAATTCACCTTTTTGGCGGTTATCGTCTTCTTGTAACCAGTTTATCACCTGATCAATCGGTTTTTGGATGACCGTTTCCCATGATTTTGTCAATTCTTTTGCTAAGACTAATGACCGCTGTGTACCGAACACCTGTAGCATATCTTGTAAACTGTCAATGATGCGATGGGTTGATTCGTAAAAAACCAGAGTGCGGGTTTCTTCCATTAATTGATTCAAGTAATCAATCCTAGCTTTACTTTTTGCAGGTAAAAAGCCCTCATAACAAAAGCGATCAGTCGGTAAACCGGATACACATAATGCCGTTATTGCAGCACATGCGCCTGGAATTGGCACGACACGGATACTTTGTTCATGGCACGCTTTTACCAAATGATAGCCAGGATCATTAATGAGCGGCGTACCTGCATCAGAAATGAGCGCAATTGAAATGCCTGATTTTAGCCTATCAATTAATTGTTGTGCTTTTTGCTGTTCGTTATGATCATGCAGTGGATATAATTTTGCTTGTATACCTAAATGCTGTAATAATAATCCACTGTGCCTTGTATCTTCAGCAGCAACAAGGTCAACATGCTTTAAGGTATCAATGGCGCGTAGGGTGATATCCCCCAAATTACCAATGGGTGTGGCAACAATATATAGTGTAGCGGGTTCGATTGTGATAGCTGATGTCATAGATAATTTGTTGTATTTGGCGATTTATTTACGTTAAATTAGCACAAAAAATGAGTTGTACAGAGCGATTATTATATACAATGCTAGCTCAAACACCAATTAAATGCGAATAATGATGAGTTTGATTGGTCGGTATTAGCATGTTTTTTTATATAACTGGTGTATAATATTTTCATTTGATTGAATGATTGGTTAATTAGGCAACGATCTATTTAACTTAGTAATAAAAATACGTTTAGGAGTATGACTTTGAGAACATTAGATAATCTAAAAATTAATAATAAAGTAGCTAGGTTTTTTTCGTTAAGTATCATTACATTAGCAATTTCTGCATGTTCACAAACTAATCCAGCACAAATAAATGACTTATCTGACTCTTCATCGTCGACTTATTCTGGCGGTGTTACTTCAAATACGTCATCATCTAGCACAACGACCTATAGTCAGCCCCCTTCAAATATTACAAAAATAAAACCGGCTGATGTCCCAACTTCAACCGTTAAGGTAAACGGCAATGTTGTGACGACGACGCAAGAGCGTATGGTTTATAGCCGTAACTATGATGAGATCCCCAAAGGTGGTTACCAAGGCAATACTTATACGGTGAATCGGG
Source organism: Orbus sasakiae (assembly GCF_039542345.1). Lineage (NCBI taxonomy): Bacteria > Pseudomonadati > Pseudomonadota > Gammaproteobacteria > Orbales > Orbaceae > Orbus > Orbus sasakiae. Next base: position 733,129 of record NZ_BAABHY010000001.1, read on the forward strand.
GGGATACCTTATTTTATATCGCTTGGATTACTGGTAATGATTTCCGTTCATTAGCAGCAAAAAATAATGTTAAAGCCCCTTATGAATTAAGTGTAGGCCAAGTGCTTGATGTCAGCGGTGGTACAACGGTTGTCGTGACTCAGCAGACCACCACAAAACCAGGTACCACAAGCCCTACTGCAACGACAACCACCACTACAACAACTACATCGAGTAAAACACAACCAACAAAGCAGGTGACAACAACATCAACGTCTACTGCTAGTACGACTCCGGTGACAACAAGTCCATCCTCAACTGTTGCCAATATTAAATGGCAATGGCCAGTGAAAGGTAAGTTGATTGAAACATTTTCTAATGCGACAAAAGGTATCGATATTGCTGGTTCATTAGGCGATCGCATTGAAGCGGCGGCTGATGGTCGTGTGGTTTATGCAGGTAATGCACTACCGGGTTATGGTAATTTAATTATTATCAAACATAACGATGATTATTTAACGGCTTATGCACATAATCAAAGTATTTTAGTGAAAGAGCAACAAGACGTTAAAGCAGGGCAACAAATTGCAACGATGGGGAATACGGGAACAAGTTCTGTTCGATTACATTTTGAAATTCGCTATCAGGTAAAATCAGTTGATCCTTTAAAATATCTACCGAAACAATAGTACCGAATAATAAAAATAGATAAATAATGAAGTGTGAGCGTGTTTGTAAATTATAAAAATTGATTCACTAAGGAGTTATCCATGGCAGTAAAAAAATTAGTTTTAATCAGACACGGTGAAAGCGAGTGGAATAAAGAAAACCGTTTTTGTGGCTGGACTGACGTTGACCTTTCAGAAAAAGGGCATCAAGAAGCAATTGAAGCGGGTAAATTATTAAAAGCTGAGGGTTTTCAGTTTGATTATGCCTATACTTCAGTTTTAACGCGTGCTATCCATACGTTATGGCATGTACTAGACGGTGTAGAACAACCTTGGATTCAAGAAGAAAAAAGCTGGCGTTTAAATGAACGTCATTACGGTGCCCTGCAAGGACTCAATAAGGCGGAAACTGCGGCTAAATACGGTGATGACCAAGTTAAATTATGGCGTCGTGGTTTTGCTATTACACCACCAGCACTAGAAAAGTCTGATGAGCGTTACCCTGGCCATGACAGTCGCTATAAAGGTTTAAGTGATAAAGAATTACCGTTGACTGAAAGCTTAGCGTTAACAATCGAACGTGTATTACCTTACTGGACAAGTCATATAGCGCCACGTGTCGCTAAAGGTGAACGTGTTATTATCGCAGCGCACGGTAATTCATTACGTGCATTGGTTAAATATTTAGATAATATCAGTGATGATGCCATTATTGATCTTAATATTCCAACCGGTGTACCGCTTGTCTATGAATTTGATGATAATATGAAAGTGATTAAACATTATTATCTTGGTGATGCAGCCGCTATTGAAGCAAAACAAGCTGCCGTTGCTAATCAAGGTAAAGCAAAATAGTTTGATCCCACATCTTTTCGTGTTTAAAAAAGGTAAGTCAACTGACTTGCCTTTTTTATCGATTCGATCTCTACTTTTTCCCAACAATGTATTTAAATAACATTCAAACAGATTGATGTATCCATAATCTTATTATGCATAATATTATGTCATTCTTGACTTAATTCCTGAATTCAACTGCTTGTTAAAATATCACTATTATATTAATACATCATTATAAAAGTAAAACTATCTTATTATGATAATTGACCTTATTGTTGATAACTGCATAAAAAATTTTTGAACGATGATTTGCAAAAAGAAAGTCGATTGCGGAATACTTAAGTAATAAACTGAATCCATGAAATTATTTTTCAGTGAAATTCTTTCGTGATAACAATAAACGATTCAATTAAGTATAGTGTATTTTTATTCATTAAAATTTTTGAAGATGATATTTATTATAATATATCTTCCTAAAAAATAGATGAAACTGATTATGGTAAATATAGTATATAGCACTTAAGTCTTGTTGAGGATTTACATAAACATACGCCTTATACACTCATATTTGGCGTTTCTCTAAACTATCACTTTTATCTTTACTCGATTCTGTAAATTTGAAAAATAAGCCCTTACTCTTAATTTTGTGCATTACGGTATCTTTAAATTAATTTTAAAACATGTAAAATAAATACATTATTAAAACAATAACAAGGAAATAAGGATGATCGAATTAAATCCAGTGCTTCTCCCTAAAGCCATTTCAGCTCAACAAGGTAAGCTAATTTATAACAAATCAAAAGATACAATTGAATATATAAAATTTAAAGAACAAGCGAGTGGCAGAGTTCATGTTGTCGTTTGGCTTATTATTCAAATTAGTAGAGCGATGCGAAGTGATAGCGTGTTATTTGAAGTCCCTCGTGTTGATATCACAAAAATTGAATTTAAAGAAGCAACTACATTTAAATATGGTGAAATCAACATTACAGCACGTGATAAGACATATAAAATTAAATTTGGGAAAGATACATTAGATGAAGAATGTTTAAATGCATTTTTAGACATTTTTGGTGATAAAGTATCAAAAATAGTTTTGTCATAAGGATTTATTGATTCATAAGAATGATACGTTTTGTCTCAAATAATAATATAAGAGTTATTGAATATAACCATCTTGGTGTTGCAGCAGCTATTGAAGTAAAACAAGCTGCGGTTGCTAACTATGGCAAAGCAAAATAGATTGATACTACATCTCTTCATGTTTAAAAAAGGTAAGTCAACTGACTTGCCTTTTTTATGGATTCGAACTTTACTCTTTCCCTATCATGTATTTAAATAACATTTAGACAGATCGATATAGCTATAATCTCATTACAAATGTAAAACTATCCCTATTATTATCCAACAACTGACCTTTAAATAAAAAATGTGAATAAGTTCGCATAATTGCGGTTTTCTATTTGTCTACTGTCCGATTTTTATGTCATATTAGCTGACACGATTCAGTTTGTAGTAAATATAAATATTTTATGGAGACGCAAATATGAAAGTAAAAACCATCTCATTGGCTGTGATCTTAAGTCTTGTTTCACTTAATAGTTATGCTAAAGAATTTGTTCTAACCGATAATGAAAATGCTATTTCAAAAGGAGATTGGTCATTAACTAATCAAGATTTGGGCGTCAAAAATAGTACATTTAAAATTCAAAATAACGTATTAAAAGGTGGTAAACAAGAGGGTAGCCAAGTTATCACCATTTCAAGTGGCAACTTTACGATAAAAGTGAGTCCAACGCGTGGTATGGGTATTTTATCGGTGGAAGGTGATGGTGTCCGTATGGGATGGGATTCACCCGTTGATGAAGTGGTTAATCCATCTAATATTACGTTAGAAAGCCGCGGCGGCTTAGGTTGGCTTGATGGCTTTAATGAAATGATGGTACGTTGTGGATTTGAATGGACGGGACATCCCGTGACGGCTGATGGCATGATCTATACACTACATGGACGTGCGGGTAATACACCGGTCTCTAAACTGGTGATTGATATTGAAGACAAAGCGCCTTATACCATCACGGTGAAAGGGCTCATTAAAGAAAATACGTTTAAGAAAAGCCATCTCGAAACATGGGCAACACTCAGTTATGTACCGGGTCAAAAATCATTTACTGTGCATGATATTGTCACAAATAAGGGTGACTATGTACGCGATTATCAAATTATTTATCACAGTAATTACGGTACGCCAATTTTAGAAGAGGGGGCGCAATTTATTGCTCCTGTTAAAGAAATTTCGCCGTTTAATGACTATGCTGTAGAAGGGTTACAAGATTGGCAAATGTATTTAGGGCCGACAAAAGATTTTGATGAGATGGTCTTTAATGTTTACCCTTATGCTGATGAGCAGGGCATGACTAAAGTCATGTTAGCCAATAAAGCGGGAGATATGGGTGCGGGTATTGAGTTTAATATCAATCAATTACCTGTTTTATCATTATGGAAAAATACCGATACACTTAAGCAAGGTTACGTAACAGGTCTTGAGCCAGGGACCAGTTTTGCATATCCAGTCACTATCGAAAGGGAACAAAAACGTGTCCGTCAATTAGAACCAGGACAAAGTGCTGAATTTAGCTTAACGTATCACCTTTTTACCGATAAAAAATCGGTAGATGATTTTAGCCATAAAATTCAAGCTATTCAGGGGGATCGTTTAACAACAGTGATTGAAGAACCGATGGCTTATGAGTAATCAACGTTGTGAAATCACTATGTCGTCGCCAGTCTAAATGACTGGCGTGATTCTATTGACTTATAGCATTTTAAGCTGGAACTAAATCTTGTATAATAAAATAAATTTTTTATAGATCTCAAGATGAATAGTTCACCGAATAAAATGATTAAAATCGCGTTACATCCTAGAAATCGTCATCGTAATGGTTATGACTTTGTTAAATTAATGCAATGTTTGCCTGAGTTGGTTAACTATGTGAAGCAAAATCAATATGGTCAATTATCAATTGATTTTGCTGATCCTATTGCGGTCAAGACATTAAATAAAGCCTTGTTAATCTGTTTTTACCAATTACATTTTTGGGATATTCCTAATGATTTTTTATGCCCACCAGTACCAGGCCGTGTTGATTATATTCATTATTTAGCGGATTTATTAGCATCGGATAATCACTCAAACATTCCGCAAGGAAAACACATTCGAGTCCTTGATATTGGTGTAGGTGCTAATGCAATATACCCCATTGTTGGTCATGCTGAATACGGTTGGTCATTTGTTGGCAGTGATGTCAATCCGACTGCGATCAAAATAGCGACGATGATTGCCACGTCAAATTCCGGCCTAAAAAGTGCTTTGCATTGCCGATTACAACGTCATCAAAATGCCATTTTTAGTCAGATTATTAAACCTAATGAACAGTATGCCTTAACGATTTGTAATCCACCGTTTTACCGTTCATTAGAAGAAGCTAATGCGAATACCACGAAAAAAATCAGTAATTTACAAAAGTCTAAACCGATTGAAAAACAACCCGTTCGTAATTTTGGTGGGCATTCGACCGAATTGTGGTGTGAAGGTGGTGAGGCTACTTTTATTAGCAATATGATCACAGAAAGTCAGTCATATCAATCACAATGTGTTTGGTTTAGTTCATTGGTGTCTAAAAAAGAGACATTAGCCGTTTTAAGCGAAAAGCTCAAAAACGTCGCTGCTTTAGATGTTAAAATTATTCCCATGGCACAAGGTCAGAAAGTCAGTCGTTTTATTGCTTGGACATTTTTAACGTCTGAACAACGTCAGCACTTTTTTGAACAACTCAAACATTAGTGTTACCCAGAGTCATTACTCAAAAATAACCTAAATTTTTTATGTTTAATGCTGGATATTGCTTCTTTTAAGATTCAATTAATAACCTAATCCATTATTAGATATCACCTCTCTGACGAATGTTTCAGGTTTGATCATGCTAAATGAAATGCAACATGAAATTTCTTTCATTTATTTTTCATTTTTGTTTCATTTCACCTTGTTATAGTGCGCCTTAAGTTACTAGGACCTTACATTAAAGGATAACAAATGAAGCATTTAAAATTAATTCTTGTATTCGCTGTCGTGGCTATCGGTGTCGCGAGCTATTTTTTATTTTTCCAAAAAACGGAACAAATTAGCTACCTGACAATTAATGCAACGCGGGGCAATATTAGCCAAGAAGTGAATGCAACAGGTGAAGTTGGCGCGATTAAATTAGTGACTATTGGGGCACAGGTTTCAGGCCAAATCGATACGTTGAATGTCAAATTAGGTCAACACGTCAAAAAAGGTGATCTGATTGCGCAGATAAATTCCACAACTCAGCAAAATAATTATGATATTGAAAAAGCAAAGCTAACCAGTTATCAAGCTCAATTAGAAGCTGCGAAGATACAATTAACCACTTCACAATCTCAATATGAACGAGAACAAAAGCTTTATACACAAAAGGCAACCTCTAAAGCGAGTCTTGAAGAAGCAGAAAGCACCTTTGCAAGTGCTAAATCGGCTGTTGCCGAGTTAGAATCACAAATCATTCAAACTCAAATTGCGGTTAATACTGCTGAAGTCAATTTAGGTTATACAAAGATTGTCTCTTCATTAGATGGTACGGTTGTGTCAGTACCCGTAGAACAGGGGCAAACATTAAATGCCGCAACATCTACGCCAACAATTGTACAGATTGCTGATTTAAGTAATATGGAAATACTGATGGAAATCTCTGAAGGCGATATTACTAAAGTTGCAGAAGGAATGACCGTGACTTATTCCGTCCTTTCTGATCCTGATACTGAATTCACGACAACACTAAAATCACTTGATCCCGCATTAACAACACTCACCAATGGAAGTTATGAACAAGGTTCAAGTACTGACGCAGCCATTTACTATTATGGACGTTTAGAAGTACCGAATGCGCAAGGAAAATTACATATCGGTATGACAACCCAAAATGTGATCAAAATTGCGCATGCACAAAATGTTCTGGTGATTCCTGCAACAGCTGTCCACAAACGGGATAATTCTGAATATGTTAATGTGCTGAACGAGAATAATCAACAAGTTGAAAAAATTATCACGACCGGATTGTCTGACAGTATAAATATTGAAATCAGTAGTGGCCTGAGTGAAGGTGATAAAGTAATACTGTCTAATATGAGTGCACAAGATATTAGTAATTCAGTGGGAAGTTCATCTAAACCACGCATGATGTAATACGGCTGCTTGTTAACAACTGCGTCAATAAGCTGTTTAGCAAATAACACTGAATATGTAATAGGAATATATTATGGATATTATCAAAATTAGTCAGTTAAACCGTTGTTTTGGTTCTAATGAGAACCAGGTTTATGCACTTAAAGATGTGGATCTAACCATTAAGAAAGGTGACTTTGTTGCTATTATTGGTCAGTCAGGCTCAGGGAAATCAACCCTAATGAACATTATCGGATGTCTTGATACACCGACTTCGGGATCATACCAGATTAATGGTGTTGAAACCAATCAAATGGATGATAATCAATTGGCAGACTTACGTTGTCGTACCTTTGGTTTTATTTTTCAACGCTATAATTTATTAAATAATTTAAGTGCACTTGAAAATGTGGCATTACCGTCCATTTATAGTGGGATGGATGTCACAGCAAGACGCGCTAGGGCAAAAGAACTGTTAACTGATTTAGGATTGAGCCATAAGCTACAAAATAAACCGAATGAACTTTCAGGAGGTCAACAGCAGCGTGTTTCGATTGCTCGCGCCTTAATGAACGGTGGCGAAATTATTCTTGCAGATGAACCTACGGGCGCCCTTGACTCAAAAAGTGGTAAAAATGTGATGGATATTATTCTCGAACTCCATCGTAAAGGGCATACCATCATTTTAGTTACCCATGATAAGCATGTTGCCGAACACGCTAGCCGTGTCATTGAAATTAAAGATGGACAAATTATTGCTGATTCTCGCAATAATGATGAGCTTTATCCGACTCAACAAGCATCTAAAACGGCTAAAAAGGGGTGGTGGGCATATTATCAAGATATGTTATTTGAATCATTTAAAATGTCAGTGCAAGCTATCTTTTCTCATAAAATGCGTTCGTTACTGACAATGCTGGGTATCATTATTGGTATTGCATCGGTTGTCTGTGTTGTGGCTTTAGGGCGTGGATCATCAGAAACCATTATGGCAAATATTAATTCAATGGGAACCAATACAATCAGTATCATACCTGGTAAAAATTTTGGTGATCGAAATGCGGATAAAATAAAAACGTTAACGGTTGACGATGCGCAGTTTTTATCTCAGCAAAATTATATTGCCAGTACAACGCCAAATAGTTCAAGTAGTGGCACTCTACTGTATCGTAATCAATCTGTAACAGCACAGCTCAATGGTGTTGGCGATCAATATTTTGATGTTAAAGGGATTAACATTGAACAGGGGCGGCAGCTATCGTCAACGGATATCAAAGATAATGCAGCTGTTGTTGTTATTGATCAAAATGTTAAAAATACCTTCTTTTCTGACGGCGATAATCCTATCGGTAAGATACTTATTTTTAACAAAAAGCCATTAAAAATCATTGGTGTCGCTGAAAAAATAAACAATATGGGGATGTCTGAAAACTTAACGATGTGGTCACCCTATACGACGGTCATGAATAAAGTGACAGGGGCCAAAAATATTAGTTCGATAACCGTAAAGGTTGCGGATAATGTCAGTTCACAAGTCGCTGAAAATAATATTACGGCTTTATTAACCTCTCGGCATGGTAGTAAAGACTTTTTTACCATAAATAGCGACAGTATCAAACAAACCATAGAAAGTACAACAAGTACCATGACACTCTTAATTTCGTGCATTGCTTTAATTTCTTTAATCGTCGGGGGAATCGGTGTGATGAATATTATGTTGGTGTCAGTCACAGAGCGAACAAAAGAAATTGGTTTACGTATGGCTATTGGTGCGAAACAAAGCAACATTATGCAACAATTTTTAATTGAAGCGGTTTTAATCTGTTCGATAGGCGGTATCGTAGGCATTATGCTATCGGGTGTGATTGGTGTGATTTTTGACCTGTTTATGGGTAGCAGTATGCCGCTTTTATTTTCGACCCATGTCATGGTCATGGCAATTCTGTTTTCCATGTTTATTGGTATTGCTTTTGGATTTGTACCAGCCAAAAATGCCGCTAAACTAAATCCAATTGAAGCGTTAACACGGGAGTAATATAATGAAAAAATTAACAAAAAGCGTGTTACCGCTATTAATTTCGTTGGTAATTTGCAGTTGTACGAGCGTTGAATATAAAGATGCATCGTTATCATCTCAGCTGAATTATTCCTCCTCTGTGAGTAGCCAATACCGTGTTGATAATCAATGGTGGAGCGCTTATCAGGATCAACAACTTAATCAATTGGTTGATATGGCGTTAGCGAATAATGTTGATTTAGCCCAAAGTGCTTTAACGATGCAAAAAGCAATGTATCAAGCTAATTTAAGTGAGCTTGATCTTTACCCCACATTATCGGGTGATGTGGGGGCTTCAGCTAGTCGTAATACGTATGAGCATGATAGTTTTAGTCAGAACCGCAGCTTTTCAGGTGAGTTAAGTTTGAGTTATGAAGTTGATTTATGGCGTAAGCTTAGCGATAGTGCTCAGGCGGATAAATTTGAGTATCAAGCGACCTATTTTGATAAAGAAAATACACGTCTGACATTAATTAATAGCGTGATTGATGTTTATTTTAATTTAGCTTATCTGAATAATGCCGTTAACGTTACGCAAAATAGTTTAAATAATTATCAACAGATGCAAGACGTGATTGCGGCAAAATATCAAAATGGCAAAACCGATGAGTTAGATTTGTTACAAGTGAAACAGACCATTAAAACGGATGAAAATTCATTATTAACGTATCAAACACAAATTAAAGATAACGAACAGGTATTACGTAATTTACTCAATTTACCACCAAGTGCTGAATTAAATATTCATTATCCCGATATGTTGACGGTGAAAAAATTAACCGTTGATTTAGATGTGCCATTATCCGTGCTGGCTAATCGACCCGATTTAAAAGCCAGTGAATTACGTTTGCAAGAAGCATTTAAAGATCTTGAAGCACAAAATAAAGCGTGGTATCCATCAATTACCCTGAAAACGGCATTAAGTTCATCTGATAGTCAAGCGAGTAGTGCATTAGACTTCCCTGTTTTATTAGGTAGCGTATCGATCAATTTACCCTTTTTAAGTTGGAATACGGTAAAAAATAATATTAATATTGCTAAAACTGATTATGAAAGCCGTCGTCTTGATTTTGCGAGTGATATTAATACGGCACTGAACGAAGTTGCTTATTACTATGCTGCTTATGTCAACAATCAGGCGATATTAGGGAATACGCAAGTTAAATACCAAGCAGATTTAGCAGTATTAAAAATTTATGATGATCGTTATCGTACTGGTAAAGTCGAGTTTAAAGATTTATTGGATAATATCAATACGGTCAATACATCAAAATTAAGCTTATTAGATGAAAGTTACCAGCTAATTAAGTATGAAAATATGATATTTAAAGCAATGGCCGGTCGCTATCAGTCAATCCATCAAAGCTGATGAAAGATGTTAAACCGGTATCGCAAATAATGGGTCTTTATGACCCATTTAACTTGATAGCGGTAGCGTGATTTTAAAACAAGTGCCTTTGCCAACATGGCTGTCAACGGAAATATTGCCCTTGTGTAATTTGATAATAAAATCAACAAATGAAAGGCCAAGCCCTGAACCTGCCTGCGATCGGGATTTATCCACACGATAAAAACGATTAAAAATAAACGGTAATTGGTCACTATCAATACCAATGCCATCATCGACCACTAAAATCACTGCCTGATGATGTGTCAGGTCACGATAAACTGATAAGTTCACATGCCCACCGACACGACCATATTGCACTGCGTTATCAAGCAAATTCGTTATCATCCGAGTAAACAACATTAAATCAATATTGGCAATCACATTATGTTCAGCATCGGCTTTAATGGTGATTTGCTTTTCCTGAGCACGCATTGAGCGTTCCTCAACAATATCAGTAATAATATTGCTAATATCCAGTTGCTCAAGTTCCATTGCTTGAGCTTGTTCATGACCACGCGCCAAGGTGAGTAGCTGTGATAGCATTTGCTGCATTTGTTGACTTTTATTAACAATGAGTTCAAGTGTTTGTGTACATGTTTCAAGATCATGACTTTGAATAGCATATTCAGCATTGGTAATAATGACGGCAAGTGGCGTGCGTATTTCATGTGAGGCATCGGAGCTAAATTGCTGTTCACGCTCAATCACATTTTGTACATTATCTGCCATGTGATTAAATTCATTTAGCAGTTCACCCAATTCATCTTTAGCGGTAACGAGTTCAATGCGTTTGTTCAGATTACCATCGCCAATTTCCTTAGCTATTTTAGCAATATTTTTAATTGGCTTTAGGGCCCAGCGAGTAATAAAAAAGCCACCAAGTGCTGATAATAATAGACTTGGAATGATTGCGATAATACCACGTTGCTGCATTTCTTGTAGTAGCTGAAAGGTTGATGTGATATCGATCAGTGAGCGCGTGACACCGATTTTTTGACCGTTTTGATAAACGGCACTATCAAAGCAGGCCCAATTTTGACCATCATGTTCGACCATTCTGATTTGATCGATTTCTTGAGGCAAATCAACCATCCACTCTTCATATTGCCCATGAGTAATCTCATTTTGATTGTTGAAAAAAATAAAATTAAAATCTTTTGGTGCTAATTTTTCATCTTTGTCAAAGCGGCCTAAACGATCATGATTATTCAGTGCGATAAAGCGTTCAGATAAAATATGTGCGCCTTTGCGCATACCATCTTCATGCTGTTTGATCAAAATGTGGCGAGTTGCATTATAAGAGCCAGCCACACCAAGATATAGAAAGATCATTAGCATGGCGGTATACCACAATGTAATCCGTGTCCGGATACTCATTTTTTTCATTCTGTTTCTCTCAACACATAGCCAACCCCACGTACAGTGTGTAATAGCTTGGTATCAAAGTCATTGTCAATTTTTCGTCTTAGGTAACCAATATAAACATCGATCACATTTGAATCATTATCATAATCAAAATTCCACACATGATCGATAATTTGACCGCGAGTGAGTACACGATTCGCATTACGCATAAAATATTCTAAAATATGAAACCCTTTAGCTGATAGCTCAATTGTTTTACCTTGGCGAGTCACTTGACGAGTCGTCGTATCAAGTGTGAGGTCAGCACAATGTAATAATGTACTTTTTTGTTCTGTATTACGTCGTAATAAAGCTCGTATCCGTGCTGATAGTTCATCGTAAACAAAAGGTTTAACCAAATAATCGTCTGCACCGGCATCAAGGCCAATGACTTTATCACCAATGCCATCTTTAGCCGTTAATAATAAAACAGGGGTACTATTATGTTTTTGTCGCATTTGACGTAAAACAGTCAGACCATCTTGTATCGGCAGCATGATATCCATGACGATGCAATCGTAGTCGCACATAGCAATATAACCAAGCGCTTCTTCCCCATCTGAGGCCATGTCGACGCTATAACCTTCTTGGGATAGTCTTTTAGATAGTACGGTTAAAATTGATTTTTCATCTTCAACAATCAGTATTCGCATAATGAACTCTTACTTAAATTTATTTTAATATCGTTAATACAGCAATCCTTGATTTTTGACACAACAATATAAAGCGTTTTAATTCAAACTTATCAAACAATCTATCGACTTAATATTGATAAAATATCATGTTATCCGATTGAATCAAATGATTATGTTAGGCCAATTATTGATGACTCATCATGATTGTGAAACATGATTTACCTTACCCATAATATGATGGGTAAAGTATAACAAAAATACAGTAGACAGAATGTTACTTTCACACGTTAAATAAACAAAAAACTAAAGTAATTTTTTGAGTGAATATAAGATATCAAGCGCCTGCTTAGGGGTTAAGGTATCCGGTTCAATATCTTTTAGCATACGTTCTACTTCTGATGGTTCAGCTTCCGTGATAAAGGTTAGCTGTGAACTATCAACATGGGAATAAGATGTCTGTTTTGATAATGTTTCTAATTCTTTCAGTTTTTGTTTAGCACGTTTTAAAATGGAATTGGGTACACCAGCAAGGCCAGCAACAGCGATACCAAAACTTTTACTGGCTGGACCATCTGCAACGGTATGCATGAAAGCAATAGTGTTATCATGTTCAACTGCATCAAAATGAACATTATGTACACCTGATATACTTTCTGAGAGTTGCGTTAATTCGAAATAGTGTGTAGCAAACAGCGTCATTGCCTTAATATGATTAGCCAGTGATTCTATGCAAGCCCATGCCAATGATAAACCATCATACGTTGACGTACCCCGGCCAATCTCATCCATTAATACCAGACTATAGTCTGTTGCATTATGCATAATATTGGCGGTTTCAGTCATTTCAACCATGAACGTTGAACGACCTGAAGCTAAATCATCAGAGGCACCAATACGGGTAAAGATCCGATCAATTGGCCCAATTGAAGCTTGGTCTGCAGGCACAAAACTCCCCATATAGGCCAATAAAACAATCAGTGCCGTTTGACGCATATAGGTACTTTTACCGCCCATATTTGGGCCAGTGATGACCAGCATTCGTCGATCTTGTGACAAGCTCAGTGAGTTAGCAATAAAAGGGGCGGATAAGACTTGTTCAACAACCGGATGGCGTCCGCCTTGAATATTGATGCCTTTATGACTGGTGAGGTTAGGTTGGCTATAGTTTAATGTACTTGCGCGTTCAGCTAAATTAGTTAAAACATCAAGTTCAGCGATGGCATCAGCACTTTTTTGCATGCGTTCTAAATGTGGTAACAATAAATCAAATAATTGCTCATATAGTCGTTTTTCAAGTGCTAAGGCGCGTCCTTTTGATGTCAGCACTTTATCTTCATATTCCTTTAATTCTGGAATAATGTAGCGTTCGGCATTTTTAAGTGTTTGACGACGAGTGTAGTTGATCGGCACTAAATGACTTTGCCCTCGACTCACTTGGATATAATAGCCATGCACCGCATTATAACCAATTTTTAGCGTATCAATGCCTAATGTTTCACGTTCACGAATTTCTAACTGATCAAGATAGTGTGTTGCACCCGCTGATAATGTTCTTAATTCATCAAGTTCGGTATTATAGCCACTCGCAATGACCCCTCCATCACGAATTAGCACCGGCGGTGATTCAATAATTGCTTGATTTAACAAATTAGCAATATCATCAAAACTGCCAATAGTCTGCCGTAATGCTAATAGATAAGGATTATATAAATTATGCAATGACGCTTGTAGCATTGGTAAGGTATTATAAGCATCTCTCAAACGAGCAAAATCGCGCGGTCTTGCAGAACGTAGGGCAAGCCTTGCCAAAATTCGTTCGACATCACCAATCTGCTTGAGTAATGGTTGGATACTATCTGCATGATTTAGTAATTCCGCTATCGAGGTTTGGCGCTGGTTTAAAATCATTAAATCGCGAATCGGCGCATGTAACCACCGTTTCAACATTCGACTGCCCATGGCAGTTTGAGTTTTATCTAAAATCGTTGCAACGGTATTTTCATTCCCTCCTGATAAGTTTTCGGTTAATTCAAGATTACGGCGAGTTGCCGCATCTAAAATAATAAACTTATCTTGAGATTCTTTGGTAATTGAACGGATATGCGGTAAAGCCGTTTTTTGGGTATCTTTAACATATTGTAATAAACAGCCAGCAGCTTTAAGCGCTTTACTCGACTGTTCAACGCCAAAACCAATTAAATCTTTAGTACCAAATTGTAAATTAAGCTGCTGTTTGGCCGTATTTAGCTCAAATTCCCAAATTGGCCTACGACGTAAACCATGACGATGTTCAATTAAAACCATGCTTGAAAAGTCTTCTGGATACAATATTTCCACAGGATTTGTTCGTTGTAATTCCGCTTGCATCGTATCAAAATTATCGCATTCAAAAACATGAAAACGCCCAGAACTGATATCTAATGTTGCATAACCATAGCCAGATTTTTCTTGCCAGATTGATGCCAAGAGATTATCTTTACGGTCTTCAAGCAATAATTCATCGCTGATTGTCCCCGGTGTCACAATTCTAACGACTTTGCGTTCAACAGGGCCTTTACTTAATGCGGGATCACCAATTTGCTCACAAATTGCGACTGATTCACCGAGTGAAATTAACTTAGCTAAATAGCCTTCCACAGCATGGTAAGGTACACCTGCCATCGGAATTGGCTCGCCTGCGGATGCTCCGCGCTTTGTCAACGAAATATCAAGCAGTTGTGATGCTTTTTTGGCATCGTCATAAAACAGCTCGTAAAAGTCCCCCATGCGATAAAATAATAAAATATCAGGATTCTCAGCTTTCAATTTTAAGTATTGCTGCATCATTGGGGTGTGGCTGGTTAAATTTTCGTTTTCAGTCATGGTGGTATTTCATCTTTTAATTATATTTTCATGAATTATATCAATGAAATGTATTAATTTAGTTGCCTTTTTAGGTGTCGTTTATTTCAACGGTTAAAATAAGCAAAATTAGTTTGATACATTGCATTAATTTAATACATACCTATTATGCATTAATGTATTATAGCCGATTATTGTTTTGATACAGAAGGCTATTTTAGGCAATTACTTAATAATAGGATGTATTTAATTAATAAGCTAGATAGATATCTGGAGAGCATAATGCTGTGTTAAGTTGATGACAAATAGGAATGGTTATTTTTAAAAGGACTCTGTAAAGCTTATATTGCAATTAGCGAGTCCTTTTTATGATTTTAGTTTACACTTTTTACTTACAAACTGCTGCTATTTCAGTGTTATCTTGCCATTCATATCCAATATATCCCCCATCATAAGAATGAACAAAAAAGTATGTGTTAACACCATTGGTATTATCACTATTTACATCTTTGGTCCAATAGCGGTTATTTTGCCAATTTGAATCAGGGTAAGTGTTACCATCCATGTATCCCCATTCGCCATAAAGTGTACCATCAATTGCTCGTGTACCATAGTTTCGGATATAGCTCCATGATTGGCCAGTTGCAATATTAGCAATCGGTGAGTTGGTGAAATCTGATCGTGTTATCATATTAGCTTCACCACCACATTTTGTGATGGCATCGGCATAATTTGATGTTCCTGTTTTTGGTTCTAGCCATTTTCCAATGGTAAATGAATAATCAAATGTGGTGGCTAAACCACTAGGATCATAGATAGCTCGAAGTGTAACAGTTGATGATGGTTTAGACGATAATTTAACAATACCATTAGCATCAACCGTAACGCCACTACCAGATACAACACTAAACGTATATTCCGATGGTTTACCTATCATAACTAATTGGAATTGCGCACCAGGAAATCCAACGGTAGGAAATGTATCACCAGATGGATCTTTCTTAAACCCTAAGTCTGGTGTGTAATCAGAGGTATATCCACCACCGGTTGTTGCTGAACGGTAACCGGTTTGACCTGAAGTTGATTGAGATGCACATACCCAACTATTGTTGATATATTCGACCCATTGGCAAGATAGTCCCACACTGTTTGGCTTTATCGCATAAATGCCTCGTTCTGTATGAATTTGATAAACCTGAGAAATGGTTAACGAATCACTGACATTAGGGCTACCATAGCCTGATGTTGTGTAAACGCCAGTGTTTGTAATTGACAATTTTAATGGGAAAGAATAAGTATAACTTAATTCATGTAGAGTATTGATATTCGCACTTGATGGGATACTGACCTCGTCATTGTCAGTCCAATTATAGGTTAATGTACCAATATTTAATGGGTCACTTGAACTGACACCATCTCCTTCACTGTCATAATAGTAGTTTGATAAAAAATCGCTTTTTGATAAACCGTTAATGACAAAATCACCAAGCGTCAAATTATAATCAAATATTAATGAGGTATTATAGGTTCCATCAAACCAGTTGTATTTTACGTTATTTACGGTAAATGATGAATGGGAAGCTAAACTTGTATATTGGTCTGTACCTGGCACTAATTGTGGGGCTGTACCGATGATCGTTTTTGCGGTTGATGCGGTTAGTATCGATACCGCGTTAAATGATAAAGCGCAAAGCAGACATAAAAGGGTTTTTTTCATAATTTCATCCGTTAAAATATTGTTTTTATTAGTTATATATATATTTATCTATACTCTTAGCAGAAATAGTGTAACGAAATCAGCTAATATTTTAGATTATCGATGAACATTCAATCAATTGAAAATCGTTTTTATCGATCAATTTAAAGATTAAATAAATATTAAACCTATCGAAAATGTGGTTATTGATCGATCAATTCAATTGTTGATGCTTATATAATCATTTGATTATAAATAAAATAATATTGGATTGTTGCTATAAATGCTTCGATTTTAACCATACGTATTAGCTAAAAAACGATGTTATTAATGTGTCATCTGATAGCTTATACAGAATTTTAAAATGATATATACTTACGCTTACCAATACAATGATAAAAAGAATAATACCATGTGTGTAAAAAAATCAAGTCTAAATATCTTAATTTTGTTGATGAGTTTGCTTTTTAGTTCAATGATAACGCAAGCTAAACCAACAAAGTTTCCATCAATGCAAGATGGAATCACTGACACTGTTGGGTTACTTTCACCCAATGATTTTCAATCAATTAATAGTAAAATCATGGCACTAGAACAATCGACAGGCGCTCAACTTTCAATATTGATTATTAATAGTACGGAAGGGATATCAATAGAACAATATGCTTATGAAGTTTTTAATGCATGGCGGATAGGTCGATTAACCGTTGATGATGGTGTTCTTGTTTTAGTGGCCTTACAAGATCGAGCGGTTCGAATTGAAGTCGGTTATGGATTAGAAGGGCAAATCACGGATTATTTTGCACGCCATGTAATTAATGATTATATCGTGCCATTTTTCAGAGCTGAACAGTATGCACAAGGTATTGATAAGACTGTTGATGTATTAATCGCTAAAATTAAGCAAGAACCATTGCCAGCAGTCGGTAAAACGCCTTTTTATATTGCTAAACAAGCTGAACCAATTGGGGTAATTGATATAATCGCTGCGGCTGTAATTGGTAGTGCACTTTTATTGTTTTTTTGGGGCGTAATAAGTGCAGTCAAATCTTCGCCAATCAAAGCCGGATTACCCGTATTGTTGATTGTTTTATTAACAGGGTATTTTGGTGGATTTGATCTATCTACAGGTAATGGAATGAATTTCGGTGAGGATTTTTTAAGAGAAGACTTACCCAGATGGGTTCAAATGTTATTTTTACAAATTTTCCCAAGCTGGTTTTCTGTTGTGATGATATTTATGTGCTTTATTACTAGTATAATGATTACTATTGGTTTTTTATTTATCATTTGCTATGTACCAAGTAAATTTATTAAATCTGCAAAACTCAAATCATCATTGCTAAGCGGTTTTATTTTTGGTTTATTTTCAGGTGTTTTTATCGGTTCTATTTTGCGTTCTGGAATATTAGGTTTATTTGGTGGATTAATTTTTGGCCTATTAATCACCGTCGGTTTCTACTTTGGTATTATTAAACCTGGTAATTCAAGCCATTCATCAAGTCGCGGATCGTATTCGCGTTCGAGTCATAGTAGTTCAAGCTCGAGTTCCAGCAGTAGTCGTTCTAGTGGTGGAGGTGGACGCAGCGGTGGTGGTGGCGCTTCTGGGCGCTGGTAAATCATTGATTTTAAGCTTAAACAATAAGTTTGTTTAAGCTTAAAATAGCTAATCGTTATGGAAGGGATGCAGATGTAAAATATGTCCCATCTTTTGAGCTTTTGTCTCGAGATAGTGCTCATTGTTTGGGTTTTCACCAACTTCAAGCGGTACACGTTCACTAATGATAATTCCTGCATTTTCGAGGACGCGTATCTTTTCTGGGTTATTCGTGAGTAATCTAATCTCTTTGACGCCAAGCAGTGCTAACATATCAGCACATAGCGTAAAATCACGCTCATCTGCTGCAAATCCTAATTGATGGTTGGCTTCAACCGTATCATATCCAGTATCTTGTAAAGCATAAGCTCGAATTTTATTGAGTAGACCAATATTGCGACCTTCTTGACGATGGTAAATTAATATTCCTGTTCCTTCTTTGGCAATTTGTTTTAACGCTGCTTCTAATTGGAATCCGCAGTCGCAACGTAAACTAAATAGAGCATCACCAGTTAAGCATTCAGAATGAACGCGGGTTAACACTGGATGTTGGTGTGTTATATCGCCAAACACCATTGCAACATGATCTTTACCTGTAGCAAGTTCTTCAAAACCAACAATGGTAAATGTTCCCCAAGGTGTCGGTAATTTAGCCTGTGCAACTTTTTTTAACTGCATGACAACTCCATTAAATTCGATTTTAAATATATAACGTTTGATTATATACCGAAATGATTTTGTTTTGCAGTTTTCGATGAATAAATTACTACGTTATATTGTCAAAATTTCAAAGGGATAACAGAAATTAAGATTAACTGCAAGTGTTGAGTAAAAGTAGCACACATTTAATCAATTATGTTATGATAATTATCAATCTGAATTATCAATTTTTATGAAATAATAATGCAAGTAGTCATCAAAAAAACATTAGTAATACTCGCCATTTTTCTTGTCACACCCATTGTAATTATTGCAATTAACTGGCAATGGCAACCTCAGTCTCTTAATGGCTGGTCTGAATATTTATTTTGGTTTACTCAAACCGCGGGTATTCCTTGGGCAATTTTAACGTGTGCTTTTTTTCCTGTTTTATTTGCGATTTGTTTAAAAGTAAAATCAAAAGTGCAATTTATTAAATTAGTGCTTATTCTCGCTATGGCTGTTTTGTTAGGACAATTGATCAAAACGGTCATTAAAAGCTATACTGCGGATTCAAGACCATTTGTGATATGGATTGAGAAAAATTATCAAATTGATGATAAACATTTTTATTCATTGTCACGAAGTGAACGCGAAGCGGTGATTGAACAGCATGTCTATCAATCGCCAGAAATCCCTCATTGGTTGTTCCAACATTGGAAAAATGAAACAGGCTATACCTTTCCATCAGGGCATACACTTTTTGCTGCCACTTGGGCTTTTTTGGCTTTGTTATTTTTGAATTTTAAACGTTGTCACAATGTGATTGGGATCATTATTATTTGGGCGGTAATCATTGAGATTAGTCGCTTAGCGCTTGGTATGCATCATCCTATTGATGTAATATGTGGATCAATATTAGCATGGGCTATTGCATTATTTACCTATTATGTAGCCCTTAAATGGCGTGTAATCGAACCATAAACTAAACAATACATCTCATGAGCTTTGGTATATAATTATATCTAGCAGAATTGATTAAGAGATGAAAGAATAAAAGGAAATAACAATGAAGTTTGTGATATTATTTTTAGTACTAATCGTCATCTTTGCAATTTCTATTACACTTGGAGCTAACAACAATCAATCGGTTGTTTTTAATTATTTATTTGCTCAAACAGAATTTAAATTATCGACGTTATTAGCCGTATTATTTGGTTCTGGATTTGTATTAGGTTGGTTACTGACGGGGTTCTTTTTCTTACGTGTAAAATTAAAGTTGTCAGCAACACAACGTAAATTGAAAAAAGTTCAGAAAATGTATGATGATGAATTTGCGAATCGTCAAAAAAATGAACTGACAACATCAACTAACACATCGAATCTATAAACTTATGTTTGAATTACTCTTTTTGTTACTGCCAATTGCAGCCGGTTATGGCTGGTATATGGGGGGACGTAATGCTAAGCAAAAATACAAGAGTGAATCAAATCGTTTATCACGTGAATATGTCGATGGACTTAATTTTCTTTTATCTAACCAAAAGGATAAAGCGGTTGATTTGTTCCTGGATATGCTCAAAGAAGATTCAGGTACACTTGAAGCTCATTTAACTTTAGGCAATTTATTTCGCTCCCGTGGTGAGGTCGATCGTGCTATTCGCATCCACCAGGCGCTAATGGAAAGCTCTTCATTAACCTTTGAACAGCGCTTACTTGCTATCCAGCAACTTGGGCGTGATTATATGACAGCAGGATTTTATGATCGTGCTGAAGATATGTTTTTACAATTGATCGATGAAGAAGATTTTCAACAATATGCATTACAACAATTAATCATTGTCTATCAATCAACCAGTGATTGGAGCAAAGCAATTAATGTTGCAACTAAATTAGTTAAATTAGGACAAACCAAATATAACAAAGATATTGCACAATTTTTTTGTGAATTAGCTGCCTTAGCAATTGCTGCAGACGATTTAATTAAGGCAATGTTTTATTTGCAAAAATCGATTTCAGCTGATGCCAATTGTGCAAGAACATCATTAATGTTTGGTCGTGTATTGATGGCACAAGGTAACTACGTTAAAGCTGTGCAATATTTACGGCAAATTTTAAATCAGGATAAAGCATTTATCGGCGAAGCATTACCTTTTATTAAAGAGTGTTACCAACATCTAGACCAAGAAGATGAGCTCAAACAATTTTTGAAACAATGCGTTGAAACGGACTCCGGTAATGCGGCTGAACTTATGTTGGCGGATATTATTGAAAAACAAACAGGACGCGATGCTGCTCAGTACTATATTTATCGTGAATTGGTCAAACACCCAAATCTAAAGGGATTTTACCGTTTAATGGATTATCATTTGGCTGATGCAGAAGAAGGTCGCGCAAAAGAGAGCTTATTGTTACTGCGTAACATGGTCGGTGAACAAGTTAAGGCTATTCCTAATTATCGTTGTGAACGTTGCGGTTTTACTGTTAATTCAATATATTGGCTATGCCCGGCCTGTCGATCTTGGGCAACGATCAAACCCATCCGAGATTTTGCACAACATTCTGATTAGCAGTACTATGTTCTTTAATATATTGTTGTCATGTGCAATTATCGTTAAACTTTTTTGAAAGAGTAAGTTATGTTTTTAGTTGATTCCCATTGTCATTTAGACAGTTTAGATTACAACAACAAGTCTATTGAAGATATTTTATCTGAAGCGCAATCCCGTGATGTGAAACATTGCTTAAGTGTTGCAACTACACTATCAGGTTATCAAGCCATGCGCCAATGGTTAATGCCTTATTTTGAGCGAGTTTCTTTATCCTGTGGCGTACACCCTCTTAATCTTAATGATGAGGATTTTGATATTACCTTATTTGAATCTTTAGCGCGTGATGAAAATGTTATTGCACTAGGTGAAACTGGCCTTGATTATTATTACCAACAAGATAATATTATTGATCAACAAGCCGCTTTTGCTCAACACATTCGATTAGGTCGGGAATTAAAAAAACCTGTCATAGTGCATACAAGACAAGCAAAACAAGACACATTATCGTTGATTAAAAGTGAAAATGCATACTCTGGTGTATTACATTGTTTTACCGAAGATCTTGATACAGCAAGGCAATTATTAGATTTGGGCTTTTATATTTCATTTTCAGGTATTCTTACGTTTAAAAATGCAGAATCATTACGTGACGTCGCAAGGTTTGTACCGCTTGATCGTTTATTGATTGAAACTGACTCGCCATATTTATCCCCAGTGCCTTATCGCGGTAAGGAGAATCAGCCCGCAAATGTGCGCCAAGTGGCCGAATACCTTGCAGTCTTAAAACAGCAGCCACTTGATATTATTGCAGAAAAAACCACAGCAAATTTTTGCCATTTATTTGGCATAAGATTATGTTAATATGTTGTTTGATATTAAGATAGCAATCATACAATAATAAAAAGGATGATAGTATGGCTCAAGAAACGATTTTTAGTAAAATTATTCGTCGTGAGATTCCTGCCGACATTATTTATCAAGATGACTTAGTTACCGCTTTTCGTGATATATCACCACAGGCTCCAACTCATATCCTAATCATTCCAAATAAATTAATTCCGACGATTAATGATGTTTCAGCATCAGATGAACAAGCGTTGGGCCATTTATTTGTGGTTGCAGCTAAAATTGCAAAACAAGAAGGAATTGATGAAAGTGGTTATCGCTTAATTATGAACTGTAATAAGGATGCCGGGCAAGAAGTTTTCCATATTCATATGCATTTGCTTGGTGGTAAACAATTGGGTAAATTGGTCAGTTAGTTGCTACTTATGCTGAGGTCAAATTTATGAAACATTATTTGTCAGTTGTGGCAATTATCATATCAACCATGGCACTAAGTGGTTGTCATCTTTTAGAACAAAATCGACAAACGCCCGCGCCAATACAAAATAATCCTGTTTCTGTCGTAGAGCAACCTCCGAAAATTCTTGCAACAGATTGGCAAGTTGTGATATCCCCGTTAATTGCTGAATTGATACAAACAGCTGAAGTGAGTGATAGCAATTCATTACTGATTAGTGACATACGTAATCGCAGTAATGAATATGTTTCAGGGGCTCAAATTAATAGCATCATTTTTAATGCATTTAATCAACAAAACATCTTTGCGATTATTGATAAGAAAGTGGTGAATCAAGCGAAACAGAACTTGGGGATTCCTTATGATGACTCCTTAGTTTCAAGAAGTAAAATGATTGCACTTGCAAGGCAGGTCAAAGCCGACTATGTGCTATTTACAACTATCAATCAGGTGCCAAAATTACCAGAAACGCCAGCAAATGTTTCCATGGAACTCTTGTTAACTAAAACAGGGGAAATTGTTTGGCAGTTTTCATCTGATCAATTAGTTAATAACAATCAACAGCAAACAAGTGAGTAATTTATGGGGCCGTTGATGATTGATATACAAGGCTTAACGCTTTGTGACGAAGATAAAGTATTATTACGGCATCCAGCGGTAGCAGGGGTGATATTATTTGGGCGTAACTATCAAAATACAGCACAGCTTAGTGCACTAATTCATGAGATTCGTTCTCACAGTCATGAACGCTTGTTAATTACTGTTGATCATGAAGGCGGGCGGGTTCAGCGTTTTAAGACAGGATTTACACCTATTCCTCCTGCCCAATCTTATGCCATGCTGAATAATCTTGATGATGCAAAGCGACTTGCTTTTGATGCAGGATGGGTATTGGCGATGGAACTTCAAGCATTTGATATTGATCTTAGCTATGCTCCAGTACTTGATTTAGGTCATGATTGTTTAGCAATCGGGAGCCGTTCATTTCACCAAGATGCGCATATTGCAAAAGTTGTCGCAGAAGCCTTGATCGATGGTATGCATGCCGCAGGAATGAAAACAACAGGTAAACACTTTCCTGGCCATGGTGCGGTGATTGCTGATTCCCATAAAGAAACGCCGATTGATAAACGTAGCCAACAGCTAATAAAGGCGGATATGCTTATTTTTACAGATTTAATTAAAGCAGGTAAACTCGATGCTATCATGCCTGCTCATGTTATCTATCCTGAATTTGATAATTTGCCAGCGAGTGGCTCTCCATTTTGGTTAAAAACCATACTTAGGCAACAACTTAAATTTGATGGGATTATTTTTTCTGATGATCTATCCATGGAAGGTGCTGCTTTTCTAGGTTCGTATGCTCAGCGCGCTAAAGCTGCATTCGATGCGGGTTGTGATATCTTATTAGCTTGCAATAACCGACAAGGGACTTTGGCGATTTTAGACAGTTTAGGTCATATTACCAGTGACAAGCCTAAAGCATTACTAAGTAAACAACAAGTTGATTATAAAACTTTGCATGCCAGTTATGAATGGCAAGTTCGATCTAAAAAACTAAACCTGCTTAATGAAGAATGGCAAAATTCTTTAACGACATAACTAGAGTGTATTATGACAAAACGTAATTATTCACCAGTCGCAATCATTGAAATAGCCCCAGATGGGTTACTACTTGCTATTAACCAAGCTGCCGTGACGCTCTTGTCATTACCACTATCGCTGTTATCTCAAACAGCAAATGCTAACTTTCATTTTGATTACTATCGGTTATTAAATCTTGATCCAACGATTTCTATTACAGACTTAGAAAGTGCAACAATTGTACTCAATCAACAGTATTATTTTTTACAAATTTTTGATGACATCAAACGAATTGTACTTGTTATTCAACCAATTGGTTACTTAAAAAATCGACTATCAAGAAAAGGTATTGCTAATCAGCAGGCATTTAATGTGTTTTGTGCAAATAGTGCCCCAATGCAAAAATTGATTAAACAAGCCAAAGCCTTTTCAAAGCAAAAAGAACCGTTACTAATTTCTGGCGCGACAGGGACGGGTAAAGATTTACTTGCGTTAGCATGTCATCAATATAGTGAGCGGGGCGATAGTATCTTTTTGGGATTGAATTGTGCTGCAATGCCAGATGAAGTCGTTGAAAGTGAATTATATGGTCATGCGCCAGGCGCCTATCCTGGTGCAATGGAAGGGAAAAAAGGTTTTTTTGAACAAGCTAATGGTGGATCAGTATTTTTAGATGGTATCGATGAGATGTCATTTAGAATGCAAACTAAACTTATTCGTTTCATTAATGATGGTTCTTTTCGACGGGTCGGTGATGACAATGAAGTGAGTGTCGATGTAAGGGTAATTTGTGCGACTAAAGCGGATTTATTTGCAATGGTTAAACAAGGTAAATTTCGAGAAGATCTCTACTATCGACTCAATGTGTTACCACTACATTTACCCTCATTACAAGAACGCAAAGAAGATATTATTGATTTAACGCATTATTTCATCAATGAATTTGCCAATAAGCAAGGGATCGCTGCGCCGATATTGACATTAGATGCACAGCTCCTTTTACTTAATTATTCATGGCCTGGTAATGTTCGTGAATTAAAAAATGTTTTATATTCCGCTCTCGCTCAGCTGAGTGACAGTGAATTGACCGCTAAAGAAATCACATTACCTAATAATCAAGCAAAACCTTTGTATTCGTTACATCATGATATTGAAGGTAAAACGTTGGATGAGATGACGAAACAGTTTGAAAAAACAATCTTAAGTCAGCTCTATAAAAACTTTCCAAGTTCTCGTAAACTCTCAAAACGACTCGGTATTTCACATACTGCGGTAGCGAACAAGTTACGAGAGTATGGGATAGGAAAATAATATAATAATAAAAAATTTAACCAAATGAAAAAAATACACAAAAAAATTAAAGCTTATCTAAGAACATTTCGTCTTTTTTTGGGACGTTTTATTATAGATAAAAAACCATCTGGGAAATGGAATCGAGCTACTTTACCAAAGAGTAAAATATTGTTTATTAGACATGATGGGAAAATTGGTGATTTTATTGTTTCTTCTTTTGTATATCGTGAAATAAAAAAACAATATCCTCATATTCATATTGGGGTTGTTGTGGCACCAGAGACGCAATATCTATTCAAAAGTGATTCTAACATTGATTCACTTTATGTGACTCGTAAGCGGGCACTTTTTGCATTCTGGCAAATTGGACGAAAAATTGCTAAAGAACATTATGATATAGTTATTGATTTGACAGAGTTTTTGCGTAATCGAGATTTAGTTTTGATTCGGAGTGTTAAGGCTGCAATTAACATTGGTTACCAGCAAAATCATTTGAAATTATTTAACTATAATATTGCGGCCAATAATGAACATATTACTTTAGATTATGAAAAAGCATTATTTATGCTAGGTTTTGAGCCAATGCAACGTTGTTGTTCATTTCCGAATATCCCACATAATAAAGAATTGGCGATATTTTGTCAGCAAAACCTGACTTGCGATTATATTGCAATTAACTTTTTTGGGGCTGCTAATCATAAAAAATTTACATCTATAAAACAAATTGAATGGTTATCAAGACTTAAGGCAGTTTATCCTAAGAAAAAAATACTTGTTTTAACTTTTCCAAAAGTGACTCAAGAGTTAAAATCATCGCTTCCAGCCGGGCAATATATAATATATGAAAATACCAATACTATTTTTGATACGATAGAGTTGATTCGCAATGCATCATTAGTTATTAGCCCTGACACATCTATCGTACATATTGCATCTGCATTTAATAAACCAATTATTGCATTTTATATGACAAGTGATCCAACGAATCCTTATTGTAAATGGCTTCCGATGAATAACCAAAATACCTCAATTTATTACTATCAGCACAATATTAATGAAATAGATATTAAAAGCATTAAACTAAATTAACTTTCTTACGATGAATAAGTCTTGTTAATGACCATAAAAGTTTGCTTTGGGATTCAATAATCTTTCTTCTTATTCCTGCATATTTGGTAGGTATAAGAGAAAGAGTTTCAGTTTTATAAACTAAAAAACCGTCATCCAATAATTGATTTAATTCCTTTGTTTTTCCAGCCAATAATAAAATCCATAAAAGTCGAAGCTTATAATATACAATTTTTGACTCAATCAATGAAATCGCTTCAAGACGGTCTGGTTGTTGGTAACTATCGTTAATGATATTTTCTAGTCGTTGCCAAGCGGCGAGATCATTAAGGTAGTCATTTTTTGTCCAAGGTCGATGCATAACAGAATCATCACGATGGTTATAATAGTAAAGATATTCAGGAACACTATATGCATCAGAAAAACAAAATAATGTACAAATAAAGACAATATCTTCACCTGTTTTAAGTTCAGTATTGAAGGATACTTGATGATAATCTAAAAATTGTTTACGAATAAATAAACAACCGACATGTAATAATGCTTTCTGTGATAGGTACCCGACTAAATTTGCATTTTCTCTAAAATCACTGAATCTAGGTTTAATTCCTTGACTTGACCAATCAGAGTTACCCGCATAAATAATATTCGCATTTGTTTGCTGTTGTCGTTCTACCATCTTAGCTAAAAATGTAACATCCCATTTATCATCGCTATCAATGAATGTAATATATTCACCTTGCGCATTGGCAATACCGGCATTTCTGGCAGAGGAAATACCTTGATTTTGTTGAGAAACAAATTTTAATCTAGGTTCTCGTTTTTGAATATTAAATAAAAGACTTTCGGTTTGATCGGTTGAGCCGTCATTCACCACTATAACTTCAATGTTTGAATAAGTTTGGTTAAATACCGATGTTAGTGTTTCTGCTAAAAATTTTTCGGCATTGTATGCGGGAATAATGACTGATATTTTATATAGCATGATGATTTATATTCTACAATTATCTTTATATTTAAAGATTAAATCGCCTTTTTTAAATGTTCGATGATTATTCCAATGTCTAAATTTGATATTGGATCTCCTGATTCTGTATTAAGAAACTCAGTTGTTGTAATTTGAGTAGCTAACTCATAATCTGGTCCCCACACAATATTATTAATGAACCGTTTGTTAAATAGTCGATTATTATAAATAGCAATTAATTTTTTATTGAATGCTCGTGCAACATGAACGATTGAAGTGTCAACAGTTAAAATTAAATCACCTCGATTAATTAACTCAGCAGCGTCAATAAAAGAGCTCAACTTATTTGGAACGACATTTCTATATTTTGAAAAATCAATACAGTTTTTCATATCAAAAACTATCGTTGTAAAATCATCAAGTGTTTCTAAAAAATCAATTAAGCTATAAATTTGATTTATTGACATAGAACGAGATTGTTCTGATGCAAATGGATTGAAAATGATGATTTTATTATGATTTACAGATTCTTTTAAAAATAAACTAACATTTTGTTTAACTTGTTCTGGAATGCTAAGCTCGTAATAATAGTTATCAACTTTAATATTAAGTAAATGTAATATATAAATCATTCGATCTGATATATGTTTGTTTTTGCTATAAATGATATTTGTGTCAAATAAAGTTGTTCTATTTTGATTAAAACTAATTGCATGTTTATATTTTAAAATTTTTAACGTTTTTAATCGTTCAATGATTGTTCCATCCATATCTGAAAAATCAACGATAAGATCAAAATGATAATTTTGAGTTTTACGCTTTAATTCGCTGATATTTTTTCTATCGTAATCAATTACGCCGTCAACTGGGATAATACTTTTAAATAAAAATGATATTCTTTTTTCAGCGACGATATAAACTTTTTTATTATTTTTCCGTAATTCATTAATAAAGCCAGAAGTAACGATAGCATCACCAAGGCCGTTAGTATGCATAAAAATTAATATATTTTGATATTCATCAGGCAAGAATTCAGACTGTTTTCGTTTATATAAGCTAAATGATAAAATTCTTAACTTATTTTTTAATACTTTTGTCTTTAAATTTCTTTGTCGGTTAAGATATTTGATTTTCTGCCAAATTTTATTCATCTATAAAACTCTTGTTTATGCGTCTATTTAAACTAAACTAATAATTAACCGCACATTCTATAATATTAATAATGACATTAAAAATATTTTCTAATTTTATTAAAAAGAAGAAAATCTCATCATCAAATAATACGCGTATAAACATGTTGAGATTTCATTGGATAAAATAGGTTAAGTTTTATATTAATGCTTTTTAAACAAAAATTTAATTACCATTGTTATGTAAGTAATTATATTTTAGTGTTGGTAAAATATTTTTATTTAAGTAAGAAACATTCAAAATATCTTGTTTATTATTTAGTCATTGATTTAAATGATCTTAGATATATTATTAGAATAATTAAAACCTAAAGTGTATATCATAATTTATATGACATTCACTAATGAGAGATTTCATGTTAAAAAATGATAAGAAAAAAGATTAGTATCAAATACGAATATCTAATTGGACTTAATTTCAACACCTATAATGGTAATAGGATTCTTGTCACTTTAATTCAATATTAATGCGACAGCATTTAATACCAAAATATCTTCTTTATACGAAGTACAATTTGATTTTTTAAATAAATTTAAGAGTTAGCTACAAATTGAATAATTCAAATGTTGTGACTTAATATGATTTATTATACACTTTCTCGTCATTCAAAATAACAATAACTAATAAATAGGTAAATTATTACAATGTTCTTTTCTTGGTTTAAATCTTTGAATAAAAATCATATTTTTAGAATCGGCTTTTCTTTGATTTGTATTGCTTTATTTACTTATTTAGTTCAGATTAGTTTTGGTTATCAAGGTAAACTGATATATGTCATTAGTTTTGTTGCATTATTATTATTTTTAATGAATAAATGTCGGTGGCTTTATAGGACAACGATAATTGTATTTATGATTCTTGCAATATTCTATTGCCCAGTTGGTTTATTGTATAACTTTCCTGATGTCAATTCTATCGGCTCATTAATGTACACAAATAAAGACGAATCTTTTGAGTTTTTAATGAATCTACCACTGTGGATTTATCTTTATCAAATATTATTAATTGTCGTAGGCATTTTGACCGTAAGAATTTCATTTCCTATCAATAGCAAATTAAGCTATTTATTATTTGTTTTATTTTTAATTATTGCTTTTGCCTCCGCTGTGAAAAATTGTATCAAATACGGATTTGATATCACTGAATTGTTGTCATTGCGTCAACCTGAGGTTCGTTTTTTTATTGATGGTATTGATAGTTGTATTAAAGTTAAAAATGAAAATAATCAATATTTGAATATTATAAATACCAAAGATAGTTGGGCCCCCAAAATTATTCAAGATGATTATGATACATATATCCTTGTCATTGGTGAAAGTGTTCGCAAAGA
The DNA here is from genome assembly GCF_039542345.1 of Orbus sasakiae. NCBI lineage: Bacteria > Pseudomonadati > Pseudomonadota > Gammaproteobacteria > Orbales > Orbaceae > Orbus > Orbus sasakiae. The sequence goes on from NZ_BAABHY010000001.1 coordinate 763,401, forward strand.
TTTTATGCATCATTGGGGGTATTCTACTAACAATACACCATGGATGTCACAACAACCGGGTTTATATCTTAATAATTATATATCTGCAGGGCCTTCAACTGTTATCAGTCTAACTCATTCTTTAGTGCTACAAAAAGATGGACGACCTGATTTAGTTCATAATATTGTTACCTTAGCAAAAAGTGCAAATATGGAATCATGGTGGATATCAAATCAAGGCGCAAAAGGGGCGTTTGATTCACCGGTGGCTATTATTGGTAAAATGTCAGATCATTTCATCTTTATTAAAGATGGTAATTCTAATGACCGTGAATTTATACCGGATGAACTGTTGCTTCCTTATATTGATGATGCTTTAACAATAGATAATCATAAAAAGAAATTCATTGTGGTTCATATTTTTGGTTCACATCCTCAACCTTGTGCAAGAACGAATAATCAATATGATGAACTGATTAATGGAAGTAAAGAGACTTCGTGTTATGTAACAAGCATTAGGCAAACAGATGATTTATTAAAAAGTATAGCTTCTTTAGCTTCTCAACATCATAAAAAATGGGCTATGGTTTATTTTTCTGATCATGGTTTAAAATTGGTTAATAAAGGGTATAGTAATCAAACATTAACGCATGGATTTAATACGAAGCAAAGCTATGATGTTCCTTTTTTTATGACGGCTTATGATGCAAATAGCACAATTAATGTTGAAGCGAAACGTTCAGGTCTATATTTATTATCGATGCTAGCACAATGGATCGGCGTAAATGATGAAATGTTGAATAACCAATATGATTGGTTTGATAATACAGAATATCTTAATCAAATACACGTCTATGATTCGACAGTTAAAAAAGTACTTTATGATAATCTTGAAGATGACGCTATCGAATAGAATTATAATTGATTACACTCTTATTGAAGAATGAAAATGACCCATATAAAATCTCGAATTATGATTACAACCGCTTTTTTAATTATCTTGTCGGTATCATGTTATTTACCATTGCTTAATGTATTAGAAAACTCTGATTTTAGTAGTTTTAAAGAATTAGCAAAAAATTTATTTTTTTCAATTGGGTATGCTTGTTTGGTTGCACTATTTTGGAAAAATAGATTCACTCGTATATTTGCTTTTTTGATGATAACTATATGGATTGTAAATTATTCAATTACTTTTAGTATTTATCTCCTGTTTAATACAGCACTTGACTCACAATTAACAATGACGATTTTATGCAGTAACCTTAATGAAGCAAAAAATTTTATCATTGCTTATTGGCATCTAGCATTAATACTTTTATTCATTTTTATCATTTTCTGTTTATCAATTAATTCATTGTCTTACAATTTGAAAAATAAAACATTAGTAATTATATCGTCACTTTTAATTTTGACAGTTGGTTATAAAGTTTGTGAGTTAACTTTGCGTGGAAAATTTAATGAACCTAATTTTTTAATGTCTGAAAAACTATCATCTTATATGACATTAAATAATTATGCAGTTTTTCTTCGTACATATGAAGATATGAAAATTCTTAATAATGTTGAAGATAATCGGCCTATTTATAACCTGGATATTAAAGAGACTGAGATTGATACTTATGTGTTAGTTTTAGGTGAATCTGTAAGACGTGATCATGTTAGTCTAAATGGCTATGAAAGACTAACTATGCCTAATATGCAAAAGCGTAAACAAGAATTATTTATTTTTGAACAAGCTATTTCTGCTGCACCAATTACGACAATGGCTTTAACTTCCGCTTTAACAATGAAACCAGTTAATAGTGATGATTATTTATTATTAGCAGATAATATTATTAATTTAGCAAATCAAGCTGGTTATGAAACTTATTGGTATAGTTTGCAACGACCTTTAGGACAATATAATACTGTGATAACCAGTATCGCTAAAATGTCTGATCATTTAGAATGGCTTGATATCACAAAAAATGATGATATTTTTCCACCCAAAATAGATGAAGCCCTGAACGATCGTACTGTACAAAAACAAAAAAAATTAATTGTTATTCATACTAACGGTAGTCACTTTTTAGCTTGTAACCAATATCCGCAAAGTGAAAAATACTTTACTGGCGGTGAATCTATCGTTGCGGATTGCTATGATGATTCAATTCGTTTTACGGATAAAATATTAGAACAGATTTTTGTGATGTTGGAAGGTAAACATGCTTCAGTTTTTTATTTTTCAGATCATGGTCAAGTAAGACGAATGAAAAGGGGAGAATTGGATTATTTTCATGGTTCAATCAATCCAAGTAAAGAGTCAATAGAAGTTCCACAGTTTATTTGGTATAGCCCTATTTTATCAAGTCATGATAAGAAGTTGGGGTCATATCCTCATCTTTATTCAACAGGAAATAATTATTATTTATTAGCTAATTGGCTTGGTATCAAAGCTATTAATGAACAAGTAATCAGTTCACCTTTAATAGATTCTTATTACCCTGAAAATAATTTTATTATTATGGATACGAGATCTAATATATTTCGTTATGAAAATATGCGATCTGATAAAAATATTGGTAAGGAATAATTTATGCTTGAATATATTCATTTACAAGGTATAAATAATAGGCTAATCATTCTTATCAATTATTCAACAACAAAAATTAAAATACATTCTTATGAAAAAGAAAACATTTTCTCAATTTGATTATAAATTATATTACAGTTCATATGCTTTAATGTTATTAGCAGTTATATTTTTCTTTATTGGCAATTTTGGTATTGCTGATAACTGGGTTGGGCTCACTGTTACTTTAATCGAACATGCTCAATCTTTGTTTTTACTTTTTATGGCGGGATATACCTATTGTTATGCTCAAAAAATTAAATCAAATCCTGATATATATAAGTTTTGGATATGGACTATTTTTTGGTGGCTATTACTATTTGGTCGTGGAATTAGTTGGGGCCGCGACTTTTTCCCTGATGTACCGCGTTTTTACTATAAAATTATCGCGAGTATTTTAATTGCTATTCCGATCTTAAGCATGTTTATGATAGCTTCGATACGTCGTGAAATTAAACGTCGATATAGCACGGAAAAAATTCCGGTCTGGCATGTTTTTTTTGCTTTTTTCTATCTGGGTTTAGCTGATATTGCAGAACATCATCGCATAGGTTATGAATATTTAGTATTAAATCAAAATAATGCTGATTTAATTGAAGAACTTATGGAATTTCCTTGTTTATTCAGTTTAGCCTTAGTTGTGTTTTATTTACAAAAAAGAGAGCATTTTAGTAAATAATGAACAAAAAAAAGCCCAAATAGTATAACTACTGGGCAACATGATGAAAAAAAGGAATAGGAAATATTCCGAGATAAATAGTAGCAAAATCGATTCAGTTAAGGTAATCGATTGTGTGTATCAATTTGATAGGGAAAATTAACCTATCTAGGTTTGATCAGTTTTTATCAAAAAAATAATTTAAGATCAGCATGATAGATTGTGTGTTTTCTATTTACTTAATATCAGGCATAATAACACAATTAATGAAATAAGGTTGGTGTAGTTGTGGTTGATGATTTTGCTCCTAATGGTTTGCTTGCTCAGGCAATTAAAGATTTTACGCCTCGAGAAGCACAAAAAAAGATGGCAGCAAAAATCAGGCTGGCCATTACTCAAAATCAATCACTTGTTGTGGAAGCAGGTACCGGAACAGGTAAAACGTTTGCTTATTTAGTTCCTGCATTGCGTAGTGACAAAAAAGTCATTATCTCAACGGGGTCTAAAAATCTACAAGATCAGCTTTATACTAAAGACCTACCTATTATAAAAAAAGCATTAGACTACAGTGGTAAAATCGCTTTATTAAAAGGGCGGAGTAATTATTTGTGCTTAGAAAGACTTGCTCATCATAATTCGGCGGCCGGCGAGCTAGCTAAAACGATGCAAAGCGATCTTATTCATGTTAAACATTGGTCAATTAAAACGCGTGATGGTGATATCAGTAAATGTTCTGCATTAACAGAAAATAATCCCATTTGGCCGTTGATGACGAGCACTAATGACAACTGTTTGGGCAGTGAATGTCCACAATATGATGATTGTTATGTAGTCAAAGCTCGTCGGCGCGCGATGAATGCCGATATTGTTGTGGTGAATCATCACCTTTTTTTAGCTGATGTTGTGGTTAAAGATACAGGGTTTGGTGAACTGATCCCCAAAGCCGATGTTTTAATTTTTGATGAAGCCCATCAATTGCCTGATCTTGCTTGCCAATATTTTGGACAACAATTATCTAGTCGCCAACTTTTTGATTTGGCAAAAGAGATTCTACTCTGTTATCGAACAGAAGTTCGAGATGTCGTGCAGTTGCAAAAATGTGCTGATAAACTACAAAAGTGTTGTCAAGATTTAAGAATTGCTATTGGTAATGTGAATAATAAAGGTAATTTACGTGATTTATTTAATCACAAATCGGTAAAGTCAGAAATTGACTATTTACTCGATTCACTACGTTTTTGTCAAGAAGTGTTACAACTATCAATAGGACGTTCATCGACACTCGATAACTGTTTCGAACGTGTTAATCAATATTTGGCATTATTACTGCGTTTATTAAATGTGACTGTAACTGGCTTTAGTTATTGGTATGAATGCATTGGCAATCATTTTAATTTATCCATTACACCACTTTCGGTATCAGACAAGTTTGTCGAGTTAATGGAGGAGCGACAAGGTGCGTGGATTTTTACGTCTGCGACACTATCGGTTGATAATAATCTCGATTATTTTACAAAACGATTGGGGTTAGTTGACGCGCAATCATTAATTTTAGAAAGTCCTTTTGACTATGCCAATCAAACGTTATTTTGCGTGCCCAGGTATATACCATCACCCAATGAAAAAAATACCGCTGAAAAATTAGTGAAAATATTGCTTCCAATGATTGAAGCTAATCAAGGTCGTTGTTTCTTTTTGTGTACATCTTACATGATGATGAATGAATTAGCGCGTTTGTTTAAAGAACAAACAGCATTACCAGTATTAGTTCAAGGCGAAACAGGGAAAACGCAACTGCTTGAGCAATTTATTGAAGAGGGAAATGCATTATTAATTGCAACAAGTAGCTTTTGGGAAGGAATTGACGTACGTGGTGATATATTATCTTGTGTTATTATTGATAAACTTCCTTTCAGTTCACCTGATGATCCATTAATGAAAGCAAGAATTGAAGATTGCCTCTTACAAGGAGGTGAACCCTTTAATGATATTCAAATTCCCGAAGCAGTAATTACCTTGAAACAAGGAGTGGGGCGGCTAATTCGTCATCATCAGGATAGGGGGGCGATTGTTATTTGTGATAATCGGTTGGTTATGCGTCCATATGGTGCTATATTTCTTAATAGTCTGCCTCCATCACCGAGAACGCGTGATATTAATAGTGTGACAAATTTTTTGTTGTCGAATAAAAACTAAAATCATTAGTATTAAAGAGTAACAGTATGATGAATATAATTGCAATAGATACTTCAACAGAGGCGTGTTCGGTCGCTTTAATGTTTAATAATGAAATTACGCATGATTTTGTTATTTCACAACGTGACCATACTAAACAAGTGTTACCAATGCTTGATCGTTTATTAAAACAATCAGACTATAGCATGTCACAAGTTGATGCTATTGCATTTACTAAAGGACCGGGTAGTTTTACTGGTGTTAGAATTGGTATTGGCATTGCACAAGGATTAGCATTAGGGATTGATAAACCGATGCTTGCCATATCAACATTAAACGTATTAGCACAAGGTGCTTATCGATTGAAAGGGGCTACAAGCGTTGTTAGCGCAATAGATGCACGAATGGGGGATGTCTATTTAGGTGCATACTATTATCATCATAATCAATGGCAACCAATAATTGATGAGCAAGTCATTAAACCTGATAATGTGTCATCGCAATTGACGGAATTTACAGTAAATAATCACTCATCCTATTTTGCTGGTACAGGATGGCAGACATATCCTAATATGCTAAGTGGTTTACAAGATTCACAATATTTATTACCCAGTGCACAAGATATGTTACCGCTTGCTGTTGAGAAGTATGCTAAAGGTGAGGTTATTGCCGTTGAAGCCGTTGAAGCTACGTATTTACGTAACGAAGTTACATGGAAAAAACTACCAGGTAGACAATAAAAAAGGGAATATATTATTCCCCTGTCAATCTATTTTAAAGCTCAAAAGCCATTATTCTTGGTCTTTAAATAAGCCTAAATGCTCTTTAGCATATGCTTCAAAGTCAGTGCAGCCACCAATTGGTTTTTCATCAATGAAGATCTGAGGAACTGTTTCAACAGGTTTGCCAACACTCTTAGAAAGATCTTCTTTTGTGATACCTTCTGCATGGATATCAACGTAACGATATGAGAAATCATCTCGCTCTTCAGATAGTTTATCTGCTAACTCTTTTGCTCTGACACAATATGGACATCCTGGTCGTCCAAAAATGACTGCGTACATTAAACACCTCTTTGTTTTAAATACTGTGAACTACTATACTTCAGTTTATAAAAAAGTGAAGCGGTAAATATTGGTTGTTTAAATAGATATAGACTATTAATTAGGCGATTGTGAGTCATGTCAAAACTTAATATTAAAAAAATTGACTTTTAACGTAGGCTAAGTAATTAAAATGCGTTATGGCTAAATATGGTCATTGATCATTGTTAGTCAAATTAAGTTAAGGGTAATAGTGATAAATGATTATTATTGCTTTATTAAGCGGCTTTGTTTACAGTATCACTAAATTTTTTCAATTTTTCGTAATATGATAACACTCTCAGAACTCTCTTTAATTAGTGAATGGCTTAAAAAATTAAATGTTGAATTTTATCAATGTGACAGTTGTTTAGCATTGCACCTTTCTTATCTCCAAAAGCTTGATGGTGTTGCCGATGCCAAAGTTGAATTGATTGATAATGTTGTTATGATGTCGGTAATTGCCGACATAAAATCATCTGCTATCATGAGTTTAATGGCTGAATTAAGTCAAATTAACTTAAGCACGTTTTTTGCCAAAGTCTACTTAGATGTCAAAGACAATAGTGAAGCGAGAATCGTATTTAGTTATTCATTGCATATGACTGATGGTCTTACGTTTAATCAATTTAGTATGTCACTTGCAAGTCTTGAAGAAGAGGCCTTACAAGTTATTGGTGAACTCCATAGCTGTGATTTATTAAATAACAAACATCATAGCTCTGATGAATTGCATTCATCGGTCTTTCACACATTTCATTAATCAAAAATTAGGGTATAATGTACTATAATTATCTAATTTAATCATTTGATTAAATTAGATTTAATTTGTAGAAACTGTAAGTAAGCCGTTTAAACTATTTAAAAAGGTTTATTTGAGATTAAAAATTAACCAGTTGGCCGGCAAATTAGCGTTTAAACGAATTAATGAGTGGACATATCCTAAAATTAGAGTATGTTATGCCTCCGTAATAGAAAAGTAGTATTTAAATACATTCTGATTTAGATCTACCCGTTACCTCGGTTTCGTCTGGTTGCAGACAAAATTTGGGTGTCTGTTGTACTTAGTGAGTTAGGCTTACAGCAATAGACATTGTGTTTAACATGTTATTACCCAATAGGGAGTGGTGCACATGTTTGCTCAACGTAATCAATCAAATAGCAAATCTTCAATTAAAATTCTTTCCATCGTTGCTGGTATCACAATGGCATTATCGCATAGCGCGATTGCTAAAGATCGTACTGTTAACGTTTATAACTGGGCTGGTCAGATCGGTTCAACAACAATTTCTGAGTTTCAAAAAACAACAGGTATCAAAGTCAATTACGACGTATTCGATTCTAATGAAGTCTTAGAAGGTAAATTGATGGCAGGCCATTCAGGTTTTGATGTCGTTTCACCATCAGACAGCTTTTTAGCCAGACAAATTCAATCGGATATTTACTTACCTTTAGATAAAAGTAAATTAACGAATTGGCATAATCTTGATCCTAACTTAATGAAACTCATGGCAACGCATGATCCAGACAACCGCTATGCGATTCCCTATGTGTGGATGACCACTGGTATTGGTTACAATATTGACATGGTTAAAGCACGCCTAGGTGATGATGCACCAGTTGATAGTTGGGATCTTGTGTTTAAACCAGAAAACATGGAAAAATTAAAAGATTGTGGTGTTGCATTTTTAGATGCCCCAACTGAAATTTTTGCTAGTGCATTACAGTATTTAGGTAAAGATCCTAACAGTACAAATGCGAAAGATTATACTGGTTCAGCTTTTGATCTATTATCACAAGTAAGACCAAATATTCGTTATTTCCATTCATCACAATATATTAATGACCTTGCAAATGGTGATATTTGTGTTGTTTTAGGTTGGTCTGGTGATATTTTACAATCACGCGATCGGGCAAATGAGTCTAATAATGGTGTGCATATTGGCTATTCGATTCCGAAAGAAGGGGCATTAGTCTTTTTTGATACTTTTGCAATCCCTAAAGATTCAGATAATGTGGATGAAGCATTAGAATTTTTAAACTTCATTTTAGAACCTAAAGTTGCGGCAGAAGTCACCAATGACGTAAAATTTGCAAGTGCGAATAAAGCTGCAAATGATGGTTTTGTGAATGCTGAAGTAAGAAATGATCCAGCGGTATATCCAACAGATGCTACAATGGAAAAATTATTTACTTTAAAAGTGCAAGAACCTAAACTTGAACGAACCATTACACGTACATGGACTAAATTCAAAACAGGCAAATAATATTTATTTGCTTAAAAACATACATAGACGGAAGGTTCTTTGAACCTTACCGTCTACTTTTTTTTGGCTTGTTGTTATGAGGAAAGGGTTAATGAACAATACAACAACAGTTCAGGGTCAGCCTAAAAAGAAGATGATAACTCCACTGTTGGAGATTAAAAATCTAACTAAAATATTTAATGATGATTATTATGCCGTCGATGATATTAACCTAACGATTTATGAAGGTGAAATTTTTGCTTTATTAGGTGCATCAGGAAGTGGTAAATCAACTTTATTGCGGATGTTAGCTGGTTTTGAACAGCCTACTGCAGGTAAAATTATTTTAGATGGGAAAGATCTTTCAACGGTGCCGCCGTATAAAAGACCTATTAATATGATGTTCCAATCATATGCACTTTTTCCTCATATGACGGTTGAGCAAAATATCGCGTTTGGGCTTAAGCAAGATAATTTACCTGCTGCTGAAATTCAGCAACGTGTTAAAGAGATGCTAGCGCTAGTCCACATGGAGCAATTTGGCAAACGTAAACCACACCAATTATCTGGTGGACAACGTCAGCGTGTCGCTCTTGCGCGTAGTTTGGCAAAACGTCCAAAATTACTACTACTCGATGAACCGATGGGGGCACTTGATAAACAACTGCGAGATCGCATGCAACTTGAAGTTGTGTCAATTTTAGAGCAAGTTGGGGCAACCTGTGTGATGGTTACCCATGATCAGGAAGAAGCCATGACAATGGCTGGGCGTATCGCGATTATGAACAAAGGTCAATTTGTTCAAATTGGTGAACCTGAAGAGCTGTATGAGCATCCTAACAGTCGTTATAGCGCAGAATTTATTGGGTCAGTAAATATCTTTGAAGGGATTTTGCAAGAAACATTAGAAGATGGCTTAGTGATTAACTGCCCAATGCTAAAACATAACATTAAAGTGGATTACGATTCACCGGCAGTTGAAGGTGTACCTGTGATGGTCGCATTGCGCCCAGAAAAAATCCGTTTATGTGAAGAGATTCCAGAAGATGGTTATAACTTTGCGGTAGGTGAAGTCGCTGATATTGCTTATTTAGGTGACTTATCAATTTACCATGTTCGTTTACATAGCGGACAGATTATTATTGCACAGTTACAAAATGAAGACCGTTATCGAAAAGGGATGCCAACATGGGGCGATGATATGTACCTGAGTTGGGATGTTGATAGCTGTGTTGTATTAACGGAATAATTTTTCCTTAAGATAATAGGAGGCTCTCAGTGCGTATCATTGGGTCTTGTGTTTTTTTCAATGTATTCATCTTATTCTGTGCGTATATTGGCTTAGCCAATAACGGTGGATTTGAATACACTGCAGTGGATCTTTTATTCACTGTTATGATATTTGGGATTCTGGTTTCATTAACCGGTTTATTCCTTACCCAATATAAAGCCACCCGATTCTCATATTGGGTGACAATCGTGGGTTGTGTGATGTTTTTACCAACATTAATTCCAGTTGGTGCGATTGCTATTTACCATTCGTATAAAAAAATCAAAAAGTTACAAGATAAATCCGATCTTATGATGTCCTATGGTCGTTTGTTTGTCACCGCGATCCCTTATGTATGGATGTTATTGTTATTTTTATTACCATTCTTAATTGTGTTTAAAATCAGTTTTGCCGAAATGATACGAGCTATTCCGCCTTATACTGATTTAATTACCTATGAAGATGGTTTACTCAATATTGTCTTAAATATTGGTAATTACACGAATTTGATTGATGACACCATTTATATTAGCGCTTATTTGCAATCACTAAAAATTGCTTGTATCTCAACATTTTTATGTATTTTGATAGGATATCCACTAGCTTGGGCCATTACACAATGCAAACCATCTACACGTAATATTTTATTATTACTTGTGATTTTACCCTCATGGACCTCTTTTTTAATTCGTGTCTATGCCTGGATGGGAATTTTGAAAAATAATGGGTTACTCAATAATTTTTTAATGTGGTTAGGGATCATTGACCAGCCGCTCATCATTTTAAATACTAATTTAGCGGTATATATTGGTATTGTGTACTCATATTTGCCATTTGTGGTATTACCAATCTACACATCATTAAGCAAAGTCGATAACACACTTGTTGAAGCAGCGCTCGATTTAGGTTGTAAACCAATAGCTACGTTCTTCAAGATCATTGTACCATTAACGAAAAGTGGGGTCATAGCTGGTGGAATGTTGGTCTTTATTCCTGCTGTAGGTGAGTATGTGATACCCGAATTATTAGGGGGTTCAGATACATTGATGATTGGTAAACAATTATGGCTAGAATTCTTTAATAACCGTGATTGGCCAGCTGCATCAGCGGTCGCATCGATTATGTTACTGATTCTTATTGTACCGATTTTCTATTTTAATAAATTCCAAAATAAACAAATGGGAGGGGCTGATTAATGTTAAGTCAAATTTTCTCAAAAAGTCGTCCTTTCTTTTTGACTAAAGTCTTTTTAGCGACGTTTATCTGTTTTACGTTGCTTGGTTTAATCGCTGCGCTTTTGATTGCTGGTGAAATACCAGATTTATTTGATCTGGCAGAACATGGTCAGATTTCTGTTATTGCACTATTGTTAGCCATTATTGTTACCTTTGTTATTGATGGTTTTGTACAACGTTCACCAAAACGCATTATTTTGGTTGTTGTATTTGCTTTCTTATATATTCCGATGTTGATGCTAATTATTTACTCATTTAATAGCTCAAAATTGGTGACAGTATGGGCTGGTTTTTCAACAAAATGGTATGGAGAACTCGTTAACAACACGGCTTTACTCAAAGCTGTAGGATTAAGTTTAGGGATTGCCGCTGCGTCAGCTACATTAGCGATAATACTTGGAACGCTAGCCTCTTATGTCATTGTTCGTTTTAGACGCTTTAAAGGTGCTAATTTATTCTCATTTATGACAACAGCACCGTTGGTTATGCCAGATGTTATTACAGGTTTAGCACTATTACTACTCTTTGTTGCAATGGGGCACATTATTGGCTGGCCACAAGATCGTGGTGCAATGACAATTTGGCTTGCACATGTAACATTTTGTACCGCTTATGTCACTGTTGTTGTCAGTGCGCGATTACGTGAATTGGACCGTTCAATCGAAGAAGCAGCAATGGATCTTGGTGCCAATCCACTTAAAGTGTTTTTTATTATTACATTACCGATGATAGCACCAGCATTAGTATCTGGATGGTTATTAGCTTTTACCTTGTCACTTGACGATCTTGTTATAGCAAGTTTTGTTGCAGGTCCAGGTTCAACAACCTTACCAATGTTAATCTTCTCGAAAGTAAGGTTAGGTGTGAGCCCTGATATTAACGCGTTAGCAAGTATCATATTATTAATTGTCGGGTTAATTGGCTTTGTGTCTTGGATATTGATGAGACAGCGAGAAAAACGGCGTATACAAGAGATGCGTAGTGCTAAATAAAGCAAACATAGACATATATCGTTAAAAAGGACCATTAGGTCCTTTTTTAATAGCCAAAAAATGACAAAACGTAAAGTATCTGTTGATTAATGTGCATTATGTATCAGCATCATTACCCAAAAAAAACGATTATAGGCTATAATTATCATGTAAAAATGTTAAGTATGATGTTGTTGAAATTAGCTTGATAATAAATCTATCAATAATTTTAGGGGTTTCACGATTGTAAGACATGACTGACTAGACGATGAGGATAAGCCATTATTAAGTATGATAAGATGGCGTTTAAGAACATAATAGTCTAAAACGCCATAGGAAGTAAAATTAAGTAATTAGGGCTTTAACTTCATCAGCACTTAATGATGGGATAGGGCGAGTAAACATTCGCGTTAAAACTAGCAAATAAATAATCCCTAATACTAACCAAATAAGGCCAATGATCATTGCCATTTTTTCAAGGCTAGTCCATAGCCAAAGTGATAATAAAACACCAATACCAGGCAAAATACCGTATTTAAAAACTACTGTAATCGACAAGCAATTTTCCGACGTTAAATAGCTTTTAATAACACACAGGTTGACGAACGTGAAGGCAACGAGTGCACCAAAACTAATCATCGAAACCACCAAATCTAATGGTAAGAATAATGATAATAACGAAAACGTAGCAACAAATAAAATCGATAAGTGGGGGGTTCTAAACCGCACATGTATTTTATAAAAAATACGTCTTGGTAAAACGCCTTCACGGCCCATTGCGTAAAAAATACGAGATACACTGGTCTGGGCTGTCATTGCAGAGGCAAATACCCCAGTTAAATAAGCGGCTAAAAAGAAGTTATACATAAATTGACCACTAAGATGACTGAGTTCACCAATTCGATACACAACATCTAAACTCGCAGTATCTTCTTTACCCACAAAATCCTGCCATGCTGGGTAGGCCAAATGCGCACTATACGAAACAAGTAAGAAAATGACACCAGCAATAGCAACTGTCCATAAAATTGCTCTCGGTAACGTTTTTTTGGCATTATTAGACTCTTCGGCTAAAGTTGCAATAGCATCAAATCCGAGAAAAGCTAAACATAGCACAGCTGCGCCTGAAAAGAGGCCACTTAATTCACTTGAATCGAATTGCAACGGTGTTAATAATGCTTCGGTCGTATGGGATACGCCTGTAAAAGCAAGGGCTATAAAAAGTACAATAAAGATCAATTGAATAATAATTAAAACAAAATTGACAGAATTAATCAGTCTTATTCCAATATAATTAAGCAAACTCACACTAATCAGTGATGCAAGTACAAATACATAGGCTGGGATCATTGGAAAGGCTTCGTGTAAATAAAGACCTAATACAATGTAATTTAAAATCGGTAGAAATAAATAATCTAAAATTTGTGCCCAACCGATTAAAAAACCCATTTTACCACCAAAACTGTGTAGAACGTAGGAATAAGCAGAGCCCGCTAAAGGGAGCTTATTTGCCATTCGACAATAGCTTAACGCGGTAAAAAATATCATCGCTAACGTAATTATATAGGCGACCGGAAGGTGGCCATTACTGATGACGGTTACTTGTCCATAAGTCGTAAATATTCCTAATGGAACCATATAAGCTAAACCAAACGCAATTAAAGCTGGCGTGGTTAAAACTCGTTTCATTTTTATTGCGGACATTCACTTTGCTCCTGTGTCCAGATTAACAATAAAAAACTACTAATATAGTTTTATGCCTTCAAGTTCAGTGTAATCGGTTTCGATTACCTCCATCGCAACCTTTTATACTATAAAAATAGATAATAAGGCTACTATTATTATTGCTGATAAACTAATTTTCCTCCAATAATGGTACTGATAATTTTGACATTCTCAATATCTTCGGCTTCAATCATAAATGGATTGCGATCAAGGATAATAAGGTCAGCAAATTTACCGATTTCAATTGAACCAATATGCTGTTCTTGGCTAAGCATAAATGCAGCATCAATTGTTGCTGCTCTTAATACTTCGGTTACAGTTAGACAGCGGTCTGTTTTAAGCTGTTTTGTGATTTTTCCTGCTGGGCTATAGCCAGTACGCGTCATCGCAACTTTAAAATCATACCATTCATTTAAAGGATCGATCGGCCAGTCACTACCAAAGGCAATTTTGGCCCCAGCATCAAGAAACTTAGCACACGGCTCTAATTCATTAAAACGCGCTTCACCCAGCATATGATAAAACTGTTCAATCATCTCATTGGTCGGTCCTGCCCACTGGAAAGACAACGTGGCAATAACATTAAGCTGTGCGAAACGTGCATATTGATGCGGTGCTGCCAATTCATTATGTGCCAGACTTGGGCGAATATGATTAAGATGTGGATACTGAGTACGCAATGTTTCAATATGATTGAGCATGGTTTCAATTGCACCATCACCAACGGTATGCATATGCGGGTGAAAACCCGCTTTACTTGATTCAATGATCAAGTTTTCCAAAAGGGTATTATCATAATATAAATCACCGAAGCGATCTGTCTCGATAAAATTAAGTTGATCATGTGTGCCTTGGTTTATACGATAAGGCTTTAATAATGAAGCAGTCATTAACGGAGCTTGCAAAACACCGTCAATAAAAAATTTGACGAGTGAGATTTTTAAACCGGGCTTTGGCTGCCACTGCTCATCACTGTAAGTTTTAGCAAATGCTTTTACGTTTTCTAATGCTTTTGGAATATCATTTAAGGTTGCAGCATCATCAGGCGTGATTTCTGCAGCCCCAAGTAAGCGAATGGTTAAACAATCTTGCTCAGCTAAGGTTTTAAATGCTCTAAATTGCAAATCAGCAGAACGTGCATCCATAACGGTTGTCACACCTTGCTTATTCAGTTCATATTGAACCAGTTTAGCCACTTCTATTGCTTGCTTATTATTTAACGCAGGAATACTATCAAAAGCCCGCATCGCAGGCGCATCTTCTAAAATGCCATTTAACTCGCCATCAGGGCGTCGACCTATTTTGCCATCTTTTGGCGCTGGAGTATGTCGATTTAAACCAAATTTTTCGAGGGCTCGCGTATTAGCAACTAAGGTATGGCAATCGTTTGAAAAAAGAATAACTGGGCGAACTGTATTAAGGCGATCTAAATCAGTTCGCGTAATATCAGTACCAAGTGGCAAGACTTCTTGGCGCAGCCAACCGCGGACTTGAAGCCAATCATCAATCCCCACACAAGGGTCTTGATCCAAATAATGTTGGATTTTAGCGAGGGTTTGTTCGATCGTTAAACTCGCGTAATCAAGGTGGCAACCCGAGAGCTGCAATCCACCCCAAAATGGGTGTAAATGCGCATCAATGATGCCTGGTAACATGGTCTTCCCTTGCAGATCAATAACTTGTGTGTTTTGATTAACCAAGTATTGTATTTGTTTTGTGGTACCTGTTGCGATAATATAACCATGAGCAATCGCTATGGCTTCACACACATTGTTAGCACTATCTGCGGTATAAATATATCCGTTTATATAGGCTGTTTCTGCATAAGAATGATTCGTTACCATTGATAACATTCCTTCTAACTTTAGAGTAATAAAAAATGGACAAGGCAAGATAGCAGATTTATTTCATGTGACAAGTAAAATTTCCTTTAATTAAAAATTTTATCACATAAATAGGTTGAGTTTCGAGCTGAACAATGTTAAATATATTAATTAAGTTACAGCGTCACTAAGAAACCAGTATGAAATATCAGCAATTAGAAAATCTCGAATGCGGTTGGCGATGGAAATATTTAGTTAAAAAACATCAAGAAGGCGAAGAGATTACCCGTCATATCGAAAAAAGTGAAGCACAAAATGCCATACAACAATTATTGTCTTTAGAGAATAATCCGACTAAAGTGAATGATTGGATAAAACTGCATCTAAATCCTGAACTTGATAATCGGATGAAGCAAACCATTCGAGCAAGACGAAAACGGCATTTTAATGCTGAGCATCAAAGTACGCGCAAAAAATCAATTGATCTTGAGTTTCTTGTTTGGCAGCGATTAGCCAATTTAGCAAAAAGGCGTCAGGTAACCTTATCTGAAGTGATCATTCAGTTAATTGAAGACGCAGAGCAAAAAGAGCAATATGCCAACAAAGTTTCAACGATTAAAGATGACTTAATGTCTTTACTTTTTACTAATAAAGAGCAACAAGACTAAAGATAAATACATATTATATAAAGAGCATAGGTACGAATTATGGGAAAATCCCTTGTTATTGTGGAATCACCAGCAAAAGCAAAAACGATTAACAAATATCTTGGTAAAGAATATATTGTTAAATCCAGTATTGGTCATATCCGCGATCTACCTGTAAGCGGCAGTAAATCAACCGACTCATCTGAAGAGACAAAAAAAAGCAGTACCAAAAAAGTAAAACGTTCGCCAGAGCAAATACTTGTCGATCGTATGGGCGTTGACCCTTACCACGATTGGAAAGCAAACTATGAAATTCTACCTGGCAAAAGTAAAGTCGTTGCTGAATTAAAAAAACTGGCTAAAGATGCAGACAAAGTTTATCTCGCAACCGACTTGGATAGAGAAGGGGAAGCGATTGCTTGGCATCTTAAGGAAGTGATTGGTGGAGAAGATGATAAATACCGTCGAGTGGTATTTAATGAAATCACCAAAGCGGCGATTCAAAATGCATTTAAAAAGCCAAGTTTACTCGACATAGATCGTGTTAACGCACAACAAGCACGCCGTTTTATGGATCGTGTGGTTGGTTTTATGTTGTCGCCTTTGCTTTGGAAAAAAGTTGCCAGAGGGTTATCAGCCGGTCGTGTTCAATCTGTCGCCGTCAGATTGGTGGTTGAACGTGAACGCGAAATTCATGCCTTTATTCCCGAAGAGTATTGGGACTTATTTGCTGATCTCAAAACGGTGGGTAAAGATAAGCTCACCATGCAAGTGACGCATTTTAAAGATAAAGCGTTTGAACCTAAAGATCGTGTTGCTATCGATTTAGCGCTAGATGAACTGAATCAAAGTCAATATCAGATTAAAAATATAGAAGATAAACCGACTAAAAGTAATCCAAGTGCACCATTTATTACCTCAACATTGCAACAAGCGGCAAGTACCAGATTAGGTTTTGGCGTCAAAAAGACCATGACGATTGCTCAGCGACTTTATGAAGCTGGTTACATTACTTATATGCGTACAGATTCAACCAACTTAAGCCAAGATGCGCTTACTATGGTACGCGGCTATATTGAGAGTGAATTCGGTCAAAAATACTTACCTGCAAAACCAAACTTTTATGCAAGTAAACAAAATTCACAAGAAGCTCATGAAGCGATTCGTCCTTCTGATGTATCATTACTAGCTGAACAATTAAAAGAACTTGAGTCGGATACACGTAAACTGTATCAATTAATTTGGCGGCAATTTGTGGCATGTCAGATGACTGCAGCAGAATATAATTCTACGACAATTACGGCGTTAGCTGGTAACTTTACGTTAAAAGCGAAAGGTCGTACGTTGCGCTTTGATGGTTGGACTAAAGTACAACCACAGCTACTGAAAAATAATGATGATAAAATTTTACCGCACGTTAAAGTAGATGAATCATTAGCACTATTAACACTGAATCCTACTCAGCATTTTACTAAACCGCCAGCACGATTTAATGAAGCATCATTAGTACGTGAACTGGAAAAACGAGGTATTGGACGTCCTTCTACATATGCGACAATTATTTCAACGATTCAAGATCGTGGTTATGTCAGACTAGAAAATCGGCGTTTTTATGCTGAAAAAATTGGTGAAATAGTTACCGACCGACTAAGTGAAAACTTTAATGATCTGATGAGCTATGACTTTACTGCTCGTATGGAAGATACTCTTGATGATGTTGCAAATAAAAAGGATGACTGGAAGCATGTCTTAAATACTTTTTTTGCTGACTTTTCTACTCACCTCGATGTGGCTGAAAAAGATCCTGAAAAAGGCGGTATGCAGTTAAATCCATTAGTCTTAACGCCAGAAATTAAATGTCCAAACTGTGGTCGTGAAATGGGAATTAAAACCGCAAGTACAGGAGTATTTTTAGCCTGTTCGGGTTATAGTTTGCCGCCAAAAGAGCGTTGTAAACAAACAATTAACTTAATTCCTGAGCATGAAGCCTTAGCCATCCTTGAAGACGATGATCTTGAAACTGGCACAGCTGAAACGGATGCTCTACGGGCTCGTAAACGTTGTCCAAAATGTCACACTGCGATGGATAGTTACCTACTTGATAGTACGCATAAACTTCATATTTGTGGTAATAATCCGATTTGTGATGGGTTCATTGTGGAAGAAGGCTCATTCAAAGTTAAAACCTACGAAGGTCCCGTTGTAGAATGTGACAAATGTGGCAGTGAAATGCACCTTAAATCGGGTCGTTTTGGCCTTTACATGGGCTGTACAAATGCAGAATGTAAGAATACACGTAAAATTTTGAAAAATGGTGATGTTGCGCCACCGAAAGAAGACCCGGTTGATTTACCTGAATTAAAATGCACTAAATCTGATGCGCACTTTGTGTTACGTGATGGTGCATCAGGCATCTTTCTTGCTGCACATAATTTCCCAAAATCAAGAGAAACCCGAGCACCATTAGTGGCTGAATTGAAGCGTTTTAAAGACCGTTTACCTGCTAAGTTTTACTATCTAGCTGATGCGCCAGTAAAAGATCCTGAAGGTAACGATTCAATTGTTCGTTTTAGTCGTAAAAATAAACAACAATATGTCACGTCCGAAGTAAATGGTAAATCTACCGGCTGGGTTGTGAATTATATTGATGGTAAATGGGTTACTAGCAAAAAATAATTGCATATAATGCTTGGCGATTGAGAGGTAAGTAATGAAACTACAACAACTTCGCTATATTGTTGAAGTCGCGAATAATGAACTTAATGTTTCATTGACAGCAGAAAAACTGTATACCTCTCAACCAGGCATAAGTAAGCAGATCAAGCAACTTGAAGATGAATTAGGTGTACAGATTTTCAAAAGGTCTGGAAAACACTTATCCGGTGTTACAGCAATTGGTGAAAGGGTCATTGATGTTGCTAGAGACATTCTCAATAAGACGCAAGATATTAAAGTGATTGCACAAGAGTATACCAAACCGAATGTTGGTACGCTTTCTGTCACATCGACCTATACGCAAGCGCGTTTTGCATTGCCAGCCGTGTTTCAGCAATTCATGTTAGCTTACCCAAAAATTGCTTTGAAAATAGAACAAGGTGACTCTGCGCAATGCTTGGTTAATCTAAAAAATCGCGTGACTGATTTTGCTGTACTGACTGACTTAACCGAGATTAGTGAAGAAATGATTGCCTTACCCTGTTATCACTGGAACCAATCGATTGTCGTTACTAAAGAACACCCATTAGCGTCAAAAATGATGGTTACCTTGGATGAATTAGCACAATACCCACTGATTAGTTATGATTCAGCAAAAGATGGTGCCGATATAGGGCAGACGTTTTTAAAATCAGGGAAAGCCGCCAATATCATCTTTAATACTGCTGATGCTGATTTAATCAAAACCTATGTTCGGTTAGGTGCTGGCGTTGGTATTGTTGCAAAAATGGCAATTAATCAGCAATATGATACAGATTTAGTGATATTAAATGCCAGTCATTTATTCACGTATAAAACAACGTATATCGTTTTTTTACGGTCACTCTATTTACGTAATTATATGTATGATTTTATACAGCAGTTTTCATCTCATCTGGATAAAAAAATGGTAAACCAAGCCTTAGCTTGTGAAAATAATAACCAAATATTAACCATGTTTAATGGTGTGAAATTGACAGTTAAGTAGGTTATAATGCGGCGTTTTGTTGTAATAAAGGAAAAAAGAGGCACTTATGCTTAATGCGTTTAAATTAAAAAACAAACATTTAGCGAAAATTCATGATGATGTCGATATAAAAAGTGCCGCTTGGGTTGATTTGATAGAGCCAGAAGAAGCTGATCGAGATTTAGTATTAGCGCAATTAGGCCAAAATTTGGCAACCAGTATTGAACTCGACGATATCGAGGCTTCGGCACGTTTTTTTGAAGATAAAGAAGGTTTACATGTTCACTCATTTTTCTTCTTTGCTGATGCCGAAGATCGCGCTGGAAACTCAACGGTTGCGTTTACCATTAATAATGGCCGCTTATTTACGTTACGAGAACGTGATCTGCCGGCTTTTCGCCTCTATCGTATGCGTTCGCGTTATCAAGAAATGGTGGATGGTAATGCTTATGAAATATTACTTGACCTTTTTGAAGTAAAAGTTGAACAATTAGCCGATGAGATTGAAAATATCTATAGTGAACTTGAAGAACTCAGTTTAATTATCATGAACCGAAGTGCCCAAGAACATTATGATGAAGCGATTTCATCTTTGGCTGAACTTGAAGACACAGCATGGAAAGTCCGTTTGTGTTTAATGGATAGTCAACGAGCGCTTAACTATTTAGTGCGTAGAGCTAAAATGCCACACGCACAATTAGAACAAGCACGTGAAGTTATCCGCGATATCGAATCACTGGTTCCTCATAATGAGTCATTGTTTCAAAAAGTAAACTTTTTGATGCAGGCCGCAACCAGTTTTATCAATATTGAACAAAGTCGTATTATCAAAATATTCTCAGTTGTGTCGGTGGTGTTCCTACCACCAACCGTGGTGGCATCAGCATACGGTATGAACTTTGATTTTATGCCTGAAACGCATTGGGAACTGGGTTATCCATTTGCACTCGGTTTAATGCTGGTTGCAGGTCTCGCACCCTATGTTTATTTCAAGCTGAAAAAATGGTTGTAGTTACGTTCTAATTAATAAATCAGAAGGATTGAAAATAACCTGTCTCTATATTTTGTAATCCATTCTCTTTATTGCTCATTTTGTTTTTTGCCTGCGGTTGCAGGCAAAATTTTGTATAACAATTCATAACATACCGATTAAACTACAAATGTTATAAATGACCTATTTCCACATTATGGTTTATTGTGAAGAATCTTTTCACCAATCCGTTTTCAACATAAAAGGACATTAAGTTTATTTTTAAACATAATTCTAATTATTAAACCCAAACATTAAATTGCTGTTTCACTATTTGTAGCCTAAAATAGTTAACTTTCGATTTTAGCCTTAAAGGACGGTTATGGAACAGTTACTGGTTGCTGATATTGGTGGCACAAATGCACGTTTTGCTTTATTTGATAAATCCAATAAAACATTATCTAACATTGAAAAATTCACCATTAATGATGATACATGTCTAAAACAGTTAATCGAAAACTATTTAAAAACGTGTGAAGCAAACATTGATTATGCGTGTTTAGCGCTTGCTTGTCCCATTGAAGGTGATCACGTTACGATGACCAATAATCATATTGAATTTTCTCGTCGTGAACTACAATCCGCATTACAGCTAAAGCACCTATCTGTGATTAATGATTTTACAGCTGTCGCTATGTCGGTACCGGCTTTACGTGCAGAAGATGTAAAAAAAATTGGTGGTGATAAACCAGATACTCATTACCCAATTGCAATCTATGGTGCAGGTACGGGACTTGGGGTTGCGCATTTATTAAAAACAGAAAAACGTTGGTTAAGCCTTTCTGGTGAAGGGGGACACGTTGAATTACCAATGACGACTCCACAAGAAGACCAATTACTCGATACCTTACGTAAAAAATTCACACGCGTTTCAGCAGAACGGTTTTTATCAGGTAATGGGTTAATCAACATTTATCAAGCTCTTCTTGAAATCAATCATGCCGATAAATCCGAATTATCACCTAGTGAAATTGTTGATAATGCACTTAACGATCGTTGTCCACTATGTCAGCAAACCTTAAAATTGTTTTGTACGTTTATGGGGCGTTTTGGTGGCAATTTAGCATTAACCATGAATACTAAAGGTGGTGTCTATATTGCTGGCGGGATTGTACCTCGCTTTATTGACTACCTTATGCAATCTGAATTTCGTCATCATTTTGAAAATAAAGGGCGTATGAGCTATTTACTTAAGACGATTCCTGTGTACGTGATAGTGCATCCTGATCCAGGATTGTTAGGGGCTGGGATGTATTTAATGCAAGATATTGCTTAGGCTTTAAAATACTTGATAACGTTCTTTTCTTAAAAAAGCATTCAGCCTTGACTTTTAAATTTATTCGGTTTTTTTACACTATAATGTTGGCTGATGATAAAAAAATAACGAAAATAAACGACCATCTTGGCAAGATAATATTAATAAAATAACATTATCTTGCCTTAGCGTTGATGGTTATTCATTTAAAATGACGGTAGTAAGATGCGGTGAATCGCTAATGGTTCGTATTTTTAAAAATAATACAGCAGCTTCGGTGTACTCTTTACGTAAATAATTTAACCATTGTTTAATTCTGGCAACATGATAACAGCCACTATCATTCGGGTTATGCAGTTGCACATATTTTTTTAGAATGGTTAATACTTGTTGCCAATCTAATTTTTCAGCATCATATTTGATGACGTTGCTTAAGTTGGGAATATTTAATGCGCCGCGCCCAATCATCAAGCTATCACAACCAGTAATATTGAGGCAATTTTGCCCATCTTGGTAGTGCCAAATTTCACCGTTGGCAATAACGGGAATAGTAAGCTTCTGACGAATATCACTTATGGCCTGCCAGTTAATTTTATCTGCTTTGTAACCATCTTCTTTGGTACGGCCATGTACTACAATTTCATTCGCGCCGCCTTGCTGTGTAGCATCGGCTATTTCGTAACGTTGTGCAATAGAATCCCATCCTAAACGTACTTTGACTGATAACGTCTGTGTTTTGGGGATAGCTTTACGGATCGCTTGAGTCACTTGGTAGATGATATCAGGGCTTTTTAATAAACTGGCACCACCATCATTACCAACTACTTTTTTAGCGGGGCATCCGCAATTCAAATCGATTCCATGAGAGCCTAATTCTATCGCTCTAACCGCATTTTCAGCAACCCACTCAGGTGAACTACCTAATAATTGGACACGGACTGGTGTGCCAGATTTTGTATAACCCTGATGATGAAGCTCTGGGCATAAACGATAAAATGTTTTTGCTGGCAAAAGTGTGTTAACGACGCGAACAAACTCGGTAACACACAAGTCATAATCATTAATATCTGTCAGTAGTTCTCTGACAAAACCATCTAACACGCCTTCCATTGGCGCTAACATCACACGCATAACATGGCCTAATTTTTACTAAATGTTACCTAAGCTATAAATTGAGATATATTATAAGGGATTAAGCAGACAAGTACAGCCGATAGTGATTAAAGCGGCATTAACTAAATAAAGGACTTAAACCACTAAAACAGCTGTAATCAAGCGATTATTAATATAATTGAATATCTATTCTTAATTCAAAACGCTATTAACGATCAAAATAGTCGGATTACCCTATTTAGCCTGACATACTGGGCAATTAGCCAATTTCGTAAAGCTGATTTCATTAAATTGCATGGTCATGGTATCAATCATCAACAAGCGACTAACTAATGGTTGACCGTAATGGGTTAAGACTTTGATGGCTTCAAGCGCTTGCATTGAGCCAATAATGCCTACTAAAGGCGCCATGACGCCCGCTTCAACGCACGTTAATTGTTGTTGACCAAACAAAAGACTAAGGCAGTGATAACAAGGTTCATTTTCTTGATAGGTAAAGACTGACAGCAATCCTTCCATACGAATGGCAGCGCCAGATATTAACGGTGTTTTACGTTGATAACAACAACGGTTAATTTGTTCACGGGTTTGTATGTTGTCGGTGCAATCGACTACAACATGGTGTTGTTCTATTAGTTTTAACAAGGCACTATCATCTAACTGCTCCGCACAAGTATCGATGCTGATTGCTGGATTATGCTGGAGTAAAGCTGATTTTGCGGCGATGACTTTTTGTTGTTGAATAGACTGATTGGTGTAGAGAATCTGGCGGTTAAGATTCGATTCAGATATGGTATCAAAATCCACTAAGGTCAGCTTGCCAATACCCGCACTACATAAATAAAGTGACGCACTGCAACCAAGGCCACCTAAACCAATAATTAAAGCAGATTGGTTTTTTAATAATTCTTGTTTATCAATATCAAACCCTTTTAAAGTGATTTGTCTGTCGTAGCATAAGAGTTCGTTATCTGTCAGTTGTAGCATAAAATGAATGTCATGGGGCGTTCAAAAAAAGAGAGTCATTATTCTAACATAAAAAATGGCGCATTAAGCGCCATTTTAATCAGTTGATTATTTTTCAAAACCCGATAAAAAGGTCAAGTACTCTTCTTTACTCATTAAGGGTTTATAATCTTTCATTAATTCGTCAGCTTTTTCGGCATCATCATACAACAAATCAATGATAGTACAGGCCATCATTTGTGCTGGGCGAATATACGCCATATCCTCATCAAAGACGGTGTAGTCTTTACCGTGTAAAACCCCACGAATGGAACCAATCCACGGGTGGCTAACCGGCATAATATGAGATAAGTCACCCGTATCGGTACTCCCCGTCATGTGTGGCGCCACCCAAACATTTTCTTCACCAATCAGGGTTTGAGCATTGTTTTGTAAAAGATCATTTAATGTCGGGTTATTGTTGAGCGGCAGATAGCCTGGTAAATCTTTGATTTCACAAGTGGCACCAACTGCCATTGCACCAGCCTTAAGTGCAGTATTAATCCGCTCATTTGCATCGATCATAGCAGGGACATTACCTGCACGAACATAGCTTTCCATACGTACATCACTTGGAATCACATTCACGAGATCACCCCCTTGCGTAATAATCGGGTGAAAACGAATGTAATCTTTTTCTTGAAACGTTTCACGAATTGCATGAACACCCATCATACCCATCATTGCAGCATTTAACGCATTGACGCCAGCATGCGGAGCGGCCGCTGCATGTGCAGCTACACCTTTGTAGTTTATCAATTTACCAATGAAGCCGTTACTGGTGGTTGAAATTTCAATAAAACCATTATCACGTTCTTGTGGGACGCTGGTTAAATGAATTTGCAGTGCCATATCGATATCATCAAATTCACCACGATAAATTAACTCGGGTTTACCGCCGATATACTTAATTTTACCTTCTTCAATTAGGCGGTTACGGTAAGTAATTTCAACATATTCTTCAGCGGGTACTGCAAAAGGGACAACATCACCGGCTAAAAATGCCATAGCCCCAGCATCGATAAGACCCATAGTCACTGCCATCATATTGGCGATTTGAGCATTATGACCGCAACAATGTGCAGCGCCGGATAATTCACTTGCCGCAGGATGGTCGGGGCAGATAATCGCATCTAGCTCACCAATAACTGCAATACTATACTTACTCCCTTTACCACCTTTTAAACGACCTTTAACACCCGTTAAAGCCAGCTTATTTTTATACTCAACACCAAGTTGTTTAAAAGTTGCTTCGACTTTTTCTGCGGTTTTTGTTTCTTTATAGCCAAGCTCTGGTTCAGCCCAAATGGCCTCTGCAACGGCTATAATGTCTGGTTTTCGGGCCGCAATGGCTTGACAGACCTTTTGCTTTAATAACGTTTTATTCATTATCAACCTCTATAAATTAAATGACGCCTTCCCAATGTAAGGTGATTTGTGCTATGAGTGCCGCAAAAATAAATGTACCTGAAAAAACGGCTAATGAAACAGGAATAATTCGCCATGAAATACGTTTAAATAATGCTAAATCTTTACCAATTGCAAGACCAGCATAAGCAAGTACTGGCGTACATACCGCAAGTAATGAGACTTTATCGGTAACTTGTACGATGGTTTCATGTAATGGAAAAATAGGTGATGAGACTATCGCAGCTACAATGGATACCCACAAAATTACCGGTAATTTACGAAAAATAGGTAATTTGCTGATTAAAAATCCAATAATAGAAATAACAACTAATATACCTAATGCTTCTAATGAAGTGATAAAATCAATATGATAGCCAATCGTATTACCTGCCGCCATAATAATAGCAACAAGGATTAATAAAAAAATCGTTTCTAAAATTTTCATTAGTTTGCTCCTGATTTTTGGCGACGAAAACGGGCGAAAAAGTTATATAAAAATGAGGCAAAGGGTAATGAAAATAAAATATAAATATAAATACCAAGTACGCTCGACATTAAGTTAGCGGCAGTTGCATAGGCTTTGATATCGCCCGCCATTTCTGGGTATAAATCACTAATTGGAGCGAGTGATGCCGCCATCATGCTCCCACTGCCCACACCCGCACCCATTGCTAATGCATAAGGGTGAATAATGTCTAATTGTGCCATAAAACTTGCTAGTACGCTCATCCAAATTGCGCCATATAATGTTCCGCAAACATACATTGCCATTACACCACGACCTTCTGGTGAATCAAGTCCATATTTATCAGCTACAATCGCAATGTTCGGCTCACGCGCGACGGAATAGGTTGCACCAACAGCTTCGCGTCCCATACCTAACATCATTGCTAAAGGTAAACCGAGTAAAATTGTACCTGCAAAATGTCCCAATTCTTGAAAAATTAATGCCATTTTTGCATTTAAAATTTCATTAATTTTGGGGCCAACGGATACACCAAGTTTAGCGATTAGCAGCATTAATGTCACAATCATCACTGCACTGGCATTATGCATATTTTTTTCTTTAAGAATTTTGAGTTTAGGTAAACTAATTATGCCACCAATAATCATGGCATATAACATAGGGTAAACAGTAATCACCCATATTGTTTGCCTGCCAATAAACTCACATACAATCACAACTAATAGGGCGAGCAGGTGCACTCTATAGTCTTTTAAAATTTCCATTAGGGATCCTCTTTATTATGTTTAGCTAAAAGTGGTTATAGTATGGTTGCGCCTAAAGTATGTTGAAAATGCTTGAGCGCCCATGTATGACCTATTGGGTCAAAACTGGCAACCGCATCTTGGTAAATAAAAAGTTTATAACCAAGATTATAGGCATCGACTGCAGTATGTAAAATACAGATATCGGTACAAACACCGGTTAAGTAAAGTTCTGTGATGTGTCTTTCTCTTAAACGTAAATCTAAGTCTGTTCCACAAAAAGCAGAATAGTGTCGTTTATTCATCCAATAAACTTGGCATGAAGATTGGTATTGATGAAAGAGTTGGTTCAAATCACCATACAGATTTTGCCCTTGAGTATTGATAATATTGTGGGGCGGAAAGAGTACGTTTTCTGGGTGAAACACATCGGTTGGATCATGAGCATCAATAGCAAAAACCACAAAATCACCGCGTTCAATAAATGACTGCGTTATTTTAACAATACTTGACTCAATAGCTTGGCCTGCATGACCAGTGGTGAGTGCGCCATCTGATGCGATAAAATCATAGGTATAATCAATAGAGATTAATGCTTTCATATTTAACGAGTCAAATTGATTGAAAACCAAAGCTTATTAATAAATTAAGCCGATGACAAGTGTTAAATTTACGTTTTGTTAACAATCAGAACGATCCGTTTAACCTATTTCAGTATCTTTTTGAATTTAAATAATTTGATAAAAGGGGTAATTAAACAAAATGATTACTGTAACGATAATATAAATAAAATAAATACTGAATATTTTGCGCAACAGGCTTTATACAAATTGAATTTGCTCTATAATAACTACCATTTTGCAAAGCTTATAGGATATATTTTTATGCGAACCAATTACTGCGGACAATTAAACGCCTCACATATCAATCAGGAGATCACATTATGTGGTTGGGTCAATAAACGCCGAGATTTAGGTGGTATGATTTTTATTGATATGCGAGATCGTGAAGGTATTGTTCAGGTATTTTTTGATCCTGAATATGAACACGCTTTCAAGCTAGCTTCAGAACTGCGTAATGAATTTTGCATTCAAATTAAAGGTAAAGTGCGTGCAAGACCACAAGGGCAAATAAATAAAGAAATGGCTACAGGTGAAGTCGAAGTATTAGCCACTGATCTGATGATTTTCAATCGTAGCGATATCTTGCCATTAGACTTTAATCAAAACAACACTGAAGAGCAACGATTAAAATACCGTTATATTGATTTACGTCGCCCTGAAATGGCTAAAATATTTAAAACCCGCGCAAAAATTACTGCTTTTGTGCGTAATTTTATGAGTGAAAATGGCTTTTTAGATATCGAAACACCGATGTTAACCAAAGCAACGCCTGAAGGTGCGCGAGATTATTTAGTACCAAGTCGTGTTCATAAAGGTGAGTTTTACGCGTTACCACAATCACCACAAATTTTTAAACAGCTTCTCATGATGTCAGGTTTTGATCGTTATTACCAAATTGTAAAATGCTTTCGTGATGAAGATCTTCGTGCCGATCGTCAGCCTGAATTTACCCAAATTGATGTTGAAACCTCATTTATGACAGCTGAGCAAGTTCAAGCCACCATGGAACAAATGATCAGAGGGTTATGGTTAAATATTTTGAATGTTGATTTAGGGCAATTCCCTATTATGACATTTGCTGATGCGATGCGTCGTTTTGGTAGTGATAAACCTGATCTCCGCAATCCACTTGAAATTACTGATGTGGCAGACATTGTTAAAGACGTTGATTTCAAAGTATTCCAAACGCCAGCTAATGATCCGAAAGGACGTGTTGCGCTATTATGTGTACCAAACGGAGCCAGTTTGACCCGCAAACAACTTGATGAATATACACAATTTATTGGTGTGTACGGTGCAAAAGGTATGGCATGGATTAAGGTCAATGAACGTAGTAAAGGATTAGACGGGGTACAAAGTCCTGTTGCTAAATTCTTTACTGCCGATCAGATGGCGTCTTTATTAGAACGCGCAAATGCTAATGATGGTGACATTTTACTATTTGGTGCTGATAGCTATAAAATAGTGAGTGATGCATTAGGTGCGCTAAGACTCAAAGTTGGGAAAGATCTACAAATAACCAATGAAAAAACATGGGCACCACTTTGGGTTGTTGACTTCCCTATGTTTGAAGAAACTGATGGTGGACTTAGTGCAATGCACCATCCATTCACATCACCGAAAGATTACTCGCCAGAGCAATTGAAAGCTGATCCGCTAAATGCAGTGGCAAATGCTTATGATATGGTTATCAATGGGTATGAAGTGGGTGGGGGATCTGTGCGTATTCATCGGAATGAAATGCAACAATCTGTCTTCACGATTTTAGGTATTAATGAGCAAGAACAACGTGAAAAATTTGGCTTCTTGCTTGATGCTTTAAAATACGGCACACCACCTCATGCTGGACTTGCATTTGGGTTAGACCGCTTAACCATGTTATTAGTTGGTACCGATAATATTCGTGATGTTATCGCATTTCCTAAAACAACGGCGGCTGCATGCCTATTAACTGATGCACCAAGCCCAGCAAATCCTGCTGCATTAACTGAACTTGGCATCGAAGTGAGTAAAAAGTAGTTTTTATTGTTAAAGCGTTAAATCAATGATTTAACGCTTTGGTAGATATCGATGAAATACAAAAAACCTGAATCAGTATTAGTTGTTATTTTTTGTCCTTATACTGAACGTTGCCTCATGCTTCAACGGCAAGATGACGTGCATTTTTGGCAGTCCGTAACAGGCAGTTTGGAAGAGGGTGAAATACCGAAACAAACTGCATTGCGTGAAGTCAAAGAAGAAACAGGGATTGATATATTACTTATGGAATATCGGTTAATTGATGCCGATAAAATGGTCGAGTTTGAGATTTTCCCCCAATTCAGACACCGTTACGCTCCTGATGTCACTCTTAACAAAGAACACTGGTTTTATTTACCATTACCCCATGAAATCACACCGCAATTAACTGAACACTTGGCTTATCAATGGCTGCCATTTGATAAAGCAAAAGCCTTAACTCCGTCGTGGAACAATCGACAGGCAATAGAGCTGGTGAAACAACTTAACTTTTCAAATTAGGCTGAAATATTTGAGTGATGAATTCAAGTATTTTAATTAAGTTATCAAAAAATTGCGCTTTGCTTTTTACTGATAAGAGTACGACAGCTTATGCGATCTTAATGTAAGTTTTTTGTAATAGAGTGTAAATTAATCTTCATTAATTTTTATTTTAGCTTTAAAAGTGATTGTATTATAATCGCTGGCGTTACACTATTATGCGCATTAAATTTAGAATAAAAATTTAAATAAATCTCAAAAAAAACAAATAATTAAATAGAAAAAGAGAGGAAGATATGGTAAAATATGGTAATAAAGCAGGCAGCAGGCAGCAGGCAGCAGGCAGCAGGCAGCAGGCAGCAGGCAGCAGGCAGCAGGCAGCAGGCAGCAGGCAGCAGGCAGCAGGCAGCAGGCAGCATTTAAATTATACTCATAATATCGGTTTATCTGATTTATCACATGGTCTAACATCAAAAGCTTCATTCACGTTACATTCTCAATCTGCAAATTGTCTTTATGCAAATACTGATTTATCAGGCAGTAAAGATACGCTTTTGACAAAAATTTTAATGAGCTTCCAATCAATAAATCAAACGGCTCAACTTTTTTTGATTCCTTCGAAATATTATCGATTAACATCGCTTTTTTCATTATTACTCATCATATTACTATTCCTAATATTGGTCGTGAATAGGGCGAATGCAGCCTTATCATCTACAACGGCAAATAGCATACAAGGTAATAAGCCGTATTTATTATTGCCAGACAGTGTCACTAAATTGAACAATCTAAACGATCTATTAGGCTTTAGTATGTGGGATGGTACATATGAATCTAATGGTGTAACAAAACACATGGTTAGAATCGACGCCAGTATGGCTAATAATGTGTTAACGGCACCATCAGGTATGACCTATAGTGATGTAGTAGCTTTAGTTAATGTTAATGGCAATTTAGAAAATTTGATGAATATCACTGTCAATGATGATGATGGTGATGCGGCTATAGCCTCGAATACAAATGTAACGGGTGCAATGAGGGCGACGTGGTATAACGATGGCGTCGCAATAACATCAGCAGAATTAGGTCAAACATTAACTGCATGTAGTGGTCCTTACACATTAAAAGTAGAGGTGCCATCGGCTGTTAGTGCAAATACCACATATGGCGATCCAAATACTAATGCATATGGTACGCATGACGGTATTACCTATACGTTTGAACCAAATGAGAAGATCATCTGTACGATTCAGCCAAAAGATTTGACTGTTTATCCAGGAACTGACTCATCCTCTGTAAAATATGCCAGTGGCTATAATTCATCAACATGGCAAAGAGCAAAGGGATTCAAAGTCAGTGCTGGTTTTCCAACCACGGGCTTTGTAAATGCTGTGTTTAAAATTATCGGGTCTGGGAGTGATCAGAGTAAGTATCGTTGCTCTTCCCCTGATAATGGCGGAAAAATAACCTTATCAGGGGCCGCAAGTAAAGTATTAGGTCAGAATTGTGTTGTCACCTATAACTCTGCTACTAAAACCGCATTTGTAGCGGGTGGTGTGCCGAAGATAACACTTGAATACAATACAGATAATAATGGCTGGGTTGTCGTGGATAGCTATGCTATACCAATACCAAGTAAATGGGCGATAGGCTACGGTATGATGAATTATGGCAACATGAGTAGTTTATCAAACTCATCGAGTTTTGATACGTTAAATACATGTCGTGTTATGGTTGATGGTAATGCAAGCCCGACGACACTAAAAACACAAATTTTGGATATGACAAATGAAGGTAAGGCATGGCGACAAAAATACCTTTATCGACGAGATGAATTGACTAATAGTCCGCTTGCTGATACCACAAACTATCCAGAAAACAGTAGCACCTATATTGTGGCAAATTATTATTCGCGAGACATTGGTACATTTATGTCTGAATGGGGGGATGTTGCGAATTATGACTCATCACCTTGGTCAACACCGTCGAAAATTTATTGGACAGCAGAAGCCTATTCTACCGTTTACCAGCTAACTGTTAGCTCAAATGGTTATGTTGGTTTTGCTTATGCAAACTATCCTGTTACAGGCGCAATATGCCGAGGTGATTAGCTTTCATTATAATTTGATACGCTAATAATTCGAATTTTATCGGTGTTATGACAAATAAGGAAATATGATGGTTATCCATTAGGGTAACTATCAACTGTCAATAAATGACTATTAAACAAGGATGTTAAGATGAAAATGATCGATAAGTTAGCTTTACAAAGTGGAGTAAACACGCTTTTACTCTTTAGAGATGGGTTATTTTTAAAAAGTTATAATGAATCAACCTATATATTAACTGAACTGTTAGGACAAAATTTAAAAATAAAATGTTATAAAGTTAAGTACTTGAATGATCAGTTGGTCATTGAATGTGCGTTTCCTTACAGTAAACTAACTCATCGGCTGCCAATGGCGGTAGAAACCGCCTTTGGCGCACGGTTAAGCGATACATTTAATTTAGTAGGATATGAAAAATGGTATGAGCGATGCTGCCACTCGTCCAACGCAGTTGAGCGAGTGGCAAAAGCCGAAGTGCGGCCGTTGCAAACGGTCAGCCCATCGGCGGCATCGCTGATGCAAAACACTGTAAATACAACCAGTGTGTTATTACCATTATCTAGACAACAACTTGCATACTTGCAAACATGGCAAAAAGGATTATATCCGCATGAAGTGGATTTAGGTTTTATCGAAAGTTTAAAACAGCAGATTAGGTTATTAAGTTAAGTTTTGATGAATCAGATTGATAAATATCATACTGTATAAGATAATCTGTTTAGGTTAATTTAAATCAGCATTTTTTATGTATAATCACATCGCAATATTAAACATTACCATGCTATTAGGCGGTGATCCATTTTCAATTATTACCTCGCTACTTTGGGGTATCGGTAGCATTGTTGTAGTTATTTTCGTGATGGTTATTTGGGGTTTTTTTTGTGAAAAAGAACTGATAAATATTCAGCATGAACATGAAATATGTGACTGTTTTATTAATGAAGTATTAGCCAATACGACTAAAGTGCGTAGTACGACATCAATCAGGTTATTTGCGCTTGAAGAAGAACGCCAAATTGATAATGAAAATGTTTATCGACCTTATTGGATAGGTTCGTTTATGGGTGCTAATTATATTACTCGCTACTTTTGTTATAATGCAATAACAGGGCAGCTTGAAGAGATTACAAAAGTGGATTTCTATCAAATCGCGATGTGTGATGACGTAGATATCGAAGAACCTGATTATACTGAAAATTGCTAGATACATTAAATTGCACGAATTTGTACCATAAATGAGCGAATTAGTGTCGTACACTACGCTAATTGTCGATACTATTTTAAACACATTTAATCATCGAGTTCATCAACATGAAAAAAATTGTTCTGTTTATTATGAGTATGATCAGTTTTTATATCACAGCTCAACCTTTTACGTTGTCCAGTACTGATCTTTCTGAACATGGTTTTAGTAAACAATATATTCTTAATAGTTTTGGCTGTGATGGGGAAAATATTTCACCAAATTTACAGTGGCATCATTCTCCTAAAGAAACAAAAAGCTTTGTGTTAACCATGTATGATCCCGATGCTCCAACAGGTTCTGGTTGGTGGCATTGGGTCATTGCTAATATTCCTGCGATAGCTAATCACATTACACATAATGCAGGTGATGATATTCTCAAATTACCTAATGGTGCAGTCGCTGTCCGCAATGATTTTGGCCATGTCAATTATGGTGGACCTTGTCCGCCAGCGGGGACAAACCATCGTTATATTTTTACCCTATATGCGTTAGACATTGAGACTATTGATGTCAACAATACAACGAGTGCGGCACTCATTGGTTATATTAGTTACCACCACATGCTGGATAAAGCAACGCTGGTCTATCACTATCAACGATAGCATTTTAATATGAGGTTTTCTTTTGCAATCTATTACTCGGCAATTACGACGATTTGACGGTACCGGATATTACGCCCGCGTGATACAAGATTGTGGGCATCGATTATCCAAATTAACCATAACAGAACCTTTGCTTGTCCGCGTATTACAAGGTTGTAAAATGATTATTGCCAATCAAAAGCAATATCTAATATCTGCTGGTCAATTGTTGGTTATCCCCGCAGGCATCACAATTGATGTGATTAATCAAAATCGGGATAACCAAATTTATATGGCGGATTGTTTTGCATGGTCCGAGCAGATTTTAAGCAATTATCAAACACAAAGCCTAACGAAAAATCATAATGCTATCAACATGATCAACGTGATTTCATCACCGATGGGGACATTTCATCAAGCGATTGATTATTTATTAAATATGCTTCAAACACCATCGATTGATCTACGGCTTATCAATCATCAGTTCAATCAACTATTACTGTGTTTAGAGCTTGAAAACATCGGTTTACCTGTGCCACATAATAATCAATTATCATTTAATATTAGTAAAATGGTGACTTGCTCACCACCGCAAAAATGGCAAGCCGCAGCAATCGCAAAACATTTTGCGATGAGTGAATCAACCTTAAGGCGACATTTAGCCCAACAAGGTCATTCGTTATCGAATATTATTTTTGAAGCAAGAATGAAAAAAGGGCTGACGTTACTGCAAACCTCTCATTTAACGATTACACAAATTGCTCATGAAATTGGTTACAGTTCGGGATCACGTTTTGCGCATTACTTTCGAAAACGGTTTGGTTTCTCACCTAGTGAGATGAGAAGATAGCGCGAAACAAACTTAATAATGAATTTTATAAAAATCTCTGTTAAAATGCAGCGATTTTTATAAAAGCAATTATATCTGGAGAATTTTATGGCAGGTCACAGTAAGTGGGCTAATACCAAACATCGTAAGGCAGCACAAGATGCTAAACGTGGTAAAATCTTTACTAAAATTATTCGTGAATTAGTCACGGCAGCTAAAATTGGTGGTGGCGATCCAGCGTCGAATCCTCGTTTACGTGCTGCAATGGATAAAGCATTATCAAACAATATGACCCGTGACACGATGAATCGTGCAATCGCTCGTGGTGTCGGTGGGGAAGATGATAGTAACATGGAAACTATCATTTATGAAGGTTACGGTCCAGCTGGTACGGCTGTTATGGTTGAATGCTTAAGTGATAATCGTAACCGCACCGTGTCTGAAGTGCGTCACGCCTTTACTAAAACTGGTGGTAATTTGGGGACTGATGGTTCAGTATCTTATCTATTTACCAAAAAAGGGGTAATTTCATATCCAACAGGTACTGATGAAGATAAAGTGATGGACGCTGCACTTGAAGCTGGTGCAGATGATGTCATGACATATGATGATGGTGCTATTGATGTATTTACCACACCAGAATCATTTGGTGAAGTAAAAGATGCATTAGATGCGGCAGGTCTCGTTGCTGAATCAGCTGAAGTGTCGATGATTCCAGCAACGAAAGTTGATTTGGATATTGAATCTGCGCCTAAATTATTACGTCTTATCGATATGCTTGAAGATTGCGATGATGTGCAAGAAGTTTACCATAATGGTGAAGTTTCAGATGAGGTTGCAGCAACACTCTAATGTCGATAATTCTTGGCATAGATCCTGGTTCACGTTTGACGGGTTACGGTGTAATTCGTCAAACGGGCCGTCAATTAACCTATCTTGGTAGTGGCTGTATTCGTACGGCGGTTGATGACTTACCTAGTCGCTTACAACGCATATACGCAGGCGTCAGTGAGATTATTCTCCAGTTTCAACCCGATGTTTTTGCAATTGAACAAGTTTTTATGGCAAAAAATGCCGATTCAGCATTAAAGCTTGGACAAGCCAGAGGTGCCGCAATTGTAGCCGCGGTGAATAATCAACTACCTGTGTTTGAATATGCAGCAAGGTTAGTCAAACAATCGGTCGTTGGCACGGGTGCCGCTGATAAAAAGCAGGTCCAGCATATGGTTAAAATGTTACTTAAATTACCCGCCAGCCCACAGGCTGATGCCGCTGATGCTTTAGCTATTGCTATTACACATAGTCATTTGTTCACTTCGTTACTTAAACAGCGATAATTCGATTTAACTAAAATTATCCGTTGCATCTGCACAGGATAATTGCCTGTCTATTTATACAGTTTTTACTTTATTCTTTTATTCGCATAGGGTAAACTGCATATAATTTTCATTTTCGGTTAAAAGGGATTAATGTGATTGGTCGTCTACGTGGCATTATTATTGAAAAACAACCGCCCGAAGTTTTAATTGAAGTAAATGGTATCGGGTATGAAGTCTCGATGCCCATGACGTGTTTTTATGAACTACCGGATAATGGCCAAGAAGCGATTATACTGACGCATTTTATTGTGCGTGAAGATGCCCAATTACTTTATGGTTTTAATAGCCAACAAGAGCGTCGTTTATTTCGTGAATTAATTAAAGTTAATGGCGTTGGGCCTAAACTGGCTTTGGCTATTTTATCTGGCATGTCTGCAACCCAATTCGTTGCTGCCGTAGAACAAGGTGAAATTAAAACATTAGTTAAATTACCGGGCGTTGGCATGAAAACGGCTGAACGTTTAATTGTTGAAATGAAAGACCGCTTCAAAAACTTTGGTGGCGAATTACTGAATCAAACGATTCCGCACGATAGTAAAGATCAGTCAGTATTATCGCTTCGTACCTCGAGCCAAATCGAGAGTGAAGCCATTTCTGCATTGGTCGCACTAGGGTATAAACCGCCTGAAGCGAGTCGTATTATCAGTAAAGTGATTAAACCTGATATGGATAGTGAAACACTGATTAAAGAAGCATTAAAATCAGCCTTATAATATTGATTGAGTCAATACCAGTTAATTTAAAGAGCAAAAGACATTATGATTGAAGCAGATCGCTTAATATCCCCGCAAGCACTTAAAGAAGATGATACGATCGATCGTGCGATTCGTCCTAAGTACTTAGATGAATACATTGGTCAGCCTCATGTCCGTGAGCAGATGAAAATCTTTATTCAAGCAGCAAAAAAACGTGGAGATGCTCTCGATCATCTTTTAATTTTTGGTCCACCAGGATTGGGTAAAACCACGTTAGCCAATATTGTGGCAAATGAATTAAATGTTAATCTACGTACGACATCTGGACCTGTGCTTGAAAAAGCGGGGGATTTGGCGGCGATGTTAACCAACCTTGAACCGCATGATGTCCTTTTTATTGATGAAATACACCGTTTATCCCCGGTTGTTGAAGAAATTCTTTATCCGGCTATGGAAGACTATCAATTAGATATTATGATTGGTGAAGGGCCAGCAGCACGCTCGATTAAAATTGATTTACCTCCATTTACGTTAATTGGGGCGACAACGCGGGCAGGTTCATTAACATCACCATTGCGAGATCGTTTTGGTATTGTGCAACGCTTGGAGTTCTATCAAGTGGCAGATTTAGAGTACATTGTGAGCCGTAGTGCAAAATTTTTAGGGATGGATTTATCTGCTGAAGGTGCTCACCATATTGCCAAACGTTCGCGTGGAACGCCGAGAATTGCGAACCGTCTTTTACGTCGAGTACGTGATTATGCGGACGTCAAATCTAATGGTATTGTTGATGCTTCTGTTGCAACACAGGCTTTAGACATGCTCGATGTTGATATCGAAGGCTTTGATTTTATGGATCGTAAATTGCTATTAACCATTATTGAAAAATTTATGGGCGGGCCTGTTGGTTTAGATAACCTTGCAGCAGCGATTGGTGAAGAGCGTGAAACGATTGAAGATGTACTTGAACCCTTTTTAATTCAGCAAGGCTATATTCAACGTACGCCAAGAGGTCGCATGGCAACGCCGCATGCCTATCGACATTTTGGTATTATCAATCCTGAACGTCGATAATTTTCGTTAAAAAATTGTCATAATGGGTGATTATAGTGTAAAAATGTGTGTCAACTGCAATGACATGTTGTTAAAAGACACGTTATACGATCGTGAGTAACCGGATTATCCCTGTGATTGCTTGTGATTTGGGCATTTAATATCAATCAATGACTCAAATTACTAAACGCATATCTTCAATATAATATAAATTAATTATTCTTTTGAACTTATCAGTATTTTTACAGTCTAACTACACTCTATTAGCAAATTGATTTTAAAGTATAGTAGAATGTACGTTCAATACTAATAGAAGTAAAATGACGGTTTATTGGGGTGTATTGCCTTAGTATCAAAATAATCACTTTGTTAACAAATTATTTAAGTAGATATATTATGATGAAAATGTTTTTATCGATTTTATTACTCAGCTTTTTACTTAGTGCATGTGGCTTAAAAGGGCCGTTATATGCGCCGGATAAACACACCGCCACGTTAATGTTTACTTCGCCTTTCTTTTATCGGGTTGCTTAATGGATTTCTTACAATACCAAAATGGTAAATTAATAGCTCAAGGCCATGCGATTGCAGATTTAGCAAAGCAATATGGCACGCCACTTTATGTATATAGCCGAGACTATATCGAACAACAATGGATTGAATTTGATAACGCGCTTAAAGGGCGTAAACATCTGATTTGTTATGCGATTAAAGCTAATAGCAATCTTGCATTGCTCCATGCTTTAGTTCAATTAGGGTCAGGCTTTGATATTGTCTCACAAGGTGAACTTGAGCGAGTACTCAAAGCGGGCGCTGATCCTAAAAAAGTGGTCTTTTCGGGTGTAGCAAAATCAGTGATTGAAATTGAAAGAGCACTTGTTGTGGGTATTAAATGTTTTAATGTCGAGTCTGAAGCTGAATTAGAACGAATTCAGATGGTTGCAAAACGACTTAACAAAATTGCCCCAATTTCATTGCGTATTAATCCTGATGTTGATGCAAAAACCCATCCTTATATCTCGACAGGTTTACGTGATAATAAATTTGGTATCAGCTATCAATTAGCAAGAGACGTATATCATAAAGCTGCTCAATTATCGCATATTGCTATTGAAGGTATTGATTGTCATATTGGCTCCCAGTTGACAGAATTGTCTCCCTTTTTAGATGCGGCTGACCGCGTATTAAACCTGGTTGATCAGCTTAAAAATGATGGTATCGTGATTAAGCATATTGATCTTGGTGGTGGACTTGGCGTCTGTTATGATGATGAAGTCCCACCAAAATCATCTGAGCTGGTTAATGAGATTTTAAAAAAACTATCAGCATATTCTGATATTGAATTGGTCTTTGAGCCAGGGCGTTCATTGGTCGCTAACTCCGGTATATTAATCACCAAAGTCGAATACATAAAACATCAAGATGACAATCATTTTGCGATTGTTGATGCGGGGATGAATGACTTAATTCGACCTGCACTGTATGAAGCATGGATGCGTATTTTACCAGAGAAACAAACTACTGATGATGCTATTACTTATGCCTACAATGTGGTTGGGCCAATTTGCGAAAGCAGTGATTTTTTAGGTAAAAATCGCCAGCTATCGTTACAACAAGATGATTTATTAGTCGTTTGTAGTTCTGGTGCTTATGGTTTTAGTATGGCATCAAACTATAATAGCCATCCAAAAGCTGCCGAAGTGTTTCTTGAAGCATCACAACATCGTTTAATTCGTCAACGTGAAAACTTTGATATGTTATGGCAAGGCGAGATCATTTAGTCTGCTAAAAGGCGCTTATTTGGCGCCTTACTTTTATGCTAATCTGGCAAATTTTTATTTCATCTATATCATAAGTAACAATTCAATAAATTTATGATATTCTGCAATTCATTTAAATCTGTATTGTTATCTTTTAAACTGTTTATTTACACAGTATGTATTTTATTTAGACAAAATACCTCAAAATAAATAAGTTATAATGGGGTTACTTTAGAAAATCTAAAAATGAATTCAGGCTCTTTTAATTTCCCATCTAAACTTAAACTACTTTCATTTATACATGTTTGGTCATCTGCAAAAAAAGTCCCAGAAAACTTTATTACTTGACCTCTTTTAAGATTTGAAACTGTATTAAATAATTTTGTGCCGGGTCTTATTAAAGTATTATCAAATGTATCAGATACTGAATTGTTCCATGTTTTTAAGAAAATATCATTATTAATCTCGACACTTAAAATGCCATACCCATCTGAATTTGAATCAATGTTAGATATAATACCAACCCAATCTTTTACGAAAAGCGATCCGATAGTTGAACATATAGCATTACTCCTTTCTCTTAATGCATTCCCCTTTTGCATGTCGTTATCTGCTTTTTTAGATTTTGACATAGCATCAACTGTAGCATTAATTAAAGCAATTTGATTTTGTGGGTATTGTAAAGTAGAAAAAGTATCATCTTTTTTATTGCCGTTACGACCCATTATATAAAGTACTCCGATTATAATAATAGCAGCAATTAAAATTTTTTTACCTTTGGTCATAGCTAATCCTTATATTAAATATGTTTATGATGTTTATGATATTATCACTTGATTGTAGACTTATAAAGCCCTGAAGGCTTTTTTTAATGCCTAATTACTAATTCAGTTCACTCAAAAGTTTTTTACTGAAGTTATCTAATTTAATTAGGTGATTTTTGTTAAGGTTAGCTATAAATTTAGCATGTTTATGTTTCACGTTGAATATTACAACATCTTCATTTGTATGACCTCTAAAAATCTTTTTAACTATTGCCACTCCTGTATCTTTTCTCAAGTGTAAATACATGCGAGTAATGGCAAGCATTTTTTCAATTTTTGGTTTTAATAGATAGAATTTATCTTTAGTTATATGTTGAACACTGTCAGCACCTGTCACATTACTCATCATTTTCCAAATACCTTGAATGAAAGAATCTTGGTAAAATATGCGGTAGAAATGTTATTGACGATTATCTTTAAATCATTTAGTTGTTTATCTGTAATGTAATTTGATTTGTCTATAACGGAGTAGCTACCAGTTTTACGGATAGTTGGTAGGATTATTTCAAATACCCATTCCTCAAACTTTTCAGAATTAGGCATTTTGCTTTTTGTTGTTAATCTGTATAAGTTGGGTTCATCAATGTAGGTCATTTCTAGAGATTTTCTAGCTATTTAAGTGCCGTAACGACTCGTTACATCACATTTTATAGGGGAGTCACGTTTTGTATACCCTTAGCTTTGCAATGATCTGATATAGCTTTTCTTGGATTTGAATATCCCAAAATTGCACAAACATCATTAGCTAAAAACCAAACATTATTATCAAAAATGGCAGTTCTGACGTTGTATAATTCTTGAAAAGAAAATAATGATAAATTGATAGATAGGTTTGACATAATAATTGTCCTTATGACTTTTTCTGATAAGTCCCATTCAGATCTAGGCGCCAAGAGGTTCAGAAGCCTACCATAAGTAAAGGCTGAAGTTATTCCCCTATTTGGGGCTTTTATTCCTCACCCTCTCGGCATAGATTATTGAAAATAAAAAAATCACCCTGTCGGGGTGATATGTCTGCTTATGGTTTAGGTTCTGACATCTAAGCAACAATATATCCCGATAAAAAAATTACGTCAAAAGAGTGGTGGGATGTTGCAAAATTTAGCTCACTATCATTCTTAAGTTATTGTTATTTAATGTTTAATTTTGCAGACATTTGCATATATTTGCATGTTTTAATATACAGTGCAAATGTGTAACGCATCGAAATATAATGATTATATATCATCATAATCACTAATAGCCACATAGCTCTGTCACTGATATAATGCATCTATTAGATAGAATACTGCATTAAAATAGGCAAGCGAGAGTAAAATGAATTTCTCCAAAATGCATGGGCTAGGTAATGATTTTATGGTCATTGATAGCATTACTCAAAATGTTCATTTATCACCTGAAACCATCAAACGATTAGCCGACAGGCATACTGGGATTGGTTTTGATCAGCTTTTATTAGTTGAACCACCTTATACACCCGACACCGATTTCCATTATCGCATTTTTAATGCCGATGGAAGTGAAGTTGAACAGTGTGGTAATGGTGCACGTTGTTTTGCACGTTTTGTAAAACTCAAAGGCTTGACCAAAAAAAATATCCTGAAAGTGAGTACTCAAAAAGGGATAATCGTATTAACGGTGAATGCGGATGAAACCGTTAAAGTGAATATGGGTGAGCCCAGTTTTGAGCCTAGCCGTGTGCCATTTAAAGCGATAAAAGAAGAAAAAACCTATATTATCCGTGCACAAGAACAAACCGTATTATGTGGTGTAGCATCAATGGGTAATCCTCATTGTGTTATTCAAGTTGATGATGTCATTACTGCTCAAGTGACGACATTAGGTCCTGTTTTGGAATCTCATGAACGTTTTCCAGAAAGAGCCAATATTGGTTTTATGCAAATTGTTGATCGTAGTCACATTCGTTTGCGAGTTTTTGAACGCGGCGTTGGTGAAACACAGGCTTGTGGTACTGGTGCTTGTGCTGCCGTTGCAGTCGGTATCCGTCAAGGTATATTAGACAACAAAGTAAAAGTCAATTTACCTGGCGGCGAGTTGTCGATTGAATGGAAAGGGACAGGGTTTCCGCTTTATATGACCGGGAGTGCTACACACGTTTATGATGGTTTTATATCGTTATAAATAGGATGCATAATGGAAACGAAGCCTAAAAAAAGCAACATATCTGAAAAACCGACACCCGTAAAACGTACCCGAGCACCACGAAAATCGTCAGTGCAGGCAAAAAAAGGTGCGGTTTTATTGAATGATGACTTAGTCAGTCAGTACCTGATTCAAAACCCAGATTTTTTTGTACGTCACGCACAACAGATTGAAGAAATGAAAATTCCCCATCCGGTTAGGGGAGTGATGTCACTACCAGAATGGCAGATGGCAAGGCAGCGTAGTAAGATTAAACAGCTAGAAACAGAAATCACTTTATTAATGGAACATGCCAGCAGTAATGAAAAGCTATTTGAATCATTAATGGTATTACAACATCAGTTGTTACAATCAACCGATTTAAATGATCTGTTATTAAGGTTAAATCAATGGGCAAAATCACTCGGTTTAGTTGGCGCATACCTTTACCTATTTGATGATAAATGGTTACTTAATGCGCCCTCAAGCTATTATCATTTTGCGTTATCAACGGATAAATTCGATTTTATCCGTGTGCGTCATTTGCAATATAGTTATCAGTATTTAGGTCAACTAAACTCAACTGAACTGGATTTGTTGATACCAGATAAAGTCTATGTGGGCTCCGTGGCATTATCGTTACTCGGCAAGTTTGGTGATTTGGGTGTAGTCGTATTTGCTAGTCGCTCTGCTGAACATTATCAGCAGGGGCAAGGTACATTGCTGTTAGAAAAAATCAGTGAAATTCTACCAATATTAATCAGTCGTTGGGTAACTCGACGCAATTAATAGGCAACAATAAATGACTTGAGTCAGTATTATAATGTTTAATACTGGCCAAACGGATAACGTTTGGGAGATATTTTGGTCGAGCAAAAAAAAGAGCAACATTATAGTGAATTACTGACACTGCCAGTTGAACAGTTTTTACTATATCTAAAATCAGAAAAACAACTTAGCTTAAACACTCAAACCAATTAC
Organism: Orbus sasakiae; assembly: GCF_039542345.1. Lineage (NCBI taxonomy): Bacteria > Pseudomonadati > Pseudomonadota > Gammaproteobacteria > Orbales > Orbaceae > Orbus > Orbus sasakiae. The sequence goes on from NZ_BAABHY010000001.1 coordinate 807,229, forward strand.
CGACGTCAATTATATGCCATCATCAAATTGGCAAGTCAAATTGAAATTTCGTGCTGGCAAAACGTTGATTCATCGGCAGTCAGATTATTAATCGGTCGCAGCAAACGCGATGGTTTAAATACCAGTAGTTTAGCACTACGGTTATCTGCATTACGGAGTTTTTTTAACTGGATGGTAAAAAACGGCCAGTTAAATGCAAATCCAGCTAAAGGTGTGCTTACCCCTAAACAAGGCAGGCATCTTCCCAAAAATATCAACATTGATGACATTAATCAGTTAATGGATATTAAATATAATGATCCCCTTTCTGTGCGGGATAGAACAATGCTTGAATTGATGTATGGTTCCGGCTTACGTTTATCTGAACTTGTAGGTTTAAATTGTAAAACGTTGAACCTTATTGATGGTGAAGTTAGGGTTGTTGGTAAAGGGAATAAAGAACGTAAACTGCCATTAGGACGTGAATCAATAAAATGGTTACGGCATTGGCTATCAATGCGTGATTTTTTATCACCACATGATGATGCATTATTTATTTCCAAATTAGGCAAACGCATTTCACCACGTAATGTTGAGAAACGGTTTGAACAGTGGGGCATTAAGCAAGGTTTAAGCGTGCATATTCATCCGCATAAATTGCGTCATTCGTTTGCAACACACATGCTTGAAGCCAGTGGTGATTTAAGGGCTGTACAAGAACTGCTTGGCCATGCAGATCTATCAACAACTCAAGTTTATACGCATCTTGATTTTAATCATTTAGCTCAAGTTTATGATTCAGCTCATCCACGAGCAAAGCGAGGAAAAAACTAATGCATTTTTATCGATCACTTAATCCTATTAAAGCCCTGACATTTGATCTTGATGATACATTATATGATAACACCCCATTTATGGCGAAAGCCGAAGCGGCATTAATGGATGTACTTAAGCAATATGAGCCGTTACAGCATATACAATTATCTGATTTTAATCGTGTTAAACAACATGTTTTAATCGATGAACCTGATATTTATCATGATGTTTTAATTTGGCGTGCGGCAGCGATTCGTCGTTTTTTAATGTTAAATGGTATTACCGATAACCATAAATTAGAGCAAATCACCGATCTGGCAATGGATGAATTTGTTGTATGGCGTAATAAAATTACAGTGCCTAGTGAGAGCTTAAACACATTAAATGCCTTAGCACAAAAATTTCCACTAGCGGTGATAACCAATGGTAATGCTGATATTGCTAAAATTGGTTTGGAGCAGTATTTCCAATTTTCACTTAGAGGTGGAGCTGATGGCTTATCTAAGCCTTATAATGATATGTTTACCTTAGCATCTGAGCGTTTGAATATTCCTCTCAATCATATTTTGCATGTGGGTGATAATTTGTATGCAGATGTACAAGGTGCGATAAATAGTGGCATGCAAGCCTGTTGGATTAATGAGTTTGATATCGATTTATATCAGCAACGTTTAGCGCGTGTTGTTCCACACATTGAAATCACACAATTGTCAGAATTAAATAATTTGCTATAATGTATGTATAAAAATACAGTTATTAAACCAATGTGTACGGTATACGGTATTAGGGAAGATAATAATGAGCTTTGTCCGTAAAATACGTTACATCTGAATATACCTTGTGTACATAGCTTGCAAGCAGAATTAAACCGATAATGATGACAATGAAAAATATAAAACAATCTTTGTTGATGCACCTTAATCAAGAACAGCAAAATGCGGTAATAACCGATAGCCAATATACACTAGTACTTGCAGGAGCTGGAAGTGGTAAAACCCGTGTTTTAGTGCATCGTATTGCATGGTTATGTTTAGAAAAACGTTACCCAGCTAACTCAATATTTGCTGTCACATTTACCAATAAAGCCGCGGCTGAAATGCAAGAGCGAATCCAAGATCTTATAGGTGAAGCTCATTTTAATGGGATGTGGGTGGGGACATTCCATGGACTTGCCCATCGATTGTTACGTATTTTTGCTAAGCAAGCAGGCTTACCAACCAACTTTCAACTCATTGATAATGATGATCAAAATCGGTTAGTCAAACGTATTTTTAAAGAACGTAAGATTGATGAAAAGCAGTGGTCTTCAAAAGAGTGTGTCGCATTTATCTCTACGCAAAAAGAAAATGGATTGAGGCCTCATGACATTGCGATTGATGACCCTAAATCAGCAATGTGGCAAAAAATTTATGTTGATTATCAAGCAATCTGTGACCGAGTAGGTTATGTTGACTTTTCTGAAATTATTTTAAGAACATATGAATTATTAAAAAATAATCATGAGGTCTTAGACTATTGTCATCGGCGGTTTAGCAATATTTTAGTTGATGAATTTCAAGATACAAACCATATTCAATTTCAGTTGGTTAAAACCTTAGCAGGCAATACGTCAAATGTAATGATTGTTGGCGATGATGATCAATCGATTTACAGTTGGCGTGGTGCGAATGCTGATAATTTACAGCTTTTTATTAATGATTATCCTGATACTGAAATTATTCGTTTGGAGCAGAACTACCGTTCTAGTGGCAATATTTTAGAAGTCGCGAATCAATTAATTACCCATAATAAAAATCGTTTAGGTAAAAATTTATGGACCGAAAGTGAACAAGGTGAGCAAATTTCTGTCTATGTAGGTTTTAACGATATTGATGAAGCACGCTTTGTTATTGGCCAAATTAAAAAACTGCATGAGGAAGGGGTAAATTACAAAGATTGTGCAATTTTATATCGTAATAACGCACAGTCCCGTTTATTAGAAGACACACTTTTACAATCTGCAATTGCTTATCAAATTTACGGTTCGATTCGTTTTTACGAACGTCAAGAAGTCAAACTTGCTTTAGCTTATCTACGCTTATTACATGATCATAATAATGATAATGCCTTTGAATTAGTGGTCAATACACCGAGCCGCGGTGTTGGTGATGTTACATTAAATAAAATTAGGTTGATGGCGCGTCAACAAAATCAATCACTATGGCAAACGACGATTCAGCTTATTGGCATGAAAGCTATTGCAGCTCGCCAATGTTCAGGGTTAGCGCGATTTATCGAACTTATCCAATCTATTTATGATGATGTTGAGTCTTTACCTTTTTATCAACAGCTTGAGCGAATCGTTAAAATATCAGGTATTTATGATATGTATGAGCAAGAAGCGGGCATTAAAGGTCAATCAAGACTGGAAAACTTAGATGAATTAATCAGTGCTGCGCAGCAGTTTTATCAGCAACACAGCAAAGCAAATCCGATTATGGAATCAATCGATGGTGAAAATAATGGCACACTTGATGTCTTAGAGTCATTTTTAGCCTATACCTCACTGGAAGGTAAAGAGAGTAAAAAAGAGTCTGACTCCGTGCAACTGATGACTCTTCATTCTGCTAAAGGTTTAGAATTCGATCATGTCTTTATTGTTGGTTTAGAAGAAGGACTTTTCCCTGCTCAAAGATCGATTCCGGACGTACAAAAAATGGAAGAAGAAAGGCGACTGGCTTATGTGGGTATAACGCGAGCGAGAAAGCATTTAACGTTAAGCCTCTCTGAAATTCGTCGTCTATATGGTAAAGAGGAACGTAATCTGCCGTCACGTTTTTTAGCTGAATTACCAGAAGCGTTACTCCATGATCTTAGCTATCGTGGTGGAATTAACTTTTCGACCACACCTATGGATGAGGAAAACCAAGAGGATATCAGTGGTAACCAAAAAAATGATGAATTTATTCATCAACGTAAAGCCTCTTTTATAAAAAGCCAATCTGAAAATCAGGGTTATGTACTTGGTCGTAAAGTATTGCATAAACGGTTTGGTGAAGGAACGATTATTCATCTGGATGGCGAAGGCGAACATCGCCGAGTTCAAATTGCATTTGTTAATGAAGGGATTAAATGGTTAGTGATTAAATTAGCTAATCTAACCTTAATGTAATGAGTTGTGATTATTTATTAAATTAGTGTAAAAAACGTCAAAAGGATGTTGCTATTTTATTATTTCGTTTTATTTTATACACATAGTTTTAACAGGTGTATTAAATGGTTCTCAGTACATGGAATTTTGATACCAGGTTAATGTCATTTGCCCAATGGTTACATGGTGCTAATAGCGTACTATTGCGGCTTTTCTAAACCATAATTGTAATTGGAATAACTTATTATGCGTTTAAGTACGTTCTTTTCGACGGGCTTATTTTTATTGGTGATAGGCATGGTAAATGCGCAAGCAAAAAATGTATATGGCCTTTATGAAAAAGTTCAATTACCCGAAATAAATCATCTAGAGATCAAAACTAAATTAGATACTGGAGCACTGACCTCATCGTTTGGTGCAACTGATATTCATTTTTTCAAAAAAGACGATCAGCAATGGGTCCGATTTAAACCTCAGGTTAAAGATCTTGATTTACCCGTTATGGAAAAACAAGTTGTAAGATTGAGCAAAATCAAAACGCGTAGCGATGATATACGTGATGATGAAGACAAACTACATTCAAGACGACCAGTAGTTATGTTAGATATCTGTTTTGATGGTGAAGTCTATCCAACAGAAGTCAATTTAACCGATCGTTCTCGTTTTAATTATCCGCTGTTACTTGGCAGCTCTGCATTAATCAAATTTAAAGTGATTGTCGACCCGAGCTTAAAATTTCAATCATCAGCAAAATGTAAAATTTAATCATAAATAGGTAAATATCTATATGCGTTCTTTGACTCTGCATTTAAAAATCATTATCGCTATTTTGCTTGCACTGGGTATTGCGATTATCAGTTATCAAGTCTTTGTTTTAAAAACACCTTTAAAAGAGAGTGAAGTTGATAACTTATGGACTATCGATGCCAAAATCAATTTTGAAGTAAAAGGCACTAAACCCGTCAGTATCCAATTTTATGTGCCACCTAAAGGTGGGGATTATGCGGTATCAAACGAACTATTTTTAGCAAGCGGTTATGGTCAAAATGTTACCAATCAGCAATACAATCGTTTAGTCACATGGTCAGCCCGTGCCGTATCTGGTCAACAAACATTGTTTTACCGTTTGAATTTAACGAAACGTTTCTCGGATGAAATTGAAAACAGCACCAAAGGCGACATGTGGCGTTCTCCGATTGCTGTCGCAGGGCCAGAAAGAGAAGCGGTTGATCGTTTGGTGAAAGATATTCGTAGCAAATCAGCCAATGTATCAACCTTTATTACGACGACCATACATACGGTTAATGATCCGAATAACAGTGATGTACAGCTATTACTTAATAACAAAGACTCAATCGAAAGCAAAGTCAAAGCAATCGAACTGTTGTTATCTCATGCATATATTCCTATTCAACAAGCACATACATTGCAATTGAGTAAATCAACTAACCAAAGCCCAATTTTATGGATTAGAAGTTACATTGAGCCAAATAAAGGGGTTGATAACCGAGATAGTAGTATTAATGGTACGAGTGGGAATTGGTATTATTTTAATCCAACCAACGGTGATATTGGATTACCTGATGATCAAGTTGTATGGTGGATTGGTAGTGATGATATTATCAATGTTGAAAATGGTACAAAGGCCCGAGTAAACTTTAGCTTAGATAAAAGTGAATTGACGGCAATTAATTTGGCTAAGCTCACTGCGGAAGGCAGTAACTTAACGGAGTATTCTTTCTATACTTTACCGATTTCAACCCAACTCGCCTACCAAATCATGCTAATGATTCCTTTTGGTGTGCTGATTATTTTATTATTGCGTAATGTGATTGGTATTAATACATTGGGCACATTTACACCTGTGTTAGTAGCCTTAGCTTTCCGGGAAACCGGTATTGTATTTGGAATGATTTTCTTCTCAATCATTGTCTTTTTCGGATTATTGCTTCGCTCCTATTTAGAGCATCTCAAATTGCAAATGTTACCACGTCTCTCAATTGTATTAACGTTTGTGGTTATGTTGATCATTTGTGTTGGACTCTTTAGTCATAAATTAGGTTTCGAGCGTGGTTTATCCATCTCATTATTCCCTATGGTTATTTTAACGATGACAATTGAACGTCTCTCCATCACATGGGAAGAGCGAGGCGCTAATTTTGCATTAAAAGTTGCGATTGGTACGTTGATTACCGCGTCTATTGCTTATGGGGTAATGGGGTATCAACCGCTGATTTATTTAGTCTTTACTTTCCCTGCTATCTTATTACTTTTAGTTGCTTTCATGCTAGCAATGGGGCGTTACCGAGGTTATCGATTACTCGAACTGTTTCGCTTTAAAGCAATGTTGAAATAGCAGGTAAATCATATGTTATCATTAATTAAAACTTGGAAAGCATTAAATAAAAAAGGCGTTATGGGTATTAACCAACGTAATGCCGATTTTATATTAAAATACAACAAACGCAGTAACTATCCGTTAGTTGACGATAAAATTTTAACTAAACAAAAAGCGATAAAAGCGGGGATTAGCGTCCCAGAGCTGTATGGTGTCATTCAAACTGAACATGATATTTCAAAGCTTGATGAGATTATTAAAGATCATCGTGATTTTGTAATAAAACCAGCACAAGGTTCAGGTGGTGACGGCATTATTGTTATTGCGGATCGTTATGGTGTTGATCGTTATAAAACGGTTTCTGGAAGATTGATGCGTCATAATGAAATTGAATATCAACTTTCAAATATTATAACGGGTTTATATTCACTTGGCGGTATGCGTGACAGTGCAATCATTGAATATCGGGTAAAACCTGACCCGATTTTTAAAAGTATTAGTTACGAAGGTGTTCCTGATTTACGAATTATTGTGTTATTAGGCTATCCGATTATGGCAATGCTCAGATTACCAACACGACAGTCAAATGGTAAAGCAAATTTACACCAAGGAGCGATTGGCGTCGGGGTTGATTTAGCCACAGGGACTACGCTTAATGGTTCTTGGTTTAATGAACAGATTGTTAGCCATCCCGATACCGATAATAATGTCAGCAATATTCAGTTGCCAATGTGGGATAAATTTATCCATTTGGCAACAAGTTGTTATGAGCTAGTTGATTTAGGTTACATTGGTGTTGATTTAGTCTTAGATGAGACAAAAGGGCCTTTGATCCTTGAGCTTAATGCAAGACCAGGTTTGAATATTCAAATCGCAAACGACGTTGGATTATATAGCCGTGCTCATATTGTTGAAGAACATATCGCACTGCTTAAACGTGAAAAAAGAACAGAAACCGTAGAAGAACGCATCGCATTCTCGATGAAACATTTTTCTGTTTTAGATAAATAGTATTCATTAAAGACTGATACTCAAGACGCTTTAATTGTTTTATCATTAAAATAAAAATGCAGGCAAAAGCCTGCATTTTTGTTATCTAGTGATAATAACTACCATTTATACGTCACCGTGCCAACCACACTACGTTCTGCACCGTAATAACACCAATAACTACAACCCGCTACATAGGTTTTATCGGTCAAATTAGTGGCATTAAGCTGTGCCGACCATGATTTGTTAAATTGATATTTAATCATCGCATCCCATAAGGTATAACTTGGAATATCATTATTAGGTAAATAAACTTTATCAACTGTTTTACCTATATAACGTAGACCTGTACCCACCGTTAATCCTTCTAAAGGACCTGCAAATTTATAGTTTACCCAAGCTGAAGCAAAGTGTTTTGGGACAAGTGAGCTTTGTGTTGTTAATGTTGCTGATTGATCGGTTTGTGCATGGGTATAAGTATAAGCCAAATCAACATTGATATTATCCGTTATATCTGCTTGCATCTGCACTTCAACACCACGGCTACGAGTTTCTAACGCTTGTGATGCTTGCCCACTACCATTTGAAACAAATGAATTTTGTGCATTAATATGGAAATAAGCGAATGTAAAGGTTGCGTCCATCCATTCTGGTTCATATTTGATACCCGCTTCCCATTGTTTTGCTTCATAAGGTCGATACACGGTTTGCGTATTTGAGTTATAACCGTAAACAGGTAAAAATGATTCAGAATAGTTAACATAAGGAGCAATATTACTATCAAAAATATACATTAAACCCGCATTGTAAACATTATGACTGTAATCTCTTTCAAAATCAGCACCGGTCCAGTAACCACTGTTTTTGATTTTGCTATGACGAACCCCTTGATTGAAAATTAACTTATTGTCATAAACTAATTGGTTTTGTAAGTATAGCCCTAATTCGTTTGCTTTTAACTTGAATGGCTGGAAATTGTTGGTTACAGTAAAACCATATTGTGGATTAAATAAATCAATGGTTGAATCGCCATAATTATTATAGTCCTGGCCACTCATATTCGTTTTTAAATAATCTAAACCAATTAATAGAGTATCACGCCAATTACCGATCGCGAATTCTTTACTTAAACGGTTGTCGATAGTATGAGTGTTATTAATGCCTTGTTGGCGGTAAGAATTGCGCGTATAAGTACGATTATTATCGGTATATGAACCGTACACACCCGCAAGATCAAGATCTTGATGAACAAATTTATAGCTCTGTGTGAAAACAATATCATTATCAAATTGGTGTCTGAATTCATAACCTAAGGACGATGTTTTACGATTTAAGTTATCAAAATCAGGTTCACCAAAGAACGTATGACGATCAATTTTACCATATTGGGTATTAATTAACGTGCCATAAGCAGGGAAAAAACCATTTTCAGGTACGCCTGTGTCTTGTTGGAAGTTCGCAAGCAATGTTAAGCTTGTTTTATCATTGATATCCCAAGTTAAACTTGGTGCAACATAATAATGTTTCAATCCTGTATAGTTTTGTTGACCCGCGTTTTCTTCGTCACGATATTCTCCAACTAGACGATATCTTACACTATTATCGTCGCTTAATATGCCACTATAATCAGCCGCAATTCCTGTTCTACCATGATTTCCCCAAAATACATTAACCTCACCCGCTGGGCTATCTTTTGGTCGTTTAGTTATCACATTTACTGTACCACCAGGTTTGGTCGAACCATATAATTCGGAGCTTGCTCCTTTTAGTATTTCAATACGTTCAAGTCCAAATGTTTCAGGAGTGGTACCAAAATAGCCATGGCTGACTTGTGGCATACCATCAACGGTATAAGATACATCCAACCCACGAATTTTAATCCAGTTACTGCGTCCATCATGTCCATACAAGCCAGTTGATACACCAGAAGTATAAGATAATGCGTCATCAATTTTTTCAGCCTTCTTATCACTAATCTGCTGCTCATCGATCGAATCAGTCGATTGCGTATCGTAAAATTTAACCGTCCCCGTCTTTGCCATTGACCCCACGACTTCGATGGTATCGGTTGTTTCAGCGAATGCAACAACTGGCAAAGCCGATAATATTGCACAAGCTAAAACGCTTTTTTTAAATATGAAATGCGTTGAGCAACTCATAGTGTTCTCCTTTGTGGTGATGAACTAAGTTCATGTAGTTGACCATCGGTCATCTCAATAATGCGATCAGCATGTTGAAAATATTTATCGTCATGACTGATGGCAAAAATGGTATAACCTTGATTTTTTAAAATAGGTAATAGGTTCTCGTAAAAAACTTTTCGGAAATTAGGATCTTGGTCGGCAGCCCATTCATCTAAAATTAAAATTGATTTTTGTTCTAATGCGGCAACTAACAGCGCTAATCGTTTACGCTGACCCTGCGATAATTGCGTTGTATTTAATTGGTGCCCATTAACCGTAACTTTGGTATTTAGCTGAAGGTGTGACAACCATTGCGTAATAAGTGTCGTATCGGCTTTAGTACCATCGCCACCCATTAAATGTGTAAACAAATAAAAATCAGTAAAAACAGACGAAAATAGCTGCTGATAAGACGCTATATTGCGCTCTGAAATAATTGACTCATCTAATGTGAGATAACCGGTTGTTGGTAAATAAAGACCTGACAATAGATAGGACAATGTGGATTTACCACTGCCGTTTTTACCAACCACAAAAACAACTTCACCACGATGCAATGTAAAATCGATCGGTTTTAGTGAAAAGAGATTATTATCATAGTGATAACTAGCTTGATGAAATTGTATGGTTTGCCAGTTTTCGGTATTAAGCGCATTTGTATTGTAATCGGTCAGGGGACTGAGCTGGAGTGCTTCAATTGCTTTAAATGCCACATGCGCTTGCATCATAGTTGGAAATGCACCCACCGCAGTAATCAGCGGTCCACGGATAAAAAGAAGTGCTAAAGCAATTGTTGTTGCATCTTGGAAAGAAGCCCATTGATGATATACCGATAAATAAAAAATGATCCCAACAGCCATCAGCATCATGACATTGGTAAAATTACCCGCAAAGGCATGATAGGTATCTGCAAAAAGAGAATGGTTGCGGACATTTTGATTCGCTTGAATAAAATCCTGATAAAGTTGATGCTTACGATGTTGATTGAGCGAAAGTTCTTTAAAGCCTTCTAATGATGATTCATAATGTGCATGAATATCATCATTTTGTTGACGGACAGACTTTAAATGGTGATAAACCCGTTTAACTGACCAGTTTCCACCAACAATGGTTGCAATAAGCCAAATGGCAATAATCAAAAATAAGCTGACAGATAAATATGCCATATAACCACAAATAAGTACGACAAATAAACCACCCTGAACCAATTCAGGTAAACGAACAAATGCAAATGAAATATGCTGGATATCATTGGTCAAACTGGCAATAATTTTTGATTTGTCGATCCGTTTTACCCACTCAAATCGACTGTTTAAGATCTGTTTTAACAGATGAGTACGTAAGTTAAAAACAATCTTATGTCCTAAGAGTGAAATCACAATTTGTGCCAGCGTCGTTAGAATTAAATATAATAAAATCAAACCCGTAAAAATAATGAGTGTGAAGTTAATCGATTCAGCATTTGTTAACAAATATTCATTTATAAATTTCATAATCACAATGCCCATTACACTTGATAATATTGTCAAACAGATAACAATAATTAGTAATTTAGATTGTGTTTTAAATAGTGGGTAGAAGGTTGACATAATCGTTAAGGGCGCCTCATTAGATAGAAAAAGCAAGAACCACCAATAAGGGCAGCCATGATTCCAGTTGGAATCTCATAAGGGAAAAGAATATTACGACCTAACCAATCAGCACTGACCATTAATATACTACCGATCAGCGAAGACATGAGTAACTGGCTTTTGACAAAATGATAACCGATCATGCGAGTAATCAATGGTGCCAGTAGACCAATAAAACTCAATGGTCCAATTTGTAATGTGGCAAGCGTAATTAAAATGGTTGAGACGACAATTAATATAAAACGTACTGTATTACTGTTCATACCTAATGCATTAGTGATATTATCGGGCAGTTGCAATAGGCTTATCGCACGCGAGAATATCAATAATAATAGCAAAATGAATAACGCCACCATAAGCATGACAATACCACTGACTAGACCACTGCTGTAGGTTGAACCCGATAACCAAATTAATAAGAATTGGATTCTTGGATCACCGTTAACTAAAAATAATTGAATGAGTGCGGTGAGTAACGCCGCTATGGCAATACCCGTTAAAATGACTTTTTCTGGCTGAAATTTGTTTTTAATGTTGATGGCAATAATAAACAAAAAGGTCAGCAGTGCACCGATTAAGCCAGGTAACCAAAGCGGTATGACTTGGTATCCGAACACCATAACCGTTACAATAATTGCAATAGCTGCCCCTGAACTGATGCCTAATAAATCTGGGCTGGCAAGCGGATTGTGTGTCATACGTTGCAGTAAAACACCACAGATGCTCAACATGATCCCCGCTGCAATAGCCGTAATGATTCTTGGCAATTTAATGACTAGAAGAGTATTATCCCAGCCGGTCCACATAAATCCGTACGGAGTATTACTAATAGCTAAACTAAACCACACCAATATGAGGCCAATTATTATCGCTAATATGCAGTAAGCTTTTGATTGCATAGCCGTTAATGTAGAGTGATGGGTATATGAATTATTCTTTGATAAATTAATGCTGGTTGGTAATGCTTTAAAAATGAGATAGAGCAGTAGTGGTGCACCGATAAATGCGCTGACTGTCCCAACGGGCAAATAAAAGGTACTATAAAACTGTATAATAGCCAAGAGACAATCGGTCAGTAGTAAAATTAATCCAGCAGTCAAATATGAAAAAACCATTTTTTGCCATGTTTTGGTTAATTGAATTTGATTAATCATGGTTGCGGCAGCGAGTCCGATAAAGCCAATCATTCCCACTAAACTCAGTGTTGTCGCACACAAATAGGCTACCAATAAAATACACACACCACGGACCACTACGATAGGCACACCTAAGCTTTTGGCTTGTGTATCACCTAACTGCATAACATGTAGAGAACGCAATAACAAACACAAGATTCCTATGGCAACAAAAGTAGCAATCAGTATTTGTATAATATCTTGCCAGCTGTCTTGAATTAACGAGCCAGCTTGCCAAGCAAAAATATTTTTTGAGGCTTCAGGATGGAATATGACTAATGCGGTTGCTAATGCACCCAAATAAAGATTTAAAACTAATCCAGACAAGAGCATTCTAACGGGTAAAAACTGATTACGATAAGACATCATAAATACTATTAGCAAACTGGCTAAACCGCCAAAAAGAGCGATCATTGCACCACTCACCCAGAGCAGTAACGATGGCATAAATAAATTAGCACAAAGTAGTGCAATGTAAGCGCCACTACTCACCGCTAATGTAGAGTCTGAAGCTAAGGGATTATGTGTTACTTGTTGTAAAATTGTTGTACTGATGCCTAATGCACCGCCAACAAGTATCGCCATAAAAAAGCGAGGTAACCAGTTATCAACAACGATCAAATACTTTAATGTACTAACTTGAGCTAAATCAACTTGCAAAAGCGGTTGCGCAATAACATGTAAAATTATCCAACCAATGGCGATAAGAGACAGCAATAACAGCAGTAAATTGATTAAGATGATTTTTTTTAATGCTGACATAGTATCACCACCCATTTGCGGTTTGCATTGTTAATGCATCGGTTAAGGAATGACTAAAACGTTGCATTGAGGGTAATGCACCAAATCCCCATGTGGCAGGTAAAATGTAATAATGGTGTTCCTGACTAAAAGGCAGTGTTTGCCACAATACATTCTTTTCTAATAACTGATGTACATTAGCAGGATAAGGTTTAACAATAATAAGGCGGGTATTTTGAGGTAATGTGGCTAAATCAATTAAACTGATTTGGCTAAAGCCCCATGCATTTGTAGGGTGTTGCCAAGCATTATTTAAATTCAGTTTAGCCAATACCACGCCATATAAACTGTTTGCGCCATAGATACGTAATTGGCGAGAGTCAATAAATTGCACTACCACATAAGGATGTTGCGGTATTGCATTTAAACGTTGGATATTATCTGAAAATTGCTGTTCTGTCTGGCGAATGAGTGTTTGGGCTTGAGCTGTTTTATCGACTAGCTGTGCAAGTTTTTCAGTTGTTTGTACTGTATGTAACCAACTGATACCATCGTTGGTATAAAAATCGATTGCCGCTAAATCAATCGGGATAAGTTTTTCAGGAATCAGATTTTGTGACCAAGTTGAATTAATCAAAAGAGTGGGTTTTAAATTAGCAATGACTTCTAGATTGGGTTGTGAACGTAAACCTAAGTCGACAACATCATTGTTTAATATTGGCTCACTTACCCAAGTCGCATATTCCTTTTTATCGCCGACACCGACTAAAGGTGCTTGTAAGACTCGTAATGTTTCGGCAATCGTCCAGTCAGTGGTGATGATTCGTTGTGGTTTATCGGATTGCACGTGAGCAGTTTGATAATCGGGTAAACACATAACCCATAAAAGGCAACTGACTATAATAAAGCAAATTAAGGCGATTTTAAGCTTCATGCTAAAGCAACCTTATGACCCCGACTAGGGTGAGTAATCACATCAAAATGAATACCATAGATTTGCTGTAAAATCGTTGGTGTCATCATCTGTTCTGTCGCTAAATCATAAATCAACTGACCGTGTTTAAAGGCTAATAAATGATCGCAAAACTCACTGGCTAAGTTAATATCGTGTAACACGATAATGGTCGTAATGTCATAGTCTTTGGCTAGCTGGTTGAGTAATTTCATGACTTCAATTTGATAATTAATATCTAATGCTGACAACGGTTCATCAAGTAAAAGATATTGACTTTGTTGCGCTAAACACATTGATAACCATACGCGTTGGCGTTCACCGCCTGAGAGCGAACTTAAATAGCGATCTTTAAGATGCGCTGTATGCGTTTGCGCTAATGCCTGATTAATAATGGTAGAATCATCATCGGTATAGCGGCCAATCACCCCATGCCATGCAAATCGACCGAGTTTAACCAGTTCTTTAACGGGTAAATTGATGTCAGTAGGTAGATATTGCGGTAAATAACTTAATTTTCTGGCTAATTGTTTATGTGAATAGTCAGTAAGATTTTTTTGATTTAGTGTAATGGAACCTGATGTTGCGATAATTTGTTTCGCTAAGAGTTTGGTAAACGTCGATTTACCCGAACCATTATGACCGACAATACCATAGACTAAGCCTGGTTGAAATTGGGTAGAAACGTGATTAAGAATAAGCGTTTCTTGAATGTGATATTCAATGTTTTGAGCAATAAGCATACAAAATTTAATCACCCATTTAATAATGATTATCATTACTAATAATATTTAAGGGCTGGCATATTAAACGTTGGCGGCAATAAAGTCTAATGAAATACAGTAAAATAAGTTTAAATATTGTGTCTGTTTTTATACATTTTTATGTAAATTAAGTTGTTTGACATGGATCATAAAACGATGAAAAACAAATTCATTATCATGGAGAAAGGCATTTATTTGATTTTTATTTAAAGTCGGTCTGTTTTAAATCATAATTGGTGGCGTGTTGATGAATTGACGATGGCTTAAATGGAAATAATGGATGATTTCGGTCGTCTAAAACGTTATTTTTAGTTATACTATGGTTCTCGCTTATATAAATAAGTCATGTGTTATAGGGTAAATTAATGACGCTTTTGCGACTAAAGCCGAATAACCGATAAAATAATTATCATCACATTCAATACGTATGATTGTATCAAACCTAACAAAATCAAAAAAATAAGAATCGATATGTCAATAGCTGAGAAGGCCAATGAAGTTCTTCATAATACTTTTGGGTATAAATCATTTAGACATCAGCAGCTGCAAATCATTGAGTCGGTTGTGCGTGGTGAAGATAATTTAGTTATTATTCCAACGGGTGGCGGTAAATCGTTGTGCTATCAAATTCCAGCATTATTACTAGCAGGTACAACGATTGTTATATCACCACTGATTGCTTTAATGAAAGACCAGGTTGATCAATTATTAGCTTATGGTATAAAGGCAGCCTGTTTAACTGGGGCACAGTCTCCAGAAGAGCAGCAATCGGTAATGAAGCAGTATACGCAAGGTAATATTAAATTACTTTACATTGCCCCTGAACGATTAGCCACTTCGGCATTTTCATCATTAATCCGTGCCATTCCCCCGTCTTTGATTGCGATTGATGAAGCTCACTGCATTTCACAATGGGGCCACGATTTTAGACCGGAATATTTACAAATAGGTCAGTTAAAAGCTAAATTTCCGAATATTCCTATTATCGCGCTGACAGCCACCGCTGATGAAATGACCCGTAAAGACATTATTGAACGTCTAAATCTGAATCAGCCAAACATACGAATTAGCAGTTTTGATCGGCCCAACATTCGTTACACGGTTGTTGAGCGTTTTAATCCTTTGGAACAGATTTCTTCATTCCTTGAAAATCAAAAAGGCAATAGCGGCATAATTTATTGTTCAAGCCGGGCAAAAGTTGATGATATGGCATCACGCTTAGCCAATCGAGGTTACAGTGTCGTTGCTTATCATGCTGGATTAACCCCTGATGCACGGGCTTACGCACAAGAACGTTTTTTGAAAGACGATGTGCCAATCATGATTGCAACGGTCGCTTTTGGTATGGGAATCAATAAACCTAATGTGCGTTTTGTTATTCATGCCAATGTACCAAGAACCATTGAGGCGTATTATCAAGAAACTGGACGAGCGGGGCGAGATGGCTTACCGGCGGAAGCACTGTTACTTTATAATTCAAAGGATTTTAATTGGTATAAAAAATTGCTTGATGAAAAAGAAGAGGGGGTTCATAAATCCATTGAGTCACATAAACTCAATGAAATGGTGGCTTTTACTCAAGCCCAAACTTGTCGAAGAATTGTATTACTCAATTATTTTGGTGAACATCGTATTGAAAAATGTAATAACTGTGATGTGTGTTTATATCCGTTAGAACACTACGATGGTTTAGTTGATGCACAAAAAATTTTATCTTGTGTCTATCGCGTAGAACAACGGTATGGTGCGCAATATATTGTCGATGTCTTGCGCGGCTCTAATCGTGCGTCAATTAAGGAAAATGGTCATCATGCTTTATCTGTCTATGGGATTGGTAAGGATCAAACATCAGACTATTGGATTAGTGTTATCCGACAATTGATTCATTTGGGTTACTTAAAACAAAATTTAACCGCATTTTCAACACTTTATTTAAGTGAGGACGCACGTAACGTGCTACGGGGTAATGTTACATTATCGTTGGTTAAGCCTCGTCTTGAATTGGTTAAAAAGAGTCGTCAAAACCGGTATGCAAGGGCAATTAATCAAACCACGATTTTATCTTATGAAGAACGTATATTATTTAATAATCTTAAACGATTAAGAAAAGAGATTGCCGAAATGGAAGATGTTGCACCGTATATCATTTTTAGTGATGAGTCACTATTAGAAATGGTACAAACTTTACCGGAAAATCGAAAAGAGCTATTAGGTATCACAGGGGTCGGCAAAATAAAACTTGAAAAATATGGTGAGTTGTTTCTTGACGAGATCGAAAGTTTCATTACCAATCATTAGACCTGTTATAAATTAATCGTAAATCGAACATGGATTAGCTGTTCAATATTGAAATCATCACGATTAAGCACCTTTATGCGAATAATCCGTCGTTGATATTTGACGAAAGACTATAAATAAGCCAAAATGACCGCATTATTTTTCGTTAAATTTAGTGAAGCAAAATAAGGACTTTAATTATGTTAAAAGAACAAATGGTAGTAAAAAATAGTACTGGTCTCCATGCTCGTCCAGTAACAACCTTAGTTAAATTAGCAGGTCGTTATAAAAGTACTATTGAACTTGTCTATAATGACAAAACGATTAAAATGAAAAGCATGATGGCATTATTAGGCGCTGGTGTAAAAGGTGGCTCAACAGTTGAAATCATTTGTGATGGTGAAGACGAGCAAGCTGCAATGGATGAAATTCGTGAATTATTTGCAACTGGTTTTGGCGAATAATCCGTAATAAGATCATGAATCAGAATCAAACAACTGAGGTTGTTTGATTCTTAAACCAGTTCAATCACGTCAATATTTAAATGATGTAACACTTCCCTTAAAATCAACAGGCTGGCTGTAAATTGTAACGAATCTGGCAATGGATCATGTTGTCTAGGTGAGCCAGCAATAATATCTGCCACGCGATTAAATAGCCGTTCAATTTGCTCAGTACTGAGTGATTTTTCATTGTTAAAATAATTTGCAATTTTTTTTATCTCGCCATTATCTGTCTGCAATATAGCGGTTTTTTGCCATAGTGTCATCACTTGTTCTATTGCTGTTTCAATGGTAATAATGGCCATTTCAGTCTGATAAGCGTTAGGAAAATGATGCTTAAAATCATGTTCAATCACCGAATCATAACCAACATTAAGTCGTAATTGGCTATGATCGGCGAAAGTAAATATTGTTGATTGTGGGTTAATTTCAAAAAAAGCTTTTTTCATTTTTATCCCGATAAAGGGCAATCATGCCCTAAGTTTACTTTTTAATTAATCGCATAATACTGAAACGTCCATCGCCAATTAATGCTAAGGCAAACGCAGCTAATGCCATAAATGCAGGGTATTCCCAACCGCCACCAGGATTACTAAATGACCATCCATTTGGTGAGTGAATATATGCGATAACGATCATTTGTATCACGGTTAGCCCTGAAATAACACGACCAAATGCACCGAATAATAAAAGTATAGCACCACCGATTTCAAACAAAATTGTCAAATATCCCATAAATCCTGGAAAACCGATTGATGCAAAATACGCAGCAGTACCCGCTGGGGTAAATACCAATAATTTCGTAAATCCATGTGCTAAAAACATAGCCCCTAACGCAATACGTAATGCTAAAGCGGCCAAATCGATATTGTATTGTTTCATTTTTTAATCCTTAATTATGATTAGTTATTTCCATTAAACGTGATATCAGTATCAGTAACAATCAATGCATTTCGCGGGTCAACAACGTCCACCAATCCATTAGTTGGATTTGCGATAGATGACTGTTACCGACTTACATTGTCACGTTTAACGCTCATTGGTTGAGTTTAATATTGTCCAAAAACATAGTTATTCATGGCTAAAGCTTGATAAGTAATACCCCCTTCAAGTTCAGTCACTTTTTCATCTTTATCACTTGCCGCTAATGCAATAATTAACGGAAGGAAATGGTCATCAGTTGGATGAGCCTGTTTTGCATAAGGTGCTAATTTGCGATAATGCTGCATGGCATTTAAGTCATGTGCTTTAACCACACTTTCCACCCATCTTACAAACGGTTTTATATAACTGGCTTCTTGTTCATCGTTATAGCCAACATCATACAGGTTATGTGTCATGCTGCCTGATGCAATGATTAAGATGCCTTGATTACGTAACGTTTTCAAATGCTGGCCAAATTCTATAGCTTGTTTAGCATCCATTGGCCAAGCTATAGATAATTGAATGACAGGAACATTAACCTTTGGAAATAAATATTCCAATGGTATCCAAGCGCCGTGATCAAGTCCGCGGTGGTCGTCCAGACCAACTTTAATCCCATCATGCTCTAATTCTTTTTTAATCAATTGTGCCACTTCAGGCGAGCCTTTTGCTGGATACTCTATTTGATAAAGTTCACGTGGAAATCCACCAAAATCGTGTATAGTTTCAAGCTGCTCACCAGAGGTTAGCATCGGCATATCACGCGTGATCCAGTGCGCCGAAATGACCAAAATTGCTTTAATATCTAGTTTATCTAATTGTTGACCAAGTTGTGTTAATAAGGGTCCTGTTTTTCCTGGTTCGACAGCAAGCATAGGAGAACCATGAGTAATAAATAACACCGGTAATTTTGATTGCATAATTCGCTCCTTATTCATCATGAAGTGGGTTGCAAATATACCCCGTCTTCATATAATTTATGGAATCATTATAATTACTTACAATATTGGGATAAATAGGCTAAAATGCGATTAATTGTCCCTATAAGTGGAATAATAAATGGATAAGTCAAACAAATTATTAGAGATGAGTGTCTTTGTGACTATCGTTGATGAAGGGAGCTTTATTGCGGCTGCGAATAAACTCAATTTGTCAAAACAAGCAGTATCACGCTATTTAAATGCACTTGAAAATCGGTTGCAAGTGAGATTATTACAGCGAACAACACGGACTATTTCATTGACGTTTGAAGGACAAAATTTTTACTTACAAGCAAAAACGATTCTAAACTCAGTTGAAGAGGCGGAATCTATTATTCAATCCAAGCAAATTGATCCCATTGGTTTATTACGCATCAATGTACCCGTTAGTTATGGTATTTCTGATTTAGCCAAGTTATGGCAAAAGTTTATTGATAAATATCCGCATATTGAGTTAGATATTACGTTGTCAGATCGGGTCGTTGACCTCCTTGAAGAAGGGTATGATTTAGCCATACGCATTGGGCATCTTGAAAACTCATCGCTAATTGCACGTAAGTTGACTTCAACGCGTATTATCGCTGCGGCATCGCCCAACTATTTGAAAAAATATGGTACCCCAACTCACCCTCATGAGTTACAACAACATAAGATTATTTTATATAGCCATTGGGCAAAAGAAGAGAATTGGGATTTTTGGCAAGATAAATCTTTATATCCGGTACAGCTAAAAGCAAATGTCTATTGTAATAATGGTGATACGTGTCGGGTAATGATGCTAAATGATGGCGGTATTTCGTTACAACCTGACTTTATTATTGGTGATGACCTTAAACACGGTCGATTAGTCGAGGTTTTACCCGATTACAAAGTCGAAGATTATAATATTTATGCGGTCTATCCTAGTCGAAAATTGTTACCGCTGCGTACACGATGTTTAATCGACTTTTTAGTTGAAGCGCTAAGTTAAGCATTTTTACACTATATTTATAGGTTATGATAAAAAAATAACGAAAATTGAAGCCGATTTTATAGAACTCTAAGATTGTCACGTCAAAAGTAGCTTTTAGCTGCTGAAAAGACTAAACTAATAGCCTTTATTATCTTTATTGTTTTAATTGATATAAAACATTTAAGGCTATTATTGATTATGTCACAGTCGAAAGCACTTACCCTCGGGATCATTGCCTATTTGATCTGGGGTCTATCGCCGATCTATTTCAAAAGTATTCAAAGCTTACCTGCAAGTGAAATTATTTTTCACCGTATTATTTGGTCTGCTTTTTTCTGTGCAATATTTATCTTTTTTTATAAAGAACACAAATGGTGGAAGCCGCTACTTAATCAACCAAAATATATTCTCATTTTATTTTGTACAGGTTTAACGTTGTCTGCTAATTGGTTGCTGTATGTTTGGGCTATCAATAATCACTATATGCTTGAGGCCAGTTTAGGGTATTACATTAATCCTTTATTATCCGTGCTACTTGGTACATTGGTTCTTAAAGAACATATGCGTAAGTTACAATGGTTTGCTGTTGCTTTAGCTTTTATTGGTGTATTGATTCAAATACTATTAATCGGCCAGTTACCTTGGATTTCGTTATTATTGGCTTTTTCATTTGCCGCTTATGGCTTGATACGAAAAATCGTTCCGATTAAAGTATTACCTGGCATGGCGATCGAAACATGGACCTTAGTACCTGTGGCGCTATTCTGGTTGTGGTTTAGCCCCAATTCACTGACGCTAACCGAGTCATTTTGGACCGGCAACATGGTCTGGCTATGTATGCTTGCCGGGCCATTAACCTTAGTACCATTAATTTTATTTAATTTATCGGCAAAACATTTACCTTATTCGACAATTGGGTTTTTACAATATGTCTCACCCACTTTAGTCTTTTTATTGGCGATATTTTACTTCAATGAAAACTTTAGTTTAGTCAAACTTGCGACATTTGGGTTTATTTGGCTTGCTTTGTGCATTTTTAGTTTAGATACGTATTTAACCAGAAAGGGCGGCAAATTTATTGCTCGATAACCGTTATGAAAACAACTTCTTTTTTTCGCTTACCCATTATCAGTTTTATTGTGTCATTTTGTTTATTATTTTCATTATTGATACTCAAACTCGATAATGTAACAGAACAAACCTCAATGATGAATTATCATTACTCACCAGATTTCGTAAGAATCCTTGGTAGTAGTTTATATACGTTGTTAATGACCGCTATCTGTCTGCATCAGATAAAGATTTATATTATGAATCTGCGTAATGTCACTTTCGTTATCATGATGGTCATTTTATCTCTATTGCTGACTTATTGGTTAGATAGCAATATGACGATGTTACTGGCCAACGTCATCGATCTGTCATTGCAAACGGGTTACCAAATATTTTTCTTTTGGTATCCTATTTTCAGTCGTATTTTAGCTATGATAGTGACATATAGTGTTATATTCATGCTCTGTTATTTTGTTAAACACTATCTAAAATGGGCGGATGAATCAAACAATATCAATTTAGCGACTGAAGCCAAACAAAGAATTCAATTAAGTTATTTGGTGCTGTTTTATGTGGCAATAAACTTTATTTTTCAACGTTATTTATATGTTGCTGTGTATCTCTATTTTGGGGGGAATAACTTAACGGAATACCATCATTTTTCGTTTTATTTAGCAACGATTACCACAGCAGTCCTATTAATCATGTTTATTAAACAACATACCAATGCGTTTAATCAACTGTGCGCAAAATCAGCTATTAAAACCGCAGTATGGATTTTATTAAGCCAATTATTTGTATCAATTATCATTTCGATTATGACTATTTATGCAATCCAATGGTATTTCGTTTCAACCCTGCCAACAGGTGATATAGAACGTTATAACCACTATATTAGTTTACTTTATTTGATGGCTAATAGTATTTTTATTGTTTCAATCATAACCTGTTTGGTCAGCTATCTAGCAGGGCGCTTTTTTATCAAACGTGAGTTACTTCGTGGTTGAGCATAAAGTTGGGAATGGCGTAGAACGAATAGAGATTTTAATCAGTCGCAAAAAGATGGTGATTGCGATTATATTATCATTGGTTTTTGTCTTGATCGGTCTATTTTTATTGTTGCATCACCGTCAATTTGCACCGAGCGGATATATTTTATTGGTTGCTATTTTGGCCATCGTTTTTTTTGGCGCATGTGCGGTAATTGGGATAATTCGATTATTTATAAAACGTCATAATCGCATTGGTTTAACCATTGCTGAGCAGGGGATCATTGACCACCTTAGCTTTGGATTTATTGGTTGGTCTGACATGATTGCTATTAATATTATGTCGACCTCAACGACACAGTTTATTTGCATTCATGTTCATAATCCAAGCCACTATTTGCAGCATAAAAATGCTGTGCAACGTTATCTATTAACGAAAAGTGAGCAAATGTATGGAACACCAATTACGATAGCGGCAAGCTCATCATTAAAATATGATATGAAACAATTGCAAAAATTACTCGAAAATGGATTACGGCACTATCGTGAAACAGTTTGACATCATTATCATTGGTGCTGGCGTGAGTGGCCTATTTACGGCGATGGGGCTGGCAAATCAAAATAAAAAAGTATTGATTATCGATGCGGGTAAATCATTAGCGGCCCGCTTAAGTCGCCTTGGAGGTGATATTGCAGGTAATCAATCATCTGATCGCTATATGGGATTTGGCGGATTAGGCTTGTCTGAGGGTAAGTACAATTACACTAACGACTTTGGTGGTGATCTGGCGAGTAAAATAGGTCCATCTGAAAGCCTGTATTATCAGCATAAGGTTGATCAGTTATTGTGTTCATATGGTGCGACTGCTCGTGCTATGTATCGCACTGATGATATTGATTTAATGAAACGCGCGAAGCAATTTGGATTTAATATTCTGTCAACGCAAACTCGCCATTTAGGCACATCATTATCGGTCAATATATTTAGTCAGTTTGCTAAGTACTTGAGTGCAAAAATGTCGTTTTATTTTGATACCACCGTCGATAGCATAACGCCGTATCAACAGCAATTAAAACTCACGTTAAATAATAATTGTTCAGTGTTAGCCAACAAGGTGATTGTCGCCGTTGGTCGGGGGGGAATGGCTTGGTTTGATCCAATCGCAAAGCAACTAAAACTCGATTATCAACAGACGCGTTTAGATTTGGGTTTTCGCATTGAAATGCATGGGCAGCAATTAGCGCCATTACTCAAAAATACCTTTGAAACAAAGTTGGATTATTCAACCAATGATTACCGCGCCACAACCTATTGTATGAATCCAAAAGGGCGAGTGATTGCAAAACATCAAGATGGCCTAGTCATGGCTGATGGTCAAAATGCACATGAAGTTGGTCAAAGTCATAATTTAAACTTTACGTTGTTTATACCAAAATGGTTTACAACGCGTGATGCCGCTGATAACTATCTTTATGAAACCATTTCAACGATTAATCAGCATCAATCAAACATTGCAGTGCAAAGATTAGCCGATATCGATTCGCATTTTCAATATTGCCAACAAACGATAGAACCCACACTCACATCAGCAAATTATTCAGATTTAGCGGTCGTGACACCAAATGAGTATTTATACTATACTTGCGATTTTCTTAAGGCATTAGAAAAGCTATTAGGGGAACCCATTGATGGAAATACCTTATTATATGCGTTAGATAGTAAACTTTACGCACCAGTAATTAAAACAGATCACCGTTTTTTAACACAAGTGAATAACCTTTATATTATTGGTGATTGCTCCGGTGTGACAAGTTCATTATCGCAGGCGGCGGCAAGTGGTTTATATGTTGCAGACCAATTATGCCATCGCTAACCTTTCATTATTACATTTGTAATGCAAAACACGCGTAAATCGAACACTGAAAATTGAAATCCCTATGGCGAAAAGGGATAATGTGACTATTTATTAAACAGCTAAGTAAAGTAAGTGATAATATTATTTTTATCATTCATAAATTTTGTTATAGTGGCGAACAATTGATAATGAGAATAAGTCTCTTTTACAAATTAGGGGTGTTACTATGTCTATTAAAGCTGTTGCTAGCGCATTTTCTTTAGTTTTAGCACTTGCCGTTACTGGGTGTGACAATAATAATAAAGATGCTGCATCGAATAATGCATCATCAACAAAAACAATGACCATCGAGCATCAACAAGGTATTACGGTCATTCCTGTCGATCCACAAAAAGTGGTGGTGTTTAATACTGCGACGCTTGATACTATGGATGCGCTAGGTATTAAAATCACTGCCGTGCCACAAACGAGTGTTCATCTACCTGCATTTCTATCAAAATATGAAAGCAGTGATTATATAAATGCTGGCGGATTATTTGAACCAAATTATGAAGCATTAAGTAACTTAAAACCCGATTTAATTATTGCTGGTGGTCGTGCAAATGATGCTTATGATAAATTAAGTGAAATTGCACCTACTATTTCTTTAGCGGTTGATAACAAAGATTTTGTTAATAGCTTGTCACAACGTACAGAACAACTTGGTGAGATTTTTAATAAAGAAGCACTTGCAAAACAGCTCATTAGTGAATTTAAACAAAAAATTGCGACAGTTAAAGATAAAGCCGCTAATCATGGTACTGCAATGGTCATTATGATCAATGGCGGTAAAATGTCAGCTTATGGTCCAGGTTCTCGTTTTGGTTTCATCTATGATGAGCTTGGCTTTAAACCTGCTACTTCATTTGCCGAAAGCGGTAAACATGGTAATGTCGTGAATGCTGAGTTATTACTCAGCGTCAATCCAGATTGGTTGTTTGTTTTAGATCGTGATAGTGCAATTGGAAATAACGAAGCGCAATCAGCAAAACAAGTACTGGATAATTCATTAATGCATAAAACGAAAGTTTGGCAGAATAATCAGATCGTTTATTTAGATTCTTCAGCAATGTACATTGCAGGTGGATTACAAACTTATAATCAGTTATTAGATCAAATTAATCAGGTCCTAGACCAAAAATAGTCGGATGAAATCTTCTTACCTGATCATTGGTGTTCTTCTCGTAATAGGCTTGTCAGTGACAAGCCTGTTTACTGGTGTGAGTCACATTTCATTATCATCGCTGTGGTCTGATCCCGACATGCGTGATATTTTTCTGATAAGCCGTGTACCAAGAACCATTGCCTTATTATTAGCAGGCAGTGCTATGAGCGTTGCAGGCTTAATTATGCAGTTGTTAACACAAAACCGTTTTGTTGAACCGACGCTCGCTGGGACAACTCAATCAGCAAGTTTAGGGCTATTAGTGGTACTTGTGTTAGCACCTTCAGCTTCCATTTTTGTCAAAATGATTGTAGCAAGTTTGTTTGCTATGGCTGGCACCATTTTGTTTATGCTTATCCTGCGTAAAATTGTTCTAAAGTCAGCCTTAATCGTACCGCTGGTAGGCATTATGCTCGGTAGTGTGATTAGTGCAATCACCATTTTCGGCGCAATGTATTATGACTTATTGCAGTCGCTTGGTGCTTGGGTAAATGGCGGCGATTTTTCTGGTATTATACAAGGTCGTTATGAATTATTATGGTTAGTTGGTCTGCTGACGTTACTTGCCTGTTGGGTAGCAGATAGCTTTACGGTTGCTGGAATGGGGCGAGAGTTTGCGATCAATGTGGGACTAAACTATCGTAAAGTTATGCTGATAGGTCTTTCGGTTATTGCTGTCGTCAGTGGCATTATTATTGTTGTTGTTGGGGCATTACCATTTTTAGGATTAATTGTGCCAAATTTAGTCAGCCTAATAATGGGTGATAATATTCGTAAAACGATTCCTTGGGTTTGTTTATCCGGTGGTGGTCTCGTTTTATTATGTGATATTATTGGTCGAATTATTCGCTATCCATTTGAGATCCCAGCTAGCACTATTTTAGGGGTTATTGGGGCTGTTATTTTTCTCTTTTTACTTATTAATCAATCTCGTCATGCAAAGCGTTAAACGTTATTTAAGTCCAGCAAATTGGCATCTTTCACCAATGCAACGAATTGGTGTAATGTTGGTTCTCGCATTGGTCGTTATGGCAATTTTCATGACGATTAATCTTGGTAACAATTTACACTATATTTTAGTACGTCGTGGTTATATTCTATTCACGATGATTATCGTCGGATTTGCGGCAAGCATCTCAACGGTATTATTTCAAAGCGTGACCAATAATCGGATTTTGACCCCATCTTTAATGGGGTTTGAAGCATTATTTATTTTAATTCAAACGCTCATTGTCTTTTTTTATAATGGCACGTCATCTTATTGGGTGTTTAGTATTATCAAATTTATGGGTGAATCGTGTCTATTAGTGGCCTTTTCTGTGTTGCTATACCGTTGGCTATTTTCATCGGTACATTTTAATATTAATCTCGTATTGATGATTGGGATTGTGCTAGGGACACTGTTTCGTAGTGCTTCTACCTTGTTACAACGTTTACTTGATCCTAATGAATTTTCTGTATTGCAAAGTCGCATGTTCGCCACATTTACCCGTGCAACACCTGAACTTATCTGGTTTTCTGCCTTTGTGGTTTTCTTCTTTGGTTTTATCTTATGGCGTAAACGTTACGTATTTGACGTATTAGCTTTAGGCCGAGCACATGCAATCAATCTTGGGCTTGATTATCAACGTATGGTCACCACAACGTTATTGCTAGTCTCTATTCTAGTAGCAGTATCGACAGCGTTGGTTGGCCCGTTAACATTTTTAGGTTTGATGGTGGCTAATTTAGCTTATTTATTAGCGGGTAGTCATCAACACCGCTATATTTTACCCACCGCATTTTTATTATCTGTTATTGCATTAATTGGTGGGCAGCTCATACTCGAATACGGACTCAATATGGCAGGTTCATTATCAGTGGTGCTTGAGTTTATCGGTGGTATTTTCTTCATCTATTTAGTATTAAAAAGGTTTTAATGTGATAACAATTGATAAAATCGTAAAGCGTTATGATGATACGGTTATTTTGGATAATATTACGACAATCATCCCGAAAGGTGGCATTACTTCGATCATCGGGCCGAATGGCGCAGGCAAATCGACATTATTATCGATTATTGGCCGTTTGCTGTTTGCAGACTCAGGGACGGTCAGTGTCTGTGGATTAGATGTCGTGACGACCAAAAGTGCTAAACTCGCAAAATGTTTATCAATTCTACGTCAAGAAAACCAGTTTAATAGTCGATTAACGGTTGAAGAATTAGTGGGTTTTGGACGGTATCCATATACAAAAGGGCGATTGACGCTGCAAGATAAAGATAAAATTACCGAATCATTATCGTTTTTGAATCTTACTGACTTACGTCATCGTTTTTTAGATGAACTTTCTGGTGGGCAACGCCAACGCGCTTACGTCGCAATGGTTTTATGTCAAGATACTGAATACGTATTACTTGATGAGCCATTAAATAACTTAGATATGAAACATGCCGTTGCAATGATGAAACAGCTAAGGCAAGCCGCTGATCAACTGGGTAAAACTATTATTTTAGTTATTCATGATATTAATTTTGCCTCCGCTTATTCCGATCATATTATGGCAATGAAGAATGGGGCTTTATGTTATCAAGGGACACCACTGGAGATTATGCGAGCCGACATTTTAGAAGATATTTTTGATACACCATTAACCATTCATGAAGTTGAGAATCAACTTATTGCAATGTATTACCGCTAATTAATTTTCTCTTCTAATTTTTTCTTTTGCCGCTGTTATGCGGCTTATTTATTATCCCCATGTTTTTATTATGGTTTATTTTTTTAATTTGCTTTTATAGCGCCATAATATGCTGATTAATCCAATCCATTTTTCCTATTAAATAGATAAATAAAACCGCTTATTACAAATGTAAATCTTATTGATAATCATTTTCATTATCAATAAGATCATAATCCCTTTATTTCGCTATGTTAGGAGAGATGATGCATGGCAGCTAATATCAAAACTCAATCAAATTTATTGTCTTATCTATGTTCATGTGCGCTATTAAGTCTGACACCATTTGTAAGTTACGCAAATGATGATGAAAAAGATGTTATTGTCGTCACCGCTGTTTCAGCAGAAGATATGCTTAAACAGCAATTAGGCGCATCAATCATTACCAGTCAAGATATTGAAAATAATCCACCAGTTAATGATTTATCCGATATTATTCGCAAACAGCCTGGTGTTAATTTAACGGGGAACTCTTCATCTGGTGCTCGTGGTAATAATCGTCAAATTGATATACGAGGAATGGGACCTGAAAATACATTAATTTTAATTGATGGCAAGCCTGTTACATCTCGAAATTCAGTTCGCTATGGTTGGTCAGGAGAACGTGATACACGAGGAGATTCCAACTGGGTTCCAGTTGAACAAGTTGAACGTATTGAAATATTACGTGGACCATCAGCAGCACGCTATGGTTCGGGTGCTGCTGGTGGTGTTGTAAATATCATTACCAAAAAACCGACTAATAGTTGGAACGGCTCTGTTTCACTTTATACGGCTATTGCTCAACACAGTAAATATGGTGATACTAAACGTGTAAACCTTAATTTAAGTGGCCCTTTGATTCAAGATACCTTAAGTTTCCGGCTCTATGGAAACTTAAATAAAACAGATTCTGATGAATATGGTATTAATAATTCCGATAGTGTCGCTGGACGTGAAGGGGTTAGAAATAAAGATCTCAATGGTTCATTTATTTGGACAATTGCAGACAATCAATATCTTACTTTTGATGCCGGGTACAGTCGTCAGGGGAATATCTATACAGGCGATACACAAAATAGTACAACGCCTGTCGATAATACGATTCCAAATCTGGCCAAATCTGGCTCTGAAACCAACCGAATGTACCGACAAAATTACTCATTAAGTTACGACAGTTATTGGGATTTTGGTGAAGCAAAATTAACTTTCCAATATGATAAAACCAATAATACAAGGCTTAAGGAAGGACTGACAGGTCGTGTTGAAGGGGCAATATCGAGTGATTTGGAGTTTACAACGAGCCGTTTAAAAAATTACTACTTAAATGGTGAAACAATCATCCCAATTGAAAAAGGCTTGAATCAATCATTAACGTTTGGTTTTGAATGGGCTAAACAGGAATTGGATGATCCAGCATCTGCTTCACAAGCGGATGCATTAGATCTGATTTCTAAAACAGATAGTCGTGCTAAAACGGAAGCTCACACAACAAGTCTCTATTTGGAAGACAATATTGAACCGGTTTACGGTACCAATATTATACCAGGATTACGATTTGATTATCATAGTGAATTTGGTGCAAACTTTAGCCCAAGTTTAAATTTTTCACAACAATTAGGTCAATATTTTAAACTAAAGGCAGGTATTGCCAGAGCATTTAAAGCGCCGAATTTATACCAATCGAATAATGGCTATCTATTACTTTCAAGAGGCAACGGTTGCCCATTAACAGCTGAGACAGGATCATGCTATTTGGTCGGTAATGATGATCTAGATCCTGAAATTAGTGTGAATAAAGAAATGGGTATTGAGTATAAATATGAAGCATGGCAAGCCAGTTTGACTTATTTTAGGAATGATTATAAAAATAAAATCATTGCAGGACAAACGATACTTGATGAGATCACTGTTGGTACCACTAAATATAATGTTACACAATGGGAAAACTCAGGTAAGGCTGTGATCCAAGGACTTGAAGGGAATGTAAGAATGCCGATTCATGATAACCTTGCTTGGTCTACAAATATGACCTATATGATTGAATCGAAAGATAAAGCTACAGGAAATCCATTGTCGATTATTCCTAAGTTTACGATTAATTCAACGTTAGATTGGAAAATCAATGATGATTTAAGTGCATTCATCAATTGGACCCAATATGGTCGACAAAAACCAAAGCAATATTCAACAAGACGTGGTGAAACAATTAATGATCTTGAAGTGGGTTCCTACGCACAGTTTGCAATTGGTGCAAATTACCAAATAATGAAAAATTGGCGTATTAATGGCGGTATTGCAAATTTATTGGATAAACAAATATATCGTGAAGCAAAAGGTGCAAGTACCTATAATGAACCTGGTCGATTTTATTACTTAACGACGACTGTCTCATTCTAACATTCTCCATCTGTTAATAGGTAAAACCACTCAAATTTAAGGAGTGGTTTTTTATTTGCATAAAAATGACGATTAAAGCACCAATAGCTATCGTTTGATGACTAAGCATTAAAAAAATAATAACTGGCTGTGACGTTTTTACACTATCGTATTGATTGATCTAATTTATTGTATTTTTTAAATAAAATGAGCAATATAAAACAGATTTAGTTACCTAGATCAATACTATTCTACCATTTTAGAGGACGACGCCATGAAAAAAACGATATTAATTATGTTCAGTTTATTTTCCATCTATTCATATGCAAATGATAGTGTCACTTTAGTAAAGTCAAATAATGGTATTTCAGATAATGAGATTGGTTATTGGAGCTTATGGACAGATAAAGAAGGGATATCTCACCAATCACTTTGTAAAATTGATAGTCTCACTTTTCAACAATTTAGTGTTGCTGGAGCACCTGAACTCGTCTCTAATGATGATATGAAAACCTCTCGGTATGTATTTAATATTATGCCTAAAGGTTGGACTGGGACTTGGCATAAAAGTCCAAAAGCACAATGGGTTATCCCGATTGAAGGTAAATGGTATATCGAGTCAATGGATAATACTCGTCGAGAATTTGGTCCAGGAGAGCTTTCTTTTGGTTACGATATTATAGCACAGACAAAAGACGGTAAAGTTGGACATTTATCGGGAGCCGTTGGTGACAAACCCGCCAAAGTATTAGTTATTCAGGTCGATTCTTTGCCAAAAAATATTACTGATGAAAGGTGTATGGCGGGTGGTACTTTTGTTAAATAAACATATATTTTAAAGGAAATATTATGACAGCAAATCAATTCCCTTATGCAGGCAAAAGCTTTGTGATAAAAATGAATAACGGTTTAGAAGTTAAAAATAGTTATTTAAAAGATGGCAAACAGCTTGAAGTTGAATTTCTGAGTGGCGATTTACTTGGAACCAAGATGGTTGTCACATTTACTTGGAAAGCTTTACCGAGTGATAACTATCTCATTTCTTGGCAAGAGAGTGATAAATCAACGGTTGTACATTGTGATAATTTTATACAAAAGAAATCACTGGCTTATTACACAACAATGAAAGGTGACTTTTTTGTGATGGAAGGTGTTATAAAATAAGGCCTATTCGTCTTGAAAAAGATGATAGGTGAATCCCTATCATCATAAAACCAAATATGCTAAATAACTTTAAACTAGATTCCGCCGATAAATCCACCACTTTGATGTTTCCACAATTGTGCATAGAGTCCATTTTTTTCAAGCAGCTGATGATGCGTCCCTTGCTCGATAATTTGACCTTTGTCCAACACAATTAATCGATCCATTGCAGCAATCGTCGAGAGGCGATGTGCGATAGCAATAACCGTTTTACCTTCCATGAGTTTGTATAGACTGTCTTGAATTGCCAGCTCAACTTCTGAATCCAAAGCACTGGTTGCTTCATCTAACAATAAAATAGGCGCATTTTTTATCATTACTCTGGCAATGGCAATTCGTTGTCGTTGACCACCTGACAGTTTAATTCCCCGTTCACCAACATACGCATTGTAGCCAGTGCGTCCTTTAGCATCTTTTAACGATAAAATAAATGGTTCTGCCTCTGCCTGTTTGGCTGCGTCAATCATCTCTTGTTCCGTTGCAGAAGGTCTGCCATAGAGTAAGTTTTCACGTACAGAACGATGTAGTAATGATGTATCTTGGGTCACCATACCGATTTGTGAACGTAAACTTTCTTGTGTTACATTGGCAATATTTTGTCCATCAATCTCAATTTGGCCATCTTTAAGATCATAGATACGTAATAATAAATTAATTAATGTCGATTTACCGGCTCCTGAACGACCGACTAAACCAATTTTTTCACCTGATCTAATGGCCAAGTCAAGATGATTTATGATTGGGTCGTTATCACGATTATCATAGTGAAAATAGACGTCTTTAAAAGCGATATTGCCATGTGTGACAATAAGTTCTGTCGCATTAGGTTTATCTTGAACAGTTTGCCTTGCTGAAAAAGTATTGATGCCATCTTGTACAATACCGATATTTTCAAATAGGGCAGTCATCTCCCACATAATCCAATGTGAAATGCCATTTAATCGCAATGCCATAGCGGTCGATGCGGCAATCGCACCAATTCCCACTAACGAATCGGTCCATAACCATAATGCAATGCCAGCTGTACTCAAAATCAAACCAATATTGAGTATGTGATTAATAATTTCGAAGCTGCTTACTAACCGCATCTGTTTATTGACGGTATTTAGGAACCCATTCATGGACTCTTTCGCATAACTGGCTTCATTGCCTGCATGGGAAAACAGTTTAACTGTCATAATATTGGTATAAGCATCGGTAATTCGACCTGTCATAAGTGAACGGGCATCCGCTTGTTGACTAGCAACTTTACCTAATTTAGGGACAAAATAAATCAAAGCACAAATATAGCATAATAACCAAGCACTAAATGGCAGTAAAAACCAGAGATCAAAACCGGTCAAAACCACTGACATGGTCACAAAATAGATCATTGCAAAGACTAAAATATCTGCAATCAAAAAGCAGGTATCACGCACAGCCAAAGATGTTTGCATTACTTTCGCAGAAACCCGACCGGCAAACTCATCTTGGAAAAATCGCATACTTTGATTGAGTACTAAACGATGCAGATTCCAGCGGATACGCATCGGGAAGTTACCGGCGAGCACTTGATGTTTTATGACCGTTTGCACTGCGACTAATAAGGTACTAGCAAGAATGACCGCCGACAATATTAATAGGGTTTTACCTTCTTTGCTCCATAATTCATGTGGTGCAACAACAGCTAACCAATCAATCATTTTACCCATTACCGCAAACAGAAAAGCCTCAAAGGCCCCCGTTGCGGCAGTAAAGATAATTAATAATACAATAAATATACGAGTCCCTTTAGTCGCCTGCCATAAAAATGATATTAGGCTTTTTTGCGCAATTTGTGGTGGTGTATCTGGATAGGGATTAATTAACTTTTCAAAAAATTTATACATTAAGATTTCCAAATTAGACGACTTAATTATCATATAGCGATCATACACGATAATTTCAAGCATGAATTGACCTTTTGGGTGATTAATCTTATGCAAATAGATTTATATTGAGAATGTGAAGGTATTGGATAAAATAAAAGGGCTGTTCGGCCCTTTTATTCAGTAGGTTATAAAGCAAAACGAAACAGTTAAAAATAATGCGTCATATCGAATTCAACCCGCTCACCATCAGGCCCTGAGATCAAGAAGAAATGAACTTCACACGTTTCTCTTTTTTGATAGACCGGGCCTTCATTAATCGGGTAACCCAGCTCAGTAATTGTTTGTAATGCTTTTTCAATGTCACTGACTTCCAATGCGATATGCTCAATACCACTGAATACTTGATGACTGTGAACTGTGGTTGGTAGCTGATACAGTTCTATTGTTAACGCTGGTGAAGTCAAAAATTGAACACTAACCTCACCATGTTCAAGTGGTTTTGTAAACGATTCATTCAGTTTAAAACCTAATGATTGATAAAACTGGGACGATTTATTGATATCGCTAACTTGTAACCCTAAATGGGCAACGCCTGTAATTAAATTTTGCATTGTTATACTCCTTTTCGTGAACAGTAAAAGCCGTAGAATGCAACATAGATAAAACAGATCATGGGTACTAAGAAAGCAATTTGCATATTACCGTTATTGGCATCTGAAATCATTCCCATAATTAGCGGTATGACTGCACCACCAATAATTGACATAACAACAATTGAGCCTGCCGTTTGTGTATCTTTACCCATCCCCTTTATCACTAGACCAAAGTTAGTTGGCCAACACGGTGCCATACAAAAGCTTACTGCAGCAAGCATACATATTGCAAAGAAACCATCGCTAATTACGGCAATATTTAACAAAACAACCGCAATAATTGAAAAAATACCTAATAATTTGGCGGGACTCATTTTTTTCATTAAATAGGTTGAAACGACTTTACCTGCTGCATAGAAGAATAATGAGACTAATAACCAATAGGTCGCACTGTGTTCAGATGTCCCTTTTTCGACAAGTTGCACAAAACGAATGGTAAAACTCCAAACACCAACTTGGGCACCAACATATAAGAACTGTGATAAAATACCTAAACTAAAACGAGGATTTGCAAATAAGCGTTTTAGCGATGCTAACATGTTTTCGTTAGCTTTAGTCTCAATTATTTTTGGTTTACAGGCTGGAAACTTAACACATATGATAACTAATGCGATCAATACTAAAATCGAACCAATGATTAAATAGGGTGTGACAACTTGACCGACCATTTGATGGCGGATTGCATCTGCCGTCTCTGGCGCCATTTGTAATAATTCTTCATGACTCGCATCATCTTTACTAAATACCAACATTTGACCGACAAAAACACCTAATATGACCCCAACGGAGTTAAATATTTGCGAAAAATTAATCCGTTGTGTGGATGTTTCAATCGGGCCAAGTAAACTTGAATAGGTATTACAAGATGACTCCAAAAAGGCTAGGCCGCTTGCAATAATCCCTAAACATCCCAAAAATGCACCATAAGTCATAATCGATGCTGCGGGAACGAATAAGAAGCATCCTGTTGCATATAGTACTAAACCAATAATAATCGCGGTTTTATAAGAATAGCGTTTGATAATGGCTGCAGCGGGTAATGCGATAAAAAAATATCCCAGGAAGAAAACCGATTGTACAAGTGCGGTTTGTGTATCAGTTAAATCAAACCCTTTTTTAAATTGTGCGATTAAAATATCATTCAGATTAACCGCCATTCCCCAAAGACCAAATAAAGAACAGACTAAAATAAATTGTAACCAAGGCGTTTTAGCTAAATAGACACTTTTATCCAATAACGCTGATTTTTTAGTTGAAACATCAGTAGGTGTACTCATAAAAAAATCCTTATTATTATATTGATCGTAATTAATTATTAGGCAGTGATTGCATACGTTGCACTGCTTGTTCATAGGTGGTGACACATGCCGCTCCAACATATTCCACACTCACTGCAGCGAATGCTGAACCAAACAATGCGGCATGTTTAATATCGGCACCATTTGCAATTTGAGCGGCAAGTGCGCCATTGAAAGCATCCCCCGCACCTGTTGTATCAATTGGATTAGCCGGAAAGCATGGGATCCAAGTTTTTGTCGTGGCATCTGAAAGTAATGAGCCTTTAGATCCCATTGTGATAATGAGTTGCTTGACGCCACGTTTATGCAGCATATTAGCGGCTTTTTCTGCACTGACTTGATCGTCAATTTTGCAGCCCGTTAATAAAAAGGTTTCAGTTTCATTCGGCGTTAACAAGTCAACTTTGGCAAGTAAATCATCATCAACGGGTTGAAATGGTGCTGGATTTAAAATGATGAAAGCGTTATTTTGTTTAGCAATATCGATAACTTGATTGATAGCTGATAAATTATTCTCAAGTTGTACTAATACCACATCAGCACATTTTATCGCAGGCTCACATTTTTGGATCTCTTCTTGTGTGACAATCATATTGGCACCAGGATCCACTGATATCATGTTTTCAGCACCTTCACCGGCGACATAAATCAGTGCGTTACCAGTGGGTTTTTGTTCTGAACTTAATAAGGTTAGCGCATTAAATCCAACCGCTTTAAGGTGTCGACGAGCAAAAAAACCAAAATCATCTTCACCAATTTTACCGATATAATGTACATTTGCACCAGCCTTTAAAGCCGCCGTTGCTTGATTTGCCCCTTTACCGCCAGCAGAGATTTTACTTGAGTTGGCAACTAAAGATTCGCCAGGCATCGGGAAACGATCAAGTATCGCTGTAATGTCCAGATTAAATGAACCAAAAACACAGACTTTACCTTTCATGGTGAGTTCCTTTAACATTAACGTATTGTTGAAATTGCTTGTTGAATATCCGTGGTCATTTTTTGCCAGGCTTGTTCTAACGTCAGTTCTTTTTTAAATAACCCAGAGCTGCCCATAATCAATATTTCAGCACCAGCATTAAACAAAGGGGCATATGTATTGATATTGCATGAACCATCTACTTCAAGTAAAAATTTATAATTATGTTGTTTTTTTAATTCAGCAAGCTGTTTAATTTTATTCAGCATTTCAGGAATAAAAGGTTGACCTGCATAGCCAGGATCGACCGTCATGACCGTGATTTTATCTAATAAGTGAATATAAGTTGAAATAAATTCTATAGGGGTGGCTGGGTTAAGTGCTACCCCCGCTTTTTTACCGAGTTGATGAATTTGATTAATGACGCGAAACGCATTTGCATTAATGGTTTCTGCGTGAGGACAAATGTAATCTGCACCCGCTTTAGCCATTTGTTCAATAAAGTCTGTTGGTGTCTCAACCATTAAATGCACATCGATTGGCAACGTAGTGTGAGGCCTAATTTGTTCAATAAAAAATGCGGAAAGCGTAATATTTTTGACATAATGACCGTCCATAACATCAACATGGAGTAAATCAGCATGTTGGTTAAAAAAGGCTAATTGTTCACCAATATTCATTAAATCCATGCACATCAATGATGGTGATATTTTGTATTGCATAACGTTTCTCCTTAATGAGGATAGGGTATAACAGCATTAACGATATAAAATCGGTTTAAGGAGAAACCATTTCTTAAGCGATAATGACCTTAACGCTGTGCCAATCCATCTCTTTTTGTAATAATTCATCAATTTTTTGATCGGTAATTAAGACATCGATATCACCTAAATTGCAGATCTTAGCAAAAGAATTTCGATTAAATTTTGTTGAGTCCATCAATAAAAAAACTTCACGAGCCGATAGAATCATCTGTTTTTTTAATCGAGCATGATGATCATTATTGTCACTAAGACCATTATCAAAATCCAAACCATCACAAGAGATAAAGAGTTTATCGATGGTGAAATCAGCTAACATTTTTTCAGTAATGGAGCCACCCATATCTTCATCAACGACGCTGTATGCGCCACCAAGCACAAAAATCTGAATTTGGCTTTTAGCGGCTAAGGTTTGAATCATATTGATAGAATACGTAATCACGGTCATATCAATATTTGGTAACTGACGAGCAAAAAACCAACAAGTTGAACTGCTATCAAGTGCAATACGATCCGCTGGATTAACAAATTGCTGTGCTTTACGCGCTATACGCGTTTTTGCATCAGTATTGATTAATGCTCGCTGACGGAATGAACTACCGCTATTACTGACTTTAGGGACAATAATCGGTTGATTAATTACCGTCGATAATAGCATTGCGCCACCGTGACTTCGCCGAATAACACCTTGTTCGTCTAATTCACGCAGATCACGACGTAAGGTTTCTTTTGATACTGAACACAACTGTGCTAATTCATTGACGGTCATACTATTATGTTGACTCAGCATTTGAATAATCATTTGTTGGCGCTCAAGTATTAGCATCTTTTTCTCCTTAACAATGTAGTAAATAATAGCGGTTTATTGCGATGATTTCTGTGTGGTGATTCCGTTTTATATCATGGTTTAATATCTCAGTGATAAGATGTGAAGTTGTTCACAATCGTGGTGATGTTATCTTATTAATAAACACTTAATCGGTTTATTCGTGGTCAATTCACGCTTAATCAGTCAAATTCGGTCAAAAGCAAATTGTTTTAATTTAACCGAATATGACCGTTTTAGACTGTATTGTACATTGTCTATGAGAAATATCGCTATAAAAGATGAAAATAGCATCAAACATAAGCATGAAATTACAATCTACGAAACGAAGGCATATTTGAAAATGTATGACGTTGAGAAAAGAGGCTGACTAACGAGGTGAATTAAAATGACGACTAAAAAGGGCAATACAGCATATCATCTGTATTGCCCTCAGTCGGGATAACAAGCACGCTATTACTTATTTAGTAATGTCTCGATAACGTCATCACCGACATGTCTAAAGTCTTGGCCTTTAATAAAATAAAAAATCAATTCACTGATGTTCTGACAACGCGAACTAATACGTAAAATTGAACGAGCACAATTCAGTGCGATAATAATATTCGGAATCGAGCGTGGGTCTTCCATCATAAATGTCATATGTTGACGAATGACCATCTCATAATTTTGAGTGATACGTTTATCTTCTTTATAGACACGTACTGCTTCATTGAGATCCATACGAGTAAATGCATCTAATACATCATGAAGCATCTGAATCACGTTATGTCCCATCGCATCAAGACCTGTTAATACATCTTGCTGTTCTTGTGTAAAACTTTGTTTCGCAATTTGGCAAATATCTTTCGCTGAATCACCAATACGTTCAAGTTCCGCAATCGCTTTAATAATTACCATGATTAAACGTAAATCACTGGCGGTTGGTTGGCGTTTAGCAATAATTTTGACACACGCTTCATCAATTTCAACTTCAAGCTTATTCACTTTCTGATCGTCTTTAATGACTTGCTCAGCGAGTGTTGTGTCATGATTGAGTAGGGTGCTAATGGCATCGCTAAGTTGTTTCTCAACTAACCCACCCATTACCATAATTTGTGTGCGAATATGTGCAAGATCTGCATCAAATTGGCCTGAAATGTGTTTGCCTAAGTAATCCATAGGTTCCTCTTATAACTTGTTTTGTGACTATATCACCATTTAATCGTTGTTATTGTATGTGCATTAGCCATCACAATCAGCCATAACGACCGGTAATGTAATCTTCTGTTTGTTTCTTATTTGGTGAAGTAAATACATCATCAGTGTTACCATACTCGACTAACTCACCTAAATACATAAAAGCAGTTGAATCAGAACAACGTGCCGCTTGCTGCATATTATGGGTAACAATCAATACGGTGTAATCTGATTTGAGTTCTGTAATCAACTCTTCAATACGACCGGTTGAAATTGGGTCAAGTGCAGAACATGGTTCATCAAGTAATAATACTTCAGGACGAATCGCAATCCCTCTCGCTATACATAAACGTTGTTGCTGACCACCAGATAAACTATAGCCACTTTGATGAAGTTTATCTTTAACTTCGTCCCAAAGTGCCGCTTTAGTTAACGCCCATTCAACGCGTTCATCCATTTCTACTCGTGATAATTTTTCAAAAAGCTTGATGCCAAATGCGATATTATCATAAATTGACATTGGGAAGGGTGTCGGTTTTTGGAATACCATCCCAACTTGTGCGCGGAGTAATGAGATATCGCGATTATCCGTTAAAATATCATTACCATTTAATAAAATTTCACCTGTGGCACGTTGCTCTGGATAAAGTTGATACATTTTATTGAACGTACGTAATAG
The DNA here is from genome assembly GCF_039542345.1 of Orbus sasakiae. Classification (NCBI taxonomy): domain Bacteria; kingdom Pseudomonadati; phylum Pseudomonadota; class Gammaproteobacteria; order Orbales; family Orbaceae; genus Orbus; species Orbus sasakiae. The sequence goes on from NZ_BAABHY010000001.1 coordinate 847,110, forward strand.
TGTTGATTTACCACAGCCAGAAGGCCCAATAAAAGCAGTCACACAATTCGCTTTAATATCAATAGAGATATCTTTTAAAGCATGAAACTTATCATAGTAAAAATTAAGATTATTTACTTGAATTTTAGTTGTTGTGTTTGATGTCATAATTAATCCAAATCGTCTTCATTAATCAGTTTATTTTGATTTACGACTAAATAATAGTCTTGCCAAAATATTGAGGAACAATACAAATAGTGTAATAAGTAATACACCAACCCAAGCTAATTGTTGCCATTCAATAAATGGACTCATCGCAAATTTAAATATGGTTACCGGTAAGTTTGCAATCGGGTGTGTTAAATCCGTGCTCCAGAACTGGTTAGATAGCGCGGTAAACAGGAGTGGTGCTGTTTCACCCGCAATACGAGCGATGGCAAGTAACACACCCGTTACAATACCTGAAAGTGATGCTTTCAAGGTGATTTTTAAAATAACACGCCAGCGTGGTGTACCTAATGCATAAGCGGCTTCACGTAATGTGTTTGGCACCAGTAACAACATATTTTCGGTTGTTCTGACGATTATTGGCAATTGTATTAAGGCTAACGCAACAATACCCGCCCAACCAGAAAAGTGCCCCATGTGAACCACGATAAGCATGTAAACAAACAAACCAATAATGATAGATGGTGCAGAAAGTAAGATATCATTAATAAAACGGATGATATTTGCCAGTAAACCTTTTTTACCATATTCAGCAAGGTAAACACCTGCTAAAATTCCAATGGGTGTCCCAATAACCGTTGCCCATACGATAAGCAACACACTTCCCATAATCGCATTAGCAAGTCCTCCACCTTCTGTATTTGGTGGCGGCGTCATTTCAGTAAAGACATCCATTGATAAGCCGCCCAAACCTTTTTCAAATGTAGAGAATAAGATCCAGATAAGCCAAAATAGACCAAACGCCATTGTAAGTAACGACATCGCAATAGCAATTTTATTTTTAATTCTACGCCAATTTTGTAATCGATTAGTGATGGCTTGATTTCGATTCATTATTATCGTCCTTCTTTCTTATTTAATCTTGCTACTAGCAGTTTTGAACACGCCAGAACAATAAAGGTAATAACAAATAAAATCAGACCTAATTCCATTAACGCGGCGGTATGCAATCCAGGCTCCGCTTCAGCAAACTCATTAGCCAGTGCTGAGGTAATACTGTTACCCGGCATAAATAACGATAAACTATCGAGTTGGTAAGTGTTACCAATAATAAAGGTCACCGCCATTGTTTCACCCAGTGCGCGGCCAAGTCCTAACATTACCCCACCAATTACACCATTTTTAGTGTAAGGTAATACCACATGACGTATACATTCCCATGTTGTACAACCGACGCCATAGGCCGCTTCTTTCATTAATACAGGGGTTTGTTCAAAAACATCACGCATCACTGATGCAATATAGGGAATGATCATAATTGATAGGATTAAACCCGCAGCCAAGATCCCAATCCCAAATGCAGGACCTGTAAAAAACAGATTTAAAAAGGGAATATTAGCAAAAATATCATTCATTGGAATTTGGAAGTAATTCGCAAATAGCGGCGCAAACACAAATAGCCCCCACATACCATATACGATACTCGGGATTGCCGCGAGTAATTCAATCGCAATACCAAGCGGTCTTTTTAACCAGTTTGGTGCTAATTCTGTTAAAAACAAGGCTATTCCAAAGCTAACGGGGACTGCAATCAAAAGCGCAATCACTGATGTGACGATCGTGCCATAAATGGGGACCAACGCACCAAAGTCTTCAGCGGGCGCATCCCACTCTTTGTTCCATAAAAAAGAAAAACCGTATTGGCTAATACTTGGCCAAGCGGCAACGGTTAAAGATAAGATAATACCACTGAGTAAAAGGAGAACGAGTACTCCCGAACCTTTTACCAAGGTATCAAAAATAATGTCTCCCCATTTAGATGGAGAACGTGCTGTATGCTTTATTTTTATCATCGCGTATCAAATTTTTATTAAGCTACTTTAAATCAAGTAAGGCGATAAAATATCGCCTTACGTGTGATAAATCAATTAATAAATCGCTTTACCATTTTTATCAACGATATTCGTTGACCATGCTGCTTTGATTTTTGTTACGACCGAATCAGGTAATGTTGCGTAATCAAGATCAACCGCTTGTTGAGTTCCGCTTTTGTATGCCCAATCAAAGAATTTTAATACTTCTTGACCTTTAGCGGCATCAGATTGTGACTGATGAACGAGAATAAAGGTTGTTGATGTTATCGGCCATGCATTTTTACCTGGTTGGTTTGTCAGATCTTGTGCAAATGACTCTTCCCATTTTGCAAGTTCTGCCGCTGCACTAAAGCTTGATTCTGATGGAGATACCACGGTGTTATCAGCTGAATATAATTTTGTATAAGCTAAATTATTTTGTTTAGCATAAGCATATTCAACATAACCGATTGAGCCAGGTAAACGTTGGATAAATGCCGCAACGCCATCGTTGCCTTTACCACCAATACCAACAGGCCATTTAACTGTCGTACCTGCACCAATTTCATCTTTCCAACCCTCATTGACTTTACTTAAATAGCTTGTAAAGACGAATGATGTGCCTGAACCGTCAGCACGTCTAACAACATTGATTGCTTGATCCGGTAATTTTACAGTTGGATTCAGTTTTGTAATCGCGGCATCATTCCATTTTGTGATTTTACCTAGATAAATATCACCTAATGTTTTACCATCTAATACTAAATCGCCAGATTTAATACCTGGTACATTGACGGCAATAACAACACCACCAATAACCGTTGGGAACTGGAATAGCCCTTGTTCTTTCAATTGACTGTCTGAAAGTGGCGCATCACTTGCACCAAAATCCACTGTTTTAGCATTAATTTGTTTCACGCCACCTGAAGAGCCAATCGCTTGGTAGTTCACTTTAACGCCAGTTGCTTTATTATAAGAATCTGCCCATTTTGCATAAACCGGAGCAGGGAATGATGCACCAGCACCAGTCAGATTAACATCAGCTGCGTGTGCTGATGCAGAAAGAAGTAATATTGACGAAATAACAGATGAAAGAATAACTCGACTTTTCATATATGCTCCATTAGTTTGACTACATAAATCGGTTCAACGTGGCTATCATATGAAAGTTTTGTGACAGAAATATGACAATATAAATATTTTCGTTTTATTATTTGAAATATAAAGTAATTTGTCAAAATAGTGTAAAAGATTATCGTGCAAAGTGTAATGCTAACAATAGCGTAATATTGTTCAACATGTATGAGTCTCACGCTAAGCATCAAATAAGGATTATACTTAGCGCGGATATAGATTAGGTTGCATAAAAGAAAATCATTTTTTCATTGTCTTTTAAGTATCTGGTTGACTGAAATAAATTGCGCTAAATAGCAATGAGTGGGTAGCGCTGTCAATGCGCCTTTTTGAGTTGTTGCTAACGCACCACATGCGCTAGCCATAGATATCATGGCATCAACGGTTAGTATTGTATCCGGAAGTCCATTAGTTGCAATATAAGCGAGTAATCCTGCAACAAATGCATCACCAGCACCAGTCGTATCTATGCTCCTAACCTGATAAGCAGGGTAGTGGTAACACTGATTACCCCATAATACGATGCTACCATTACTCCCCTTTGTTACAATTTTTAATGTCGCACAGTAATCGGTATCTAATTTTATGAGTGCGGTTGACCAATTCGTATCTTCCGTCAACCAAAAAAGTTCTTCATCTGATAATTTTAAAATATCGGCGTTTTGTGCAAATTCAGTAATCGCTTCACGCATTAGCCGCTTGTCATCCCACATTTGTTCGCGCAAATTTATATCAAAGCTAATTTTTCCACCCGATGTTTTTAATTGATTAATAGCATGCTTTAAGGTTGTTCGGCATGAATTACCAACTAAGGCTAATGAACAAAAATGTAATATGTCATCAGAAAAATTAGGTAAGGCTGATTCAGAAAGAAATTGGTCTGCAGAAGGTGAGACCAGAAAAGTAAAGCTTCGCTCGCCATTTAGCGCCAAGTCGACTAATACAGTACTGGTTTTAATTTTTGCATCAAATTCCAGATTTTGGCAATCGACCTGATGTTCAATAAATGTTTGTCGCATAAAGTGACCAAATGGGTCATCACCCACCCTCCCAATAAAGCCCGCATCACATCCAAGTTTTGCAAGCCCAATGGCAACATTAGCTGGGGCTCCACCGGCACAAGCTTGATAGGTTCGATTTTCAAGGGGGAGTAAGTCAACTACAGCATCCCCTAAACACCAGATTTTAGTTTTTTTCATAATACCATTCTTAGTTATTCTTAAAGTGAATAGATGTTCCCAATCAAAAAAGGAAAGTTTGTCATTAAAATCGCCTTCATTTTATGTTATGTTGATCACAATCATCCAATGTTAACGTTAACTTATGTGATTAACATCACATTTTTAGTATCAAATCATTCCATTTTTTAAAGTTAACGTTAACATTTTGAGTGAATTTATACTCATTATAAAGGTTTAATTGTTATGAAAAAGTCGAGTAGGCAATACTATTTTTTACTAAGTGGATTATTTTTCTTTTTCTTTTTTACATGGTCATCATCTTTTTCGCTTATCTCGATTTGGCTGGGGCAGACGCTTGGCTTAAAAGGAATGGATACCGGAATTATTTTTTCGGCGATTTCGATCGTAGCGTTATGTCTGCAACCACTATATGGTTTTATTCAAGACAAATTAGGATTACGAAAACAGTTATTATGGGTCATTGGTATTTTGCTATTAATGTCAGGGCCATTTTATATTTTTATCTATGCACCTATATTAAAAATGAATGTCATTTTTGGGGCTGCATTAGGTGGAATTTACATTGGTGCGACCTTTTTTGCGGGGATAGGTGCTTTAGAATCTTATATTGAACGAGTAAGTCGAATTACTGGATTTGAATATGGACGAGCAAGAATGTGGGGATCATTAGGCTGGGCTACTGCCACATTTTTTGCTGGTTTCTTATTTAATATCAACCCAAATATTAATTTTATCTTAGCGTCACTTTCCGCAGCGGTATTTTTAGTTATTTTATGTTTTGTTAAGGTGGTTAAGATCGATGCACTGGGGCAACTTGAATATGGTAAAACCAGTCAATTAAAAATTTCAGACGCATTAGGTTTACTCAAACTGTCTCAATTTTGGGCATTAGTTGTATTTGTAATTGGCGTTAGTATGTATAACGTCTATGACCAGCAGTTTTCAGTCTATTTTTCACATCAATTTGCGACTCAAGAAGAAGGTAATCGTATGTATGGTTTCCTTAATTCATTGCAAGTTTTTCTTGAGGCCGGTGGAATGGCATTGGCGCCATTTTTAGTTAACCGTATTGGGGCTAAAAACAGTTTAATACTAAGTGGTGCAATCATGACATTACGTATCGTTGGTTCTGGCTTGGTAGAAGGGCCTGCCATGATTTCAGCTATGAAGTTGTTACATGCTGTTGAATTGCCAATCTTGTTAATTGCAATTTTTAAATTTATTTCAACGCGTTTTGATCACCGTTTGTCCGCAACACTATATTTAGTTGGATTCCAATTTGTTAGTCAAGTCTGCGCCAGTTTCTTAGCGCCGCTGGCTGGCTATGGTTATGATTGTATCGGTTTTGCTAACACTTATTTATTAATGGGCTGTGCAACCGGAGTATTTATGTTAATTGCTGCTTTTCTTCTTAAAGGAGATAAGCATCTTAAATCTGTAATAAGAGGAACCGTTAATGAAAGAGTTACTAACTAAAGCAAATCAGTCAGTTGAGCAGTTAGCTAGGCATGTTAAAGACCGCTATTATCCCGCTTATCATATAGCGGCTCAAGCTGGATGGATAAATGACCCCAATGGACTTATCTACTTTAAAGGTAAATATCATGCATTCTTTCAGCACTACCCATATAGTGAGAATTGGGGACCTATGCATTGGGGGCATGTCACCAGTGATGATTTAGTCCACTGGCAGCATTTACCGATTGCATTAGCACCGTCAGATAGTTACGACAAAGATGGTTGTTTTTCAGGTTCAGCGGTCGATGATAATGGTGTATTAGCATTGATTTATACTGGGCATGTTTGGCTAAATCAAGCTGGAGATGATAGTGCGGTTCGTGAAGTACAGTGTCTCGCTACCAGTAAAGATGGCATTCATTTTGAAAAACAAGGTGTGGTATTGACGCCACCAGATGGCATTATGCATTTTCGCGATCCTAAAGTTTGGCGTCAAGATAATCAATGGTTTATGGTTGTTGGCGCGAGAAACCAACAAGATATTGGCCAAGTGTTATTATACCGCTCAGATAATCTGCGTGACTGGCAATTTGACCAAATTTTAGCTCAAACATCAGATCCTGATGTATACATGATGGAGTGCCCTGACTTTTTTCCACTCGGAGATAAGTATATTTTAATGTTTTCACCGCAGGGGATGAAACCCAAGGGATATCAATATCGTAATCGATTTCAATCAGGCTATTTGGTGGGTGAATGGAAACCAGGATCATCTTTTAAGGTTATCCAGCAATTCACTGAATTAGATCATGGGCATGATTTTTATGCACCACAATCTTTTATATCTAAAGACAATAGACGAATGATTATTGGTTGGATGGATATGTGGGATTCCGTGATGCCTAGTAAAGCGGATAAATGGGCTGGCGTCTTAACGTTACCAAGAGAGCTGACGTTATCTAAAGATAATCAAGTTTTAATGAAACCACTTGATGCTATTACATTATTACGTGTTGAACCAAAAACATTACTCAATTTACAACTAAAAAGTGGTCAACAAGATTTAAAACTTAACAGTCTACAGTGTGAACTTATTGTACAAGTTGATATGACGAAAACAATCGCTGAACGGGCTGGATTGGCATTAGCGGCATCTCCAGATGGAAAAGAATCAACGTTATTATATATTGATAATCAGGCAAAGCGTTTAATACTTGATCGTGCAAAGAGTGGCGAAGGTGTACAGGGATATCGTAGTATTCCTTTACCTCAAGGGGATAGCTTAACATTACGTATTTTTATCGATCACTCATCCGTTGAAGTGTTTGTTAACCAAGGTGAAGCAGCATTAACGAGTCGTATTTATCCAACAGGTGATGAACGAACCATTTATTTATTTGCTGAAAATGGTGAGTTAGCAATCAAACAAATCAATTATTGGTATTTAGAAAATATGAATGGGAAATAATCAATGAAAATATCTCGTCTAATGTTAAGTGTTTGTTGTCTATACTCACTGCCGAGTTTTGGTGCCATAGAGTGGCAAACCGCACAAGGTGATTTAAAATTGTATGGTGACATCGAATTTAATGCCGATGTTGCCAGTAAAAAGCATCAATTAACGTCAACCAAAACGACCGCACAAAAAGATTTTGATGCAAGTGACATTGATCGTTGGGATTTAAATGGTCGTATATTAATTGGTCTAGATGGTAAGCGTGTGCTTGAAAATCAGCATTATGCCGGATTTTCAGTGCAGCCTCTTGCTGATTTGAGTGGTAAAGTAAATCTCGATGATGCCGCATTTTATTTTGGTAAGCAGACTGATTGGCAATTCAAGATAGGACGCTTTGAAGCATATGACATGTTTCCGCTAGGTCAAGATACTTTTATCGAATATTCTGGCAATACGTCTAACGACCTCTATAGTGATGGCTTTGGCTATATTTATATGATGAAAGAAGCGAGAGGGCGAAGTAGTAGTGGCGGCAGTATTCAGTTTACGCAGCAACTCGGCGACTTAAATTTAGAACTCAATACCATGATTAAAGATGGTACAACACTATTTTATGAGAATAACTATCATGGATATAAAATGGATAACAACAAAAATGTTATCTATTTGCGGCCTGTTATATCTTATAAAACCAATGATTTTTCAATTGCGGCGGCGATAGAAGGCAATGTGATTAATAACGCATATGGTTATACTAACAGTGAGGGGGATTGGCAAGACCAGTCAAAACGAATTGGTTACGGCGTCACGTTTACATGGAACAGTATGGGGGATTTTAACCGCGCCTCAGAGGGGATCGTTGTGAATGTCAGTACGGCTTATTTAGATGCAGAGCAAGAACAAGATTTCAGTGCCGGTATGAATATCAATTGGCACAATTATTCGCTTGGTTATATCTTTGCAGCTAATGATATTAAAACATTCAATCCCTCGTATAAAACGTCAGGCTATCTGGATACTGAAGGAAAATATAAATTACATACAGTAAATGCATCCTATCTGATACCAAATGTAATGAATATGGATAATTTTAATATTTACTTAGGTGCATATTGGTCGTTACTTGATCGTGATGAATCACAAGGAGGGGATTCTGAAGATCGCTATGGGGCAAGGGTCCGATTTAAATATTTCTTCTAAATCGCATTGGTATAGCGGTAAAAAATAATTTTTAGGGTGAATGCTTAAAATGCAACTAAATCGATTGTCTGACTAATAAAGGGCAATCGATTTTATGTACATTTTTATTTTTGATACGATGAATAATATGTAATGCAGCTTGTTCACCAATTTGGTAATGAGGTAACTGTACCGTCGTTAAAGGCGGATAAAATAACTCACCAATTCCAACCATATTGTCGTAACCTAAAATCGCCACTTGTTGTGGAATTTTGTATCCTAAACCTAACAAAACTTGATATGCCAATAAAGCAATTCGGTCATTACCACAAATAATAATATCAAAATTGGCTTTATTATCTGTAAAATAGCGCTGAATTATCGAAATTGTATCAAGGTAGTGTTGATCTCCCTGTTCTAAACTTAAGTGAATAGACGTGAGCGTATCTAAGGGTAATTGATATCTCGCCAAGCCTGTTCAACGGCTTCACGCCGAATTTTTCCGGCTAGCGCATTTGCTGATAAATAAAGACAAAGCGGTTTTCGATAGCCTTTATCAATAACCGATTTAACCGCGTGATATTGACCCTGATAATCATCAGGAATATAACTGGCTACGCTAATATCATCGGTAACACAATTCGCCAGTACAAGCGGATGGTGATGTAATTTTGCCGGGATCTTAATTTTACGAAAACCCATTGATGTAAAAATAATTCCTGCAGGACGATAAGATAACAGTGTATTGACCGCATGTTCGGCATCATTAACATCAAATAGGTTAACAATCAGTGTATTACATTGGTGTGATTGAGCCGTTTTTTCAATCGCTTGTAATAATTCGACTGAAAATGGTGTTGTGGCAGTGTCTAAGGCAAGTACACCAATTAATTGTGGTACTTTACGATCACCGCGTATTTTTAATGCTGACACATCGGGGACATAATTAAGTTCATCAATAGCGTGTTTGACTTTCAGATACGTTTCTTTGCTGAGTTTGTCTGGACAATTAATTGCCCGTGAAACCGTCATTAATGAAACATCAGCTAATTTTGCTACATCTTTTAACGAAGCCATTTTTCCTCAATTACGTACTAACTTATAAATCTCTTACATATCATACTTGCAATTAGGCTAGATGAACAAGCCAAATTGTCGTGCGATGGAAAGCACTCACTGATCAACGCATGACCGATTTGCTAAGCGTATATTAGTAAGTAACTCAATAATCTCAAGATATTATAAAAAACACGATGGAGACGTATAAATCTGACCAATCAGTTTTAAATATCGTGTTAATTCACTGTAAATTCATTTTTCTAATAGGATTTTTTTAATCATTAGTTTTTTATATAACTTATCAATAACACTGGTTATTTATGGTTTACTCAAGTAGCATTCGCAACATATTCAGCGGTTTTAATGGCTGATTATTTAATAAAAAATATACAGCTTATGTGTTACCTGTATGTGTGAATCATCAATTAATAGTGAGAATAATCTTGTTTACTTTACCCCATATATCACCTCGCGATATGCCATTTACACGCGATCAAACCGCATTACTATTTGTTGATATGCAAAATATTTGGGTTGATGCCAATATGGATAATCATTTGTCAACTGAACAAGCTGACTACTACTATCATCGTTTGACAAATACGGTTATTCCTAATCAACAAAAACTCTTAGCCGCGATACGTTCAAAAAATCAGAACGTGCTACATACAATAATCGAAAGTTTAACGGCTGATGGACGTGATCGCTCTTTAGACCATAAGTTATCCGATATGCATTTACCTAAAGGTTGCCATCAAGCGCAAGTTATCGATGTATTAGCGCCGATGGAAAATGAGATAGTATTACCGAAAACGTCATCTGGCGTATTTAATTCAACCGCGATTGATTACGTCTTAAAAAATTTAAACACCAAGCATTTAATCATTTGTGGTGTGATTACCGATCAATGTGTTGATATGGCGGTTCGTGATGCAGCGGATAGAGGATATTTAGTCACTTTAGTCGAAGATGCATGTGCAACTTATTCACCAAAGCGACATGATGCCTGCTTAGAGGCCATAAAAGGGTACTGTTGGATAGCGGATACCCAAACCGTGTTAGACCGCATTGCAAAAATATCAATATAATCAGAATTAGGTTAAAACCATCATGATGCAAAATAAAAATAATTCCTATCAACCGTTAGCGTTGATTTCATTAATTACGACTGATTTAGCCGCAATTACTCGTGGTAGAGGATTGCCATCTAATACGCTTGATAGCTATTTAAAACGCGGCTGTGGTTGGGTTCCAGCAAACAGTTCACTAACACCTCAAGATTTGATCCCCGATAATAACCCCTGGGGTTCGCATGGTGATTTGCGTTTAATGCCCGATCTAAAAAGTCGGGTAAAGGTCGCTCATATGCCCGATGCCACATCCCCTGCATTAGAGTTTATTCATTGTAATTTAATCGAAACCGATGGTACACCATGGCGTTCATGTACAAGAACTCTACTTGCTAATGAAATTGCCTATTATAAAGATAAACTCAACTTGAATGTTTATTCTGCGTTTGAGCATGAATTCAATTTCAAAACATTACCTCAGTCCCATGCTATACGCTCATTTTCATTACAATCCCAACGTATTGTCGGTGATTTTGGTAATTGGGTGTTAGATGCGCTAATGCAAGCGGGGGCAGATCCTGAAATGTTTTTACCGGAATATGGTAAAAATCAATACGAAGTAACTTGTAAACCGACTTTTGGTTTAGCTAGTGCAGATAGGGCAATAAATATTCGTGAAATAGTTCGCGATATTGCACGCCAAATGCAATTAAATGTCAGTTTTTCACCTAAGACAACGCCTGATAGTGTTAGCAGTGGTGTGCATTGGCACATTAGCTTACAAGATAATGACGGTCATCCCGTTTTATATGATGAAAATTGTGATAATAATTTGTCACAGCTTGGTCAGCATTGGGCAGCAGGGGTATTGCGTTATTTACCTGCTTTGTGCGCGTTAACGGCACCAACGCCCGTATCTTATTTACGTCTGCAACCCCATCATTGGAGTGCAGCCTATGCATGTTTAGGTTTTCGTAACCGTGAAGCGGCACTGCGAATTTGCCCAGTCACAACGTTTGCTGGTTCATCACCAGCTAAACAATATAATCTTGAGTTTAGGCCAATGGATGCCACGGCTAATCCTTATTTGGCGGTAGCCGGAATTTTAATGGCTGGGCGCCTGGGAATAGAGCAACAGTTACCGTTAACAGCCTGCTTAGATGTTGATCCTGAACAATTGACACAAGCTGAACGTGACCACTTAGGTATCCGCCGTTTACCGTCTTCACTACGCGAAGCATTAGACCTTTTTAAATCGGAAACAGAATTAGTCAGTTGCTTCCCTCAGCCACTACTCGATACATACTTTGGTATGAAAGAGTATGAACTTGAGTTAACGGCGGATCTTGATGACGAGCAATTATGCCAATCTTATAGCGAAATTTATTAATGAATCCTTTTAATCTATTATTTGATAAGCCAGCTTATACTCTTTACCGATATAATCCTGACAACCCATTAATTCTCGTGTGCGAGCATGCAAGTTGCTATATTCCAGCGCAGCTTCAGCAGCTTGGTTTAGAGGATAAAGCGGCTAAAGAACATATTGCCTGGGATATCGGTGCTTTAGATTTAGCTAAAGGATTATCTGACAAACTGAATGCAACCTTATTAGTGGCTAATTATTCTCGCTTATTAATTGATTTAAATCGTCCGCTTGAAGCGCCAGACAGTATTCCTGACGTTAGTGAAATATACACCATTATCGGTAACCAAAATCTGGCTAAGGAACACATTGAAGCCAGACAAGTAAATATTTTTAAACCATTTCATCAAAAATTAGCTGAATTAATTGCTGAAAGTAAGCAGCGTCATGACAATACACGTTTAGTCGGCGTACACAGTTACACGGCTACCTATAAAGGTCAAGCCAGAGCATTACAAGCTGGCGTACTCTATATGCAAGCGCGTCACTATGGCGAACAAATTTTAGCAGGGCTTGCCAAAGACCCAGCACTGATCATTGCAGCCAATGAACCTTATCAATGTGCTTATGGTGAGGATACCACTGTACCACTGCATGGTGATGATAATCATATACCAGCAGTGTTACTTGAAATTCGTAACAATGAGATTAATGAACTGGCTAAAATCGATCGATGGGTCAAACTTTTATCACCCGTTTTATAATTTTAAAACTAACTAATATTAACCGATTAGGTGAATTTAATCGGTTGAACTATTTGCAACAATAACAAGAGATTATTATGAGTTTAGAACAGTTTGGCTACAAACAAGAACTGAAACGTACGTTAACATTAAGTGATTTGGTGATTTATGGGATGGTTTTTATGGTACCCATCGCCCCCTTTGGCGTGTTTGGTTGGATTTATCAAGATACCCATGGCATGGTGCCTTTAGCATATTTAATCGGTATGGTTGGTATGCTATTTACTGCACTAAGTTATAGCGCAATGTCAAAAGAGTTTCCGATTGCTGGATCCGTTTACTCATATGCACAACGCGGCATCAGCGAGCATGTTGGTTTTATTGCTGGTTGGGCTATTTTACTTGATTATTTACTTATTCCTGCATTAGTTTATGTATTTAGTGCGATTGCTATGCATGAATTATTCCCGGCAGTAGAACGTTGGCAATGGCTAATTTTCTTCCTTGTAACGGCAACCGTTGTTAATCTAAAAGGCATCAGTTTTACCGCTAAAATGAACATTGTTTTTCTTATTGGTGAATTAGTTGTTTTTGCAATTTTTGTTGCAGTTGGGTTATATGCGCTTTATCAAGGTCAAGGTAATGGCGAATTAACTTTAGCACCACTTTATCAGCCTGACGTATTTAGTGTTGGTTTGGTGATGAAAGCGGTATCAATTGCTGCATTATCATTTCTTGGTTTTGATGCTATTTCAACGTTAGCTGAAGAAGTGAAAGGGGATCCCGCTAAACAAATCGGGCGCGCTGCATTGATCACACTCTTTGTGATGGGGATTATTTTTATGGCACAAACTTGGATTGCCGTCGATTTAGCTGCTGGTTTGACGTTTAGTTCACCGGATACCATTTTCTATCAAATCGCCCAAGCCGCAGGGGGAGAATGGTTAGGGATAGTGACTGGGCTTGCAACTGCATTAGCATGGGGGATTGCAACGTCTGTGGTTTCACAAGGTGCTGTCTCACGAGTGCTTTTCTCCATGGGGCGTGACCAAAAGTTACCGAAAGTTTTATCTAAAGTTCATGCAAAATGGGGCACACCCTATATTAGTATTTTATTTGTTGCGGTGCTTTCTTTATTTTTAGGTTTATACTTTTTAGAAGAGGCTGACTTATTAACGTCATTAGTGAGTTTTGGCGCCTTAACTGGATTTTTATTTTTACACTTGAGTGTCATTATTCACTTTATTATTCGTAATGGTTCTAAAAACTACCTCAGATATTTAATTTGTCCGGCGATTGGCTTTTTTATCATTGGTTATATTTTAATTAGTATGAGTGAACAAGCCATCATATTAGGCGGTATTTGGTTTGTGATTGGCCTTATTTATTTAATCATTATGACGAAAATGAAATTATCATTAGCTTTATCGATAGAATAGTGATTGAGTGTCAGTGGTATTAAGGCAGATACATGATCTTGAAAGTATCTGCCTTTTTTGAACAGGTTCGTTATTTTATTGTCATAACCTATCATTATAGTGTAAAAACCGTCAAAATTACGCCATATTTAACGATATATTAGGGCTTTGCCATTAACTCTGAAGCAAGTTGTGCTGTCTCAGGCAGGACATCTAAAATAAGCAATAATTGTTGTAAAACCAATAAATCGTTCTGATTTAAATCATTTGGCTCCTTTTCGACCAGATCAGTGATCACTGTCCTTAAATGAGGTAAATCCTTATCCATTTTTTGATTGCCGTGCAGCGAATTAATGATAAATACACAGGTATCATCAAACAGCGACAATATATCATGAGAAATGGTTTTATCACGATGGGCAGCTAATGTTGAAATGTAGCTAATTAAAGTATGATTGACCGTCAAAAAACGGAACGCATTATCAATGATATCTTGGTTTACATGAGGCTCTTTGGTCATGATACTGATTAACGAGGATAATTCCGCATTATTTTCATGCACGCTTCGGCGAACTTGACGATACATGGCATCATTATTTTTACCGGATAAGTATTGTGAACCGATTAATGCCAAGTAATGACAATCATCATGACAAGCGCGTTCAACCAATTTACTTAAATTACGGAATTTCCAATCTGGCCAAATGAAGCTAACTGCAAACCACGCGATAGCACATCCAATAATGGTGGCAACAATTCTTGAACTTGCCACGGTTATACTGCTTTCGCCGACTAATCCAAAACTGAAAAAGACCAATAAAGTCACAAATAGTGTAGCATAAGCATATTGTGAGTTTTTAAATAAGAAAAATAACCACCCACTCAGAATGATTAAAACCAGTTGCGCTTCAATATTGGGTAATAAATAAGTTAATGGCACTCCAATAATGATCCCACCAATGGTTCCCATTACGCGTAAACGTAAGCGATATTTTGTCGTGGAGTAGTTAGGTTGACAAACAAATAAACTGGTCAAAATAATCCAGTAACCATGTTGTAATCCACTGAGTTGAATGATTGAATAGCCAACAAAGAAGACTAAACTCATACGTACTGCGTGACGAAATAACGGTGATTTGACGGTAAGATTTTGTTTAATACGCAACCAACTGTCCTTAAAACCACTCAATTTATCATCAATGAGCTGTCGCTGAGTATATTGTCCTGATAATTGTTGTTCATTATTAATATTAGATAATAACAAATCAATGCTTTGCAAGTTTTTCATTAAATGCATTAATGAATTAATCAGTTTAGCATTACCTTGATGGCAGGTGATGGCCTCTTCTAAGTAACTAAAGTATTTCTCAAAAATCGGATCATGCTGATAATTTTGATTGTACTTAATACATACTGCCAATTTAGTACACGCTTTAGCTTGTAAATTTAAAATGCGCGCAAAACGGAATAATATATCACTGTGTTTAAATTGTTGGCTTAATGTTTGATAACGAACATGAGAAGCACTAGCTCGTTCATGGATATCTTGAGCGACAAAGTAATCGTTAAGCATATTGCGAATATAAGCTTGCCCGCGGTAACTTTTTAGCCGATTGAAAAGTGAATGTTTGGTTTGGTTTAATGCATCGATAAGTTGATCATTTGCTTGGGCAAGTTGTGACAATTGTGCTTTAAAACCCTCGGTTTCATCTGGATCAAATAGGGCAGCTTTAGCATCGAGGTATTGACCTAATCGGAAAAAACTCACTGATAGACTTTGTTGGGTTGTTCTAATCGGTTGAATAATTGACTCAACAAATGAGACGAGATTATACCAAATTGCGCCAACTAAGAGATAGAGTGGCTGAGAATAGAAATCATCAAACATTTGATGACCTAACATCGTATAAGCTGCAATTAATAATGAACCAAAAGCAATAACACCATAACGCTGACCTAATGCCCCAAGCATCGTAAATACAAACGTTGATAACACTAACCCGATAATAAAAATGAGCGGATATGGAAACAAAATCTGCACAGAAAATGTTGCTAATGAAAAACAAATTAACGTGATAAACAGATTCACTAAACGATTTAATAAACGGGTATCGATTTCTGTTAAAGCCGCAGCTACAACACCCAATGTAAGTGGAATGGTTGCTTTGATTTCACCAAAATACCAAGGGATAAACGTCGTCCCAGCTAAACTGATTAAAATGCGGACGCTGTAAAGCACATTACTGTGATAAAAGACTTGTCTTAAGGATGAACGCAGTGTATTCACAATTTGTTAATGCCTGTTATGGGGTACGATTTATTGTAGCTTAGAATACTTACAAAATATAGGGTTAAAAAATAGATTCAAGCAACTGATACCAATCGTTTTGAGCTAATAAAAATCATAAATACAAAAATAGTTATTATCAATGAATGCAATTATCATTTTTTAAGTTAATATAGTACCTTATTTATTTAGTAGGATTTAATATCAATTATGACAATGACAACGATCGAAAAAATTCAGAAGCAAATTAGTGAGAACCCTATCCTTATTTATATGAAAGGTTCGCCAAAATTACCTAGCTGTGGTTTTTCAGCACAAGCATCACAACTTTTATCACAATGTGGTGTGCCTTTTGCGTATGTGGATATTTTACAAAATCCCGATATTCGTGCCGAATTACCCAGATATGCAAACTGGCCAACTTTCCCGCAATTATGGGTTGATGGGGAATTAGTTGGCGGATGCGATATTATGATTGAAATGTTCCAAGCTGGTGAATTACAAGCATTGATTAAAGAGACAGCAAGTAAGTATCAAACAGCCTAACAATATATTAGTTATCCAGCCTGTTTTCGGCTGGCTGGATAACGTTTTAATACGATATTTTCTTGATACTTTTGACCAGATTCTGCCAGCACGCTTTTTCTAACTCAGCAACATTATTCAGTAATTGAGAAACTTCATCATAACCTGTCGAGTTTAAGTTTCGACATAATTTTACGGTCCGGCTCGCAAATTTACGCCAATTATCGCCAACTTCAGTCATCTGATTGGATGAGTCTAATAATGCCTGTTTATTTGTTAGTGGTAAATGCTGTGAAGCTTCTTCTAAAAATGAAGCATACATATAACGAAACCCTGCACCCCCTGTACCGATTTCTTCTTGCATTCTCACAATATGTCCAAGGTATAATTTCTTATACTGGTCACTTTTGGACGTATTTTTTAGTCCATGAATACGTTTAGCTAATAAATGAATACCTTTCACTCCAATAAATGGTAGGGGTGCTTGCATTTGTTTGGCATTTTTTAAAATTGCCTGACGAATAAGTGGCACTAATTGGATGTTATTTGAGTGACTAGCTAACTCTAAAGTATACATTAAGCCTTTGCTAGCAAGTGCGCCTTTAGCAAAACGCGCTTTTTTTAAATCAGTTTCATGGCATTGGACGGGGGACTCCATAACGGGATCACTGATTAAATAATTTTGTTCAGATTTACCATAAACTAAAATATTATGGGCATTAAAATGAAATCGAAGCGCCTGAGGCATGTATGGTAACCAAAATACAGATGTTTGCAAACCCACCAGTTGATTATTAGTTAGGGCTATATCTAACGCTTTCATTCCATTTTCTGATGAAGAGAATTTTTGCAGTTTTAGGCTTAAATTAAGTTTTTTGCATGAGTTTTTTATAATTGTTTTAGGCGGCATTCGATAAGCAATTAAAGGCATACCTGAGATTTTTATGACCGGTAAATATGCAAACGTTAATGCGGATGATAAACCAAATAACATCGGTTCACTGTAATTGAAACCGTAGTGTTTTAGTAAGGTTGACATAACCCCACTTTCGCAATGTGCGGTATGTTGATGATGAAAATCATTAATTAATTGTGTCATAGCCTGTTTGTGGAACTGTTTTGAGTTGTGATAATGATAAATTTAATGCTTTTGCATAGCGGTTAAGTTTTTTTAAAGATAGCTTATTGAAAATATCAGGTTTTAAATGTCGTTTCACTTGCCATTGGAAAAAACCACTGCATTGTGCCAGACTGACCGTGTCATGTCGGTAAGCATACATATAAAAATAAAGAGGCGATTTTTGTCCTGATTTTACTAGCTCGTGGGCTTTTTTTGTTTCAGCATTTAATGCATTTACGGCTTGTAACGTCGCATACTCTTCATCTTCCCAGCCATTGCATGTGGCAGAGATATAGTGCCCATTTTGTCTGGCATAAATAATTTTATTATGTCCGCCATAGGTTTTACTATTGTGTTGAGGTATATTTTCTATATCCATTGTCTCTTTCCCAAAATCACAAAATAACGTGTAATAACATAAATGCCGATGAAAAACGTCCACTTTCCGGAATGTAACACAGAATTTTTTGACCGTTTTTTAAATGATGTGTGCGTAAAAACTCTTCTAAAATAATAAAGATCGACGCGGATCCTGTATTACCTTTCGTTGATAAATTGGTAAACCACTTTTCATAAGGAATTTCAAAATCAATATTAACGAGACCTTGGTATAATTTATCTCTAAAATAGTGAGACGAATAATGCGGTAAAAAATAATCGATATCATCAGCACTTAAACAATGCTTATTTATCGTTTGTATCAACATTTTTTCAACAGTATATTTAACAATATTATCATTAAGTAATTTGACGTTTTGCTTTACACTTAAGACACTTTGTTCGAGCTGTTCTGATTGGCTAAATTGTTTCCAACCAAAAAATTGGTCATTTATAAAATCCCCACCAGCATACATACAAGCAGGCATCTCATTGGCATATGACAAAATATCGATCCATTCAATTTTAAGTGATACTTGGCCTTTTAAAGGTGCATGACTTAAACATACTGAACCTGCACCATCAGACAGCATCCAACGTAAAAAATCTTTTTCAAAGGCCAGCTCCGGGCGTTCAGCTAAGTCATCAATTTTTTGGTCGATTTCTGCTTTAAAATTTTCACTTCGCATCGATGCTGAAGCTGTTTCCGACGCGCAGGCAATAGCATATTGGTGTTCACCCGTTCTTACTGCATTATAGGCCTGCTTAAGGGCAGATATGCCAGCTACACAAACGCCCGATGCACTATGAACTTCGTAAGGAACTGCGTTAGCCAATTCACCGTGAACCATTACCGCATGACTCGGCATAATTTGATCAGGATAAGATGTTCCACAAGCTAAGAAAGAGACCTGCTCTGGTTTTAGATGCTGGTCGAAAAGTTGGGTAATACACTTTGCTGCGAGCTGTGCATTACTATGTGTTGTTTTTCGAGTGACAGGATCAATAGCATAGTGTCTCGATGTAATACCATTACTTTTTAAAATAATAGCACGTGCGCGAGAGGGTTTTCGGCCAACCTGGCCTAATACCTGCTCCATTGATTGATTATCAATAGGGGAGTTCGGTAAAAAAGTTGCAATATTATTAATATAAACAGCGTGTAATTTCATCATATAGCTCTTGTAATTTATTCACCAGAAGGCCAACTAAATCGGTTTTTTTGTTTAAGAATTCGTTTTTTTAACCAGGGAGATAAAAGGGTTTTAATTAATGCTGTTATTGGCACAACAGTGCATATCATGCAGACCAGAAATGCAATATAAAAATATAAAATGAATTGACGTAAATAAGTCGATATATTACCCGCTTTAATGAGTAGTTTTCCCCACAAATAAAAGCTTCGATAGCCAATCTTTTCACTTAATATTAGCCGTTCATTCACCTTTACAGCTGACATATGTTTAAACATCGGTTGTTCAATAGGTTTATTAGATAGCAGTGTGGTTTTTATTTTTTGACCATATTTAGCGCAATCATTTATTTCTTTATCATCAATCCCTGCTTTGGGTAACCAACGCAAGGGTTGTTTTTGACCCGTTAACATCCATAATGGTGTGGCAATAAAACTTGCAGGCCCTCCACAACTATCAATGCGAACAACATTATCAACCAATTTAGCTTGTGATTGTGTAAGGAGTTGTTTAACGGTTTCTTGAGCCATTAGCCACATGTTGCGGCAGGCAATAAGTGTGACGACAGGCGTACCTGCAAGAATTTTTTTGGTATTATTGTGTTGCAAAAGCGCTGTAATAGGTTGAGACGGCGATAAAAACCAAACCGTATATGCAATAATAATTAAATCATATTTATCCTGAGCAAACACTGGCGTTATGATCGGATCAGGTCTTAAATGTACCGTTTCGGGAAAAATATTGAAAAAACGATTGAATGACCATGGAAATACATAATTCGTTGTCGGTTCAACAGCCTGTATTTCTAAATTAATTTCAGGTAAATCGTGTAATGGTGATATAAAACTTTCTGCGAGTTTTGTTAATTGACCTGTTTGAGAATAATAAACTAATAAAACATTTTTTTTCATATTTTTATAATTATAGTGACTGACTGAGTCTATTTTAATCTAATACAACATTTCGAATGTGAGTGGTTTTTACATTTTAACATAATGTGCTACTATTCTTATATAAAAATAAAGAATATGATAAAAATTTTTAAATGTTACAGCTAAAAAATGTAAATTACAGTTACGCAAACTCAAAAAGTTGTGCTGTGTCTAATATTAATTTAAATATTGAAAAAGGACGTTGCTTTGGATTATTAGGTCCAAATGGTGCGGGTAAAACAACATTAATTGCTTTAATGTCAGGTCTACTACCATTACAACAGGGCGATATTTTTCTTGATGATCTATCGATCAAAACATTATCTAAAACGCAAGCGCAAAAAATTTCTGTTGTTCCCCAAGAATATGCGTTTTACCCACAGTTAACTGTATTTGAGAATATGCAATTTTTTGCGTCGCTATATCAAATTAATGATAAATTATTTTTACAAGCTTTATTAGATAAAGTCGATTTAAACCGTTATACAAATACTTATGCTAAACACTTATCTGGAGGATTAAAACGACGCTTAAATTTTGCTATTGCGCTTGTCAATTCGCCAAAAATTGTGTTTATGGATGAAATCACAGTGGGCGTCGATCCCTTATCGAGGCAATTTATTCTTAATAATGTCAAGGAACTCACGGAACAGGGCGTAACGGTAATATATACTTCTCATTATTTACATGAAATTGAGCTGTTATGTCACAATATTGCGATTGTCGAAAGTGGTCAGCTTTGTTTTAATGGTAAGATTAGTGATATTTTGTATCAACACACAGAGCAGCAGTGTTTAGTCACTTTAGCAAAACCTATCTCACAACTGCAACTGACTAAACTCAATGCTTCAATAATTAAACACGATCATTATCAAACCGTTACTTTCAGTGTAATACAAGATAATATTACGACTTTATTGCAGGACTTAGAACCTTATCAAATTCAAAGTATTCAATATGGTTATCAATCATTAGAATCATTTTACTTAGATTTTTTAAACCATCTTGCATTACAAAAACAATCAAGCCAACAGGAAGGGCTGCATGTTATCGGCAATTATTAAAGAATTTCGTTTGTTAAGCCGTGATCTGCATGGAATGGTTGTGCTATTTTTGATGCCGATGATTTTTATGCTGATCATGTCGATAGCATTAAGTCAAGCTGATGACGTAAACCAAAATATCAAACTCGCCTTAGTGGGGAGTGAACTTAATCAATTAAATCATGATGTGATTAATGAATTAATGATCCAGCAACATATTCATGCTGATTTTTTTGATTTAACGGCATTAGACAAGGCTAAGCAACAACTCATAAATAAAAAATATGATGTTTTAATTATCAATGTTAATTATCAAAGTACCAGTTTGAAAGACGAACAACCTGTTGAATTACTATCACTTGCAAGTATGGAACAAACCCGTTTAATGAGCTTACAAGCTATTGTTAAAAACATTTATTTACAAAAAAGGATTGGGACGTTTTCAACATTCTCATCACCAAATGAAGACATAAGTGGACCAACACCTTCCTCACAAATGCTCACCCAATTTTTAGCGACAAAAATTGTTATTGATCGATTTATTAATGATGAAGGTGAAACTGTAATAAAACCGAGTTCTGTTCAACAAAGCGTTCCTGCTTGGTTAATATTTGGTATGTTTTTTATCATGATACCTTTATCTAATGTGATGACAGGTGAACGACAAACCAATACGATTACACGTTTGCGCTTAGCGAAATCATCGGCTTTTTCATTACTCTTTGCTAAATTGATTCCTTATTTTATGATTAATCAATTCCAATTTATTGGAATGATTGCTCTTGGCATTTATTTTTTACCCATTTTTGGTATTGAAGGGTTTCACCTCTATGGCGCGTTTTGGCATTACGGCTTACTGTCTATTGCGATCAGTTTATCCGCACTGGGATATGCACTTTTAGTGAGTGTTTTAGCTAAGACACCTGAGCATGCGGTAGTATTAGGTGGAGGGGGTAATATTATTATGGCTGCATTAGGCGGCATAATGGTTCCTAGCTATATGATGCCTGAAACCATGCAGACAATTTCATTAATTTCACCAATGTCATGGTCATTAAAAGCATTCCATAATTTATTATTAAATCAGTATGATTTTAGTCGGATTCTACCTGAATGGTGTTTGTTAATTGTATTTGCCACTGTTTTTTTGACTTTAGCAAGTATCATTTATTGTCGTCAATTGAAAAAATAAACAAAATATAGCACACAACTTATCAAGTCAATGAATATGAGGTTAACGTTGGATAATCTACCTTTAAAATTAAAAAATATTATTATCACAGAGTCAGAAAAGGATGATGTGCTTTCTGCAGAAGAATTAATGGATAATGAGCCATTATTTGGTCCAAATAGTCGATTAGGACTTGATTCGCTAGATGCACTACAAATATCTGTTGCTCTTAAAGAACAGTTTGGTGTGCGTTTACAAGGTGATCGTGAGGTGCGTAAACATATGATGAATGTTGCAGATTTAACGAATTATGTTATTGATGAATTATCTAAAAAGACTCAGTAACGATCTATGACGACTTATATTCATGGATTCTCAGCTGTCTGTGCACAAGGATGTGGCATTGAACAAATAACACGCAATCTTTTCTGTCATCCACAGCAACCAAAGATAATAACATTTTCATTAGATGATGAAGAACGATGTGTTAATTATTTCTCTGCATTTGAATGTAATAGATTATCATTAACAGAGCTAGCTGAGTCAATTGCAAAGCACATTAACACAACATTAAAGCAGTGCGGTTGGCAAGCATCTGAGTTAGCTAATATACCGATATTTTTAGCCTCGACATCTTTTTCTATGTCATCTCATGAAATTGATTTTATGAATAAGGGAAAAGATCAATTAACCAAATTATGTGCAGAGCAGATGTTTAGTTTGAATGAAGTTTCAAGCGAATTAAAAAAAATATTACCAAATATTTATGTAATTAACGTTGCAACCTCATGTACCTCTAGCACAAATGCAATGATATATGCTCACCGCTATTTAACCTTAAATATAATCGAAAAAGCGATTGTAGTCGGTTTTGAGTCATTTAATTCGGTGACCCTAAGTGGATTTTATTCACTCGGATTACTCACTGATCAGTTCTTAGCGCCTTTTTCCCAAGAAAGTCGTGGCTTAATTTTAGGTGAGGGGATTGCATGTATTGCAATGAGTTCTAAGCCAAACAATCATACCCCTCTCTATCGATTAGTGGATGGACTTAGCCATTGTGATGCAAGCAATATCACAACGACTTCAGCTCAAAATCTCGTTGGTTTAATGCAGTCATTGTTGGTGAAATCATCAGTTGAACAACCGTTAATTCAAGCAATAAAAGTAAATGCTACCGGATGCCCAATTAATGATAATGTGGAACAACAAAGTCTATTGGCATCATTTGAGCAGGTTCCTCCATTACTTTTTTTAAAACCTTACATTGGACACACCTTAGGTGCATCAGGTGTTTTAGAAGTTATTCTATTGTTACTCTGTTTTAATCATCAGCAATTACCTAAGCCTGTCAAATATTCAAATCATTCTGTACCAAATTTAATGAATGAATATTGTTTAGCTAATGACTTACCATCAGGGTACTATCTACTTAATTATCTCGGTTTTGGTGGTAACAATGCATCATTATTATTGGAGCTAAGTCAGTGATGAAAACCTTTTATTTGCAGGCTGTAAGCCAGTTCATGTGCAATTCAACGGTAGATAATAGAACCTTAAAAGACCAACTGAAACAAAAATTTTCGTTAACAAGTCGTCGCACAAGTCGCGTAACGTTGTTAGCTTTATTGGGGGGGATGCCATTAAAAGCAGATTTAACCAGTGGTGTTTATGTTACTTCATCATTCAGCTCACCGAGTAATATGTCTGAATTAGAACTTCAGGTTTTTCAGCATAGGACACCAAAACCTTTTCATTTTATTAATAGTATTAATAATGCCGTCCCATTTTATATTGCACAAGCCCAACAACTCAGTGGACCAACTATTTTCACCGCCTCGGATAGGGCTAATTGGGGGCAAATAATATTATTTGCAATTGCTGATTTACAATTAGGGATTATTAAGCAAGCATTAATTGGTTGGTGTCATGAGGCTAGTTTACCTATGGCAGATCAACGAGAGGGAAGTCATTGGCTACTATTATCAACACACCCAGAGAATGCGATAGCGAAGTTGACTATCATCGATTCTGTGAACAGTTATCAAGTCCAAAAACAAGGCTATTTTTATCAAGATATTGCTCATCTAATCGATGAATTAGAGCATAAAACAACACAGCAATTTTTTATCAATTTAATGCTAAATAAAATTATAGTTATTGATTTACATAGATAAAACCAACAACTGTCGTGTTTATTCTTGCAGTGGCCAGCCACCGAGTGATTTCCAGCGATTAATCATTTCACAAAATAGAACAGCTGTTTTTTCTGTATCATATAAAGCAGAATGGGCTTCTTTATGGTCAAACGGAATCTTGGCCGTTTCACATGCTTTAGCAAGGACTGTTTGACCATATACGAGACCTGCTAGTGAGGCTGTATCAAAGGTGGCAAATGGGTGAAAAGGATTGCGTTTGATTTTGCAGCGTTCAGCTGCTGCCATTAAAAATCCATGGTCAAAATGGGCATTGTGCGCAACAATTACAGCTCGATTACAGTCATTATCTTTAATGCCTTTACGGACCATTTTAAAAATGGCATCGAGCGCATCAGATTCATCAACAGCACCGCGTAATGGATTGTTTGGATCGATGCCATTAAATGCTAATGCCGATGGTTCTAAAACCGCACCTTCAAATGGATTTACATGGAAATGTAGCTTGTCATCCACGTTTAACCATCCTTCATGGTTCATTTTTAGTGTAATCGCTGCAATTTCGAGTACCGCATTTGTTTGATTACTGAAACCAGAGGTTTCTATATCAATCACAACGGGGAAAAAACCACGAAAACGCTCGTTTAGTTTGTTAGCAATAAAATCTGGCATTATGTCTGTCTTAGTATAAAATTAGCGCAATATTTAAGAGCAGTATTATGCCAGTTTTTGCATATAACTTATAGGGAAAAGATGAATGATTTTGTTATTAAGATTAGAAAATCTGGTATTTTTTGTTGCAAGTATCTTTGCATATCACTTTTATGGCTATTCTTGGTCATTATTCGCAATTTTTTTTCTTGTACCTGACATGACGTTAATCGGTTACCTTATTAATGCAAAAGTTGGGGCAATTTTATACAATTTAATGCATAGCTATATTGGTGCGGTTATTTTTGCGGTGTTTGCCTTTTTTATCGCATCTACGTTAATGCCGTTCGTGTTTATTTGGCTCGCGCATATTAGTTTTGATCGAGCATTAGGATTTGGCTTAAAATATCGAGATAGTTTCAAACATACCCACCTTGGATTTATTGGTAAACCCTAATCACTAGGTTGTTATAGTAATTTAAGTAAATTTATTGTATATTTGTACAGTGTTAATATTAAAGACTGACTATGACGACTGGAAAAAAAATTATTCACATTGATATGGATTGTTTTTATGCGGCTGTTGAAATGCGTGACAATCCTCGTTATCGCAATATTCCATTAGCGGTTGGCGGTGATCCTAAAAAACGAGGGGTCGTCGCCACTGCCAATTATCCGGCTAGGCAATATGGCATACACAGTGCTATGCCAATGGCTCAAGCAATCAAGCTTTGTCCACACCTTAAAGTGATAGCAGGACGTCATCAAGTTTATAAAGAGGTCTCTAACCAAATTCACCAGATATTTAAGCGTTATACTCCCTTAATTGAAGCCTTATCCCTCGATGAGGCTTACCTTGATGTGACGGATTGTCATTTATTTCATGGTTCTGCGACGCTGATTGCACAAGATATACGTCAAAAAATTGCTCATGAGCTTCATCTTACTGCATCGGCAGGGGTGGCGCCGTTAAAATTTTTGGCAAAAATTGCTTCTGATATGAATAAGCCAAATGGGCAATTTGTGATTGCGCCTGAGCAGGTTGATGAGTTTATCGCTAACTTACCACTCAAAAAAATTCCAGGCGTCGGTAAGGTCACTGAGAAACGCCTAAGTGACTTAGGATTATTTTGTTGTCGTGACGTTGTCACTTATGATTTAAGCAAACTACTTAATCAATTTGGTAAATTTGGCCGTGTTTTATATGAGCGTTGTCAAGGCATTGATGAACGAGATGTTAATAATGATCGGCAACGTAAGTCCGTCGGGGTTGAACGAACAATGGCTAATGATCTATACAGTTGGCAAGAATGCTTACCTTTTTTTGATTCACTCTATGAAGAACTCGCATTACGTTTAAGTAAAGTCAGAGCAGATCTTTCTATTGCAAGGCAGGGTGTAAAATTTAAATTTCATGATTTTCAGCTTACGACTCAAGAGCATATTTATCCAAAACTCGATAAACACGATTTAATTGATCAAGCCTACCAAATTTGGCAAGAAAGACGAAAAGACCGAGGCGTTCGCTTAATTGGTTTTCATGTTACGCTTATCGATCCCCAGTTGGATAAACAACTGATATTAACGTTACAATAGGTGCAATAAACACAAATTTTCGTTATTTTTTTATCATAATGGTTAATTATAGTGTAAAAAAACGACCTGATGAATCCGGTTACACTGGCTTGCTTGAGCTAATAACTGCTTATTAGCTCAAGCAAATGATGATGTTGATAGGTTACTGATAAATATTCATGACAATTTCAAAAATACCCGACATAGTTAAGGTTATCGTAAATTCTGATGGCGATTGGATATCAACTGCTTGTGCTTCAAACATCTGTGATTGACCTGCATTAACCATCGTTCTGCTATAACCATAATCTCGTGGTTGAACAGAATAAAAATGATTATCTTGATTGCTTACTAACGATGTTGGTACACCTAATTGATAATGTTGACCTAGTAAACGCGTGGCTTTTGCAGCAAGTTTGTCATACATTGTTTGCTCATATTGTTCTAAGATTCGATTCTTTTCTTTCTCTGATACACTATAGTTAAAGTCATTATTGACCATCATTTTTAGTTCTTGTGCTTTAGTGATAATTTTACCGAGTTGTTCAAAATTATTGACTTTGATGAGTTGTGTATTTTGCACATAATATTTTTTGACGAGTTCATTTTCAGCAGACACCATTTGGTTATCGTAACCTGCAACGGAGATTTCATTGATACCTAATTGCTTAAGTTGTTTAACTATCTGCTGATATTTTTGTTGATTACGTTGCTTGGCTTGATTGGCTGATTCATTTATTTCTTGAATATTAAAGACATAAAACTGATGTGAGTCATCAAGCTTAATATCGCTAATCTGGTGTTCATCAAGGACTTTAACGACATCAAAAAAATGCTCGTTATCGATATTTAAATGGATGGTAAAGGTTGAGCTAAAACGTTTAGCAGCATTATCAATCGGTTGTTCTTTTTCATTTTCATAATTTTGATAGCCAATGGTTGTCAGATTATCTTGGTTAATACCTAATTCCATAAGGTAATCATTTAATTTTTTGATATTGTTAGCATTGCGGTTAGACGCATCATTAGGTGTATCACCCTCAGTGATATAGGTAATAGAAAAGGTTGCTGTATCCGGTTTTAGGGTAATGGTTTCGGTCACACTGACGTTAATTTCACCAATAGCAAAACGATCATTACCATATTTTAATTGTTCATAATCGATTTGTGGCTGTGTCGAAATTAAACCGTTTTCAGGTGCATTAGCATTTGACATTGTGGCGACGCCTAAATTAAGGAGTAAAGCAAACAATATAGTTTTTTTCATTTTTTAATTCCTTTCGAGGATAACGCGAGTTTAAGACATAATAACTCAATTATCGTACGTGACAAAGACGCCGTCATGTGTCACTTAACTGTATTAATTTGTAAAAAGATGTAAAAAAAGCGCCTAAAGGCGCTTAATGATCATGATGATGGATATTATTTAATACCGTATTGATCACGATAGGCTTTTACTTGACTTAACTCGTCCACTTTACCATCTTGTTCGAGATAATGAATTAAATCGGTTAATGTAATAATGGAAATCACATCACAGTGATAAGCGTGTTTAATTTCCTGAATTGCCGATAACTCTCCACGGCCTTTCTCTTGTCGATCAAGACTGATGAGTACACCAGACAATTTAGAGTGGTTATCTTCTAAAATTTGCATTGATTCACGAATCGCCGTTCCGGCAGTAATTACGTCATCAACTAACATGACTCGTTTATCTTTAATTGAACTCCCAACAAGATTCCCCCCTTCACCGTGGTCTTTTGCTTCTTTACGGTTAAAACAGTAAGGAATTTCAAGATTATGGTGTTCTGATAAGGCCACAACCGTTGCTGACACAATAGGAATTCCTTTATATGCAGGGCCGAATATTACATCATATTCAAGGTTTGCATCAATCAGCGCTTCAGCATAAAAACGGCCAAGTAGGGCTAAATCTTTACCTGTATTAAAAAGACCCGCATTAAAGAAATAGGGGCTTTTGCGTCCTGACTTTAAAGTAAATTCGCCAAACCGCAATACTTCTCTTTCTAATGCGAATTGTATAAACTGGCGTTTGTATGACTTCATAGGGTAGTTCTCCGGAACTTAACTTTCGATAACGGTAGTAAAATAAATATTCAATAAAAATAAAGCGACTTATGTCGCTTATTAATCAATGCCTAAGGCTGATTTTTGTGCTGTGATAATGGTATCAATGCCATTTTTAGCCAAAGCAAGTAATGTCAGTAATTCATCATGACTAAATGGTTCGCCTTCAGCCGTACCCTGTACTTCAATCATGCGCCCATCTTCAGTCATAATGACATTCATATCTGTTTCAGCGTTGGAATCTTCAATGTATTCTAAATCACATAGTGCCTGACCATCGACAATACCCACTGAAATAGCAGCGATTAATCCTTTAAATGGATTGTGTTTTATCACACCTTTTTCAATCATGCCGCTTAATGCATCATGTAATGCAACACATGCCCCTGATATTGAAGCTGTACGGGTGCCACCATCAGCTTGAATGACATCGCAATCAACGGTAATGGTATATTCACCTAATACTTTAAGATCAACGGCTGCACGTAATGAACGCGCAATTAATCGCTGAATTTCCATGGTACGACCGGTTTGTTTACCTTTAGCGGCTTCACGTTGAGTACGTGAATTTGTCGCTCTTGGTAGCATCCCATATTCAGCGGTAATCCAACCTTGATTTTGACCTTTTAGAAAACGAGGTACACCTTCTTCGACTGTCGCATTACAAAGTACTTTGGTATCCCCAAATTCAATTAACACTGAACCTTCAGCGTGTTTAGTATAATTACGGGTAATTTTTATGGGGCGGACTTGTTCCACAGTTCGGCCTGAAGGGCGCATATCTATCTCCAACTTGGTCTTTTTATATCGATTTAATTATTTATTAGGAGGACACTGCACTATGAATTTGCAATGTTTAGCCTAAGCTAAGAGCGCATTATACAGAATTTATGGTACAATGCCCACAACTTTTATGACTTAGGATGAAGAATTATGATTCGCAGTATGACCGCATATGCACGAAAGGAAATGAACGCAAATTGGGGACATGCCTCATGGGAGCTACGTTCTGTTAATCAGCGTTACCTTGAAACCTATATTCGTTTGCCCGAACAGCTGCGTTCGTTAGAGCCAATGATTCGTGAAAAACTGCGTCATCGCTTAACGCGAGGTAAAGTTGAATGCAACTTACGTTTTGAACTCGATCTTGCTAATCAGCATCAAGAACTGTTTTTAAATAAAGATTTGGCTAAACAGCTATTACAAGCCGCAAACTGGATTAAAGATGAAGCAACAACCGGTGATATTAGTGTGGTTGATATACTGCGTTGGCCTGGCGTCATGTCGGCAAAAGAGCAAGATCTTGATAGCATCTCACGCGAGTTATTAGATTCACTTGATGCGGCAATTGACGATTTTATCAATGTACGTGAACGTGAAGGTAAAGCACTTGAGTCATTAATCATTCAGCGCCTTGAAGGTATTAGTCAAGAAATTGCTAAAATCCGCGGTTGGATGCCTGAAATTTTACAATGGCAAAAAGATAAACTTAAAGCAAAATTAGATGAAGCCAACATTGAACTGGAACAAAATCGCTTAGAACAAGAACTGATTCTATTAGCTCAACGGATTGATGTCGCAGAAGAACTTGATAGATTATCCACGCACGTTAAAGAAACCTATTCAATCTTGAAAAAGAATGAAGCAGTAGGGCGACGTTTAGACTTTATGATGCAGGAATTTAATCGTGAATCAAACACAATTGCCTCAAAATCAATTAATGCCGATGTCACGGCCTCTGCAATTGAGTTAAAAGTCTTGATTGAACAGATGCGGGAACAGATTCAAAATATCGAGTAATGTTTCACTCAATCTTATGCAATCTCATTTAGTTTGCAATCATTCAAAAAGCCCTTATATAAAGGGCTCTTTAGTATTATTAAGTCACATATACTATCACTGCAGCGCATGTTTAACCTGTGTATAGCCATGTTTATGGTCTATTAATTAGCTATACAAAAGATTATTAGGCAATGGATATGGCGAAATTAACGGATATACAGATTAATTGAGTGATTATTTGACACAATAAATTAATTTTTATGTGTGATATTTTTTAAGACAATCATTATTGGTTTATAATGTTAAAATTTATTATGCTTAACCTGTTATTAAAACAACTTCGTGTTGCTAAAAGTGATGTATTTTGAACGTGAATACATCACCATAGACAAGCGTTCTGTGGTAGACATTAATTTATTAATAGCTTAATTACCATGAATACAAAACATTGGTCTACGTACCCATTACTCCATGAAGTTGTACAAAATAGAAATATACATATTAAAGGTAGGCATAGCTATTATAGTGACTATTGAGATGATGGATTTGAACAATCTGTTGTTCGCTATTTATCTGGTGATGAACAAAGTCATCACTGGGTATGACCTTGGGATGTTGATCAACGGTATATTGGTGATTACGTTTGCATTGGTAGTGAAACCGTCATTTTAATGGGCGGGAATCACACGTACCGAAGTGACTGGTTGAGTTTGTACCCATTCCCTGAACATATTCAAGAAGCCTACCTAAGTCAAGGCGATACTATTATCGGTGATGGTGTTTGGATAGGCATGCGAGCTTTTATCATGCCAGACATCAAGATAGGTGAAGGCGCGATTATCGCAGCAAATAGTATGGTGATAAATAATCTGGAACCTTATAGTATTGTTGGTGGAAACCTGCTAAAACAATTAAATACCGTTTTTCTGCTGATATCATCGATGAACTATTAAAACTGAACATTTATGATTGGCCTGTTGCAAAACTTGAACACGCAAAATCGATCCTTTGTAGTTTCGATTTATCTGCTTTAAACGTGTTTAGCCAAAAGTATGCTAGTGAAACAGTTAACAAATCGTATATATGGGGATTGCCGTCCCCTTGTTAATTTCAGTTTATGCATTATGACTTTTAAAGATAGGGAGATCTAAATCATTTCCCTTACTTATAACGATTTTGCACACAATTAATAATAAAGACTACCAAAATTAATTTATATCATTATAAAATGAAGGTGAGTCAACGAATCATTCAGTGATTAAAACAAAGAACCGTATTCATTTGATGATTTTAACTATGTTATTAAAAGCGTTGGCTGTATTTTGCGAACTTTATTCACAATAAAATGACAACCCTTGGTCTTTTTATATCAGCTTATAAGTAATATAAATTAATACAGGAAAACAATAATGATGGCACCCATGCTAGATATGCCACAAATGATGGCGTTAGTTCTTATCTTGTTCATATTATATATTGGTGATTTAATTTCAACGTATACTAAAGCATGGATCCCTTCTGTGTTTATTTGTGCCGTACTTTTCCTTGCAGGTTATTGGACTTTTTTCCCTAAAGATATCGTTGCAAGAGCAGGGATACCTACTGTTGTCGCGGTATTACTGATGTACTTATTAATCACCAATATGGGAACATTATTATCAGTTAATGAGCTAAAAAAACAGTGGAAAACTATTATAATTTCATTATCAGGCATTTTAGGTATTATTGTGTTTTGTTCTGTCATCGGGATTATCTTTTTTGATCGCAATACGGTCATTGTGGCAATCCCACCTTTGGTCGGGGGCATTGTCTCTGCAATTATTATGTCGGGTGGTGCTAAAGCTGCCGGATTAGTCGATTTATCAGTATTTGCCATTGTGATTTATGTGATGCAAGGCTTTGCAGGTTACCCATTAACGTCGATTGTCTTGAAACGTGAAGGCCAACGTGTTCTAAATCAGTATCGTGCGGGCAAATGGCAGGCGTCGACAGATGAGGGTGCAACAAATAGTAAACTTGACGTGTTAACCGAGAGTGATGAGCATCCTATGCCACGATTGTTTAGTAAAATGCCAAGTCGTTATAATACCAGCTATTTCCAATTCTTACGCTTGGCCATTGTGGGGTTTCTTGCTTATTTGACGTCAGTTTTTCTGGCGCCGATTGTCGCAATTAGTCCCTTTGTATTATGCTTATTTTACGGCGTAATTGCATCATCGATTGGATTTTTAGAGCGCCATCCATTAAAAAAAGCCAACGGTTTTGGTTTTGCAGTAATGGCCTTAATGCTTTTTATTTTTGATTCATTAAACCATGCCACTCCTGAAATGCTATTAAATTTAATTATACCACTTGTTGTACTGATATCTGGAGCAGTGGTCGGCATGTTTATTTTTTCGGTGGTTATTGGTAAATTGTTAAAAGTCAGTATGGAAATGGCATTTGCTATAGCTTTAACTGCATTGTATGGATTTCCTGCTGATTATATTATTACGAATGAAGTCATTAATAATTTAACGCGAGATCCCAACGAGCGGCAAGTTTTAAATAATCACATGCTAGCACCAATGCTAATCGGTGGTTTTATTTCTGTCACAATAGTTTCTGTGATATTAGCGGGAGTGATGGTCGGCATGATTATACCAATTAATTAGCACTATTTATTACAATGAATTGACCTAAAGTATTCTTCCGTCGATTTGATTTTACAGCATCAATTATTAATAAAGGTCTATAAAATGATTAATCAACAAATCAATAAATTAATCGAAAACGATAAACATAATATGATCGATTTTCGTCGAGACTTACATCGTCACCCTGAATTACCTTTTGAAGAAGTCAGAACAACTAACAAAATAGCACAAGCTTTAGATAATATTGGTATTGTTTACCGTCGGACTGAACCGACTGGAATTATTGCTGAAATTACAGGTGGCAAAGCAGGTAAAACGATTTTATTAAGAGCTGATATTGATGCATTACCCGTTCAAGAGCTCAATGACAAAATAGATTATAAATCAACTATAGATGGCAAAATGCATGCGTGTGGACACGATTCGCATACCGCGATGTTACTAACAGCAGCTAAGGCGTTATATCAAATTAGAGATCAATTACCAGGCAATGTACGTTTAGTCTTTCAACCCGCTGAAGAGATAGCAATGGGTGCAAAAGCAATGGTAAAACAAGGTGTATTAGAGAATATTGATAATGTGTTTGGGATGCATATTTGGTCACAAACACCAATTAATAAAATCTCATGTGTCGAGGGCCCAAGTTTTGCTTCGGCTGATTTGCTGACAATAAAGTTTAGAGGGAAGGGGGGGCATGGCTCAATGCCACATGATACTGTCGATGCGGTAATGGTTGCATCAGCCTTTGTGATGAATGTGCAATCTATTGTCTCAAGAGAAGTCGATCCCCTAGAACCTGCTGTTGTGACTATTGGTCGTATGGAAGTGGGTACCCGATTTAATGTTATTGCTGAAAATGCCATCTTAGAAGGTACCGTTCGCTGTTTTAATACAGCCGTTCGTGAAAAAATAGTGAACGCTATTAAGCGTTATGCGGATCAGGTTGCGGCAATGTATCGTGCTACCGCTGACGTTGATTATGTGTATGGTACATTGCCTGTAATTAATGAAAATCGTAGTGCGCTACTTGCTCAAACTGTAATCCAAGAAGCGTTTGGTGATGATTGTCTTTACCAAGAACGACCAACAACAGGTGGTGAAGACTTTAGTTATTATACTGAAAATATTCCTGGTGCTTTTGCGTTACTGGGTTCAGGTAACCCTAAGAAAGATACGCAATGGGCACATCATCATGGTTGTTTTAATATTGACGAAGACGCAATGGTCAAAGGTGCAGAACTTTATGCACAGTATGCATGGGCTTATCTTAATCAAACAAAATTTTAGTGATTAGGCGCCATATAATCGTTATATGGCGTATTATGATCAAAAATATTGCAATAAAATAAGACTAAATCCCATGACTGTCATGCCTGATAAAATGCCAATACTGGGGTTTCTTGCTGGATCAACTTCTTTAGCAAGAGGTATCAGTTCGTCAACCGATAAGGCTATCATGATACCTGCGACGGCGGCCATAATGCTCGCCATTAGGGTTTCAGTCACATAACTGCCTAAAGCAACATAAGTTAATACGCCACCTACAATTTCTGAGCAGCCTGAAATGCTAGCCCAAAATAGGGCTTGCCATTTTGAACCCGTTGCAATGTAAATAGGGGCTGCGACAGCCAAACCTTCGGGAATGTTATGAATCGCAACGGCAATAGCAATACCGATACCGAGTTCCAGATTTGCACTGGCAGTGATATAAGTGGCAATACCTTCAGGAAAATTATGTAAACTAATGCCTAAGGTAAGAAGAATAGCAGTTCGCTTGATTTTGTCTTTATGGGTTACTTGGGCTTTTTTGATACATTCAATATCACCATTTTCACACGGAATATCTTGTGGGTGATAGTGGGGCAATAGTCGGTCTAAAGCAAAATAGCCAATTAAACCTAAAATAAACATCAAGTAACATATAATCGGTGAGGCAGATGGTGTGTTGAGTGCGGCTGGTAACATCTCCATGAGTGAGATTAATAACATAATACCCGCAGCAAAACCGAGTGAAAATCCAAGTAAACGATCTGATGGCTTTTTAGTTAGTATCCCTAAAATGGCGCCTATAAACGTTGAGGCACCAGCAAGTATCGTTAAAACCAATGGTGTTGAAATCATTGAGAACCTTAGTGATTGACTTAACAATTAAAACGAAATAATACCCCACCAAGGAACAAAGACCGCCATTAAAATGAGATTTAAAACGATCAGTGCAAAAACAAAAATCATAAAAGATAAATCGATATTACCAATTGGTGGTACAATCCGTCTAATTGGCGCAATCAGTGGTTCTGAAAGCTGATACAACACTTCTTCAACGACGGATTGACCTCGGCTTACCCAACTTAAAATCGCTCTTGCCAATAAGATCCAAAAGATGAGGTGACCAAAGGCATGAACAATAACTAAAAGTGCATAAAACAGATAGCTAAAATGAAAATAAGAGGCATTCGTTGCAAAATACAGAATAGCAAGAAACTTAATCAGAGCAAGCACATAAAGTACCACAAATGTTGCCGTATCAAAACGACCTATTGATGGAATAAGTTTACGTAAAGGGCCAATTACAGGTTGGGTTAATTTGATAACAAATTGTGTACAGGGATTGTAATAATTAACACGTGTATACTGCATCCAGACACGTAATATGACCAGATAAAGACAAAGCATTAATAGCGTATTTACAATATAAAACAACGGTGACATTGATAACTCCTTAACGTTAGGTTTTAGCAATATATCATAAAAATGTTTAGTTGTATTGCCTTGCGCCAAATATAGCAGTACCGATTCTCACCATATTTGTACCTGCGATGATGGCCGCCTTCATATCATCACTCATTCCCATTGAAAGGGTATCGATATCCGGATTAAGCTGCTGCAATTTTTGATAAAGTTGATACATTTTTTTAAATGCTATGGATTGCAGGTCAAGATCACTTTCAGCTTTAGGAATAGCCATTAAGCCGCGTAGTTTTAAATGGGGTAATGCCATAATCTGTTGTGCCAATAAGGTAAGGTCTTCAGGTTGAATGCCTGATTTACTTTCTTCATCACTGATATTCACTTGAATTAAAACATTTAATGGTGATAAATGGCTTGGACGCTGTTCATTTAACCGTGTTGCTATTTTCAATCTATCGATAGTTTGTACCCAATCAAAATACTGTGCAACTAACTTGCTTTTATTTGATTGTAGTGGACCAATAAAATGCCATTCCAGCGATAAATCAGGATGATGTTGCTGGAAGTGGGTGATTTTTTCTACACCTTCTTGAACATAATTTTCACCAAAGCAAGTTTGTCCAGCTTGAATTGCGTCTTCAATAAGTGAAACTGGTTTGGTTTTACTCACTGCAAGTAACTTGATTAAGTTGGGAGATCGCTCGCACTGTGTGGCAATCTCATTAATCATGTGATGTATATGTTGTAAATTGTCTTTAATTGTCATCATCTAACTTTATTTATGGAAACTTTATTTGCACTCAGTTTAACTCAAAATGCGTCGGATTTGCATCTTTCTAGCAATCAGAATGCAATTATTCGGCAAAATGGTCAATTAATTTGCCTCGATCACTATTTTTTAGAAGCAAAGCAATTAGAACAAAAACTTTATACATTACTCACTGCGCAACAGATCACAATATTACAGCGTAATAAACAACTCGATTTTTGTTATGCTCATCCAAAGTATGGCCGTTTTCGTGGAAATCTTTTTTATCAATCGCATGGTCTTTCCGCGGTGTTTAGAATAATACCCCATCACATTCCAACATTAGAGGATATTCAAGCGCCAGCAATATTTAAACAATTAGCATTATCAAAGCAAGGGTTGATTTTGGTAACGGGTGCTACGGGATGCGGTAAATCAACGACACTTGCTGCAATGATTAGCTACATCAACCAGCATTACACCAAACATATTATTACGCTAGAAGATCCCATTGAATTTGTTTATCAAAATAAAAAATCGTTGATTCAGCAAAGGGAATTAGGCCAACATTTTATGACATACCCTAATGGATTAAAAGCCATTTTAAGACAAGACCCTGATATCATTATGGTGGGTGAATTACGTGACCGTCAAACGATTGAAGCTGCTTTGCAAGCTGCTGAAACTGGGCATACTGTTTTTGCGACCTTACATACGAACTCGGCCATTTCAACGATCCATCGCATAGTGGATATTTTCCCTGATGAAGCAAAAAATTTTATTCGTACACAATTAGCAAGTACATTACAAGCTGTTATTGCACAAAAATTAATTAACGATGGAAACACTGCTCGAAAGGCGGTATTTGAAATTTTGATTAATATACCAGCAGTAAGTCATTTAATTGAGGAGGGTAAAACAAAACAACTGACTTCGATTATGCAAACGGGAATGCAATATGGTATGAAAATGATGGAATAAAAAAGGCGCCATCATTAGGCGCCTGAATAAACATAATTAGGATTAAAATACAATCAGAAGTAATACGATTGCAACAACACCTAAAATGATAGCAGCAATACCAAATGTACCTTGAAGTGGTAACAATTTAGCTAATAATTGTTGACCTTTTTCTTCAGATTTAGCATTTTTAGATAATACATAAGTATTAATTAAGTTGAAGCCTAGAATAAAACCAAGTACTGATTCGACAACAGCGATAGCTGCTAATAAAATCCATAACCCAACAAAACCATTTCCAAAAAATGTACCGATGTTGATTAATAAATAGATAGCACTCCAAAGACCCCAAATTAGAATAACAACACCAATCCAACCTTGAAATGGCGTAATTTTATCTAATGTTGCTTTTGCATCAGGTTTTTTTGATAAAAGTAAAGATGGAACAGCTAAAATTCCAGATACGATAAGTAAGATAGCTTCTAACATTGTTTTATTTTCCTTATTTGATGTTTCTATCGTTGTTTGTTTAACACGTTTAACTGCAAACGAATTATCTGTCTTTTTTTATCCTAGATCAAGAAATTTGCATATTATTAAATCATTAAAGGCTAAAAAATATACAAATCATTGGTTCAATTCTTGATCAGTAAAAAGACCATTAAATAAATCAGTACTTAAGTAACGTTCACCAGATGAGGGTAAAATAACAACAATCGTTTTATCTTTATTTTCGGGCAATTTTGCTAACCTGTCAGCGGCAAAAACTGCTGCGCCCGATGATATTCCTGCTAAAATTCCTTCTTTGTCCATAATTTTGCGTGCTGTTTCGATAGCATCTTCATTAGACACTTTTTCAACAAGATCAATTAGATTTAAATCTAAATTCGCTGGGATAAAACCTGCACCGATCCCCTGTATTTTATGAGGTCCTGGTTGCAGTGGTTCACCTGCTAATGCTTGGCTGATAACTGGTGAATTGAGTGGCTCTACCGCGACAGCTGTGATGGCTTTACCTTGTGTGTTTTTGATATAACGAGAAACCCCTGTAAATGTTCCCCCTGTACCCACGCCGGCAATAAAAATATCAACTTGACCATCGGTATCTTGCCAGATCTCTGGGCCTGTGGTTTTTTCATGAATTTCTGGATTAGATGGATTACTAAATTGTTGGAGCATAAGGTTATGTTTAGGATCACTGGCGACTATTTCTTCAGCTTTAGCAATCGCACCTTTCATACCCTTAGCAGCTTCAGTTAACACTAAATTAGCACCCAGTATTTTTAATAATTTTCGTCGTTCAATGCTCATACTCTCAGGCATTGTTAGGGTGAGTTTATATCCTCTTGCTGCAGCGACTGCGGCAAGAGCAATACCAGTGTTGCCACTAGTCGGCTCGACAAGAGCAACGTCTGATGTCAGTAAACCACGTTTTTCAGCATCCCAAATCATATTGGAAGCAATACGACATTTAACACTAAAACTCGGATTACGTGATTCGACTTTAGCGAGAATATTACCATGACCAAAATGTTTCAAGCGTACAAGTGGCGTGTGTCCAATAGTTTGTGAATTGTCATCAAAAATTCGGCTCATGCGTTAATCCTCTTAGATATGATAAGTAATTTTATTTGATTATAAGATGTTACATACAACAGTTATAGTAATAAATTGTTATATGATTATAGCAATTTGAAATAAGCATTATGTCGCAAACCATTAAAATGATTGTTCAAATAACTCAATTTCTTCTTCTACACTTTTAATTGCAGCCTGACAACGATGTATTCTTTCATTAATTAGCTGTATTTTTTGTCGGTCATCAGCGTGATTTTCCAATTCTGATTTCATCCATTCCAATTTACGTAAATGACCGAGATATTGAGCATGTTTTTCAAATAAGGGTAATTGATGATGGTGGGTCGTTGGTTTATGAGTTTGGTGAGTGACAAGCTCTCTTGAAAGTGCTGATATTTGGTTGACAAGCTTATCTGTGAGGTAACTTATCTGCGCAGCATGAGTGTCTGAGGTAAAGGAATCATTCATTAGCTGGTGTAGTTGCAGATAATGATGTTTTATCTCGTCAATATAGGCTTGATAACCGTTTCGTTTAACGGATAAAGGTTTAAATAATCGTTCATCAAAGCAGGCATCATTCAATACCACATTTTCATACTGTTTAGCCTGCTGTGCAAGTTCATTAATTTTATGATTTAAACGTTGTAACAGTATTTGATTAGTCAGTGCCATAAGCACAATCCTTAATTAAAATTTTCTTGATTATTATCATCTTCACCAAAATAGTTACCAAAATGGTTTTTGGTTAAAGTAATAAGCTGCATAAAATGGATAAAATCCAATTGTTCTGTCTTCGATTTAGATTCACTAATAACGTCGTTATCAATCAATTTTTGTTTCACATGGTTATACCATGACAGCAAGTTAATTGGTAATGGGCTTGTTGCTCTTTTACCTAACCATAAATAGCCTTGTATTGGCAAGCTGATTAAAAAAACAGCGCTAATGATCATTAAAATCAGGTTAGCATTTAGGTAGTATTGCCAAAAAAATAGGAATACTAAAGTCGGCCCCATATAGTAATTAGCTAATTTTATGTAAGAAATAATTTTTATTTCAGGAAAAGATTTTGCTAAGTATTTATCAGTAGGGCAAATTAGCATGTATTTTTGACCTAATTTAAATAATTTTATTGGATTCATTACTAGAGGATTCCTCGACATTAGCTATTTATTGCCTTACAATAGCGCTCACAAATTTTAGGGATTTTGATTTCTATTTTAGCGATAAAAATAGTCGATATCAAAATATAATCCCTGAGTTACAATAATCATTATGATTAATCTAGTCATTATTTTATTTTAACAGTATCACCAATTTAATTTTGGTGTATTTCTTTTATTTTAAAAAAAGGGTTTACTATGTCGAGTAATCTTGTTCTCGTTCTTAATTGTGGTAGCTCTTCACTTAAATTTGCAATTATCGATCCGGCAAATGGTGATGAGTATATTTCGGGTTTAGCTGAATGTTTTAATTTACCTGATGCTCGTATCAAATGGAAATTAGATGGTGAGAAGGCTGACGCCTCGTTAGGTGCGGGAGCTGCGCACAGTGAAGCACTTCAATTTATTGTGAATAATATTTTTTCTAAAAAACCAGAATTATTAGCTAATATTAAAGCCATCGGTCATCGAATCGTTCATGGTGGTGAAAAATACACACAATCTGTTGTTATCGATGATTCTGTATTAAAAGGGATTGAAGATGCAGCCGCTTTTGCTCCTTTACATAACCCAGCACATTTAATTGGTATTCGTGAAGCATTTAAAGCATTCCCACATTTAAAACATAAAAATGTGGCCGTGTTTGATACCGCTTTCCATACAACAATGCCAAAAGAAGCTTATTTATATGCTATTCCTAAAGAGCTTTATGAAAAACACGGTATTCGTCGTTATGGCGCACATGGTACAAGCCATTTTTATGTTAGCCGTGAAGCCGCTAAAATCCTAAATAAACCTGTTGATCAAACTAACGTTGTTATCTGTCACTTAGGTAATGGTGCATCGATTTCTGCTGTTAAAAACGGTAAATGTGTTGAAACTTCAATGGGATTAACACCATTAGAAGGTTTAGTCATGGGAACTCGTAGTGGTGATATCGACCCTGCAATTATGTTCTTTTTACATGACAATTTAAAAATGTCTGTTGCTGACATCAATAATTTGCTTAACAAAAAATCAGGCCTTTTAGGTTTAACAGGCGTTAGCAGTGACTGTCGTTATGTAAGTGATAATTATGACAGCAATGAAGATGCAAAAAATGCGTTAGATGTTTTTGTTCACCGTTTAGTTAAATATATTGGTGGATATAGTATGTTATTAGATGGTCGTTTAGATGCGGTTGTGTTCACTGGAGGTATTGGTGAAAATGCAGAAGACGTACGTCGCTTAACACTTGAAAAATTAGGTATTCTTGGCTTTAAACTTGATCAAGAACGTAACTTAGCTGCACGTTTTGGTAAAGGTGGCAAAATTACAAAAGATGATTCAAGTCTTGCATTAGTCATTCCCACTAATGAAGAGCTCGTAATTGCACAAGATGCTGCCCGCTTGACAGCATAATATAATGACCGCCTCAAATAGGCGGTTTTTTTAAGAT
Source organism: Orbus sasakiae (assembly GCF_039542345.1). NCBI lineage: Bacteria > Pseudomonadati > Pseudomonadota > Gammaproteobacteria > Orbales > Orbaceae > Orbus > Orbus sasakiae. The sequence continues at coordinate 889,307 of NZ_BAABHY010000001.1, forward strand.
CGATTTAAGAGGAGTACAAAAGTGGCTCGTACAATTATGTTAATTCCTACAGGTTCCAATGTTGGTTTAACTGGGGTGAGTTTAGGTGTTATTCGTGCAATGGAACGTCAGGGCGTAAAAATCAGTTTATTTAAGCCTGTTGCTCAACCAGCATCGGGTGGCGATAGACCAGATCAAACAACAACTTTGATTCAAAGTAACACAGTAATTTCAACCAATAAACCACTTAAAATGAGTCATGTTGAAAAACTATTAGGTTTAAATCAACAAGATGTGTTAATGGAAGAGATCATTGCATTATATGCCGAAAGCACAAAAAATGCAGAAGTCGTGCTAGTTGAAGGGATTGTTCCTACAGCAAATTACCCATTTGCCAATGAACTGAACTTTAATGTTGCCAAAACCTTAGGTGCTGAAATTATTTTTGTTATGTCGATGGGTAGCGATACGCCAGAACAACTAAAAGAAAGAGTTGAAATTGCACGTTCTAACTTTGGTGGTATCAAAAATGAAAAAATTAAAGGTGTCATTGTTAATAAAGTTAACGCACCTATTGATGCACAAACATTAGCGAGACCTGATGTTGTTGAAATTTACCATACCCCAACTTACGATGGCAAAAAAATCGAAATCGATGATTTAAGAAAACATAGCCCATTACCTGTATTAGGGTGTATTCCTTGGAATATCGATCTTACCGCTTGTCGTGCTGTTGATATGGCAAACCATCTCGCAGCCAAAATGATCAATGAAGGTGAGATTAAAAAACGTCGTATTAAACACGTTTCATTCTGCTCACGAAGTGTTCCGAATGTGATTTCACATTTACGTCCAAATGCATTACTTGTGACTTCAGCAGACCGTGCAGATATTTTAGCTGCCATCTCTTTGTCGGTTATGAATGGGACTGAAATTGGCGCAGTATTGCTAACGGGTGGCTACGAAATTGAACCACAAGTTGCTGAATTATGTAAACAAGCATTTGAAACGGGTTTACCTGTATTTAGTGTTAATACGAATACATTCCAAACTTCAATCAATTTACAACGTTTCAATCTTGAAATTCCAGTTGATGATAAAGAGCGTCTTGATAATACACAAAATTATGTTGCTGATTACATTGACATTACTTGGATTAAATCATTAACCACGGAATTATCATCTAGCGCGATTCGTATGTCACCACCTGCGTTCCGCTACCAATTAACCGAATTTGCACGTAAAGCAGGTAAAACAATTGTATTACCAGAAGGTGATGAGCCAAGAACGATTCGTGCTGCTGCAATTTGTGCTGAACGAGGCATTGCTAAATGTGTTTTACTTGGCAATCCCGATGAAGTAAAACGTGTTGCAAAATCACAAGGTGTCACTCTTGGTGATGGTATTGAAATTTTAGATCCTGATGTGATTCGTGAAAATTATGTGCCACGCCTTGTTGAGTTACGTAAAAATAAAGGAATGACTGATATTTTAGCACGTGAACAACTTGTCGATAACGTGGTACTTGGTACGATGATGTTGGAACGTAATGAAGTTGATGGCTTAGTGTCTGGTGCCGTTCACACGACAGCCAATACTATTCGCCCACCATTACAATTAATCAAAACAGCACCAGGGAGTTCACTTGTTTCATCGGTATTTTTCATGCTAATGCCTGAACAAGTTTATATTTACGGTGACTGTGCAATTAATCCAGATCCGAATGCACAAGAACTTGCTGAAATTGCTATTCAATCTGCGGATACTGCGATTGCCTTTGGTATTGAGCCAAAAGTTGCGATGATTTCTTATTCAACAGGCAACTCAGGTCAAGGTGCGGACGTTGAAAAAGTGAAAGAAGCAACTAAAATTGCACAAGAAAAACGTCCAGATTTATTAATTGATGGACCTTTACAATATGATGCGGCGGTAATGCCTGATGTGGCAAAATCGAAAGCACCAAATTCTAAAGTGGCAGGTCAAGCTACCGTATTTATTTTCCCAGATTTAAATACCGGTAATACAACGTATAAAGCGGTACAACGCTCTGCAGATCTGATTTCAATCGGTCCTATGCTACAAGGAATGCGTAAACCAGTAAATGATTTATCACGTGGTGCTTTAGTTGACGATATCGTTTATACTATTGCCTTAACTGCAATCCAAGCAACTCAGCAGTAATCATTTAGGTTTTAGCTTCTCATTTTAGAGAACTAGAATTAATTATATGAGGTGATATAATATCGCCTCATATTTATTTAGGGTCTTTATTAATGGTATTTAGCATACTGATAGCATTGATAAATATCATTAGCTTTTAAGTAAAATCAATAAATTAACATTGATCTTTATTTTCAGTTCCACACATTTTTGGCTTTAGGGAAATTTTAATGACAAAAGACATCCATCAGCAACGTATTTTGATTCTTGATTTTGGTTCACAGGTCACACAGCTTATTGCTCGTCGTGTTCGTGAGATTGGGGTTTACTGTGAACTTTGGCCTTGGGATGTGTCTGAAGAAAAAATTAAACAATTTAATCCAAAAGGGATTATTTTGTCAGGTAGCCCTGAAAGTACAACAGAACAAGGTTCACCACGTGCGCCTGAATATGTGTTTAAAGCCGGCGTGCCTGTTTTAGGCATTTGCTATGGTATGCAAACAATGGCAGTCCAACTTGGTCAAGGCGGTGAAGTGACAGGGTCTAACCACCGAGAATTTGGTTATGCTAAAGTTGATATTGTCGCTCAATCTAAATTAACTGACGGTATTTTTGATAGCAAAGACGATAAAGGGCAAAGCCAACTTGACGTTTGGATGAGTCATGGTGATAAAGTCACTGCATTGCCAAGCGGTTTTAATGTGGTTGGTCGCACTGAAACGTGCCCATTTGCAATTATGGCGAATGACGACAAAGCTTTTTACGGTGTTCAATTTCACCCAGAAGTGACACATACTGTTAAAGGTTTGGAATTATTACAACGTTTTGTTATTGATATTTGCCATTGTGAAAAATTATGGACGCCATCATCAATTATCTCGGATGCGGTTGCACGTATTAAACAAAAAGTAGGAAAAGATAAAGTTTTATTAGGCTTATCGGGCGGTGTTGATTCATCTGTGACAGCATTATTACTTCATCAAGCGATTGGTGATCAATTAACTTGTGTATTCGTTGACCACGGTTTGTTACGTTTAAATGAAGCACAACAAGTTATGGATATGTTTGGCGATAAATTTGGCTTAAATATTATCGCAGTTAATGCTGAAACACGTTTTTTAAATGCATTAAAAGGTGAAGCAGATCCTGAAGCTAAACGTAAAATTATCGGGCGTGAATTTGTTGCTGTCTTTGATGAAGAAGCCGCAAAATTAAAAGACGTAAAATGGTTAGCACAAGGTACAATTTACCCAGACGTGATTGAGTCAGCTGCTGCGGATACGGGCAAAGCGCATGTAATCAAATCTCACCACAATGTGGGTGGATTACCTGAAGATATGAAAATGGGGCTCGTTGAGCCATTACGTGAGTTGTTTAAAGATGAAGTGCGTAAAGTCGGTTTAGAACTAGGCTTACCTTACGAAATGTTATATCGCCATCCATTCCCAGGACCAGGTCTTGGTGTACGTGTGCTGGGTGAAGTGAAAAAAGAGTACTGTGATTTATTACGTAAAGCTGATGCCATCTTTATTGAGGAGCTGTACAAAGCCGATTTATATCACAAGGTCAGCCAAGCTTTCACTGTTTTCCTGCCGGTTCGTTCTGTTGGTGTAATGGGTGATGGACGTAAATATGATTGGGTTGTTTCTATCCGTGCAGTCGAAACCATTGACTTTATGACTGCACATTGGGCGCATTTACCCTATGATTTCTTAGGTCGCGTGTCTAACCGTATCATCAATGAAGTAAACGGTATTTCTCGTGTAGTTTATGATATTAGTGGCAAACCGCCTGCTACTATCGAATGGGAATAGTTTTCACGTCAAGTTACAATAAAGCCCAGCTCATCAGCTGGGTTTTTTATTAAATGATAATTCATTGTCGTTTGCTCACTTATTTGGGATTGATTTGTTCAATTGTTGCCATAAAATTCGAGTGAAGGTTGGCCAAAATATTTTTCCCCTTAGTGATGGTACCCAAGGGATAAAGCTGTGAATGGTTACCCATGCCTTGATAAAAAAGCGCGACATTCCCCCAGGGTGCATAATAGGTAAAATCACCAGTCTTTATTAATGTATTCGCCATGTCTGTTGTGGTGAGTGGTTTTGGTAGATAAGCAATTTTCTCACTGTGAGCAAAGTCGGTGAATGTAAGTGACAATGGGAGTATCATTAAAAATTCACGACTTGCAGAATTATCATACAAATCAATTATGACGATTTGCTGATTAATTGTCATTTGTATTTTAGCCAGTATTGGTTGGCTATCCCCCAGCGTTGGGTTACTCATGAAAATTAACGTGAATAATAGTCGTGCATTCAACTTTTTAATGTTGCGAATCATTGCCATTTTATTCTCCAAGGTTATGAGGTGACTTTGCTAAATATTGGTTAAAAAATTGCTAGCTTTCATAAAAATACCGTTGTGTTTCTGGTGCATCGACTGTCATGAGATATTGTGCATGTGAAAGGCCTTCAAACACGATTAAATCGGCTTTAACGCCAACATCTTTAAGTTTCAAATGCATGCGAATAGTATTGCTTAAAAACAGGTCTCGTGTACCTGTAAATAATAGTGTTGGGGGGAGGTTACGAACATCCCCATATAGCGGTGAAATGAGTGGGTGCTTAAGATCATATTTACCCGCATACAATTGAGCTGCATCACCAAGCCAGCCATCATAGCTAACTAACACATTATCAATTCCTTCATTTGTCACGTAAGTATCGCCAGCGTTTGTTAAATCTGTCCATGGTGTTCCGACTACTATGGCTGCGGGCAGTGCTAAATTTAATGTTTTTGCTTTTAACATTAATGCTAAAGTGATGCCGCCGCCAGTTGATGTACCAAATACACCGATGTGACTAGCCGGATACTGTTCAAGTAGTGCTGCATAAGCAGACAAAGCATCCTCGATTGCTGCTGGAAAAGGTGCGTTAGGCGGCATACGGTAATCAATTGATATCACATTAATGTTGCCATAACCTGCCATCATAATTGCCTCATCGATACCTGCTTCACCTGGATTAAGTACATAACCACCGCCATGAAAATGTAACAAGATGCGATTTTTATTTTCTGGTGTAATACTTTTGGGGCTAATCATGAAGGCGCTGACACCACCAAGTGTTATGGGTTGGCTATTTACTTGAAATTTTTGTTTTAATTCGGGTAAACGCGCTAATGAAAATTGTGCAATCGTATTGACCCAGTCATGCCATTGCTTAGGTGTTTTTGGATGATCATTCCAATATGTCATTGGTACAGCACTGACCAAGGGTTGTAATGTTAAGCTAACCGTTTGTGGGGACGGAAAACGGTTGATATCGATCTGTTTTGCGCAGACATAATAACTTAGCATTAACAATATCAGTACAATTGATGTTTTCTTTTTCATTTAATTATTCTCCTTTATGGTTAAGCACGTCTGCCGGTTGCGGACTGATAACGTGTAAAACAAAAACGGATAACGACCGCGCCAGCCAGGCAAACGACCATTGCACAGATAAAAATGCCGGTAATGCCAAAATGGTCAAAAGTTAAACCGCCAAGGCCAGCTGCGATACCAATTGAAAACTGAATGGCGGCAACAGACAAACCACCGACTAATTCTGCTTGTTTGCTTAAAGTCCGCGTTATCCACGTTGACCAACCGACAGGAATAAAACCAAAGATGAACCCCCAAATAATGATTAACATAATCGTTATCATCTGTTGTGAGTTCACCATCAATAGTAAGAATGCAACAACGGCTAATAACACATGAATACTGATCATCACACTGCGAAAATAGCGCCCAAGGATGAGGCCAGCAATAATCGTTCCTGCACAGTTAGCGATACCAAATATTAATAATAGGCTCGCTATTGATGTATTCTTTAAGTGAAGATCATATTGAAGAAATGGCTTTAAATAAGTAAAAAAAAGATGATAGCCAGCATAACTCAGAACCGTGGCAATAATACCAAGTAATACCCAATTCTGTTTTAGCAAATCAAATGACTTAATCGCATGATCATATGTTGGGGCTAGCAGTTGTGGTAAACTCATACTTTGCCATATCAACGAAACTACACCGATTAACGCAGCCATAAAAAATACAGTTCGCCAACCAACGATCTCACCAAGAAAGCTCGCTAAGGGTAAGGAGATGATCGTAGCGATAGAAACGCCGGCATAAACAATACTCAAGGCTCGCGGAATATCCTTTGTCATTGCTAACTGCAGAACGACGGCCGATGTCATAGACCAAAAGCCACCAACACATATACCAAGCAAAGCACGTCCAATTAACATTACCCAATAATTAGCTGCGGTTGCGACTAAAATGTTAGCTATAATCAGTAATAATGAAAAACTCAGTAGGATTTTTTTTCGGTCAATATATTTTGTCAAAGGGGCTAATAATAAACTGCTTATGACGGCAAAAATACCAACCATTGTGACACTCTGTCCAGCTTGACCCTCTGTTATAGTTAAATCTTTTGCAATCGACGTTAATAAGCTAATAGGAATAAATTCAGCCGAGATTAGACTTGTTACACCCATAAAAAGTGAGAAAATTGCTGACCAGTGTGTTGTTGTTCGTGTTTGTGTTTTGATAAAAGAAGGATGATTTCGATTCATTTGGTGATGTAGCCTTAAATTGAATTTAAGGGCAGTGTAGAGCGTTCGTATTAATATGTAAAATACTGATATTTCATGGCTTCCCATGCCTAAAAAGCATGATTTTATCCGCCTATACTATTTTGAATGATAGATTTATTATTCAAAAGCGGCTTTGCAATGTATCAGAAACTGCTCTGCTGCTTTAGAGAACACCTGATAACGTTTCCACACCAGTGTATTATCGACTGTTAATATCGGGGCTAAAGGTTTAAAGCATATGTTGCTGCTTGATGTGTTGATGAGTTTATCAAGGCATAATGCATAACCGATACCTTGTTCGACCATTAATGAAGCATTATAGAGGAGGTTATAGGTTGCAACAACGTTAAGTTTGCTGATGTCTCTTTTTAGCCAACGAGTTAGGCGGCTATCGACTTCACGTTGTTTTGACGTGATAAGAGGTAATGACCACAAATCTTCGGCTTGGATTGTCTTTTTACTCGAAAGGTGACTGTGTTTTTGCATCAGCACCCCCCATGTATCTTTATCTGGTAGTAATAGTGACTCGTATTTATTGCGATTATCAGCGCCAATCAGTAGACCAAAGTCGAGTAAACCATCATCGATACGTTCAGTGACTTCATCCGCATCACCACTGAATATATGTACCCGAATGAGAGGAAATTTTATTTGTACAATTTTGATAACTTGTGACAGTCGAGACATCGCATAAGTTTCACCGCAGCCAATATAGATATCACCGCTGATCGTCTCCGCAGTGGTCAGAAATTCACGTTCTGTCTTATTCACTAATTCTAAAATTTCTTCTGCACGCTTACGTAACCGTATACCATCTTCTGTTAGGGTGATCTTACGACTACCTCGAATGAATAATGTACAGCCAAGCTCAGTTTCAAGTTCACTCAGTTGGCGTGATAGTGTGGGTTGCGTTAAGTGCAAATATTCAGCTGTGGCGGTGATGCTTTCTTGTCGAGTAAGGGCTAAAAAATAACGTAATATTTTAATGTCCAATTTAGCCTCCTATTGAGCAACCGACTAATGTTTAAATACTGGCGAATCATTACAGGATTTTGCAATAAAGCTGGTAATGTTTTCACTTTTTTGTGTCATCATTTTTAGAAACTGTTGTAACTGCTGTGCATGTAACTCACTGTCACATTCACAATACAGGCACGAGCCTGTTCCAGTTAAACGGGTTGGGGCTTTATTTGAAAGGAGTTTAATTAAACGATCAATCTGTGGATACAATAACCTAACAGTCGGTTCACAATCATTTTTAAACGGCAGTTGAAGTAATTCTGTTAAATTTCTTGTTACGGTGTCACGTTTTAATTGTGGGTGTGTAAAAATATCGACGGTAGAAATATCAACATTTGGCTTAACAACTAAGTACCATTTTTCGACAATATCAATCGGGGTAAGCTGATCACCAATACCTTGTGCAAAAGCACTATGACCATAAATAAAAATCGGGACATCTGCACCAATTTGACTACCAATTGCCATTAGCTGTTGAGTTGTTAATGATAAGTTCCACAGCTGATTTAAGGCAAGCAGAGTGGTTGCTGCATTTGATGAACCACCGCCGAGCCCACCCCCCATGGGCAGTTTTTTATCAACCGTTATATCAACGCCATAGTGTGGAGGCAACAATAAATTATGTTGGTTAATATAGCGCAGCAATAACTGAGTCGCTTTAATGATTAAGTTATCTTCCTGTTTAACGCCCACAAATTCTGTCATTAAACAAATTTGATCATCATCTCTTGTTTGAAAACACAAAGTGTCACAATAATCAACAAACTGAAATAATGTTTGAAGATTATGGTAACCATCAGTTCTACGTCCTGTAATATATAAAAATAAATTAAGTTTAGCGGGGGATAACCAATACTTCTGTTCCTTCATCTAGTCTATCTTCCAATGATTAATTGTCACTTTTAACTTGTCGTTTTTATTGCTTAATTCAATACTTGATGGTAGATCAAGGCTATTATTGTTGGCTCGGTATGTTTCATATTTAGCAATGGTGAGTAGCCAATTTTGATTCGATTGTGATAACGTTGTTTTAAATAAACGACCTTGTGAATCTAACATATCATTTTGGGGATTATCAGAATAACCTTTGAACCAATTGTGTAAGGATTTAAACGGAATATTCATACCCGTCAATTTAGCCATTAAACGATCAACATTTTCATCTATATATTTTTTACCATCTTTATCGGTTAATTCAGCAAGGTAAGGGGTTACCGTTAATGAAAACATAGACGTCCCGACGGGGGTGGTAAGTTTTAACTGATATTCATTGTCTGTGGCTTGATTGATAAAAAAACGACCATAATATTTAGTACTACCAGAAACATACGATAAGCTGCCGTTTGCCTGAAAAGCCGTTAAATGAGAAAGTGACTGTTGATGCGTCTTCCACGCGTTCTGTTGGCTTTCAGGAGTGAGATCTTTCGGGATCGATGTACAGGCAATCATCATGACTGCAATACAGGAAAGGGTGATAGCTCGATAAAGTTTGATGAATAAATGCATTTTTTTGCCTATCTTAATGTTGCGATATAGCATTATTATAGCGAATAGTGTTAAACAAGGGAATCGATTGTATTTCATTGTTTTAAGCTGTTAACCTTTTACATTTTTTTGTGTATAATTACCAACAATTCAATTTCATTCATTGGCCACAAAATCTGGCTAATGATCAGATACTGACTTACGGTCAGTATTATTAAATATAATTAAAGAAATATTTGAGCAATGTCTATCGCAATACTTGGTATTAATCATAAAACAGCACCTGTTGCATTAAGGGAGAAAATTGCATTTTCCCCTGATGTGATAGATAAAGCGCTGTATAATTTATATCAACACCCTTTAATTAATGGGTGTGTAATACTGTCGACGTGTAACCGTACGGAGATTTATGTCGGATATGACCACATGTCTGATTTACCCCGTATTAAAATTTCTGTCGAACAATGGTTAAGTCAGTTTCATCATATTCAATTAACGGATTATACAGACTGTTTATACTGGCATGACGACAAGCATGCTGTTGAGCATTTAATGAAGGTCGCAAGTGGTATTGATTCGATGATCTTAGGGGAACCGCAGATTCTAGGACAGGTAAAACAGGCTTATAGCTATTCGCATCAAAATCAGTGCTTATCAGGTGAGCTTGAGAAACTGTTTCAGCGAATATTCCATGTGGCCAAACGAGTTCGTACCGAAACGGATATCGGTTCAAATACCGCGTCAGTTGCTTATGCAGCCTGTTTGGTTGCTCGTCAGCTATTCCAATCCGTTTCTGATTTAAACATTATGCTAGTTGGTGCAGGCGAAACGATTGAGTTGATTGCACGTTACCTTAAACCGCATAGCTTTAACAAGATTATTGTGGCTAACCGTACACGTGAAAAAGCATTAACGTTAGCCAACTTAATGGATGCAGAAATTATTGCCTTACCGGATATTGCGGTGCGCTTAAAAGACGTTGATATTATCATTAGCTCGACGGCCAGTCCGTTACCTATTATTGGTAAAGGCATGGTTGAACGGTCATTATCAATACGTAAAAAAACGCTATCAAATCATCAAATGTTATTTATTGATCTGGCGGTACCACGTGATATTGAAGCTGAAATTGCCCAGCTTGATGACGTGCACTTGTTTACCATTGATGATTTACAAAAAACGGTGCAATCAAATTTGGAGCAGCGAGCTGTTGCAGCGAAAGAAGCCGAATATATTATAGATGAAGAGGCTGATATATTTATGGAATGGTTGCGTTCACGTAATGCAGTGGACTTAATCAAACAATATCGCTCTCAGGCTGAAACCATAAAACTCGAATTAACAGACAAAGCATTAAGTGCTATTAAACAAGGTGCCGATATTGATGATGTCTTAGCTAAATTTTCTCATCAATTAACGAACCGACTTATTCATGCCCCAACTCAAACATTACTCCATGCCGCAACCCAAGATTGTTGTGATTGTTTAAAAGTATTAAGTGATGGTTTAGGGCTAAAAGAGCATTAGCTCAATTAGCCTTATTATCTTAGTCGTAACGCATTAATACATTTATTTAACACTTATACATTAAAAAGGTATTTCCTTTATATGAAACCATCAATTATTGCTAAATTAGAAACCTTACAAGAACGCTTTGAAGAAGTTCAGGCGCTACTCTCTGATCCTAGTGTGATCTCAGATCAAGACCGTTTTCGTGGATTATCAAAAGAGTATTCACAATTAACGGATGTTGTAAAATGTTTTGAGCAATGGAAAACAACGCAAGACGATATTGAAACAGCCAAAATGATGTTATCCGATCCTGAAATGGGTGAGATGGCTCAAGAAGAGCTTAACGATGCAAAAGCAAAAGTTGAAGCTCAGGAAAACCAATTACAATTATTATTATTGCCTAAAGACCCCAATGACGAGTATAACTGTTTTCTTGAAATTAGAGCAGGGACCGGTGGAGATGAAGCGGCTATCTTTGCGGGTGACTTGGCTCGAATGTATGCCAAATATGCTGAATCTAAACGTTGGCGTACAGAAATTTTAAGCAGTAATGATGGTGAGCATGGTGGTTATAAAGAAGTTATCATGCTGGTGAGCGGGAATAGTGTCTATGGTAATTTAAAATTTGAATCTGGTGGACATCGTGTTCAACGTGTACCTGAAACTGAGTCACAAGGTCGAATTCATACTTCGGCTTGTACTATAGCGATATTGCCTGAAATTCCAGAAGCCGATTTACCTGAAATCAACCCAGCCGATTTACGGATCGATACTTATCGTTCATCAGGGGCGGGTGGACAGCATGTTAATACAACTGATTCAGCTATTCGTATTACACATATCCCAACGGGCATTGTGGTTGAATGTCAAGATGAGCGTTCACAGCATAAAAACAAGGCAAAAGCGATGTCAGTATTGGCCGCACGTATTCAAGATGCTGAAAGACAAAAACGCCAACAAGAAGAAGCGTCTACTCGTCGAAACTTATTAGGTTCTGGCGATCGCTCTGACCGTATTAGAACTTACAATTACCCGCAAGGCCGTGTAACCGATCATCGAATTAATTTAACGATCTATCGATTAGATGAAGTGATGGAAGGTAAGCTTGAAATGTTGATTGATCCAATTGTTCAAGAATACCAAGCTGATCAGTTAGCTGCATTATCGGAACAAGAGTCATGACATTTTTACAGTGGCTAAAGCAAGCAACACAAGTGCTCAATGGCAGTGATAGCCCAAGACGTGATGCCGAAATTTTACTCGGCTTTGTCACTGGGCGTACTCGCACATTTTTGATGGCTTTTTGTGAAACGGCTTTAACTGAAGAAGAGTTAACCAAACTTGACGGATTTTTAAAACGACGACAAGCTGGTGAGCCGATCGCTTATATCACAGGCGTAAAAGAGTTTTGGTCACTAAAATTTAATGTTTCACCTGCAACACTAATCCCAAGACCAGATACTGAAAAGTTGGTTGAATTAGCACTTGAATACTTACCTAAAGTGCCTTGTGAAGTATTGGATTTAGGAACAGGTACGGGTGCCATCACGATTGCTATGGCCACGGAAAGACCAGATTGCCTGTTTACGGCGATTGAGAAAAATGAAGATGCCTTTGAATTGGCCCAAAAAAATGCGCAGCAAATTGGTGTCAATAATGTTTACTTTTTATTGGGTAATTGGTATAAACCCATAAAAGGTCGCAAATTTTCAATGATTGTGAGTAATCCGCCTTATATTGAACCAACTGATATTCATTTATCACAAGGGGATGTACGCTACGAGCCAAGAAGTGCTCTGGTGTCAGAAGATGATGGTTTTGCTGACATTAAAATTATCGTTCATGGAGCAACCAAACATCTTAATCAATATGGTTGGCTACTAATTGAACATGGCTATCAACAAGGGGAGATGGTCAGAACGATTTTTAAACAACATGGTTTTCAACTTGTTGAAACTTATACCGATTACAGTGGCAATGAGAGAGTTACTGTGGGTCGTTGGTTTAAGCCTTAATTTAAATACTACTATTAGGAAAATATTATGAAACAAAAGATTGTTAAAATTGATGAGATTTCGGTTGCTAATGATTTACCTTTTGTTCTATTTGGTGGGATGAATGTCCTTGAATCGCGCGATTTAGCAATGAAAATCTGTGAGCATTATGTCACAGTCACTCAAAAATTAAATATTCCTTATGTATTTAAAGCGTCATTCGACAAAGCAAATCGTTCATCAGTACATTCATATCGAGGACCAGGCCTTGAAGAAGGCATGAAATTATTCCAAGAATTAAAATCCACGTTTGGTGTAAAAATCATTACTGATGTACATACTGAAGCACAATGCCAACCTGTTGCTGAAGTGGTTGATGTAATTCAATTACCGGCCTTTTTAGCTCGCCAAACTGACTTAGTCGTTGCGATGGCTAAAACCGGTGCAGTGATCAACGTTAAAAAACCACAATTTGTCAGCCCAGGTCAAATGGGAAATATTGTTGAAAAATTCGAAGAAGCAGGTAATGATCAAATCATCTTATGTGACCGAGGTAGCTGCTTTGGTTATGATAACTTAGTCGTTGATATGCTAGGTTTTAACATTATGAAAAAAGCAAGCAAAGGCTCGCCGGTGATTTTTGATGTGACCCATGCACTACAATGCCGTGATCCGATGGGTGCTGCGTCAGGTGGTAGACGGGGTCAAGTGACTGAACTTGCTCGTTCAGGGATGGCTGTTGGGATTGCTGGTTTATTCCTTGAATCACATCCAGATCCGGCACATGCCAAATGTGATGGGCCATCAGCATTACCATTAGCTAAATTAGAAGCCTTTTTACAACAGATGAAAGCAATTGATGATTTAGTAAAAAGCTTTGCTGAGATTGATACTGAAAATTAAGTATACGTTTTTACTCAGTGCGTCATGAAACGCACTGAGTTTATCGCGATTTAGTGAAGCACTTCTTCGTCGTCTTCATCCTCGTCATCTTCACCATCTTCAAAATACGTGCCCCAACCATCATAATTGATATTAAATTTGGTTGTTAATTCGATAATTTGTGCAATTTGAGCATTGATTAATTCGGCATCAAGTGGAATTTCTGAAATCACATCACAGCAAACTAGCTCTTGGCTATTTTCATCATCCATATCTTCAGGATCTGTGACTTCATATCCTAATTTAAAAGCTTCTACCGCGACCTTTTCAAGTGTATCAAAATCTGTTGCTGAAATGTGATGCTCAATCAAGTATAACGCATCGGGATCGCTACCATCATTTAACAATTCTTCAATAATAGAATAAGTATCTTGTTGTGCTAATTCAATTTGTGTTTTCATAATCAACCTATAAATAAATATACGCAATCCAAGCTGATGCGATGAGGATTAAGTTTAAATTAACAGTATATGAGTAAAAGCATCACCTTTACTAGCCCTTGCATGAGTTGCATGGTTATACACGAAAAAAAACGTAAACTCATTACCACACAGACCCAAATCTTACATTTTGCCTTGTCATGAATATATATAATGAGAAATAACGAATATTGTGTGATATATTACACGTTTCTTATTTAAAGAATAATCTTTTATTTTGTTAAGTTAATTATCAATAAAATTGTTTCGTTATTTTTTTGTTGTAATGCTTAATTCTAGTATAAAAAATCGAGATAATACAATTGAATGACTAATTCTGCATACCGTTATGATCTTCATTCCCATACCACCGCATCTGATGGCACATTAACACCTTCAGCGCTGATTTTGCGTGCGGTGCAAAATCAAGTCAATGTTTTGGCTATTACGGATCATGATACTGTAAAAGGTTTAGATGAAGCTCATCAATGTATCAAAGAGCATGATTTAGCGATTCACTTAATTAATGGCGTTGAAATTTCAACACTGTGGAAAAGTACGGAAATACACATTGTTGGTTTGAATATTGATATTCACAGTCAGATTTTAACTGAATTATTGATACAGCAAGAGAATCAACGCATAGAACGAGCCAAGGCAATAGCGTATAAACTGTCAAAAGTGAGTGTTGCTGATGCTTATGAACACGCTCAGGTTTATGCAAAAGGTGATATCGTCTCACGCGCTCACTTTGCTCGGTTTCTAGTGGAAAAAGGTTATGCTAAAGATATTAAGCGTGCATTTAAAAAATATTTAGGTAAATCAGGCTATGCCTATGTTGCACCACAGTGGACAACAATCGACAATGCTATTGAGGTGATTCATCAGGCAAAGGGACAAGCAGTACTTGCACATCCTTCAAGATATGACTTTACCACCACAAAAATGAAAAATTTGATTGGTTACTTTAAACAATATGGCGGAGATGCAATCGAAGTTTCGCAAAGTCGTCAATCAATTGATGAATTACATTTACTCGCAAAATGTGCCAATGAGTTTAATTTACTGGCATCGCAGGGATCGGATTTCCATGATAATGTGAGTTATTTAGACTTAGGTAAAACTCAACCTTTACCGGGTAGCGTAACACCAATTTGGACTGATTGGTCGTTATAAAATCGACTCTTAACGAAAAGTGATTAAATTATGGCTCAAATGTTTTATATTCATCCCGATAATCCACAAAAACGGTTACTTGAACAAGTTGTTAATATCCTTAAAGATCAGGGCGTGATTGCATTTCCAACTGATTCTGGTTATTCAATTGGCTGTATGCTTGATAATAAACAAGGATTAGATCGCATCTGTAAAATCCGAGCACTTGATAAAAATCATAATTTTACACTCATGTGTCGTGATTTATCTGAATTATCCGCTTACGCTTATGTCGACAACACAACGTTTCGACTGCTTAAAAATAATACACCCGGTCGTTATGTATTTATTTTAGAAGCGAGTAAAGAAGTCCCTCGTCGATTAATGAATGAGAAACGTAAAACGATAGGGCTAAGAATTCCTGATCATAAAATTGATTTAAGTTTACTTGAATTGTTAGGTGAACCATTAATGACCACAACGTTAATTTTACCTAACGATGGCTTTGCTCAATCCGATCCAGAAGAGATAGAACAAACAATTGGACACCAATTAGATGCCATTATTCATGGTGGCTATATCAGTGAACAACCGACAACAATTATTGATTTAACGCATGACTACCCAGATATTATTCGTAAGGGTAGTGGTGATATAACACCATTTGAATAATTGTAGTATAATAAATACATATTTAATTAAAATGATTAACAAATGATACCTGTGAAGGTAACGAGGTAAAAATGAAAACCCCTAAAGATAACACTGAAAAACTACAAAAAGTATTGGCAAATTTAGGACATGGATCACGTCGTGAAATTGAGGCGTTGATTGTGGCTAAAAAAATCAGTGTTGATGGTAAAATTTCAACATTAGGCGATCGAATCGATATTCGTACTCAGCCTAAAATCAGAATTAATGGTAATTTAATTCCTGTTAGACCAAAAGAGAAAGATGTCTGCCGAGTATTAGCCTATTATAAGCCTGAAGGTGAAATCTGTTCTAAAAATGATCCAGAAGGGAGAGCAACGGTTTTTACTAATCTTCCTAAATTGAAAAATGCACGTTGGATTAATATTGGCCGTTTAGATATCAATACTTCAGGTTTATTGCTATTTACAACGGATGGTGAATTAGCCAATCGTTTAATGCATCCGCGAAATGAAGTTGAAAGAGAATATGCTGTACGCGTATTTGGTAAAGTGACTGACCAACAAATCTTCCAATTGAAAAAAGGCATTCAATTAGAAGATGGACCGGCAGCATTTAAATCAATTCAAAATCAAGGTGGCCAAGGCTTAAACCACTGGTTTAATGTCGTTATTACGGAAGGTCGTAATCGTGAAGTTAGACGTATGTGGGAAGCCGTTGGCGTTCAAGTGAGTCGATTATTGCGTGTACGCTATGGTAATATTACGCTTCCTAAGCGTTTATCGCGAGGTACATGGTTAGAGCTTGATCTCAATTCGGTCAACTATTTACGTGGTCTAGTCGGATTATCAGTTGAAGAAAAAAGCTTTTTAAGTGTTGACGAACAAAAAAATAAATCAAAACGGATTTTTGCAAAACGTCCTAGTGTTAATTTTTCCAATAAACGTTGATCCAATTTTTTATAATGAACCATTAAGGTTTGAATTTTGGACATAAAAAAGCAGCCCAATATACATGTGCTGCTTTTTTTATGTGCTGTAAATTATAGCGAAATAGTCAATTCGCCTAACTTATTCGTCAGTTTCATATTTTCATTGTAATCAACGGGACATGTAATAATGTGAACACCAGTACTCGCTAACGCTGTTTTTAACGTTGGTAATAATTCTTCAGCTTTTTTAATACGATAGCCTTTCGCACCAAAACTTTCTGCATATTTTACAAAGTCTGGATTACTAAAATCGACATTGTCATGATGACCGATTTCCATATCCATTTTCCATTTAATTAAACCATAAGATTTATCTTCCCAAATCAGTACAACCAATGGGATATTTTCACGCACGGCGGTTTCAATTTCTTGTGAGTTCATCATAAAACTGCCGTCTCCCATGGTTGCTAACACTTTTTTAGTCGGTTTAGCTAAATGCGCACCGAGTGCACCGGGTAACGCAAAAGACATCGGCGATAAACCATTACCGATCAGGCATGTGTTTGTTTGATAAGTCGGGTAAAGTCGTGCCATCCACATTTTTATAGCGCCAGTGTCAGCTAAAACAATATCATCATCAGAGAGTGCTTTTCGAACATCACTGACAATACGCTGTGGTTTAAGAGGGTAACTATTATCAGCAGCACCTTTATCAAGTTCAGCTGCAACTAAATCTTTGATGACAGCTTTTTGAGGAACAAATGTAATGTTTTTTGCTTTAAGTTGCGCTGTGAGTAAATCGACTGCTTTTTCAATATCTGCAACAATATTGACACTAATTTGGTAATTAACGTCAATATCTTCAGCAAATGAGTTGATATGAATAATTTTTTTATCACCATTTGGATTAATTCGTGACGGAGCAAACTCTTGCAATTCATAACCGATGGCAATGATTAAATCGGCAGAATCAAAAGCGAAGTTTTCATAATCATGACGCATAAATCCAATAACACCAAGTGCGTTAGGGTAGCGGTCTGAAATAACACCTTTACCCATAAAACTGGTTGCAACCGGAACATTTAATTGATCACACAAAGCGAGTAATGATTTCTCCGCATGATCACGAGCAATACCTTGTCCTGCCAAAATAATCGGTTTTTTTGCTTTTTTAATTAAGTTAACGGCTTGTTCAATTTGTGTTTCGTCAGCGGCTGGTTTAGAAGATGGTGAAATGGATAACGGTTTATTTATTTTTGCTTGGGGCATAGCCTCAACATCTTCTGGAATTGCCAAATATGTGGATCCTGGACGTTCACCTTGTGCGACAGCAAAGGCTTTTCTAACCATTTCAGGGACGGCGGCAGGTGTCAGAACTATATCGGCCCATTTTGTAATGGGTTTAAAAAGTTGAACTAAATCGACTAATTGATGAGATTCTTTATAAATCCGATTGATGCCCACTTGTGCACTAATCGCCACCAATGGTGATGAATTCGTTTGTGCATCTGTCACTCCCATAATCAAATTAATTGCACCTGGGCCAAGTGTTGCCGCACATACACCTGCTTTACCGGTGAGACGACCGTAAATATCAGCCATAAAAGAGGCACCTTGTTCATGACGTACTAAAATAAATCGTATTTTCGAATTAAATGTTGCATCGACTAAACGTATGTTTTCTTCGCCGGGTATACCAAAGATATATTCAACGCCTTCATTCTCTAAACATTTAACAATGTTATTTGCTACAATAGCTGATGATTTATTGACCATTTTATAATTCCTTAATCAAATCAAATTGACTTATTTACTGAAATAACCAGATAAAAATACCCATGGTAATCATTGACATTAAGGTACTTACGAATAAACTTGATGCCATTTCTTGCTCAGCCACTTTATATTGCACAGCAAGAATAACGACGATAGAGGCTGTCGGGATACATAACGATATGACAACTAAATGTTGCATAGTGATTGTTGCACCGCACAAGTACATTATTAGCCAAACAATAGCCGGTAAAATCAGGTTTTTACTGATGGTATTGACACAAACAGCAGACGATATTTTCACTTTTTGGGCAAATAAAATAATACCCGAGGCAAATAATGCCACTCCACCCGTTGCTTTACCAAGTAATGTGAATGAATCAAGCAAAGAACCACTCAAATTAAAACCACATAGAACAATGACAAAAGCAAGGATTGGAGCCCAAACGACAGGCTCTTTCAACGCAGAGACAATACGATTCCCAATGATCGATAAAATGCTAGTTGAATGTTGTTGCCCAGACGCATAGTCGTTACCTGATAAGAGCATGATGGTCAACGGAACTTGTACCAAGTTCATCAGTAGTCCACAAATGGCGATAGGTAATACACTGGTTCCACCAAATATTTCACCGAGCACAGATACGCCAACAAAGGGGACGGCAGGACCACTTATTGCTAATGCTTGAAGAATCGCAACAGGGGCTGAACGTTTAAAAATAAAATGGGCGATGACAAATACAAAAGCTAAACCACCAACCATACCAATAGCTAGCCAACCAAACATAGCAAGATTATCAATGATTTGTTGCTTTGGGGTCGCAATAATACCCGCAAATAAACTCATTGGTAGGGCATAGAGCATGACCATTCGGTTAAGAATAGCACCTTGGTCTGAAGAAAAATCATGATGCCAACCGGCAAAAAAACCTAAAATGAGCGTAATAACGATGGGTAATAAGGCTGCGATCAATGTTTCTAACATAAAAAATGTCCTTTGCAAAACTTGATACTTATTTATCATACGCTTATTTTTATGAGTTTAAATAGCTAAATTTTAGTGGCAAATTGGTTATTGATGTGGTGTTGATAATCAAAATGGATAAGTAGGGTGTTATTTCTTCAAAACGCACTTTTAAATTTAACATATTGAAATTAAATAATAAAAATGATGGTTTTAAAGCCAGTAAACCGTATTTTTTTGGCAAATACCAAGTGGAAGGGGACAGCTGACACCATTTTTATCAGCTGAGATAAGGCGTTTGCTTATTGTGCTCTTTGCGATGACAAAACTTTTTCAGTACAAATGCTCTACACATATCATAAATATAGGTAAAGATCATGGTGAAGACCAAAAAGAAAATTAAGAAAAAGGCTTCCATCATCATTGCTTCAACAAAACCCACTTGTTTATAAAACATAATAAATGCAAGTGCAAAAATCGCAAAAATCGCTTCAAAGCCAATACCATGTAAAATTCGATCTTTAGCTGTTTTAACAATGTTACCGCGTTTTTTAATCAGATAGCGATCAAACAGATAATTGAAAATCATATTCCAAAATAATGCAATAAAAGACAGCATAATACTTAAGAAAAACGTATCAACGAGTTCATAGCCACTAATCAGTTTCATTAAAACGGATGCTAAAATTGAACCACAGATTTCATAAAGAATCGCATTGAAAATTAATTCCATTTTACTTTTGGGTTTATTCTGTAAATTATCGGCTTTCATATATCGTGAATGGGTTTAACGGTCAATTACTAAGAGGGCTATTATATCACTGCTAAAAATAAAGAAAATAGCGCATAAATGGGGGCAAATGCGCTATTGTTTAAAGAATTAATTTGCAGACAGTAAATCTGATAATGGTTTATGAACGATATCAAAATAGACTTTGCTGTTGTTGGTATCAGGGTAGATTCGATAAGTATACTCATCGGCTTTTACTGCAACATTTTCGACAGTTCGTGTAAATAACACGGTCCCATCTGGTCTTTTGGCGGTAATCACACGGTTTTTACCATCATCACTAATTGACCAATCACCAGAGAGCTTTAACTTACCTTCAGGCGTATACATTTTAAAGGTGTGATCTTCGTTGTATTGTGCAATCCCAAAGAAGTTATTAACACTTTTATCTGATGGGGCAATGGCTTGGTTTTTTGCATCGATTGCATCGGTTGTGATCCAAACTTTGTTGACCATTTGATCTTCATATTGATTGAGTTTATCTGCAGCAAAGGCAGTATTAATACTTAAAAATGCGACAGTGGCAAAAATTAATTTATTAATATACATATTATCATCCTTTTTTGTCTAACTGTTGATCTTATTAACAACACGTTTTTTATAATTAATGTTATTCATTAATTATTCTTGAATACCCTTATGTGTTAACACAAGCATATACTTTACGATTTTCATTATAATCAAATAAAAATTAAGACAAACTACTAAAAGTGAGATTAATTGTCTCATAAATCGGAATAATGAAGGATTGCATAACAAAAAGAATCAATATTACCTTAACAATAAACGCAATAAATAGGCTGAATATCACTGATAATACGCAGCCTACATATTCATGTTTTTACTTTATACATCAATTTTACGGCTTGTTAACCATTCAATTCGAGCAGGATCTCGATGTGAAAAAAACGCACTTGTTGCGGTATCAAGGGCAGTGATTTTTTGCATATCATCATCACTTAAGGCAAAATCAAGAATGGCCATATTTTCTTGCATACGTGCTTGTCGAACTGACTTAGCGAGTGAAACAATGTTACGTTGAAATAGCCAACGTAGTACCACTTGGCCGATTGTTTTTCCATATTGCTGACCAATTGCCTCTAATACAGGGTGTTGAAAGAGGCCATTTTTACCCTCAGCAAAAGGGGCCCACGCCTCGGGTTGAATTGCGCGGGTTTTCATCCAGGGCACAGCATGCAGTTGTTGATTAAACGGATTGACTTCAATTTGATTCACGGCTGGAATAATACGATTAAATGCCATGAGATCAGCTAAACGATCGGGGTGAAAGTTACTGACACCTATTGCACGAATTTTGCCTTGTTGATACAGTTCCTCCATCGCACGCCATGCACCATGAACATCACCATATGGTTGATGAATAAGATAAAGATCAACATAATCAAGTTGCAGACGATTAATTGAACGTTCAAATTGCGCTTTAGCTCCAGCATAGTTTGCATCATGTAACCATAATTTGGTTGTAATAAATAATTCGTCACGAGCAATATTGCTTTGTTTAATTGCGTTACCGACTTCAGTTTCGTTCTGATAAGACGCTGCAGTGTCGATTAAACGATATCCAGTTTCAATCGCTTGGATAACGGCTTGTTCGCATTCTCGACTATCGGTCATTTGAAATACACCAAAACCGAGTAGTGGCATATTGATGCCATTGTTTAATTGTACTGTCTTCATAATCATTTTCCTTAATTCAGTTTAAAGTGAACGATGTGGTTGTTTGAGAATAATTAATGCACTAAATAAAACCGCTAACGCCATGATCCAAACCATAGTCCATGGCGTGTTATCATGAAAAAATGCTAATAAAAACGAAGATAAAATGCCGCTGCCATATTGTAAACTGCCGATGAGTGCAGACGCCGAACCCGCTATTTTACCTACGCTATCGAGCGCGCCAGCAGTCGCACAAGCAGCAATAATGCCATTCATCGAGAAGATGACAAATACCAATATAATGATGCTATAGATACCACCGATATCAAAATAAACGAGAACTGCTAACAATAATCCGGCAAGCATGGCCACTTTAGTTGAAATACTCAGTAAAAAACGGATACCATATTTACCCACCCATTTACGATTAACAAAACTTAATCCCATCACACCGAGAATATTTAAACCAAAAAGCCAGCCGTAATATTGTTCTGCGATACCATAGTAAGAGATATAGATAAACGGCGACCCCGTAATGAAGGCATAAGCACCAACATAATAGAACGTAACACAGAGCGCATATCGCATAAACGTCTGGTTTTGTAATAACTGTGCATAATTCACAAAAATATGTTTGAGTGAGCCTGTACTGCGTTTATCAAATGGTAAGGTTTCAGGTAAAAAATACACAGAGAACAGCATAATAGTGCCAATAATGGCCAGTAACCAAAAAATGGCATGCCAACTCGTATAAACAATCATTTGTCCACCAATTAAAGGGCCAGCAATAGGCGCAATTGCCATGATGATGACTAACGTTGACAGCATTTGTGCTGCTCGAGTTTGGGTGTAAAGATCGCGAATCATAGCCCGTGCAATCATCGGGCCAGTACATGCCCCTAATGCTTGAAAAACACGCCAAAACACAATTTGGGTCATTGTTTCAGATAACGCACAACCGATAGCACCAATCACAAACAGAATCATACCAACCATAAGTGGTATTCGACGCCCAATCCGGTCACTAATTGGTCCCCAAATCAGCTGTCCAATTGCAAATCCGATCAAAAAACCCGTAATGGTTAACTCAATATTACCCTGTAGTTCCAAATGCATTTTAGGCATTGCGGGTAAATAAATATCAACCGATAAGGAGGTAAATGCCATCAACATACTTAGAATAAGTAAAAATCGCCAACCTTTAGTTGATATATGCTGGGATCTTTTGTGTGAAACGTTTAAAACCGGACTGTTCGACATGTCAATTTTTCTCTTAATTGCGATGAATAAAACGCAGAATTTTCATTAAATCACTGTCTGTGATTGATTACTTTATTAGTAAAACTTTTTGTAAAACGATATATTTAAAAGTAGTGATAACAGGCAATTATCACGATGAATACTCAGTAGAAAATAGCGTGGTATCAGTCATTATCTGACCCACGCTATCAAATTGGCTAGCGGTGACTACTTCGCTAATGCAAAAATATCAGCAATGGTTTGTCGGTTATAGGTTTTATCCATTCGCCAATCAATTGCATTTTGTGTCGCATTATCTATCACGTCATCAAGTACTTGACCTGAAATATTAAGTTGTTTGAGTGTGGTTGGCGTTCCAATTTTATCAAACCAATTTTTTAATGCTGCAATGCCTTCATCAGCGGTATTTAAACCAAAAATTTCTTTAGCAAAACGCGTAAACTGTTTTGGATTATGGTCTTTCCTCCATGTCATCCATGCTGGCATTACAACAGATAATCCTGCACCATGAGGAACATCACAAATTGCACTCATTGCATGTTCAATCATATGATTGGGATAACTGTAACCACTTGTACCAAGATACGTTAGTCCATTTAAAGCTAGGGTCGCAGCCCAGGCTAATTCACCACGAGCATCTAAGTCATCTGGATTTTGCAATAAAATTTCGGTTGTACGGATCACTGTTTTGATGTTTGCTTCAACTTGTAAATTAATGAGTTCTGGTTGAACGGTTGCTGTAAAATACCCTTCAATAGAGTGCGCAATAATATCCGCAGCTGAATAAACTAAATAATCACGACTCACCGTTGCTTGTAGCTTGGGGTTAATGACCGATACTTTTGGAAATAAACTAAAACCATGAATCGGGTATTTTTGTTTGGTTTCTTCATTAGTAATGACGCCACCATTATTCATTTCACTGCCTGTAGCTGCTAATGTCATAATTGAGAAAATATTTAACGCTTGCGTGACTTTTTTACCAGTAAAGAAATCCCAAACATCACCATCATATAAACTGCCGGCTGCAATCGCTTTTGCGCTATCTAAACAAGAGCCACCACCAATACTTAAGACACTGTCTGCACCAAATTGTTTTGCAAGCATCACACCTTGTTTGACTTTACTTAATGTCGGATTACTTTTTACACCACCACATTCAATAAATTCAATGTGATTATCACGCAAATTTTGGACAACTTCATCAAATAATCCTGATTGTTTGATACGCTCACTGCCGTAAACAATAAGGACTTTTTTTGTTGCGAATTGACTCATATACGTGCCAATATTTTTTTCTTTATCAAGACCAAATTCGATTCGAGTTGGATTTTGAAAACTGAATTGATACATTGCTTTTCCCTCACTGTTAAATTACGTTTAATTTTATTAAATTGTATCGATAATCGTTAAGTAAATAAATGCTTAATAACTCATTGTTATAATGAATTTTATTCATTAATACTCGTTATTAAAAACCGCGCTATATAAATAGATTCTATTTTACTTATCCCTTGGCGATACCTAAACTTTCGCCGATAGCATAATCTGGACGTTGAATTAATTTATCGATTAAAGCGGCAATGCTACGCCTTGATACTTGTGAGCCAATGAACGGTTGACCTTTGGTTGTTAATTTATAATCAATCGCCGCATCGTTGGTAAACCAAGCAGGGCGTATAAGCGTATAGTCTAAGCCTGATTGTTCAATAACCTTAGCTGAATCACGATAAGGCTGTAAGATGGCACCATGTGATTGGCCCGTTTCATCATAAATCCCCATCGAACTTATCCAAATAAGGCGTTTAAGATGTTGGTTTTTCATTGCTTTGACCACATTATTTGCCATCTCTTTAAGCGAGCCAGCAAGATTTGCGTAAACAATGTCTTGTCCTTGCATCGCTTCATTTAATTGGACAAAATTAAGCACATCACCTTGTACCAAACACACATTGTCAGCCAATATTTTACTCAGCGGATTTATATTGCGTGCAAATAGAGTCAGTTTAATATCTGGATTTTTTAATAAAACGGGAATGACTACGTTTGCCAAACTTCCCGTTGCTCCTAAGACTAAAACATGTTTCATATTGTATTATCCTATCACTGAATCAATGTGGGATAATTTTATGCATTAATTTTATTGAGATAAACAGGGTATTGTTTTATAGTATGCTGAATTAAATTCAGTAATCATTAATCTTTATGCATAACTTTAACGAACTCAGTTATTTTATTACGATAGCGAAAACCAGTAGCTTTGTAAAAGCTGCAAAGTTGCTAGGCATATCTTCTTCTGCATTAAGTCACAGTATGCGAAGCTTAGAAACTCGCTTAAACTTACGTTTACTTAATCGTTCAACGCGTAATGTTTCGCTGACTGAAGTTGGACAACAACTGTATAATCAAATTTCACCGTTGTTTAATTCGATCAATAATGAAGTGGATGCATTAAATGATTTTTTAAATACACCGTCAGGAACCATTCGTATTAATGCACCGATGATCGCAGCTGAAAAAATTCTTTACCCTAAACTCAGAGAACTATTAAAGCTTTACCCTCAAATTAATTTAGAAATACAAGTTGATAATAGCTGGGCTGATATTGTTAAACAAGGATTTGATATTGGTTGCCGATTAGGGGAAGATGTTTCACAAGAGATGATTGCCGTACAAATTTCTGCACCGTTAAAAATGGCACTTGTAGCGAGTCCCAATTATTTTATTGATAAACCTCAACCACAACACATCGAAGATTTACTTAACCACACATTAATTGGTATGCGTATTTCGGCTCAACATGGCACTGAAATGGTATGGGAATTTAATGTAGAAGGACGGAAAATTGAATTTATGCCAGAACCACAATTTTCAACCAGCAATGATTTACGTAAGCAAGCTGCCATTGATGGTATTGGCATTGGTTGGTTTGGTCAATTAAGTGTTGAAGATGAATTAGCAAATGGTCAATTAGTTGAATTATTGGCCGATTTTGCCATTACTTATGAACCTTTTTATATTTATTACCCGAGCAGGCGGGGCCATTCAAATGCATTTAAATTGGTGATTGATGCTTTACGGTATCACCGTTAAAAAACGCGCTTATTTAATATACAATATCGCTTATCTTTTATACATATTCATATTTTACAAGGCATAATCGATAATAATAATAAGCTGTTTATGCTATTATTCATGAATTAAATTCATTAGTGCATTGAAATAAACCCTATTTATCACAGAAATAATAACGAGTAAGATAACTCCACTGTTAACAAACAAGTCATCGATTACATTAAAACAGTTTAGTTTTATATAAAATAATCATAATGTTAACAAATAAACAAATTTAAATTTATACGGAGTATTTATGAAAAAGGTTATTTTAGCAGTTACAAGTTTATTAGTTGTTTTTTCTGTTTCAAGTCATGCAGATTTAAAAAATTATTTTGTAAAGCAAGCAGAACAAACTAAAACACAAATTGCACCAAGCACCAATCAATCAGTTGATGCACCATTTAAAACGCAATTTTTAAATGAAAATATGCATATTACTAACCGATAAGTTATCGATAGTCTAACATTACATAACATATTAATGAATAAAACTCGCTATTAGCGAGTTTTTTTGATCGCATTAACCGCATTAAATTTGTTTATCACGAATTGCTTTGATTTCTCACATTTACCCAGCAACTAAGAAAATAAGTCCCCGTCAAAGCGATTTAGCGCCAAACATTATCTTCAGCTTAACGAGTTTATCTCATGGCCTATTTACATTTAATATTTTAACAGGGTTAGCTACTGTAAAATGAATGAAATTTTTATATAATCATTTTAAAGTTTGCTCTAATAAATGAATATTTAAAAAAATACACGGAAGTATTACGTTGATGGAACATATATGAACACGATTTTAAATGATGATGAATTATGCCAATTACTCATAACATTATTTTCAACAGTATTCCCTGATTTGGTTATACAGGGTGGGGCAGATGAGCCGTTTTATCAAGCTCCAAAAGCTGACGCTAAAGCCATACTCTATTTTCGGAGTAATTACCCAAGGAGCTTGCTACACGAGCTTTCTCATTATTGTTTAGCGGGAGATAAACGTAGAATGTTAGATGATTTTGGTTATTGGTATTTCCCATGTGGCAGAACACAAGAGCAGCAACAGCTTTTTGAACAAGTAGAAGCGAGACCACAAGGCCTTGAAAAGCGTATGTATGAAATTTTGGGTATCAAATTTATCCCCAGCATTGATGACTTTTCAGGCAGACCATCATCAACTGAATTTTTAACTAAACTTGATGAAGTCTATCAAGAAATGACATTATCACCACCACCTACAGCCCAAAAAGCCTTAACCGCACTTGCTACAATTGGCCCCATTACATTATCAACATAGATAGGTGTCTTAATATGATCGGTATGATTGAGTGAAATGAGCATGTGATAAAAAAGACACCCACTGTTTCATCTGACCGAAAGGCGACTTGTTGATCAATATTCCACGTTGAAGTAGGGCTTTTTGATTAATCAAACTTAATACATTTTCGTTTAGTCTAATAAATTATCCACTCTTTCACTATAACTTTCATCTTCATCAAGAGTGTATTTATTTTTTAACAATGTATTTAATTCTTTTTCATCTTTTTTATATTCTAATATTTCATCATTGTTTAAATCTGAACTGATTTTTAAATCTGATAATCTATTTAGTAAATAATCAGGGATAAAATTATGTTTTAAGCTTAATATTGATAAATTTTGAATAACTGCAATCAGAATTTTATTGTTTTTTTTCATACTAATAACAAAATCTTCTAATGTTGCTGGAATAGCTTGTTCAGGGCTAAACCCTTCATCAATAAATTCATGATAAGATTCTAACGTCAATTTTTTTGCTTCTATGTAATTGATATTATACATAAATGTGTCCTTTACTGTGAAAATACATTTAATTCAATATTAGGATACTTTTGTTTAAATTCTAGGATAATATTTGAACAACTTTGACAAGGCGGTAATTCAGTATAAAGATCAATTTTTCCACTGATACTTGGATCTTTAATTTTTGATGCAATGTCTTCTAAAATTTTCGCTTCAGTATCATTATATCTTGGAAATTTATCGACAACATATGAATTAAATATTTTATTATCTCTAGCATATGAAAAATTTGCAATATTAGCACCTTTACTATTTGCATTGTGAATCTTACTGTGAGCTATAAATTCATTAGGTAAACCATTTATTTCAACTTTAGCAATAGCCATGTTACCTTGCGTTTTAAATTTTATATTAGGCATCAAATCTCTAATATTATCTAATTTTTTTTGAAAAACTTTTTTCAATTCATCAATATTAATTAATTTTTTTATTGATTTTAGCTCAATAACATTCTTCTGATTTAAGCTGATTTTCTCAACAGATATTGTCACCTCCGTCGGTTTTATTGTCTGTCCGACCTTCACAGCTTTTGTCGCTTGCAGTTTAATCACATTTTGTGTTTGTGTTGCTGTTTTGAGTACTGATGCAGCTTTACCCACTAAACCAATATCAACCAGTGAATAGGCGATTTCACCATAACCTTTCGGCAATAATCCTGACCATTCAATCAGCTCGCCACCGTAGGTGGGGGTATGTTCGTTGGTCCACATTGAACGGGCGCCAGCTTGAATATTATCTAATGCCACAAAGCCAATTGCAGCGGCTAATGGGGCTCCCACACCGGTTACACCGACTACGCCAGCGACGTAAAGACTCATGATGCCACTGGCAACTTGGGCTGCACCCGTTATTCTTGGTAGATTTTCAAGCACTGTTTCTTTAATTTGGTCACCGTAAAGGTAGCCAGTAACACCACCGATAAGGCCACCGCTTGCCAACCCCATGACGGCATTATTTCTATCTTGTAAAGTCCACGTTGGATTAACCAGTTTAGGAAATATTTTAGCCACAAAATCATCTTCAACCGCTTGTGCATTAAGTTGCCAGCTTTTAGCTGAAGCCCATTTAGCAGGCACTTTAACCTGCACTTTACCGTCAGGATTAAATCGCCCAATAAATTGATAAGCCTTATCTTCAGAGACAATTTCATAACGATAATTGGCATGAAGTTCAAGCTGAATAAAGTCCAGCTTTTTAAGCTCAACCGGGCGATAATCAAGTTGAGTGGCTTTAAGTTGATATTCTCGCCGGGTTTCTACATGGCGAATGATGCCAGGCTCACGCAGATGTTTAAGCAGTTTAATGGCATTAGCATATAACGACTCAATGTCTGTTAGTTGGTCATGCTCTGTTGCTATTTTTATTTGAGTAAGTAAGGCTGACAGTGCGTCGTTATCACCGCCTGTGCCATCAAGGACAAGTGGACTGCTTAGATAGTGGTTAGCCGTTTTAGATAGGGTATCACTGTGATATGCATAGTCTGGCTTATCTTGCCCGTCACTGTGGTGAATATTATGTAAGGATTTTAGGGCTTGTTTGAGTGATTTAACATCCGGTATTGCACCTTCACTCTCATCCGCACCACAGGTACCGATACGCTGCCTTGCGGTAATAAAATTGGTATGATTGAGTAAAGCGAGCATGTGGTAAAAAAAGACACCCACCGTTTCATCGGGTCGAAAGGCGGCGAGCTCATCAATGTGTTTGGCTTGAAGCCCACGTTGCGGTAGGGCTTTTTGATTAATCAAACTTGCCATTGCTTCATCAAGCTCTATGGTAAAAGGGGAGTTACCTGACGCTAGCAGTGTTGATAACTCATCGAGCCAGCTTTGTGCGAGTTGTTTAACGCGTAGTGGTTTATCACCCCGCAGCGCCAAATCATGGCTCCCGCCTAAACCGCCTAAGACAATATGTACCTTGGGCAGGACCTTGGAGGGTGAAAACACATCACCGTGTTTTAAAAAAATCTGGTTGGGGCTGGTTTGCGCCGTCGTCACCTGATGATTATTACTGGCATCAAGGATTTGAATCAGCTCTGGTTTGTGATTGAGTAAATCCACCACCAACCAACTGTCATCCGGCTCAAACGTCGGCTCTTTTTTCACTATTGGTATCGGCTTGATATCATGCGAATAGGATGGTGTTCCACTATAGCCATTAATCACGGGCAACTGAACTAATACGACGTGTTCTTGATGTAATGCCATTTTTAAGGTATTTGAGACTTTATCCGGAATTTTGTCATAATAGCGTTGATAAGGTAAACCGACTTGCTGTAGGACAGAATAAAAGTCTTTGCAACTTTGTGGCTGATTAGCCAGTTGTTTAACAATATCATCATAACCACAGTCATAAAAGTGCTTAATGCGTGTCGGTTTTGGCTGATAATAAGAAGATGATGATGCCTCATTTTCCTCAAGCATTAACCACTGCTTTTTTAACATCAGTTGATAAAGATACATGTATTTTACTATTCCATTTTTTATAATTATTTATTTTATACATAGAACCGCGTAAATTGTAACAAACTCTAAAAGATGAAAAAAGTGGTAAATAAAGATGTGTTATTCCTGTTTAATTAAACAGATCAAATTTTGTCTATTGTTACTGTTCATGATCCGACCCAATTTAAGCATAGCTAAACTACATTGTTTCGTCACAGCATATTTACTCTAAACATTGAGTGTCATATGTCTGTTTGCAAGATAAGATCAACGCCGTATATAGAACACATTCTGGTATCCAAGTACAAGATTAAAGCTAGTTTTTAACTTGCGGACTAACTTGTATTAAATTGAACTATCAGATTAAAAGCGTGTGCAAAAGGTATTTAGATTTAATAAATATTATTTGAAAAGTATAGGAAATCATGAAATGGTGTCCCCTACAGGATTCGAACCTGTGACCTACGGCTTAGAAGGCCGTTGCTCTATCCAGCTGAGCTAAGGAGACAATCTTGGAATGTTTAAATAACGAGATGTATTATATAAAGCAATTTCATTGAGTCAATGAGTTTTCATCATTTGTTGGTTATTCTGTTAAAATATCGACAATTCGATTTAATTCTTAATGGTTACTAAAACGTCAGTATCAATAATTGAATGACAAAGTGCCATTGATTTATTTAATTTTTTTATTAAGTTGCTATAATATCGCTACAGCGTATATTCAGTCAGCGTTGATTAATTTACCTCGATAAGCATGAGTATGATCGTTTTGAGTAGCGTTTAATCATATTTATCTTTAGATTTATTATTAAGCAAAATCAGTTTTTACTTACAAAAAGTGATATTCATTAAGGATTGAGTTATGTACTTATTATCAATGTTACCAAAATTCTTTTTAGCACTTTTCATCTTACTTCTGTATGTCAAATTATCCGGTAAAAGCCAAATTGCGCCCATGTCACAACTTGATCAAGTAGGAAGTATGGTTATCGGTGCACTCGTTGGTGGCGCTTTACTGAGTCCAACCGTATCAACATGGGAGGCGATAGGGGTAATCGTTGTCTGGTCGTCGTTGCTTGTGGCTATCCGGTTTATCAAATCTAAAAATGCCAAATTGCGGGATATTATTGATGGACGGCCAATCGAACTTGTGAAAAATGGCCATTTATTGTCGAATAATTTTTTAAAAGCAAATCTTCCAGTCAGGGATTTTGAGGCGCTCGTTAATGTGCAAGGAATCTCATCGTTTAACGAATTACAACATGTATGGTACGAACTCAATGGTTCATTAACCATTATTAAAAAAGGGGATAAAGATATTGCCTCTTTATTAGTTGAGGATGGTGCCATTAACTCAGACAATTTAAAACAAGCTAAAAAATCAGAAACGTGGCTCAAAAAAGAGTTGAAAGACCAAGGCTATGATGATGTGACAAACGTGTTTTGTGCTGAGTGGTATGATAATAAATTATGGGTTTACCCCAAAGATAATATTAATGAATTAAATACAGACTCTGACAACACTAAGCCATCAAAAAAACGCACAAGAAAATCACCGTCAAAAAGTAGCAAGACGTCAGTTGAAAAGTAAAATATAAAATGTGTAATTAATGCTTTATAAAAAGGATTTAATTTCACAGAAATGGTTTACTGATAAGATAGTTAAGCAAAATGCATGAAATGGAGAATTGAAATGAAAAAAATAATGTTAGTTTTAGCCGTAATATTGATGGCGGGTTGTAGTGCATCTAAACAAACGGATTCTGTTGACACAGAACATACTGCTCAAAATTCACTTGATTGGGCCGGCGTTTATGAAGGTGTTTTACCTTGTGCTGACTGTGAAGGAATAAAAACAACGTTAACGCTAACCTACGATGGTAAGTTTAAACTTGAAGAAGCGTATGAAGATGGTAATTTAACCTACATCCCACAAGCGATGACCGGAAACATTGTTTGGGATAAAAGCAGACCCGTTATTTACTTATCACAAAACGATGAGCAACGTATTTACTTTGTCGGTGAAGGCTATGTTAAAGCCTATGACATTGAAGGTAATCCAATCGAAAGCGAACTTAACTATACACTAAACCAAATTCAAGTTTTTGAAGGGGATCGTGTTATCAAAGAGATTGAAGTCGGGCCAAAACTTATTCCCTGCCAAGGCGTTGCTCCGATGCAATGTTTACAAGTCAAACACGTCGGTGACAAAAGTTGGTCTTTACATTATGAAGCCATTGAAGGTTTTGATTACAAACCTGGATTCATTTATCGTTTAAAAATTGCCGAAATGGAACGTGATGATGCACCAGCAGATCGTTCAACCATTATCTGGAAATTAGTGTCAGTTATCAGTAAAACGCGCGCTTAACATTACCTTACAGCATAATTAATCATTATGCTGTTTCTCTTTTCCTTTCTTAAAATAGTCTAAAATATATTCAAAAACATATTGATCGATGCGATTGTAATGTTCTTTTTTTGGACGACACAATAATACTTTCCATGAAATAGGCTGATTAAAATGTTTTTCAATAATGTTTTTATCCAAATAAAAGTCGTGAACCGGCGAGGGTAAAACGGTAATAAAATCAGAATTTTTTGCCACTAGCATTAAAAAATCCCACGATGATGACATGGCTGAAATTTTAGGGGTGATGCCATATTCATCAAATTGTTTTTGTAATTTATGTTGGATAATAAAGCTGGGATCTAAAATTGCCATTAATTGATTATTTAAATCAGCCCACTCTAATTTTTGTTTTTTGGCCAGTGGATGATGATGATTCATAAAGGCACTAAGTTCATCTTGTTGTAAAAGGTGTTCATCGATGATATCGGGATTGATGTTGGTTGGATCAAGTAAAATAGCGAAATCTAACTCATCAACAATAAACATTTTACTGAGCTCATAAGCCCCTTTTTCGATAATCTCGAATTCAATATCAGGGTGGTGAATAATCAATTGAGCAATCACATCAGCAAAAACAACGCCTAAAATCAGTGGCGGGATACCGATTCGTACTTTCCCTTTTAACTTTCCTGAATCTTCCCTGATTTCAGTCAACATGGTGTTGTATTGTGTCAGGATTTTTTTTGCATTGTCGTAAAAAATTTCACCTGCTGGGGTAAGGCCTTGTAACCGTCCCTTATAACGCTCAAAGAGCTCAATACCTTCATTTGCTTCAAATGATTTAATAAATTGACTCAGAGCTGGTTGTGAAATATACAGTTTTTTAGCTGCAAGGGATAAATTAAAATGCGATTTAACCACTTCAATAAAATAGTCTAATTGGCGAATTTCCATAAGTATTACCTATAATTTTGTCTTAAATAAGTGAGTTGTTAAAATCGAACAATATTGTTTGTTAATACTTATTATAAAAAGAAAATAAGCAATTTAATTAAATTTACACTATAAATATAACTTATAGATAGTATAAAAAACAAGACTTAGACAAACAAATAGACATCGATTAGCATAAGCACCAATTATTTCGATTAAAAGATAAAGGAGTTTAGCCATGAAAGAGGTTGTTATTGTTTCAGCAGTCAGAACACCTATTGGTAGTTTTGGTGGTGCTTTCAAAGATGTTTCAGCTGTTAATCTTGGTGTAACCGCAGTAAAAGAAGCAATGAATCGTATTTCATTAGATCCGAAAGAAGTCGATGAAGTCATTTTAGGCAATGTTCTACAAGCGGGTCTAGGCCAAAATGTGGCAAGACAAATTGCTGTACATGCCGGTATTCCAAATGAAGTACCAAGTTTTACTGTCAATAAGGTATGTGGTTCAGGACTGAAAACGGTGCAATTAGCAGCACAAGCCATTGCAGCAGGCGATGCCGATGTAATTATTGCTGGCGGTGCAGAAAGTATGAGTCAATCTGCATATGTGATTCCTAATGCCCGATTTGGTTTAAGAATGGGCAATGGCCAAGTGGTTGATACCATGATCAGTGATGGTTTAACGGATGCGTTTAATCATTACCACATGGGAATCACAGCCGAAAATGTTGCGGAAAAATATGGTTTTTCACGTCAGGATCAAGACGAGTTAGCGTTGGCAAGCCAACAAAAAGCTGAAGCAGCTATTAAAGCGGGTCGTTTTAAAGATGAAATTGTACCAGTGTTAATTCCAAAACGTAAAGGTGATCCAGATGTTGTTGATACAGATGAATACCCAAAATTTGGTTCAACAATGGAAAAACTTGCTAGCTTAAAACCGGCCTTTAAAAAGGATGGTACGGTAACCGCAGGTAATGCATCGGGTATTAATGATGGTGCCGCTATTCTTATTCTAATGAGCCGAGAAAAAGCCGATCAATTAGGTCTTAAACCTTTAGTGACTATCACCAGTGCCGCTTCTGCAGGCGTTGCTCCTGAGATTATGGGAACAGGTCCCATCCCCGCTTCACGTAAAGCGCTAGAAAAAGCAGGATTAACCGTAAATGATATCGATCTGTTTGAAGCCAATGAAGCCTTCGCAGCACAAGCATTGTCTGTAAAACAAGAACTCAATATTCCATCTGAAAAACTAAATATTAATGGTGGTGCTATTGCTTTAGGTCATCCAATCGGTGCAAGTGGGGCAAGAGTATTAATCTCATTAATTTATGAAATGAAACGAAGTAATGCAAAACATGGCCTAACAACATTATGTATTGGTGGTGGTCAGGGTATTGCTATGATCGTATCGCAATAACTGGAGCAACAATGAACAAACTCATCAGTATTGAAAAAGCAATGGCTCACGTTAAAGATGGTTCGGTGATTATGGTTGGTGGCTTTATGGCTAATGGTTCACCAGAACAATTAATTGATTATCTTTGCGCTAAAGGCATCAAAAATTTAACGCTTATTTGTAATGACACTGGCTTACCTGAAAAGGGGGTTGGTAAAATGGTGATGAAAAAACAATTTAGCAAAATTGTTGCATCACACGTTGGTTTAAATAAAGAAACAGGCCGTCAAATGGGCGCAGGCGAAACAGACGTTGTTTTAGTGCCACAAGGGACGCTTGTTGAATCAATACGCTGTGCCGGCTATGGGCTTGGTGGATTTTTAACACCGACTGGACTGGGTACTTTAGTTGAAGAAGGTAAACAAAAAATTACGGTTGACGGTAAAGAATATCTGCTTGAAAAACCGATTAAAGCCGATGTGGCATTACTTTTTGCTTCAAAAGCAGATAAAGCCGGTAATCTTATTTATAAAGGTTCAATGAATAATTTCAATAATGTCATGGCAGCCGCAGCAGATATTACCATTGTTGAAGCGGATGAGGTTGTCGAAATTGGTGAGCTTGATCCAAATCAAGTGATTACACCGGGTGTATTTGTTGATTATATTGTTGACGGGAAAGCATGCTAATGATGGATAAAGAACAAGTTCAAAACTATATTGCAAAACGTGTTGCATTAGAATTGCATGATGGTGATATCGTTAATTTGGGTATTGGATTACCAACACGTGTTGCCAATTTTTTACCGGAAGGTATTCAAATTACATTGCAATCAGAAAATGGTTTTACAGGTCTTGGGCCAACGCCACCGAGTGATCAAATTGATGAATCAATCGTTAATGCCGGAGGTCAACCCGTCACCATTTTACCTGGTGGATGCTTTTTTGATAGCGCAACATCATTTGGTATTATCCGTGGTGGACATGTTGATGTGTCAGTTCTTGGTGCGTTACAAGTTGATGAAAAAGGGAATATTGCTAATTACATGATCCCAGGAAAAATGGTACCAGGTATGGGCGGGGCAATGGATCTTGTCACGGGGGCCAAAAAAGTGATTGTTGCCATGGAGCACACGTCAAAAGGTTCAATTAAAATTTTAAAAGCATGTTCATTACCTTTAACTGCAGTTAATGCTGTTGATCTTATTATCACGGAAATGGCGGTCATTGAAGTAACTGATCATGGTTTAGTGTTGACCGAAGTGAACCCTGAATACACGATTGAAGATGTTATTGCGGCAACAGAAGCTCATCTGACGATATCCATTAAATAAGAATCTGCTTGTTGTATTAGTAGATAGTTTAAAAAGCCCGGAGTGTCACCTCCCGGGCTTTTTATTATTTGTCATTCTATCGTAGAATTTTGTGTATGATGTACAAAAATTTGCGTCTAATTTATTCATTGTGACTGAATTTGAGATAAAAAGTTAGTCAATTAAATCACTTCAGCATAAAATAAGTCATTATAAAAATAGTGAGCGGCGGTTATTACGCCATGCTGATAAAAAGAGTTATGAAAGGATAAATTATGTTAGACCCTATTATTATTGCGAAATCTTACCAAGATCATAAAGATCTTGCCATTCTACCTGCTTTAGCCAATCGCCATGGTTTAATTACGGGAGCAACAGGAACCGGTAAAACCGTAACATTGCAAAAAATGGCTGAAAGCTTTGCACAAATCGGTGTACCAGTTTTCCTCGCTGATATCAAAGGTGACTTGACGGGCTTAGGTGTGAAAGCCACCGCATCTGAAAAATTACTTGCACGATTGGCCTCAATTGGCGTGACAGATTGGCAGCCTGAATCATCAATCATTGAGTTGTGGGATGTTTATGGCGAAAAAGGTTTACCAGTACGGGCGACAGTTAGTGATATTGGGCCGTTACTGTTAAGCCGTTTACTTAATTTAAATGAAGTCCAATCGGGTATTTTGCAACTTGTTTTTAAAATTGCTGACGATAATCAATTACAACTTATTGATTTTAAAGATCTTCGAGAGTTAGTCAAATTTGTGGGTGATAATGCGAAATCATTTACTACTGATTATGGTAATGTCTCATCGGCTTCAATTGGTGCGATTCAACGCAGTTTATTAACGTTTGAACAACAGGGCGCTGAATTCTTTTTAGGTGAACCGATGTTGGACATCGCCGATTTGATGCAACGTGATGTTAGTGGTAAAGGTAAAATTAATATTTTAGAGTGTGCAAAATTAATCAATTCACCAAAACTGTATTCTGTGTTTTTATTATGGCTACTATCAGAATTGTTTGAACGCTTACCCGAAGTCGGTGATGTCGAAAAACCAAAATTAGTGTTCTTTTTTGACGAAGCCCATTTGCTATTTAGTGGTATTTCTAAAGTATTATTAGAAAAAATTGAGCATGTGGTACGTTTAATCCGTTCTAAGGGGGTTGGCGTCTATTTTGTTACTCAAAATCCAACCGATATTCCTGATACGGTTTTAGGGCAACTCGGTAATCGCATTCAACATGCTTTACGTGCTTTTTCGGTTAAAGATCAAAAAGCCGTGCGAGCGGCAGCGCAAACTATGCGTCAAAATCCAAACATTGATACTGAAAAAGTTATCACTGAATTAGGAGTGGGTGAAGCGCTAATTTCATTTCTAGATGAGAAAGGGCGACCGAATATCGTTGAACGTGGAATGATTATTGCGCCGTGTTCATTAATGGGTATGATGCCCGCTGATGAGCAAAATGCGATTATTAACCAATCTAATTTATACCTTAAATATGCTGAAACAGTGAATCGTGAATCGGCTTATGAAAAATTAACGAATGGTTTTAAATTGCCCACGAGTCAAACATCAAAAAATGATGTAACACAAAATCAAACATCTGACAGTCAAACTGAATCAGGTGGCTTGTGGGGAATGATACGGGACTTTTTATTTGGTGGAAAAGGTCCTCGTGGCGGTCAAAAAGATGGCTTAGCTCAAAAAGTTGCAAAGAGCACGACACGACAAATTGCCAATAAAATTGGCCGTGAAATTACTCGTGGTATCTTGGGTGGCAATAAGCGTAAATAGTCTCATTTTTTTGATTTTGTCGACTTTATCCCATTAATTTGAAGAGATTAATCTGCATTTTGGCGCAAAATTTAGGCTAAAAAAAGCGATCACTATGGTCGCTTTTTTTTATGCAATCTAATGCTATATTATTCGCTGAAAATAAATAATAATTAATAAAAAACAGGTAATTAAAAATTTGTGTATTGATTGTTTTTTGAATAGATCATGATGTTTACTCACGTTACTAGCGCACCATATGATATCAAAAAGGGTTTTGCTGTCCATGACTTGTCTCAAAAATAATACTGTAACATTTTCATTTATTTAGTTTTTTATTTAAAAAAAATGATTGCTATTCATTATGATTTGATTAAACTCTTTTCCGTTAATGTCATTTAAGTTAATTAGGTAACTCGCACGATGAAGCAACGTAATGGATTATATTTCGAACGTACCGTTTTTAGACTAATTAATTTATATTTTTAGATCCTCCAATTTGGGGGATTTTTTTTGCCTGCAATTTATGAACGTAATAGTAAAAGAGAGCGAGAGATTATCATGACCAATAAAGATATTTTATTAGCAAGCCGAGATCAAAGTTTAAAAGCTTATTTAATTAACAGTATTAAACAAAATGGTGGGTGGGTGAATGCTCATATGCACGCTGACCGTGCTTTTACAATTACGCGAGACAGTTTTGATGTTTATCAAAAACAAACCTTAATGCAAAAATGGGATACACTCGATAGAATTAAAGCCGCAATGTCTGAAGATGATTACTATCGCCATTTTAGTATGGCCGTCGAACGGATGATCGAGCAAGGCGTGACGGTAATGGGCTCGTTTATCGATATTGATCCTATTGCACAAGAACGTGCTATCAAAGCGGCGATAAAAGCACGTGAAACGTATAAAAATGATATTACGATTAAATTAGTCAATCAAACATTAAAAGGTGTGATTGATAAGGAAGCGCGCTACTGGTTTGATAAAGGTGCAGATCTTGTCGATATCATTGGTGGTTTACCAAGACGAGATGAACGTGATCATGGTGTTGGTATGGGGCTAGTACATTTGGATGTATTAATGCAAACCGGTAAAAAATTGGGTAAAATGGTGCATGTTCATGTTGATCAATTTAATTCACAAGACGAAGTGGAAACAGAACAATTAACCGATAAAACGATTGAACATGGCATGCATGGTAAAGTCGTTGCAATTCATAGCATTTCAATTACGGCACATAGCCTTGAATATCGTCAAAAACTTTATCAAAAAATGAAAGAAGCGAAAATGATGGTCATCGCATGCCCATTTGCATGGATTGATAGTCCAAGACGTGAAGATCAAGGTCCAACCCGTAATTCACTCACCCCGGTTGATGAACTCTCAACTGCAGGTATACCGGTCGCAATTGGGACAGATAATATCAGTGATTATATGTTACCATTTTCAACTGGTAACATGTGGGAAGAATTAAAATTATTAGTCACAGGTTGCCGCTACACGGATCTAGATAATGTGATTAATGTCGCAACCAAAAATGGTCGCCTTGTGCTTGGGATTGAATAACGACGAATAAATATCATTTTAATCTTCTTTAATGAATAAAAAAAGCCCGGCTATTGCTTGTGCTTTTTTTATTTAATGTGTTTTCTCTATTTAAAAATAAAAATGTGGCATGGACTAAAAAACAATATATTCAATCGTAATTGATATATAATTTTAAATAGTCAATAAAGTGCTAACTAAAATTTAATAGGCTAATAAATGAAAAATACAACGACTCCTTTTTATGATCCACTATTAAGTTATGAAGATAATTACCAACAAGGCCCATTTGGTGATTTTGCTGTTTCACCAAACACCATTACCAAGATGAATAAGCCAAGTCGTTTTTTAGATTTGGATGTTGATTTACCATTTGGTATTCCTGCGGGTCCTTTATTAAATGCGAATTATGTTAAAGCAGCACTTGCATATGGATTTGATCTCTGTGTTTATAAGACAGTAAGAACCAAGGCCCATAAAAGCCATCCATTACCTAATGTATTATCAATTCATCCGAAAGGGCATCTATCTCATCATGTGGATACGGTTTTAGCTGATACAAATTATCAACAACCCGTTTCAATTACGAATTCATTTGGTGTTCCCTCATTCAATCCTGACATATGGCAAGCTGATTTAGCTGATGCAGTAAATGCTGCGAAAAAGGGACAATATGTTATTGGTAGTTTTCAAGGTACACCAGGTAACGAAGCAACAATTGAAAAAGACTATGCATTAGCAGCACGCTTAATTAATGAAACTCATGCTCCGATTCTTGAAGCCAATTTAAGTTGTCCTAATGAAGGGGTACATAAGCTCTTATGTTTCGACTTTGATAAAGTCGAGCGCGTTGCTAAAGAGATTAAAAATGCTGTACCTGATAAACCCTTATTTTTAAAGTTAGCTTATTTTGCCAATGACAACGATGTCATGCCTCTTATTAAAAAGCTCAAAGGCGTGGTTGATGGCTTTAGCACAATTAATACATTGTCAGCAAGTCCTATTGATAAAAATGGTCACCCTGCACTGGGCCAAGATAGGCCGACGGGTGGTGTATGCGGTGATGCGATTCGCTGGGCTGGCTTAGATATGGTGAAACGGTTAGTTCGGTTACGTGAAGAATTAGATGCGGCCTTTGCTATTATTGGTGTTGGTGGGGTATCATCTGTTGCACATTATCAAGAATATATGACAGCCGGCGCAGATGCAGTCATGAGTGCAACTGGTGCAATGTGGAATCCTCAATTAGCATTTGATATTAAACATAATCTTAATCAATAAGATATTGATATTAGAATGATAATGGGGATTGAAAATAAATAACGCTAAAAATAGCGTTATTTAATAACGTATTTTTGAATATGAATTGCAACATGTATTGTATTCTTGCCGGTATATCTCATGACACAATAAATGGATCTATTGCTGTTGACAGGGTTGCCTTAGATAACAGCGGAATTATCCTTTAGTTTCCTTAATGGTCACTTTCCGCTTACAATTCAGAAAATTATCATGAGCGAGTCAGCGCTATAGCTGTTAAATAGAATAGCATTATTGTGAGTTTTACTTATTGCTATCATTCACAAAATAAAATTGATCCTAATCACTTTAAGGAAATAGGATATCGATACCGTCTGATGCAACAAAGTGTCATTTATCGATTTCAACTAACGGTATGTGAATATTTTTTCCTGGTGCGAATAGGGGAAATGTATGATTCTATCAGAAATAGAATTTTGCTTGATAAGAATGGTAGAAGGTATCGATAAAAGAAGGGCAAAGATCGCATTAATTCCTTGAAGTTACATGTTATAATACGTTGAGTTATTAATTGGAGATATATATGAGCAAGTTAAACATTGTGGCTATTTTTACAATTAAACCTGAATATCATACTGAATTTCAGACTGAATTTAAAAAAATTGTTGAGGGTAGTCGTCAAGAAGAAGGTTGTATTCAATATGATCTTAACCAAGATGTCAAAGACCCAAATACTTACGTTTTTATTGAAACATGGCAATCACGTCAAGCAATTGATATACATAATACGCAAGCTCACTATAAACAATTTGCAAAATTTGCTGAAGGTAAAGTGGCTAAAAAAACCGTTCATGTTATGAAACAAGTGATTTAGTTAATTTCTATTTTTATTGCTTAGATATTTTTATATTAAAGCGCCTTATTGGCGCTTTTTATTATTTAAACGGTAGGGCTCATCCATTGCAATAAAATCATTTTCGTTAAGGGCATCGTCAACCCATTCTTTAATACCTTTTGTTTGCCAAATAACATCAATATAATCTGCTACCTTAGGTGACATCGTGATATCAAAATTTTTTAATCGTATACACATTGGTGCATAAAAAGCATCAGCAATAGTGAAATCACCAAATAAATAGGCCCCTTCCGATTTATCTAGCATGGATGAAATATAACGATCAAAAAAGGCAACTTCTTGTTTGACTTGTCTATGATCACGTAAAATGATCTGTCCCCATTCAGCAAATTTAGCTTCAATATTCATTGGCAAATAGCGACGAATTTGCGGATAACCACTATGCATTTGGGCTGTGACACACCTTGCTTTTGCTTTTAAGCGTGTTTGATTTGGCCACAAAGATAAAGTCGGGTGTTTATCGGCCAAATATTCACAAATTGCTAAGGAATCGGTAATAACCAAATCATCATCAACTAAAATTGGCACAGTACCCAGCGGATTAAGCGGTAATATTGTTTTCTTAAATATTGAGTTATCATCAAAGCTATCAAAACGAACAAGTCGCTCATTAAATTCAATACCAAAATGTTTCATCACAATCCAAGCACGCATCGACCAACTGGAATAATTTTTATTACCGATATAAAGCGTATATTTCATGATGTCTCCTCTAACCGCTAGCGCGGGGTGTTAAACTTACTCAATAATAAAGCATATACATCATCTTAAGTGTATACCTAAATACAATATAGGCTGTTTTTACACTAGAATGATAGGTTATGATAATTTTTTAACGAAAATATCACTCCTTAATGAGTATTGAATTTACCATCATCTTATTCTACTAGCTCAATTTTTATTTCACGCGAATCACTGCGACCTAAGTCATCAACCACCAATATTTTAAATAAACCGCTGCGTGTTGGGACCCAGTCAATCGATTCATTTTGCGGGCTATGGCCAATAAACTGATTATCAATAAACCAGTAAAGTTGTTTAACATCACCATCAACATTTGCATTTAAGCTGATGCGTTCATTTTTTTGATTATTGAGCCTAAATTGATAAACCACATTTTTTAGTGGAGAGGTAATTTTAGGTGGCTGACCTAAGTAAGTTTGTGGTGAGGCACAATGTGAACTCGTTGGTGGTGATTTTTTCGCAATACCTGCTTTCGCAAACACATTAGCTAAATCTGATGGCCAATACTCGAAAACTTCAATATGGGTGGTTTGCGGATTATAAGGCGGGCATGCTACAGCACCCGTTTGATTATTTATCATTACTGGGCGATAAATTGAGTCAACTGTAATAGGGGATACACCGGGTATGAACCATGTTTTACCTTTTACTTTACACCATTGAGTCACTAAATTCCCACTGGTTAAGCAAATATCCACCTTTTTTGCATGTTTGGGGATTTCATATTGTGAAATGATCGGATTATGATAATACCCATTAATCGCATCAATAATATTAAAAAACAGCGGGGTGGCCGCATCAGCGCCGACAAATGCATTGTTACTTGAACCATCAAAATTGCCTAACCACACCACTAAGACATACTGTTGAAAACCACCCGCTGTCCAGGCATCACGAAAGCCCCATGATGTGCCTGTTTTCCAATAAATGGGGATCGCATTGTGCTGTTTTTTAAATAGGATATCTTGTTTACGTGTATTTTTTAATAACATGTCTTTGGTCATAAAACTGGCTTCAGCACTCAGCAGTTGCTTACTGTCGGTAGACGGTTGCTGTGGTGTTATCAATTGCAATGGTTGCCATTTCCCATTGTTAGCAAGCATGGCATACAAGGTGGCAAGTTCTTGTGATGTTACTTCGCCCCCACCCAATACCAAAGCGAGACCATAATGCTCTTCAGTTGCTAGATTTTGGATATTGGCATTTTGTAAAAATTGATAAAAAGATGGTTTTTTTAGTTTTGAAGCGACGTATACCGCCGGAATATTACGGCTACGAATTAAGGCTTCTGTTGCTGAGATCGGCCCGCTAAAATGACGGTCAAAGTTTTCTGGTGTATAAAAACCAAAATCCGTTTCAACAT
This sequence comes from Orbus sasakiae, assembly GCF_039542345.1. Classification (NCBI taxonomy): domain Bacteria; kingdom Pseudomonadati; phylum Pseudomonadota; class Gammaproteobacteria; order Orbales; family Orbaceae; genus Orbus; species Orbus sasakiae. The sequence goes on from NZ_BAABHY010000001.1 coordinate 933,678, forward strand.
CTTTTAAAATCGTCATCGGATGTAACACACCTTGGTCTATACCAAGTCCATAAATAAAGGGTTTTAGCGTCGACCCGGGTGAACGTTTTGCTAACGTACCATTAACTTGCCCTTGAATATCTGAATTAAAATAGTTAGCCGAACCCAATAAGGATTTTACCGCCATTGTATTTGTATCAACGAGTAATACCGAGGCATTTTGAATGCCTTTTTGGCGATTTCGCTCAATAAAAATAGTGACTTGATCTTCGATGATCTGCTGCAAATTGCTATCTAATGTGGTCATCACCTCTTGTTGTCCAGCACGTTTTTGCTGACTTATGATTTGATTGATAAAGTGAGGGGCTAAAAAAGGTAATTGTTCGGGTTGGCGCATGATTAATGGTTGGTTAAAAAGCGCTGCTATATATTGATCAACATCATAGGTTTCTTGCCAGCGTTGAAAAAGCTGATTACGTGCACTAACTAATGATTTTCCCGCAACACCCGTTAACTTATCAATACGATACGTCGGCGATTGAGGTAACACCGTTAACGTCAAGGCTTCAGGTAAATTAACCTGCGCAGCCGGTTTATTGAAATAGATTAATGAGGCTGCGCCAATACTTTCAATATTTCGACCAAAAGGGGCATAATTTAGGTAGGCCTCTAAAATATCATGTTTTGAATACATTAATTCTAGCTGAATAGCCCGAATGATTTGTAACAATTTACCATCAATTGTTTTGGTATTAAGTTGCCAATGCATACGTGCAAGTTGCATCGTAATTGTTGAGGCGCCTTGACGGTTACCGCCCCCCATATAAGTGGCAAAAAATGCCCTAACTAAGCTGATGGGATTAAATCCAGGGTGATAATAAAACCATTGATCTTCATGAAGTAGCAAACCCTTAATAATCAGTGGTGAAACCTCTTCAAGAGGTGTCCACAGTCGATACCGATCATCATCAGCAAGGGTAATGCGGAGTAATTTATGTTTTTCATCATAAAATGTACTGGAAAACGTTAATGAGGTATTAAGCGGTGAGTGCGGATAAACTCGTACAATACCAATCACAATCGTCAATAGCAACAGGGCCATTAAACCGTTTTGATGGCGTTTAATAAATTGAAGTAAGTAAGACATCATTTCTATCAATTAATTTATTGTTAAGAGGGTGGTAAGGCCACCCCCTAATTTAATACCACGAACGAGGCATCACCGTGATGTTATTACCACCTTGAGAAACGGCTTGGATATCACGATCATACATTGCCTCACCATAAGCGGAAGGAACACTATATTGTCCAACATTGGTTGCTTTAATTTGGTATTTAAAGGTTTGAATTTGGTTATTGTCAGTTGAACCATAAATAATGACGCGATCCTCTCTCACATCCGTATAATCTGGATACCAAGTATAATCACCAACAGCAATCGGTGATAACCAATGAGAATCTGTATCATCATAGTACTCTTCATCCTCACCTTCATATTCATCGTATTCATCATCATTATCTTGGCTGCTTTTTATCGGTTGTTGGACGACTTCAAAACCACCTGGGAGTAAATCAACAATAGCCAGATTGGTCGCCCCTTCTTTTGAGAGTGAACGAATACGAATTGTCACATTCACTTTATCACCCAATTTGACTTGATTAATCACATTACCGTTGTCATCGGTAAATTCACGATAAACTTCCAGTCCTTTTGTGATAGGTTTTTGCTGTATGGTATTATCAAACCCCTGTTCTGAAACCATATACCAGGCCGGTAATTTTGTCTGATTATTAAAGGAAATAGTACGTACATCAGCATCATATTCCCCCTTCGCTAATAATCCTTTCAGCGTCGCAATGGTCTGACGTTTATGTTGCTGATCTTGGCTAGTAATCGTTAAATCATTAGCGGTTAAAGCGCCAAGATTAATGCTGGATACGTAGCTGTCTAATGCCAACATCGTCATGGCAGAGGATTGCGTGGTATAGCGCTCTTGTTTAAGCATTAATACTAAATTCTCTAGGGCTTGAGCCGGTATCTCTTTTGTATATCCACTAAAGTGTTTGGTGATCAAATAAATCTTACCTGAGTCCATCACTAAAGGATCGTAATAGTTATGGTTCCACCAAGCACTATTGTAAGCGTTAGATAATGACTTCCATACAGGTTTAAATAATTTGTCTGCCTCTTTATCCATTTTTAACATTTGGTAAGATGAAGCAAGGTAAAGAGCGGTTAAATCAGTTTGCCACCAAGTGCTACGGCTATCATTAAGATCAGCCATGATTGAAGCTAAATAGCTGGTTGTTACTTGATTTTGGCGAGTTAATAGGTAGCTTGCATAAGCTCTTAAACGTAAACCATATTGATCTGTGCGTTGTGATGTAGCGATTTGTGCCACATATTGATTGGCGCGCTCTAACAATCGATTTGGTATGCTTTGACCCGCTTCTTTTGCTTCTAACATAAAGTTAACCGCATATAATGTGATAAACGGATCCACATTATACGTTGAATACCACAGACCAATTGCACCTTCGCTGTTCTGTCTGGTTTGTAAGGTTTGGAATAACGCATCTAATTGAATTGAGTTATTTTTAACTAACTCAAAATCAGGGTATTTACTGTCAATTAATAATGGCATTGCTCGGCTTACAATTTGCTCAGAACAGTAATGCGGATAATCAGCTAAGTAGGTTGCCAAACCTTTACTTAAAATAAACGGTGAATAAGAAACCGCCGCTTGACGCTGACTATATGGCGCATACATTTGACGCATATCAGAAATGCTTTGTTGACTCCCATCCATACGTCCCATGGTGGTTTTTAATCGATACTGTGAAGCTGGGCGTACCGATGTACTGACCTGTCGGTCGACAACTTTATCATTATAACTCGCGGTAAAATGTAAATCACCACTGCCTAACGTATCCGTTGCTTTTAACTTAAATGTTAACGATCCTTCTTTCATTGATGCAAGGGTAATGGTGCGAATTGCCTCATCAAGAATGGTTAATTGCGGTGTTGTTTTTAATGTGACCTGAATCGGTACAGCGTGATCGCCAATATCATCTAAATTATTGGCTATACTCACACTGATTTCAAATTCATCATTAGGGGCAACAAAATACGGAATATTTGGACTAATAACAAAATCGTTACGAACGGTCGCTACGGTTTGTGTACTGCCCATCGTTTGTTGACCCACTGAAACAGCCATAACACGGATTTTGCCATTGAAGTAATCAGGGACAGTATAATCAACCGTTTTTATACCATCGACATCGATAATACCTGACCAATAGGCGACGGGTTCATCCACTTTACGTTTAAATGGATTAAGATGTGCAGATAGTTCATCTGTCATCTCATCTGAATCCCCACCAGGAGCTGATAAATTCAATAATCGACTATATTCCGGTAAAATAAGGTCAAGAATTTGCAGTGTCCTTACCGATAATGCTTTTTTACGAATAAATTCATTAAGTGGGTTTTTAAGTTTATAACCTGATACTTGCAAAATACCTTCATCAATTGCAAAAATAACCACGCGTTGTTTCGTATGGGTCTCAATGGTAATGGGTAGTGTTTGACCTGGTTTAATCTTGTCTGGTGTGGTTAATTTAATGTGATCATTAAATTTATCATTTGAAATTTTAAAAGGAACCACAGCATAGCTTAATGGACTCATAAAAATTTCATCTGAACTTGGGTCTCGAATAAACTGCACATTGATGTACGCATTACCATCAATTCCTGCTGGAACGGTGATTTTCTGAACGGAGCTCGTTGTATTGGTTTTAAACCACTTATGGGCATAAACTTTGTCACGCTCAATGGTTATGATACCACTACCAATATAAGGGGCGGTTATTGAAACTTCAATTTCATCTCCTGCTTTATATTGGTTATCATCGATTTTTAAAACCAATTCCGCATTACGATCAAGATTACGTGTCACATTTGCCGTTCCCGCAATTGAGTAAGCCGTTTGATAGATAATATGACCGTTTTTGTTTTTAATTTGTAACGTAAAGTTGCCTGGATCTTCATTTTCAATCGTATAGTTAGTCGATGTTTTATCAATACTAAACGGGATTTCGTTGATGACCACATCTTTACGTTTTGATTCATATTTATAAACACCAGAAGGCTGTTTAACCAATACCGAAAGGTATTTTTGTTCGATTTTTACCAGTGTTAACTCGTTCAACGATATCGGTTCAAGATTTGAATCCACAGCAATAAAATTAATGATCCGACGGGAATCTTTTTTAATGTAGTCTAATCGACCGTCAGCTTTTGAACCAATCAAGTAATCATTAGGTGAAACGAAAGCGGTTGCTGTTGCAGCGACACTTCGTCCACTATCAGGTTCAAAGACTTCTGTTAGGAGCTTCGCCGTATAATTGCCTTCAAAGCTACCAATAGGTAAATCTAAATGAGCCAAACCATTTTCATCTGTGATACGTTCTTCAACGGCGATATTGAAACTGTTTTGTTGACGACTAATATTTTGATAGAACGCATATTTATCATATTTTTTAAAATAAGGCGCAGAAGGTTCTAAAAATAATTGGCTTTGTACAATCCGGTTTTGAGCTGGTGTACCAAAGAGATTTTTTGCTTCAACTTGTGCTGATAGCGCGTCAGGGTGAACCCATCCTTCTTTTATATCAGGTAATAATTTAAGTGTTACCGCCGTTTTATCTGGCTCAAACTCGCGTACTATAACAGAAGTTGAACCTAATAATGTACGATAGTCTTCTCGTGGATTTTTAAGATATAGATTAATATACCATTCACCTGTTGGTGAGCTGTAATCGGTTTTATAAGATAGTTCTTCAAATCCATATTTATCAAGGGTAATTGATTCAGTTTTAACTTGATTCGATTTAGGATCATAGATATCAGCTTCAAGCCTGATACCGTTAAGTGATTTAGACCAATCTTGTGCACGAACAATCATCCCAATATGGAATGTATCCCCAGGTCTATATACACCTCGATCTGAAAATAAGTGGGTACGTAACTCACCGCCATCAATCGTTTCATAAATACCACCGACATCAAAACGTGAAAAGTTTAATTGTCTGTCATAACTTGAAATCGGTAAAAATGATAAGTCTTGGCCTTTTTCAACGACAAAAAATAGTGGTCTAATGCCCTGATAATACTCAGATAACGGATCAAAGTGCACATGACCTGACTCATCAGTATATAACGCGGTGATTTCAACTCCATTTACACCAATAACTGAGACTTTAGCATCGGCGATAGGTTGACCCGTTCGTATAGACTGTACAAAGATATCTTGTGATTGATCTAATGATTTTTTATTAATAATCCCAATGTCTGTAACAATGATGAAACGTGAATCGTAATAATTAAAATCATCATTACGTGCATCTTTGGTATTACCATATAAATTAACTAAAAAAACGCCTCTAATCGCATTACCTTCGACGTCTTTAGTGAGGTATTTGCTAATATCTACATCCGTGTATTTTGTAGATTCTGCCGTTCCAGAAATGGATTTAATGACCGTATATTTTTCAACAAAATTTTCACTATCGAGATCACCAAAATTCATCCATTGGAAATCATTGCCATTAAATGCGACTAAATGTTGCAGTTGAGAAGGAATAACACGTCCTATTTGGAGCTTTAACGCTGACATATTACGGGAAACAATAGGAATTTTCTTGTCCCCTGATAATGATAATAGTGAACCACTGGCAGCGAAATTCATGATATAAGGGTAGGCGGGTACTGTTTTTACGTCATGATAAGGCGTTGATAAATAATAGCCACCGTCTGAGACTAATGGTTGCTCAACCTCGATATAAATCTGACGTTTTTGTTCAGCTTTAAATTCGAAACTGATTTGATTTTGATAATTTTGTTCTGTATCAATCACTTTCAACGCAATAGGGGTTGATTTTTCAAGATCACGACCATCGACATTTATTTTTGTTTTGTAGGTCCTGTCCAATTCATCGTAATAACGTTCAGTATATTGCTTATTAGGATTAATGGGTAATTGCCAAACTTTGATCACTTTATGAATATCAGATGCTTTCACATTATAATTGAATGAAACTGTCAAAACTTGGCGCATCTCTTGATTATTGACTTCAACGAGTGACACATCAAAATTATTGATATTCAGATTAAACTTACTTGGTACGACCAATACGCTATGATTTAACGATTTTGATGGTGTACCACCAATTGATGATGTAATGCCTTTTTCAATCGATAACTGCATATAACCATCTTGATTCGGCAAACCAATTTGCCCACTTTTGATGTAAGCAGTTGTCAAATCGTTATTATAGGTAACGGTGTAGTCATATTGCTTAATGAAAGTATCTTTATCACGGTTATTGCTGTTTTTTTCATAAAGTGCGAGGGAAATCTTTCGTTCAAAAACCAACTTATCAATAGGGTGTGAAAAATTAACCGTAAAAATGGCCATTTTATTACTCGGATTAATCGGATCTTGATAAAGTTCTTCACGGCTAATTGAATAGCTAAAATCTTGAGTCTTAAATGAATAAGATGATGAGTTAGTTTGTAAAAGATTATTTTCACTAAAAAGCTTATCACTCTCTAATTTTACTGTATATTGTGTTCCAAGGGGCCATGGTTGAGTTGGTTTGAACTCTATCATTTTGTTATTGTGCCAACGCCACTGACCATCAATCTGCGGACTGAGTGTAATCCCTTCACTAATTGTTTTACCTATCATATCGAGTGGTGCAGGGCTTGCTCCTGTCCGATTGACAAAACCGATTTTCAATGTTGAATTACTGTAGCTAGGTTCGTAATAATTTGCGGAATAATGATTAACAATAATCGGAGCTGGGTCGATTGGTTTCGGTCGGTTTTGATACCAGTGATAAGCATAGTTTGCTGAAAAATAACCGATGATAGCAATAATGATCAAACTACCAATGAATGTGCTACGTTTACTGAGTGAGTTGGCAATGGTGTGGTAAAGGGTTTGTGCTTTTGGGTACCATTTTGGAGTAGACCAATTAATATCACCAATAATTGGGCTGATTAACCATAATATAGCACGGATTAAAACCAGAAGAAACAGCGCAAAATAAAGGCATGCTTCCCAGATAATAGCGAAAATATAAAAAGGCACTCGAAGCAGTAAGCGTAAAAATCCCATTGTGATCCTCATCATCATTATAATTATTGTATCTAACACTCAAATAAAACAACTCTATAATTAGAAAGTGAAGATTAGATGAAGAATCTGTGATAGTCATGAATTTAATCACTACAAATAGTGATTACTGTTATCGTACCGTTTTAATCATTCCTTTCTAATCCATGGCTTGCTAAGTAAGATTTTATATCTTGGTATCATTATTATTTATGCGAGGATCATTATACTTGAAGTTGATCAAATTACACAAAAAAGATCATTTATTTGCAATAAAGACTGCGCGCATTGGTGCAGAGTAGCCTTCGACTGTTTTGTTATGATCATTGGGGTCTAAAAAATCGATTAATGAATCAGACGTCATCCAATCTGTTTTGCGTTGTTCTTCGAGTGTCGTTTTTGAGATATCAACCACCGTGATATTTTTAAAACCACATTTTGTCAACCAATTGACCATCGTTGGGATAGATGGAATAAAGTAAACATTACGCATTTGTGCATAACGTTCACCCGGCATTAATGCTTGGTGTTCTTCACCATCAATAACCAGTGTTTCTAAAATTAATTGACCGCTGTGGTTTAATTGATCTTTTAATTGGTAAAGGTGATCAAGTGGTGAACGACGATGATATAGCACCCCCATCGAGAATACGGTATCAAAGGCATTAAGCTTTGGCATATCTTCAATACCGACAGGAATAAAATGAGCTCGTTGATCATTGCCTAATAATTTACGAATCGCTTCAAATTGACAAAGGAACAAGGGCATAGGATCAATTCCCACGGCTAATTTTGCCCCCGCACCAATCATACGCCATAAATGATAACCACTATTACACCCCACATCTAATACTGTTTTGCCTTCTAAACTACCAATATGAGGAGTAAGTCTTTGCCACTTCCAATCTGAGCGCCATTCAGCATCAACGAAAATGTCATATAACGAAAAGGGGCCTTTGCGCCATGGTGACAAGGACATTAATAAGTGTGTAATTCGTTTGGTTTCACCTTCCGATAATGGTTGATGTTTTTTAGCGGTAACACTATGTAATAAATCCAAAACATCTGGCGTAATATTGGGTAAATGATCGATACTATTGATCCATTGATTAAACCGGTTATCAATAGTGTTTTTTTGCCACGTGGATAGTTGTGCAGGTAGTGTTTCTAACCAAGGTGCAAGTTGGTTTTTAGCTATAATCTGATAAAAGTTACCAAAATCGATCATTTGTGTCTCTTTAAATAATGTATGTGAATGATGTAATTACTTTATTGCAATAATTGAACCGAAGTTAAAACACTGAAACCATTGATTAATATGCTTAAAACCCGCTTGATTTAAACGTGATTTATGGATATCAAGTGTATCGGTAATCATGACATTTTCGAGCATACTGCGTTTTTGGCTAATTTCGAGTTCACTATAGCCATTTGCGCGTTTAAAATCATAATGCATATCAAACAACAAATCATTAATCAAATCATCATTAAAACTGAGTTTTTCAGACAATACTAATATCCCATTGGGATTAAGCGCTTGGTAAATTTTCGTTAAGATACGTTGTCTGTCATCAGGTGTAAGAAACTGCAGTGTAAAATTTAATACAACCATTGATGCATTATGCATCTCAATGTCATTAATATCAGCACATAAAACATTAACTGGTGTGTTTGCCTTGTAGCCACTCAGGTGCTTTTGACATCGTTCCACCATTGCTGACGAATTGTCTACCGCATAAATCGTACAATTTTCTTGCTCTATATTACGTCTGATTGATAAGGTTGCGGCGCCAAGTGAACACCCTAGATCGTAAATATTGGAATCGTGCTGAACAAAACGTTTAGCTAACATACCAATCATTGAAATAATATTTGAATAACCGGGTACCGAGCGTTTGATCATATCAGGAAAAACATCTGCTACTTTTTCATCAAACGTCCAGTCACCTAAGCGTTCAATAGGGGCTGAGAAAAGTGAATCTTTTTTGAGTTCCATAATTATAAAAGTGAATATCTTTAAAAAATTTCTGCTATCATACCATTTTATTATTCGGTATATGTAACTTTTATGGGCTGGTTTTTTGTTGTTGCTGCCATTACATCATTAATTATTGCATTTTATTTAGGTTTTCGATCAATAAACCTATTCAATAGCCATCAGCAAGGTTATTTTAAGGGAATAAGTCGAAAGTTATTTTGGCTGATTTTGCTGACTGGATCGCTATCTTTTATTGGCAGCCGTGCATTTTATACCGTGTCTGATTACTGGTTACCTTTAATCGGCAATATTGTTTTCTCTTTGATTTTATGCTTTTTTTATAGCATTTTAGTGATTGACCTGATTCGTTTTATCCGCTGGTTTATATTGCGTAAATCCAATAATAGCGGATATGTGTTGCAATTAACCTTTGTTATTCTTGGTATGGTACTTTTTGTTGGTGGGCTCTATATGGCCAGTTCTCCACGGATCGTTCATTACCAGATTAATATTGATAAACCCGCAAAAGTCAAACATTTAAAGATTGTTCAACTAACCGATATTCATATCAATGAAACCACATCAAACCATTTTATTAGTAATATGGTTGAGCAGGTTAATGATTTAAAACCTGATTATATTTTTATTACAGGTGATACATTAGACTTACGTTTAGAACCGTTTGTTAATAAACAATTTGCATCTATTTTTGCTCAACTTGAACCTAAATTTGGCACCGTGATTATTTTTGGTAATCATGAACATTATGGTATTGAACGTGAGCCAAATAACAGCAATCAATCGGTAATTGATGCATTTGAAGCGGGGAACATGAAAGTACTACAAGATGATGTGATCTATGACAGTAATAGTGGTATTTACATTATTGGTCGTGATGATTTTATCGTAAGAAATTTCGGCAAGACTCGCGCAAGTTTAAGTGAATTAATGCAACAAATTGATGTTAATCAACCTACTATTTTACTTGATCATCAGCCGCAAGACCTGGTTGAACCAGCTAAATTAGGTATTGATGTCATGTATTCAGGTCATACCCATGCAGGCCAGATTTTCCCTATGACATTAGTGGTTGATTCGATGTACCAAAACCCATGGGGACGTTATACTTCGCCAAATGGGCATTTTACAAGTATTGTGAGCAGCGGTTATGGTCTATGGGGCCCGCCAATTCGTTTAATGACCCGAGCTGAAATAGTGGTAACCGAATTAAACTTTAAGTAACGTGATCATAAACGATACACTGTCACTTTTATTATTATTAAATATTGGAATTTATTTTGTCTTATCAACTTATTACAACTGATCAACAGTTAACGGAATTTTGTCATAACATGCATGATGTTCGCTATCTTGCGTTAGATAGTGAATTTGTGAGAACGCGTACGTTCTATCCTCAGTTAGGCTTATTACAACTTTTTGATGGTAACAATGTCGTGTTAATTGATCCATTAAATATTACAGATTGGACCTTGTTTAAAAAGGCATTAAATACACCTGATGTTGAAAAACATTTCCATGCTTGCAGTGAAGATGTTGAAGTGTTTTTACATCATTTTGGCTTTGTTCCACTACCGATTTTAGACAGTCAAATACTTGCATCATTTTTAGACAACCCACTAAGTAGTGGTTATGCCAATTTGGTGAAAAAGTATTTAGATATTGATCTGGATAAAAGTGAAACACGTACCGATTGGTTACAGCGCCCATTATCGGATAAGCAATGCGTTTATGCCGCTAATGATGTGTATTACTTATTACCTTTAATCATCAAGCTCAAATCATTATTGCTTGATAAAGGATGGTTGAATGCTGCCTATGAAGAGTGTGCCAATGCAGTTAAGCGAAGATGTGAATTTACTCAAGCTGACAGCGCGTATTTGCATATTAAAAATGCTTGGCAGCTTCGTGCTGAACAACTCGCACATTTACAGCAATTAGCCGCTTGGCGGTTTAATTATGCAAAATCACACGATATCGCCTTAAATTTTGTAATTCATGAAGAAATGTTATGGAAAATGGCTCGTTTCCAACCAAAATCATTGGCGGAATTATCTGCATTAGGGTTAAAAGGTAAAGAGATTCGTTTATTTGGTGAACTTTTACTCTCGTTATTAGCTCAGCCAGTTGAACCCATTGCCGAGATAAAACGTATTGTGACATACCCTGATTATAAACATTGGACAACACTGATTAAAGAGGCAGCTAATCATATTTCAGTACAAACTGAATTAAGTCCTGAATTATTGGTTTCAAGGCGGCATATTGAACAATTTGTCCGTTGGAAAAACAACGAATTATCTGAAAAACCAGAATTATTATCTGGCTGGAGAGCGGATCTGTTTAGTCGTTATTTGTCGTGAAAATTGTGGTTTCTAATAAGCGAAATACATCATGATAGTTTATTGACTTGATTGATTTATATACAATATAATTATCATCAAATACTATCATGATAAAGAGAATAATAATGAAAAATATACAATTTTTCCATGTGAAAAAGTACGATAACCAAACAGACTATCAACTAATTGAACCAGGAATTTATAAAGAATTAGGCGCATTTGAGCCGGCTCAATTTAGTTCAATATCAGAGGACGATCTGCATTTTTTTGATGATTCATACCGCATGGCGATACAATTTGAAATCGAAGATAATGAAACATTTCAAGGTCAATATCCGATGGAGGATATCTTAGATCAATTTAGCTTACATGTTGCGGACTTTCTTGATGAAGAAAACAGTCAGCGTAATAGGCTAAATTGTGAATACGTTGAATTGGGTGGAAAATTAAGTTGTATCCAAGAAGCATCCCATGCTTTGCTCGGCAAACGTGCATTTAATGAACGTTATCTTGATGATGACGGTGAGTACTATATACGCTTAGTGATTGAGTAACGATAAGGGGCATCAGCCCCTAACATTCAATGAATATTGTTAACCGCTAGTGACATTGTCATAAAATCATTATAATTTAAATAATTATCATCAATTAGGAATAGATGAGTTCCGCTCTTTTTGACGGCTACTTGTAAGTTGTGTTTATCACTATCCGTCAATGGTTGATTAATACAAGCAACCACATAACTTGAGGTTTTACTTAACAATGCTTTTTCGATGATACTTATCATATTTGTATCATGAATATTGGCGAGTTGAATGACTTTTTGTTCATGTAATCCAGCTTGTTTGATCCAAGAACGTTTGAGCATGGGTCTGCTCGAAATCCATAATTGCCATTTATTTTGTTGATTTAATAAACGTAATAATAGTAGATGTTGTTGTAGAACATGTTGAAGTGGGGAATCAAAGCTTACAATATCAAGTTGATTATCCTTATTCAGATGAATCAAATTTGATGTTTTCATTTTATTTGTTGTTAACATAGCCACCTCTAACTGTATTGATATACAGTGTATATTAATACAGTATTTTGGTGATGTAAATAGCAAACTGCTTATTTTTTATCTTATGGATGAATATGTCCCAATGAATAACTGTTTATTTTAAATCGCTTTTATCCATTGATAAGTCATGATGCCCAGTACTGTCATTAAAACTGAACCGATTACATGTATTGCGATTGTACTTAATGCTAAAGTAATTTGTTCTTTTTGAAAGAAGATCACAACTTCTGCAGAAAATGTCGAAAAGGTTGACAAGCCACCGCAAAACCCCGTCATGATTAATAAACGCCATTCTGCCGAAATCGTCGGTGCATGAGAGAAAAACATCATCGCAAAACCAATAATATAGCCAGCAATAAGATTAGATAATAAAGTACCAAAAGGAATATAAAAGAAAGCATTGAATTTTTGTGATAATAGCCAGCGTAATACACCACCAACAGTTGAACCTACGGCAATAGCAAGTATAGGCTTTAACATAACGATATCCTTATATCAATAATATAAAATAATAGACGTATTATAAGTCGGAATAATTCACAAGGATACTGTAATGATATGATCGATATGCGTCCGACATCCTCGTTATAAAACGACTCAATCAGGCGTCATCATCCGTAAAGACGGCGGTTGGGTAAGGTGGAACACCATCACCTTATTTGATTTAAGGTATAATAAGATAGGTTATTTTACAATAGATTAATGATAAAATAATTCATAATAGCAATTAAATAAGGAATTTGCTTTATGTTTACAGGCATAGTACAAGGTGTTGGTCAAATTATCGATATTGTTGATCAAGATAAACTCAGAACTTACCAAATCAAATTGCCAGAAAGTCTAGCACATGGGTTAGAAATTGGTGCATCAATAGCGAACGATGGCTGCTGTCTAACGGTAGTGGACTTTGGCGCGGATTGGGCCAAATTTGATATTATTGAAGAAACGCTAGCCTTAACAACCTTGGGTAGCAAAAAAGTGGGTGATTGGGTCAATATTGAACGCAGTGCAAAATATGGTGATGAAATTGGTGGGCATATTATGTCAGGGCACATCTCCTGTACGGCTAAAATTAGGATGATGAATAAAACCCCAACCAATTGTGAAATGCAGCTAGTGCTTCCCGAATCCTTTATGAAATATGTTTTATTTAAAGGTTTTATTGGTATTGATGGCGCAAGTTTAACCATAGGTAAAGTATCTAATAATTATTTCTATCTTCATTTGATTCCAGAAACACTAGCTATAACAACGCTAGGGGATAAAAAAGAAGGGGATTTTGTGAATATCGAAATAGATTCACAAACACAAGCGATTGTTGATACGGTAGAACGCGTATTAGCAAATAAGATGTAAATCTGTAGCGGAATCGAAAACTTGATGTGCAACTCGATAAGCTGCACATCAATATAAAGCCCTTAATAAGGGGAGATTTGATTTACGCCAGTCAACAAATTATGCCAAAATTGACCTGGTGTCAGCGGTTGGCCTTTTAGACGAGCCTGATTGTCATTTTTAGAATAATACATATCTAACAATAGACTTTCGATATTTTCCTCATTTTCATCCAATTTAACCTCTATCAAAGGTGAATTAGCAAAAATAATGCCTAAATAAAGCTGTGTCATCAGTTCAACAGCTTGAATATCAGAGCTATCAGGTTCTGATTTATTCGGATTGTTAATCTGTGCAATCACATAATTTAACGTTTTAAGCGGGATGTTTAACTTTGCATCAATCAGTTCTACATCATCTTCATTCGCTTGATCAATATCAGCTAAATCTTGATTAACATTTAAAGCTAAGCGACCATCAATATCACCTTGCGATGTGTGCCATATAAATTTATCAATATTAAATATACTATTTATATTCATATCATTATCAAACAATGCCGAATTAATATCATAACTAATTTGCAGCTCACTATTACCTAAATTTTGTTGACCAAATTCAACTTTGGCAATGGTCATTGCAAGTTGTCCGACGGATTGGTTTGCTTTTTGATTTATATTAGTATCAAGAATTAATTGTTGAATATTGATTGCATTATTGTCAGAACCATTAGGATCGTTATTGATGATGAGATTAGCAATTGAAAGTTGACCTTTCTCATTACCGGTTTGTTCTTCATCAAATGATGATAAGCTATGATATTGAATCGTGTTTGCTTCTACATTTGATTCACGCACTAAATCAGTAAATATGATTTGTGGGACATTCATATCAAAATCAACTTTTTTAAAGTTTTCAATTGAGATAAGTGTTGAGGTTGGTGCCACGTTTAGTTGATATTGATCAATATCATTTTTAATATCTAATGTAGGTGTTTTTATCACTATATCAACATTATTGTTGTAGCTGATGATACCATTAGCTGTTAAAAACGGTTTGTTATCGGCGGCTTTCCAAAGCAGTGTATTATCACTTTCTTGCGTTTCATAAAAAACCGCTGCGAATTTAGGTAAAAATGAACCTGATGCAATTAAATTCCACGGGAAAGGACCATGATACAAGGTGACATCATTATCAAAAAATGTCTCTGTAGTATTTTCAAACAACGTGAAACTTGCTTTAAGGTGGACTGTTGAAGAGAATATTCCTTTTTGATAATTGCTATAACTGATATTCAGATTCCTGAACATATCGTTATCGGTATTGTCCATTTTTTGATTAATTTTATCCGTTAAATGGGTAATGCTTTGTCCAAAATTTTCTTCAATTTTATTACCGGTATACCAAGAAGCGGCTGTATAGCCAATAACTAATACCGCAACAACACTGGCTGCAATAACGGTCTTTTTCATTGTTTTTTTCTCTCTCTTTTTATCTTAATAATTATTAATCACTATGCAAAGCAAATTGGTTAAGAAGGGTGTTAATATAATCAATTCGCTGCTGTCTTTGTAATTCTGTCGTTAACAATTTTAATCGATTTTGTCCATCTAATCGAAATTGTTTTGGTGCTTTTTGAATTTCACTTATTAAATAATCAACCGCAACACGATTATTTTCACCAAATTCAATATAACCACCTTTTTCGCTAAATTCTACTTTTCTAATACCTAGTTGCTGAGCATTAAAACGAATTTTGGTGACATCTAACAAAAATTGTACCGGATCTGGTAAACGGCCGAAACGATCAATCATTTCAATTTTAATTTCAGCCAGCTCATCAAGTTGTTCAATGCTAGCAATACGTTTATAAAGTGATAAACGAGTATTCACATCAGGTATGAAATCATCAGGTATGAGTGTTGGTAGCCGTAATTCAATTTCAGTTTGTTGGCTATACAATAGTGACTCTAATGAGGGTTCTTTACCTTGCTTTAATGATTTCACTGCTTCATCTAATAATTCAATATACAAGTTAAAGCCGATACTTTCGATCTGCCCACTTTGATCATCACCTAATAGCTCGCCAGCACCTCGAATTTCAAGATCATGCGTAGCCAATGCAAAGCCAGCGCCTAAATCTTCTAAAGAGGCTATCGCTTCTAGGCGTTTTTTGGCATCTTTTGTCAGTGCTTTTGGCGGGGGAGTAAGTAAATAAGCATAAGCTTGATGATATGAACGGCCAACTCGCCCTCGTAATTGATGCAATTGTGCTAAACCAAACTTATCTGCTCGTTCAATAATAATCGTGTTAGCATTTGGAATATCAATCCCTGTTTCGATGATTGTGGTACAAATTAATAAATTGTAGCGTTGGTGATGAAAATCATTCATTACACGCTCTAGATCACGTTCATGCATTTGACCATGTCCCACTGTAATCCGTGCTTCAGGAATCAGTTCAGCCAAACGCTCTTGCGTTTTTTCAATATCAGCAACATCATTATGGAGGTAATAAACTTGCCCACCTCGTAAAATTTCACGCAAGATGGCTTCACGTATGACATAGTTATCATATTCACGCACAAACGTTTTTACGGCCAAACGCCTAGCTGGCGGCGTTGCAATAATTGAAAGATCACGCATACCACTCATTGCCATATTTAACGTTCTTGGAATGGGGGTTGCGGTTAATGTGAGAATATCGACATTAGCTCGCATCGCCTTAATCCGTTCTTTCTGCCTGACACCAAAACGGTGTTCTTCATCAACAATCAGTAGTCCCAAATCACGCCATTTAACATCAGTTTGAAGTAATTTATGTGTGCCAATGACAATGTCGACTTTTCCCTCTTCTAGAGCCTGTAATATCTGCTGTTGCTGTTTGGCTGTTTTAAAGCGAGATAACACTTCGATACGAACTGGCCAATTAGCGAAACGATCACAAAAATTTTCATAATGTTGTTGTGCAAGCAGCGTTGTTGGAACAAGGAGGGCAACTTGTTTATGATTGATGACGGCTAAAAAGGCTGCTCGCATAGCAACTTCTGTTTTACCAAAACCAACATCGCCACAGACAAGGCGATCCATCGCAAACGGTGCACACATATCACTAATTACGGCACCAATAGCATTAATTTGATCATCCGTTTCTTGATAAGGAAAACCTTGACAGAATAGCTCATATTGCTCCCTATCTTGTTTAAATTCAAAACCCGATTTAGCTTCACGCTGAGCATAAATATCAAGTAATTCAGCCGCCACATCTCTTATTTTTTCTGCGGCTTTTTCTCTTGCCTTACTCCAACTATCTGTGCCTAATTTATTGAGTGGTGCATTTTCCTCATCACCACCTGAATAACGACTGATTAAGTTTAACGATGAAATAGGGACATATAATTTGGTGTCATTAGCATACAAAATGATCAGATATTCAGCTGTAATCCCGCCAGTCTCAAGTGTCGTTAAACCCGCGTACCGACCAACCCCATGTTCCAAATGAACTACCGGCTTTCCAGGGCTTAATTCCGCTAAGCTGCGAATTAAATTGTCCGTATTTATGGCTTGTTTTGCTTCTTTACGGCGTCGAATCATTCGACGTCCAAGTAATTCGTTTTCAGTAATAAAGGCAAATTGACCATTGAGGTGAATAAAACCTTGCTCACTGGAACCAATCATTAAATAAAAACGCTCTGTATGGCCGTCTAAGTCCGCTATTTTTTCAATAAATTTAGGATAGATTCGAATACGCGTTAGAATATCTTGTAAGGCTTCACGTCGGCCTTCTGATTCTACGGAGAAAATCACTTTACCGTTAAACTGATCAATAAATTGTTGAAAATGCAGATAGGGATCTTTTTGTTGAATCTGAATGGCAAGCTCAGGTAAGCCTTGATAATTAAGATTCACCGCTTTTTTGCTCGTTTGAATATCTTGGCTAACAACCACTCTAGGATAGGCTTTAAACTGAGCAAATACTTCATCAACTTTTAACCAGATTTCTTCAGGTTTAAGCAATGGCCGCATCGGATCGACTTGACGACTTTCATAACGTTGTACGATATCTTGCCAATACTTTTCTGCAAACTGATAAATATTTTGTGTATTAATTATTAACGTATTTTCAGGCAGGTAACGAAATAGGCTAATCAAAGACTCATTAAAAAATAGCCTTTGCCAATATTCAATACCAGTTGGTAGAATCCCTTTTGTAACTTGTTGATAGATACTCTCAGCTTCGAGTCTTACGGGGAAATTTTCACGCCATTGACTACGAAACAGCTCAATAGCAGCTTTATCAAATGGGAATTCATGTGCGGGTAACAGTTGTACTTTATCAATTTCATCAAGCGTTCGCTGAGTTTCAACATCAAAAATTCGGATACTGTCGATTTCATCATCAAAAAAATCAATACGATAAGGGGATTGGCTACCCATAGGGTAAATATCAAATAACGCGCCGCGAGTTGTATATTCACCATGTTCCATCACTTGTGTTACATGGCGATACCCAGCATTTTCAAGTTGAATTCGAAGGCCTTCACGGGATATTTGTTGTCCTTTATGCATCATGAAAACGTGCCCACTTAAATAAGCACTTGGACACACTTTTTGCATCAAGGTATTAATCGGTAAAATAAAAGCGCCTTTGTTAAAATGTGGTAATTGATAAAGGCATGCTAAACGTTCAGATACAATGTCTTGATGAGGTGAAAAACTATCATAGGGTAATGTTTCCCAATCAGGAAATAATAGGGTCGGTAGGGTAGAATACTGCTTTAGCTCATCATTCAAACGTGTTGTTTGTTGCATATCATCGGTGACAATAACAACTGGACCTTGATGAACAGACAGAATATGGGCACAAAATAGTGAGATAGATGAACCAATTAATTGACCAAACTCTTGAACTTCGCCCTTTGCACTAGGTAATTTTATATCAGACATGTACCAATCTTACTAAAAATCATAATGGATTTAGTGGTAAATTATAGCTTAATTTACCGAATTAAGAAATCAGCAATCATGATCGTTTTATGCTTGATAACCGCACTGATTATCGCTATTATTGTGATAATTCGTAATGATATATTTAAAAATCAATAATTTATAGATTGTTGTTTTTTAAGAGAAATAAATATGTTTCATCCTTTACCGCTGTTTATTGGCTTGCGCTATGCGTACAGTCAGAAGTCTGATAGTTTTGGGCGATTTGTGTCATGGCTATCAATGATTGGCATTATGTTGGGTTCAATTGGTCTGATTGTTATTATGTCGGTCATGAATGGTTTTGAAAATGAGATGCAAAAACGTATTTTACAATACATACCTCAAGCACAAATTAGTACCGTGAATAATCAATTGTCAACTGACCAATATCCTGAATCGATGATACCCACGTTAAAAGGGGTTTCACATGTTACCCCTTTAGTCACCGGTGATGTCATTTTGCAAAGCTCACAAAGTCTGACGTTAAGCACCATGATTGGGATTGACCCCAATCAATATGAACCCATCAAAGATCAACTTTTTTGGGGCGAATTAAGCAGTTTACAAGCTGGCGATTATCATATTATTTTAGGCAGTAGCTTAGCTAATTCATTAAATATTTCTGTCGGTGATAAAATCCGCCTAATGTCTGCAGAAGTCAGTCAAATCACGCCGGTGGGTAAAATTCCAAGTCAACGAATCTTTACTGTTTCAGGCATTTTTGCCGTTAATCGTGATATTGAACAATCAAATGTCTATCTTAACATTGTTGATGCAGCAAAATTGATGCGTTATCCTCAAAACACCATCACGAGCTGGCGACTGTATTTAGATAACCCATTAAATATTGAATCCGTTATTGATCAAACATTACCTGATGGTTTACATTTTGATGACTGGCGTGCGAAACGCGGTGAACTATTTCAAGCGATTAAAATGGAAAAAAACGTGATGGGACTTTTAATCAGTTTAATTGTCATTGTCGCCGCTTTTAATATCATAACGTCTTTAAGTTTACTGGTTATGGAAAAACAAAATGAAATCGCTATCTTAAAAACGCAAGGATTAAGTCGAAAAAAAATCATGATGATTTTTATCATTCAAGGCGCGAGTTCAGGCATAATTGGAACCGTACTCGGTTGTACGATTGGTTTACTTATTGCACTAAATTTAAGTGATATTATGTCCATCCTAGGTTTAACTTTTTCCGGTATCCAATTGCCATCAGACGTTAACATAACACAAGTCAGTATTGTATTTATTGCGTTATTTATGTTATCAATTTTATCAACTTTATATCCAGCTTATCGAGCAGCTAATACAGAGCCTGCTGAGGCATTACGCTATGAATAATCATACTTCTATTGAGCAAACTCCCTTAATTTCAACAAAAAACTTGTGTAAAAGCTACCAAGAAGGGCGAATTACTACCGATGTGTTAAAAGGGGTTACTTTTGACATTGCACCAAAAACAATGACATCTATTATTGGTAGTTCAGGTTCAGGAAAAAGTACCTTATTACATTTATTAGGGGGACTGGACAAAGCCACATCAGGTGAAGTGATTTTTAAATCACACGCGTTGAATCGATTAACGGATGTCCAAAAAGCCACGCTACGTAATAAGGAAATTGGGTTTGTTTATCAGTTTCATCACTTATTATCTGATTTTACTGCACTAGAGAATATTGCGATGCCATTATTAATTGCGGGCATAAAAGTAAAAGAAGCTCAGCAAAAAGCACTTGCTATGCTTGATTCGGTTAACTTAAGCCATCGAGCAAAACATCGACCGTCAGAGTTATCTGGTGGTGAAAGACAACGTATAGCCATTGGCAGAGCATTAATTAATCAACCGTCAATTGTGATGGCAGACGAACCAACGGGTAACTTAGATCAAGCAACTGCAGAATCTATTTTTGAATTATTGATCAATCTTAACCAGCAGCACGGTACAGCCTTTTTGGTCGTTACACATGATTTAAATTTAGCAAACAAAATGGAGCAACAGTATATGATGTCCCATGGTGTCTTAACTCAAGTAGCGAGTCAATAAACTATGTTATCTGTTTTTCTAGCTCGTAAATTAAGGCAAGGACGAAAAAATAGTGGGATGCTGTCATTAATATCCATTATTTCTACACTCAGTATCGCAATTGGTATTGCGGCTTTGATTATTGGCCTTAGTGCGATGAATGGTTTTGAACGTGAGCTTAAAAATCGTGTTTTATCCGTTATTCCTCATGGGGAATTTTCCGCATTAAATGGTAACTTAACTAACTGGCGTCACGTTCAAGAGACGATTCAACATTACCCGCAAATTGTCTCATCAGCACCTTTTGTGAGCTTTACGGGATTACTTGAAAATGGTAACAAACTCAAAGCGATTCAAATTCAAGGTGTTGATATTGAACAAGAAGCAAAAACCAGTGTATTGCCACAATATGTACTCGATGGGAAATGGCAATCATTTAAAGACAATAGCAAACAGATCATTATAGGCATAGGTCTAGCAAATTCATTATCGGTAAAAGAAGGGGATTGGGTAACATTACTGATTCCGGTCACCGATAATACAGGTCAACTCAAACAGCCAAAACGTGTTCGTTTACACATTGCCGGGATTATGGATTTTAGTGGTAATTTAGGTAACAGTATTGGCATTATTCCACTATATGATGCGCAAACCTATTTACAAATCGGTGACAACGTCACGGGAATAAAGGTCAATGTTGATAATTTATACAATGCCAACTATATCATCCACAGCATTGCAATGGATCTCAATGTTCCCTTAAAAGCAGCTAGCTGGGAACAAAATTATGGCTACATGTACCATGACATTCAGATGATAAGGCAAATTATGTATTTAGCTATGGTTGTTGTGATTGGGGTGGCCTGTTTTAGCATTGTATCAACACTGGTCATTGTCGTGAAAGACAAACAACGTGATATCGCAATATTAAAAACGTTAGGTGCGACAAACCAGCTTATCAGTAAAACCTTTATTTTTTATGGCATCATCTCAGGATTAATCGGTAGTCTTATTGGTGTGTTATTGGGGATAGTTATCTCATCACAACTGTCCAATATTATTAAAGTTATTGAATCGATCATTGGTCGCCAATTGCTCAATAGTCATATCTATTTTATTGATTTTTTACCTTCCGAAATTCATATAACTGATGTGGTAATTGTTTTTATTACCTCGATGATCCTTACCTTTATTGCAAGCTATTATCCTGCTCATCGAGCTTGTAAAGTTGATCCAGTTAAAATTCTAAACGGCTATTAATCGCTTTCCCCGGCATTCAAAGAAGCAAGGTCAATGCTTCTTTGAATTGGTATATATTCTTCGCCAAATATTATCGATAGTTGCATAAAATTGTATATTTTTTAATAAAATAATAGCAAATTAGTCATTATTTCTAGACAACACAATTTAATCACATTAGCATACTTCAAATTGTAAAGAAATGGTTAATAATCTGTGAAAATTTTAATAATGCTAAAAATAAGTATTCTTTTTACTGGAGCAATTTTGCTATCAGGATGTGGGTTCTCATTTGCAAAGCCAACAAAATACGTTGAACCAGTCAAGGATATAACTGAATTGCATGATGTGTGTGTCTATAAAAATATTGAAACGTTTATGACTTATAATGAAGCTGAAAAAATTATAACAACTAAACTTGATGATTTAAAAATTAGTTATGAATTAAAAAATAAAGAAGATTTAAAAAACTGCCAATATTTACTGGCGTATAACATCAGGCGAGATGTTGGTATACCAACATATTTATCTATAATGGAAGTAACGCTAAGTAATGAGAAAAACGTCTTAGGATCCATTCAGTATTATTATAGTCTCAGTGGGCTTAGTGTTTCAGCTGAATCAATGAAAAGTACAGATAAAATTATTTTATCGCTTTTAAATGAAATGTTTGTACAACAATAAAAAAATCTATAGGAAAATATCATGAAAAATTATTTAATTCTAATTATCTTAGCTTTAATGATAACGGCTTGTAGTCGTTCTCATTCTGACTATTCATATCAAGCTAAAAATACGGATCCAATTGTTAATTTTATCTCCGATTTTAGTGGTGACAGTATTGCACCGGTACATTTTAAAGTTAATATTGATAAACCTGATAGCACTAAATGCGATGATTTTGTGTCACTTGGTTATTATTTTCCACAAAATGGCAGCTTTTTTGTTTTAGCAAGTAAAAATGAAATACTATCAGAAAAAGTACCTGCTAATAATTTAATTAGCATTATGGCTTATTATAATGTTGGCGGAGAAGGGTCTTGCTATGCCCCAATACAGCAATTTACCGCGGAACCAGGCAAAAAATATTTAGTGAAATATGAAGTTAAAAATAAATTTTGTAAATTAGATGTCACAGAGCAGACAACTTCACAAATTGTTGAATCAAAAGTGGTTGCTAGATCTTGCCTAAGAAAATAACACTATCTTTAGCGATGATCTAAAAAAGCTCTCTTAGAAAACAAAAGGGAGCTTTATTATAGAATAATGGCTAAAAAGCCTACATTAAAATATTAAAAGTATTTATAAACTCTCTTAAATTTTCAATCAATAATCAACTTTACTGATAAAGTTCAATTCCTTTTAATGCTGATTAATCACCAAAATAGTATGTTTTATTCTCATGTTTTTTACACTAGAATTACATGTTATGACAATAATATAACGAAAATATTATAAATATTGAATAAAATCATCACCATTAATTGTCCTATTAAATCGATAGATTTTACAGCAGTAGTTATTTTTGTTATAGTATGTTTACATTTTTACCAAAAGGGACTTGTTTTGTATTTATCAAATAACAACATTATTAATCTTAACACTCTATCAATCTTTGCTTTTTTAACATCCTCATTTTCAATCCTAATCGGATTTTGTATTAGCTTAATTTAGCTGCCTTAATACTATCAGTTTAAGTAAATTAGCCTGATCAGTAACACATATTTATCATTAGATAATTTTAGCATTAGCAAATTGTCATTATTTTATTTTAACGTTAGCAAATGACAAAGTAATCTCTACTTTAACAATCTCTTTTAGAGATTCACAAAGGTTCAATTTTTATGAAAAAAACAAAGAAAACTCGAAATAAACCATTAAATATTAATGATATAACCATTATTGATGATGGAAAACTTAAAAAAGCAATTACCGCTGCAGCACTGGGTAATGCGATGGAATGGTTTGACTTTGGTGTATATGGCTTCTTAGCTTATATTCTGGGTCAAGTCTTCTTTCCTGACGCATCACCGAGTGTACAGATGATAGCTGCATTGGCCACGTTTTCTGTTCCATTTTTAGTACGTCCGCTAGGTGGTGTCGTATTTGGTATCTTAGGTGACAAATTCGGTCGTCAAAAAGTGCTTTCAGTTACGATCATTATCATGGCAATTAGTACATTCTGTATTGGTTTAATCCCATCATATGCAGCAATCGGTATTTGGGCTCCAATTCTCTTACTACTAGCTAAACTTGCGCAAGGTTTCTCGATCGGTGGCGAGTATTCCGGTGCAGCTATTTTCGTTGCTGAATATTCACCAGACCGCAAACGTGGCTTTATGGGGAGTTGGCTTGATTTTGGTTCCATTGCGGGATTCTTATTAGGTGCTGGATTTGTCGTTTTATTATCAAGTTTGCTTGGTGAAGCCCGATTACATGATTGGGGTTGGCGTATTCCGTTCTTTTTAGCCTTGCCACTGGGTTTTATTGGCCTCTATTTACGTCATGCTTTAGAAGAAACCCCTGCGTTTCAGCAGCATGTTGATAATTTAGAAAAGAATGAAAAAATAAATAGTGATCATCAACCGAAAGTGTCGCTTAAAGAAATTGCAACCAAATATTGGAAAAGTCTCGCTGTGTGTGTGGGGTTAGTCATTGTCACGAACGTCACTTACTATATGTTATTAACCTATATGCCAAGTTACTTATCACACAATTTACATTACAGTGCAGATCATGGTTTGTTAATTATCATTGCGATTATGGTAGGGATGTTATTTGTTCAGCCAGCGATTGGTTTATTAAGTGATAAAATCGGACGTAAACCGTTTGTCATTGGGGGGAGTATTGGCCTACTATTATTCACGTATCCTGCTTTTATTATGATTAACAGTGATATGGTTGGATTTATCTTTTTAGGGTTACTTGTTTTAGCCATCTTATTAAACTGTTTTATTGGCGTAATGGCATCAATATTGCCCGCAATTTTCCCAACAAACGTCCGTTACAGTGCATTAGCCATATCATTTAATATTTCAGTGCTTGTTGCGGGGGCAACGCCAACGGCAATAGCATGGTTGGTTGAAACAACCGGTAATTTATACATGCCAGCATTTTATTTAATGGTCGTGGCGGTAATTGGTATAGTGACTGGATTAAAAATGAAAGAGACGGCCAACAAGCCTTTACGTGGTGCGACGCCTGCAGCATCAGATCGAAGTGAAGCGAAACAAATTCTTTCAGAACACTATGATAATATTGAGCAAAAAGTCGAAGATATTGAACAACAACTCAAAGAATTGGAAAAGAAACGTCAGGATTTAATTGATCAGCATCCTAAACTGGATTAAAAAACCAATAAAGCGACATACTTATGTCGCTTTTTTTTGCCGCTTATTTAAGCATTCCTATATTCCATTTAGTTATAACAATATAAAAACTCCATATTGGACGCTGATTGTTTAATCTTCAATAATGCTTTCATCATAATTAATTAAAAGCACATGTATTGAGGATGAGATGGCATCACATATTATAGATTTTTTGATTTTAGGTAACAATTTTGGGACCCAAGAGATGCGAGATGTGTGGTCTGAACAAAATCGCCTAAAACATCATGTCGCCATTGAAGTGGCTTTAGCTCAAGCTGAAGGTGAATTCGGTATCATCCCAAAGCATATTGCAGAGACCATCATGGAAAAAGCGGATGCCGATAAACTTGATATTCAAGATATCGCTAAAGCTGTCGCCCAAGCAAAGCATTCATTAATGCCAACCATTAATGCTATCGAAAAACAAGTCGGTGAAGCGGGGCAATACATTCACTATGGTGTTACAACCCAGGATATTGTTGATACTGGTACTGTTTTACAATTAAAACAAGCTTTTGATATTGTGCAACGTGATACACGTTTAATAGCCCTAGAATTGAAACAGTTAGCAAAACGATATCAGTACACCCCAATGGTTGGACGTACACATGGTATGCAAGCATTACCCACAACGTTTGGCTTCAAATTAGCCGTATGGTTAGATGAGTTTGTACGTCATTTAACTCGTCTGGATGAAATCAAAGAACGTGTCTTAGTGGGTAACATTAATGGGGCAATTGGCACCTATTCGTCATTTGGTGTAGATGGCCCACAGGTAGAAGAACGTACTTTAACGATTTTAGGTCTCAATACACCGAATATCAGCTGGCAATCAGCACGAGATCGATTTTCAGAATATGCATCGGTCGTTGCATTAATTAGTGGTACTCTGGGCAAAATAGGTAATGAATTTTATAACCTAATGCGCACCGAGATTAACGAAATTGAAGAACCCTTTTCTGAAGGAAAAATTGGCTCAACCACCATGCCTCATAAACGAAATCCGGCTGCATTAGAAGGGTTAGCTAGCTTAACACCACCCATTTTAAAAAGTGTCGCATTAATTCATGAATCAATGAAAGTTGAACACGAACGTGATGCAATGAGTTGGCGGGCAGAATGGATTGCATTACCGGAAATTAATATTTATTTAGCTGCACAACTGCAAACCGCTTTACATGTTCTAAAAGGCATGACGGTTAATCAGCAGCAAATGCTTAAAAATCTTTCATTACAAAATGGTTTGTTACTTTCTGAGAAGGTCATGTTTGAATTAGGTAAACGGTTAGGCAAACAAACTGCACATCATTTAGTGTACCAATGTGCAATGCAAGCATTTGAGCAAAACCGACCCTTTGCGGAGCTATTGTTAGCTGATCCACAATTACAAACGAAATTAAATGCAGATGAATTAACCCAATGGCTTGATCCAATGAATTATTTAGGCTCAGCGCCACAAAAAGTCGATAGTGTGATCCGCTTTGCGGAACAATCAGGCTTGTTAAGTGGTGATAAATCATGATAATTCGACAAATTACATTAGATGATCAGCAACAATATTTAGAACTGATTCATAAAGCTTATCAATCGGTTGAAGCGCTTGGTATCCACTTCGCAGCAGCAACTGCGGATTTAGATTTTATTTGTGAACACATTACTAACAATGCGGTATACGGCTTACAAAAAAGTGGTCAATTAGTTTCTACATTAAGTATTCGTTTCCCGTGGGGCAACAATCCCGGTCCATATGGCTTACCTCATTTAGGATGGTTTGCTACGGATCCAGATTATAAGCAACTGGGTTTAGGGAACGAATTAATGCAATGGGTTGAAGAGCATATTTTAATTAATGTGCTCAAAGCACCAGCCGTCACGTTAGGCACCGCCGAAAATCATCCATGGTTAATTAAAATGTATGAAAAGTATCATTTTAGACGCATTGGTCATGCAAATTTAGGCCATGGTCATACTACCATTTATCTACAAAAAATTTTGAATGAAGCGTTATATCAAAACTGGCAAAATCGCCAATGTCAAACTAACCCCCAAATAGTATGAGGTGAGATATGAAAAAAAATTGGTTCGTTGCGGTATTCATCGCAGCTGCGGTATTAGTGGGGTGTGATAATCAAAATAGCAAAACTGATAATCAACCACGCACATTGAAAATTGGCTCAACGGGTCAAAGTTATCCAAATGGATTTAAACAAGAAGGTAAATTGGTCGGTTTTGATGTTGAGGTCACTGAAGCGATAGCTAAAGAACTGGGTTATAACATTGAATGGGTTACGGCTGAATTTGGTGGTTTAATGGCTCAATTAGAAGCAGGGCGTTTAGATACCGTAGCTAATGCTGTTGCAGTGACAGAAGCTCGAGTACAAAAATACAATTTTACAGTGCCATATAGCTTTTATGGTAGTCAAATTGTGACCAATCAAAAAAATACGGATATCAACACCCTTGACGATTTGAAAGGAAAGACCATTTCTGGCGTATTAGGCTCAAATCATATTGCGGTATTAAAAAATGCATTTCCGGATGATCAAGTCAAGATCAGAACATATGAGACACGAGATGGAGCGATGTATGATTTAGTTTATAACCGTGTTGATGGTTATGTTAACTCAAAACCGATTTTACTCGCAGAAATTAAGCGTAACAATTTACCGTTTAAACTGGTTGGAGAACCGCTTGTTATTGAACAAGTTGCATACCCATTTAATAAGAATGAGCAGGGTGAGCAGTTGCGTAATCAATTTAACCAGGCTATTGATAAATTACAAAAAGACGGTGTAATTAGTCAAATTGCAATCAAATATTATGGTCAAAATATTAGCAAACCATAGTTGTTGTCATAAATCATAACTGGCATTGTTGCTTACGATAGTGCCATAAATAAAATACTGAAAGATGGATAAAGGGAAATAATTATGCAATTTGATACTCAGTACTTTTTTAGTGTGTTTCCTGAGATATTACCGTATTTCCCTATCACGTTATTTATCTCCATCGTATCGATGTTTTTTGCTATGCTGCTTGGGTTATGTATTGCATTACTTCGTATTGATAAAATTATCATCATTGATCCGTTGTTGGCATTATATGTTTCATTATTTCGAGGGATTCCCTCTGTCGTCTTATTATTTATTATCTACTATGGATTACCTCAATTATTTCCAAGTTTAACCTCAATGGGGGCGATGACCGCAGCTATCATCTGCTTTAGTCTTAAATTTGCCGCTTATCTATCAGAAATTTTTAGAGCTGGATTAGAATCGGTTGACCATGGACAAAAAGAAGCGGGCCTAACCGTTGGCCTTAACTATTTTCAGCTTTACCGGGATATTATTTTACCGCAAGCCTTTGTTAATGCTTTACCAGCAACCGGAAATATGTTCATTTCACTTTTAAAAGATTCATCGGTAGCCTTTTTTGTTGGGGTATCAGAACTTTTGGCAGCTGGGAAATTATTAACCACATCCTCTTATAAATTTTTTGAAACCTATCTGGCTGTTGGATTAGTGTATTGGGCCGCCGTTGTTATCTATTCGGGACTACAAAAAGTATTGGAAACCCGTTTAAGTTTGCCATATAAACGTTAGGATTTATTATGATAGAGGTTAAACAGTTAATTAAAAAATTTGGTGATAATACCGTATTAGCGGGTATTAATTTCCATGTTAATCAAGGCGAGGTTGTCGCAATTATTGGCCCATCAGGATCAGGGAAATCAACGTTATTACGTTGCCTGAATTTACTTGAAAAACCTCAGAGTGGTATTATTACGATTGGCGATGTCGTACTCAATGCTAAGCACTATAGCCGACAAGATGAACATCATTTACGTCATCAGTCTGCAATGGTATTTCAACACTATAATTTATTTAAAAATAAAACGGCGTTAGCGAATATCACAGAAGCTTTAGTTGTTGCTCAAAAATGGGGTAAAAAAGAGGCGCATCAAGAAGGACTTAGGTTGCTTGAACAAGTTGGATTACTTGCCCAAGCTAATCAATATCCTATAACGCTTTCTGGTGGACAGCAACAACGTGTTGCAATAGCGAGAGCATTAGCTGTTAAACCAAAAGTATTACTATTTGATGAACCGACTTCGGCACTCGATCCTGAAAAAGTTCATGAAGTATTACAGGTTATTCATAAGCTAGCCAATAATAATACGACCATGGTGATTGTGACCCATGAAATGGAATTTGCAAAACAGGTTGCTGATCGTGTTATTTTTATGGCTGAAGGACATATTGTCGAAGAGGGCTCGGCTATTGATGTGTTAGAAAGACCAAAGCAGCCACAAACACAGCGGTTTTTAAGGCAATTATCCGAAACAATTGAATTTGAAATCTAGGTAGCAATATGACCGATCTTAATCAGCTTAGCTTAACGGATCATTTGATTAAAAAAATTTTACTAAGCCAGCCGTTACATAATAAAGCAGCCAAAGATGCGGCAATACAAGGTATTGTTGACTATTTTGCATCGAGTTTACAAGCTCGACATCATACTGACTGTCAAAAATTATGGCAGTGGATACAGTCAGAAGGTGGCACCGCTAATAGTTGGTTAGTCGGTCAGTCGCAGCATGCCACAGCTCGACAAGCTGCGTTATATAATGGTTTACAAGCTCATGTGCTTGATTATGATGATGTCCATGCTGATGTGAGGGGGCATCCCTCGGCAGTCATTTTATCGGCACTACTGGCCAGTCTACAGTCTGCTGATTTACCGACTGATCGATTTTTATCAGCGTATATTATTGGTATTGAATTGATGGCCCATTTAGGTAAAGCGGTTGGGACAGAACATTACCAAAAAGGATGGCACAATACCGCAACACTAGGCGGTATTGCCGCTACTGCAGCAATTTGTTATTACCATAATTATGCATTTATTAAAGATGCGTTAGCATTAGCCACAACACAAGCATGTGGATTAAGGCTGGTTTTTGGAAGTGCAATAAAACCATTACATGCTGGCATGGCGGCCCAAATAGCGATTCAATCCTGCCAATGGGCGCAGGCTGGCTTAACGGCCGATTGTGACTTTTTAGATGAAAAATCAGGATTCTTAGCAGTATATGGCCAAGGTAATCATGCCTTAAACTTAGATAGATGGGGAGAGCCATGGCGAATCGTCAAACCTGGTTTATGGTTTAAACAGTATTCTTATTGTTCTGCTGCTTCCTATGTTGCTGATGCTACCCAATTAATACTCAAACAACATCAATTTTCACTCACTCAAATCGATGATATTAAAATTATTTTTTCTGCTCGGGGGGATGAGGCATTGATTTATCAAAGCGTCACTCATCACAGTCAAGGTCGTTTTTCAGCAGAATATATTGTCGCCTCATTACTATTAGGTCGTCCATTAACGTTTGATAGTTTTAATAATGATCCCATTGATGAACCCTTAAACATAATGATGGCAAAGGTAAGGCGTGAGTATGATCACAAAACCACGCAACGTTATGCAACTGTATTAATCCAATTAAAAAATGGTCAACAACTTTCACAACAGATCGTTTATCCCAAAGGGAGCCCAAATAATTCTTATTCTAAAATAGAATTAAAACAGAAATTTTTTAATTCTATTTTAGATAAGCAAGCAGCACAATACGCCTATGATTTATTAATGAAGTTTACTGAGCAAACAAATATCAACAGTATTATCCATCCATTAAGCGATTTATTTATTCGACACAAAATTAGTTAATGCTTTGTTTTAACTCACTAATATAGTCAAAAAATGGCTGACTTTCATTAAGTGAATCAACTAACATTTCAGCAATACGACGAATATCGATACTTTGAATATGAAGTATCTGTTTATTGAGCTCATTAATAATCGTTAAATTACCTTTCGGTTTTAGCGATAAAATATATAAAATTGTTTTAATTTGAATATAACTCGTATGATCCAAATTAGGTTGTTCTAACTTAGCATGCAACATCGTAATCGCATAACCTACATTAAGCGTTGATAATAGACCATTTGGTGCACTATCACCCACTTTACCCGCTCGGCTTAAATGCAACATAAGACGCAGTAATTGTCGAGTGGATTGTTGATACCAGTTTTTATTAACCGCATCTTGCGCAGCAATAATTCGATCTAAATCACGTTGGATTGATAAAATGGCATTGAGTGCTTGTTTGTCAGGTTTACGGGGCAACAAGATGAAAATACCACAAATTAGCCCCGCACTGAGTACATAAATTAATCCCGTATTTAAAATAGTTAGTGCGGGATCGGATGCCATACCAATATGCCCAACAAATAAAAATGCCATGTTGGCATCAATAGCCGCAATGGCTGTTTTGGGATGTGCTCGGCTAATTCCTGCTAACACCAAAAACGGTATCAAGGTCACTAACAGCCAAAATGCATCAGGAATGTAAGGCTGCACCCCAAAACGGTATATCATGGCTAGGATGACGCCACTACACACCCCCATAAATAGTTTTGGGGCATTATTTTGTGGAAAGGGAAAAGAGCCAAATACAATTGCAAAGATACTGATCCCTAAAGCGATTTGTTCTGCCATTTTTACGTGATAAAAATAGCAGGTTAAACTCACCACAAAAACAATAAAACTGGTAATCATGGCAATATTAATAGCAACACGCCAATCACGGTGAGGAAGTAATAGGGTGGATGTATAATTTTGTTTAATAAAATTTTGGTGCTGTTCTATGTTATTTAGTAGCGCATGTTCGGCTGCAAGTAATTGTTCAATGGTGTAAAGTAAGCGTTTAATTTCGGGTTCAAGTTCATTACTATCAATTTGCCATTTTTCAAAAAAGTTCGTATCTTTAATATCAAACGGCTGTTTTATACTGATTTGTTTTGATAGTGATAGCAGATCGTCGCTAAATTCAGCGGGTAAGACATTGCTACGCTGATTACGCGTTAAAATGGCTCGACTTGCAGCCATCACATCAAGCGAAGCGGCAATAATGGCATCAATATAACGTAATTTACGGTTTTTATTAATTGAGCCAGCAGCAGCAATTGCGGCATTATCATTGATATCATTAATACTGGCTAAAATCGTTTGTTCAATATCATGACACGCTTCTTTTGTATTTGCGGTTATAACTTGATGAGAGTAAAAAATAACATCACTGGTCAATAGGTGAATTTTTTGATAAAACGAGCGAATCGGAAACTTAGGAATAAATAACGCTAAAACAATGGTCACGATAATGCAACCAATAAAGGTACAAACTACACGGGAAACGGCGAGATGAATCGTATCGGTGGGTGAAATAATTGATGGAACTAATACGATCCCCATCGTTAATGCAATGGTAAAAAAACCATAACCCACGGTTCCTCTAAATACATGAGAGCAACTGGTTGTTACACCGATTAATACCGTAAAAATAACCAATTGAGCGATGGGGTGAATAGGGATAAGCAATATGCCAAAACCGATTGCCGCACCAACACACGTTCCTGTAAACCGATAAATAGCCCGCTCTAATAATAAGCCACGAGTTGGTTGAAAAATTACCCATGCAGGCATGGCTGCCCAATAAGGATTAGGAATATTAAATAAAACGGCAATACAAAATGCAAACCAAGATGAAAAAGCTAAGCATAAACCATAATACACAATAGGTCGCGTAAAAATGGGCTTAGTAATAAAGCGACTAAGAAACATAATATATTATTCTTTTTATTAATTAATAGGGTTTGGATAGAGAGTCTTGAACGACTGTACAGGTAATATACTCTTTTTTATTGCATCAATGAAGAGTGTAATGAAAATATTCATCAGCCAATTGAGGCAATGAGTTATTTGCCATTCTCTCAATTGGTGATGTAATAACGATCAAACTACCTCAGTTGACTGTCTTTGCTGCCTCGACGATTAAACAAGTCGACATTTTTGCGCTGCTTATCTATGTCATTTTGACAGGTAATACAATATTGCACACCCGCAATGGCTTTTTTTCGTGCTTCGGCGATTTTATTACCACATTCCAAGCAATAATCCTCACTGACGGTTTGTGTATTTAACTGCCGTCTTACTTTTTGGATTGCATCTGTTATGGTGCTTTCAATTTGTTGATTAACTGCATCATCAGAGGCCCAACCACTCGCCATGATCATTCTCCTTATTTGCGTTTATATCAATTAAGTATTGAAACGGTGATGAATTGATATACACCGCCTCAGTATTCACTTAACAAGTTGATTTAAAATAGTAATATTTATGCTGAATTTGATTGGATGAAAGTCAATCTTCTATCTATATGGGGATAATTTCGGTTATTTTCAATCACTAAAAACAATCAAAGAAATAGTTTCATTTTAGGTATAAAATAACCGATGATATGAACTGTATAATCGTTTAATTTGTTAAATTTATGTTTTAAATTCAGTATCTTGATTAATTACTGATATTTGGTTTAAACCATGTATAATTACGATTTAAGCGTGGTACATTTTAACTTTATTGAGGGGTAGAGTTATGAGTCAATTTGCTAAAGCGACATTTGCAGGTGGGTGTTTTTGGTGTATGGTCAAGCCTTTTGACCATTATGATGGCGTGATTAGTGTGATAGCCGGTTACACTGGTGGTCATGTCGAAAATCCGACATATCAACAAGTCTGTAAAGGCGATACGGGTCACACAGAAGCGGTTGAAATTACTTTCGATCCCGATAAAATCAGTTACAAAGCATTGCTCGATATCTTTTGGCAGCAAATTGATCCAACCGATGATCAAGGCCAATTTGCTGATCGTGGCGACTCATATCGACCTGCGATTTTTTATCATGATAAAACGCAGCAAGAACAAGCGCTAGAATCGAAAATTCAGCTTCAACAGAGTAAACGATTTATTCATCCGATTAAAGTTTCAATTGAACCCGCGGTGCAGTTTTATCCGGCTGAACAGTATCATCAAGATTATTACCAAAAACAACCTGACCATTATCAACGCTATCATCAATTATCGGGTCGGGCAGGTTTTATTGAGCGACACTGGGATGATAAAAATAATAAGAGTTAATTACTATGAAAAAAAGTCCTCAATACTCGGTTAAACAAAAAACCATTCATTGGCTCACAG
The DNA here is from genome assembly GCF_039542345.1 of Orbus sasakiae. NCBI lineage: Bacteria > Pseudomonadati > Pseudomonadota > Gammaproteobacteria > Orbales > Orbaceae > Orbus > Orbus sasakiae. The sequence goes on from NZ_BAABHY010000001.1 coordinate 968,314, forward strand.
CCATATTAGTCTTTATCATTATTGTCTTTTCATTAATGAGAACTTCCGTCGCTCAATATGTCGGGGGCATGGGTACGCTGTTTACAATACACAAGTCATTTGGTGTGATGATCTTCTTTATTACACTGTGGCGGATTTATGTCATTATCAAACAAGGTGTGCCAGAAGTACTGCCTAAAGATGAAAGGTTACAACGTATAGTATCAAAGTCGGTACAAGGTATACTCTACTTATTACTTTTAATTTTACCTTTATCTGGCTATTTAATGAGTAGTCGTCCACTTAATTTTCTTGGCATCATTTCAATTCCTGCAATTGAAATGCCAAATACGTTTTATGGTTTTTTCCATTCTGTACATATTATTACTGCTTACGCATTAATAGCTCTGATTGCACTGCATATGTTTGCAGCTTTATATCATCATTTTTGGGTTAAAGATAAGGTTCTCAAGTCGATGTTACCCGAGAGATGGTTTGACTAATTCATCATTAATTTATTCTGATTGATTGACCACCTAAACCACAATCAATCAGGATAATTTATGGACACGCTATTATGACATCATCACTACGATTACTGATTTCAAACTCTTATGATCCTTGGTTTAATCTCGCTGTTGAAGAAACCATTTTTAAACATATGCCCGCAAATCAACGGGTGCTGTTTCTTTGGCGTAACGATAATACGGTTGTGATTGGCAGGGCTCAAAATCCTTGGAAAGAGTGCAATACGGGTAAAATGGCTCAAGACGGTATAAAACTCGCCAGACGAAGTAGTGGTGGTGGGGCCGTATTTCATGATTTAGGAAATAGCTGCTTTACCTTTATGGCCGGCAAACCTGAATACAACAAAGCCGTATCAACTCAAATTATGGTTGATGCACTAGGATCATTAGGACTTGCCGTTTCAGCTTCAGGCCGTAATGATCTTGTTCTTACAACCGATGACGGTGATAAAAAAATTTCAGGTTCAGCTTATAAAGAAACACACGATCGGGGTTTTCACCATGGTACCATTTTATTAAATGCCAATTTAAGTAAATTAGCGGATTACCTCAATCCAGATCCCAAAAAATTACAGGCTAAAGGTATCACGTCTGTGCGTTCGAGAGTGACCAATCTAGCCGAGCATATTCCCAATATAACCCATCAAAAACTATGTGATGTTATTACGCAACACTTTTTTGATTATTATGGTGAGCAAGCCGATGCAGAATGTATTTCACCAGAATCTCTACCTGATCTAGTGGGATTTGAGGACGTTTTTGCCAAACAATCTAGTTGGCAATGGAATTTTGGTCATGCTCCGGCTTTTAGTCATATTGTTGATGAACGTTTCCCTTGGGGAAATATTGATTTTCACTTTGATGTTGAGCATGGCGTAATTAGCCGTTGCCAAATTTTTACGGATAGCCTAAATCCAGCACCTATACAAGAATTAGCTGATTTGTTGCAACAAAATCGTTACAGTGTCACAACTGTAACGACGGCCATTAATCAAATATTACCTAAGTATCCGGATTTTGCAGCAGAATTACAAGAAATGTCATCATGGTTAGGTAATGCAATTAAATAATTTCGTTATTTTTTTATCATAACCTATAAATATAGTGTAAAAATAGCCCATTAACATGAGGAGTCAATCATGAATGATTCAAATAAAAGTAAAAACATTGCGGCATTAAGTCCATTGCAATATTACGTTACTCAACAAAATGGGACAGAGCCACCATTTGACAATGCGTTTAATGATCATAAGGCGGAAGGACTCTATGTGGATATCGTCTCAGGTGAACCTCTATTTACATCATTAGATAAGTTTGATTCAGGTTGTGGTTGGCCAAGCTTTGCCAAGCCGATCAACTCACAACATGTTAAGCAAAAAGCGGACCACAGTCATGGCATGAGTCGAACCGAAGTTCGCTCAGCAGATGCCGATTCTCATTTAGGCCATGTCTTTGATGATGGGCCACAATCATTAGGTGGATTGCGCTATTGCATTAACTCTGCGGCATTACGCTTCATTGCAAAAGAGGATCTCGAAAAATCTGGCTACGGTGAATATTTAGCGTTGTTTAAATAGTCATTTTTGTGCAATACCGATTGTCTGACATTTCATTTATGTATTAAGGATCAAGTATGGCTACGCATTTAGTCTGGTTTCGTAATGATTTAAGAGTAACTGACAATTTGGCTCTTCACCACGCATGTCAAGACCCTGATGCCACGGTCATTGCTATTTATATCGCTACGCCTAAACAATGGCAACAACATGATATGTCGCCAAGACAAGCATGGTTTATCCATCAACATTTAGCCGAACTGCAAAATCAGTTATCAACACTTAATATACCGCTACTTTACCAAGAAACAGGCACATTCGATGATGCGGTGTCCATCATTCAATCAACTTGCCTGCAATATCAAATTACGGATCTTTTTTACAATAAACAGTATGAATGGAACGAAGTACAACGAGATAAAGCCATTGCTCGCCAATTAGCCGATTCAACAATAGCATTACATGGATATGATGATTCAGTGTTATCCGCACCTGGTACTATTGTTAATGGTTCAGGTAAAATGTACCAAGTCTATACTCCATTTCGTAACAAATATTGTGACTATTTACGTCATCAACCTGTTGAGGTTTATCCAAAACCTAAAAAACGGGTACAATCGGTTAAAGTGGATTCGGATGCCATCAAACCATTCTCTTACCCGTGTCAAAAGACTGATCATTTTGTGATCGGTGAAACACAGGCGATAAAATGTTTACAACGATTTTGTCAGGAACAAGTTGATGATTATCTAAAGCAGCGTGATATTCCTTTTTTAGATTCAACAAGTCATTTATCGGCTTATCTCACGATTGGAGTACTCTCCCCAAGGCAGTGTTTTGCTCGTTTAAAACTTGAATACCCCGAATTTTTGGATGTGACATCAAGCGGTGCTTTTGGTTGGTTTAATCAACTTATTTGGCGTGAATTTTACCGTCATTTACTGTTCCTTTTTCCTAAACTCTCAAAAAATAAACCGTATATCGATTGGACGCAACGCATAAAATGGCGTAACGATAAAACTGATTTTACAGCATGGCAAAAAGGGTTAACGGGCTATCCTATTGTCGATGCCGCCATGCGGCAACTGAACCAAACGGGTTGGATGCATAATCGATTACGATTGATTGTTTCAAGCTTTTTGGTTAAAGATTTAATGCTAGATTGGCGCTGGGGAGAACGTTATTTTATGTCTCAGTTAATTGACGGTGATTTAGCCGCAAATAATGGTGGTTGGCAATGGTCAGCCTCAACAGGGACTGATGCAGCACCTTATTTTCGAATATTTAATCCCTCATCACAAAGCAAACGGTTTGATCCCGATGGTAAGTTTATTCGTCAGTATTTACCTGAACTTGCAGATATCCCCGATGATGCAATGAGTGACCCTCATCGTTGGGCAAAACAAAATAATGTGAAACTCGATTACCCAGAACCGATTGTTGAGCATAATAAAGCGCGTCAATATACCTTAGCGGCATTTAATGCCGCAAAATAGAACACAGCATTATCAATCGAGTGGAACTAAATAACGAGTAATGATAGAATTAGCTGTTTTTGTTAAGAAACCAATTGAGATAAAAAATTATGATAATTAAACCGAAAATTCGTGGTTTTATTTGTACAACCACTCATCCCGTTGGCTGTGCTGAAAATGTTAATCAACAGATTGCTTATGTTAAATCTAAAGGAAAACTAACTCATGGCCCTAAAAAGGTACTGGTAATTGGTGCATCAACCGGTTATGGATTGGCCTCTCGTATTAATGCTGCGTTTGGTTCAGATGCTGCGACGATTGGTGTTTTCTTTGAAAAACCGGGTACTGAGACAAAACCGGGAACAGCAGGGTGGTATAATTCTGCAGCCTTTGATAAAGCTGCTAAAGCAGCGGGTTTATATTCTAAAAGTGTTAATGGTGATGCATTTTCAAACGAATGTCGCCAAGTGGTTATCGATTTAATTAAAAAAGATCTGGGTCAAATTGACCTTGTGGTTTATTCGCTTGCTTCACCTGTACGTAAAATGCCTGGCTCTGGCGAATTAGTCCGTTCAACGCTAAAACCAATTGGTGAACCGTATAAATCAGTCGCATTAGATACCAATAAAGATGTATTAATTGAAGCGACAGTTGAACCGGCTAATGAGCAAGAAATTGCCGATACCATTAAAGTTATGGGCGGTCAAGATTGGGAACTTTGGATGAAAGCACTATCAGATGCTGGGGTTCTTGCTGATAATGCTCAAGCTGTTGCCTATTCTTATATTGGTACTGAATTAACGTGGCCAATTTACTGGCACGGTACGCTGGGTAAAGCAAAAGAAGATTTAGATCGTGCGGCACATGCGATTGATAAAAATCTATCTGCAAAAGAGGGGCATGCTTATGTTGCCGTCCTTAAATCAGTGGTAACTCAAGCATCTTCAGCGATTCCTGTTATGCCTTTATATATTGCAATGTCATTTAAAGTCATGAAAGAGATGGGCATTCACGAGGGGTGTATTGAACAGATTCAACGTTTATTTGCCACTAAGCTGTATGCAAATGGTCAAGTAGAAACGGATGACAGCAATCGTTTACGTCTAGACGATTGGGAACTTCGTCCGGAAGTCCAAAATGCTTGCCAAGCTATTTGGGAAAAAGTGACGGATGATACCATTTATGACGTCACTGATTATCAAGGTTATAAAGATGAGTTTTTACGCTTATTTGGTTTTGGTATCACAGGTGTTGATTATGATGCTGATGTGAATCCAGATGTTCAATTTGATGTTGTTAATCTTGTGAACTAAGTGTTTAATTCCTTTAAAATAAAAAATAGTGCGCTAGGCACTATTTTTTTATCTTAAACATACGAAACCGTTAAACTAAACAATCAAATCTAACGGCTTAATGCAACGCCAAAACCGATTCGATTGGTTTTCTTATTATAATCAATCAGGCTCTCACCATAACCATTAAAATATTGGATATAGCCAAATAAGCCCGTATCACCTAACGGGTAGGTCCAGTCAATTTGAAATGCACCATGATTATGTTTTAAATTAAGATTATTACGAATTAAAACTTTAACTAAGTGTTCATCATAAGGAATATAGATATTCAGATCGCCGTAACCCAAATAGTTTTGAATATCACGGTTATCATCATGGTTTTTATTTTCATAAATACGATACCATGCTCGGGGAACGATGTACGCGTCTTTATATTGAAAATAACCTTCTAAATATAAACGATTCCATGAACGTGAACGCCCAGCTTCATTACCCTGTCCATTAGATTCATGTAGAAAACCAAATTGAGTGCCTTTTAGGCTACTGTCTGGATTATGAAAGGGTATTTGTACATAGACTTCAGGTAAATAATTGGTTTCTCTAAACGGTGATGAATCTTCAGTGATTTGCCACCAGTTACGTTGTGAATAGGCAAAACCGATTGTTTCATCAAAACCAAATGTATTGGTAAAAATATCCTTTTTGAAACTTATTTGGAATGCTGTTTCCACATGTTTACGTCCATCATTATGAGCCTTTGAATCATACGTGACGGGCAAAATATAATTAGAGTGATAAGGACGTAATCCAAAGGTTGAATCCAGAACCTTAAAAGCGCCATTTTTGACTTCATAATCTTGGTGCATCGCAACACGATCGCTAATGATAGGACGCGTATTATCGGTAGTGACGTGTTCTGCAATTAAGATAGGGTCTTTTTCAATTAACTGACTATCGTTTGCATTCATTTGCTTTTGATTAGGCGATTTTGTGGCAAGCATTGATCCCTGATGTTGCATGGATAATTTTGCTGCTTGCTTATACCAATGCAGTGCATTTTTTAGATCATTGTTATTTTCATAAAACTCAGCCAGTTGATAGGCTGCTTGGCTATTTCCTAATTTCGCTTCATCCTCAAGAGTTGCACCTATTGATGGAAATGAAACAGCACTTACCAGTGCTATTACAGCAATCTTTTTCAATTTTTATTTCCTTTAATTACATACTTATTTTAATAATATTTTGTATATGCAAGATTTGGCCATTAATTACGTTGATTAATGATCAGCGGGATTATAATAAATTTACATCTTATTACCTAGATATTTATCATATAAACGGTTACGACACAGCACTAATGGCGTAATACTAGACAATAATGTTGTAATTTGTTACGCACATTCATTTTATTGTGGTATAAGGTAGCATCGTTTTTTACTCATATATTGAGTGTGGTATTTACTGAGGAAATCCTTAAATCATGTCAAATCAATCAAACGCATTTAATCAATTATCACTACCAAAGTCGTTACTTGATAATTTAGAATCAATGCAATATAGCCAAATGACGCCGATCCAAGCCTTGACGTTACCCGCTATTTTGTCGGGTAAAGATGTGGTTGCTAAAGCGAAAACAGGCAGTGGTAAAACGGCTGCATTTGGTCTAGGGATTTTATCAAAACTCAATGTCGATAGTTACGCAACTCAAGCACTGGTTATTTGTCCAACACGTGAATTAGCCGAGCAAGTTGCTAACGAGCTAAGGCGCTTAGCTCGACTCATAAATAATATAAAAATATTGACCTTGTGCGGTGGTCAACCCATTATTCATCAAGTCAATTCCCTTGCACATGGTGCACATATTGTAGTGGGTACGCCAGGGCGGTTACTTGACCATATACAAAGACAAACAGTTAATTTCGATGCTTTGCAATTTTTAGTATTAGATGAAGCCGATCGTATGTTAGATATGGGCTTTGAAGATGATATGATGCACATTATCAAACATATACCATCTCAGAAACAGACACTACTCTTTTCAGCTACCTATCCTGATAGTATTGAAAAAATGAGCACTCGTATTCAAACACAGCCTGAATTTATTACTGTTGATGAAGTTAATGATCAAATTGAACAATTATTTTATGAAATTGATGATGCACAACGCAAATTAATCTTAGCTAAATTACTTACTGATCATATGGCGCAATCGGTCGTGGTATTTTGTAATACTAAGCAAGCCTGTAATGAAGTGGAACATTACCTTAGTCAACTTGGGTTTAGCGTTATTGGTTTAAATGGTGATTTAGAGCAACGAGACAGGGAGCAAGTATTGCTTCAGTTTGCCAATAAGAGTCGTACCATACTTGTCGCAACGGATGTTGCTGCACGCGGGCTTGATATCAAAGAACTTGATTTAGTGATTAATTATCAGATCGCTTATGATCCACAAGTGCATGTTCATCGTGTTGGGCGAACTGGACGAGCAGGGCAAAATGGTCTGGCAATTACGTTAGTTTCACCTAATGAAATTGCCAAAGCAAATTTGCTTGAACAATCACAAAATCTGACAATTGATTGGCTCACGCTTAATGACGTATCGTTTGATAAAACGAAAATTGTGCAACCTAAAATGCAAACGCTTTCATTGACAATTGGACGTAAAAATAAAATCCGACCCGGTGATATTTTAGGGGCATTAACCAAAGATGCAGCAATTGATGGTCAACTCATTGGTAAAATTAATATCACTGACTTGTATTCATATGTTGCCATTGATAAAAAAATGATTAAAAAAGCCTTAGATTACTTCAAGCAGGGCAAGATTAAAGGGAAATCAGTAAGAGCCCGTAGCTTATAAATTGACAAAATCAATTCACTCTTTGCTCGCACCAAACTTGCCATTATGGCATAATGTGCGCCAAATCACATTTTGACCATTTTATCTTACACTAAAATGGTTTTATTTCGAGAGTCTATGTTGTGTTAAGTACGAATAATATTACAATGCAGTTTGGTAGCAAACCTTTATTCGAGAACGTTTCAGTTAAATTTGGTAATGGTAATCGCTATGGTTTAATTGGGGCGAATGGTAGTGGGAAATCTACGTTCATGAAGATTTTAGGTGGCGATTTAGTCCCAACAGCGGGAAATGTAGCCTTAGATCCCCATGAACGATTAGGTAAATTGAGACAAGATCAATTTGCTTTTGAACAATATACTGTTTTAGATACCGTTATTATGGGACACAATGAACTTTGGCAAGTTAAGCAAGAACGAGACCGAATCTATGCGTTAGCTGAGATGAGTGAAGAAGATGGTTATAAAGTCGCGGATCTTGAAGTTGAATATGCTGAAATGGACGGTTACAGCGCAGAAGCTCGAGCCGGTGAGTTACTACTTGGTGTGGGGATTCCTATTGAACAACATTATGGCTTAATGAGTGAAGTTGCGCCAGGTTGGAAACTGCGTGTGTTACTTGCACAGGCGCTTTTTTCAAACCCTGATATTTTATTACTTGATGAACCAACCAATAACTTGGATATTGATACAATTCGCTGGCTTGAACAAGTGCTTAATGAACGTGAAAGTACGATGATTATCATTTCCCATGACCGCCATTTCTTAAACATGGTGTGTACACATATGGCTGATATGGATTATGGTGAATTACGCATTTATCCAGGTAACTATGATGAATATATGACAGCAGCAACCCAAGCACGAGAACGATTGTTATCGGATAATGCTAAGAAAAAGGCTCAAATTAGTGAATTACAGTCATTTGTTAGCCGATTTAGCGCTAATGCTTCAAAATCCAAGCAGGCAACATCACGAGCGCGACAAATTGAGAAGATTCAGCTTGAGGAAGTAAAAGCATCAAGCCGTCAAAATCCGTTTATTCGTTTTGAGCAAGATAAAAAATTATACCGTAATGCGTTAGTTGTTCAAGATTTAGCAAAAGGGTTTGATAATGGGCCATTATTCAAAAATCTCAATTTAATGATTGAAGTTGGCGAGAAAGTCGCAATTTTGGGAACCAATGGTATTGGTAAAACAACACTAATCAAAACTCTGATGGGCGAACAGACGCCAGACAATGGTGAAATTAAGTGGTCAGAAAACTGTAATATTGGTTATTATGCCCAAGACCATGAGTTTGAATTCGATGACGATCTTACGGTATTTGATTGGATGAGTCAGTGGAAACAGCCTCATGATGATGAGCAAGCTGTACGGAGTATTCTTGGCCGTTTATTGTTTTCTCAAGACGATATTAAGAAAAAGGTCAAAGTATTATCCGGTGGTGAAAAAGGGCGTATGCTGTTTGGTAAGTTGATGATGCAACGACCAAATATTATTGTCATGGATGAGCCGACAAACCATTTGGATATGGAATCGATAGAATCATTGAATATGGCTTTAGAACTTTATAAAGGCACGCTATTTTTTGTATCTCACGATCGTGAGTTTGTGAGCTCTTTGGCAACGCGTATTATCGAAATCACACCAGAAAAAGTGATCGACTATACCGGAACTTATGAAGACTATTTACGCAGTCAAGGTATCGATTAACCTTTTATTGCTGTCAGTTACTCGGTAAGGTCTTTTCATTATATAAAACAGCCATAATATGGTCTTTAATGGCTGTTTTATCAAATTTGCACTCATCAATAATAGCAAGCGTATCAATCCCACAACTCAATGCAATAAGGCGCCATGCAAGTTCTGATGGTGCTTTAACCGCTAAAATATTATCTTCATTGGCTTGTGTAATCAACGTAATGATAGTGGTATGCCATTTTAATGTTGATTCCTTATAAGCCAGTTTAATATCGGCATCACGCTCAGCAAGGAAAACTGCTTCATTCCATAATGTTCTTAAAACTAACCCACCATGACCCTCTAACGGACTGACTAAATTAACTATTTTTTCAATTATAGTTTGATTGGAATTAGCTAATTCAGCTTTTTCAATCACTTGTTCTGTCACATTCAGTAACGCTTGTGCTTTAAGTTGCCCAACTGACTTAAAATGATGGTGAATTTGGCCTACCGAGATATTAGCATGAGCAGCAATTTTACGTGCGGTAATCGAGGCGATGCCTTCGTCAATCAAAATATGTATTGCCGTATTTAAGATCTCATTATATCTATCTGTTTTTTTTAAGTATCTCAAAATTCACTATCCATAAAATTTTATTAAAATAATCATACAATAAAAATGGACATATGTTCAACATTTATATAGAATCCTTTGACTTGAACATTTGTCCAGAATTTAAAAAGGAAAGACGATGAACAATAAATGGTTAATTTTATCACTCATTATCTTAATGTACTTACCGGTATCAATTGATGCTACCGTATTGCATGTTGCAGTACCAACATTAAGTATTGCCCTTAATGCCACAGCAAGTGAACTACTATGGATTATTGATATCTATTCACTCGTCATGGCAGGGCTATTATTACCGATGGGGGCGTTAGGTGATAAATTTGGTTATAAAATTTTAGCGATTATTGGTTTAATTATATTTGGTATTGCGTCATTATGTGCTGCATTATCAACCAATACACTTATGCTGATTTTTGCAAGGGCATTATTGGCACTGGGTGCTTCAATGATTTTACCCGCTACATTATCAGGCATAAGAAATACATTTTTAGATGAAAAAAATCGCTCATTAGCCTTAGGTATATGGTCAACCATTGGTGTTGGAGGGGCTGCCATTGGCCCATTAGTCGGCGGCTATTTATTAAGTCATTTTCATTGGGGGTCCGTATTTTGGATCAATATCCCAATCGTGATTATCACAATCATAGCGATTTTAATTATTGTTCCTAAACAACCACAAAATCATCAACAGCCATGGCAAATTAGCAAAGCGCTGATATTTATCGTTGCTATTTTAATGTTAGTCTATGCCATCAAATCAGCACTAAATATCAATAATTCACTGATTGTGATATTAAGCATCGGGTTAGGTGGTGTGCTATTACTCGTCTTTTTTGTTAAAAAAGAACGAAAGAGTCTTTCACCAATGATTGATTTTAGTCTCTTGAAGCAACGTGTACTGGTCATTGGGATTATCATGGCGTTAACTGCGATGATTAGCATTGTGGGATTTGAATTATTAATGGCACAAGAACTCCAATTTGTGCATGGCTTAACACCATTACAAGCGGGTTTGTTTATGTTACCAGCTATGTTAGCTAGTGGTGTGGGGGGGCCCCTTGCCGGTTGGTTAGTTTCTCGTTTAGGTCTAAGAATTGTCGCAACATTTGGGATGGGTTTAAGTGCCTTTAGCTTTTTTGGATTAGCTATGTGTGACTTTATCAACTATCCTTTGATGGCATGGGCGATGATGATTTTGCTCGGTTTAAGTGTCGGTGTCGCACTTCTTGCTTCAACTTCGGCGATTATGACGTCTGCACCTGCAGATAAATCTGCTTCAGCAGGGGCAATTGAAGGTATGGCATATGAACTTGGCGCGGGGTTTGGTATTGTGCTTTTTGGTATCATGTTGACCCTTATTTTCAGCCATAATATCACCGTTCCAGTTGGTATAACGGGCGATTTAGTCTTACAAGCACAAAATTCGATTAATGAAGCTTTTTTTGTTGCCAGCCAGCTGGAGCAAAGTGAATTAAGTGATCAATTAATTGCATCGGCTAAGCAAGCATTTGTCAGTGCACACGTGATTGTATTATTGATGTCAGGACTTTTATTATCAGGACTTGCAGTTGTTATTTGGTTGTTTTTACCCGCAAAAGCCGTTGCTATACACCATTAATGATCACTGAATTTTCTAGTATTTTTTATCCCTCGGATAGCAAGCCAACATAATATTGCACCGAGGGTCACTAAAGCCGTTCCTTGCCAAAATGAAAGTGAAAGCGGTGTGTTTAGCAATAAAGCTGAAAGTGATGCAGATAGGATTGGGATAAAATAAGAGGCGCCAGCCAGAAGGGTCACGTTACCATGTAATACACCAATATTCCATGCCGCATAACCAAAGCCAATAGCCGCTGAAGCAAGGAATAAATAGATCACCGCTTGATAACTCCATGTTAATGTAGATTCATCGGTCATCAAGTATTTTGCCCATAGTATGATAGCTGTTATTAAGAAAAACAGTGTTACCGCATTTTTTCCTTTTGCAAACCTAACCGTAATCAAACAATACGTTGCCCAAATACATGCACCAATTAAAGCTAAAAAGTAGCTTAATGGATTATCTTTAATATTATTCAACATGCTCAGTACATTGAAACCTTGCTCACCACCCAGAACCCAACCAATACCAATAACGGGTAAAACTGCACCTGGAATAATCAAAAAATTGGCTTTTTGTTGATTGAATAATATCGTAAAAAGTATCGTCAAAGTGGGCCATAAATAGTTGAGCATACTGACTTCAATAGCTTGCTGACCATTATTGGCAAATGCAATAGAAAGTGAAAAACATAATTCATATGACACAAATAATATACCGCCCGCAATCAAATAAGGGAGTAAATATTTATGCATTTTATTAAGACCAACAGTAAAAAGCAGCAATATACTGGCCAGACTATAGATCATGGCGGTACCGCCTATCGCGCCCCAATTTTCACTAACGATGCGAATCGTGCCAACTAAAGAACTCCACAATAACACGGCCATTAAGCCAATTAATGTTGCTTTATTTTTACTCATTATAGTGTGTCCTTTAGTATGTATTAGATATAAAAAAAGTGTCATTCATTATGAATCACACTTAACTTATAAAGATCACTTTATCTTAGAGTATTACAGATAGCTGTTTTGCTAACGACTGCGTAATTTCAAAACGACAGGTTTTTTGTGGGTCAACAACTTGGCAAATTCTTAGATCGCCTTTAGCACTTAGAATTGTAATAATATCTGCTTCGCTTAAGTTACTATATTGCTTAATTAATTTTACCATTTGCTTTGTTGCATCTACCGCTGCTTCATCAAGTGTCGGACTTGACGCTACCGTACTTATCATGTGTGGATTGACAATTAATGGGGTAGGTAATGCACTGTTTTTTAGTACACTAATTACCACTTCAACTTCACCCGAAATTTCTAAGCCAGACACACAAACCTCACCATCCCCCATCGCTGCATGCAAATCACCTAATGCAAACAAAGCACCTGGGACATTAACCGGTAAATACAGCGTTGCACCTTGTGCAATTTCTTTACAGTCCATATTGCCACCATGTTGGCAAGGTATACCACACGAAATATCATCACCTTTAGGTGCAACGCCAATCACGCCAATCATTGGGTTAAGGTCAATATGTATATGATCCTGTAAGATAGCCTGATTATCAAGAATTGGAACTTTGTAAATATGGTTATCCGATAATTGATCACCAATGACGCCTAACTGATGACCCGTTACCATAATGGCAAAATCTCGAGTTAAGCTGATTTTTTTTATTTCAATTTTTAAAATATCACCAGGTAATGCATCCTCAACATAAATAGGGCCGGTTGCGGGATTAATATGATTCCAATCCAATTCATTAAATGTCATTGTTTCATCTAAAATCTGGTCAAAAAAACAATCACACGTTTCGAAAATGACCTGACTACCACTTGATACATGTGCAACAGGTTGGTTATTTTTTGACATAGCAAAAATCACATTATTCTTTTTAATTCGCATACGATATCCAATATTAATTGTTATAATGAGCAACTATACACCAGTTCATTTTTTTTAAGCAAATTTTTTAGCGTAATCTACCTGCACATCATCCCACTGTTTAAGATGATGACATGAAAGTCAAAGAAAACGTTATCTTAATATTATGATTATCCAATTCGTGACAAATTAACTGCACTCTATTATATTACACCACTCATATTGTTAGAGGTTCTAACCGTGGTTCGTAACCCATCCCACGTAAAAAAACTAGGAGAGAAAATGTTTAAAATTGCTAAAGAGTTCCAATTTGACGCCTGTCATATGCTAGATGGTCATAATAAAAAATGTCACAATTTACATGGTCATACTTACCGTTTATTAGTCGAAATCAGTGGTGAATTAATTAATGAGGGTTCAAGTTCAGCAATGGTTATGGATTATGCTGATTTAAAAACCATCGTTAAACAACATATTGTTGATCCTTTTGATCATGCTTTTTTGTACCATCAACATAACGTTAATGAACATCGTATTGCCGAGCTATTATTGCAAATGGATCGCAAAGTCTATGCATTTCCTTGTCGTACAACAGCAGAGGGCATGAGTCAATATATCTTTGATCTCCTTGCAAACTATTTACCCATTTCGATGGTTAAGCTGTGGGAAACGCCAACATCTTATTGCGAATACTCAAGGAGTAAATCATGACTGAGTATCGCATTGTAGAAATTTTCGAATCATTGCAAGGGGAAGGTTATAACACCGGAATGCCAGCAATCTTTATCCGTTTTGCCGGGTGTAACTTAAACTGTCGTTGGTGTGACACTAACTTTAGACGTTATACTCCTTTTACACTACAGCAAATTTTATTGCATATTCAACGCTATAAGAGTAAAAATATTATCATTACCGGTGGAGAACCGACATTTGTTAAAGCATTACCATTACTACTCGAACAGCTGAAAATTGCGGGTTATTATATTGCGATTGAAACCAATGGGCTTGCTCAAGTCGATGAACATATCGATTATATTGCGATGAGCCCGAAATTTTGTTACCAAACGCGTTATCAAGAAATAAAACAAGCCAAAGCAGATGAGGTTCGGATTGTGGTTGAAGATCATCCTGAATTAATCGATTTTTGTCACTATATTGAACAGCACATTAAGGCCAAACGTTATTTTGTTTCACCTTGCGAACAAAATGGTAGCTTTAATATGCTACAAACCATTGAATTACTAGGGCAACTTAATCAAAAGCGGGTTGATAATAAATGGTTACTTAGCATACAAACCCATAAACTGGCCAATATTGAATAACAAACCTTTTATTTCAAGCCATCAAAAATAGGTGATAAGCGCCACTATTTTTGGTGAATAATGAGTGAAATGATCAGTTTGGTAAAAAATAATCTTATCTACAATCGATAATAAAAAGTATGCTAAGATTAATCTAATTTGACATAAATACGCTGTTTTACATAATCATTATTTTGAAAGTAGGGGGCAGTCATGAATATTCCGCAAAGAAAACTTGGTCATAGTGATTTAACGGTATCAGCTTTAGGCTTAGGTTGTATGGGGATGAGCTGGTCATATGGACAAGCCAAAGATCGATCCGAGATGATTGCGCTTTTGAGAAATGCCGTTGAAGCTGGCGTCACCTTTTTTGATACAGCTGAAGTTTATGGTCCATATACCAATGAAGACTTACTTGGTGAAGCGCTAGAACCATTTAAACATAACGTTGTAATTGCCACGAAATTTGGTTGGGCTCCTAATGTTGGTGATACAACGCGATGGAGCAAACTCAATAGTCGACCAGAACATATTAAAACCGCTATTGAAGGATCATTAAAACGATTACGTGTTGAAGCAATTGATCTTTACTACCAGCACCGTGTTGATCCTAATGTTCCGATTGAAGATGTAGCCGGTGCGGTACAAGATCTCATTAAAGCAGGTAAAGTGAAGTATTTTGGTTTATCTGAAGCCAGTGCTGATACGATACGTAAGGCACATGCAGTGCAGCCAGTTACAGCACTACAAAGCGAATATTCATTATGGTGGCGTCAACCCGAGGATGATATTTTACCTGTTTTAGAAGAACTTAATATTGGTTTTGTTCCTTTTAGTCCATTAGGTAAAGGGTTTTTAACGGGCAAAGTTGATGCAACAACTCAATATGGTGATGATGACTTTAGAAGTACTGTGCCACGTTTCAATATTGAAAATAGAGCGGCTAATTTAAAGTTAGTCGAAATCATTAAGCAGTTTGCAGACCAAAAACAGCTTGCAGTTGGTCAAATTGCATTAGCATGGCTACTGGCTAAGAAACCCTGGATAGTGCCAATTCCAGGTACCACCAAACTAGCCCGTTTAAATGAAAACCTAGCCAGCGTCAACGTAAAACTGACACCATATGAGATTGAAACGCTCGAAAAAGCTTCTGAACAAATAAAATTATTAGGTAACCGTTATCCTGACGCACAACAAAAATTAGTAGGGCGCTAAAAAATAAAATGATTGAGGATTAGTGCGATGAAAATGCATAAGTCAATTTAGAGTTTTGCGGCTTAAAAGTATTGTAATATCAGGCATGATAAGTATATACTCGAGCCTCGGTAAGGCTATATTAAACACATTATAACGTCGATATAATGTGTTTAATATAGCCTTTAATATAAATAATACGATTATAATAAGATGAGATTTAAGTCCTATGAGGTTGGATTTAACAAAGCATGCAGAACAAATTGGTATTTTACCGCGCTTTCAATTGGCAAAAAAACGCTTACCAAGTCTATTATTAATAACACGTGTTTGTGTATATGCCGCTGTAATATTGAGTTTATTAGCTATTTTTATACGTGTATTTAATGCATCTTCTCTTTGGATACCGTTATTGTGTAATAATTCAGCGGTCTTGCTATTATTAGCGATGGTGACTAAATTAGCATACCATTTAGATATATGGCGAGTGCAAGCTATTGATAAAACAGAAAATGATAAACATGATAAACATGATAAACATGATAAACATGATAAACATGATAAAAATATTA
Organism: Orbus sasakiae; assembly: GCF_039542345.1. Taxonomy (NCBI): domain Bacteria; kingdom Pseudomonadati; phylum Pseudomonadota; class Gammaproteobacteria; order Orbales; family Orbaceae; genus Orbus; species Orbus sasakiae. Next base: position 984,876 of record NZ_BAABHY010000001.1, read on the forward strand.
ATAAGTCATCCACGTTTTCAAATCAAATTCAACAGTCAAAATTTAATTCGTTATATTCCATAAAAACTAATATTTTCTATTTAATTAAAACTGACGTGCCTTTAGTGATCGGTTTATCATCATTAATATTGTGTATTCTCTATTGGGGATGGGATTTTTATCTACCCGCAGCATCATCTGGTAAACTCAATTATGCTGCTGCAGTGCTGTTTGTTATTACTGCTTTTAGTTTTTTGGTAATAGAAAGGTATCTGTTCTCATTACCAAAAAAGCAATGGCCAGAAGCATTCATGATTGGATTTGTCATTAGGATTGTGATCGCAGTACAACTGTTGACGGTCATTTCACTCATATCAATTGATTCTGATTCACTATGGCCGTTATGTTTATTGGTTATTATCGGATGTTTACCAGCTATTGTAACATTTGAATTAGTTATTCGATCAATCTTGTCTTTCTTTACCCCCAAAAGGGAAATGCTTGAACCCAAATTTTTAGGGAATAGCCTAATTGCAAGTATGTTAGATTGGCCTCCACAACCATTTAAACAAATACAATCTGAGTTACAATCTCACCTAGGTATCGATTTGCAGCAAGTTTGGGCATTTACGTTTTTAAGAAAAGCATTTTTACCAATATTTTGTTTAATGATATTTGTTGGTTGGTTATTAAGTGGTATTTCAGTTATTCCTCTTAATGAACGAGGTATATATGAGCGCTTTGGTGAGCCTGTAAAGGTTCTTAAATCGGGCTTACATCTTGGATTACCGTGGCCATTTGGACGCATTATTGCGGTTGAATATGGCATTATTCATGAAGTGTCCACGTCAAATGGTAATAAAACGAAAAATAATTTATTACCTGATAATGAAAATACGGATATTACGGGGTGGGGAACAACCGAAGGTAGAGCACCAGAAAGTGCTAATCGACTTTGGGATTCAACGCATCGTAATGAGAAATCTCAGATTATAGCAAGTCTTATCAACCAAAAGCAGAGCTTTCATATTTTAAACATGGATGTTCGAGTTATCTATCGTATTGGTTTTAACGATCAAGATGCATTGAATTCAATATATAACACTAATGATATTTCGACATTAGTCCAAAGTACTTTAGATCGAATTTTAGTTCATGAATTTGCATCAAGAACACTCGATGAAGCGCTTGTTGAACACCGTGATATTTTAACCTCTGACATTAAAATGCTTATGCAACATAATTTAGACCAATTAGTTAGTGGCGTTGAAGTTTTAGCCGTCGTTATTGAGGCAATTCACCCACCAGCAGGAGCGGCTAATGCTTATCATGCAGTACAAGCAGCGCAAATTACAACACAAGTGTTAATATCTAAAGAAAAAGCTAATGCAATACAAGATAAAAGTGATGCTTATATAAAAACAACAGAATTAACAAATTCAGCCACCGGATTTGCAAAAGAAACGTTAGCACAAGCAGAAGCAGATTCAATAAGATTCAATACAGAAAAATTAGCTTGGCTCAACACAAATCAAGCTTTTTTACTTGAATACTATCTATCTCAATTAAGTCTAGCATTATCAACAAACTCATCGCCACTACTTATCATCGATCATCGTTTAGATGCAGATAATATGCCAACAATTGATTGGCGAAATTATATAACACCAGATAATGTTAAAATAAAAGCAACAAATACAGGGGATTAAATTTTGATCACTTCTTCGGACACACACCAATGTCAAGCAAATCACCTAAACTGTAAAGAACAGCAAAAACAGGGTGAAATGAATATGAAAAAAAATACTAAAATAAAGCGTATAATCTTCGCGCTCATTATTATTTTGTTTGCCATCGCTACTGCTTGTTTAGTACAGGTTAGGTCAGGACAGGCTATCGTCATAACACGTTTTGGCGATCCGACTCGAGTATTAATTACACCAGGTTTAAACTGGCGTTTACCAATCCCTTTTGAATCCACTACAGCAATAGATTTAAGATTACGAACGACATCAAGTGGCTTACATGATGTAGGAACAAAAGATGGATTACGAATCATCATGCAAGCTTATATTATTTGGCAAGTCGAACCAAATACAGAAAGTATTCTGCAATTTTTAAGAGCAATACCAGGCAATTTTGATGAAGAAGTAACAAAACAGATCCGTACTTTTGCTGGCTCTGCGTTAGAAACAACAGCTAGTGGTTATAAGCTTGAAAATTTAGTTAATACGAATATTAATGATATACAACTTATTGATTTTGAATCTCATTTGCAAAAACAATTAGAGCAATCCTTACTCAAAACATATGGGATAAAAATAGTTAAAGTTGGTATTGAACGTTTAACGTTACCATCTGTCACATTGAATGCTACCGTTGAACGAATGAAAGCGGAAAGAGAAACAATTGCAACAGAAAGAACCGCCGAAGGCAAACAACAAGCTGCTGAAATCCGTTCTCAGGCTGAAAAAGAAGCTCGCATTATGGTTGCAGACGCAAATATTAAAGCTGCTGAAATTAATGCCCAATCAATAGCTAAAGCAGCTGCCATTTATGGCGATGCTTATGCAAAATCGCCAGAACTTTATACTTTTTTAAGATCGTTAGATACATTAAATAACGTTATTAATACTAACACACGAATTATATTACGTACTGATTCCGCGCCATTTAAAGTGCTTATTGATGGTCCATCAACGTTATTCATTCCATCCAAGAATAATCAAGGCGGAGAAAATGAATAAACCGCCAAAAATGTTAAGTCATTGGCAACAAGCTAGTCAAATTGCTTTCCTTGTACTCTATCTTATTGTGATTTTAACTGCGATCAGCTGGGCTACATCTAACATAAAAAAAATTGCACCAGATAGTCGAGCTGTCGTATTTCGGATGGGGGAAATGGTGCATATACAAAACTCAGGATTATTATTTGCTTGGCCTCAGCCCTTTGAACAAGTTGTTATTATTCCGTCCATAGAACAAACAATAAAATGGCGAAGCCAAGCTTTATTACGCACAGAACGAGCAAAAAAAGCAGATATGATAAATAGCACCCTTAATGATGCCTTAGCTGGTTCGGGTTATTTATTAACCGGCGACTCAGGGATTGTTCAATTAGACTTAAGTGTTTTTTACAATATAACTGAACCCTATGATTTTGTGTTACAAGGTGACCATGTTATGCCTGCTTTAGATCGTCTTGTTCAACAAAGTGCTATGGCAGTTTGTGCAGAAAGAGATATTGATGAAATTCTAGTGGCTAGGCCTGAATTAATGAACAGTAATACTATTGTAACTAGCCGAGAGCAATTGCGCTTAGACATTCAAAATAAAATAAATAACAATTTAATTGATTTAAAGCAAAAACAAGCTGGATTAGGCATTTCAATCGTCAGGGTTGACGTTCAATCATCGCTACCAAATAAAGCAATGAGCGCTTTTAATTCTGTATTAACAGCAAGCCAACAAGCTGCTAAAGAGATAGCTTCGGCACAAAATGATGCAGCTCAGACCTTACAACAAGCCACACAATCGGTCGAATATATTTTACAAGTAGCTCAAGCTAAAGCATCTGAACGATTAGCTAAAGCTCGGACTGACACAGCAGTTATAACAACTTTAATTAGCAATAATAAGTATGCTATGAATACAAATTCATTACTAAATATCTATCATGAAAAAATCGCATCTGTATTGCGTAGCGCAAAAACAGTAGATATGATTAATGAAAATGATGCTGGTCATTTAATTATTGAAGGTGCTAAATAGATGACTAAAAATGAACGGTATCATCAGGATTGTGGTCATAACCATATTCCATTTAATGGCAATATGCTTACACCTGAAGAACAGCGAAAAGCATCTAAACAACTTACCTTAGCTATGCTAGCTATAGGGCTTTTGGCACTAGGCTTATTTTGGCGTTGGTTTATTCCACAAGGGGAATATATTGCACAAATACTGTGTGGTGTTTCATCTTTAATCGTTGCTTATCCTGTTTTTTCATCGGCGTATAAGAGCCTTTATCGTCAGACATTACATGGTGTTACCGACCAATTAATTGCCCTTGCGATGTTAGGGGCTTGGGCTGTTGGTGATTTAATCACAGCAGCATTATTGCCTATTATCATGATTTTTGGCCATATTCTAGAGGAAAGAAGTATGGTCGGATCACAGCAAGCTATTGCAGCGTTAAGTAAATTGACACACAGCAAAGCACGTCTTATTAATGATGATGGGAATATTGTTTTAATTGATAATGATCGATTAGCTGTTGGCGATCGTGTTGAAGTTAGAGCTGGGGATAAAATCCCAGCAGATGGTCGAATTATAAAAGGGCAAGCCAGTTTAGACACTGCTTCAATTACGGGTGAGTCTATACCGCTTGATGTCACTGTAGGAATGGATGTATTTGGTGGTGCAATTAATCTTGATGGTTTTTTGCAGATACAAATCATACGACCAAGCGGAGAGTCAACATTAGGTAAGATTATCCAATTAATGCAACAAGCTGAACGGGCTAAACCACCGATTACAAGATTATTAGAACGTTATATTGGTAGCTATATTGTATTAGTTATCCTTGTCGCTGCAATCACGTGGTTTATCACTAATGATCCGCAAGCCATGTTATCTGTCTTAGTTGCTGCATGCCCATGCGCTTTGGTATTGTCAGCGCCAGCAACAGCTATTGCAGGCATAACTGTTGCTGCAAGACATGGTATTTTAATTCGTAGCTCAGCTTTTTTAGAAGAGGTTGCTGATATTAATTCCCTGATTATTGATAAGACAGGGACCTTGACGCAAGGTAGTCTGCATTTGCAACAAATACAGTTTATGACTGGCATCAATGAAACGCTAATAACATGTTTAGCTGCATCCCTTGGTGCTACCAGCAACCACCCTGTCAGTAAAGCATTATCAAGTCTCTGCCAATATAACCAATATTACCCATTGACTAATATCACTGAAAAACAAGGGTTAGGCGTTATTGCAGAATGTGAATATGGGCTTATTGTACTTGGTCGTGTTGAATTATTTCAACAGCTCGATATCATTTTACCTAATATACCAGAACATGATGGACCAATTACAGGTTTTGCATTAGCGGGACAATTTCAAGGCTGGTTTTTGCTGGCTGATAATTTACGCCCAGAAACATTAACAGCATTATCTCAGTTACGTGATTTAGGTTTAACAAGGCAATTATTATTAACTGGCGATCGGCAAAATGTTGCGGAACGTATCGCTCATGACGTTGGCATTCAAAATGTGATTGCTCAAGCGTTACCAGAAGATAAATTAAAATGTGTTAATAATGAAATTAACAATGGATTTCGACCAATGGTCGTTGGCGATGGTATTAATGATTCATTAGCCTTAAAAGCTGGCGTTGTCGGTGTTGCTATGGGAGTTGGTGGCTCAGATATTACAATATCATCTGCGGATATTGTATTAATCGGTAGTGATTTAAGATGTCTTGCGACATGTATCCGTTTAAGTCGTCATTGTCGAAGAATATTACAGTTTAACGTGATTATTAGTTTAATTTGGACACTTGCTATTGTTATCGCAGCTGCGTTTGGCTTACTTGGTATGGCTGGTGCGATGATAGCTGCAATCTTACATAATATCAGTACTATACTTGTATTAGGCAATGCGGCGAGATTGTTACAATTTGATGATCAACATGAACAATAGCCCCCATTTTGATAATGGGAATAGACAGGACGCAAATTTTATCTAAACCATACTTGATAAGGGATAAAATGCGTGCTGTCGAGTTTATGGAATTAAAAAAAACAGCATAGATAGCAATACTGCTCAAGTGTACTAGCTCAAGCAAGTATAAACAATGCATCATAGTTTTTTTAGCATGTAAATATCACAACTATTATGTCCTGTGTTACCTAATTTAGGCGTATATTGAAAGTCAAATGCTTCATATAGTTTTACGGCATCTTTCAATTCATTGAGGGTTTCTAAATAACAAAAGGTATATTTCATTGATTTAGCTTGTGACAATATATGAGCTAACATACGTCTACCTAACCCCATCCCTTTAACCTGACTACTAAAAAATAATTTTTGCAGTTCACAGGTATCATTCACACCAAATAGTGGCGCTAACCCTGCGCCGCCGATTATTTTGCCATCAAGTTCAGCCACCCAATAACTGGCACCTGATTTTTGATAGGCTTGGCTCAATTGATCTAGTTCAGGGTCATGTAAGCTTACGCCATCTAAATGATCAATTTTATTTTCACAAAAGCTGTTACGAATGAGCTTGGCCATTGCAGCATTATCTTGCGCAGTAATGTGTCTGATCGTGAGATTCGCATCACGTTGAAGGCGTGCATTACGTAACCCTATTGAAAGTTGTTTAATTGATTTTAAAAAAAAGGCTATCTCATGATCAGATGATGACGATAAAGCATCTTCTGTAAATCTATCTGCATTATGTTCTATCGTATCAAGTATTTGTTTACCGATATCACTAAGCCTAAATGTGGACGCTCGACCATCAAATTTATCCTGTTCCCTCAGCAAATAGTGAGCTTCAATTAAACTTCGTATCGTACGACTAATGCTGGCTTTATCTACACAAAGTTTATCTGATAATTCAATGACACCACAAGGTTTTGCTTCTAGCTCAATTAGGATATGGCTTTGCAATGGGGAAAGCTCTGTACCGCTACTTTTGCGACTTAACATTCCCAGTTCTCTTACCATTTCCCGTAATGCGGCTCTAAATTGCCGTATTTCAATTTTATTCATCATATATCTCAACTAAACAATAAAGATAGTTGATAATGTTAACTACTTTTATTGAGCTTAGCAATTAAAATATATTGATTATTATATAAATACACATGACAGGTAATAAATAATAATTAAATAGATCAAACTTTATCTTCGTTTTTCCATCTAAGTAATTCGATTAATCCCAACATTGCTGGTGTTTTATGTTTGTTTTTAGCGTAATAGAGATGCATTGGTGGATAAGTAATATTCATATCAGTAAAAAATTCAATCAACTGACCAGATGCGATCTCTTTTTCAACTGTCGTTCGGGGTAACCAAGCAATACCTAGTCCATCTTGCACCGCCTGTTTAACTAATACTAAAGCGTTAAAGACAACACTTTCACGTACACGAATTTTAGTTAACTGTTTTTTTTCAATAAATTCCCATTCACTTAAGCGGTATTCAGGATTGAATGAATTTACGATACAACGATGATACATTAATTCTTTTAATGTTTTTGGCATCCCGAATTGATTAATATAACGAGGTGCAGCAACAACTGTCATCGTATTTTCTTTTGATATTCTTACCGCAACCATGTCTTGTGCGACATCTTGCCCTGAACGCACGCCAAAATCGAAACGTTCAGCAACAATATCACAGTAGCGATTATTAATAAAAACTTCCAGTTCCAGCTCAGGGTTTTCCACTAAAAAATGATTAATTTTAGGATAGATTAATTCAAATGCTGGCCGCTCAGGGGTGTTAATCCGAATTTTACCACTCATCTTATCCGTATAATCTGATAAAGCATGCAGCTCTTGTTGAATAATATTAAACATTGGTGCCGTTCGCTCTAACAACTGCTGACCCGCTTCTGTGGTTGATACTGAGCGAGTAGTACGATTTAATAATTTAACTTTTAAACGTTTTTCTAAATCATTCATACGATGGCTTAAAGCTGATGGCTGCACATTTAAGGCCATTGCTGCCTGAGTAAAACTCCCTAATTTGGCTACCTGCACGAAAGCGTACAAATCATTAAATTGTTTACTATCATTCATTATCAATCTCATTATTGATTTTTTTTCACAAGAGTATTGTTATTACACCATATTATCACATTAATAAGACTTAGTTATACTTCCGTCATTCAACCATTATTAAACTATTTTTTGAGGCAAAAATGAAAATCGTTAAAACCACCTTATTAGCAACACTATTGAGTATCACCTTAGGAGGTAGCGCTATGGCTGCAGATTACAGAAATAATCCTTTCACATTGACGTACGATAATGCACTAACTGAAAATGTTAAAGGTATGGTCAATATTCATCCAGTTAAATATACCCAAAAAGAGACGGGTATTGAGGTTGTTGCTAACGTTTATACGCCAGCAAATTATGATGCAGGTAAAAAATATCCCGTTATTGTTGTTGCGCACCCTAATGGAGGTGTTAAGGAGCAAGTGGCTGGATTGTATGCGCAAAATTTGGCAGAACAAGGGTATATTACTATTGCATTTGATGCAGCATACCAAGGGGGGAGTAGTGGCGTGCCTCGTTATACTGACAAACCACAAAATAGGATTGAAGATATTCGTGCTGCAGCAGATTTTATTACTCAGTACCCAGGCGCTGATGCAGACCAATTAGGATTACTCGGTATTTGTGGCGGTGGTGGCTATTCAATTAAAGCTGCTGAAACAGATAAGCGTTTTAAAACGATTGCAACGATCAGTTTATTCAATTCAGGAAAAGTTAGACGAAATGGCTTTATGGACAGCCAAAAAGAAACCATTGAGCAACGTTTAGCGGATATTGCAAAAGTCAGAGCAATGGAAGCAAAAAATGGCGAGATACAATATACCCCTTCATTTGGACAAAACATGACGAAAGCACAAGTTGACGCTATGCCATTTGAATTATACCGTCAAGGTTATGAGTATTATGCCCAAACTCATGCTCACCCTAATTCACAAACCAATAGTACTATTGATAGTTTACAAGATTTAATGGAATTTGATGCCAATACGAATGTTGATTTAATCAATCAACCTTTATTAATGATTGCAGGTGAAAAAGCTGATTCACTGTATATGACTGAAGAAATCTTTGCAAATGCAACGGGCACAAGTCATAAATCATTAGTCAAAATACCAAATGCCACACATATGGAGCTTTATTGGAAACAACCGTATGTAAAACAAATCACAGATAAATTGACACAGTTTTATGGTGAAAATTTAAAATCATTCATGTAAATAACACGCCACTACCGAGTCTATTCGCTGGTGGCGATTAGGTGAAAAAATAATGAATAAAATCAGTCATCGTTTGCTGTTATTGCCTTTAATGATTGTTTCATCATTCACAATGGCAGAGACCATAACGACGCAATATACTGCTAAAAATAGGCTTATTCTACAATCAGTAGATAACAACAATTTTACAGGTGACGCTTCATTTTCTCGTTTTCCTGCTATGCCAAGTAACGGCGATATTGCGCCAGCTATCGTTTATTTTAAACCCAATAGCTTTACCAATTGGCATTCTCATAGCCAAGGGCAATATTTAATTGTGACAGATGGAACAGGGCGTTTTCAAGAATGGGATAAACCGATTCAAATGATGACCAAAGGCGATGTGATATGGATTGCACCACATGTCAAACATTGGCATGGTGCAGGTGAATTTACCGCAATGACACATATTGCCATGAGCCCAGTTGATAATAATGAGGTTACGTGGTATGAAAAGGCCCAACCCAAAAAAACATCACAAGCTGTGCCGGTTAATAAAATATCTGAACGTCAATTTACGCGTAAACAATTAACCATTGTGCCATTAGCCATTGCCATTACACAAGGTGATTCATTAGCCGAAAAAACAGCAATTGAACAAGCGTTACATGCGGGCTTAACGGTCAATGAACTTAAAGAAGCTGTATCACATCAATTTTCTTATATTGGAGCACCAAAAACACTAAATGGCGTGATGATGCTAAAGTCAGTGCTTGAAGATCGTTTTAAACAAGGTGTTGTTGATCCTCAAGGCAATCTTGCAACAGAGTTAGGGCCTGTTGATTACTATCAACTGGGTGAACAAAAGTTGGCCGCATTAACCAATAGGGCAACGACATCGGCTATTTTTGATTTTGCCCCCGCGGTTGATTACGCCATCAAAGCACAACTCTTTGGGTATCAATTTAGCCGTGATAATTTAGGTGACATCGATCGAGAACTGGTAACCATCGGTAGCTTAATTGGGCTAGGTGACAGTGTCAATGCACAGTTGCGCTCTCATTTACTGTTATTAAAACAACTTGGGTTAACTGAAGAAGGTCTGCTTCAAATTGCTAGCGTGATTACCCCCGAGCAATCACAAAATTTACGTATGGTGTGGCACGGCATAACCCCATAGATGTACATAGAGATTACATGGAACAAATACAAAGTGTCCTAATCGTTGGGTTAACGGTGATATCGGCTCATTAGCCGTTGAACAGACTGTAAAACAAAGATTAGCGCCCATCAACATTGATGAAACACATAATAGGATAAATAAATGAAAAACAAGATACTTTATACTTTATTTGCATTAGCGTTTAGTTATACGCATCAAGCTATCGCAACTCCTTTAATGATTGAGCAGCAAGGTAGCTTTGCTGTTGGCGGCATAGTGAAGACGAGTGACGGTAACTATAACCCACGTCCAGATATGACTAAAGAAAATACAAACAATCGTTTTATGGATGTTTTTAACGCAAATATCCAAAATGGTGGGCAAACACTACATGGTGATCATGCAACGGTTTCCTATCAGATTCCAACGAATGCTAAAGCATTGCCATTAGTTTTTTTACATGGTGCAGGCCAATCAATGCGAAGTTGGCAAACAACACCTGATGGACGGGAGGGGTGGAATAATCTTTTTTTACGCAAAAATTATGCTGTCTATTTGGTTGATCAACCACGACGAGGTTGGTCAGGACGCTCAACGGTAGATAGTGTGATTTCAGCAACGCCAGATGATCAATTTTGGTTTGCACAATTTCGAATGGGTGAATACCCTAAATTTTTTGACGGCGTTGCTTTTCCAAAAGATGCCGCTAGTTTAAATCAATTTTTTAGACAGATGACTCCAAATACCGGTCCGTTTGATGAGGGGGTGATTTCTGATAGTCTTAAAGCGTTATTCGATCGTATTGGTAATGGTATTTTGATCACGCATTCTCAAGGGGGAAGTGTAGGTTGGCTGACGGCAATTAAAGCACCGGAAAAAGTCAAAGCAATTGTTGCTATTGAACCCGGTAATTTTCCATTCCCGGAAGGTGAGGTTCCTGACACGATTGAAAGTGCATTTGGTGACATAACACCAAATCAAGTTAATAAAATGGATTTTAATAAATTAACGCATATACCAATTATCATCTATTTTGGTGACAATATTTCTGATAGGCCATCTAATATTCAAGGAGAAGATCAGTGGCGTATTCGTTTAGCGTTAGCTAAGCAATGGGCTGATATTGTCAATAAACATGGCGGAGATGTACAAGTTATACATTTACCCGAAGTTGGAATTAAAGGTAATACGCATTTTATTATGCAAGATTTAAATAATGACAAAGTAGCAGCGCATTTATCAAACTGGTTAAAAGTAAAAGAGCTTAATAAATAACGTGGTCATTTGAACATAAATTTTTATTATTCTATTCAGCTATGCAATCACTTATTTTAGCTGAATAGATTGTAATATTTAAAACCAAAATATTTTAAGTATCATAAATTATCAAACATTTCTGTATTAATAACTTCAGACTAATTCTGTATTCGTTTTATCGGTATTATCATAAAGCGATGAAGTCATTATCATAGCTGACTATGATTACGTGTTTGGTACTGCTGTCAAAAGTGTCATGTTTTTATTCGTGAATAAAATTCACTATTCTATAAATTAACCCCTAATTTATCCTTTTAAATAAACACTATATAGTAAGTTTAATTTGAATCTAACCAAAAATAAGTTGAGAAAATATGCATATTTTTATCTCTATAATCAAATGGGCTATCATTATTTTTATTATATTAAGTATTGGCGTCTATCTTTTTCTACATTTCCATCCAGTATTTGGTGGATCTCCTGATGAACAAAGTTTAACGAGAATACATCAATCGAAAGCGTTTGATGGTCAGCAGTTTAATAATATCGAACCCACAGTAAAACTGACTTCCGATGAAGACGGTTCTTTATTAAAATGGATCGGGTCATATTTTACCCCTCCTAAAGGTAAAAACCCGAATCAACCATTGCCAACCTTGATGCTAGAACCATCAACATTAATTAACAATGATTTCGTTTGGTTTGGTCACTCAACGGTACTATTTAAAACGGAAAATAAAATATTTATTACAGATCCTGTTTTTTACAACGCCTCACCAGTGCCATTTACAGGTAACGCGTTTAATATGACTCATAAGCCAACTATCGATGAACTTCCTCAAATAGATGCAGTGTTAATTTCGCACGATCACTATGATCATTTAGATTACAAAGCAATACAAAAGCTAGATAAAAAAACCGAATTATTTGTTGCACCACTCGGCGTAAAAGGGCACTTACAACACTGGGGGATAGAAAATCAAAAAATTGTTGAACTCGATTGGGATGAACACATTCATATTGATAATGTGACATTGACATTTGTACCTGCAAGGCATTTTAGCGGACGACGTTTGAATCAAGATAACCCAACGCTTTGGGGTGGGTACGTTGTTAAATCCCCAGATTTATCTCTCTATTTTAGCGCTGATAGCGGTTATGGTACACATTATGCTGAGCGAATTAAAAAATATGGCCCATTTGACTTTGCAATGATAGAAAATGGTGCATATGATAAAGATTGGGCATCGATACATGAATTTCCAGAACAAACTTTGCAAGCAATAAACGATATTGGTGTTCATAAAATACTCCCGATTCATTGGGGTAAATTTGATTTAGCCAATCATAGTTGGAAAGAACCCATTGAACGTTTACTTGAAATCGTGAAACCATACAATGACATTAGCCTAGCAACACCTAAAATAGGTCAAGTTTTCAACATTAAAAAACCGTTACCTAACGAGTTATGGTGGCGGCAAGTTAACTAAATAATTGACGGTATGTTATTTAATTAAATGATCGAAGGTTTTATTGTTTTACTGAATTAGTCGTGTATTTTTTTATTTAATTCAACAACTAAGTAAAAATTTTGCGACAACAAGGGGAAATATTAAAAAGATAACTTATTTCTGCCTATTGAAGAGTTATCATCTTAAATAGTGTGATTTTAATGTGTAAAATCAATGTCAAAAATGATTTTTATTTGTGGGGGCATGTTATGATATTTTTATTATTATAACAGGAATAAACAAATGAATATTGATTTTAAAAAATTGTCAGGATTTGGCATCGTATTGACATTTTTAGTTTCATGTCAACCTGATAACAAAAAAAATATAAACGCCATAGCAACAGACACGTCACAACAACAAGTAACACCATGGGACACTAGTTATGGAGGAGCTGATAAATCTTACGATTTAGCCCTTTTAGCACTACGTGATGAAGTTGCACCAAAGTTCAAAAAACTTGTTTATAAAGATGAGGTTACCGGTCGTGAAATGAATTATAATCTCTATATTCCAAAGAATTATGATCAAAACAAACACTATCCTTTAGTACAATTCATTGCCGATGCGAGTACAGTTGGTAAAGGAATTGAAGCACCATTAAAACAAGGTTATGGTGGCATTATCTGGGCAACTGATGAGAGCCAAGCACAAAATCCAAGTTTTGTATTAGTGCCATCATTCGAAGGTCCACAGTGGCCTGTTAATGATGATTGGCAGACAAGTGAGGAAGTCGAAATCGCTTATCGCTTGCTCAATAATATCATTAATACCTATTCTATAGACCAAGATCGCATTTATACCACAGGTCAATCAATGGGGGGGATGATCTCATTTTATTTGAACGCTACGCATCCCAATCTTTTCGCTGCTTCCATTTTTGTTGGAAGCCAATGGGATATTAATGTATTAAGCCCGCTTACTGATGCGACATTTTTTTATATCGTTTCGGCTGGTGATGAAAAAGCGTCTAAAGGGATGCAACAAGTCGGTAAAATGTTGAGTCAACATGGCATCATATATGGTTTAACCTCATTTTCAGCTCGATTGCCCCAACTTGAGCAAGATCAAAAAGTTGAGACCTTAATTAATCAAGGTTATCACATTAATTTTGTTCAATTCGATAAGGGTACCGTCATTCCGGAAGGAACAGACCTAAAAAACGGTGCGGAACATATGTATTCATTTGATTATGCTTATAAATTAAGTAGCGTTCGTGATTGGTTATTTAAACAGAAGAAAAGTTAATTACACCGTTAAGCTTAAGTTTTATTTTCAGCTTATTTGTTTATAAAATTAAAAAATGAATGAAAGCCTGCTTCATACGGTGTAAATGGATGTTAGCCGTTTTTAACGATTGCTAACATATGGGTGCAAATGAGTGTCGACAGTAATTGCATTTTTAAAGGTTTAAAAAAGAGTTGACTACTTTCTGTCGTATTTAATCAGCTTATCTAAGCGCCTATCGATAACCTGTTCTGTTGAGGCTGAAAATAAAGGTTTTATTGACTTTGGTTGAGCTTGATAGAATAGGTGATGGTGCCTGAGGTCGGGCTCAATGAGGCGGATTTATACTATATAATTCAATTAGATAGGTTTAATTGAATTGGTTTTTTACTCGCATTTTTACCCTCATTCAAAATAGCATTTAAAAAATGTAATGTTTGTTTGAATATATCTGTTATCAATGCAAGTACAAATAAAATTTTGTGATTTGAAATTAAACTTATTTTGTTTTTCTTTCACTATATATCCTATCAATTAAAGATTCTAAATAACTATTAATGGGTAGTTCTTTGCTGTGGGCTAATTCTTTTAATTTATTTTTCGTAGTTTGTGAAATGTATGTTTGAAAGGCAATCCGATGATTCTTTTTCTGTCTTTTCCTAAAATTAATTATACTGATGCTTCTTTTTAAGTTGAGCAAAAATAATTTTTTTGTATCACTTGGAACTTCCCAAGAATTGAATATTGCAATAATAGCTAAACATCGCTCCTCGTGAGTTTGTGGTTTTATATCAAAAAATCTATTAAGTAATGATTCCTCCTTGCAGTAATTAGGTATTTTTTTCATATGGTCTTCCAGTATATATTTTGCAGTCTCCTCATCAATTTTTTTTAACCAAATAAAAGGATTCTTTTCTTGTATAGTGGTTAACCATTCCTCTCTTTGTTTAACTATATAATACTCATAATTAATTTTGTAAGCTGTATTAAATGCATCTAAAACACTAAGGATGAGTTCATATCTACGTTCGTGATTTATTGGGAAAGTAGATGTCATTTGAGACATTAATAGGTTAATGTCACTTACCATTCGCATTCTTAGATATAGATAATAACAAGCATTTTTATCTGTTTTAATCCAGTCTAATATGCGTGTGTTGGTTAGGGAAATCAAATTCATTTTAAGTGATGCGTAATTGCATTGCGCATTAGGTTTGTTTAATGCGCAAATGATTATGGTTCTCATTTGATCAAGTGATAAATCTAAAAAGTATTTATTTACACCAGCCTCGTTTCTGAGGTTATTTAAACAACAAATTGCTATTCTTCTATCTTGCGTCAAATCATTGTAACTTTCCATTCATGCATTTCCTGTGATTAAATTATGCTAATTTAATTAGTATTTCATGTAATAATCATGTATTACTAATTATATCATAATCACTGTAATTATGTAGGTAAAAACAGTTTTAATGCCAAATACTCACTGTTATAGAAAATAAAATTAATTTGAATTAAGGTTAATTAGTATTATTAATATATAAAGAATACTAATCCTATCTATTTCAAATCATCCTATCTAAACCATCCAATCTTTATATTATGACTCAGTTATTACCCTCATAAACTATTTCCCCATATCAACCAAAACTTATTATTTATTTTTTTACAACATGACCTCTCCCTATGAACAAGAAACCCAACCAGATTTATATGGAGAGAAAAATGTCTAATGAAAATTATCAAATTGCCCCTTACCTGATGGGGGTGTTAAAAAATCATTTAAACCAATTATCAAATAAATATTCAAAGCTATTACCTATTCGATTAGATTTCTCTTATCGAAGTCATAGCCCAAGATGGCATCAACGCAACAACGACTACAGTACTTGTGATATTTGTAAATTGATGGAGTATTTAATTAGTAATGGCACGATTGTTGGTTATGCTTGGGTAGTTGAATACACTCAGCAACATGGTATTCATTTTCATACCGTGCTTTATCTTAATGCTCAGCTCCAACGTAGCTACTATCCGATATATCAAAAAGCGGAAGAGTATTGGGATTTTATTACCCTTAATCAAGGTAATGTTCATGATTGTAACCGCAATAAAGCAAACTATACCGTTAAAGGTCTTAAACCTCTAGATTACCACAATGATAAACAGCGCAGTAACTTCAACTATGCGATTAGCTATTTAGCTAAGCAAGAGCAGAAAGAAATCTTTGGTGATATGAGAGGGGTGTTAGGTGTAAGTTATGTACCAGAGCCAAGTGGTCGAGGTAGACCTAGGATGCAATAAAAATAAAATTGCAGTGTAGATTAGCTCTACACTGTTTAATTTTGAAATAAGTTCAAAGGTCAATCACCGATTAGATGCTTGTTCCTGCTCTTCTATCCATCGCAGTAGCTCGCTTAGCTTCCATCTTGAGGTTCGCCCTAATTTGATGGGTTTAGGGAATCTACCTTGTTTGATAAGTGCATAGAACCATTTATCTGTCATGCCTGTATAAGCTGAAATATATTTCATATCGATAAGTTTATCTTCTGTTGCTTCAGTCATCATTTTCATCATGTTGTCCTCTAATTGAATTTTGATTATCAAACTAAGGACTTTGGTTGTAATTTTTAGAATAGTGATTGATAGCTATATTCTTATTAAGTTGATAACTAACTAGCCCAGACACAATGAAAAATAGTTGAGATATATATTATCTTAATGAATATGAAACTGTATTCATCTGTAAGGTGCTTAATTGTGTTAATTAAGCATTAGTGATTATCAACGAATAGAGAGGTATCGAATTATGGATAAGGCAATTATTTTGGCTTTGTCAGTGATTATTGCGGTGTTAGAAAATAAAGATTAATCAGTTCATTTAAGAACTAGAACGAAGCCACAGGAGATAGCCATTAAAACTATCTCCTTTTTTATTGAACCATTCCCTAAATTAATTTTTTACATGTAATCCCTCACTTATGGGAATAACAATTCGTTTCTATCTGAATTAATCAAATTATTATCTCATTAAGGAATATTAATTATGGCATTATCTGAATTTAAAATTAAATCAGCAAAACCTAGAGATAAACAATATCGTTTATCTGATGGTGGGGGATTATCTTTAACAATTCATCCTAATGGTTCTAAATATTGGCATCTAAGATATCGTTTTAACAACAAGGAAAATATTTTATCTTTAGGAATATATCCAACGGTATCATTGTCAGATGCTCGTTTAGCTAAAGATAAGGCTAAAAAAATACTCTCAGAAGGATTGAACCCAAAGGTGAAACATGAACAATTAGATAATCAAGAAACTCTTACTTTTGAAGTTATTGCTAAAAAATGGTGTAAAAGTCAATTGAAATGGTCTGAACCTCATCGTCACCGAGTATTTAGAACTTTGGAGTTAAATTTGTTTCCAATTATTGGAGCAAAAGAAATATCACAGTTAACAACTAAATCACTACTTATTCCAATAAGAAATGTAGAAGGTCAAGGAAAAACAGAGCTTGCATCACGGTTACAACAACGTATTCATTCAATAATGCGTTATGCCGTGCAACAAGGATTAATTGACTATAATCCTGCTCAGGATTTAATGGGGTGTGTGATGAAACAGAAAGTGGTTCATCGACCCGCGTTAGAGTTAGAGCAGATTCCCACATTGTTACAAAGAATTGATAATTATAAATGTAGGATTATTACTAAACTTGCGTTAAAACTTTCATTGTTAATTTTCATTAGATCTAGTGAGCTTCGTTTAGCTCGCTGGTCTGAAATTGATTTTGACAAGAAGATTTGGACTATTCCTGCACAGCGAGAAGAAATACCAGATACAAGGTATTCCTATCGTGGCTCTAAAATGAAGACGTCTCATCTTGTACCATTAAGTACACAAGCAATTGAAGTCTTAAAGCAGCTTCACGCAATCAGCGGTCATTATGATCTGGTGTTTATTGGTGATCACAATCCATTTAAACCAATGAGCGAAAACACCATTAATCATGCATTAAGAAAAATGGGATACAACACAAAAACTGAAGTCTGTGGTCATGGTTTTAGAACAATGGCATGTAGTGCATTAGTTGAGTCTAATCTATGGTCTCGTGATGCAATAGAGAGGCAGATGAGTCATCAAGAGCGTAATGGTGTTCGTGCTGCTTATATTCATAAAGCCGAGCACATTAGTGAGCGTATTAAAATGCTTCAATGGTGGGCAGATTATCTTGATACGATTAAGGATGGTTTTATTATGCCTTATGAGTTTAAAGTCGCATAACCCATCTTTATTATCTTCAATCATATTTCATTATATTTAATTCAATATTAATCAATCACATTTATTTTGTAGGAGATGTTTATGCAAACATTGCCAGTGGAAGCTTTATGCCCTAAATCTGTATCCCCAGATTTAGGGGTAATTTCCGTGTTTATTACCAACTTAGGTCGATATAACGAAGGAGAGCTCGTTGGTGAGTGGCTCTCTTTACCCACTTCGCAAGAAGAGCTTGCTAATTGCCTTAAACGTATTGGTATTGATGGTGTAAATTACGAAGAGTATTTTCTAACCGATTATGAGTCCACCGTTGATGGCGTTTCAAGCTATATTTCACAGTACAGTAATCTTAATGAACTTAATTATCTGGCATACCAACTAGAAGAGCTCACTAATGTTGAAATCGAGCTTTATGAGGCGATTATTTATATTGGTGAGTATGTTCAGTCTCTGGCTGACCTAATCAATCTGCCCGATAATTTAGATTGCTTTCAGTGCTTATGGGATGTGAAAGATGAATATGACTTAGGTTATTACTGGATAGATGAAAGTGGATGTTACAGCACAAAAGAGCTAGGTAACTTGATGAACTACTTTGATTATGAGCGTTACGGTCATGATATTGCTTTAGAGCAGGGTGGTACATTTGCTTCATGCGGATATGTTTATCATACAGGTGAGTCTTTTATTGAAAGCTATGATGGCAAGAATATCCCTGAAGAATATTGTGTTTCATGACGTAAAGGCGCTTTAATCAGGATTAATTCACTTTTTTACAACAACAACCCTTCTGATGAGAAGTAACCCCAAATTTATTCATCAGGAGAATTATCATGTCAAATGCACCTATATCCTTACAAGCCAATCACCATAAATACCAACACCTTTCTCAACTTAGAATTGATTTTCATTGGGCTAAGCTTGCTCACAGTGATGCAATTGAGTTGTTAATGACGCGTTTACTTAAGCGTGAATATATTCAAGGTTATTCGTGGGTACTCAATCACTCACAAAATAATGCAAGTTATATTAGTGCATTATTCTACCTAGAAAAGTATCAGTATGATGCTTTGATTGTTATGGCAGCAGAAGCGTATTGGGAAAACTACACTAGTGGTGAGGGAACGATTGAGGAGATGGATGTGACAGACAACGTCATCACAGAGTTAGATATGGCTTTAGCGCGTTCAAAAGAAATGAAAGGTCAGCACTCATGTTACTTCCATTGCGCGTAAAGTGTAGTATCTAGCCAACATATTATTCGAGGTAATATCGTGGTTAGTAAAGAACAGATATGTGTCTTGTTGTTTTGCAAACTTCATTTTTGGCTAATAAAGGTGGTGTAATCATGAAAGATTTATCCACCTATTTAACGACTCAGCCAGAAGAGCTAATTATTCAATGTATTGCGATTACTCGTGCAGCATTGAATACGGAAGATGCAAGCGACCGAGAGTCATTACTTTATGTGCTAATTGATAAGCAATCCAGTTTAGCGAAGATATTAGGCGCATTAAGTGATGAAGATTTTAATTAAAAAATAACAAGTCAGAATCACACTGACTTGTTATTTTTTACTAATATTGCCAGTTTTTCAGTAACCGGTTTGTTATTTTAGGCAATGCTATTCTAGCCAAGCCTTTGAAAAGCTAGCTTGCGACAACGTTGAACAACCCTTCATAAACACCCAATTTATCTTTTTATAATTTCTTAAAATATTACATTGATCGGATAACCCGATCAATGTAATATATTTGATCGATGAAAGCTATTTAAATAAAATATTAATCAATCACATTAACGAAACGTTTTATCAATTTTATTAAGGAAAGACAACATGATATCAATTAAATCGTTAGTCGCTATAGGAGCTTTAGCTTTTATGGTGAATGCTTATGCTGATGATATACCTGTAAAGGTATCCACAGGATATAAGACTGAAAGCAGTGGGAGATTTCATGTCAGATGGTTAACTGTCAATATAACCAGTCTAAATAATGACTTAGTGATACAAAAAGTAACGGTAGATAAAGGTAACTGTCGAGATGCGCTTGGAGCGAAAAAGAATAAATTGAATAGAGCTAATATTTCGTATCCGCTTAAATTCGGTAAAACGGCTACTTATGAATATTATGACGATTGTGGCGGTGTTGAGATTCAAGTGGATACAAATCTTGGTTCATGGACATTTCAGTAAATTCAAGACTGATTTTATCTATATGATTAATCTAAATTTTCCAGTTTGGTTTAACCATATACTAGTTATTAAACAATCTTTTAAAGGATGACTAATTATGCATTATGTTATAGGTGGGGTTGTAGTGATATGCCTTATTATTTTCATTGTTTCACGTATTCGCCGATTTATGGACGATCCTAAAGAAGGAATGAAAAATATTGGTAATGGAATGAGTAAGATGTATCAACAAGCAAAAGACTATGCAGAAAAGCAAAACAACAGAAATAAGGAGTAATTATGGCAGTATATGAGAATCAATCAGACATGTTTAAACAAAGAGCTGAAAAAGACAAGAAAGCAGGTGATAGTTATTACGCACAGGCAATGGATGCTAAAGGTCGAGGGGATGATAAAGAGTACAAATCCCTAATGGCTCAAGCTCAGCATTATTATAAATCACAGAAAGAAAATGAAGAAAAGGCTAGAAAAAATCAAGGGAAAAGTTGGTAACGGCTTATCACGGTAATAAGCTTTTCATTTTTTTGCATGGTTATTAGCTTGGCATCTTAGGGTGTCAGGCTAATTTTTTTGGTTAAATATATAAGGAATAATATGTTTGAATTTTTGACTAATGCTTCATGGAGCTTTATTTTTGCTATTCTCATTATTGGGTTAATTCTTCAGTCAATTTTTAAGTCAATAAAAGTTAATTTCATCGTAAGATGGATTATCTATTCTGTGGTAATTTGGATTTGTGATTATTTTTTTAATTAAATCAGTCCGTAACAATCATTGATAATAGTTTATCAAAAACAGACCTAATTTCAGTTATTCAATTATCAGCCCTATAAATTTTCAGAGAAGGTTTATAGGGTTATTTATTGGTGATTTAATTTTTTTGATTTTGTTGTATGTAAATTCCGCGAGATATTTTCTAAAAAGATTGTTAATTTTACTCTTAGTGAATAGTCATTTAATTTTTATTGGTTCGACTTAATCTGACTGGCACCTATACAAAAATATTAACTGTCAGCTCGAGTTTGAGCTAGTACATGCTTATATTAAACGTTTTAACCGTACAGTATGTACATGAATTATGATCCTGCCACTTGTTTAATGACATAGAGTATGCGCAAAAACTGGCAACGGATTGGTTGTGGATATACAATAACGAAAGACCTCAAAAGGCGAATGATTTTTTACCACCTTGTGTGCATAGATAGTAGGTAATAACTTCTACTTTTAGCTAATGTTAGAAATAGGAGGATTACACTGTATTAGATGATTATGCTGAGAATGAAAAATCATAGAATTTTTATAGCATGAATTAATAGTATCGTAGAGTCGAGATTATGAATCTGCACGATGGTTACTCGTGGGATTGCTACTCGCCAAAAAAGTTGATAAAAGCCACCTCTATCGACTTTGTTAATTGCAATTTACTAGCCTTATGAAAAGCAATTTAATTGTTGCAGAATAAGTTATAATATAAGAGGTGCATATCAGTTAGTTAATTGGGGTTAATAATTAAATTATGACGAAACTAGAGCTGCTGCAAAGATCAAGTACTCTTCTGGGACGTTTTGCTCACGGGGTGAAGACCGCGAATGCTATGGGATTATTTGACATCAATACTGTCGCAGAGGACTTTTTTATCCCCATTTTTGCGATAACTTTTAATAGCCCCGACTTGTGTAATCAAAATCGTATCAAAATGAATTTTCCAGCCGTTGATTTAGGGTGTAAAACTAGTAGGATATCTATCCAGATCACTTCTGATTCTTCAAGTAACAAAGTATGTGAAACATTAGAGAAATTTGAGTCTCACAGCCTTGGGGATAATTTTGATTGCCTTTACGTGTATGTAATCACGGAGAGGCAGAAATCATATATTTCCGAGAAACTAACAGAAACAGTGGCTAATCTGTCAATTGAATTCGACCCTTCACATAACATTCTTGATTTTAAAGATTTAGCGAAGATGTTTAAAGGACTTTCTGATGAACAACTCCGGCAAATCAATGCTCACCTCGAAGCAGAGTTTAAAAAGGTAGATGCAAATCTTCAATTTCGGAACAATTTGGATGAATTTCTTAGTGTTAGCCAACAGAAGATAGAGGATGAAAAACTAGCAAAAAAATATATTTCTTCAGTTTTTGTAGAAACTTCAGAGACAAAAGAGGATATGCGATATTTTGCAAATCCTATGTTTTTTTACAGGAAGATCGATGACGACATACAACGAGTCGACCTAGCCCATCTCAATAAGCTTTTAGCTATGGTCAAAGTTGAACCTATTGCAGAGAATTGGCATGAAATAAGCACATTAGAGGTTCCAAATAGCCTGCTTGAGCTTCGGGAACGGCTGATCAAGCAAAACACTGCACTTGAAGCTATCAAAGGGCCTATTTCTCTGTTCTCTTGGGATGTTGATCGTGCTGAGCGATTTGTGCCGAATGCCAACTTGAGTGGTTACTGGGATGTATTTCAGCATGCAGTTCAATCAAATGGAAGCGGGGTATTGCGTTTACTTAAGGACATCTCCAAGAAAATTAGACTTACCCAAGTCAAGATTTTTTTAGTGACAGGAATGGCTGGACAAGGAAAAACAAACTTTGTTTGTGACTTAGTCGAAAATCAATATAAGGCATTTGAGATTCCAACAATCTTCATTCCTGCGCGCTTATTAAATGATTATCCAAGCCCCAACCGGATTTTATCGTACATTACAAATAACCGGTTTGCACCTGATGTTGCTAATCTTCATGCACTATTTACACTGTTAGATAATGTAGCTAAGGAATGCCAAAAACCATTTGTAATAGCCATTGACGGAATAAATGAAGTTGGCGATTTAGATGGGTTTGTTTCAGAGCTCAGAGTTTTTCTCGAAGCTTTATGTCAGTATGATTTCTTAAAGATTGTAATAACCTGTAGGAATGAATTTTTTGATCATAAGTTTGCTGGAGTATTTGAACCACAATTCTCCGCTCATCTGTATCGTGTGAGAGATCTTCGTGGCGAGATGTCAGACACCAACAAGTCTCGTCTATTAAATGCTTACCTGACTTATTTTCAAATCCAAGTGAGTCTTTCCAAAAATGCAACGGAGTTTTTAAAAAACGATCTTATCTTATTGCGAATTTTCTCCGAAATTCATAAAGGCAAAAATATTGGATGTATAGCGAATATTTACAAAGGTGATATCTTTGAAAAATATCTAGTGATGAAAGTTGAAGAGTTTCCTACATCTTTAAAGCAAAAAGTTTTAAAGTCTCTTTATAAAATTTGTTCTCGCATGTTGGATGAGGAAAATTTTTCGCAGATAGCTCTTGATGGATTTGATGATAACGAACGGCAAATTCTTGAACGATTAATAGGGGAGGATATTATTCTTCGTAGAGAAGTGCCGTCCACTGGGCTTGCATCATTGGGAATTGAAAATATTTCATTTACATATGATGAGTTGAGGGATTTTTTATTAGCTTACTATATAGTTATTGAGTTTACACAATCGAATCCAGAAAAAGTTGATATGATCTTTGAAAAAATTTCTGACAGGCCTATTTATGAAGGATTTTTTCGGTACGCCTATGTTCTTGCGCGTAAACATAAAAATGAAAAGATTTTAACTATCTGCGAGTCTTCTCCTGATTTTATTGAGCATTATTTGAATAATCTTTCACTTTTATCGGCAAATATTCAAACGCACGAAGATGTTGTTCGAATTGAGACTATATTAAGAGATAGTACTGATCGGCATGACATCCAGCGTATCGCTTGGTTCTTGCTTAAAAAAAGAGAGGATTCGGAGCATTTTAATATTCGAATTTTGCTTAATCATGTTAACAAATTGGATGATGAAAGTGCTGAGCAATTCTTTGACTTGATGTTTTCCAGATATTTTGAGAGTGATTGGAGAGGGAATATTAGTGGTTTTCTTCTTGAGTTTAACGAGTTAAAAGAAGACCAAAAACTGGGGTTAGGCTCTTTTATGTTAGCTTTTGTTCTATATCTTGTACCATATGCTCGTTGGAATGAAAGAGAGATTACACTTAATTATTTCGATAAGTTTCAGCTTACACCGATAATTATCGATACTATCGAGCTTTGTAAAAGCGCGGTATCTAAAAAAGTACAAGCTTGCTTAAAAGAAATATCAAAAGATCGAGAGGAACTATGATAGATGAAATTGAATTGATTCTTCCTACGTCATGGGAACCAGACCGGAATACATTTCTTGCAGCTTTAGGTGTTTCTCATGGAGGGATTGGCGAGCAATTTTTAGGGAGCGTCTATGATGCATTGTTTGTCACATCCATTGACGTTAAAGATGAGTTCAAGAGATATTATTCCGTCGAGTATACGAGTCTATCCGAGTATCTGGAAATTCGATATGGGGAAACTTTAAGTGATGAGGAGTTAGACGTAAACCAAGTGTTTGTAGTAACTTGGCTACCACAGATTGTCAATGATTTGTACGAGGATAACAAGTTAGATACAGTACTGGAATGCATTAAAAAATTAGAAGAGGCGTAGAGTGAAAATCAAATTTGATTTCGTTTCGAACAGCTCATCTACATCGTTTGTATACATCTCAGATGAAGAGTTGAGTGAAGAAGCTTTTTTCAAAGCGGTTGGAGTCGACAAAAATGGTCCTGTTGGCGATTTATTTTGCCAAATGTATCATGAGATCAATCATGCGATTTATTGCAGTGGGGATTTAGTCACGACAAAAGAAGCTGTCGATAGGCTTGTGGATACACATTCATTCACTCCCGATGTTATTGAGAAGATGAAAGATGCGATTGAACAAGGCAAGAAAGTCGTTACATCAACGCTGAACAGCGATGGAGCTCTTGCTGAGTCGTTTCTGTGCATGGCTATATTTGAGATTGAGTCAGAAGATTTCTACATTAATGCTTACGATAACGGTTGGTAGTTTATGCTAAAAATAATTCGATACAACAGATTAGGGTATACATCTCTTTTTAACCCAGATACCGGCTTTTTTGCACGGTTTCCTGATAAAGGGAGACGGGAGCCTTTCTGGTCTCCTCATGGGCCAGAGTTGATGGATATTTCTATTACAAATTGGTGTGATAAAGGATGTGCTTTTTGCTATAAGTCATCTACTACTCTCGGCCAACATATGGCATTCAGCGACTATAAAAATGTAATTGATCAAGCGGCTTCAATGGGAACATTTCAAGTGGCTTTAGGGGGAGGGAATCCTAATCAGCACCCAAATTTTATGGAAATTCTTGAATATACTGTAGGTAAGGGAATTGTGCCAAACTACACTACTAATGGTCGTGGCTTAAGTGAGGAAATTCTTGAAGCGACGCGAAAGTATTGCGGTGCGGTAGCGGTTTCTGCGTATCCTCCTTATGTTGAAACAGCCGATACTATAGCTCAGTTAGTTAAAAAAGGAATTAAGGTCAATATACACTTCATTTTGGATGCGGATAGTATTGGTACTGCAATAAATTGGCTTAGTGAACCACCTGAATTTCTTTCAGGAATTAATGCTATTATTTTCCTAAATTACAAACCATCTGGTAGAAAAATCTTTGAAAGAAAAATGTTGAGAAATAGTTCAAGATTGGATGAGTTTTTTAATTTGGCAACGTCACCTCAAAAAAAGCTGAAGGTTGGATTTGACGCGTGTTGTGTTAGCGCTGTGTTTGCAAGAACAAATGCTAGTACAGTAATGGTAGATGCTTGCGATGCTGGCCGATTTTCTGTTTATGTATCTGAAGATCTAAAGGTTTATCCTTGTTCGTTTCAAAGTGGGCTGATTGAGGGAGATAAACTGGATGATAAAACATCATTTTTAGATATCTGGACGAAGTCTCAAAATATGCGTTCTTTTCGTCGATATTTTAGTTCGGATCAATGTAGTGGATGTAATCACAAATCTGTCTGTATGAATGGCTGTCCTATATTTGAGAAGCTTGTTGTTTGTGGATATCGGTAATTAAAATGATGAATTATTTTTTTTAACAAATATTATCAATATGTTGGATTATTTATAGAGATCATTTTAATTACATAACGATAGATTTGGCAAAGATTGAAGTGGGTAAAAATTTATAAATAAATAAATGGCTTAGAACTAAAAATGCCACAGCGACAGCATACCAACTTTTTGGAAATAATAGAATGATTTTCATTAATAACCGTTATAGCGGATAAAATTGATTGTAATAAGCTAAAACCTAACTAATCCCACTATGGATATAAACACGGATAAATTTCTCTGTCTCAAATCCTCCAACCCAATAATTCCGATGCTTAAAGCTGTATCTTCGATTCCCATTTTAGTGTTTTCAACCTTAATTACTGTAGTTCACAAACTAAATTTTAACTTTTAAAAGAAGCGTTTTAATGTAATGATTAGTGTTGTATAAGGAACTGAACTGGTAGTTTAATTGGTTCATTTGAGTTAATTCAAAACAACTCCAACTGTGGGCGAAATTGTGGAAAAAACAAACATTAAAAATAGTTAATTTATTGATTTTTAATGATTAATTTACCTTAAAACATTCACGCTCACACACCATTTACTTATCAACCCAATTCAACTGAAGTCAATCACCCCTTAAATATAAATTTAAGTAAATCGAAAACGACAGGTGCTTCGGGAATTTGATTGTCATTAATATGAATAATATCTACTTAAATAATATATTAACTTTCAATGTTAGTAGTGCAGATTACTTATATATTACTTGTGACAATCAAAATTCAACAAGTTATCCCAATAAACCCATTCTCTTATCTAAATTAAGTACAATATTGTGGGTAAAAACTAAATCGAATCGCTTTTACCCATTTTTTACCCACAATTCAATTTGATATAGGTTGAATCCCATAGTCATCAGTAGACAAACCAATCTCTTGAATGCTTGAAAATAAAGGTTTTGTTGATTTCTGTTGAGCTTGATAGAGTAGGTGATGGTGCCTGAGGTCGGACTCAATAAAAACAGTTAATTTATTGAAAAATAATAACTATTTTTAAACTGATGTTTTGTTGGTTCCAGAATTACTCCCATCTTTGTAATACCCCTATTAGCACCACTAAATCTATTGCAATTAAAAATCAAAAATCTCACGCTATACAGTGACAACTTTCCTCATAAAAACCACCAATAAATGATCAAAATCATTTTGATCGCTTTAACCGATCAATTAAAGAAAAATGATCGACACAAACGATATGACAAAGATAATCGGTTTATTGATAATTCCGAAATAACTTTTTGAATATAAAAATTTAATATCTATAAGGAAATACAAATGATTATCCTAGTAATATATCTTGCTTTTTGTATCTTTGTTGGAATGATAGCAAAAGCTGCCGGTCGAAGTTTCATTACTTGGACTGCTTTAAGTTTCATAATTGATCCTATCTTAGCTGTGATTGTCTTTTTTATAGTTGCAAAAAATAGATAGCATATTTTATTTTTTTTATTATTTACTAATTACTTAATTTTAATAAGGAACATGATTTTGGACAATTTAGAAAACAAACAGTGGTTTTATGAATTATCAGGTAAAAGAATAGGTCCCGTATCTGAAAACGGTATGATTGCGTTAATTAAAACAAATGTGATCGGTTATGGAAATGTAGTATGGAGAAGTAATTATCCCGATTGGATTAATTTAGAAGACTCTGAACTAAAAGAACATCTTTCAACCATGGCTCCACCACCATTAACTGGTAAAAATGTAAACAATACTGTTGTTTGGTTATTGGCATTTGCTCCAATAATTAGCGTATTTATTGTCATGATAATACTTGCATTCCAATATAAAGGTAATGAATATCGCATGTTGAATGCTTATTACAATGGTGAGTTTTGGTGGATAGCAATCATAGTAAATATTTTACTAAGCATAGTTGATGAAAATATCTTAAAAAAATCAGGTAACGATACATCAAAATTTAAAGGTTGGGTATGGTTAGTGCCTGTGTACCTCTTCCAGAGAGCTAAGTTCCTTAAACAAAATCAAGCTTATTTTTGGGTATGGATTGTTACTTTCGTTATTACGTTATTATGGTAACTGATGTAGTTTATTTTTTAGCAAAAGGATAACAAAGAGAAAATTATGAAAATTCGAACTCTTATTTTAATTTTATTTAGTTTTATTTTATTTTCTTGCAATCAAGAAAAAACCGTTAGCACTGATCAGCTACAAATGAGAAAAGGTGTATTATATTTGATTAATGAAAAAGACCCTTTTACTGGAAAAGCTATAAGAAAGAATACATATGGTCAAATAGTATTTGAGGGAAATTATGAAGATGGAAAACAGGAGGGAATCCAAAAAGCTTACTACGATGATGGAAGCATAAAGCTCTTACAATACTATGAAAATGGAAAAAAAGAAGGTGAACAAACTGCTTATGGATTTAATGGAAGAACTGAATATAACTACAAAAATGGTAGATTAGATGGAGTACAAAAAACTTATGATCATGACGGAAATTTAGTATTAGAAGAAAACTATAAAAATGGTCAACTAAATGGTAAAAACTATTATAGATAAAATGTACTAACTTGTACTAGTTCAAACCTAATCTGGCAGATATTTATAAAAACAGATATCTGTCAGATTCAATCTGGTTTAAATTTTTTATTAATCGGGGTTGTTAGCTCCCGCTAATTTATTTTGATAGTAAAAAAGGTATATAAGGAATACCAATATAATTAATAAGTATAGGGATTGTTATATCTTCATATTTGTGGGGTAGCTCTGGATTTTCTATTTTTATTTTTTTTGTGGTGTTTATTAAGTAAAAATTAGGGTCTTTTGCACTATAATTCTCAATTTTTTTCTTTTTTTCACTTAATTTAATGTAGTAACGGCTCTTTTCCTTGGTATGTCCATTTTTCATTATATTGAAATGAAAAGGTAGCTCAATCCAGTCAGAGTATTTATTCTGAAAATTTTTTTCTGCTTTATACTCAAAATCCTTTTTACATGTAATTGAACAGAAATTAAGATGTTGAAGGTGATTCAATTGCGTTTCTTCTAGTATTGATAATGAGTTATCAAAAAGTATAATTACAAAATTTACTTTGATGAAATAGCAACTAGAAGGTTTTTTTTCCTGTCTAATATTCATTCCTGTAATAATAATAGTATAAAAGTGAGGAGAGAAATTATAGATTGATTGTATGAAATCTATAAATTCACCTTTTTCAAAAATTTCTTTTTTTACTTTTTTTTGAACATGTTCGGGTTTTAATGAGTTTGTTTTTATCTCAACAGTGATATCTCTATAAAACTGTTTTATCATTATTTTTATATTGGCTTTTTCTTTATCGACTAGTTTTATAGGTAAAAAATATGTAGATATCAGAGAGGTCATTATTTTTGTTGTAGGAAAACTGTATAAATTATCCATAATGATTGACTCTATACAACTTGACATAGATTTGTTTTGAGCTTTCGATATTGCAACCAATTTTTGATAGAGCTCTTCATTTTTAAAATTTACAGTTACTCTTTTCTTATCTTTAAATACCATTTTTTCCTCTCATATAATACGATTAAATCGTTATTTCACCCTTATCTTTTGCGCAGCACTATTTAATAAAGTTATTATAAATCAAGTGAATTAAATGTCACTTTATATCTTTATTGTGATTTTTGATAGCTAATCCACTACTTAATTATAAATATCTTTCACAAAGGGAATTTAGGTTAATTAATATTATTTATATAGAAGAGTACATGAAGTAAATGTGATCCTAGTGTTAATGATAAATACCAATATAACCATTCAATACTACCTAAGATTTATAAGAAATATACATAGTAAGAATAGAGACAATTTAATCATTCTGTAATTCATTACTGCATTTTTTATCTTCTAGTTTATAAACACATAACTAGGAGATCCAAATGACAACAAAACCTAGATTAACAAGTAATCACTTTATTTATTATCAAATGGATGAGCATTTAAGAAAGTTAACAAAAGTCTATTCTAAAATGTTACCGCTAAGAATTGATTTACATTACTCTTTAGATGATAACAAGCAATGCAATAAGACTATTCAACAAGCTTGTAATGATATAAAGGCACTCACCACTAAACTATTTGAATGCATTGAGCACTTGGTTGGATTTGTTTGGGTAATGGAGGTTAGTAAGACTGATAATATTCACTTTCATACATTCTTTTTTGCTAATGGACAGAAGATTCAAAAGTACTACCCTATCTATGAAAAAATCAATTCTTTATGGCTAGAGATTCTAAATAAAAAAGGCTATACGTATGATTGCAATAAGAACAAGAAAAGCTATAAATATAACGCTCTAGGCATACTAAAGCACAATGACAAAGACGCATTAAAAAGAGTTAGCTATGTTTTATCTTATATGGCTAAAGATGAGCAGAAAGAAGGCATTGAGGATAAGTATAAATATGGTTTGAGCAAAGTACCTAAACCTAGTGGTCGAGGACGACCAAGAAAGAATTGAAATTGAATTAGATAAAATTTTAAGTCTATATCATCTGGTTGTATACACCATTTAGTTTAAGGAGGTTATATGGAATATACAGTCCAAGAGCAGCGATTAGTTAATCGAGCTTTAAAAGTACTTGAATCTAAGCTAAAAACCTATTCTCATTCGTTTAGTAACCCTCAGCTAGTGGTGAATTATCTAAGGCTGTTATGTGAACATGAAGAACGAGAACAGTTTATTGTATTGTTCTTAAATACACAAAATCAGCTAATTAGCCATGAGGTGCTTTTTCAGGGCACTATCACTATCCAAGGGAGATTGTAAAACAGGCTCTCAATCACAATGCTAATGCGTTAATACTAGCCCATAATCATCCATCAGGAATACCTACGCCTAGTGATGCAGATAAAAGAATTACACAATGTATTACGCAAGCACTCTCAACTGTCGATATTTCAGTATTAGACCATATTGTTATTGGTCATCAGTGTTATATCTCATTTAAAGAAACAAGCATTATGCCTTGCTTATAA
This sequence comes from Orbus sasakiae, assembly GCF_039542345.1. Taxonomy (NCBI): domain Bacteria; kingdom Pseudomonadati; phylum Pseudomonadota; class Gammaproteobacteria; order Orbales; family Orbaceae; genus Orbus; species Orbus sasakiae. Next base: position 1,016,486 of record NZ_BAABHY010000001.1, read on the forward strand.
ATATTAACGAAGGAGTTCTATCATGTCATCAACAGTGATACTAGAGATACTAGCTTTAATTATCAAGGTAGTAAAAGACAATATAGATAAGGAAGATTAGTTGGTTATCAGTTATTTCCAATAAAAAATTACTGCACTCTCTAACTTATGACAAAACATTAAAATTGCATAAATTGGAGAATTATCATGTCACATCAAAAAGATTTACCTTTAGCTATTCATCACCCTGATTTCTTGGTTGATATGAAGTACATCACTGAGCTTACACAAATGACGGATAAATGGTTTTATTCGTTAATACAACAAGAACGCTTTCCTAAGCCTATAAAGCTAGGTCGTTCATCAAGATGGCGTTTAAAAGATGTTGAAGCTTGGATTTCTGCACAAGCCAACTAAACAAATAATTTTTTAACCTTATCACTAAGCCACTAATTCAACAGTGGCTTTTTTATGTCCAGAATTTATAGCCTTATTCAATTAGGGAGGAATTACTATGCCTTTAAATGACTCAAAAATAAAATCAGCCAAACCAAAAGATAAAAAATATAGATTAAATGATGGTGATGGTCTAGTTATTGTTATTAATCCAAATGGTTCTAAACTATGGAATGTTAGATATAGATTCAAAAATAAGGAGTGCATTCTATCATTAGGAAAATATCCATTAATAACATTATTAGAAGCTCGTCAGTTACGTGATAAAGTCAAAAAGGAAATAATCTTAGGGCATGACCCTAAAGCTTTGCATGAAAAGAAAAGATCTGAACAAAACGGTGATTTCAATTTTGCAACGATTGCTAGAAAATGGTGTGATAGCAATCGTCAATGGTCTGAACCTCATCGAATTAGAGTATTAAAAACCATAGAAACCAATTTAATCCCATATATTGGTAATCAACATATTGCATCTTTAACTACACAAGAATTATTGAAACCAATAAGACTTGTTGAAGAACAGGATAAGACAGAGTTAGCATCAAGATTACAGCAAAGGACAAATGCAATTATGCGTTATGCTGTACAAAATGGATATATTAACTATAACCCAGCACAAGATTTAACAGGATGTATAACAAAAAAGAAAACTGTTCATCGCCCAGCCTTAGAATTTAATCAGATTCCTGAACTACTTAATCGTATTGATAACTATAATGGTCGGTTAATTACCAAATTGGCAATAAAACTAACATTATTAACCTTTATTCGCTCCAGTGAATTGCGGTTTGCTAGATGGTCAGAAATTGATTTTGAGAGTAAGGAATGGACTATACCAGAAGATAGGGAGGCGATTGATGGGGTTAGATATTCTTATCGTGGTTCAAAAATGCAAACTACTCATAAAGTACCACTTAGTCAACAATCAATGGATATTTTAAAACAACTCTATGAGATTAGTGGAGATCACGAATTAATTTTTATTAGTGATCACAGCTCATATAAACCAATGAGCGAAAATACGGTTAACCAAGCACTACGCAGTATGGGATATGATACAAAAACGGAACTTTGTGGACATGGATTTAGGACAATGGCTTGTAGTGCATTAGTTGAATCTGGTTTATGGAGTACTGATGCAATTGAAAGGCAAATGAGCCATCAAGAACGTAATAAGGTTAGGGCGGCTTACACTCATAAATCAGGACTAATTAATGAACGTATCCAAATGGTCCAGTGGTGGGCCGATTATCTAGATGCAATTGGAACTGAGTTTGTCATGCCTTATGAGTTCAATGCCGCTTAAAAATTACCCAACTATTTAATTCTCATTTCAAAAATTTATCATTTTAATATCTAAAAATTCAAGGAGATGTTTATGCAAACATTACCGAATGTAACGTCATGCCCCGAATCCACCGATGTGGATTCGGGTATGATCTCAGTATTTATCACTAATTTAGGAAAATATAACGAAGGTGAACTTGTTGGTGAATGGCTTGCTTTGCCAACAACGCCTGAAAATGTGACTCAGTGCCTTGAGCGAATTGGTATTGATGGTATCAGCTATGAGGAATTCTTTTTAACTGATTATGAATCATCGATTAGTGGTGTATCGGAATATATTTCGGAATACAGCAATCTTAATGAGCTTAACTACTTAGCATCCAAGCTTGAAGAGATGAGTAATAATGATATTGAAATCTATGAAGCGGTTATTGATATTGGTGGGCATGTTCAGTCCGTTGCCGATCTTATTAACTTAGTTGATAACTTAGATTGTTTTCAGTGCTTGTGGAATGTGAACGATGAATACGATTTAGGCTATTACTGGATTGAAGAAAGCGGTGGTTACAACTTGAAAGAGCTTGGCAATTTAGTTAACTACTTTGATTACGAAAAGTATGGCCATGATATTGTGCTTGAACAGGGTGGTACATTCTGTTCTTGTGGTTATGTTTATCATACTGGTGAACGTTCCGTTGAATATTATGATGGGGAAGATGTGCCGGATGAATATTATGTTTTAAATAACTTGAATGATTAGTAAACCCCCTATGACGCTTTTGATAAGTGTTATAGGGGGAATATTAATAATTTTATTTTTGTGATTATTTTGTTTTGTTATGTCCATTTATTAAAAAATATGGACATTAAAATAATTTTTAGTTTGTTACGAACAATTAATCATATTGTTTTACTATGATTTAAAACCAATCATCGTTAAAATAGACAGTAAATTCTATTGGTATAAGTTTAATAAGTAAACGATACATAATTTACCTATACCAAAGTAAGTTAATTAAAGAGGATAGTAAGTTGTGATAACATCGGAAGAGATAAAACGCAGATTATGGGATGGTGCTAACGAACTTCGTGGTTCTATGGATGCCAGCCGTTATAAAGACTATATGTTAGGCTTAATGTTTTATAAGTTTTTAAGTGATAAAACGCTATCCACATTCAAAAGTATTTATACTAAAGATCACATCACCGAATCAGAACTGATTACCGCATTTAAGCAATCTATTGCAAGTAGTGGTCCGCAGTTAGAAAAAACGCTACAAGCCATGCAGGGTTATTATGTTTTACCACAATACCTTTACCAAACTTGGATTAAAGACATCAATAGCGGCGATTTTGAAGTACAAAAAGTGATCGACAGTTTAAATCACTTCGAGCGTTCAATTGCTGGTTCAAAGGATGCTGATGATTTTAAAAACTTGTTTTCTAGCTCAACCTTAGATTTAACCGATACTGCGCTTGGTAGCAATTTAAACGAACGTAGTAAAAACATTAAGGCACTTATTTTATTATTTGCTGATCTCGATATGGTCGCCTTACAGAAGGGCGATGTACTCGGAGATGCCTATGAATATTTGATTGGTCAATTTGCGATGGAGTCTGGCAAAAAGGCCGGCGAGTTCTATACGCCACGTCAAGTTAGCGAAATTATGGCACAAATTGCCGCAAAAACGTCTAATATACGTTCCATTTATGATCCCACCGTGGGATCGGGTTCCTTGTTATTAACGGTTAAAAAGCATCTATCCAAAGAAGTACAACAATCACTCACCTATTATGGACAGGAAAAAAATACTGCCACCTATAACTTAGCGCGTATGAATTTACTGCTGCACGAAGTCAAACCCAACAAAATGACCATCAAAAATGGGGATACCTTATCACATGACTGGCCAGAAGACCCAGCTCATCCTAATGAAGGTATTCAGTTTGATGCGGTGGTAATGAATCCTCCTTATTCTGCTAAAAATTGGAACCGCGCTGGGCTAAAAGTGAGTGATCCCCGTTTTGAAATGGCAGGCGTGCTGCCACCCGATTCTAAAGGGGATTTTGCCTTTTTATTACATGGCCTTTTCCATTTAGGACAAAGCGGTACCATGGCGATTGTGCTACCGCATGGGGTACTGTTTCGTGGTGCGGCAGAAGGTGAAATCCGTAAACGGCTGCTAGAAAAAAACTACATTGATACCATTATTGGCTTACCAAGCAACCTATTTAGTAATACTGGCATCCCGGTGGTGATTATAATATTAAAGAAAAACCGTCACTTAGCTGAACCTGTTTTAATTATTGATGCATCCAACCATTTTATTAAAGTTGGCAAGCAAAACGTCCTACAGGAAAAAGATATTGCCAAAATTGTTGATACCTATGTGAATCGCAGCGAAGAAGCTGGTTATAGCCACTTAGCAAATCGTCAGGAAATTATTGCCAATGAATATAACTTAAATATTCCACGCTATATCGAAGCCATTGATAATGAAATTGCCCATGATGTAGATGGGCACCTGTTTGGCGGAATTCCACAACATAATATTGATGAGTTAGCGATTATTAAGTCGACTACGCCTGATCTGCTGCAAGCCGCATTACAATCTGTACGCCCTAACTATGTCACCTTAAAAGGGGATGTAACTGGGTTAAGTGATGACATTCTCAATGACCCACGTGTAATGAATCAATCAGCGAAATTAGCTCAGCAGGCACAAACCTATATTGATAAATATTGGCCACAAATCATTACTATTGATGATCAAGATAAAATCCATGATTTGATGGAATCAATGTTAGCGGAGATTAAAACCTTGCTATCAGGTTTTAATAATATTGATATTTATGATGGTTATCAGATTATTGCTGAAATTTGGCAAAGCTCACTATTGCATGACTGCGAAATCATCGCATTAACTGATTTTTATACTGCCGGGCGCAGTCGTGTGCCCAATATGGTCACAAAGGGAACGGGCGATAAAAAACGGGAAGTCCAAGATGGATTTATTGGTAGCATTGTGCCCAATGCCTTAATTGCGAGTGAGCTGTATGCCGAAGAGTTAGTCAATATTGAAAACAATAAAAGTCAAATTCAAACGCTTGAAGGCGAACTTGCCGAACTGATTGAAGCTGCCAAAGTTGAAGATAGCACAGAGTACGAAGCCCTGTATGAATCATTGAAAAAGAACGACGATGATGAACCGTTAGATGCGTTTGATAATAAAAAACTAAAAGAAGAGTTAAAAAATAGCCCGAAAAACAGCGAACAGTATAAGTTACTCAAAAAAGTCGATAAGTTAATTAGCGAAAAATCAGCATTAAGCAAGCAAGTCAAATCTGACGAACTAGCATTAAAAGAGGCTGTGCAAGAACAGATCTTAAACTTAACCGATCACGAAATTGACAACCTAATGTATAAAAAATGGTTTGGTAATACTGTAGCATTACTTAGTGAACTAATTAAAAAAACAATAAAAGCCGAGTTAAAAACCTTGCAGATGTTAAGCGAACGGTATCAAGATACCTTAACCTCCATTGATGATGAAATTTTACAACTTGAAGCTGAACTGCAAGCCATGATGCAAGAACTGGTGGTAACCCAATGAGCCAAAGTAAAAAATTAATTCCTAAACGGCGGTTTAGAGAGTTTAAAATTGATCAACAATGGCTAACTAATAAGCTAGTATCTATGGCTGAATTTAGCAAAGGAAATGGGTATTCAAAAAATGATCTTTGTGAGTGTGGATTACCTATTCTTTTATATGGCAGACTTTATACACAATATAAAACTGTTATAGAATCAGTAGATACATTTGTTAAAAATAGGAAGGACTCTATAGTTTTTAGTTCTGGTAATGAAGTTGTTGTTCCCGCATCAGGTGAGACTGCTGAAGATATAGCAAGAGCTTCATTTATAGAACAATCTGGCATAATAATTGGTGGTGATCTCAATATTATTAAACCAAAGGCTCAGATTGACCCCATATTTTTAGCAATATCGCTTTCAAATGGAAAGCAAAGAAAAGAATTAGTTAAAAGAGCACAAGGAAAAACAGTTGTACATATACATAATTCAGATTTGAAAGAAGTCAAATTTATTTTTCCTGAAAAAAAAGAACAAACTCAAATAGGCGAATTCTTTAGAAAACTTGATAATCTAATTCAAACCCAACAAAAAAAATTACACAAGGCCAAAATTCTGAAATCAGCGTACCTTGCCGAAATGTTTCCTTGTGATGGTGAATTAAAACCTAAACTGCGGTTTAAAGGGTTTAGTGGCAGTTGGTCATATATCCGATTAGGTGATATAACAAAATGGAGTAAAGGTGCTAATTTAGCAAAAAATGTATTAAATGAGGACGGTAAAGGAAATCCAGTAATACATTATGCCGATTTATATAAATTTACCCCCGTGATTGATGAGGTAATTCATTGGTCTGACACAGAAGAAGGAAACATAATTCCACCAAATTCTTTATTGTTTCCAATGTCAGATGTTACTCCTAATGGATTGGCGAGAACAACAACAATTATTAAAGAGAATGTCAGAGCTAGCGGTGATACTTTAATTGCAACAATTTCAAATGATATGCTTGCAGAATATTTATCATATGAAATAAACGCCAACTGTAAAAAAATATTACCTTTAGTTACAGGAACTACTGTTAGGCATATTAGTGAAGATTCTTTATCTACGTTATTAATTAATAATACAGATAAAATTGAACAAACCAAAATCGGTAATTTCTTTAAATTATTAGACCAAAAAATTGCCTTAGAACAACGTAAATTAGATAAATTAAACAATATAAAACATGCTTATTTGAATGAAATGTTTGTATAACAGGAGTGAGGTTATGGGTCAGGTAGTAAAAGATACGTCAGAAAAGGCATTTCAAGAAAGCTTTGTTAAAGAGCTCGAAAAGTATAAATGGCAAGCACCTGACTATTTAAATGGCAATAAGCGTAAAGTCACCGTTGATGATTTAATCAACCACTGGCGGCAAGAACTCAATCGGCTTAATGCTGATCAGCTTGAAGGTGTTGAACTCACCGATAACGAATTTAAGCAAGTGATGGCCAAAGTGCGGCAAATCAGTAATAGCTATGAAGCCGCCAAGATTTTAGCCATGGAAGAGTCAAAAGGCAAAATTGATGGCATTTATCGTGATGATAACCCCAATATTACGCGTAAACAAATTACCCTAACCATCTTTAAAAAAGCTGAAGTGCGCGGTGGTGACTCCAGTTACCGTATTGCGCGCGAAGTACAAACTGCTAATGGCAACCGTTTTGATCTGGTGTTATTAATTAATGGCTTACCGTTAATTAATATTGAACAAAAACGTACCGATAAAAGTTTAGATGAAGCATTTGAACAATTTAAACGCTACTATCGCGATGGCGAATACTGCAATAATTTTATGGCTTTTTCGCAGATGATGGTCATGGTGACCGAGATCGAAACCCGCTACTTTGCTACACCTAAATCCTTGAACGAATTTAATCCAAGCTTTGTATTCCATTGGGCGGATAAATTCAACAAACCCATCAACCATTGGCAGCAAGTTATTGAACACTTCTTAATGATTCCCATGGCGCACCAAATGGTAGGTGATTATCTGGTGATTGATGAAGCGAAAGAGGAAGAAAACCGCCGCCATATGTTAATGCGACCTTATCAAGTGTTTGCTTTGCAAGCGGTTGAGGGGGCTGCGTTTGGTTGGGATAATCCACAAAATAAACCGCATGGCGGTTTTGTATGGCATACCACCGGATCGGGTAAAACCATCACCAGTTTTAAAACTGCGCTGTTTTTATCTACCCGAGCAGGGTTTGATAAAGTGGTATTTTTAGTTGATCGGCGCGAACTGGATAACCGTACTAGTGCTAATTTTAAAGCCTATGCCGCTTTCGAAGCGGTATCTGTTGATGATACTAAACATACCGCCCAATTACGTAAGCACCTAAATTCAGCCAAGAACGGCATTGTGGTGACCACAACCTTTAAACTCAATGTCTTAATTAAAGAACTTGAAGAGGCAAAAGACTTAAGTCTTGCTGATAAGAAAATCATTTTCATCGTCGATGAAGCGCACCGTACCACTATGGGGCAAATGATGGGGGATATCAAAAGCTTTTTTAAAAAGAATAGCTTGTTTTTTGGTTTTACCGGAACCCCATTATTTGATGAAAATAATATCAAAGGAAAAATAAACGAAAAAAGCGAAGTGATTAATACCACCGAAAAGCTATTTGGCCCTAAATTACACCAATATACCATTGATGAAGCCATTGCAGATGGCAATGTGCTAGGCTTTCATGTCGACTACATCAATACCGGCGAATTTAAAAGCTATGATGATCTGCGCGATAAACTTGCCGAAAGAATAAAAATCGAAAAGCCAGAGATGGCAGATCGCGAAATTGATCGATTAGTACAAAGTTGGAGTGAGCTTGACGTCGAAAAGCAAGCAGTTAAAAAAGGTGTACTGGCCTATTATGATGAAACCCATATTCCTCGTGTCGTTGAAGAAATAATTACCAACTGGCAAACTCAATCACAACAGCAACAATTTAATGCTATTTTAACCGTTGCTTATAAAGATCGGGTGATTGCTTATTATGATGAATTTAAAAAGCAACTGGCGAATTATCCACAAAAAATCAACGTCGCCATGACGTTTAGCTTTGGTAATGAAAATGATCCCGATAACGTTGATCCTTACGTCATTAGAGCGATGTTTAAAGATTATGCCCAATTTACCGGAATTAATTTTATCGCTGGTGATAAAAAGCATGGTGAAAAGGCATATTTTGAGGATATTGTTGAACGTGCAACCCGTGGAGGGAGCGGACGTAATGCTAAAAATATCGATTTGGTCATTGTGGCAGATCAGTTACTAACGGGCTATGACTCTAAACGCTTAAATACGTTATACGTTGACCGCACTTTAGAATTACAGGGATTAATTCAAGCCTATTCACGCACTAACCGCGTGTTTGGTTCAAGTAAAGAGTTTGGCACTATTGTGAATTTTCAGTTGCCACGAATCACCGAAGAGATGGTTAACCGAGCATTAGAATTATATGGCAGTGGCGGTAAAAGCAGTAAAGCGATTGTTGATACCTATGCCGCTGCGGTACAAAAATTATCAAATCATTTTGATGAGCTCATTTTAACCTTAACCGATCCAACCGATTGGCAAAGTATTGTTTATGATGATAAAAAATTAACTGAGTTTTTACAAGCGTTTAAGGCAGCAGCGGATCAGCTGAATACTGTGCAACAATATTACGAATTTAAATGGGATGATGCCTCTTTTGGTATGACAGAACATACTTGGTTACAGTATGTCGGTGCATTTAAGAACTTAACGGCTAAATCCGATATACCAACAACACCAATAATTGTGCCGGCTTTAATTGGTAAAACTAAGTTAGCGGGTACACAAGTCATTGACGCAGCGCATATATTAAGTTTGATTGGTTCAAAAGTCGCTAATGTTGATGGTATCCAAACAGTCAATAGCGAAACATTACGTATTATTTATGAGCAAATCCAAGAACTCAGTAATATGGGTGATGATCAGCAAGCAAAAATATTAAAAGAGTTTGTAGATACCCAACTATTAGCCGGTAAGCTTTCCAGTCAGGTACATTTTGATCAAGCATTTAATGCATGGAAAACCGAAAAAATAATTAACTCATCAATTGAGTTTGCTCGCGAATGGGGTATTGATAGCCGATTGTTACAGCAATCAATCCTTAATTTTGGACTATCGCAGCCAGATGTTATCCCTTATTTTGAAGAGATCATCCAAAGTGTTGATTTAAGTCGAATAGAAAATAAGACTATGGATAATTTATTTTCCCACAATTTGAAGCTAACGTCAGAATTGCCACATTGGATCGCTGAAGTTAAGAGCAAATATAATTAAATTTGCAGTGTAAGAACTAATTCTAAAGATAATCGTTAATAAGGATAGTTAGATGAAAGGTGAAGCAAAATCATTTTTAAAGTTTCTAGATGGTTCAGATAAGCGTTTTATTATTCCTGTTTATCAACGTAATTATAATTGGCAAATTAAGCATTGTAAGCAGCTACTCGATGACCTTTTAACCTTAATAGAACAACCTCTTAAACCCCATTTTTTTGGTAGTGTGGTATCAAGCAATATGGAGAACGGTAACCGTGAAGACTATTTAATTATTGATGGTCAACAACGATTAACTACGGTTTCCATCTTATTGGTAGCCATGGTTAATTTGTTAGAGAAAAAATTGGTTCAAGTTAATGATAGTAAGTTAAAAGATAAAATTAAAAATCGTCATCTTGTGGATGAATATAATACTGAATTCCGTAAGATTCGTCTTAAACCAATCAATGAAGATCGGCAAGCATTTGATGCTTTATTTGAGGATGAAGTCGATTTTATCGCGACTTCTAATGTCACCGCAAATTACTATTTTTTCAAAAATGAAATTATTAATAAAAGTATCGATCTTGAACATCTCTATGATGCGATTTCTCGCTTGGAGATTATCGATATTTTTCTTGAAAAAAGCGATGATCCTCAACTAATATTTGAGAGTTTAAATTCTACTGGTTTAGCGTTAGAGGAAGGGGATAAAATCCGTAACTATATTCTAATGAGCTTACCGCCCGTGGTGCAAGAACAGTATTATGTAAAATATTGGCATAGGATTGAAAAGAAAACAGAATTTGACAATTACTACTATGTGAGTGATTTTATTAAGAGTTACTTGACCTTAAAGCTAGGCAAAACAATCGTTATTCGTGATATTTATTTTTATTTTAAAGATTTTGCTAAAGGATACCAAAAAGAAGCCTTACTCATCGATTTACTGCACTATGCCTCTTTATACGAAAAATTACTAAAACCGACAGGGCGCACAAATGATTTAGAACCGAATATTATTCGATTAAATCAGCTTGATTTAACGGTTATTCACCCGTTCTTATTGGCTATTTTAGATCATATTTCTAAAGGAAAATTAACAGAGAAAGAAGCCAAAGATATTTTTTCAATTATCGAAAGTTATATATTCCGTCGTCTCATTGTTGGTTTGGCATCAAACTCCTTAAATAAGTTTTTTGCTACCTTAGATAAAGATATTAGCAAGCGCCAAAATAATAATCAGAGTTATGCTGAAATTTGTAAATTTATTTTATTGAGTAAAGAGCAAAGCTTACGTTTCCCAACAGACGAAGAATTTATCGAAATGTTAATGACAAGAAATATCTATGCATTAAGTTCAGGTAATAAACAATATCTATTTAGTCGTTTGGAAAATAGCAATAGTAGGGAACAAATTAATGTCATAGAACGTTTGCAAAACAGCGAATATAGTATCGAACATATTATGCCGCAGAATTTAAATAATGAATGGAAAGAGTCTTTAGGCCAGAATTTTACTGAAATTCATAATAAGTGGTTACATACTTTACCTAATTTGACATTAACTGCATATAATAGCAAATACAGCAATCACTCATTTGACGTGAAATTAACGATTGAAAATGGTTTTAAGGAAAGCAATTTACGTTTAAACAAATTTGTGAGCGAATGTTACTCGTGGACTGAAAAAGAACTTTTGGCTCGCCAACATATACTTGAAGAAGAAGCTAAAAAACTGTGGCCTTTCCCTTGTTCCGTTTATGTTTCGCCTAAACAAGAAGTGAGTTCTTATTCTTTAGAAGATGATTTTGATTTTACCGGAATTAATTTATCTTCTTATGAGTTTTTGGGTGAAGAAAAACCATTTAGTAATTGGAAAAATTTATTAGGTGATGTCATTACTTCTTTAATTGTTTTATATCCAGCTAAAATGCAACAATTAGCATTAGAAGATGGCGGTTATATTGCAAAGACTAAACTATCTAACTCTTATTCGCTACTGGGTGATTATTTTATCTATGCCAATTGTAATACATCGGCAAAAATTCAAGGATTAAAATCATTTTTTAAACAATGTGATATTCCATTTGAAGAGTTGACTTTTAATATTTTAACAAAATCAAATTAATTATTATGTAATAAGCTTAATGATACATAGAAAGTGATTAATAAGATGAGTACAACTTTGGATATAAACCCAAAAATAACATTATGCTTTATCCAGCCGGGTAATCCTCAGCAAAATGCCTATATTGAACGTTTTAATCGTACTGTTCATTATGATTGGCTAAGTCATTATATTTACAACGAGATTAGTGAATTACAAGATAAAGCGACTCGTTGGTTATGGACATATAATCATGAAAGACCTAATATGGGAATTGGTTGGATCACGCCTATGCAAAAACTTAAATTAATACAACAGCAAAATTCTACGCCAAACTTCCATTAAAAATGGGTGGATTACCCTTCTGGATATCTAATTTTACTATTATATTCGGGCATACTTATATTCCTTTTAATGTAATATATTTAATAGAAGCCCTTCTTGTGCACTCGATATTTGTATCTGATTAATTTTACTTAATTTCATAAGAGATCGCTTTAAAAAAGCCTTTTTTTAATTTCTTCATTTTACTGACTTCTTACTTTATTAGTAATAGTCGTCTCGGTTAAACTTTCTTCCGGTAGGTTTGACATCTTGTTTATCAAAATAAGTCACGATATCTTTTCCTTTTAAAACAATACCATAACCATAAGTGATACCATCTTCCTCACTAATGCCAACTACAATGCCTTTATCACCTATATATTCCTTGTGTAAACAGGTTGTTTGTATTTCTACTTCACAATCAAAATCTATTTTATTTGTCATATTAGCCCTATTTATGCGTTATTTTGCCATCTAAAGAAACATTCAAATGTTTACCATCTCGGGAAGCCCAACCTAATTGTTTTTCGCCTAATTTCGATAGTTGTACATCCCATTCAAACTCTTGCCCAACGGTTCTCGATGGCCCTTTAACCCATTCATTATCAAAATTATCTAAATCATTTCAAGTTTTCTCCCAGAGTAAATGTACTAATAAGCGTCTTACTTTAATAATAGATGTTCGAATTTAATTTCTTCCGAATGTAATTGTCTGCATAACTTATCAATAAATTTTTTACTCGCATTAATTATTTCAAATATATCAATACTAGAATATATCTCTTCCATCCAAACACTGCCAATTTTCCAACATTCAATCCCATCTCTTTTAAAAAACAATATTGGTCCATCTTCATAATCCATTGAATAATATTCAAAATCATATTGTGGATCCTTAAGCCAATCATTCAATTGCTTTGCTAATTCAAGTAGTAAAATGCCACTTTCCGAAAAAATAACCTTATTTTCTAATGAAATAAACAAGCTACCTTCAATTTCAGTAAAAAGCTGAGATGTTAATAGTACTTCACCAACAGATAAATTTGTATAATCAATTTTTATTGAAAGTTCACAGGGAATGCGTTCCATATTTTTCCATCATCTCCAATTATTATTCGAATACTTGTTTGACCTTTTGTACCAATCTTTCTCTCCATATCAACAACAACCCGAAAAGAATTTTCTACATTATTAGGAAGAAATTGAGCATTTGGTGAATTTAATGCCTCTTCTACCAAATTTCTAATATCTGATACATTATTTGTATTAAACTGCGCTGATCTGCTAGCAGCAGTTCCGAGCATATGCTTATCTTTTGGTACCCAAAACTTGACACTATTTTTTGCTGCATAAAATGCTGTTTTAGATACATCATCTAATAAGCTTGAGCTTTTATTTACTTTAACTGCAATCTTATCTACTTCTAATCCCTTTAATTCAATCACATTCGGTTTATTTAAGCTAATCTTTTCTACTGAAATAGTTACTTCAGTTGGTTTCACTATTTGACCGGTTTTAACAGTATTGACAGTTTTAAATTTAACAAAATTGGTAGTTTGGCTAGCTGCTTTTAGCAGTGAGCCGGCTTTACCCACTAAACCGATATCAACCAGTGAATAGGTGATTTCACCATAACCTTTCGGCAATAATCCTGACCATTCAATCAGCTCGCCACCGTAGGTTGGGGTATGTTCATTGGTCCACATTGAACGAGCGCCTGCTTGAATATTATCTAATGCAACAAAGCCAATTGCAGCGGCTAATGGGGCTCCCACACCGGTTACACCGACTACACCAGCGACGTAAAGGCTCATGACACCACTAGCCACTTGGGCTGCGCCGGTTATTCTTGGTAGATTTTCAAGCACCGTTTCTTTAATTTGATCACCGTAAAGGTAGCCCGTAACGCCACCGATAAGGCCACCGCTTGCCAACCCCATGACGGCATTATTTCTATCTTGTAAAGTCCACGTTGGATTAACCAGTTTAGGAAATATTTTAGCCACAAAATCATCTTCAACCGCTTGTGCATTGAGTTGCCAGCTTTTAGCTGAAGCCCATTTAGCAGGCACTTTAACCTGCACTTTACCGTCAGGATTAAATCGCCCAATAAATTGATAAGCCTTATCTTCAGAGACGATTTCATAACGATAATTGGCATGAAGTTCAAGCTGAATAAAGTCCAGCTTTTTAAGCTCAACCGGGCGATAATCAAGTTTAGTGGCTTTAAGTTGATATTCACGCCGGGTTTCCACATGGCGAATGATGCCCGGTTCACGTAGATGTTTAAGCAGTTTAATGGCATTAGCATATAACGATGCAATATCCGTCAGTTGGTCTTGCTCTGTTGCTATTTTCACTTGAGTCAATAGGGCTGACTGTGCGTCGTTATCACCGCCTGTGCCATCAAGGACAAGTGGACTGCCTAGATAGTGGTTAGCCATTTTAGATAGGGTATCATTGTGATACGCATAGTCTGGCTTATCTTGCCCGTCACTGTGGCGAATATTATGTAAGGATTTTAGGGCTTGTTTGAGTGATTTAACATCGGGTATTGCTCCCTCGCCCTCATCCGCACCACAGGTGCCAATACGCTGCCTTGCGGTAATAAAATTGGTATGATTGAGTAAAGCGAGCATGTGGTAAAAAAAGACACCCACCGTTTCATCGGGTCGAAAGGCGGTGTGCTCATCAATGTATTTGGCTTGAAGCCCACGTTGTGGTAAGGCTTTTTGATTAATCAAACTTGCCATTGCTTCATCAAGCTCTATGGTAAAAGGGGAGTTACCTGACGCTAGCAGTGTTGATAACTCATCGAGCCAGCTTTGTGCGAGTTGTTTAACGCGTAGTGGTTTATCACCCCGCAGCGCCAAATCATAGCTCCCGCCTAAACCGCCTAAGACAATATGTACCTTGGGCAGGACCTTGGAGGGTGAAAATACATCACCGTGTTTTAAAAAAATCTGGTTGGGGCTGGTTTGCGCCGTCGTCACCTGATGATTATTACTGGCATCAAGGATTTGAATCAGCTCTGGTTTGTGATTGAGTAAATCCACCACCAACCAACTGTCATCCGGCTCAAACGTCGGCTCTTTTTTCACTATTGGTATCGGCTTGATATCATGCGAATAGGATGCGGTTCCACTATAGCCATTAATCACGGGCAACTGAACTAATACGACGTGTTCTTGATGTAATGCGGTTTTTAAGGTATTTGAGACTTTATCCGGCATTTTGTCATAATAGCTTTGATAAGGTAAACCGACTTGCTGTAGGACTGGGTAAAAGTCTTTGCAACTTTGTGGCTGATTAACCAGTTGTTTGACGATATCATCATAACC
Source organism: Orbus sasakiae (assembly GCF_039542345.1). Lineage (NCBI taxonomy): Bacteria > Pseudomonadati > Pseudomonadota > Gammaproteobacteria > Orbales > Orbaceae > Orbus > Orbus sasakiae. Next base: position 1,031,911 of record NZ_BAABHY010000001.1, read on the forward strand.
ACAATCATAAAAGTGCTTAATGCGTGTCGGTTTCGGCTGATAATAAGAAGATGATGATGCATCATCTTCCTCAAGCATTAACCACTGCTTTTTTAACATCAGTTGATAAAGATACATGTATTTTACTATTCCCTAGCGTGTTTATTATGAGGATGTTGATTATGAGTATTTATACACGAATTCGGTTAATCATAGCATGTCACTTGGTGAAGGCAAGAAAAAGATGGGAGTGAGGTTGTCAGCTTAAGAGTGAATGGATACTAAATTCACAGAGAAAGGTATTAAATCAAAATCAAGTAAGTAAATATCTAAAAATTACAATAAAAAAAATCAATTAAATAGATTGAAATCTATTTATTATGATTTTAATAAATTAAGTTAGACTTAATATCCAAATAATATAATAGTAAAAACTTTTTACCACCATATTATTAACCAAAATTTATCCAATCCCTTATCCCAAAAGCCTTTCCACTCATTTTATGGAGTCAACTAAAATCGAACTCAAAAAACTCCATAAAAACTCCATATTTTTCCTTGATGCCCAGTAAATCCCATAGACATCAGTAGACAAACCAATCTCTTGAAGGCTTGTAAGTAAAGGCTTTATTGACTTTGGTTGAGCTTGATAGAGTAGGTGATGGTGCCTGAGGTCGGACTCGAACCGACACGCTTTTAAGGGCGGCGGATTTTGAATCCGCTGCGTCTACCGATTTCGCCACTCAGGCATTGAGATGTAAATAAAGTAAACTTTGGCATTATACTAAGCTCTTGTCTGGTTGCAACTAGAATTGTTATTTTTCGCTTTATTTGCTGAAAAAAACAGCTTAATTTAATATTCATTTTGCATATAATAGGAATTGTACAGCCAATTGTATAATCTGGTCGACAAACAACATGATAATGTCACTATCAAAAACACGTTTATTAGGATTGATCGCTTTAGTTATATTAACCTTTATTTGGGCTTATAACTGGATTGTGATGAAATCTGCATTAATTTATATGAGTGCCACTGACTTTTCTGCTTACCGAACGGTTTTGGCATTTTTGATGTTATTAGTCGTGTTAAAAATATCAGGCCGTTCATTAGCTCCGACGCCTTTTTGGCCAACCATGCTTATTGGCTTTTTCCAAACAACTGGCATGATTGGTTTAGCCCAAATTGCCCTGATTGTTGGTGGTGCAGGTAAAGTGACGATTATGGTTTATACCATGCCATTTTGGATAGCATTATTGTCAGTATTTGTATTAAAAGAGCAATTGGGTTTACTGCAAATTATCGCACTGATCACTGCCGCAATGGGATTATTATGTATTATTCAACCTTGGAATAGTCAAAATTCGCTTCTGAGTTCGTTTTTTGCCTTATTATCTGGATTATTTTGGGGAATAGGTGCTGTCATAGCAAAACGATTATATCGTAACCTCACGATCGATACGCTTTCTTTAACGACCTGGCAGATGGGATATGGTGCCATATTTTTAGTCATATTATCACTGATTGTTGCTGACCATCATGTTATGAATGCACCTTACTTATGGTTTGCTCTATTTTATACGATTATCCCTGCGACGGCATTAGCTTGGGTATTATGGATGTACATATTAAAAACAATGAATGCCAGTGTAGCAGGGCTTAGCACGCTATTAATTCCAGTAATAACACTATTTCTATCTTGGTGGTTACTTCATGAACGGCCAACCCATTTTGAGTTTTTGGGTGTTTTTTTGATATTGCTAGGGTTAGTCTTTATTAATTATCACCCTAAACGCCATTAGTTTAGGGGATAATTGTAAAACTAAAATAGATAAAACTAACTCTTTTTGTTAAATAGGTAGTAGCTAATTGCCAAGAAGACAATACTGGTTAACATCGCGCCTAATATGGGCGGTAATCCGGCAACAATACTCACTTGTGAGAATAAGCTATCCGCAATATAGAAGATGAAGCCAACCGCCACACCAGTAATAACCCTGACGCCCATTGGGACACTTCTTAACGGTCCAAAAATAAAGGATAGCGCTAATAGCATCATAACAGCTACTGATAACGGTTTAAGCAGTTTTTTCCAGAAAAGGAGTTGATAGTTCGTTGAATCTTGCCCTGATGATTTTAAATATTGCGCATACTGATACAAACCAGAGGCGGAAAGCGACTCTGGATTTTGCGCAACAATATTTAATTTATCGGGCGTAATTGATGATGTCCATTGCATTGATAATAAATTAGTTCCCCTGACTTTATTTGGGTCAGTAAGATCACTTTTATCTACTTGAACAAGTTGCCAGGCATTATTTTGATAAGTTGCATAAGCCGCATGGGTGATAACACTCAGTTCACCTTCATCACTGACAGAAAAAATATCAATATTTGAAATGGTGTTATCAGAATCGACTTTACCAATATGCACATAATCATTGCCATCTTTTGCCCAAATACTATCTTGCGTTGCGATTAATGAACCGCCATAGGTTTTTTCTGAGCGCATGTTACGCGCAGTTTGTTCACTAGTCGGTGCTACCCATTCACCAATCGCCATCACTATAAGGACTAAAGGAATAGCCGTTTTCATGACAGCTTTGACAATATGTAATCGGCTAAAACCGGCGGTTTCCATTACCACTAATTCACTTTTAGACGCTAATAAACCCAGTCCAATGAGTGAACCGATTAATGCTGCAATCGGAAAAAACACTTCAAGATCTTTAGGAATCATCAATACAGAATATAGTGCGGCAGCCATCGCATCATAATCAACCTTCACTCGGCGAAGCTGATCAATAAAGCGAATAATGCCAGATAAACTTATTAATAAAAATAAAGTTATCGCAATCATGTTTAATATGGTTTTACCAATGTAACGATCAAGAATAGAAAACATACTAAACATCCTTTTATGAAGCTGTGCGAGCAGGGGTTAATCTATAACGAATTTTTCGCATTGGTATGCTATCCCAAACATTAAACAATACTGCTAACATGAAATAGAATCCATTAACTAAGTTAAACCAGAAAGTCGGATCAAGTCGTCCTTTACTTGCATGGGCTTTGATTGAACTTTCTAATAAAAAGTAAACTAAATACAATAAAATAGCAGGTAAAATGCGGTTGAGTCGTCCTTGTCTTGGATTTGATGAACTTAATGGAATGACTAAAAAGGCCATCAATGGAACGGATAAAATTAACGACACCCGCCAATAATATTCAGCTTTGGCCTTTGGTGTATTGACTTGGCGTAATTCACTAAATGACATTTGATCTACTTTATCATTAGCTTGTGCATCAGTTGATGTTAATGTTTTTGGTTTTATAATCGCCTGATAATTATTGAAATGTGAAATTCGAAAGTCTTTTAATTGTGCCGAACCTTCATAACGATTAGCATTATCTAACACAATAATTTGGTTACCCTGTGCATCATGTAAGACTTTACCTTGATTTGATAATATTACCGAAGGTCTCGCAGCGGTTCCTGGATTCGTTTGCGCAATAAAAATTTGTTTAATTTGATTATTTTCAACTTTACCAATGTATATTACCGAATCACCTTTTTGTGTTTTTTGAAATTGCCCCGCAAGTAAACCAGCTAAACTCGGGTTAAGTTTAGCATTTTCGACGAGTTGCTCTTCTTGTACACTTGACCATGGACTATACCAAACTAAATTGGCTATAGTGAAAGAGCAAGTAATAATAGAGAGAAATAAAATTGCTTGATAAATGATACGTTTTTTAACACCACATGCATACATAGCAACCATTTCACTGTCAGTATAAAATCGCCCAAAAGCAACCAAAATACCAAGAAAAAGACTCAACGGTAAAATTAATTGAGCCATACTTGACACCCCCAGCAGTAGGAGCGGCATAACTAAATTACTGGGAACATCACCATCAACGGCACTAGATAGAATTCTGATCAATTTTTGTGAAAAGAAGATCATGAATAGAATAAATAGGATGGCGAGCTGTGTTTTAAATGTTTCTTTTATGATGTAACGACGAATAATCACGTGTAATAAGCCTACTCAACAATATAACTCATCAAATATAATGAAATATTATAGCCTTAAATCCGACTTTTCGTTATCAATTTTTTGTTGATATGCTATTGTTTAACGTTAGAATGGCACAATAATATTATTATAGCGCTTCATATGCTTGAAATAGCGCTCAATATAACGATTTTGAGTATCCGTGCTATCTGGTTACATGAGTAGTTATAAAAACTAAATAGCATTCAAATAGACTAAATGATTAAGGCATAAAAATGAACTTTCAAATTAAACATGGTGATATTTTCAAACAAAAAACAGATTGCTTAGTGTTATCGATTTGGCAGGGCAAAACGCAGTCTGAACGTGTCAGGGATTTTGACAGCATTACCAATAATCTGGTGACTCAGTTAATCAAAGCAGGGGACTTTAGCGGTAAAATAGGGGAAACCACTGTATTATATAATGTACCTAATATTAGTGCTAAAAAAGTGTTACTTGTTGGCGTAGGCGATAAAAAAAGTTTTACAATGGACAAAGTCAGCCAAATCACCAAAAGCATTGCCGATCGTTTGGCGAATTTGAATAGTAAACACATGCTAGTTTCATTAACGGATTTAACGTCTGCCACAAGCTATGAGTTTGTAAGACGATTTATCGAAACCATTGAGTTTCATTGCTATCGTTTTGATGAATATCAATCTACTAAGTCCCCAATAATCAAAACTGAGAATATGGTCTTTTCAGTAACAGATAAAGCCTTGGTTGAGTCTGCCGAACAAGGATTATTACATGGAATAGCGGTTGCTAATGGTGTTAGTGCAACAAGAACGCTTGCAAACCAGCCGTCTAATGTCTGTAATGCGCAGTACCTTGCTGATAAAGCAAAATACTTAAATCAGCAGTATACCGATCTAAAAACAGCTTTTTATGATGAAAAAGCGCTAGCTAAGTTAGGTATGAATGCCTACCTTGCCGTGGGTAAAGGTTCAGAAAATGAATCCATCATGAGTGTGATTGAATATCGAGGTCATAAAGATAAAAATGCAGCACCAATCGTCCTTGTCGGTAAAGGATTAACTTTCGATTCAGGTGGTATTTCAATTAAACCTGCCGCCGGAATGGATGAAATGAAATATGATATGTGTGGGGCAGCGACTGTTTATGGTGTAATGCAAGCAGTTGCAGCGTTAAATCTACCCATCAACGTGATTGGAATTATGGCTGGTTGTGAAAATATGCCAGGAACAGGAGCCTATCGCCCTGGTGATATTCTTACCACGCTATCTGGCCAAACGGTCGAGGTCATTAATACAGACGCAGAAGGACGATTAGTGCTCTGTGATGTGTTAACGTTTGTTGAACGCTTTAAACCACAAGCGGTGATTGACATTGCGACCCTAACAGGAGCCTGCATTGTAGCGTTGGGTCACCATTATACTGGTGTAATGGGCAATAACGATAAGTTAGTGGGACAATTAGTGGCAGCTTCGACCAAAGCTTATGATAAATCATGGCAACTACCACTTGATGATGCATTCCAACAACAAATCAAATCAAGTTGTGCCGATATTATGAATGCAGCAGGTCGTGATGGTGGAACAATTACTGCAGGTTGTTTCTTATCACGTTTTGCTCAAAATTATCATTGGGCACATCTTGATATTGCTGGAACGGCTTGGGTTTCAGGTGCGAATAAAGGTGCAACAGGGCGTCCTGTATCATTGTTAGTTCAATATTTAATTGAACAGTCTGATTCATAAAATGTTAATATAAAATATCATTATCGTATAAAACATGCGTGTCTTGATCTTTATTGGGGTAAGTTAATTGAAAAAAGTCATATTCTATTTAATTGATGATGAAACCACATTGGCTGATCCCCTATTACTGCCGCATGAAAAACTTGCTTGTCAGACGATCGTTACACATTGGCAACAAGGACAACGGATCCTTGTTGCATGTCAAGATCAACAACAAGCTGAAAAAGTTGATGAATACCTTTGGCAACAAGAACCAGACCGCTTCGTACCGCATAATTTAGTTGGTGAGGGAATGAAAGGGGGATCGCCGGTTGAAATTGCATGGTTAGGAAAAAGAAGTAATGGCAATCGTCAATTGCTCATTAATTTGCAAGAGTCATTTCCTGAATTTTCGACGGTATATAGAGATATCATTGATTTTGTTCCCTTTGAAAGTCGATTAAAAGCATTAGCTCGTGAGCGCTATATTGCTTATAAAAATGTCGGATTTAATTTAAAAACCATTAATATTAATAAAGCAGAATAATTGTTTTAATAATAATCAATTGATTATTGTTGATTGACATCACTTTTTTTTTGCTATTTACTAAGGCGCTTTTGAAAAAAAGCACCATCTAAAAATTTAAAAAAATTAAGGAGTGAATAATGGGAATGTTATCAGATATTTTTTCAAAAATAATTCCATCAACGAGCATTGTTGGTTCAATCGCTGATAAAATTGTAAAAAAAGCACATGCTAATGAAACACCGGCAGCGGCTAAAGTTGAATCACCAGCTGAAACAAATACAACGGATTCTGTCGTCGATACAGCAGAACCATTCAAAGATGTTGACGTAGTGGCTATCTTAGATGAAATGGCTAAGAAAAACCCACAAAAATTAAATTGGAAAACGTCAATCGTTGACCTTTTAAAACTATTAGGATTAGATAGCAGCTTAACGGCACGTAAAGCATTAGCGTCAGAACTGCATTACACAGGTAATACAGATGATAGTGCAGCAATGAATATTTGGTTGCACAAAGCGGTTATGAAAAAAATTGCTGAAAAAGGCGGAAACGTTAAAGATCTCTTTTAATGATCACCTTGATGCCTTGATCCTATCAAGGCATCTGTCAATTTCCCATCAAATCCCCCCTTTTTATTTTTATATCTTACAATAGCGTGATTATTCAGTTTTTAACTCATGTTAATTTGTTGTAGAATAGTCTCTATTTATTTCTATTTATGTACTCAAGTACAATTAGTGCATATTCTTTTTACTGGATCTGAAAAGCATTATGAAAATAACATTAGATAAAACTTATAATCCTCAAGAAATCGAGCAACCGATTTACACTCATTGGGAAGAAAACGGATACTTTAAACCAAATGGTGATAAATCCGCGCCAAGCTACTGTATTGCAATTCCGCCACCAAATGTAACGGGGAGTTTGCATATGGGGCATGCCTTCCAGCAAACCATCATGGATGCGCTCATTCGCTATCACCGCATGCAGGGTAATAATACACTATGGCAATCGGGTACTGACCATGCAGGCATAGCGACCCAAATGGTCGTCGAACGTAAAATTGCGGCGGAAGAAAATAAAACACGTCATGATTATGGTCGAGATGCATTTATTGATAAAATTTGGCAATGGAAAGCAGAGTCGGGCGGTAGTATCACCAAACAAATGCGTCGTTTAGGTGACTCAGTTGATTGGGAACGTGAACGTTTTACCATGGATGATGGCTTATCTAATGCAGTAAAAGAAGTCTTTGTTCGCTTATATAAAGAAGATCTCATTTATCGTGGTAAACGCTTAGTTAATTGGGACCCTAAATTACGTACAGCCATTTCTGATTTAGAAGTTGAAAATAAAGACGTTAAAGGTTCAATGTGGCATATTCGCTATCCACTCGCTGATGGTGTAAAAACTGCTGATGGCAACGACTATTTAGTGGTTGCCACAACAAGGCCAGAAACAATTTTAGGCGACACAGGTGTTGCGGTTAATCCAGAAGATCCTCGCTATAAAGATTTGATCGGTAAATTTATTGTTTTACCATTTGTTAACCGTCGTATTCCGATTGTTGGTGATGAACATGCCGATATGACAAAAGGTACGGGATGTGTAAAAATCACCCCAGCGCATGACTTTAACGACTATGAAGTTGGTAAACGTCATCATTTACCGATGATCAATATATTAACCTTTGATGGTGATATTCGCCATCAAGCAGAAGTGTTTGATACAAACGGTGAACCATCAACGGTTTATCCAACTGATTTACCACAATCTTTACAAGGCCTAGAGCGTTTTGCCGCACGTAAAGCTGTTGTTGCTGAGTGCGATGCTTTAGGTATTCTTGACAAAATCGAACCGCATAATTTAACCATTCCATATGGCGATCGTGGTGGTGTAGTAATTGAACCGATGCTAACCGATCAGTGGTATGTTAGAACTAAACCACTTGCTGAAGTGGCAATTGATGCCGTAAAAACGGGTGAAATCCAGTTTGTACCTAAACAATATGAAAATATGTATTTTTCCTGGATGAATGATATTCAAGATTGGTGTATTTCCCGTCAATTATGGTGGGGACACCGTATTCCAGCTTGGTACGATGAACAAGGTAACGTCTATGTTGGGCGTAATGAAGATGAAGTACGTCAAGAAAATAACCTCGCGGCTGATATCAAATTGTCACAAGATGATGATGTATTAGATACATGGTTCTCATCAGGATTATGGACATTTTCTACATTAGGTTGGCCAGATAATACCGATGATCTTAAAACCTTCCATCCCACAAATGTGTTGGTAACAGGTTTTGATATTATCTTCTTCTGGGTTGCAAGAATGATCATGCTGACCATGCATTTTATCAAAGATGAAAATGGTAAACCGCAAGTTCCATTCAAAACGGTGTATGTCACCGGCTTGATTCGTGATGAAGAAGGGCAAAAAATGTCTAAATCTAAGGGGAATGTTATCGATCCTCTTGATATGATTGACGGAATTTCATTGCCAGCGTTGTTAGAAAAACGCACTGGAAATATGATGCAGCCGCAATTGGCAGAAAAAATAGCTAAACGAACTGAAAAACAATTCCCAAATGGTATTGAACCACACGGTACTGATGCATTGAGATTTACCTTAGCTGCTCTTGCATCAACAGGTCGTGATATTAACTGGGATTTAAAACGGTTAGAAGGCTATCGTAATTTCTGTAATAAACTTTGGAATGCGAGTCGTTATGTTTTAATGAATACCCAAGAACATGATTGTGGCTTCAAAGGTGGTGAACTTGAGTATTCCCTTGCTGACAAATGGATTTTAGCTGAATTTAATCAAACGGTGAAATCTTATCAAGATGCCTTTTCAACCTATCGTTTTGATATGGCAGCAAGTATTCTATATGAATTTACGTGGAACCAATTCTGTGACTGGTATTTAGAGTTAACCAAATCTGTACTAAGTCATGGTAATGCGAATCAGCAACGGGCCGCTCGCCATACTTTAGTATCAGTATTAGAAGCGTTACTTAGATTAGCACACCCAATTATTCCATATATTACTGAAGCAATATGGCAAAATGTCAAAGGCATTATGGGTATTACCGCAGATACAATTATGCTACAAAAAATGCCGTCATATGATCAACATGCTTATGACGAACACGCTGTTAACGATCTAAACTGGATTAAACAAGTCGTTATTGCTGTACGTAATATCCGTGCTGAAATGAACATTGCACCAAGCAAACAACTTGAGCTTATGGTCAGGGATGCTTCACCGACGACACACCGACGAATTAGTGACAATGTCACTTTTATTGAGTCATTAGCACGCTTGTCTGAAATCATTATTTTAGATGAAGGTGAAAAAGGTCCAATGTCGGTCACAAAATTAGTCGAAGGGGCTGAATTATTAATTCCAATGGCCGGATTAATTAATAAAACAGATGAACTCGCTCGTTTACGTAAAGAAATTGAACGAATGGATAATGAAATCAATCGTATTGAGACCAAATTATCTAACCCTAGTTTTGTTGATAAAGCGCCAGAAGCTGTTGTTGCGAAAGAAAAAGAAAAGCAACAAGGCTATCAAGACGATAAAGTAAAATTGCTTGAACAATATGCAGAGATTGAAAAATTGTAATCAGTGATTCAAATAAAATAAAACCCGTATTTTTGCGGGTTTTTTATGTCTAATCGAGTAGGGCACACACCAAAGCGTTACATTGTCACGTAAATTAACTACCGAAAAAAAATCAAATTAACAACTTTTGCTTCAGTTTAATTAAAAACACATCATAAAATTCTTAATTATTCTCTTTTTTGCACAATAACAATGCAAGAGGCGATCGACTGTATAAAATAATTTACACTTATTTTCATTCACAAGTTATCCACAGGTAAGAAACATTAGAAAGAATATTTTCTAAATATTGAGAAACGCACTAAAGTAAAGAATAAAATACGTAACTGTTCAGGGAATGAATATGGTTAGAAATCATCTATTGTCACATTTTATTTATTCTTTTTTATGATTGTGACATTCAATGGATATACAGAGTAATTGCGCTGTAAACATGACGTTATACTCAACTAACTGATATAACGAAAATGCCAAAAGCAACGACAAATGAAGAGCGTAAGCCGATCGGGGAATAGACTTATCCAACAAGGATAAAATAATTGGCGATAAAGAACAATCCATACCATAAATTCGGTAGGATTAATAATGAATGGATTAAAATTATGCTAAATACGTTATTAAGACCCACGAATATGATGCTATTGTATGATAAGGCGTTAGCGCAGCAATACTGTCTCATTTAATACGCTAGCCAGCAACAAAGGATTGATTGCGATATAGTCTCTGTACGTGATTTATTCAAAGGGAATAAAAGTACATAGGCGGGGCGATTAATTAGAACGCTATCTGTTCATGTTATTGTTACCTTGTTTGATAGCAAATTTTCAATTTCCATAACATAACATTACATAAAAATTAAAATAACTTAAGTTATTGATATTAATATAGTTGAAACATGAGTTGTTTTTTATATCAAGCAATGCCTGTGATAGGGATTGTTGATTAGTAAATTGATTTTATTTAAATTGCAGTTCAATGCAAACAATCCTTAGGAGAGTAATATGAGTAACAGCAACTTAGACAATCCGACAACCAAATATTATCACGAAGCATACCCAAAACAGGAACAACCCGCCCCCGCATTACAACGAGAAATGAAACCGATTCCTGATTGTGGTGAAACCAGCTACCAAGGCAACCAACGTTTATTAGGGCGAAAGATTTTGGTAACCGGTGGTGATTCAGGTATAGGTCGAGCCGCCGCGATTGCTTATGCAAAAGAAGGGGCTGATGTTGCAATTAATTACCTTCCATATGAACAAAAAGACGCTGAAGATGTGGCAAAAATTATCGAAGCAGCAGGGCGTAAAGTAATATTAATCCCAGGTGATTTGAGTGATGAAAAATTTTGTCAAACACTTGTTGAGCAAGCACATCAAAAACTGGGTGGTCTTGATAACCTAACCTTAGTTGCCGGTAAACAGGTTGCGGTGGATAACATTTTAAATTTAACAACAGAACAATTGAGAAAAACATTTGATATCAATGTATTATCATTATTTTGGATTACAAAGGCAGCATTAACTTATTTAAAATCAGGATCTACAATCATTACGACATCATCAATCCAAGCTTATCAACCAAGTGCAATTTTATTGGATTATGCATCGACCAAAGCCGCAATTATTGCTTTCACCAGAGCATTGGCTAAACAGCTTGCTGATAAAGGAATTCGAGCGAATTGTGTGGCACCTGGACCAATTTGGACACCATTACAAATCAGTGGTGGTCAACCCAGTGAGGCAATCCCAGAATTTGGTCAACAAGCACCGTTAAAACGTTCAGGTCAACCCGTTGAACTAGCGAGTTTGTATGTGTTTTTGGCATCAGAAGAATCAAGTTATGTTACCGCAGATGTGTTTGGTGTGACAGGTGGGCTTCATATTAACTGATTTATTTAGTATTAAATTATTCAAATATAACCGTAGCGCTGCCTACGGTTTTTTATATCAGTTTTACCAACACTAATTGAAATGATTACTGATGAATTAATGATCGGCCAGATAACTCATTGAATTAGATCACCATCTACAAGTTATGCCATTAGTTATCCACTAAAATTGTGAATTCTTTGCATCTAATAACGATGAAATTTGAATGTTGAGTTTTATCAATCAACTTAATGTGCCATGTGTAGAATTTAATTTTATGACATAAAAATAGCATAAAAGGTAATTTAATAGACTACATTGAGGTTAGTTAGTGTGTGTTTACTTAATTATCAGTGGTTTAGTTATCTTTTTGATTTAAAAGGGTAATTTATAATGTATTATTTAACATAATATACATTATGCGAACTAAGGTGTCGTTTTAGAGGAGGGATCAAGTCCGCCAAATTAATCCCTCATAGATTTTAAAATTCAGTGATTCTTTTCATTAAGCTGCCTTAAAAATTTGTGGCATTTGATACCAAATAATTCTGAGATTTATTTAGACTAATTGTTTGTATCCTTTTTTGTCTAAATTTTAAAGTGACAATTACAACACCAATGACTAAACGTATTAGCCCTGTTCAGTGGTAACATCAATAATAAAATATTTTCTGAAAACCCCCGCTAAATCTTTGCGATTTTGAGTAATGATGGTAATCTTATACAAAAATTTTATTCATCAAGGCAACATTAATCCTATATCATGCAAGAAATCTATAAGCCCCTTCGTTCTAAAAGCTATTCAGTGCCATGCGAATTATGTAGCATTGGTTCAATGTGTATTCCTATGTCATTGAATAATCGTACAAATACACTTTTAGAACGTAAAAAGTCATTTACTAAGGATACGGTTCTTGTTGATGAAGGCTCTGCATTTAAAAAGTTTTTTATCATCCACTCTGGTGCGGTCAAAACTTACGTCACCGTAAACGGTATTGAACAAATTAATGGTTTTTATCTCCCAGGTGACATTGTGGGTTTTGATAGTATCGCCACTCAAAAATACAATAATTCAATTAAAACCTTAACAAACACGATCACTTGTGAGTTAAAATATGACGAATTAATGGAATTAGTCGCTAGCGATGCTAAAGTTAGAGATATGATATTTAAATTGATGAGTCAGGATATTTTAAATTATCAAAAATTAATTTTATCTTACTCTCAGAAAAAAGCTGAAGAAAAACTGGCCGCATTTATTTATGCCCTATATACCCGCTACTCTGAGCGTGGACATGTTTCATTAAATATAAAACTGTCTATGAGTCGTTCTGATATTGCAAATTACTTAGGATTAACCATCGAAACGGTGAGTCGAATCTTAACGAGAATGCAGGAATTAGATGTTTTAAGTGTGCGAGGAAAATATATCAGTATTAAAAACCTCCTCGCTTTATATAAGTTAGCAGCAGAAAACAACTAGTGACAGTGTCACTTAAAAAATAGGATTTATCGATCTATGAAAATTACACATTTAAAAAAATCTTGTTTAACCTTACTATTATTGTCCTCTTTTAGCACGTTATCTTATGCTGCTCAGGAATTGACACCTGAAAAAGCTGATTCGCTACAATCCTTTAAAGAAGTGTCTGTCAGAGGTCAATACTACAGTGAATCAGACTACTCTCGTGCAATTTCAAAACTCGCAGATAAAGAAGGCGCAAGCTACTTTTATATCTCGAGTGTGAATGTTTACCCAGGTAACGATAGTCTACGTGTTGTTTATGCTAAATTATACAAATCAGATGCTCCTGAAGCTGCACCAAAATCAGACAATTTTAGACAATTTGTCGGTGTCTATGAGTACCCTAAAAATACCGCTATTCGTTATGAACCGTATGATATTATCCGTCTACGTGGTTACTTCCCAACGCAACACGAATTAAATAATGCGGTTGCTAAAGAAGCGGCATCTAAAGGTGCTTATGCTTTCTTTATTGATCGTTTAGTTGAAGTAAACGGTGGAAACTTACAAATAACCGCTTATTTATTTAAAAAAGATGCAGCAGAACGTAAGCTTCAAGTTGAAGATGCGATCCCTTACGATTCAGAAGCGGGACAACTAGCGTTAGCACAAGGTGGCGAAGCTGCTATGCAAGTAGAACGTCCTGGTTATTATTCATCTTCAGCATTTAATGAACAGTTTTATGTTGATAAGTTTAAAAATGAATCAGTTAAAGACGTTAAATCGGATAACAAATCTGCCACAACGGCGCCAAAAGCAGATGTGGTTGTTTCAAGCCAAGCGATACCATCGAATGAACAACCGGCTAAATCAATGATGCCGACAAAATCATCTCGTTACACTGTAACGCTACCAGATGGTACAAAAATTGAAGAACTTAATGATGCAACCGCTGCTAAAATGGTGCCATTTGATACGATTAAATTTAGAGGCTACTACGCAACTGAACAAGAGATTTCTTATAATGCAGGTAAAAAAGCGGCCGAAAAAGGCGCTAAATACTACCACATCTCTCGTATTGCCCAAGATACTAAAGGTCCAAACAGAACAATTTACGTTGACCTATTCCGTTAAGCAATTATTTAATGAGCTACATTCTTGTGTAGCTCATTAATATTGACATATTACACAGACTATACGTCAGTTTTTTCTAAGTTATCAGCAGGATCAATATAATGAAGTTACGTTTAATTGTTCCGATCTTCATTATCGCTTTTTTGGCTTCATTTTTTTTATATCGTTTGTCTGATTTTGATCTTTCTGGTTATCCAGATCAACGAATTATTCAGATCAACTATCATCATCAAATATTAGAAGGAACCCTTTTATTCCCGCCTAATAAGGAACATTCCCCTACTGCAGTTATTTTGGTGCATGGCGATGGCCCACAAGACAGATTTTCTGATGGAGGATATACTCCCTTAATAAAACACTTACTTAAAAACGGTATTGCTGTTTTTTCATGGGATAAACCTGGCGTAGGATCAAGTCAAGGCAATTGGTTAGCTCAAACCATGCATGATAGAGCGAATGAAACCGCCTTCATATTAGAACTGCTTAGGCTGCAACCCGAACTAAAAAACAGTAGAATTGGATTAATGGGATTTTCACAAGCTGGTTGGGTTATTCCTCAAGCAAGTCACCTTTCAAAACCTGATTTTTCATTGTTATTGGGGCCGGCAATTAATTGGCGCGAACAAGGGTTTTACTATATATATCAAAGACTTAAGTTATCAGGATTGGAGTGTTCGCAGATTACATCACAACTCCAACACGAGAGAACAAATTATGACAAAGTATTTACACAATCAGAAATAGTAAAGCCATGTGAATCAATTTGTACTAGATTTGATTTTGAACGTCGTAATGCATTAATTGATGCGACAAATGATATCACAAACATGGTGACACCGGTGATGATACTTGTCGGTAAAGATGATATCAATGTAGACCCACTTCAAACCGTACAAGTTTGGTCTTCAAATTTACCCAAACAGACACCACATTGTATCAAAATTGTAAGAAATGCAACCCATAGCCTGTTAAATAGTGACTGGTTCAATTACCAACAAGCCTCACAATGGCCTTGGTGGCATGAAGCATTATTTATTTTAGCCGGTTCATCCGCCTACTCGCCTAATGTTTTAAATGACATCTCCGATTGGGTTTTACACCAACAATGCCACAACTAACAAACACAATTATTTTTTGATTTCATCAATATATTGATGAATTCTTTTCTCAGAAATGGGATATGGTGTCCCTAATTGCTGAGCAAAAAGATTAACCCTTAACTCCTCAATCATCCAACGCAATTGTACAATTGATTTTAGACTCATCTTATTATTTTCTTGCTGCTGCTTAATGTCTAAATACGTCTTATAAACACGTTCAATGATCATTAGTTGCAAACGATCTTTATTGGGATCTTGGTACAGTTTTTCGATCCGTTTATCAATAGCCTGTAAATATCGATATACATCCGATAATTTTTGATATCCTGTCTCTGCAACAAACCCTTTATAGATTAATTGTGATAATTGCTGTTTTATGTCAGCTAATGACAGCGCCATGGTTAAGTCCATGCGCCCTTTTAATCTTTTGCTGATCATATAATTAAGGGTTAAAATGCGTTCGACTTGACTTGCGATATCAACAATCACATCATTTATATGAGCTTTCACTTTTTCTAATAACGGCAAAAACTGAGCTTGTTCAAAAATAATTCCGTGCTGTTGTTCAATTAAATAGTCGATACCACAATAAATACAATCATCAATTAAATCATTAATTTTACCAAATGAATTAAAATAAAGACCTAATTTAGCTTTATTCGGTAATTTTTCATGTAAATACTTAATAGGAGATGGAATATTTAAATAAATCAGTCGCTTAACTCCCTGTTGCATCAATTTAATTTGTTCATCTTCACTATTTGCCAATTTAATCGCAACACTATTGCCTTCATCAACCAGCGTTGGGTAAGCCTTAACAACATAATTTTGTTGTTTTTTCTCATAAATACGCGGTAAATTACCAAAGTCCCAATGGGTTAAATTAACTTTTTCAAGCTCATTATGTTGAGTTTGAGTGATTTGAGTTAATACTTTTTGTACTTTATCTTTTAATTGATCTTTTAAACTGGCAAGATTTTTACCTGCAATAATGGTTTTATCTTTATCGTCAACAATATTAAACGTCATTTTTAGATATTCAGGAATCTGTTCAAGTTGCCAATCTTCCTTAGTGATTGTTACACCCGTCATTCGTCTAAATTCTCGTTCTAATGCAACAAATAAATCACTTTGGCCTACTTCAACACGAGATAAAAATGCACTGGCATAGTTAGGTGCAGGAACTAAATGGCGCCGTAAAGCTTTAGGTAATGATTTGATTAACGCCACAATTAAATCGTGTCTAAACCCCGCTACCTGCCATTGAAATGCACTGTCATTTTCAATCTGATTTAAAATGCTTAAGGGAATATTAACGGTTACACCATCACGACTTCCACCAATATCAAATTGATAGGTTAACTTCAATTTTAACTGTGCGTCATATAACCAATAATCAGGGTAATCGTGTTTCGTAATACTCGTTGCGTTTGGATTGATTAGCATCGATTTGGTTACGACTAAATAATCAGCGTTGGTTAAACTTTGTTGTTTCCACCACCGTGCAAAATCAGTAGCACAGGTGACGTGTTGTGGAATACGTTGATCATAAAATTCAAATAAAATCGTCTCATCAACTAAGATATCTTGCCTTCGTGATTTATGCTCGAGATCTTCAACTTCTGCCACTAATTGATGATTTTTGGTTAAAAAATCATATTTAGTATCAAAGTCACCTTCGATCAAAGCATGTTTGATAAATAGTTCACGACTTAATGTTGGATCAATATTGTGATAATTCACTGTGCGATTATTGACAATAGGTAATCCAAACAAAGTCACTTTTTCATTTGCAATCGTCGTACCTTGATTCTTAGACCAACGAGGTTCACTATATTGTTTCTTAGATAAATGAACTGCAAGTGGTTCAATCCATTCTGGTTCTATTTTAGCAACATTACGCCCCCACAATTTAGCGGTTTCAACCAGTTCACTGGCAACACACCATTTAGGTAATGTTTTAAAAACACCAGACCCAGGAAATATAGCAAACTTAATGTTTCTAGCGCCAATATATTCAAACTTTTCAATCTCTTTCATACCAATATGAGACAGTAAACCACTTAATATCGCAATATGCAGTGATTGATAATCACCATCTTTACTGTTAATTGGAATGGCGATTTGTTTCACTGTTTGCCTTATTTGTGTATAAATATCTTGCCACTCTTTGATCCGGAGATAGTTTAAAAACTCTTTGCGACACAATTGTCTAAATTGGTTATTCGTTAAAGCATCTTGTTGCTCTTGGATATATTTCCATAAATTCAGATAGGTCATGAAATCGGAATTTTTGTCCATAAAACGACGATGTTTTTCATCAGATGCTTGTTGTTTATCTAATGGCCTTTCACGAGGATCTTGAATTGACAAAGCAGCGGTAATTATCATGATTTCTTTAACGCAACTGGTTTTCCTTGCCTCAACTAACATTCTTGCAAGTCTCGGATCAATCGGCAGTTGTGCTAAAATTTGACCAATTTTAGTTAAGTAATAGCGCCCTTTTTTGATATAAATTGCACCCAATTCTTCTAATAAACGAATGCCGTCTTTAATATGTTTTTGTTCTGGTGGTTCAATAAATGGAAAGGCCGCAATATTCCCTAAATCTAGGGCGGTCATTTGCAAAATGACTGATGCTAAATTGGTTCTTAAAATTTCAGGCTCAGTAAATTCAGGTCTACTTAAAAAATCATGTTCATCATAAAGGCGGATACAAATCCCATTTGAGGTACGACCACAACGCCCTTTCCGTTGATTAGCTGACGCTTGCGAAATAGCTTCAATGGGTAATCGCTGCACCTTAGTACGATAGCTATAGCGGCTAATTCTAGCCATACCAGGATCTATCACATATTTAATTCCAGGTACCGTTAATGAAGTTTCAGCCACATTGGTTGACAAAATAATTCGCCTGCCACTGTGCGATTGGAAAATGCGATTTTGCTCTGATGCGGATAATCTGGCATAAAGTGGCACAATTTCAGTGTGTTGTAAATTAAGTTTTGTTAAGGTATCAGCCAGATCTCGAATCTCTCGTTCTCCGGTTAAAAAGACTAAAATATCGCCCCGTTTATCTTCATATGATAACTCATCAATAGCATCGATTACCCCTTGAAAATCATCACTTACCTCTTCACTATTTTGCTGCAGCGGGCGATAACGCACGTCAACCGGATAAGTTCTACCCGATACTTCAACAATTGGCGCTTGATTAAAATGACGAGAAAAACGATCCACATCGATCGTTGCTGACGTAATGATCACTTTCAGATCCGGACGTTTGGGTAATAGTTGTTTAAGGTAACCTAAAATAAAGTCAATATTTAAACTGCGTTCATGTGCTTCATCAATAATAATGGTGTCATATTCATTAAGCAGTCGATCTTGTTGAATCTCAGCAAGCAAAATCCCATCTGTCATTAATTTAACGAGTGTATTGCCTTGCACCTGATCATTAAATCGTACTTTATAACCGACTGTCGTGCCAAGCTCACAATGCAACTCCTGAGCTATTCGACTCGCAACAGATCGAGCCGCAAGCCGCCTTGGTTGAGTATGGCCAATATAACCTTTTACCCCCAATCCTAATTCAAGGCAAATTTTGGGTATTTGAGTCGTTTTACCTGATCCGGTTTCACCAGCGATAATCACAACTTGATGTTGACGAATTAAATCTGCAATTTGCTGCTTTTTACCACTGACAGGAAGCTCAGGTGGATAATCGATTTTTGTGGGTAAGCTATGCTTACGCTGTTGAAATATTTCATTGGCCTGATCGATTTTAGTTTGAATGGCAGACAAACTTTCAGCAGATAGCGGTTTTTGTTTGACAATATCCAACAACGCTTTTTTTAGCTTTACTTTATCGCTAATGCAAACGGCCTCTAGTGCGCTAAAAAGCGCTTGTATTTGCTCAGAATATGACATAGATTATTTTGTTACGTATAAATTCATTGCTTGTATTATAGCAAATTTTTGCAAGGTATAAGGAAAGAAATATGAAAGGAACTGGTTATGAAACGATTTTGTTGTTTTTTTGTATTATTGATTGGCGTTGTCAGTATGTCAGCATGTGATAAAAGTAGAACGGTTGTAACCGAAGATTTGTTACACCACCGTTTTGTATTAATAAAATTTAATACACAAGACATCTCGATGGATAAACACGCTTTTATTGAATTTGGTGAACATTTAACCGTCAATGGTAAAATGTGTAATCGCTTTTTTGGTCAATCATCACTTGAAGACGGCGTAATTAAAAGTCCTGGACTTGCTATGACGAGAATGCTCTGCCCAGATGAGCAATTAAATCAGCTTGATTTTATTTTGGGTGAACTATTTAGCCATGGTGCGCAAGTAAAAATAGATCAGCAAGGCGATAAAACCTTTTTACAATTATCGGACAAAACTAATCAGTTAGTCTTTGAATTAAAAGATCTGATGTAGTGTGATGATTAAAAGCCCAATCAAGGGCTTTTTTTATCACTTTGTTAAACGGTTTTGATAACTCGCAAAAAATAGCACTTAAAGTGCTATTGCGTATAAATATAAGGCATCAAAGCGAATATTTTTTGATTATTCTGACAAAATTCTTTATTAAAATTCTTGTTAAGCTATAATATAGCCAACTTTTTAAAACTGTTTATGAGTTTAATTATTGTGAAGATGTTTTCAACAAAAAACGCGAGTAACTTTGTCGATATTGTTTTTACATTGAGACGATCTCAAAACCAGCGTAACCAAATTTCTACCAATGCATAGTCATTGGTTTTTTTATTCCTAAATTTTGACAATTATTATAAGAAAAACTTAAATTAACTTAACTTTTAACATTAACTTAACTAGCAGATATATATCATTATGAAAAAGACAAAAATTGTATGTACGATTGGACCAAAATCAGAGTCTAAAGAAATGTTAACCAAGCTATTAAATGCTGGCATGAATGTTATGCGTTTAAACTTCTCTCATGGTGACTATGAAGAACATGGTGGACGTATTAGAAATCTACGTGAAGTGATGCAAGAAACAGGCCTTAAAGCAGCAATCATGCTTGATACTAAAGGCCCTGAAATCCGTACGATTAAACTTGAAGGCGGTAACGATGTTTCATTAATCGCAGGTCAAACGTTTACGTTCACAACAGACAAAACCGTCGTTGGTAATTGCGAGCGTGTTGCTGTGACTTACGCTGGTTTCGCAAGTGACCTAAAAGTGGGTAATCGCGTATTAGTTGATGACGGTCTGATTGCTATGGATGTTAAGGAAATTAAAGGTAACGAAGTTATCTGTACTGTACTTAACAACGGTGACTTAGGTGAAAACAAAGGTGTTAACTTACCTGGTGTTTCAATCCAACTTCCTGCGTTAGCTGAAAAAGACAAACAAGATCTTATCTTTGGTTGTGAGCAAGGCGTTGATTTCATCGCTGCATCATTTATCCGTAAACGTTCTGATGTTGAAGACATTCGTGCACATTTAAAAGCACACGGTGGCGAAGACATCAAAATCATTTCAAAAATTGAAAACCAAGAAGGTTTAGACAACTTTGATGAAATCTTAGATGCGTCTGACGGAATCATGGTTGCGCGTGGTGATTTAGGTGTTGAAATCCCAGTTGAGGAAGTGATCTTTGCACAAAAAATGATGATCAAAAAATGTGTTCGTGCATCTAAACCAGTTATTACTGCAACACAAATGCTTGACTCCATGATCAAAAACCCACGCCCTACTCGTGCTGAAGCGGGTGACGTTGCAAATGCTATCTTAGATGGTACTGATGCAGTAATGCTTTCAGGTGAAAGTGCTAAAGGTAAATATCCGTTAGAAACGGTTAACGTGATGGCAACTATCTGTAAACGTACTGACAAAACAATTCCAGCATCTTTAGAGCTTCAAGCATTAGAAAAATTACGAATCACAGCGGCGGTATGTTGTGGTGCAGTCGAAATTGCTGAACGTTTAAACTCGCCATTGATCATTGTTGCAACACGTAGTGGTAAATCAGCTCGTGAAGTGCGTCACTACTTCCCAACAGCACGCATCTTAGCATTATCATCAAGCCAAAAAACAATCAATCAATTAATTTTAACTAAAGGTGTTGAGCCTCTATTAATTGATTCAATTGCTTCAACAGATGATTTCTACCGTTTAGGTAAAGAAATGGCGGTTAAATTAGGTTATGCACAATCGGGTGATATCGTTGTAATGGTATCTGGTGCATTAGTACCAAGCGGTACAACAAATACAACATCTGTACACCGCATTTAATTCGCTCATTAGAGTGATCATAAAAGCCGACAACTGTCGGCTTTTTTTATTGACAAATACTGACGGCAATATCACATAAAACTAAAGGTGCAAATTCAAGTAAATTAAGTATATAATCAATAGCAATAAGACGTTGTATAGCAGGTATAATAAAAATAATATGAGCACAGAAAACCGATATTTCCAAAAAGAGCTTAGCTGGCTCTCATTTAATGAAAGGGTATTACAAGAAGCGGCAGATAAAAGCAATCCACTCATTGAGCGGGTGCGCTTTCTCGGGATTTACTCCAATAATTTGGATGAGTTTTACAAAGTCCAGTTTGCTAATCTCAAACGTGATGTCTTAATTGAGCAAGAACAAGGTAATGGTTCCAACGCTAAAAGCATATTACGTCAAGTTCACCAAAAAGTCATTCAGACTGATTTAAAATTCGATACACTTTATAATGAGTTATTGCTTGAGATGGCTCGTAATCAAATTTTCTTGATCAATGAACGACAATTAACCTCACTACAAGAAGATTGGATTAAAAAATACTATAAGCAAAATTTACGTCAATACATTACCCCAATTCTGCTTGATAGTCATACAGATTTAATTCAAATTTTGAAAGATGATCACTCTTATCTGGCCGTCGAGATCATTAATAATAATGACACCAAATACGCCATTTTAGAGTTGCCGACTGAAAAAGTATCTCGATTTGTACTATTACCGTCAGATACCGCATCCAAAAATAAATCGATCATCTTTTTAGATAATATTTTACGGTTTTGTCTACCGGATATTTTTAAAATCTTTTTTGATGTCACCGAATTTAATGCTTACTCAATTAAGATAAACCGTGATGCTGAATACGAATTAAGCAGTGAACTTGATAGTTTGCTCGAGCTAATGTCACAAGGTTTAAAACAACGCCTGACAGCGCAGCCCGTTCGATTTATCTATCAAAAAGACATGCCAAAAGCCCTGCTCGAACTGTTATTGTCTAAACTAAAATTGACTGAAAGTGATGCAATGACGGGTGGCCGCTACCCTAATTTTAAAGATTTGATGGGATTTCCTGGAATTGGTAGTCCTAATTTATTAAACAAAGTGCTCCCTAATTTAACTTATAATCGCTTTAAACAATTTAGAAATGCATTTGATGCGATTAAAGACAAAGATATCTTACTCTATTACCCCTACTATTCATTTAGCCATGTCCTTGAGATCATGCGTCAAGCTTCATTTGATCCAAGCGTAACCCATATTCGAATCAATATTTACCGTGTCGCCAAAGATTCCCGCTTTGTACAGGCGGCGATTAATGCGGCAAACAACGGTAAAAAAGTGACGGTTGTTGTGGAGTTACAAGCGCGTTTTGATGAAGAGATCAATATTCGTTGGGCTAAAAAACTGATTGGTTCTGGGGTCAAAGTGATCTATTCACAACCTAAGTTAAAGATCCATGCCAAACTCTTTTTAATCGAACGCAAAGAGAATGATCAAATTGTGCGTTATGCTCATATCGGTTCGGGTAACTTTAATGAAAAGACGGCAAAGATTTATACTGACTTTTCATTACTAACCGCCGATCCGATGATCACTGAAGAAGTGAGAAAAGTCTTTAATTTTATCGAAAATCCGTTTAAACCTGTAACATTTAATTACTTATTAGTTTCACCACAAAATACCCGTATCCGCTTTATGGAGCTGATTCAACGTGAAATTAAACATGCTAAAGCAGGGAAACCCGCCGGTATTTATCTAAAGCTTAATGCGATTACGGATAAAGAGATGATCGATAAGTTATACGAAGCCTCATCAGCCGGTGTCAAAATCAGAATGGTCGTACGGGGTATGTGCGTCTTAATTCCACAAGTCCCTAACTTAAGTGAAAATATCATTGTGACAAGTGTGGTTGACCGATTTTTAGAACATGCTAGGGTCTACATTTTTGAAAATAATGGTTTGAAAGATACTTATATTTCTTCCGCTGACTGGATGCCTCGCAACATAGATAATCGTGTTGAAGTGGGGGTGAAAATTTTAGATCCGAGTTTACAAAAGATCATCCAAGATATTTTTATGATCCAAGCAAGCGATAATGTCAAAGCGAGGATTATCGATAAAGATTTACAAAACAACTATATTCAACGCGGTAACAAAAAGAAAATTAGAGCACAAATAGCTATCTATGATTACTTAAACCGACTAGAAAATAAGCCAAAAACTGAGGATTACTAAGTGCAATCTAACATTAATGATTTTCATGAATATGCGGTCGTTGATCTGGGATCAAACAGTTTCCATATGGTCATCGCTAAAAAAGTCAATAATGCCTTGCAAGTCATTTATAAACATAAACAAAATGTTCACTTAGCGACAGGACTTAATCATGATTTTCAATTAAGTGAAACAAGTATTTGCCGTGGTGTAGCGTGTTTAGCCATGTTTGCTGAACGTTTAAAGGATTTTCCGGTAAGCCACATTAAAGTCGTTGGCACTTATACATTAAGAGTGGCGAAAAACCGCTATCAATTCTTATTAGAAGCCGCAAAAGTATTCCCCTATCCGATTGAAATCATTTCAGGGCAAGAAGAAGCAAGATTGATTTATATAGGAGCCATTAATACTGAGTCCGTAGCCAAATCAGATGTCAAATTTGTGATAGACGTCGGTGGTGGTTCAACTGAAATTGCAATAGGCACAGGCTCAACGCCGACGTTAGTTGAAAGTCGTCCGATGGGCTGCGTAACCTATGCTAAACAATTTTTCCCAAAACAAACCATCAGTCGACCATTATTTGAACGAGCATGTTTTGCTGCCGAACAGCAAGTCGAGAAAATGATTAAATTGGTTAAAAGTAAAAATATTACCGTGGCGTTTGGTGCATCGGGTACCATAAAAAGTATCTATAGTATTTTGTTGGATCTTGGCGTGTCTGATGGCATTATTACCCCAAATCGACTCGATGACTTGGTTTCTTATATCCTTGAGTTTAAACATTTTAGTGATATTGACTACCCTTCACTATCGGATGAACGTAAAGCGGTATTTGTTAGTGGATTAGCGATATTTTATGGTGTCTTTAAAGCATTCGGTATAAAAGAGCTTCATTATACACAAAGTGCATTACGTGAAGGCCTACTTTACGAAATGACCGAAGACAATAAAAGTTTACAAGATATATGCCAAAAGACAATTGATACCCTATTTAAACAATATCGTATTGACGAACAGCACGCCAACCAAGTTGCACAAACAGCAAAACACCTTTTTAAGCAATGGAAAAAGCAAACAACGGTAACGCTTGACCCCATTTTAGAATCGATCTTATATTGGTCTGCGTTATTGCATGAAATTGGACTGAGTATTAACTTTTCAGGTATTCATAAACATTCGGCTTATATCTTACAAAACAGCAATATGCCCGGTTTTAATGAAGAACAACAATTTTTACTGTCAACGCTGGTGAGGTATCACCGCAAAGGGCTAAAAATTGAGAGCATTCCCTACTTTAGCTTATTTGAGACAAAACAAATTTATCCACTATTACAAATACTAAGACTGGCCGTATTGATTAATAATCAGCGTTCGAGTACGCTTGATCCGCATGTATTCACCTTAGCGATCATGGATAACGATCCTTGCAAATTTCAATTAACCCTTGATCAACAGTTTGCACAGCATAATCGCTTAGTGGTACTCGATTTAGAACAAGAACAACTTTATTGGCAACAAAATAAGCCTTGGCAATTACACATTAAAATTGATTAAGCGATGACAAAAAAGATATTCTTATCCAATAACATTCGTAGTATAAGAGCGCAAACAAAACATTTGCCTCTTAATGAGCTTGAATCTGTTTTAGACAAATTAAAACAGGTTGTTGCTGAACGTCAAATTGAAGATAAACATGCGAAAGCCAATCTGGCTAAGCATAACCAAAAAGTTGAACAATATCTTGCCCAAATCAAACAAGATGGTATTAATATCACCGAATTACTGAAAAAAGCAGACTTTCCTACTTTTAAAAAACTGCGTAAAAATCGCCCGACAAGACCCCCAAAATACAAATATTTCGACCAACAGGGCAATTTACGCACATGGACGGGACAAGGCCGTATGCCAAAACCAATACAACTTGCATTACATAACACCAAAAAATCATTAAAGGATTTTCTTATTTAGGTATTTTTCGTTATATTTTTATCATAAGCTATAATTATAGTGTAAAAATAATTATTGACGTACGTACAAATTCATTTATATAGCTAATTTCAATTGCAAAAAACACTGCACTAGTAATCTACAAGTTATCATTTTTATTATAGCTAGAAAGTCATTTTTATCCATTATTCTCAATAATGGTTTTTGCCGAAATACGATTTCTTTAGGATTAAATTTCTTTAGTAGATCCAAAGCATTAAATAGCCAAGTCCTTAATAGCATTATTTATCCTAAAGAATTCCTTGCCTCACTTTTTAATCGATTTTATTAAACATCATATGCAACGGTTTACAAAAAAGATACCTGTTAACCACCCATTTAAATCAAAATAAAAATTAGTTCACTTCTACGAGATAGATCGTAAAAAAACAAAAAATCCCAGTTTTTAGGCTGGGAGCTTTTGTATTACAACTAACGTCTCAATATTAATCAAAATGTATTTCTATTTTTAAATATAGGCCATAAATAATAAGCCAACCAGAATACTAGACTTATAAATAAAGAACATAATGTTATTGTTTTCAAACCTGTATATAAAATATCTAGGTGTAAAGTTCCATCTTTAATATATGATAATAAATCAAAAAAGCCCCATATAATTACAACACAAAATGCTAAAGTTATTTCAAATAAAATAAATATTTTGGATAATATTTTTAAATGACTAATCATTTTTTTACCTTTGCTACTTATTTTATATTCTAGAAATTTCAGAGCCACTTGAATCCAATCTCTGTTAGAACCATTCTGACCATATTTTGGTGCTGCTGTTCTAACTACTCGACCAGTATTACAGTTAATATCAACTTTAGAGCCATCTTTACCTCTAAATGTTTGCCAACTACTACAAATTACCTAATATATTATTTATGTACAAACAGGCCCCCAATAACCTTCAAAAGGAAAATCGGGAACAACTAATCTCCAAATATTTCCTTCTTGATTCTTAAACCAATATTCATCTAAATTTTGGCCTGCGTAGTATTCTTTAACGGGAACCAGCTCAATTAGTCCATTCATTTTTAGTTTATATAGCCAATCATAAAAATTTTTATATTCATCATAAGAACTAAAATGCTCGATTTCTTCCCAAATTATTTTACTATCCATGATGGATCCACCTTATCTATAAAGAATATTTGATTACCACCACCAACTAATCCCGATTGTTTAGCCGCAATTCCTTCATAAAACTTTATGCCTGCTGGTACTTTAATTTCAACAACTTTGGTTGCCGTATTTCCCCACTTCGGTTCTAAAGCACTATCAATAATAGATTGTACTGGTCCTGATGGTTTTTCAGTTGTCCGATAAGGACCTAGTTCTTTAGAATTCCCACCATAAACTCTATATAATGAAGTTGTATCTGTCGTAATGACTTCTTTATATGTCCCACTTCTAAAAGTTTCAGCAATTTTTTCTGGTAAAGGTCCCTTATTTAATGGACCATATTCAACTACAACTGAAGTTGTATTTATTTTTTCAATTTTATTAATATCAGAAACACTATTTTCTATCTTATTAACAGTACTAGCATCAGAAGCTACATTCTCAACCTTATTGACTGTCCCACCGGTTTTCCCTCCTGGATACACAGCTTTTGCAGGAACGAGAAGAGAAGCTAAAAGTGCAGAAATATTTTCTTGTGCTTTTTGATCGCCATGCTCCGCTGCATTAATAGTTTGTTTGAGTTTTTCCCAAGTATTACCACTAACCACTGCATCAAAAGCAACACCGATTTTGTCATTAGTCTCTTTTAAATCAGATTTTGCTTGGGTACAATAATTTTCTCCTGTTGCACAGGTGACTAAAGCAGCTAATAAATCACCAGCTGTATCAACCATTGCAACAGTTCCATTCATTCCATCGGCGGCAACAGTTATTGCCGTATTGACAATCAATGATGCTACATTTTCACCCATAACTTCACGTGCTTTGTCTTTCCAATACTCCGCACTTTTCGTGTTTTCTTCAACTATCTGTTTTCCTGTCAAAGAGTTATTCTCAACTGCATTTTTACTGCCGGCAACGGCAGTGCCAACGTCATTGGTGTTACCGCCTGTACCTGCTGCAACTGCAAGTCCGACGGCTAATTGAGCAAGTTAAATAAAACTAATCGCCTTTTTCTATACTTAAAAGATCAATTGATTATTGAACTTAAGAAGTAACTCGCAGAATGAAGATATAATTAAAACCATTCTGCGAGGGGAATCGCAAACAGGGGAGAAATATTTACTCCTAAACATCAATTAATACATAATTTCAGTGTTACTAACAAAATTTTTTAGCCGTTTTATTGATAAACTCTCAGCAGAGGGCAAACTAGAAATTAATTTCTCTATGGTTCCTTTGGGATAACGTTTTTCTTGAAACGTTTTTTCGTAATCAGTTGAGTAAATAAGTCTTTCTTCATTACCGTCAAATGCTAACCAGAACAAACAACCATAATCTGATAATACGCCCGTATCTAATACAATACAATTTTCAGGGCTCCCTTCAGAAAAATCCAACAGATTAATATCTTTACCCCCCAATTCAGGTATATTTTGTTCTAAATTTATCTTAAGACTATCCTTTAATGAGTTAATAACAAGATATAAATCAATCGTTACCCCCTTTTCCAGGAATCAAAAGATCATCGATAATAAAGTTAAACATTCCACTAGGAGAACATAAAATATCTATTTTCTCTATTTGGATAGCTACTTGATATGGATCACCAAATATCATTTTATTTTCCACCCTTCTTGTTTTCTTAAATTAGACTTAGTTTTATTATCTAGTTCTAACGGATTTTTCTTATCTCCAGTACTACCAGTCCAATGATATGCTCCAGTATTACTTGGTGAATATCTATGAATATTTCCTTCTGAATCGATAGCATATCTATGTTTGTTACCACCAATGGATATTGAACCTTCGAAAATATCAAGAGAATCCCTTGGCTCCGTTCCTGCATTAGGCCTAAACCCAGGCGCTCCCGGAGTATGTTTTGTATTTGATGGTGCGTTACTTTTTGTTCAGAAGTCAAATTGTTACAAGTATCGGATATTATTACACCTAAACCCTTTAAGCTTTTCGCAATTGATAACGCTAGCTGGTCATTATTGACTTGATTTGGGTTTTGAACGCCCAATAAAGAAGCTAAAGATTGCTGAATAATAGGAACAGCAACAGCCACGTTAATGCAACAGTTAGCCCTGATTTTTCGTATTTATACTCTTCTTTGTAAGTCGTTTGTGGCAATTCAAGATTTAATGAGTAGTTATTATGACTAACGCCAATTCTACGGTAATAACAGCTAAAACCAAAACCACTGGTAAAACCCTGCGATAGCCCTCGCAACGCCATTACACCGTTGGCTATATCAATGTTCACCAAGAACCCAAAGCAAGTCGGCTTTGCAACTGGGCAGCCTGTGACGATTACCACTAAAAAAGGTCAATTGATTATTTAACAACTTGCTAAGTAGATCGCAAAACTAATACATAAAAATTAAACGGACTTAATCTTTATGTATATTCTTTTTGGTGCCTTATCGAAATACCTGAATAAGGCAGGACATAGCCAACCTTCCATATCAAATTCAGGTGAATAATACCAGTTTCCCGAATGTTCTTCGCTTTGCCATTCTAAATACAAATCTGAATCAGGAAAATTAACTTCTGAAAAAATTAAAATAAAACCTTTTTCTGCATCTGATATCTGTTTTGTTACTTTATCAATTAAAATGTCAGTCCCTGATACAAAAGGTTCTTGTATTAAACCTACTTTGGGATCATCAAAAACCCACATACCTAGATATTTATAAGGCTTTATAATATTTATAAAATTCATATATTACATACCATAATTATTGTTTTTCAAAATCATGAATTACTCTTTTTAAAAACCGAAAAAACTCCATCACGTCCATTAAGTTACCTCTTACGCCTCTTACTGGTAAATTGAAGATTTTTTTATCTATGACTTCAAGTTTAATAAAAATAGATTTTTTAGGATCTTCAAACTCTATACTTAATATGTCTCTATATTTTATAGACACTCTCTCACTATTAACATTCCAAAAGATTCCATTTTGGCAAATATAGAGAGAGTCTTTCTCCGGCTTATTATCATAAACCCCGAAGATTTCACCAAGTTCTTCATCATATCCAGATAAGTAGGTAAACCTTTCCATATCTGATAAAATTCGTTTAATCCTAACCATAATTTCCATTGTTTTTCCTACTTTATGTCTATTTCGAAAGAATCATTACCACCCTTTGTTTTCATTCCATATCTTTTTTCTAAAATACGTAATAATTTTTCATTAGCTAAAGTACCCTCTACTACAAGTTTATTAGAGCCTTCATTTTTAGCTTTTTCAATAAGGTTATTGATAATTGCCAGTGGATTGCCGACCTCCCCCTCGATCATCTCAATTCTAACGATGGTTTTTCCGTTATCGGTTGTTATAGTGCCGTCAAGTATTTCAACTTTTCCTTTAATACCTAAATCATCTGGCGTTAAAGGTCTGGATTCAGAAATTAAAATATTATCCCGCCAATCTTTCTCAATTATCTGCTCCCCACCAGTATTAGGTACAAAAATTTCTGGGAGCTGATTTCCGCCTGTATCATGCTTAATTTCAATATTATCTAGACCATCACCATGTCCAGTGTTATTTGGAACTAGGCTTTCCTGCGGTATAAATCCTGGTAATGGCGGTAGCGGATCTTGTATTTGGTTTCCACCTGTATGGTTTTGAATCGGTTTATCTACAATTGTAGGTAAACTGCCTCCTTTAGAAATCCCTGTCAATGTCTCATTTATTGTTCCATCTAAATTAAGCGCAGCTTGGAATGAACCATCTTTACTGTAGACCAGTAACGTATCTTTACCTGAATCCATGGTAACATAGCTGTCACCCCAAATATAGTTACCGTAACCCGAGCCTGTCGCCTGGTAAATAGGATTACCTTTAGCATCTACACCTATTTGCGTTAATTTATCTGAAAGTCCTTTTCCATACTCATTGGTTGCTAAATAATCATTAAAACTGTCGACTTTAGGCCGATTACCCATCGCAATTTGGTTACGTTCGGTATCAATTTTATATTGATATTGGACTTTAGCTTTATCTTCATCACTCAGTTCTTGAACTAATTCGCCAAGATACGTTACTTTTTGTTCAGAAGTCAAATTGTCATAAGTATCGGATATTGTTACACCTAAACCCTTTAAGCTTTTCTCAATTGATAACGCTAGCTGGTCATTATTGACTTGATTTAGGTTTTGAACGCCCAATAAAGAAGCTAAAGATTGCTTAATAATAGGAACAGTAGCAGCCAAATTATTATTCTCAACTGCATTTTTACTGCCCGCAACGGCAGTGCCAACGTCATTGGTGTTACCGCCTGTACCTGCTGCAACTGCAAGTCCTACGGCTAATTGAGCAAGTGCACTGATGTTTTCTTTATCAGCTTCACTCAAATCTTTAACGTCTTTATTATACAGTTTTTCACGGATAAAATCAGCCGCGGCTTCACCAGCCAAAGCTCCGGCTCCCCCCGCTAATGCCGAATTACCTTGTGCAATAGCAATTGCAGCACCTAATAACGCATGAGCAGTTAAATTAGCGGCTTTATTAACTTTTGGATTTCCAAATTCATCATAGGTAGAATAATTTTCTCTCGGATCGTTTCCAGACAGTTCATCGATTCGTTTTGGCTCTGCAACTATGGCCAAAGATTATTCTCAACAATAATTATTTAAATAAATCATGCCAATCAAGTTCTCTTTTTTCTTCCATATCTATATGTTTAACGAAATTATTAACATCAATGTGTTTCCATTCATTCCCATCTTTAATACATAATTCAATTACATTAATATCTAGCTGATTAGATAAAATGTCATTAGAGAGATACCCTATTATTTTTGCATCATGAAACAAAGCAGTAACACCACTATATAATGCAACACTATTCAAAAGAATTTGTTTAAGGTTATCATTAATAATTCTAATTTTTACTGAATTAGGATAATTATTTATATGGGCTAAATCAATTAACCACAATTTTTGATCAATAATAACAATACATCCTTCCACCAATATTTTTTGATTATAAACTGGATTACTTATTAATTCATTGACTGATATCATTTAAGGATAACTCCATTATGATTTAATTTATTTTCTAAAAGATCAGCTCTTACTCCCATCGCACCATTATATGGATCACGGATCATATAATAACCGACTCCATCGACTTTTTTATATGAATCAACAATTATAAAATGCCCACCTTCTCCTGCTCTTACTCCTACAATTGTTGTATATTACGTTTTATCGGTATTACCGATAATTATTTCTTATCAATTTCGTAAATATACAATAATAATTTATCAAAATAATAAAGTAATAAATACCAAACGACGTTATGCACTCTTTTTGAATATATTTTTTATTTATATTCAAGCAATGATCGCAGGGTTTCGAAAAACGATCTTATCTATAAACAATAATTTCGATATATTAATTTTTTCTGCTTTTATTTTTATTTACCTTTATATATTTATATCAATAGGTAGGTTAGAGACACCAAAACATCCATCTAATAAGAAAAAAAAATTCAAATAATATATTAACTAACAAGGGCTCAATAAGCCCTTACTAAAAAGAATAACGGGTGCAGCCCAAGTTGCCAGTGGTGTCATGAGTCTATACGTCGCTGGCGTAGTCGGTGTAACCGGTGCGGGTACCCCTGTAAATACCCCATTACCGCTAAAAAAGGCAAGTTGATTGTCGAACTGGCAAAGCAGATTGCATAATCAAGAAATAATTAGTTCAGTTTTGCGATAGGGCTCGAAGATATAAAAAACCCAGTTTTTAGGCTGGGATTTTGATTATTTACCAAAGATTTTAATTCCTAGACGACGACATTCTAAATACCACATCAATATACTAGCAGGTATAGCTAAAAGAGATATTTTTAATGCTAACAATACATATTCACATTTATACAAAAAAACATCATAGCTAACATACATACATACATAATGCATAAATAAAGCTCATTACAACAATAGTTAAAAATAAACTTAAATATATGACTGTACAAAAAAATAATAATCCATAATATTTATTCATCTTTATTTTCATTTTTATTCTTTCTCATTTGATCAATTAAATAATTCGTTCCTTCACTTGAGGCAGAACTAAAGAAACTTCCCACATTGGCAGGCACAGAACTTTCTATAAAATGACCAGTGAAACCAGTAGTTCCCAAAAGTCCAGTCCCATAGCCACCAGTAATCACTCCGACAGATGTCCAGATCATAACATCATTAGTATTAACATCACCTGTAGTTACATACTGCACACCCGCATTCATACCACCACTAACCACTCCGCCAATAATTGCACTTTTAGGTAATAATGGAGCAGTAAATAAAGCACCTAATCCTACCGCTGCTGCTTGACCTCTATCTACAATAATTCCATTTGCATATTCAGTTGCTTTCTTTTCATCACCATTGAATAGCAATAAACCATCTCGATAGTCTTTATCATACTCATCTCGCACTTGTTGAGCCATGAAATTATTCTCAACCGCATTTTTGCTGCCTGCAACGGCGGTGCCAATGTCACTGGTGTTACCGCCTGTACCTGCTGCGACGGCAAGTCCTACGGCTAATTGAGCAAGTGCACTGATGTTTTCTTTTTCAGCTTCACTCAAATCTTTAACGTCTTTATTATACAGTTTTTCACGGATAAAATCAGCCGCGGCCTCACCAGCTAAAGCACCTGCTCCCCCCGCTAATGCCGAATTACCTTGTGCAATAGCAACGGCTGCACCTAATAGCGCATGAGCCGTTAAATTAGCCGCTTTATCATCTGTCTGCCATTCCCCTGTTTTAGGGTCTTCATGACCCGTTGCCAGTTTTATCTGTTCAGCAAGATAAGGCGCACTGGCTCCAGCTAAACCACCGGTGATATCGCCCGTAATTAATCCCGTCACTATCGAGGTCGCTGCATCAATACCTTTTGAAAGCGAGCTACCCATACCACCAATATTTTTATTATCTGGATTATCGGGTTTTTGATTATTTATTACTTGTTTATCAACGGCATAACTATAAGCAAGACTATTAACTTGTTGTTCTGTTGCATCAGGGCCTAATGTCTTTCTTGCCTCATCTTTGGAATCTTTATCTATACCGTTTTTATCAACGTCATTTTGCGCTTGAATGCGGTCATACTTATTGGCAATACTCTTAGCTTGGGCAGCAATATCCCTCACCAGCTCAATGGCTTCTATTTTATCAAGCTCTTTTTGTTTATTAAAGAGTTGAGCAAGTGGATTATTCGCATTAGCCGTATCTCGACTGAGTTGATTAATATTTTGCTGCTGTTCATCCTGATTTCGTACTGTTAAGCTGCCATCTTCAACCGCCGAAGCCGTTGTGCTGTGGTCATGACCACTATTATGATAAATCGTTGGCATACCGGCTGTCGGTGATGGACCACCACTCGTGCCAATACTCATTGACATTGAACTCACATCAAAATCGGCTTTATTTTCAATATTACTAAAGCTTATCGTCCCGGTATCGAGTTTATTATGCGTTTTATCCTCAGCGCTTGATGCAATGACCGCGCCTTGTAAGTCGGTATTATTGCCGACCGTGATATCAAATCCACCCTTGCCGGCATAAATACCCGACTGGTCGGTGACACTCGCCCAGTTGCTTTCAATATCTGTTTTTGACAATGCCAGATTGGCACTAAAGCCCCCCATACCCCCTGAGCCACTGACAGAGGCCGAAATCTTGTCATAGTCATAGTTATCTGTATCTTGCAGTGATTGGATGTTAAGATTGTTGCCTACATCCATTTTAACGGTATCACCGTTTACCTGACCGCCAATAATCGTCGTATCATTGCCCGTTTTGGTGGTTAAGGTATTCCCCGCATTAATCACCGATTCACTCCAAGCACTACCATCCGCATTTTCACGTTCACGACTAAAGTTAGCATTCCCCTTAACACGGAATCCACTTTCATCACCACCAATTTGGAATTGAATACCGACGGCACCACCATAACTTTTTTCATCGCTATCGCTATGCTGTGTATTGACAGCACCAATCACATTTAAATCACGGTTAGCATCTAAGCTAATATAGCCACCAGGGCGGATTTCACTGCTTTTAATGGTTTTTGCAAGTAAATCAAAAAGTTAAAATTAATTAGCAATCAATTGTAAGTTATTGATTTATTTGCATAAAAATATCATTAAGGTTGTAACGGTCTTGATCTTTATCGTTGCTCTACGGAGTGCCGAATGAGGGATCAACTTAGTACATTCTATTCTGCAACAAAGACAAAATGAGCTGAGGGACGATACTTGGAGGTACGTCAAGAGTTGATGAGGTAGTTATCATGACTAACGCCCATTCTACGGCAAAAACTGCTAAAACCAAAACCACCGGTAAAACCCTGCAAGAGCCCTCGCAACGTCATTATACCGTTGGTTACATCAACGTCCGCCACGAACCCAAAGCAAGCCCGACAAAGCCCCACTACAGCAAAAACACCCTGCTCTGCATCTTAAAGGTAACTGGCTTGAGGAAGTTGGATTTGCAACAGGGCAACCAGTGACCATCACGGCTAAAAAGGGCAAGTTGCTTGTAGAGATTGCGAGGGAGATCGCATAGTTGATAGATAATTAACTCAGTTCTGCGATAGAGATCGCAGAACTGAATAAATAATGATAGGTGTTGTAATAAAATAATGACATCCTTTTTATTACTTTTATTAAAAGGTATTAATTTTCTGAATATCCGTTAATAAATTATTATCTAATAAAGACTTATCTATTTGATTTATAATTTTTTTAATCTCATCAAAACTAAATGAACATTTTTCTATATCATTTGTAGTTAAAGTGGCTAAGGATGAGATTAACTGACCATCATATGAGTCCCCAGCTAAAGGGTCTAAAGAAAGAAGGTTTAAAGCATAAGGTAGCATTTCACAAATAAAAATTTGTTGCCTTATTAATCGAGAGATATCTCCGACTAACAATTCCGATAATGGAATATCAATTATTTCATCAAACCACTCATCAAGATAAGACATATTTTGTTTTTTGTATTCAATATTTTTTTCCTTTAACAAAGCTCTTAATGTCATCATAATCCATATCCTTTTATTGCTGATTCAATTCGTTCTATTGCCTCTAATGCTTTTTGTCGTGCAGCTTGAGCTGTAGGATTGTTCACATCTTTTAATGTATTAGCATGATTTCTTAGTCCATTCAAAGTATCTTGCAATTCTTTTAAGTGATTCCAATACCCTGAACCATCTGCTTTAGGAACCGGATTTCCTCCCATATCCTTCAAAGCACCTTCAATATCATGATCTTTTATTGAGTTTTTAACTAAGTTATCTATTTTCTTAACTGCGCTTTCTTGTTTTTGATTAAGCTTATCTACTGTTTGATTATCTTTAACTGAGTTATTTGATGAATTTGAATTTTTATTATCAGCTTTAGAATTATCCTTCTCTTGATCTTTCTTATCATCATCATCATTATTATTATCACCATTAGGTGGATACCCTGGATTAGCAGCTATTGCACCTCCTCCTGCCAGTGGATGGTTACTATTATTTCCATTATCTGACGATTCATCATAAAGCCTGTCTCCCCATGTTTCACTACCAAACATTATCGGAGCAAGTCCTTTCTTTGCTATGATTTGCTTATCTATCCAAGCTATCTGTTCAGGTAATAGCTCTTTAATGCGATCCGGATCTCGGCTATTACCTGCATCCATGGCTTCTTGTATTTGGGCACTAGTTAAACCAAAATTCACACCTAATTGTGCAAGTCCATTTCGACAGGTTGCATTCTTCATGCATGATGCATAACCTTTCTCCAAACCTTTAATAATTGGTTTAGCCAAAGAGTTATTCTCAACGGCATTTTTACTGCCCGCAACGGCAGTGCCAATATCATTGGTATTACCGCCCGCTAATGCAATAGCAAAACCAGAAGCCAACTGTGCGAGCGCACTAATATTATCCTTTTCACTTTCACTTAACTCTTCTATATTTCGACCATTATATAGTCCACGTCGAATAATGTCTGCTGCGGTTTCACCTAATAATGCACCTGAACCACCTGATAATACTGAATTACCCTGTAATTGAGCAATCGTTGCACCTAATAGCGCATGAGCGACAAACCTTGAAGCCTCATCAGGAGCATTGTTTTTAATTAATTCAGCTAAATATTGTGCACTTGCACCAGCAAGGCCTCCCGCTATATCGCCAGTGATTAATCCTGTTAAAATGGATGTCGCTGCATCAATACCTTTACTAAACGCATTCCCCATTTTACCATCAGTCGATTCTTTACCTGCATTCTGATTAAAATCTTGTTCTAACTTTTTAACCTGTGCAGCGAGCTCTTTTAAAGAATTGACTATATCTTGGCGATTTTGTTCTTTTTCTTTATCAAAAATTTTATCTAACGCATTATTTGCATTGTCGGTATCTCGACTTAATTGCGTTATATCTTGTTGTTGCTCATCTTGATGACGAATGATTATTTCACCTTCCGCCACAGCAGACTGGGTTGTGCTCGATGCGTCGCCATCATGACTATAAAAAGCAGGGGTTCCCGCTGTTGGTGTCACCTTACCGCCAGCAATACTCGTCCCACCAGCGACAGAAGCACTATTTACATCAAATTCTGCTTTATTTTCAATATTGCTAAAACCTAACGAGCCTGTATCTAATTTATTCTTTGATTTATCGTGTGCTTGGGATGCGATTACAGCCTCAACGTCCACCACGAACTTAAAGCAGCAAAAACTTGCACCCACTACAGTACATATCCGGCCTTTGATCTTAAAGCCAACTGGCTTGAGCAAGCCGGCTTTATCAACAGACAAGCCGTTACGATTACTGCTAAAAAGGGCAAGTTGATTGTGAAGATTGCGAAGCAGATCGCATAGTTGATAAATAATTAATCTAGTTCTGCGATCTCTATCGCATAACTGGGTGATTCGTCTAAATCATTTTAAACTATAATTCTCAATCAATGAGCAATAAATATTATAGTTATCAGATTCATAACAAACAATATTTACTTTTTCTATAGATAGATACTTATTTAAACTCTCTTTAATTATTCGTAATGCTATTTCTGCGGCTTTATTTTTTGGAAATTTATATATACCAGTACTGATATTGGGAAATGAAATAGTTGTAACATTATTATCATAAGCAAGTTTAAAGCAATTTAAGTAACAGTTTTTTAATAAGTTAACCTCATTATTATTTCCATCATTCCAACGAGGGCCTACTGTATGGATAACATATTTAGCTGGAAGGTTTCCTGCTGATGTGATCACCGCATCACCAACTTTGCAACCACCTTGCCTAGCTCGTATTTTTTGACACTCTTCTAAAATTTGTTTTCCACCAACTCTATGAATTGCACCATCAACACCACTTCCACCAAGCAAAGAGCTATTTGCTGCATTAACAATCGCGTCAACAGCAATCTTAGTTATATCACCTTGAATTATTTTTATTTTACTTTTCACTTAATAATATTCCTAAAAATTTAGCTATTGCTATTTCTTGCTCTTGAGTTTCAGATGGTTCTAAAAGAATATTCATTACTTCTTTATCTAGAGTCAAATCATAAATATTGATATCTAACCAGCCTTTAGACCATACATCAATACCACCCATTTTATTACGACCTTCAACAACTACTCTCTCTAAGCTTCCAAAATCACCGCTAGGATATGAGCTATAAGTTAATTTATAGTTAGTTAGCTTAGGAGAAACATTATTTTTAATATAATTCATATCCATTTTAATTAGCCTTATTTATGTTCAAGAATTTTAATATTACTTACATCCGGAGTTAGTGAACCACCTTTCTTTTCTACTTGGTATTTCTGAGATGGTTGGGCATTTGGACCTATCATTTTATACCACCCTTCATTACCACCTTGAATTAAGCTATTACTAGGAACATCAAATTCCACATAGACAGAACCTTTTGGTGCAGCGCCTTTAAAATCATTTACACCATTTACTGAAATAAACGTTTGCCCACCACCACCTTGAACAACTTTACCTGTACTTTGCATTTGAGCTAGCTCTTCTGGAGACATCCAACGACCAACGCGAGTAACACTAACTTCATTAACAACTTTTGTCTCACCAAGTTTTAATGATGAATTAATATTGCTTTTTGCTCCTACATTCCCCTTTCCAGCACTTGGAATATTTGTTGCTTTACCAAAAGCAGCTACTGCTGCAAACCTGATAATATCTTCTTTGCTAGCTCCATTATCAAATAAGTTAAGGATACCATTAACATCAACAGGAGCGATTGCGGAACCCAAAACACTATCTTCTAGAATTTTTTCTTGGATCTGTTCATTGCTCATTCCTTGAGCTTTCGACTTTTCAATAATATCATTACTTCTGATAGCATTAAGATATGGATTATTCATTTTCCCTGCAAATGTCCATGAAAGACCGGATGCCTTATAAATATCACCAATCCAATCTAGTCCTGTATCACTGAGTTTCTCTCCCTCAATTATTCCCTCTAACATCTTACTTGCGTATACGGTAACGAGATAATTAAATTCCTTTTCACTTAATTGCCCCGATTCATAGAGCTCAACTATTTTTTCACCTGCGGCGTTTTCTTGCTTACGGAATTCATTACGAATATCTCGTCTACAATCTGCATCTCCCTTACAGTTTTCATATTGAGCTTGCAGCTCATCAATACCACCAATACCTGCTTTTTCTAATTTTTTATGAAGAGCCTTACCTTCATCATCTAACTTTTCAACACCATATATATTAGATAAAAAGTTATTCTCAACGGCATTTTTACTGCCGGCAACGGCAGTGCCAATATCATTGGTATTACCACCCGATAATGCAATAGCAAAACCAGAAGCCAACTGTGCGAGTGCACTAATATTATCCTTTTCACTTTCGCTTAACTCTTCTACATTTCGACCATTATATAGTCCACGTCGAATAATGTCAGCTGCGGTTTCACCTAATAATGCACCTGAACCACCTGATAATACTGAATTACCCTGTAATTGAGCAATCGTTGCACCTAATAGCGCATGAGCGACAAGCCTTGAAGCCTCATCAGGAGCATTGTTTTTAATTAATTCAGCTAAATATGGTGCACTTGCACCAGCAAGGCCTCCCGCTATATCGCCGGTGATTAATCCCGTTAAAATGGATGTCGCTGCATCAATACCTTTACTAAACGCATTCCCCATTTTTCCATCAGTCGATTCTTTACCTGCATTCTGATTAAAATCTTGTTCTAACTTTTTAACCTGTGCAGCAAGCTCTTTTAAAGAATTGACTATATCTTGGCGATTTTGTTCTTTTTCTTTATCAAAAATTTTATCTAACGCATTATTTGCATTGTCGGTATCTCGACTTAATTGCGTTATATCTTGTTGTTGCTCATCTTGATGACGAATGATTATTTCACCTTCCGCCACAGCAGACTGTGTTATGCTCGATGCGTCGCCATCATGACTATAAAAAGCAGGATTTCCCGCTGTTGGTGTCACCTGACCACCAGCAATACTCGTCCCACCAGCGACAGAAACACTATTTACATCAAATTCAGCTTTATTTTCAATATTGCTAAAACCTAACGAGCCTGTATCTAATTTATTCTTTGATTTATCGTGTGCTTGGGATGCGATTACAGCGCCATCTAACTGTGTATGTTGCTCGACTTTAATATCAAAGCCATCATTTCCTGCAAAGATACCACTTTGTTGATTAACCGATGCATAGTCACTATTCATTTTATCTTGACTAAAATTACCACTCACTTCTGTGGCTCCTACACAAAATGGTGGTACACAAACACTGACATTAACACCACCAGTGGTTTGCTTGCTATCATAGTGTTCAACATCTTGTACACTTATAATGGTTAAATCACCACCAATCTCAGCAACCACTTTATCACCTTTCAGCTCAGCACCTTTCAAGGTGACATCTTTACCACTTGTAATGGTTAAAGCATCATCAGCATGAACTTGGCTATTATGGTTAACTAATAATGTCCCGTTTTCTTTACCCTTTGATTGGCTACCACTGAGTTCTAGCGTAAAGCCATTTTGGCTTCCCCCTGCACTAAAACCAACACCAACACCATAATGACTTCCAGAATTTGTATTATTTTGTTTTTCATTGGTTTGAGCTGAAATAAATGTGATATCGTTTCCTGCATTAAGGTTAATATTTTTACCATGAATATCAACACCATGACCTTGAATATTTTCATCTGCAGTAATATTAACATCTTGTAGCGCATTTAAAGTACTGCCTAATTGCTGCTGACTTTCATATTTCTGTTGTTGTTTTGAGTTATCCGCAGTGACACTAACGGTCACCTTAACTGCTGACGTTCCCATCCCATCTTTTGCAATTTGGGTCGCTTGGGATGCTGTATTTAATGCGGCTTGAGCACCATATATCGCAGATAGACGAGCATCGTCGCCATTTTCTATAGACTTAGCTGCTTTTTCAATTGCTTGAGCAGCGGTTACAGCGTAACCTGAAGTTGAAACTGTAACACCATATTGCTGTGATTTGGAATGATATTCAGACAGTTTGTTATCTTCACTTGTATCTAACTGTACATTTTTGCCTGTTAAGTTAATGGATTTACCTGCATTAACATCGGTTCCGGATAAATTAATATCATTACTTGATTGTAACGAGACATCACCTTTAACACTATTTAGTTGGCTACGTAAATTACTTTGCGTATCTGAATTATCAAGTTTACTGTGACTTTGTTTACTAAAACCAGCAGTACCGCTATAACCATCACCTTTCAACTCACCAATTTTACTTTCACTGCCCGTTTCATGATCATAAATGTTACTCGTCCCAGCAGTAACATTAATATTACCTTTTTGAGCTTGTATCATTAAATCATTTTGAGCGGTCATATTACTACCAGTAACATTGACTTGGCCTTCTTTACTATTAACATAAATATCATTAGCCGTTAATACAGATGATGTTTGTGCTGTTATTTCTTTTTCTGCTTTAGATTGTGATTTTTCACTACCAAAAGGCAATATTCCTGTGCCATGATTTGGACCGCCACTGATAAAACGAATCGTTGATCCCGTTGTCGGTGCCCCCGTATTTATACTCCAGCTACTGCTTTTTGATGAATTATTGTTTGTTTGTTTATCCGTTGATGCAACGACGTCTACATTCCTATTTGCATCCAAAATTATAGATTCACCTGCACCCAACTGGCCGCCATTTATTAAAATATCACCACTATCAGCTTTATTACCTGTAGCATGAAGCTGAATATTACCTGATGCGGTTAAACTACTACCGTTTTGGTACTCGCCATGTGTAATATTGCTGCTGCTTGATGATGATTTACCATAAGTAATAGGTAGCTGAGTGGGTAATAATATATCGATACCAGCTGCGGCTGTTTCGTTAATAAGTTTTTTACCCTTTTCAACTTTTCCATCATCTGAATGGAGTATATCTTTGAAATTACGAAAACTATCAACGATAGGATTAGAAACTGAGATGTGAACACCACTGGACTTAGATGAATATGTGGTTGTTGTATCAATGGTATCTTGACCCGGAATAATTTGGATATCTTGGCCTGTAATATCAATATGACCTGTTGCTTTTGATGTATCACCTTCCGCCCTCACCGCAACAATCTCACTGCCACTTACAGATGCAGTGTTGCCGGCCGAAATAATCACATTACCGCCAGCAGAACCAATTAAGCTCGATGAATTAGAAAAATTAGTTTCATTTTCTTTCAAGGAAGAACTGGTTGATTGAGATCCAATCGTGATACCCATACCACTGGATGTGATACCAGATGTTTTTGTTGTTGTTTTTTGATATTGATAATAGGTTTCTTGTGCTGAATCAATACTAACATCATTCTTAGCAGTCAAATTAATATCTTTACTCGCAATAACTTGGCTACCAACCACATTTATATCATTTTTTGCATTTACATCAATGGTTTTGCCACTTAATGAACTTCCGGTTTGTACATTGTTATCTATTGCCAAATCAAAGACGCTTTTTGTTTTTGAAAATGTACTTCTTGTTACCACTTCTTGATGTACATCAATAAGTTGTGATGATGCTTCAGAGTTGATATTAATATTATTAGCTTGAATGGCCAAAGCATTATCGGCATTAACACTTGATGCAGTCACTTTGATATCATTATTTGCTTTTAAGCTGATATTTCCTTGACTGTATATTTCACTACCGACAACATGTTCAATATCAGAACGTTGGTAGTCTTTATTGCTAATATAAAATTCCTCTTTATCTCGCGTTTTTACGGTCGATAAATTAATATCATTACCCGCTTCAAGTAAGGTTGTACTATTTTTATCTTGGTTAACAATTAAGGCACCAGCTGTGTTAATGTCATGACCTGCTTTTATCGTCATATCTCCATTTTTTACATTAACGGTTGAAACCTTATCAAGCACGGTTTTGATATCATGTTCTTTATAATTATTACGTTCCTCTGTATGCGTATTGGTGATTAAATTGATATCTTTCCCAGCATTTAACATTAATTGTGCGTCAGCCGCTATTTTACCGTACGAAAAGATCGAATCTTGTGCATCGATAAGAACCTTACCACCAATCATATTGCCCTGATTATGAATGTTATTGGCGGATATAGATAACTGGTCTTTTGCCACAATTGTTCCTGATGAATGAATATCAGAATCACTTTGAATCGTCGCGTTTTTACCCGACACTAAAGCGCCTGCACTCGTTACATGTGGTCGATTTACGATATAAACTTGTGGAACCAACACCTCGATATCTTGACCATCAATAGTCACTGTTTTAC
Source organism: Orbus sasakiae (assembly GCF_039542345.1). NCBI lineage: Bacteria > Pseudomonadati > Pseudomonadota > Gammaproteobacteria > Orbales > Orbaceae > Orbus > Orbus sasakiae. Next base: position 1,075,842 of record NZ_BAABHY010000001.1, read on the forward strand.
TGACCATCCAGACTATATCTGACGTCAACATATTCATTTGCGCATCGGTTAGAGCTACGCCAATTGATAAGCCATACTGATTTGCAAATTCAACACCACTGTTCATTAAGGCTTGATATTGAGCAAGATCATTTGCGTAATCGGCTAAATAACGCTGCCCGGTTAAACCAATAATCTGCTGTTGAATTAACTGTTGTTCATAATACCCATCGCCTAAGCGTTTTTGAATATTATTGGGATCAGCTTTTAGCTGCTTGAACATATAATCAGAACTTAACCACGCTTTTTTATTCGTAAAACGAGAGTCGGTTTCAATCAAGTAATGATGTTCAGTATCTTTATGTATTGTATACAGGCTATTTGTTGGTAGGGTTATATTTGGCTCTATGGTACTGACCGATCCAACATCAATATTTGCTTTATCTAAGTTAGTTTGACTTATGCTTGTTCGATGACTATCATCTAATACATTATTAGCCACCACAGTATGATCTTTAATGGTTGATAATGATAAATCAATCGCAGAGATTTCATCTAAAGGATTATAACCATGATAGTCTATATCATGATAGTGTTTCCCTTTTCCTGGAAAATAATCATAATGATAGTCTCTACCACCATTTCTAACTATACGTTGTATTGATTCAATAACGATATTTTCAAGAACACCATTGATTGATAAATTTTCCCCTGCATTAATATGGCTATTATCATTGGTTGTTTTAGCTGTATTGAGTATCACATTACCGCCACCAATAATTTTAGCTGGATCGGTAGTAACAACTTGAGTTTGATAAGTCTTTTGATTGTAATGATAAAAGTTATACTTAGGCATTGTTTTACCAGTAGCAATTACTTCAAGGACTCGATAATTAGTTTTTTTCTTACAACCAATGCAATATTCACGTACTTCATCAGGTCGATAACGCACATCCGGCGAATCGATAAAAGACCACTCAGTTACATATTTTTCATCAACTAATACATCTTCAACCTCAATATTATCATTAATATTATTGATGATCTGTGAATTAATAAGGAGATCACCTTGAGATTCAATCTTTGAAGAGTGATTATTGATCACAACAGCACTTCCGATAACATGATTATTACTATCAATTTGCTGACCAATTGTAAAATTACCTAAACTTAATAATAATCCATGAGCATAATTATTCAGTGTACCCACTGCTAATTTGAAATCATTACGAGCTGCGATAACAGGAGCGGTTAGCCCATCACCAAGATTGTTTAATGTATTTGCCGAAATAGTCAGATTATCGCCATAGATTCGTCCACTCGGTTTATTATCTAGCAACTGAGTGGTTATGCTAACTTGCCCACCATCAATAAGACTTTGGTTAATAAGCGTATTCGTTTTTAATTCTAAATTATCAGCACTGATTTCAGCTTGGCTATTATTGTTTAGCTGCTCACTGTTTAGTGACATATTTTTTGCTATAAAAAGCTGATTATTATTAATCGTTTTTTGACTGGTTATCGATAAAGTGCGATTAGCACTTATTTCACCGTTATTATTAAAATCATTTTGAAGCGTTAACGTAATATCCCCAGTTGCTGATAATTTACCACCACCGCTTAATTCGTCAGCCACAATCTGTAAATCTTTGCTTAATAAAGTGGCATCATCATTATCAATATTTTGTGCATGAATATTAATCAGTTGATTAGCGGTGAGTGATGCTTCACCCTGATTTAGTTGCTTAGCGGTTAACTGAATATTGTCGCCTGCAACAAATTTAGACTGTTGGTTATCTAATACTATCAATGCTTGTTGTGAGATATTTTGTTGTGCTCTTAGATCTGCGTGTTTATTATTAATATTGTTTGCATTAATATTAATCGATTGTTCAGATAGCATTATTACTTTTTGATTATCAATATCATCCGCAGTTTGACTGATGTCGCCTTTCGCACGGAGTTTACTTCCACTATTATCCAACGCCAATGCATTTTGCGTCGTATTACCCAGTGATAATAAGTCAGAATTACGGTTATTAATCACATCAGCGTCAAGTAAAATATTATTGTCAGCCTGCCAAGAACTATTATCATTTTCAATATGTTTTGCATGAATAGTAATATCGCCATGACTAGTCATCATTGACGATGTTGTATTTACTGAATTATCGGCTTGAATATTGACTGAATCATTCGTTTTAATTGTTGTTGATTTAGCATTTATATCATTACCAATAATCTGTAGATTGCCACTCAACATCTTGCCATTATTTAAATTAACCGTTTTATCAGCATGAAGATTAATCGATTGGGTCGCTAAAGTTTGCCCTGTTAATGTGATGTCAGCCGCGTTTGAATATATTGAGCCGGAATCGGTTAATTGGCCTTTGTCATCAATCCCAGCAGCAATGGTTGATGTGCTATCACTGACAATTGTATTAGCGTTTAGTGTAATATCATTTTGAGCAACTATCGTCGCTTGATTATTAATTTGTTTTTGGCTGGTAATTTTTATGTTTTTTTGACTATAAATTTGTTTGCTATTCGTAATATCTTGTTGACTGGTTAGTGTAATATCCCCTTTAGCCTGAATTGACCCAGTATTAACTATTTTACCATCCGCAGTAATGGTGATGTTACCCGCACTTGCACCTAACTGACCTGAGTTATGAACACCAACCCCCGTTTGCGTTCCGACTAATTGGATTTTACCAGCATACATACCTCCGAGTGCCGCCACATCGATAGCCAGTTGGGGAGGCGCTTGATCATTATCCGTTAATTTTGTGATTTGGCTGACATCTTGATTAACGTTGTTTCGCCCGGCAACAACCTTAACATCATTAGCCCATAGGCTTGCGTTAATATTCACGGTTTGTGCAATTAAATCTGTGTAGTCTTGTTTGGCACTATTGAGTCCTTTGCCATTAATGGCAATATTGCCTTGCTCAACCAGATAACCTTTCAACTCACCATTTTCAAGAATGGGTTTACCGGTTGTTAACGTGGCTCTATTCGCATTGATAAAACCGCAACCGTTACAGGTAATCCCTGCAGCATTAGCAATAACGACTTGCGCCTTTTGGCCTGCTACCTCAATATACCCATTTAACTGGCTAGCGTGCTTTGAATTAATTTCATTTAAAATAACTTTTGCACTACCCGATTTCAGCAATAAGTCATTACCTTTAATATAGCCGGCGAGTTCTGTTTGAGATGCTTTATGTGAGTTATTTAAAATAACGCCTTTTTCGGATACATCAAATTGCGTGAATTTATTATGAGATACCCCTGCGCCACTTGGTGCAGTAATATTTACTTGGGTGGCACCGTTAGCGGTTGGCATGATAATCGGACGCTGAGTCTTATCCGCATTTTTATCGACCACAATAGTATTAGCATAACTTGTTGCGCTTAAACAAATCAAACCTAAAGCGATATAGGTCATAAAGGCAACCGGTTTTAATGCTGCTATTGTATTTTTATCAACGATTGTTGATTTGGCCTTTTCACTACTTCGGCTTGACCCTTGATGGCTTTTAACAATTTCTGCCACGACCATCAACATACCACGAGCTTTATTAAATATGATTCGATAAAAATGCTTATTCATAGTTGTTCCTTTTCCCACCTTTATTCAGACATGTAATATTTGTAATACACTGAATAAATTTATTATTATTTTTTATTTACGACTTAATATGACCAGTTCAAATTAAAGCCCAATACGGCACTGTTTGTTTTAAAGCCATCGGGTTTATGTAATGGCATGCCGGCAAACAGATCGTAGTAAATGCCTAGTTGATTGCCTCGGATGCCAATGGCACTACCGACGAGTCGTTTTCCTAATAAGTAACCTGAATCTGCGCCAGACACTTCCCCGGCATCAAGCCCTAAGTAAACTTCTTGGTTTAATGGCGCACTCCATGAAAGCTCATTGCGTACAAACCAACCATTATCCGCGCTTAATGTTAACTCACCATCAAATCCGCGCACAGTCCATCGGCTACCGATTGAGAAACGCTCTGGTGGTGTTAAATCACCACCACGGGTGAATTGACTCTGATAATCAATGTTATAGCGAAATTTTTGCTGCGCGATGTCAAATGGGACGGCTAATGAGGCATTTAAGGTCATAATATCACTTAATGCCGTACCTTCACCGGCATACTCTTCTGGTGCACGATGGGCACCAAACCATCTCACGCCTTTTTTATAACTCGCCCCCAAATCTAAGGTGATATCCCCAAAATAGTGCCGATGATTAATTCCAAGCATCCAACTGGTTGTTTTACGTTGTTGTACATCAATTTCGGTATCATCGATAAAGTTATGTGATTGTTTAAGATTGATACCATAACTCAGTGTCGTTTTTTGTGATTCATTGCGGTGGATAACGCGGCTCATTTGTAAATTGACATTACGACTACGGCCGCTATATTCATAATCAGGTGTTCCAGCAACAATTTGATGATAAGTATTACTGCTTAATGATGCGTTAAACTGCCAATAACCAAACGGCAATGAGTATGAGAAGAGATAGTTTTTAGAGCCATAATTGCTGTTACCGTCAATATCATGTCCGCCTGACACATAAAAACTGTCATTTAATGCTAAAGGATTATCAAGATAAAACGTTAAACCACCTTGGTAGCGACCGGTATCTTTCGTCCCGGAATCATCTAATGACATAGCAATACGCCAATATTTAGATTGACTGCGGGTTATCATAATGTCACTTTCCCCAGGATGATCACCCGGAATAAGCTGCATTTGTGCACTCGTGGTGGGTAAACGCTGCATATTCTCAAGCCCTTGTTCAATATCACGCAAGTTTAAGATTTTCCCTTTTTGTACGGGCATCGAACTGTTTAAATTAGCATGAGTATCACTCTCAGGTGAGTAATAAATATCGCGAACTAACCCTTTTACGAGCAGTAATTGTAACGTCCCATTTGTTAAGTCTTGTTCAGGGGCAACAACCCGAGTTGTGATATAGCCGTAACGAATAATACGGTTTTGCAGTTCACTCATCAGTAAATTAATCCCTTCACCACCAAGGCATTGGCCTTCGGCTTGTTTGGCAAGTGGCCACAAAGGCATAATATAAGGTAACGCATCGCGCTCAAGCAATTCCACCTGATCGATTTGAAAACATAAGCTCTCTTGCGGAAAATGAAGCGTTTGATTGCTTTCTAATGGTGGCAGTAAACGAACATCTGGCGCTTGTGGTGATAAGGTCTCCTCAATCGCTTTTTGGCGCTCTTGCTGATAAATAAGTTGCTGATTACTGATATTTTTATCCTGAGGTGTTACCTCTGGTGCAGCAAAACCTTGTACAGACACTGTGCAACCTAGCATTGCAGTTAATAGCTTATTTTTTGTTATTATATTTCTCACTGATTCTTAACCATTTCTTTACAAACTTGCGCAGTATGCTAAACCGCTCGTTAACAATTGTCTAGCAAAAATTACAATTTTGACAGAATTCACAACCTATTGATTAATAATGAATTTAATTCACCACAAATAGTAAGATTAAGATTTTTAAAGAAAAAATTAATGGCAGAAATAAAACAGATAGGATATTTTGATATTAACGGGTTAATGATAAAACCCGTTAATTTTATGATGTGGCTATTTTTCACCGCTAAGCATTTTTGAACGATTGATGCAGGCTTCAACCGCATCAATGACAGCGGCTCTAAATGCTTTTTCCTCAAGCACTTGCACACCATCGATGGTTGTCCCGCCTGGTGAACAGACCATATCTTTAAGCTCACCAGGATGTTTACCTGTATCTAACATGAGTTTTGCCGAACCTAATACCGTTTGCGCTGCAAATTTGTAGGCTTGTTTGCGTGACATGCCGCCTTTTACGGCACCATCCGCTAAGGCTTCAATAAACATAAACACAAAGGCAGGTGCACTGCCACCGACCCCGGTTGCTGAATGGACTTGATACTCAGGTAAAACTTCGGTTAAACCGACACAGTTGAGCAATGCCCTAACTGTTAACAGTTCCTCGGCTGAGACTTCTGTATTAGGCGTAATTGAACACATGGCCGAATTAACTAACGCCGGTGTATTTGGCATTACACGGACAATTTTTTGATCATAACCAATAACCGCTTCGATCGCTTTAATGGTAATACCCGCTGCGATGGAAACCACAACCGTCGATTTTTTAAGTTCTTTTTGTATCTCAGTAAGAATCTCACTCATATTATTGGGTTTTACTGCAATAAATACGATATCAGATTCTTTAGCAACGTCTTTTGCTGTTTCAAGGACGTTGATGCTATATTGTTGTTTTAATGCATCCGTTGCTTCAGGATTAATATCGTAAACATAAAATTGTTCAGCTGTTACTGTTTGACTCGCTAAAATGCCTTGCAAGATTGCACTGCCCATGTTTCCTAATCCAATAAATCCAATACGTTGTTCCACTGAGGTTCACCTTTAATGATTAAACAAATTGAAGTACAAAAGTTATATAATGATTTAATTAAAATAGCAAAATATATTTTAAATCGCTAGCTTATTAAGCAATATTGCATGAGTTTGCGGATTTGCTAAACAATCAATTTTAGCTTAATGCCTATCATTACATTTTTACACTATAATTACCCATTACAACCATTTTTTAACGAAAACTATTATAACGAAGATGCATTTATGCCTAAATAGCTGGCGATTTGCGTTTCCTTAACTAATTGAGCATAATCCCCATCAAAGGCAATTTCGCCACTGACAACCACCAAACAACGACAATTATTTTTATTAATATCTTCTAATTGATGCGTCACCATTAGAACAGTTAACTGATACTCTTGTTGAATTTCATATAAAAGTTCAAACATCTCTTTTTTTAATTTTGGGTCTAGTGATGAAAACGGTTCGTCTAACAACAAAATCGGACGATGTTGTAATAGACATCGACCAATTGCAACACGCTGTTTTTGCCCACCAGATAACTGACTTGGATAAACTGACAAATAGGTGTCAAGACCGATTCGACTGGCAATACGCAATAATTGTTCGCGTTGTTGTGGCGATAATTTTAATGTGGGAGATAACCCCAATGCCAAGTTTTGTTCAACCGTAAGATGATTAAATAAATTATTATCTTGAAACAGCATTGATACCGGTCTTTTACTGGCAGGTACCTCTGTGACATCTTGATTATTGAGTAGGATTTGCCCTGAGTTTGGTTGAATAAACCCAGCAATGAGGCTAAGCAAAGTGCTTTTACCTGCCCCACTTGGCCCTAAAATAGTGATCGTTTCACCTTTATTGGCATTAAAATTAAAGACCATCTGTTGTTGACCATAAAGATAGATGACGTGCTTAAGTTTGATCATGGTTTTTTATACTCAAAAAATGTCATAAATAGAAAACTGATTACTAAGAGTAGCATGGCGACAAACGACGCTTCATCATAGCGATAATGCGCAATCAATTCATAAAGATACAAAGGGAGTGTCATAAAATCTTGTCCACCAAATAAAGCGACAATACCAAAATCACCCATAGACATGATACAGGCCAATGCAAAGCAATATAAAAATAAGCGTTTTAACCCCAAAAACTCAATACGATAGAAATAATTTAGACCCTGAACATTCAATGATTGACTTAAAAAATAGTATTGTTTTGTCAGTTCCGAAAGCGGCAACGCTAATTGCTTTAATATAAACGGTAAGGCAAGCAAACTGTTACTGATAACCACCAATATAAAAATAAAGCCCGGTATATCAGTAAAACGGAAAAATAAAATAAAGAGTCCTGCAGACAATACCATAGAGGGGATCGCTAAAATTAATGATCCTAAAAGCATCAATCCTTCACTTGCCTTTAGGTTACCTATTAACTGTAAGCGGCTATTCGTCCATAATAACCCCATCGCCATTATCATAGCTAAACTTGCGGAACTTATTGCAATGCTTACCGAGGTTAGCAATGCTTGGACTAAACTAGCGGTCATAAATTGCGGCGAAAATAAGGAAATACCATCGATAACCAGTGCCAACAGTGGCATGAAAACAAATAACATACTACTAATGATACAACTGTAACTCAGCCATTGCTGTAATCGTGTTGACTTCACAATATAGGGTTGAATATTGCTCATCTGTTTGGGCGATTGTTTTGGCTCTAACCGTTTTAACACGATCATAAACCCTAAACAAAAGAGTAGTTGAATGCCCGATAAGATGACGGCTTGATACAGTTCAAAGTCACGTATTGCTTGATATATGGCAACTTCTATTGTGGTATATTTAGGCCCCCCACTGAGCGCTAACACCGTTGCAAAACTCGAAAAACACAGCATAAAAATTAATCCACCAAGCGGCAGGAGCTGTTTGAGTAAAAGCGGTAATTCAAGATGTCGAAACGTTTGCCAATAACTCAAACCTAATTGCTCTGCTAACTGTTTTTGTTCATTTGGGATAAGTTGTAATGACTGATAGCAGTAACGCGTTGCAAAGGGGAAATTCAAGAAAACGTGAGCAATTAAAATACCATTTAATCCATATATTGACCCAGTATAATTAAAGCCTAAACCATCACATAGTCGGGCAAGCCATCCCTGATTACCATAAACACTTAATATCCCCATCACAACCACTAATGAAGGGAGAACAAAGGTAATAGAAAGAATGCGAATAAATGCAGTCTTACCCAAAAAACGATTTTGATAAAGTGATTTAGCTAATAACACAGCGCACCCAACGGAGATAATCGTTGATAATGTAGCTTGTATGAAAGTAAACGATAATACTCGCCATAAATAGCGGTCAAAATAGAAGCTTTCGTCGCTATTTTGAAATGCAAATAACCACAGTGCAGTTAATGCACTAAAAACAATCGTTGTTATCACTATTACAACGATTGTTCCTGGTATAAACGTCACTATTGACTGACGATGTCTTGCCATTGTTTAATCCAGTGTTTTTGATTATTCGTCACATCATCTGCCGTAAACGACAATGATTGATTGACCGTGTTAATCTCGTGATATGCCGCAGGTAATTCAATATTTATCGCTGGATACATAATATTTTTATCAACAAACACTGCTTGTGTTTTTGGTGTTAATAAAAAGGCCATAAACTGGTTAGCTAAGTCATATTGTTTTGTATATTTGGTGATTGCAGCCACTTCAACTTGGTTATAATGACCCTCGTCAAAAATAGCCGCTTGGTAACGATGTTCATTATCATTAATAATATGGTAAACAGGCGAAGTACTGTAGCTTAAAACAAAATCAGCCTCACCTTTTAAAAATAGCCCGTAAGATTCGCCCCATCCTTTTGTTACAGTTAACGTATGTTGGGCAAGTTGCTGCCAAGCTTGAGGCGTCTGTGTTCCATAAACATAATTCATCCAGAGTAATAACCCTAATCCCGGTGTACTTGTTCGAGGATCTTGATACACAATTTTCCAACCGTTTTGATTATTAATCAGTTGTTCAAAACTTTTTGGAGGATTGGCTATCTTTTCTTTATCATAAATAAACGCAAAATAACCATAGTCATAAGGAACAAAATCATTGTCCCACCAATCAACCGCTAAATTTTGAGGTTTTGCTATATGATGTGGTTGCACCAAATTAGCCTGTTTTGCGGTACTGGTTAGGTTAGTATCAAGTCCAATGATAACATCTGCTTTAGTGCGACTTCCTTCTAAGCGAAGTCGATTCAAAATAGTGACGCCATCACCGATACTGATAATATTGACCACACAATAACATTGAGCTTCAAAATCAGCTTTGAGTGTTTTGGCTGGACCAAACGAGCTGTAACTGTAAACCGTTAATGTCGGTTTATCATTTGCTTTCGCTGTGGTGATGATAAAAAGTAATGATATAAGCACAGAAATAAAACGAAACATTTTGCCTCCAGATTAAGAAATTTCAATATGGGCAAAAGGTTTGAGTCAATAAAGATGGTGATGATCCCCCTTAGACATACTCAATCCCTCCGCCGGTATTAGCCGGTTCAGGTTCGACGGGTCATGCTTTTATGATCTTGATAAACAGCAACTCTCAGCTTAGGCGATCGCCTGTATGCTCCCCGTTGAGAACAGATTTATTCTAGCTGATAATAAAACAAAGTAAACCTAATTACATTGTAAGAATGACAATCTTGCGCTTTACAGGTATGATATGCGCCAATATTTTAGCAATGTTTTAGGTAAATTCAGTGAATATTCAAATTTTATTAGCAGACAAAATTAAACAAGCTATGTTAGCCGTTGGTGCTCCAGAGGATTGTGATGCATTAGTCAAACAATCCGCTAAAGTCCAGTTTGGTGATTACCAAGCTAACGGTATTATGGCGGCTGCCAAAAAAATGGGATTGAACCCACGTCAGTTAGCTGAAAATGTTATACAGCACTTAACGCTTGATGATTATATTGAGAAAGTTGAAATTGCAGGCCCTGGTTTTATTAATCTTTTTCTAAAAGCACAATGGCTTGCAACTCAAAATGAGCTCGCCTTGCAACATGAAAAACTTAATTTAACCTTAGCAACCCAAATACAAAATGTGGTAATTGATTATTCGGCTCCTAACGTAGCAAAAGAGATGCATGTTGGTCACTTGCGTTCAACTATTATTGGTGATGCGAGTGTACGTGTATTAGAATTTTTAGGTCACCATGTTATTCGTGCTAACCATGTCGGGGATTGGGGAACTCAATTTGGCATGTTAATCGCCTATCTTGAAAAGATGCAAAATGAAAATGCCAATGACATGGCGCTTGCTGATTTAGAAGCGTTCTACCGTGCAGCTAAACAGCATTATGATGACGATGCGATTTTTGCTGAAAAGGCCCGTGGTTATGTGGTTAAATTACAAGGTGGTGATGAATATTGCCGCACCATGTGGCGTAAACTTGTTGATATCACGATGTCGCAAAATATTGCAACATACAAACGCTTAAATGTGACATTGTCACTTGAAGATACCATGGGTGAAAGCATTTATAATGCGATGTTGCCACAAATTGTTGCCGATCTAAAAGCAAAAGGGATTGCCGTTGAAAGTGATGGTGCTTTAGTGGTCTTTTTAGATGAATATAAAAATAAAGAAGGCGAACCAATGGGCGTGATTATTCAAAAACGCGACGGTGGCTACTTATATGCAACAACCGATATTGCAAGTGTAAAATATCGCTATGAACAATTACATGCAGATCGTATTTTATATTATACCGATTCAAGACAGCACCAACATTTAGAGCAAGTTTGGCTAATTGCCCACAAAGCAAACTATATACCACAAAGCCTACAACTAGAGCATCATATGTTTGGTATGATGCTAGGTAAAGATGGTAAACCATTTAAAACACGTTCAGGTGATACCGTTAAATTAAATGATTTATTAGACGAGGCAACTGAACGCGCAACGAATTTAATTAAAGCGAAAAATCCATCACTTTCCGCACAAGAGCTTGCTGATGTAGTCGATGCTGTTGCAATTGGAGCAGTTAAATACGCAGATTTATCCAAAAACCGTTCGACCGATTATGTGTTTGATTGGGATAATATGCTATCGTTTGAAGGGAATACGGCACCTTATTTACAATATGCTTACACGCGTGTTTTATCAGTGTTTAGAAAGGCTGAACTGAGTATTGACCAAGCATTAAGTGGTCATATTACAATTGAGCATGAAAAAGAACGTGCTTTAGCCTTACGCTTATGCCAATTTGATGAAACGATCACAACGGTTGCGAGTGACGGATTGCCACATGTTTTATGTAATTACTTATATGATATAGCAACGCTATTTTCGAGTTTCTATGAACATTGCCCAATTTTAAGTGCTGAAAACGAACCGCAAAAACTGAGTCGTTTAAAACTTGCCGCATTAACTGCCCGAACACTTCAAACCGGTTTGGATATGCTAGGCATTAAAACGGTCGAAAAAATGTAAGACATAACATGTTGGATTTTGAGTAAAGGGCTAACTAAAGCCCTTTATTTTTTATGATAATTTAAATTTAGTGCCCTGCTACTTTCGAAAATACATTAATAACGACCACGCCAGCCATAATTAATCCCATCCCAATTAAAGCCGCTAAATCTAAACTTTGCTTGAAAAAAAACCACGCAATTAAACTGACTAGCACAATCCCGATGCCGGACCAAATGGCATATGCAATGCCCACATGCATGGTTTTTAAGGTAAGTGAAAGTAAATAGAATGACGCACTATAACCAACAATAGTAATAATGGTAAAACCTAACTGCGTAAAACCATTTGATAACTTTAATGATGAGGTAGCAATCACCTCACAAATAATTGCTAAAAAAAGAAATAAATAAGCATTCATCTTAATATCAACAGCTTGCTAAACAAGTAGCAAGCATACTATGTCAATGGTAAAAATCAAGTGACATTCTTTTAATGACGCCACTAACTGTAACGATAGCCTGCGCCATGCACGGTCTTAATCATTGCTGGTTCGGTTGGATCCCATTCAATGGCTTTACGTAATTTCGAGATGTGTTGATCCAAGGTTCGACTATTAGGTAGGTAATCATATCCCCAAGCATAATCAAATAGCATATCACGTGTTACCACTTGGTTTTTATGTTGATAAAAGCAGCTGATGATTTTGATTTCTCGTAGTGTTAATTCGATTTCAACATCCGCCCTTTTGGCTTTTAACTCTTTGGGATAAATGATTAAGTCACCAAAGGCAAAAGAATTATCATCTATTGGACTGCGTTGATTGTGTAGGCAACGTTTAGCTATGGCTTTAATTCTAGCTCTTAGCTCGTGAATACCAAAGGGTTTTGTCATATAATCGTCGGCACCAAGTTCAAGGCCAACCACGCGATCAATTTCTTCATCTTTTGCCGATAAAAAGAGGATGGGAATCTGTTCATTTTGTTTACGTATTTCACGACATACGCTATATCCATCTTGCATTGGCATCATAATATCAAGAATGACAAAATCAGGGGAAAACTGTTTAAACTGTTCAATAGCATGCTGGCCATTTTCAGCTTCAATCACGTCATAACCTTCATGGCTTAATACATCGACTAAACCCCGTCTGATATTATAATCATCTTCTGCAATTAAAATTTTCATTTTATATTATTCCTTTATGTCCTGATGGATTGGCAACATTAATGTAAACTGAGCCCCTGGATTCCTATTTTTGACGGTAATATCACCTTGTAACTGAATCGCCAATTGTTTAGCGATGGTAAGTCCAATGCCAGTCCCTGATACCCCTTCAGTTAATGAATTATTTAATCGATAAAAAGGTTTAAAAATCATTGATAATGCATGGTTAGCAATACCCTCACCATAATCACGAATAGAAATCATAAAATGTGAGTTTTGACGATCAATTGATAAATCCACACGTTGACCTTTTGCTGCATATTTTTCTGCATTACTGAGTAAGTTGTTAATAATTTGGATTAGTTTATCTTCATCTGTCACAATCGTATCATCACCAACATAAGGGTTGAAATGTAATTTCATTGATTTTTTAGCTAAAATAGGTTCAAAAATTAGGCAGTTTTTATTTAACAATACATTAAGATGAATTTTTTTGATCGTTAACTTTGCTGATTTTGTAAAATTGAGTACATTTTGAATCAATCGGGTTAATCGCTGACTTTCTTGGGTAATAACATCAATATATTGTGGAACAGGTTCCGCTTCATCAACTAAACGCTCTTTAAGCATTTCAGAATACAATGTGATATTCGTTAAGGGGGTCTTAAATTCATGAGAGACTTGACCAACAAAACTAACTTGCTGACGAGCAAGTCTCAATGTTCGTGTGTATTCAAGGTAGCTATAGACAAAAATAACGATAATAAATCCAACTAACACAGTAAGTACGACAATACCTAACAAATAAAGGATGGTATTATTTTGATCTTGAAAGTAATATTCTATCTGCCAATTTTTTAAGGGATAGTTTAAAAGTAATGATATTGACTGAAGTGATTGGTCATCAAGCACTTGTTCAGGTGAATTCTGATAAATCAATTGACCGTTATCGATAATCACAAAGTGATCAACTAAATGATGATCATCAAGTTCTAAGGTTAAATCAAGTAATAATTTAATGTAATTAAGCTGAAATCCCATTAATTGGTTTTGATTATAAAGCCAATAAATTAATACCGGGCCGTTATTATCATAGCTCATATACCAGCCTGATTTCGGTTTTGCTTGCTCTGAATCAATGTAATGAGCAAATAGTACAGATGGATCTTGTGCAATCATCCCCACAAGAGATTGCCAAGATGTATTAGTTTGAGTCGAATTTGACGTATATACCTCATCTTTACCATCAATAACAAAAACATTTTTAATATCAATATCATTGTCTAATAAGTGGTTAAAATTTGGTTTCTCAGGCTGAATAAAGCGGCTGATTGCCTGAATATGTACCGCTTTTTGTTCTAACAGCGTTTGTACCATTAAACTGATCGTATTAACACGGCTTTGTGCAAACTGACTGCTTTGATATTGCCGTGATAAGACTTCATGCTTAATCGCCCTCGCACCAAGCAAAATGACAAAAGTAATAATAACTAATGCACTCACTATAAAAAATAATCGTTTTTTATCTATTTTCATTTTGCTCATAACTATATATGAAATATCCTGTGATCATAAAAAGGTTTCACACTGAATACTGAAACCTTTAAGGTAAAATCGATGATCCATCGTCGTTAACAATGTGTGATGTGGTTTTATGCAATCATAACATTATTTTTGTTTTATCGTACTTTGTCTTGAATCAAATTGGAATTCAGTGGCTTTTTTCATATACACATCCGAACTATCTTCATCAATACTGTCTGCCATGATTTGATTTTTTTCAGCTTGTTCTAAAGCTCGATTTGACGCTTCTGGTGATGCAAAACTACTGGTTAGTACTTTCAATTTATTCGCATTCTCAATAATCAATTCTTTAGCTTCAGTAATATTGCCTTGATTATAAAGTTGTAACGCTTTTTCGTTTTCAAGCGTGACTTTTTGGATTTCAGACTCAGCCAACACGGCTTCAACAATATTTTGTTTAACGTCGTCTTCTTGGTCTGTATAAGTCAATATAATATAGTCTTCATAGTTAATCGCCTGCTGGTTGACCAAATCCTCATAATTAACGGTGACATCAGCAATGGTTTTTTGTTGTTCACTAGCCTCTTCATCAGACACGATTTCTAACAGGACATACTTTTCTTGATTAGCATATAGCTGATTCATTTTGACGGTAACGGTATTATTGTCAATATTTCCGTCACGCCCCAATAAGCGAATTGGAGTGACCCCGTCATGTAAAGTAATGGTTACGGTAACCTCTTGTGCAACCACAGACATAACATCTTTAAATTCATTCACAAAAACAGCTTCTAAATCAGCTGATTTCTCGACGAATGCGTGGTTTCCATCACTATAACTGGCAATGCTTGCCATTAATTTTTCATTGTAATCATCACCTAAACCAATAGTCGTAACGGCAATGCCTTTACTCGCTGCAATTTTCGCTAATTCAGCAAGCTCGTTGACCGAGGTCGGTCCAACATTAGCTTGACCATCTGAAAGTAAAATAATGCGATTCACTTTACTTTTATCTAAGTATTTATCGACTTGATTAATACCTTTGCTTAAACCAGCAAATAATGCCGTCATGCCATTAGCCTGTATTTTTTGGTTGATTATTGTAATGAGTTGCGTTTTGTTCACGACTTTAGTCGCCGGAATCACCACCTTAGCATCGCTATCATAAGCAATAACTGAAACCATATCATCTTGATTCAGCATATTGATCGCCATGATGGCGGCTTGACGCGCTTTCTCAATACGGTCACCAGACATTGAACCCGAACGATCAATCACTAATGCTAAATTAATGGGCACGCGTGTTTGATTTTTAATGGGATCGCCAATTAATGATACTTTTAAATAATTGGGCTGAGCTTCATCGACTAAGACAACGGGCGATGCTAATTCTGTTTTTACGGTGACTTGGCTTGGTAATGTTTTTGCTTGTGCAAACAAAGCCAAACAAGATAAGCCTAAGACAGTAAGGGTATATTTGATCTTCATGCCATCATTCCTTTTATTGATTATAACTGTGTTGTTTTAGGCAGTTTGCACGATAAAAAAGATTATCTGTTAGATATTTGTAGAATATTGTAAAAATTTGTAAAAATATACACTGATTTTTTTGAAATTGACTTTATCATGGAACACGTTAGTCATCGTGACTAACGTGAGATTTGAATAACTTTAACTGATCATTTAATCATTAGATGTATGAACACCCCATCGTTTAGCAACATTTTCAATATCTGCATGTGCAAGCCAATTATCGACAAAAATTAATAATTCATCATTTTGTTTCTGCATCATATACGCTTTGTAACTTTTGGTACCAGTAAATGGTGTGGTGGTCGCCATACATAAAACACCAGGTTCTGTATAAGCATAGTGATAACCTTCAATTAAATCGGTGACCATCATATCCGCGGTTTTATCCCTTAGCGCTTGTAGATTATCAATATTATTTTTAACACGAATCACTTGGGCTGTATCAATATAGCGGTTGACAAAACTTTCATTCGTCCCACCAGGATTAACCACGACTTTAACCTCAGCTTGATTAATGTGTTGAAGATCAACTAGTTTCGGGGCTGACGCACAACTGGCTAAAGCAATTTTCCCATTGGGAACAATTTGCTTTGATAATAAAAATTGCTCAGCCCTTGCCGTGGTATAGGTGACACCGCCCATCGCAATATCAAACTTATCATCGGCAAGATCTTGAGATAATGTGGGCCAACTGCTGATAACAAATACTGGGACAACATTTAATGAATGCGCTAAATCTTTTGCTAGATCAATATCAAAACCGACCAATTTATTATTATCAAAATACGCCAATGGTGCATAATCGGCAGGCACCCCAATACGTAACATCCCTGATGATTGTATTTGTTCAAATGTTCTAGCAGAAAGTGATTGAGCGGTTAACAGCAACACTAAAATCAATAAGACCTTTTTCATAAACCCTTCTTTTTATCGTTATCGTCAAAATAGACTGACATTATTGATTATCTGTATTTTTGTTGTCTAGCGAAAAATGCAGCAATAATGACTCATCTTTTAATTACTTAACATAAAATAAAATTTTATTTATGTGTATAACGTAATTTTTACGCTATAATCCCAAACTTTTCTATTAATCAATTTTATATTATGCGTATTATTCTTATTGGTATCACTCTATTTGCACTGTTTTTTGGTGCGGGTAATCTTATCTTTCCGGTTATGTTAGGGCAATTGTCTGGTAACCATTTTAGTCTAGCTTCTTTAGGTTTTGTTGTAACAGGTGTCATTATGCCCTTGCTTGGCGTCATGGCGATGGGGTTCTCAGGTGAGAAAGATTTTCTAAAAATTGCTCAACGCTGCGGAATCGTGTTTGGACTTATCTTTGCAACAACTCTCTATCTGACAATTGGGCCTTTATTCGCAATGCCAAGAACGGGAAGTGTTTCTTATGAAATCGGTATTAAACCGTTTGTCGATGAAAAATATAATACTGTTTGCTTAGCTCTTTTTTCTGTTGGTTTTTATGGTTTTTGCTGTTTATTATCATTAAACCCGCATAAATTTATCGATATTGTTGGTAAATTTTTAACCCCTGTAAAAATTACTTTTATCCTGATTTTAATTTTAGCCGCTTTAATCTTCCCTATGGGCCAATCACTACCGCCTATTACCGCAGAGTATCAAAACTTGCCCTTCTTCACGGGATTTTCTGAAGGCTATTTAACAATGGACACATTAGCCTCATTAGTATTTGGTATTATTGTTGTGCAGGGTATCATCAGTTTTGGCATAAAAGATAAAAGTAAAATTGTTATTGCTTGCTTTAAAGCAAGTTTAATTGCCGGTATTATTTTAGCCTTTTTCTATGTTTCTTTAGCCTACATGGGCGCAACAAGTGTCACCACATTAGGCGTACTTGAAAATGGTGGGCAAGTATTAGCCCGAGTGTCAACTTACTACTTTGGTACATGGGGTAACTTAATTCTAGGTCTAATGGTTACCGTTGCATGTATGACGACAAATATTGGCTTAACACATGCTTGCGCTAATTATTTAGTCTCAATCTTTCCAAAATTGTCTTATCGTCAGTATGCCGTTATTTTCTCGATTGTAAGTGCGTTATTTGCAAATGTTGGCTTAACCACATTAATTTCATTTTCTGTGCCGGTTTTATCGATTATTTACCCGGTCACGATCATTTTCATCGTATTGACTTTTGCACATCAACTCTTTAATGGGAGCAAATTAGTTTATGCTGGGGCAATTTATTTAACATTATTAACCAGTATTCTATTCGAATTAAATGCCGTCATGTTGCCGGGTTCAATGCTGTATGATTATATGCCAGCGCTCGCTAAAGCAGTTTGGTCTGTCAATGATTTATGTGTGATGTATGTGCCACTTTACCTGCAAGGATTAGGATGGATCACACCAGCAATAATTGGTGCTATACTAGGCTATATTTGTAGTAAATGTATCGTACGTCAATAAGGAAATCAGCGATGTCAGATAAACAAGCTCAATTAGATCTTATTAAAAATAGTATTATCACTATTCCTAATTATCCAAAGGAAGGCATACTATTTCGTGATATCACCAGTTTGTTAGAAAATCCAATGGCCTTTAAAACCACAATTGAATTACTTGTTGAACACTATCAAGGTAAAAAGATAGATAAGGTTGTTGGTACTGAAGCGCGAGGCTTTATTTTTGCAGCGCCAATTGCTTTAGCACTGGGTGTCGGATTTATTCCGGTAAGAAAACCGCACAAATTACCACGTCATGTGTTTAAAGAAGAGTACCAACTTGAATATGGTACTGATGCGTTAGAAATTCATACCGATGCGATTAATTCTGGTGAGCGAGTGTTAATCGTTGATGATCTTCTTGCGACCGGTGGTACGGTAACGGCGACAGCAAATTTAATTCGCAAAGCCGGTGGAATTGTTGAAGATGCGGCGTTTGTGATTGATTTACCTGATCTTGGTGGTAAACAAAAATTAACGGATATGGGTGTCAATTGCTTTACGTTGGTTGATTTTGCTGGACACTAATTTTTCATAAATTATCAAGGGCACGTCTGTGCCCTTTTTTCTAACCGTGTTATAACGTCTATCAATACACGCTATTATGGCAATGATATTGTCATTTTTCCTAATACTTCGATAGGTTATTTTTATTAGCTTTTATTGTGTTTAAAGCGCACTATAAAAACAGATAATGCCATAGGCTTATCTCAAAATATAAACCACATAGAAAGTAAGGAATTAAGAATGAGTATACAAAATAAACCGACAGGTTTTAGCAAGTATTTCATTTGGCTGGTTGCATTGATATTGCTGGCAAGTGGAGCATTTTTATTTATTAATGGTATTCGGCTGATCATGGTCGGCGGTAGCTGGTATTTTGCTCTAATGGGCATTGCTATGCTATTTTCATCAATCACCCTTTTCATGTTCAAACCCATCGGTGCTGTCGTTTATGGTATCGCTTATGCATTAACAATTATCTGGGCATTAATCGAAGTGGGTCTGCAATTTTGGCCATTATTTTCACGTTTAGCCGTGTTTGGTGGCTTTGCAATGCTCGTTGCGTTTGCATATCCTGCACTCATTTTAGCAAAACGACGTGAAAAATCGTCGGGTGGTTATAAACTTGGCGGCATCATAGCCGTCTGTTTGGTGATTGCATTAGGGCTGATGTTTACTGAACATAATACCATTTACAATTCAATTCAAGTCCAAAAAAATACACTAGCAGCAAAAGATGCACCGACTGATTGGCAACAATATGCCAATACCACAAAGGGCACACGATTCTCTGGCGCTGACCAAATCACCAAAGAGAATATTAATCAGTTGGAAGTTGCTTGGACCTACCGTACTGGTTATTTCCCACAAAGTAATGGTTCAGGTGCTGAAGATCAAAATACCCCATTACAAATTAATGATACAGTATACTTATGTACCGCAAATAATGTTGTCATTGCAATTGATGCTGATGCTGGGACTGAAAAATGGACTTATGATCCTAAAACTTCAGTACCAAACTGGCAACGTTGCCGAGGTTTAGCATACCATGCTGATTCCAGCAATCAAAAGCCATCAGAGCCTATTGAGCTTACGCCTAACGCAACACTAACTTCGGCTTGTTCAAGTCGTATTATTATGAACACACTTGATGCAAGATTAGTGGCCATTGATGCACAAACAGGTCAATTATGTGATACGTTTGGTGATAATGGGATCGTTGATTTGAAAAAGAATATGGGTGACATCCCTCCTGGCTATTACACCATTACATCCGCGCCCCTCGTTGCCGATGATGTCATTGTTGTTGGTGGTCGTGTTGCGGATAATTTTTCAGTTGGTGAGCCTGGTGGTGTCATTCGTGCATTTGACGTTCATACAGGTCAATTAGTCTGGGCATGGGATCCAGGTAATCCAAGTATTACCGATGTTCCACCACCAGGTGAAACATATACCCGTGGTACGGTAAACGTTTGGACTACGATGGCCTACGACCCGGATTTAGATTTAATTTATGCCCCAACAGGTAACGCTACACCAGACTTTTTCGGTGGCCTGCGTACCAAATATGATGATGAATATAACTCATCGATTGTCGCTTTAGACCGTAAAACAGGCCAAATACGTTGGTCATTTAGAACAGCGCACCATGATTTATGGGACTATGATTTGCCGGCTCAACCGCTACTTTATGACATACCTGATGGTAATGGTGGTGTGCAAAAAGCGATTATACAGACCACCAAATCAGGTGAAATCTTTATGTTAGATAGAGCAACCGGAACCCCACTTGCAAAAGTCGAAGAACGTCCGGTTCCACAAGGTGATGTTAAAGGTGAATATTATGCCCCAACCCAACCATTTTCTGTTGAAATGCCATCAATAGGTAATGAAACCTTAACCGAAGCAGATATGTGGGGAGCTACCCCCTTTGATCAACTGTTATGTCGTATTGATTTTGTCGGTTCGGAATATCAAGGGTTATTTACCCCTCCTGGCATGAGTAAAACATTGCAATATCCTGGTTCTTTAGGGGGGATGAACTGGGGAAGTGTTGCAGTCGATCCTCAGACAAATATTATGTATGTCAATGATATGCGTATTGGTCTTACCAACTGGATGATTCCGCGAGCAGATATTCCGGCTAATGCGAGTGGGATTGAAATGGGAATCGTGCCACAAACTGGTACACCATTTGGTGCAATGCGACTTCGTTTTATGTCTCCTGTTGGTGTCCCATGCCAAAAACCACCTTATGGTACAATGACCGCTATTGATTTGAAATCAAAACAAATTGTATGGCAAAAACCACTGGGTACGGTTATGGATACAGGTGTATTTGGTATCGCTATGCATATGCCAATCCCGATTGGAATGCCAACAATTGGGGGTCCAATGACAACAAAATCTGGTTTAGTTTTTTTTGCTGCGACACAAGACTTTTATTTAAGAGCTTTTGATAGTGCAACAGGCGAAGAAATTTGGAAGGCACGTTTACCCGTTGGTAGTCAAGGTACACCAATGACTTATATTTCACCTAAAACCGGTAAACAATATATTGTGATTTCTGCTGGGGGGGCTCGACAATCTCCAGAACGAGGAGATTACGTGATTGCTTACGCCCTACCGGATAAACATTAATCCGATATCTCAAAGCCCACTAATATGTGGGCTTTTTATTGCGCTGATTTTATGAGCTGCTTCAATATTCACCAAATGAATAAAAAGTCATTTTTTTTCTTGATTTATGCTCAAAATGAATTATTATTCAAAAAAACAACATAAATATTAAAAAGGTTTATTATGCTTAGATTTAAACACATCATTGCAAGAACACCCTGTAAAGCCCTTGTTGACGGATTAACCTCAGCAAATTTAGGTAAGCCCGATTATCAAAAAGCGTTAGATCAACATAATGATTACATTCGTGCATTACAACAATGCGATGTTGATATTACAATTTTACCGCCCGATGAAAAATTTCCCGATTCTGTTTTTGTCGAAGATACTGCTTTATGTACTCCCCATTGTGTCATTATCACGCGACCGGGTGCTGAAAGCCGCCGTCAAGAGACAGAAATTATTGAAGAGTCAGTAACGCGTTTTTATCCTAAAAAGGTAGAGCGAATCACAGCGCCTGGTACTGTTGAAGCGGGTGATATTATGATGGTTGGTAGCCATTACTATATTGGTTTATCTGCACGAACGAATCAAGATGGTGCCAATCAAATGATCACCATTTTAGAAAAATATGGATTAACTGGATCTATCGTAACACTCGAAAAAGTCTTACATTTAAAAACGGGTTTAGCTTATTTAGAAAATAATAATTTACTTGCAGCTGGTGAATTTATCACCAAACCAGAATTTCAGCATCTTAACATTATTGAGATTCCACAACAAGAAAGCTATGCAGCCAACTGTATCTGGGTTAATGGTAATGTCATTATGCCTTCAGGCTACCCTATAACCAAGTCAAAAATAGCGGCATTGGGCTATAATGTGATTGAAGTCGATACATCTGAATATCGTAAAATTGATGGTGGCGTAAGCTGTATGTCGCTACGTTTTTAATTACTGATATATCATTTAATAAGAATTGATAATGAATAATCCCGTTAGGAAAAAACTTGGACTGTTGCCACTAACGCTGCTTGTCGTTGGTGGTATTGTTGGCAGTGGTATTTTTAGTTTGCCACAAAATATGGCAGAAGGTGCTGGCGCTGGCCCAATACTTATCGCATGGGCAATAACACTGTTTGGTATGTTGATGCTAACCCGTATATTTCAATATTTATCGATCCGATTTTATAAAATTAATGACGGATTATATGGTTACGTACGGGAAGGATTTGGTGATTACATTGGCTTTAATGCTGCATGGGGCTACTGGATTTCAGCATGGATGGCATGTGCAAGTTATCTGGTCATTCTATTTAGTGCATTAGGTTCATTTAGCAGCTTGCACTTTTTTGGTGATGGAACGACATTGGTTGCCGTAATTGGTGGACTGATTTTTTTATGGATCGTACATTTTTTTGTATTAAGTGGTATTTATACTGCATTTTTACTTAATTGCCTTGTCACATTGGCTAAAATTGTCCCAATTGGTTTATTTATTGTCTGCATTATTTTAGCCTTTAAATTGGACACATTTAAACTGGATTTTTGGGGAGCACCACAATTAGGCTCTATTATGCAGCAAATAGAACATACTATGTTATATACTGTGTGGGTCTATTTGGGTATTGAGAGTGCCACTGTTTATGCCTCACGAGCTAAAGGTATTATCAGTATCAGCCGAGCGACCTTTTTAGGTTTTTTAATCACCAGCATATTACTCGTTTGCGTGTCAATTTTATCATTGGGTATTGTTCCTCAGGCTGAGCTTGCTGCAATGAAAAATCCCTCAATGGCATTAGTGATTGAGCGAGTCGTCGGTAGCTGGGGTGCAACATTAATCAACATTGGATTAATCGTTTCAGTCAGTGGCGGGTTATTATCATGGATTATGCTTGCTGCTGAAATGTTGTATTTAGCAGGACGTGGTGAAAAACACACTGTACCAAAGTGTTTTGGCCAATTAAATCATGCAGGTACGCCACATAATGCATTATGGTTAACCACCATTTTTATTACTGTTTTGATTATTTTGGCGCATTTTTATCAATCTGGATATAATACTTTAATTCAACTATCGACATCGATGGTACTTATCCCCTACTTATTATCAGCTGCATTTGTCTTTAAGTTAGCATTGAAAAGTCGTAAGCCTTACTTAATTATCATAGGCGTTGCCGGAACCATTTATGGTATTTGGTTAATCTATGCCGGTGGGATATCTTATCTGTTATTATCGATGATTTTGTATGCAATTGGTCTGGGTTTTTATCTCTATGCCAGACGACAACGTCAACTTACCGCTTTTAGTTTTATCCATGATAAATGCTATGCAATCGTTATTATCCTATTGGCAATAACGGCTATCTTATATTTTTATGTCATTCCTAATTTGTAATTATTGGCCTATTTATAAATGTAATATATCCAAATTATGTCTTATAAATAGGCTTATTAAAAAGATAAAATTCGTTTAGTAACTGCCTAAATTCTATCGTATAAATCCCATTTTGATCTCTCATACACAGTGACTGCATCAGAGGATTGTCAGTTTTGTATTTTGCATAGCACAAAAGACTCAGCGAAGCCGGTAATGTTTGTGAGTAATTCACCGTCATAGCTCGATGTAAATAAAGATGATTATCGAGACAAAACTGACTAAATTGTTGAGCCAAATCAAAAGGTAAAACAACACAAAAAAAGCCTTCCGCTTTTAATAATCGTTTTGCAACACTAATTAGCTGAATATGATTAAGGCTTTGTGTATAACGAGCTTGTTGTCGCTGTTCATTACGGCATGAGACCGCGACATCAAAATATGGCGGATTTGAGACAATTAAATCATAGTGATTTTGTTGATCATATCGATAATTTTTGGCATCAATGCACTCTGCATTTAGGTGTTTAAAAGGTGAATTATGCATATTTTGGATGCATTGCTCAACGGCATTTTGATCTATATCAATTGCATCAACTTGATATTGCTGTTGTTCGAGACGCTGAGCCAACATCAGCCCAATAATCCCACACCCACAACCAATATCTAATACTGTGTGAGTTTTTGCGCAAACTGGCGCCCATGCCCCAAGTAAACAGCTGTCGGTTGTCACCTTCATAGGGCTTTTATCGTGAGCAATAAAAAAACGCTTAAATGTGAAACCATTTTTGGCTAATGTGGTCATGATTTATCTTTACTTGTTAACCATTTTTTAAACAACGGCTTATTTGATGCTATTGCATCAGCAAACCGCGTAGGTTCAGGTAATCGATACCCTTTTAAACACGTTAAAACCCAGTTGAGTGCTGATAGTTGACTGATACGGTGTCCCGCCGAAACAAACAGAGGATTGCATTTTGCTTTACTGCGTAATACATACCCAATTTGTGTTTTCGCCGCTTTATTTAATAAAGGTTCACTAGATAATGGCAGTTCAGCAAGTGGCTGATATTGCCCATAAAGTCGTTTTTTAGCTACACCAATCGTAGGTATATCAAGTAATAAGCCTAAATGACTAGCTATCCCTAGCCCTCTAGGATGGGCAGTACCTTGCCCATCAACAAAAAGGAGTTCTGGTTTATGCGTAATTTTCTGCCATGCAGCAACAAGTGCAGGATACTCGCGAAAGGATAAATACCCAGGAATATAAGGAAATGTCGTCGGCATTTTAACGAGTTGGTAGTCGAGTAACTCTAAATTAGGGTAAGATAATACCGCTATCGCTGCACGTGTCACTCGTCCACCATCTTCAAAACCAACATCAGTACCACCGATTAATTTGGGTATCGTAAAGTTGAACTCATCACGTAAAATAATGCGTTTGGCATATTCAACTTGCTGCTGTTTTAGTTGCACTAAATCAATAGACATTTAATATATGTTCAGTATGATTAATCCGTTTAATTATTTTAGCAGAAAATAGCATGTCATTTACACTTATTAATCCGTGCAGTATTACAGAAGAGATAAAAAAGAGTCGGTTCGTTGCCCATGCATTGCCAATTAATACGATTGAACAAGCAAGTGCGATAATTGAAGAAGTAAGTGATCCATCAGCAACTCATAACTGCTGGGCGTGGAAACTAGGTGCCCAATATCGCTTTAACGATGACGGAGAGCCTACAAGCACAGCCGGTCGCCCTATTTTAGCAGCGATTGAAGGTCGAAATTGTGACCAAGTCTTGATTGTTGTAACCCGCTATTTTGGGGGGATTAAATTAGGTACAGGGGGGTTAATGCGTGCTTATGGTGGCAGTGCTAGTCACTGTTTACAACAAGCTGAACTCACACCAATCATTTTACGCATCAATTGTCATGTTGCCTGCTTGTACAGCGAATGGCCTATTTTAGAAAATCGACTGAAAGAAGCTGGTGCGATTATTGAACAACAATCTTTTGAAGCTCTTGGCACAAAACTACAATTTGCCATTACAGAAGATAAGCTTGCTGACCTTGAGCTTTTTATTGGAAATATCACGCGGGGTCGTGAGCAATTAGTTATTGCTCCCCATTAGCGACTATTTTTTGAGTAACCAAATATCTTTAGCAGCGAGTAATAAACCGACAATCAGACCAATTAAATGTGCTGTATTCGCAATCGAGCCTAGTACACCAATAAAACCAGCAACTAACCAGATAAGTGCAATACCAATCATAGTGCGGTCAAAACGCAATCCAGACGAAGGTAGTCGTTCACCGTATAACCAAACATAACCCATGAGTGCATAGACAACACCTGAAAGTCCACCAAAATAAGGACTGCTTACACTCGCTTCAGCATAATTGGATAAAATGCCAGACACAAACATAATCTCAATAAGTTTTAATTTTCCCCTCAATTTTTCAATCATACCCCCTAAATACCACCACCACATTAGGTTAAATACGATATGTAATAAGGAAAAATGAATAAAAATAGGGGTAATATAACGCCATAGCTGATCATTATTTTCAAAAAATGGATAGCCTAGATACGCAAGAATGACACGAGGGCCAACGACGAGTAAAAGTAGATATAATACGACACAAATTAAAGCTATCACCAATGTGACTGGACCCACAGAAACAAAACGTGGCAAAATCGCTTTTAGCGAGCTATTTTTTATTTCGCTATGATGACGTTCTCCTTGTTGCCAAGTGGCATCAAGATAACGTTTATTGTATGGGTCTTTAACAAAATGTTTTAGTTCTTCTGTAATCAGTTCTAATTTATCTTTATCTTTGACATTTAGAAATAATTGGCTATTTCCATCATTATCAAGTTCAATCCGTAAAGAGACACCTTTGGTTGCCATATAATCAACGAAAGTATGCGCAAATTGAGCTTCTTGAAATGATATAAGATACATTAATGGTTAATCCTGTTGTAAAAACCCGATAACAGTATTACAGGTAGTCGTGGAACATCAATAAATGAGCCTATTATACGCAATTTTATTGTTTAAATACATGCGAATATGCTAGTTTATCGGATCATTTATTTACCCGAAGAATACTTACTATCATGATAAAATATTTATTGTTGCTACTATTGCTTTTCAGTTCCTGGGCTCATACAGATTTTTCAGGTAACGTTGTTAAAGTAATCGATGGTGATACGGTAGACTTACTTATTGCTCAGAATAAAAAAATCCGTATTCGACTTGCTGATATTGATGCGCCAGAGCGTGGACAACCCTATGGTGAAAAATCTCGACAGTTTCTAGCGACGTTGATTGTAGGCAAACAGGTCTTTGTTAAGGATAAAGGAAAAGATATCTATCAACGTACATTAGGTACAATTTATGTCAAAAAAATAAATGTTAATGCCAAAATGGTATCAAACGGCTATGCATGGGCATATCGATATAAAAATAAAGCAACAAATCAAACGATGGTCTTGTTAGAATCACAAGCAAAACAAAAGCGACTGGGATTATGGCAAAGTAAAAAGCCTGTTGCGCCGTGGGAATTTAGGCGTAATAAATAGGATAAAAAAAACCCGCTTATTACAGCGGGTTTCAACGAATAAAAGTAATAATATAATTAGATTACTTTAACTTCAGCAGCGGCAGGACCACGCGCGCTATCTTGGATAACGAACTCAACGTTTTGCCCTTCTGCTAATGTTTTAAATCCGTCATTCATAATAGCTGAAAAATGTACAAACACATCTTTACTACCATCTGCAGGAGTGATAAATCCAAAACCTTTATTTTCATTAAACCATTTTACTTGGCCAGTTTTCTTTGTCATTTTAAACATTTTCCTAAATAATAAAACCTACAACATATTTTCTAATATGCGCATTAACATAAACTCACATAACTCATTTTTAACACTGAGATGGTATAAAGTAAAAACTATTCAACCGACTAATCTTTTATATTCGATTTCTAATGTTATAAAAAAGATGCATGTTATATGCGACAACTATTAACGCATATTCGCGTATAGATAGCAAGTATATTTTGTTAATTTGTTTTAAGATATCATATTAATAAATTTAGAAAAAATGACAAAAATGTAATAATAAATGTCATTCAGTTAATTGAATCGCATAAGCATAAAATAACAAATAAAAACGTAAATCAATGCAGGCCATTTAGTCTTTTTTACCAAAAATTGCGCATTTTTGCTTTAAGTTTGATTTTAAATACCAGTTTAGGTAAAATAATAAAACGTTGTAAGTGGGTTGTTAGCTCAGTCGGTAGAGCAGTTGACTCTTAATCAATTGGTCGTGGGTTCGATCCCCCCACAACCCACCATCTTACCTACTATTCATTTTCCATCACTAATACGGGCTTTGTTTGACGGCCTACTATATCAAAATAATCCAATGCATTACGCCAATCAGTAAGCTGAAAATGCTGAATATCAGCTAGTTGTGTAATATTGAGCCATTGCCATATCTGTTTAAAGTCATCTTGCCATTGCACTTTTGTTACGTCAGCTAAATAATCTCGCAGGTGAAAGCGTGTAGGTAAGATATTATCAGGTTTAATTTGATACATTTTGCCAGATAATAAACCATAAGATAAAAATTTAGCATTTCGGCTTAAAGATTGAAGCAGTAAAGTCGCCAAATCACCACCGACGGCATCAAATACATAATGTGAATCTAAAGCGTAGTGTGTAATACAGTGATAATCTGAGATAGCAATCGGTATTACACCTAATGACGTTAACTTACTGATATGCTTTGCCGAACGATAGATTCCTACGACACGCTTTGCGCCTAATTGGTAAGCCCATTGCGCAATAATATTGGCACAAGAAGAACCGGCTGCAGTGATAATAATTTTTTTATCTTTAAGATCACATTGATTGAGCATCACATAGGCAGCTAAGGGATTAATATAACCTCGACAAGCCAGTTCATCACGAATAAATCCAGGCACTTCAATGACCCAATTAGCATCACAAATAACATAGTTTTGCCAAGTTCCACTCGTCCGTAACGGTAATACGCGTTTGCCAATTAATGTTGGATTATTCGCTTTGATCACCGTACCAATCCCCTCATAACCGGCAATTAATGGTAAGGTAATTCGGTGAGAATAGGCTCCTGTGATTGGAATTAAATCAGATGGATTAATGGGAGCCATATGCATTTTAACCAATAATTCGCTATCAGTAATTTGTGGAATTAACGATGACTCTAATTGTAAAACTGTTTTAGGTTGACCAAATTGGTGATACCAAAGTGCTTTATTTTGCATAAATTTATATAATTCTTTTGAGTTACCTATATTTAAAGCATTTATTATAATAATGTAGACGATTAAGTATATTAACGCCATCATCAAAATCAAGCTATTGCAAATTTGATTTATTATAAAACGGGATATGTTAGGTCTGCGTTGGTTTTGTCAGTAAATTATATTTATTACGCCCTTATCAACGATTTGCTATCTTCTAAACTCAACAAATATGTTACACTGATGACTTTACTCTTAATTGTGAAAGTAACATGACTAATGATGATTTTTCATCTTTTGATTTAGATGAACTAATTATAAAAGCACTCAATACACAAAATATAACGGTGCCCACAACAATCCAAGCTAAAACGATACCTTGTGCACTCGACAATCGAGATATTTTAGGATCTGCACCAACAGGAACAGGGAAAACGTTAGCTTATTTAATTCCAGCTGTTCAGCACTTATTAGATTTTCCAAGACGCAAGCCGGGTCCGCCGCGCATACTGATTTTGACACCCACGCGAGAGCTAGCGATGCAAGTTGCGGAGCAAACTAAATTACTGACACAATTTACAACATTGAGTACAGCAACGATTACAGGCGGTGTCGCCTATATGAATCATGCTGAAGTATTTAGCAAAAATCAAGATATTGTGATTGCCACAACGGGACGTTTATTACAATACATTAAAGAAGAGAACTTTGACTGTCGTGCGGTTGAAATGTTAATTCTTGATGAAGCAGACCGTATGTTAGATATGGGCTTTGCACAAGATGTTGAAACGATTTCTGCTGAAACGCGTTGGCGTACTCAGACATTATTATTCTCAGCGACACTTGAGGGTGACGGTCTGTATGATTTTGCTAAACGTATTTTACATGAACCAGAGGAGATCAATGCTGAGCCATCACGCAAAGAACGTAAAAAAATCTTACAGTTTTACTATCGTGCTGATGACATTAAACATAAAACAGCCTTATTAATTGAACTATTAAAACAACCTGACGTCACCAAAAGTATTGTTTTTGTTCGTAAACGTGAACGCGTTCATGAATTAGTTAGCTGGTTAAATGAAGCAAAAATTCGCACTTGCTATTTAGAAGGTGAAATGGTTCAGGCAAAACGTAATGAAGCCATTATTCGCATGTCAAACAATACCGTGAATATATTGGTTGCAACCGATGTAGCCTCACGTGGACTCGATTTTGATGATATCAGTCATGTATTTAACTTTGATATGCCAAAAACAGCAGATGTCTATCTTCACCGTATTGGTCGAACAGCCCGAGCTGGTAAAAAAGGAACGGCAATTTCACTTGTTGAAGCTCATGATTATGATCTGTTGAAAAAAATAGAACGCTACATTAAAGAACCGATTAAATTAAGAGTGGTTGAAGCATTAAGACCTAAATCAAAAGCACCGTCCGTTGCTAAAAAGAAAAAGCTATCGGATAAAGCAAAAGCAAAAAAAGCTGAAAAACTACAAGAGGCTAAAAAGAAAAAATTACGTCATCGGGATACCAAAAATATCGGTAAACCTAAGAAAAAATTATCAATAAGCCAAGCTTAATAGTTAAAACTTATAAAAACAATTGTTGTTACCATGTTTGATAATTCGGTAACAACGCTATAATACCTACATCTTTCGATTTGTATCAGTAAGATAACGATGTTTAATACATCCTACTAAGTAATATTATAATCTAGGAGATATATCATGGTATTAGTTACTCGTAAAGCACCTGATTTTACCTCAGCTGCAGTATTAGGAAATGGCGAAATTGTTAATAACTTCAGTTTCTCTAATTTTACAAAAGGCAAATATGCAGTTGTATTCTTTTGGCCAATGGACTTTACATTTGTTTGTCCATCAGAAATTATCGCATTTGACCACCGTTTAGATGAGTTCAAAAAACGTGGTGTAGAAGTAATTGGCGTATCAATGGACTCTGAATTTGTTCATAACGCATGGCGTAAAACACCACAAGATAAAGGTGGTATTGGTGAAGTAAGATTCCCTATCGTTGCTGATGTTAAACATACAGTGATGCAAGCCTACGGTATCGAACATCCTGAAGCTGGTGTTGCGTTACGTGCTTCATTCTTTATTGATAAAAGTGGTATTGTTCGTCATGAAACAGTTAACGATTTACCAATTGGTCGTAATATTGATGAAATGCTACGTATCGTAGACGCATTCCAATTCCATGAAGAACACGGCGAAGTGTGCCCTGCTCAATGGACTAAAGGCAAACAAGGTATGAAAGACAGTCCAGACGGTGTTGCAAGTTTCTTAAAACAACACGCTAACGATCTTTAATTCATATTGATGTGTTATTATAAACCGGAAATTTTCCGGTTTTTTTTATTCACGGAATTTAATATTTTATCATCAACTCCAACCTTAATTACCTGTCTTTATTGATAGTCATAGCATTTATAATGTTGTTAAATCATTTTCGCCTAATTAACAGTTTACCCTAAATTTTGCCCCACCGCTGAGTGTGACATAATCTGTATTTGTGTCTGAGAAATCATTAGTGAAGTTTTTTTTTCTATGCTAAAATACCCAACACTAAATCATTTCTCAAATAATTGATTTTAAACAATTTAATTCTTCACACTACACTATATAATTTTATTATGATGAATATATCCCCTACTATTGGATTTGTCAGCTTAGGCTGTCCAAAAAACCTTGTCGATTCAGAAAGAATATTGACTGAATTAAGAACCCAAGGCTATCAAGTTGTACCCAGCTACGATAATGCCGATCTTGTTATTGTAAATACCTGTGGTTTTATTGATAGTGCAGTACAAGAATCATTAGAAGCAATCGGTGAGGCTTTACATGAAAACGGTAAAGTCATCGTCACGGGTTGTCTAGGTGCCAAAGAGGACCAAATCCGTAAGATTCATCCTAAAGTCTTGGAGATATCAGGTCCTCATAGTTACGAGACAGTACTGACTCACGTGAATAAATATGCACCTAAACCTACTTATGATCCATACACCAGCTTAATCCCGGCTCAAGGTGTCAAATTAACACCAAAACACTACGCATATTTAAAAATTTCTGAAGGGTGTGATCATCGTTGTACTTTTTGTATTATTCCATCATTACGTGGTGATATGGTTAGCCGTCCTATTGGTAGCATACTTGATGAAGCAAAACGCCTTGCTGATAGCGGAGTCAAAGAACTCTTAGTGATTGCACAAGATACCTCTGCTTATGGTGCAGACATTAAATACCGAACAGGTTTTTGGAATGGCGCACCCGTTAAAAGTGATATTTTATCACTTTGTGAACAACTTTCGTCATTAGGTATTTGGGTCAGATTACATTACATGTATCCCTATCCACATGTTGATAATTTAATTCCGCTTATGGCCGAAGGAAAAATCTTACCTTATCTTGATGTGCCATTACAACATGCTAGCCCTGCCATTTTAAAATCTATGAAACGGCCGGGATCTATTGAACGTACATTAGAACGCATTCATAAATGGCGTTCGATTTGTCCCGATATCACGCTGCGCTCAACATTTATTGTAGGTTATCCTGGCGAAACAGATCATGACTTCGAATTATTATTAGACTTTTTAGCTGAAGCTAAACTTGATCGTGTGGGGTGTTTTACTTATAGTCCTATTGAAGGTGCTGCAGCTAATCAATTAGCAAATCAAATCCCTGAAGATGTGAAACAAGATCGATTTGAACAGTTTATGCAGTTACAACAAGCAATTTCAACGGAAAAGTTAGCCAATAAAGTTGGCAAAACACTACCAATTATTATCGATGAAGTCGATGAAGAAGGTGCTATCGGACGAAGTATGGCTGATGCACCTGAAATTGATGGTGTTGTGTATTTAAATGAAGAGTTTTCGGTTAATGTTGGTGATGTAGTCAATGTTGAGATTGAACACTCTGATGAATATGATCTTTGGGGTAGCATAATAAAATAACCATTATGAAACATATTTATACAAAAGAAGTTAAAATCATTATAAAGCTGGCTATTCCTGTCATACTTGCTCAATTAGCCCAAACTGGTATCACTTTTGTTGATACCATTATGGCGGGTCATTATAGTGCAGCAGCACTGTCTGGTGTTGCAATAGGTGCATCAATTTGGCTACCCACAATCTTGTTTGGGCAAGGATTATTATCCGTTTTAACACCGATTATTGCTAATTTAAATGGCTCT
The DNA here is from genome assembly GCF_039542345.1 of Orbus sasakiae. Classification (NCBI taxonomy): domain Bacteria; kingdom Pseudomonadati; phylum Pseudomonadota; class Gammaproteobacteria; order Orbales; family Orbaceae; genus Orbus; species Orbus sasakiae. The sequence goes on from NZ_BAABHY010000001.1 coordinate 1,109,473, forward strand.
GCCAAACGAGAACAAATTGCCGATCATACTCGACAAGGTTTAGTTATCGCCTCGATTCTCTCCGTTTTAATAATGGTGTTCCTCTATAATTCAGATAAGCTGATTGCGCTACGTAGTAGTATTGATAATCCAATTGATCCCGAAATGGTCTATGTTGCCGTCAATTTTTTGCGAGCAATCATGTGGGGAGTACCGGGCTTCTTATTTTACTTGGTGTATCGTTTTCAGTGTGAAGGTTTATCTAATACGAAACCCGCTATGTTTATCATGCTTATTGCCTTAATTGCTAATATACCAATTAATTATGTATTAATTTATGGTAAATTTGGTTTACCCGAATTTGGTGGTGTTGGTTGTGGTATTACTGCTGCAATCATTTTTTGGTTAATGTTTATCTTAATTAAATGTTTCACATTAATTGCCAGCAGCCAAAAAGACATTAAAAAAACGCCATTTAAAGCGTTATTTAATAAGACTATTATTAAGCGTATCACGTTATTAGGTACACCACTTGCTTTAGCCTATTTCTTTGAAGTGAGCTTATTTGCGATTATTGCATTGATGATTGCCCCACTTGGTAAAGAAGCCGTATCCGCTCATCAAATTACATTTACAATAAGCAGTATGACTTTTGCGATACCATTATCTTTAGGTGTTGCCACCAGTATTCGTGTTGGTTACTTACTTGGTAAACAAAAGTTGCAACACGCCAAACAAACAGCATATATCAGTTTAAGTATTGCGTTAGTCTGTGCTTTAACGATTGCTGTCATATTAGTGCTATTTAAAACGTTCTTTATTGCTTGGTTTACAACAGATGCCACGATTATTGCAATTTGTATGCAATTAATTATTTTGTTAGCAATTTATCAACTATCGGATTACTTACAAGTCACTGCAAGCAATGTTCTCAGAGGCTATAAAGATACTAAGAGCATTCTTTATATCACGCTTGTCTCCTATTGGATTATAGGCTTACCTCTAGGCTATATGTTTGCCTTAACCGATATATTGGTTAAACCTATGGGACCTGCAGGGTTTTGGATCGGTATCATTGCAGGATTAACGTTTGCTGCTGTATTGCTGATTTGCCGAATGATTTATATTCAAAAGCAGCCTGCTGATAGAATTCTTAAACAAGCAGCGAGATAAAATAGTAACCAATGATTAGAATTTACCTTCTAATTGTTGGTTTCGTAACCGAAAACACTCAACAGCCTAAAAAACAAGCTATTTTTATTTTTTTTTACTTGCTAGAAAGGCTTAATATCGTTAATATTTGCGCCTGTAGTTTATGTTCTTATATACGCCCGTAGCTCAGTTGGTTAGAGCATCACCTTGACATGGTGGGGGTCAGTGGTTCGAGTCCACCCGGGCGTACCATTCATAATGATTCATTTCAGATGGTCGTAGTATATTGTAATTATCATAGTTATTATATAGTGAAACAGTCCGCCACAAACTAGATTTACCGCTAACATACGAACAGTGCATTTTAACTACCCTATTATGCTATTTGTTGCCCTATCTAATGATAATTTATGGCTAATTTACTAAATGTGTGTCCCCATATCAATACGTGTAGATTCAATCAATACGACTAAATATTGATGACTCAACGAATTTCACACAAATGTTGAACCTCCTTTTAATTTATGCAATAATTAACGAAATTTTTAAATAATATTTTCAAACTTTACAGTTTTTTAATAAAGCATTAGAGATATACAAGTAACATGGCTAAATTAATTGGGGAGAGTTTATTCTCAAGTTTACTTTTAGGGAGATGGCAACAAGATGATTGGTGGGACTGCCCGCTTTATCGTTGCAAATTCAGACTAAAAACATTAATCAATCCTATCACTACCGTTCAATATATAAAAAAGCTATCGGAGCTTGATGACGCTAAATTAATTATAGAAAAGCGCCCTTTTGTACCAACAAAGTTACAACGTCCATATTTGCATAAACGCCTTGGCGTCAAAGATCGCGCCAATGCGATTGTTCACCACTACTACTTTATTCAACATTTAATAAATCCCAATTTGAAATCAGCCCTATTATCCGACCAAGCATGTTTATTGGCAGATTTTAAAGGTAAAGATGATATTGATTTTACGATGACTTGTATGCCATCTAAATATGATAAGGAAGGCGAAATTACTCTGACTTTAAATTTTGAGCACATTACTGTGGCAAATTTATCGTTTACTTTCATTTGTCATAATCATCAATCAATCGCTTATATTGCAGGGCTGCAAGGTGCTGGTGCAAATGAACAAGATATTATAAAAAAAGCGACTAAAGCCTGCTATGGACTCTTTCCTAAGCGAGTTTTATATGAAGGATTTTGTGCTCTAATGAAATTGTGTGGAATAAGCGTGATCCATGCGGTGAGTAATGATGTACATATTTATAAACAATGGCGTTATCGCTCAAAAAAACAGCATAAATTTATGGCTAATTATGATGAGTTTTGGTGTAGTCTTAATGGCCATGCCATTGAACATGGTTATCAACTACCTATTGCCGTACCCAGAAAATTAATTGAAGAGATAAGCAGTAAAAAGCGTTCTGAATATCGTAATCGCTATACGCTTTTGGATCAAATTAATAGCCAAATTGAATATCGATTTAACATCAAACAAAAATAAAACAATATCGATGCCATAAAAAAGCCCGCTTTAGCGGGCTTATTTGGCATAAAAGATTAATGATTAGTTAATTGCTTTTTGCGATTTTTTCGCTTTGCCAAAAAATAATATTTTGTCATTATTATAATACAACAACATCATTTGCTGCTGGACCTTTAGGACCATCACCAACAGAAAATTGTACTTTTTGACCTTCTTGCAACGTTTTGAAACCATCACCAACTACAGATGAAAAGTGAACAAATAAATCTTTGCTACCATCATCAGGAGTGATAAAACCAAAACCTTTACTTTCGTTAAACCATTTAACTAAACCTGTTTTCTTTGACATTTAAATATATCCTTTAATAAATTAACTTCAGTCAGACTGACTGTTTACGCAAGATTTCTACATTACATTATTAAGAAGATAGATTTAAAACAAGAAAGGAATCATTTTTGACTAAAACTAAGTATACTAATATTGTATCAATGCAGGTTATCTGCTTGGTACTATTTACTCATAAATTGATTATTAATGCAAGTATTATCTTAGATAATTAAAAAGTCCCACTTAGAGGACTTATCTAAATTTTAATTAATTCAACTTACCGTAGCCAATTACCTGCCCTTTTTTATCGACAATATAATAATTGGGGGTAAGTTTAATTCTAAAATTATTGCGGAACAGTTCAATGCTTTTACCTTCATTAGCGAGATGATAAGCGGGTAATATATCAAGCCCTGGCAACTCTTTATTTGATAATGTCCAGATAATTTGTCCTGAATAGGCTGAAACCATTTCAAGTTGATAGCCTGACTCAATTTTATTTTTCACAATAATATTGTCATTATCTACATAAAGAACCGCCGCATCGGCCGAAAAAGGCGTTGAAACTAATTGGGTAAAATTAGGAATAACTTCACCGCTTAAACTATCGTATCCCACTAACTCATCATTTTCGCTTTTAATAGAAACAACATTTTGATCATCTGGATCTCGGTTATGCGTTAAGAAATTCGCTTTATATAAATAGTTTTCATTACTATCTTTATCATGATAGAAAACATAAGCGACACGCGGATAACCATTTTCAACCCAAGGTTTAAGGATAGTATCTGTATCAGCAGTATCATCATCATTTTCGGCAGCTAATACATTCGTAACAGGCACATCATTATTATTAGAATGTATTAGCGGTAACACAAAATAGACAGCCAATACACCAATAACACAAGCAGGAATAAAGTATTTTAGTTTACTTGATAGGCCGCTTTTATTTTCTGCTGATTTTGATGATTGAACGATTAACCCATCACCATTGTCAGCATCGGAATAATAATTATTGCCGCACTTTAGACAATGATAAAACGTATTTGCTAATGGCGTATTATGGTTACTCTGACAACGTGGACATTTGATATTATTCATTTTACCCATCATTATTTGACGATTCCATTTAGTGTTAAAATTTTTATTATGATGGCGCTATTATAATATTAAGCAAAAGAAATAATAGAAAATTATGCAGTCAATGTAAAAAATCATCTCACTATTTTTGTTTCCAAGCAGGGAGTTTTTTTAAAATAACATAGGCAGTATGTTTGGCAATTGCACAATCCATATCATGGGATTGCATATAGCGCAGTGTTAAGCTGGCTAATTTCTCATCAAAGGTTTTCATGGTACCATCTTTATTTGCACAGTGTTTGCAATAATTTTTAGAAATATCATACAATGGATAATCAGCGATTTGTGTCATAGGCATACCACAAGCAATACACATTTTCATATTTAAACCCACACTAAAAATACGTGAATAAATAAATCCTACTCCAGCGACACAGACTTTTCAATACCGATATTATTTTAAGTGATATACGCTCTATCAGCATTAGCATGACTTTTTAGTGTTTTTTTGCTATACTTTGTAATGATATTTATCAATACAACAGGAATAATTAAAACAATGCAATCAATCCCTAACTGCCCGCTTTGCCAATCAGAACATACTTATCATGATGGCTCACTTTTTGTTTGTCCAGAATGTGCTCATGAGTGGGACGAAAGTGACCAATCAGAATCAAGTAGTGACAATTTAATCGTTAAAGATAGCAATGGTAATTTGCTTGCAGATGGTGATGATATTATTTTGATTAAAGATCTTAAACTAAAAGGTTCATCGAGTGTTTTGAAAAAAGGCGCAAAAGCGAAAGGCATTCGTCTCGTTGAAGGTGATCATGAAATTGATTGTAAAATTGACGGCATAAAAATTATGCTAAAAGCGTGTTTTGTCAAAAAAGCTTAAATAAATTAATTCAATGCTGAGTACTTTGCTCAGCATTAAAAAAGGTCCAATTGTTCTTTATCATCAACGAGCTTTATAGATGCGTTTTGTTTAAGTTGTTGTTGATATTGATAATAGCGTTTTCTTAATGAGCGCTGGCGACATAATCTTAATACCTCTTGTTTTTGAGTGTTGGAAAATGTTAGCCAACCAAATCGTTCATCACGCGAACGAAAACAGGTTGAACAATAACCTTGTTGATCTGTTTCACAGACCCGCTTACAGGGGCTTGGCAACTCAAAAATTTCAATTTGGTCAATCATAATATTCACAAAAAACAAACTGATTTTGTTGTTATTATATCCTTAAATACACAAATTTCATGAGGATTTATTACAAATAATTTGGATAGCCTATTCCAAACTTTTAACAATACGATCATAATAATCTTTTCTTTATGTAACATAAGCGATTTCAATATGAATAGTGCTATTAGCTTTGCTGATGCCAAGCTCACCGATTTACCCTTTATTGTTGAAGTTTATAATCAAACTATCGCCAGTCGAATGGTGACAGCTGATTTACAACCGATCGATACTGACAGTCGTATCAATTGGCTAAATGCTCATAACCAAACAACACGGCCGCTTTGGATTATTAAGTATCACGGGAAGGATTGCGGGTGGATTAGTCTATCAACATTTTATGGCCGTGCCGCCTATGATAAAACTGTCGAAATGAGTGTGTATATTGCACTCGATTTTCGCGCTAAAAAAATTGGTCAATACAGTATAGAAAAAATTCAGCAGCATGCTCGCCAACATGGTATCGAAACAGTATTAAGTTATATTTTTAGGCACAATAACCCGAGCATTCACTTATTTACTAAATTAGGTTATCAGCAATGGGGAATGTTACCTGAAGTGGCGGAACTCGATGGTGTTAAACGAGATTTAGTGATTTTAGGTAAAAAATTATTTTAATAAAATTGCTTAAAGTGGATGCTAGCAGGTTTTATCTGCTAGCAATAAATCATGACGTTAAACACTGAAAGAAGAACCACAGCCACACGTGGTTGTAGCATTTGGGTTATTAACCACAAAACGTGAACCTTGTAGGCCTTCAACATAATCAATCACGCCACCGACGAGATACTGTAAGCTCATTGGGTCAACAACTAATGCCACACCATTTTTTTCGATCATAAGATCATCTTCATTGGTTTTTTCATCAAATGTAAAACCATATTGAAAACCACTACAACCACCACCCGTGATATAAACTCGTAGTTTTAGGTTTGCATTTTCTTCTTCTTCTACTAATGACTTAACTTTATTTGCGGCTGCATCAGTAAATACTAACGGTAATGCATCACTCATTGCTCTCTCCTGCTATCCTTTGTATAAGATGTCTGACATAACAAAGAAATATTAATAATGAACTATTATATTACAATTCATATAAGGACTAAATATTAAATTACAAATAAAACCAATCAATAAAATTGCTTATCAATAAACTTGAATTTCAATTAATTTTATGAATAAATACACACTTTATGTTGAACGGGAATCCGTAATGAATAAATCGCAGTCTCTTTATGAACAAGCTAATTTAGTTATGCCTGGTGGTGTTAACTCCCCCGTACGCGCTTTTAATGGGGTTGGTGGTACACCATTATTTATTGAAAAAGCTAATGGTGCTTATATCTATGATGCCGATGGTAAAGCTTATATTGACTATGTCGGTTCATGGGGACCTATGATTTTAGGTCATAACAACCCTGACATTGCCGATGCAGTATGTAAAGCAGTTCGTAATGGTTTAAGCTTTGGTGCGCCAACCGAAATTGAAGTTAAATTAGCTAATTTAGTCACCAGTATCATGCCTTCAATTGAAATGTTGCGAATGGTTAACTCAGGGACTGAAGCAACAATGAGTGCCATTCGTGTGGCTCGTGGTTTTACAGGACGTGATAAAATCATTAAATTTGAGGGCTGCTATCATGGGCATGCTGATTATTTATTAGTTAAAGCAGGTTCAGGTGCTTTAACATTCGGCCATCCTACTTCACCAGGTGTACCTTCAGATTTTGTTAAACACACTTTAGTCTGTGACTATAATAATCTTGATTCTGTTAAAAAGAGCTTTGAACAATACCCTGATCAAATTGCTGCAATTATTGTTGAGCCGGTTGCAGGTAATATGAACTGTGTTCCAGCTAAACAGTCATTTTTACAAGGTTTACGTGATTTATGTGATCAGTATGGTACGCTACTTATTATTGATGAAGTCATGACGGGTTTTCGTGTCGCATTGGGCGGTGCACAAGACTATTATAACGTTACACCGGATTTAACTTGTCTAGGTAAAGTAATTGGTGGCGGTATGCCTGTTGGTGCATTCGGTGGTCGAGCTGATATTATGCAACAATTGGCACCAACTGGCCCCATTTATCAAGCTGGCACACTGTCAGGAAATCCCATTGCCATGACCGCAGGCTATACCGCACTGAATTTATTAAACGATGTTGGCATCTATCAACAACTCGATAGTTTGACAACACAATTATGTAACGGCCTTTCAGATGTTGCTAAACGAAATAATGTCCCAATGGTGATAAATCATGTTGGCGCAATGTTTGGATTATTTTTTACAACTGGAGAAGAAGTCACCAGTTATCACGATGTCATGCAAAGTGATATTGAATTATTTAAAAAATTCTATCATTATATGCTCTCGCAAGGCATCTACTTTGCACCATCTGCTTTCGAAGCAGGATTTATGTCACTTGCACATAGCGATGAAGAGATTAATCATACCATCGATGCTGCAAACCGCTTTTTTAAAACACTTAAATAGCTATAATTTTGTATAGGTGATAATGATATGATTAACCCACTTAAAGCAGGTGAAAAAGCCCCACTATTTTCACTTCCTGACCAAGATGGTGAAGAAATTAGTTCTAAAGACTTTAAAGATCAGCGAGTCTTAATTTATTTTTACCCAAAAGCAATGACACCAGGCTGTACCGTTCAAGCTTGCAACTTACGTGATAATTTTGAGGATTTCAAAAAGTATAACGTTGCTATTATTGGTATCAGCACAGATAAACCAGAAAAACTATCTCGCTTTGCTGAAAAAGAATTGCTCAACTTTACACTGTTGTCTGATGAAACCCATGAAGTTGCACAAGCATTTGGTGTGTGGGGTCAAAAAGAATTTATGGGTAAAACCTATGATGGAATTCACCGTATTAGCTTTTTAATTGGCAAAGATGGTAACATTGAACATGTATTTGATGATTTCAAAACCAGTAACCACCATGAAGTGGTTTTGGACTATTTAAAGCATCACTAATGCTTATTTAAAGATAATAAAAAAGCGCTATTTAGCGCTTTTTTTATGAGACTTGAACCTGTTAACTTGATTGTTTGGTCAACTTTGTTGGTGGTGTTTTAGGCCATGAGTTGATGATTGCCTTTACCAGTGTCGCTAAAGGAATTGCAAAAAAGACCCCCCAAAAACCCCATAACCCACCAAAAATCAATACAGCTAAAATAATCACAATTGGGTGAAGATTCAGTTTTTCAGAATACAGTAATGGTACTGTAACATTACCATCAAGCATCTGCACCACAATATAGGCTGCAACAAGAAAACCAAACTCAGCACTTAAGCCCCACTGGAATAACGCAACTAGAATGACTGGTATCGTTGAAATGATAATACCCACATAAGGAATAATAACAGAAAGACCTACAATAAACGCTAGTAATAACGCGTAATCTAAACCTAAAAACCAAAATGGAATATACATAACGATAAACAAGATAATAATATGTAGAACGTTACCGACAATGTAATTGCCAATTTGCTGATCCATTTCTGTCGCGACTTTATTTAAAACACGTCGGTTGCGTGGTAATGCTTTAGAGCAATAATTCCAGATTTTTTCTTTATCTTTTAATAAAAAAAACATCATTATCGGTACTAATACCGCATTAACAATAACTGACAGTAAACTAAATAAAGACACAATTGAAAACTGTAAGAGTGAATTCCCTGTTTGTGCAACTCGGTCTTTAATGCTTTGAATAACCGAATCAAACAATCCAACATCGATTAGCTCGGGGTATTTTTGTGGTAAAGTCGTTAAAAATTCATTTAAAAAAGTTAACATTGCTGGAATGTTTCTGACTAAACTCACCCCTTGTTGCCATATAAGTGGTAATAAAATCACGACGCTAAGTAATACAATTGAAATAAAAATGAGTAATACCATAATGACAGATAAGGTTCTAGGTATCCCTTTATTACTTAGATATTTCACTGGCGTATCAAGCAAATAAGACAATACAATAGCAATAAAAACAGGTAATAAAATTTTATTAAAAAAGTAGATAATGATAAACAATGACACAATAACGATCATTAACGATGCCGCATTTGGGTCGCTAAATCGTCGACGATACCAATCCATAAATATTTTTAACATCGAGCACCTACTTTAATATCAAATACATTAAATGACTTATATCTTAAATTAATAATAATTATTCGTCTCTATTTTTTAATAACATCAGCAAGTTGCTGCTGTTTGCGTCGAATATGAACAATATCTTTAATCATCAATAATAATAAGATAAAAAAGAGCAAACAGCATATTAAGACCGACAACTTGCCCCACCAGTCAACAAAAATAGCACCGACTGCTGCCCCAATACAGAAAAATAAAATGATCGCTAAATAACGTAAACTTTGTACTAACGACTCACTATCTTTAGCGGATATAGCAACAAACAACAATCCCATTGCTGAACGTAGATTGCCCGTACACATTGTACTGGTGTAAGGTGCACCACATATTTTCTTAAAACTGCCAATTTGAATTGAGCACATAAATGATATAGCGGCAGTGACAATCACCTGCGGGATTCCATCTGGTAAAAAGGCAATAATAAAGAGGATAACAATTTCGGTAATTAATACCCAAATATAAAAACTACCACTTAAATATTTTAATAAACACTCCGTCATCAAAATACCAAATGAAAAAGCAATAATAGGGATCAAGTAATGTACAAAATGAACATAATCACCATTAATTAACGTGATGCCAAGTAGCACCATATTGCCGGTTTGTGCATTGGCAAATACCCCACCGTAGCATAGAAAGGAATAAGCATCTAAAAAACCACCAACAATGGCCAAAAGGAGACCGATTTCTAACTTTTCATGCAGAGGTGAGTTTTTATCCGTTAAGTGAATCATCGTGTTTTGAGAGCAATAAGTAAATTAAGCGGGCTATTATACGCTGATTAATATGAGACTCAATTGAAGTTATGTGGTTTTTATATAGTAATTGAGTTTCGTTATTTTATTGTCATAACATGTAATTATAGTGTAAAAAACTTAGCGGGATTTAGTTGGTTTTCTGATGAAATAGAAATATCCACCAATAATGTGGGCGATAAAGACGATAATTAAAATAATTCGAACATGCAATGAATCAATTAAAATAAAAGGAATAGATAGCATAATAAATACTGCTAACAACATTTTGGCTAATTGTTTAGGGGTTACCTTTTTTTCAACCAATGTCTGATGGATATATTTTTGATAGTATTTTGAATTGACTAAATAACGATGTAATCTTTCAGAGCTATTAAACCATAAATATCCCGTCAACAAATAAAACGGCACGGTGGGTAATAATGGTAAAAATATCCCAACCGTACCTAAAAAAAACGATAAAAAACCTAATACAATAAATAGCGTTTTTTTCATATTGTAATCAGTTACTTAAACTGTTCAAGCAATTGCTGATACACATTAGCATCCGTTCGCTCATAAGATAATGGTGTAATCGCAACATAGTTAAGATTCGTTGCATCAAGTTCCTTATTCGGATTATGGGTATCATGTCCATGGGCAGCTCTAAACCAAAAGTAATCATTGTTTTCAGGATCTTTAACTGGAGTAATAGTTAATCCATCAACATCTGGCTCACCTTGAACTGTAATTTTAATCCCTTTTACATCATCTTCATCACAATTTGGAAAGTTAACATTCATACAAATATGATTAGGCCATTGTGTATTCAATAATTTTTCAATAACACGATACGTATAATGCTTAGCACTACGCCAATTTGTGACACCACTTCCCTCTGCAGTCACTTGGCTAAATGCGATTGACCTAACTCCCATCACCATCGCCATCATTGCACCACCCACGGTACCAGACAGTACGGTTTCAAACCCTAAATTAGACCCATTATTAATCCCAGATAAAACCAAATCAGGAAGATTATCACGCATAACATAACGTAGCGCAAATGCAGCACAATCAGCTGGCGTACCATATACGGCATATTCATGCTCAGAACGTTTAGCAATTCTAAACGGTGTTTTTAGACTAATTGCACAAGATACACCACTTTGATCAATTACTGGAGCCACGACCCAAACTTCATGGGCAATATCATGAGCAACCTCTTTAAGAAGTGCAATACCGGGGGCATCAATACCATCATCATTGATTAATAGAACACGATTTACTAATTTCTTAGTCATAAATATCCTTACTTATACTGTTAGATTTCGATTGTTTATTATAAGAGTAGATGAGCAACTAATCTATACCTATACAGTAGTCAATTGCATGCTCATCATTCAGTCATTTTATTCGCGTATCATATGTAAATAATGTAAATAGGTTTCATATTGGTCCAATATATCGGCAATAACATCTTCTTTGCTCCACCCCATAATATCGTAATCCTGCCCCCCTTCAAGCAAGTAGACATCAGCTCGAAAATACATTAACCCCTCTTGACTATCGTTATTATCGTCATCAATTCCTCGGGTAACAACTTCCGGTAATGGGTAAGGTTTCGGTTTTACACCATAACTAAAATAGACTTTATCCTCATGAATTAAATCTAATTGAATTGAACCTTCATTCTCAGCCCAGACAACGTTTGCATTATAACCTTGTTTCGATAGCTCCTCTGCAATTTCATCACATGCAGGCTTCACGACATCAGCAATAAATCGAATGACATGACTACGTCGTGTAAACATCGTCAAATTTCGTAAACGACGTTGCCATCCTCCCGCACTGCGAGGAGCGGGTCTTGAAAAATTAAGAGATTGTTTTTGTAGCTCTTTTTTAGTTGAGTCTAAAAATAGAGCTCTGATTAAGCCCCACATTGCTATCAACAGCGTGATAGCAAAAGGTAATGCACTGACAATACTGGCAGTCTGTAAGGCTTGTAATCCGTTGCTATACATCAAGGCTATAGTGACAACGGCAACAACAAAAACCCAAAATAGACTTTGCCATACAGGTGTATCGGTTTTACCATTAGAGGCAAACATATCGATAACCATTGATGAACTGTCTGCTGAGGTTATAAAAAATAGGAAAATCATGAAAACAGCAAAAAAGCTCACAATCGACGAGAACGGAAAATGCTCTAAAAATGCAAATAATGCCATGGTATAATCAGAACGCACCATATCCGCTAATTGTTGTGCGTTATTATATAAAATGAGGTGTAATGCAGTATCACCAAATACGGTCATCCAAAGTAAGGTAAATAACGCCGGAACAAACATTGCCCCCGCGATAAACTCACGAATCGTTCTACCTCGTGAGATTCTGGCGATGAAGGATCCAACAAATGGAGACCACGAAAGCCACCAAGCCCAATAAAATATCGTCCAATTCCCAACCCAGTCATTTGACTCATAAGCATATAAATTAAATGTACGGCTCACCAGTTCAGAAATATACCCGCCCAGATTTTGCATAAATGTCTGTAAAATAAATAATGTTGGGCCTAGAATTAGAATAAAGAGTAATAATACGATGGCAAAAATCATGTTCAGCTCAGACAAGCGTTTAATACCTTTGTCCATACCGCTAAATACCGAACATCCGACCAAAATCATCACCACAATAATGAGTAATGTTTGAATATCAATGCCAATCGGTAATCCATACAGATAATTTAAACCAGCATTGATCTGTTGTACCCCCATGCCCAATGTTGTTGATACCCCTATAATGGTCCCCAACACAGCAAATATATCAACAGCATGTCCCCAACCGCCATAAATCCGCTCACCGATTAATGGATATAGCGCTGAACGTAACGTTAACGGTAAATTTTGGCGGAAAGCAAAATAAGCAAGAATAACCGCCACTAGCGCATAAATTGCCCATGCGCTCAGCCCCCAATGGAAAAAAACTAACTTCATCGATTCTTTCGCCGCCGCTAACGTTTCAGGTTGAGCATCTGGTGGTACCAGATAATGCATTACGGGTTCAGCCACGCCCCAGAACATCAAGCCAATCCCCATACCCGCGGCAAACAGCATCGATAACCAAGATAGATTGCTATATTCAGGTTTACTGTGATCAGGTCCAAGTTTGATGTCACCATAACGGCTAAAAAACAGAAATACCGCGGTCACTAGAATGATAGCGACGGTCAAAATATAAAACCAACCAAAGTTTGTATTGATCCACTCTTTCGTTTCAGACATTTGGTATTGTGCTTGTTCTCTAAAAAGTGATACATAAGCGACCATAATGATGAGAATAATTAAGGAACCAAAAAATACATACGGGTTATATTCTTTTCGAAAAACACGATTCATAATAAAACAGATCCTTTTATTGATTTTATCGTAATAAATATCACGCAATCTTTTGCTCAAACAGTAAGAACATAATGAAAAAATGAGTTTTATATTAAAAGTAATGATACGGTTATGCAAATTAAAAACACTGATAAATTAAAATGTTATAACTTATCAAAAATGGTTTTGTTATTAAAGATTACAAATGGTAAGCGGCTTACTCAATCAATAATACGCTATGTTTCGAGCTATTCGTCTCTCTCTCAATACAAAACAATTGATTGAAAAAACTTTGTTTTTGACTAATATGAATGGCTTTTTATGCTAGCAATAAGTTAGTGATATACCATGATCTTGATGTGGTTTTAAAAGGTTGATAAATAATGATACTGTTAATTGATAATTATGACTCTTTTACATTTAATATTTATGATTATATTTGCCGTACTCATCAGAATGTGACGATTGTTAAAAATGATCAAGTCACGATTGAACAATTAAAATCTTTAAATATTCAAAAAATTGTCATTTCACCTGGACCGGGTAATCCAGATCAAGCAGGTATTTCACTATCGGTTGTAAAAACATTTTGCCATGACATCCCGATTTTAGGTATTTGTTTAGGTCATCAAATTATTGCACAGCATTTTGGTTACACTGTCACTAAAGCTCCCCAGCCAATGCATGGTAAAATTGACACCATTTATCACGATAACCAAGGTGTTTTTAGGAATCTAAAAAATCCTTTAGCTGTCGTGCGTTACCATTCACTGATCGTAAAAGAACAGTCGAACGGTCCATTAGTCATTTCAGCTAAAAATAAAGACGGACTGATTATGGCATTAAGGCATCAACATTTACCAATTGAATCGGTGCAATTTCATCCTGAAGCGATTAAAACAGAAAGTGGCCTACAAATTATCACCAACTTTGTTAATCAGTGAGCTTAAATATGTACATACGAATTGATTTTGAAGGTCATTGTCAGATATTTCAGCACCCAGTTAAGGTCTTTTTAGCAAAAAGGCTTGATCAAATTCAGACACAGATTGATAGTATTGAAGCCTATGTGAATCAAGGCTATTACGCAGTAGGTTACTTGGCTTATGAAAGTGCTGCTGCCTTTAATTCATTTAATTTTACCAAGCCAGCTCAAAATAACCAATTACCGTTATTGCTGATTGGTATTTTTGAAAATTATACAACAGTGGATAATCGAGAAAATAATCAGCAATTTGATAAACTTGAATTAACGAGTAATACAACCTTAGATGAATATAACCAAAATATTAATTATATTAAACAACAGATTGAGTTAGGTAATACTTATCAAACCAACTATACCATTGCGTTTAATGCACCGTTTAAAGGTGATTCAATGGCATTTTATCACTTTTTACAACAGCATAATCATGCTAATTACTGTGCCTACATTCGGTATGAAATGATCAATATCTTATCCATTTCACCAGAGCTTTTTTTCAAAATAGACGAGCATGGTGTTATTACCACGAAACCAATGAAAGGAACTGCCGCACGAGGAGTGAATAACCAAGATGATGTGATAAAGCGGAACAGCTTATTTTCAGAAAAAAATCAGGCTGAAAACATGATGATTGTAGATTTACTCAGAAATGATCTCAGCCGTATATCTGAACCAGGCAGTGTTTGTGTGACTGAATTATTTACCGCAGAAAAATACCCTACTGTGTGGCAATTAACGTCAACCATTCAAGGGAAAATAAAACCAAACACCCCGCTTTTTAATATTTTTCAGGCGCTTTTCCCTTGTGGCTCAATTACGGGTGCCCCTAAAGCAAGCACAATGAAAATAATTGCGAATATTGAATCGGCACCCCGCGAAGTGTATTGTGGAACAATTGGTGTCATTGAGCCGTTTATGCATAAAGCCATATTTAATATTCCAATTCGCACTCTGACCATTCACGACGGACAAGCCTCTTATGGTGTGGGAGGTGGGATTACATGGGACTCCACTCAACAGGGAGAATATAACGAAATTCTTGAAAAGACGGCAATTTTAAATTCGACGCGATCATTGCCAAATTATCTTCTTGAATCATTATTACTTACTGATGGTGAGTTATTTTTACTTGAAGAGCATCTCAAACGATTACAAAATACAGCTATCTATTTTGATTACCCAATTGAAATAACAGAGATACAAAACCAGCTTGGTCAACTCTCTCATCAATATCAACATGGCAGCTATAAAGTTCGCTTATGTTTAATGAAAACAGGACTGTTTACCATTGAAGTCACACCAATCACTCATTTGATGTCAATTGATGCGCTGTCATTAGCGCCAAAATGTGTTAATAGTCAAAACATTTACCTTTATCATAAAACCGCTCACCGTGATCACTTACCGCAAATACAAGTGGGTGAAGAGCGCTTAATATATAATGAAAAAAATCAACTAACCGAATTCGTTAATGGTAATATCGTATTGTTAATTAATAATCAATGGCTTACGCCGACGTTAACATCAGGTTTACTCCCCGGCATTATGCGTCAATATTATATAAATCAGGGTCTAATCAGTGAGTCCTCATTAATGTTAAATGATATTATGAAAGCTGATAAAATCGCCTTTATCAATAGCGTAAGAAAATGGGTTAATATCAAACCCGAATTATTAGCTAATTTAAAAACAATGTTGAGTAATTAACAAATATCTTTGTTATTTTTTGCTCAAAATGAATAATCAGATCGACCTTATTTTGTATAAATAATGTCATTATTATTATAACAAAGTGAGGTTGATATGTTTATTAGCCGGTTTGGTATCGGTATGATGTGTTTTATCGATTGTAGTTATGTAGTTATGTGATTATAGTTTCCTCTGCTCCCTATCATGAATCTTATTTATCAGACTCAATCACTTTTTAATATCCGGTATCATCATTTATTTTCATGGTAAGCAGAGGAATACATTTAAAGCCTATTATTGAGATCAACTTATCATGCGTAACAAATCAAACTCAATTTCAAAAGATTATACATCATAACCATAAACACAATTTGATACTCATTGAGTCTATTCAAATTATTTTATTTGTGATCGGTATTAACTTCGGTACTATTGCGATTAATCATTAAATTCTCCCTAATTTTTTACCTGAGGTTTTTGCACATTTTTGGATAAAGGCGTATCATGACGATCTCAAAAACTTGTTTTTATTGATAACCGAATCCGTCATGAAACACTTTTTAGCGCGGCACGCTACAATTCGCCATCGTTTATATTCGCTTTACTATACGCTTTTTAGCTACGGACGTAGTTTTCTGATTTTGTTTATCTGTCTTTGGTTTGGTAATTTAATTTCCCTATTATTACCAATCACCATTCCTGGTAGCATCATTGGATTACTCGTACTTTTCTTTTTACTTGCTTTTCAGCTAATTCCAACGAGTTGGGTACGTAATGGGTGTAATTTATTTATGCGTTACATGACCATCTTATTTATTCCTGCCGCGATGGGAATAATGGATAATTATGTGTATTTGATCCACAGTTGGGCGCCAATTCTCATTGGCAGTGTCACGAGTACTTTTGTGGTCATGATATTTATCGGCTGGTTAACCCAACATTTACATTCACGTTCATTACCAGCAGTAAGTGATGATGTGAGCAAAGGGGAACAATCATGATTTGGATGTTACCCTTGACTGTTGTCATTTTCCTCCTGATCCGCAAACTGGCAATTAAAATTAAAAGCACGCTATTTAATCCACTAGTGATTTCCGTGATCGTTTTAATCCCGATTTTATTGCTAACAAATACATCTTATAACGAGTACTTTTATAATGTACGATGGATTCATGAATTGCTACCCTATTCAGTCGTTGCGTTAGCCTACCCACTGTATGAGTTGATTCCACAGATAAAATCACGTTGGAAGTCAATCATGTTCATTACGTTTATTGCGACACTATCGTCAATGATTTCCGGTGTTTGTATCGCATTTTGGTTAGGTGGTAATATTGAAATTGCCGCGTCTATTTTACCGAAATCAGTAACAACAGCCATCGCTGTCACGATAGCCGAAAATCAAGGTGGAGTGCCATCAATTGCTGCACTGTGTGTGATTTTAGTCGGTACTTTAGGGGCTATTTTAGGTCATCAATTACTTAATTTATTTAAAATACGATCAGCAGCAGCTAGAGGACTCGCAATCGGTTCTGTCTCACATGCCGTAGGTACAGCAAGATGTATTGAAGTCGATTACCATGAAGGTGCTTATAGCTCATTAGCATTAGTTTTATGTGGAATCATGACATCATTGACAGCACCTTTTTTATTCCCAATAATGGTCCTTATTCATAACGTGTTCTAATGGTACTTTGATGATAAAGAAAATATCAAAATTTATATTTTGTGCACTGATTTTTATCATCGCCATGATTTTTTCATTAGACTATTGGATTAGTTTAAAAACTGAACCTGATATATATAACGATTATGATACACTGCCCTACAATACTGTGGGCGTCGTTCTTGGCACCTCAAAATATATTAAAGGCGGAGGGATCAATGCCTTTTATAAAAACCGTATAGAGGGTGCAATTGACCTTTATTGGCTAGGAAAAGTCGATTATCTCTTATTAAGTGGTGACAATGCCCTAATGAGCTATAACGAACCCATCACGATGAAACGAGACTTACTCAAAGCAGGAATCCCCGAAACAGCAATTGTGCTTGATTACGCGGGTTTTAGAACGCTAGACTCAATTGTTAGAGCTAACAAAGTGTTTGATGTTAACCAATTTACAATTATAACTCAAGAATTTCATTGTGAACGCGCATTGTTTATTGCTCAATATCAAGGTATTGATGCCAAGTGTTTTGCTGTCCCTACTCCAGATAATATACACATGGTGAGAATACGTGAAATGTTTGCACGACTGGGTGCTTTTGTCGATTTGTATATTTTGAATAAAGAGCCAAAATATTTAGGGCCGATGTTACCGATTATTGCTGACAACCAAAATAACGATAAAATCGATAAATAGTTAGTTTGCTTATGCCTTAAACACAATAATCTCATAAATTAGATTGCATTTTTATGCAACAAAATATAATATTTAGTCAGTTTAAATTTTATTATTATATTAGTTAGCTTATGAACATTGAGTTAAACCATATTAATTGTTTTTATGGTTCACATCAGGCTTTATGCGACATCTCATTTTGTTACCCACTGGGTGAAACAATTGTGTTGCTTGGACCTAGTGGAGCAGGCAAAAGCTCCTTACTAAAAGTATTTAATCTACTTGAGGTCCCATCCTCTGGCAGTATGAAAATTGCAAATTTGGATTTTCAATTTACAACAAAACCGACTGAAGAAAAAGTTAAGCAACTTAGAACAAATGTTGGTATGGTATTTCAAAACTATAATCTTTGGCCACATTTGACGGTACTTGAGAATTTGATCGAAGCACCTTGTCAGGTATTAAAAATGCCTAAAGAACAAGCAGTAGATAAAGCTCATAAGATTTTATTAAGGTTACAACTTGATACGATGAGTAATCGTTACCCACTCCATTTATCTGGTGGGCAACAACAACGCGTAGCTATTGCTAGAGCACTAATGATGGAACCTCAAATATTGTTATTTGATGAACCCACTGCAGCATTAGATCCCGAAATTACTTCACAAGTTGCCGAAATCATTAATGAGTTGTCAGCAACAGGGATAACTCAAATTATTGTAACGCATGAAGTCGACTTTGCAAAAAAAGTTGCTTCACAAGTGATTTATCTTGAAAAAGGAAAAATCATTGAACAAGGTGATGCAAGTTGTTTTGAACAACCTAAGTCACCACAATTACAAATGTATTTATCTCATTAATATCCCAAAAGGTGAAATTATGAAAAACGTATTTATTGCTGCAACACTTGCTAGTTTGGCGTTTACTGCAACAGCCAAAGATATCACCTTTGGTATGGAGGCAACTTATGCGCCATTTGAATTCTATAATGAGCAAAACCAACTTGTTGGCTTTGATGTTGATATCGCCAATACGATTTGTGAAAATCTACAATATACATGCAAATTCACTAATCAATCATTTGATAGTTTGATTCCGAGTTTAAAAACGCGTCGTATTGATGCCACAATTTCAGGTATTGATATTACACCTGAACGTAGTGAACAAGTCGACTTCACCCAATCTTACTATGATAATTCTGCTGAATTTATTATCAAGAAAGATAGTTTTAAATCAATTGATGACCTTAACGGTAAACGTGTTGGTATTCAAAACGGAACCACCCATCAAAAATATTTGATGGATAAATTCCCTCAAATTGAAGTGGTTAGCTATGATAGTTATCAGTATGCCGTACTTGATCTTAAAGCAGACCGTATTGATGCAATCTTTAGTGATGCCGCTGTTGCAGACGAATGGTTAGTAAAAGAATCTACCTTAGTACAGCTTGGTGATAAAGTTGTTGATCCAGAATATTTCGGTACTGGTTTAGGAATTGCCGTTCGTAAAGGCAATACTGACTTATTAGATCAATTTAATCAAGCATTAAGCAAAATGAAAACCGATGGTAGCTATGATGCCATTTATAAAAAATGGTTTGATAAAAAATAATTTAACCTAAGTTTGCTTTATGATATGCCGCGTAATAGCGGCTATTTTCTTTTTAATATTATGACAAAAACAGATAAATTGAATTATGTTTGACTGGTTGAATTATTTTTTTCCGCTATTGGATGCAACAAAAACAACGTTGCTTATTGCCATCACCTCACTCGTGATTGGCTTAATCTTGGCATTTCTATTTACCGTGCTTGAATCCTGGCGATTTAAACCTGTCGCATGGCTTATTTCCATCATTGTCATTGTTATCCGAGCATTACCCGAAATACTTGTTGTTATCGCTATTTATAACGGTATTCCTTTATTACTGATTTTCCTTGCTGATGAAGTCCTTGGTGGTGGGCTAGATTTATCTATTCCACTCGGTTTTACCGACCTTAATTTTCATTTAGAGATCACCAATTTTGATGTCAGTCCAATTTTATGCGGTATCATTGCCCTATCATTACTTTACGCAGCTTACGCATCACAGACGCTACGCGGCGCATTTAAGGCCATTCCAATTGGTCAAAAACAGGCTGCTGAAGTACTGGGTTTAAGTAAGTCTCGAACCTTATTTCATATTATCATTCCACAAATTTGGCGTCATGCGTTACCTGGACTTGGTAATCAATGGTTAGTGTTACTCAAAGATACGGCATTAGTTTCACTGATCACCGTTAATGATGTAATGATGCAAACTCGTAGCATTATTGCCAACACACGTGAACCCTTTACCTGGTATTTAATCGCAGCAGTTATCTATCTGATTATTTCTTTAATTAGTCAACGGGTTTTGAGTGTACTCGAAGCGCGTACGCTTTATTTTGAAAATAAATCCACCGTGACTGAGAAATAAGGAGTATACATATGTCAGATAAAATTTTTTATTATTTCTCGGTATTAATACAAGGCTTACCTGTCACTTTATCATTGAGTCTAGCCGGAATTATTAGTGCTTGTTTGATCGCGGTTCTCCTTGCTGTATTATTAACGTCAAACAAATGGTTTATGACAAAACTGATTAAAGGCTATATTATTTTATTTACTGGGACACCGCTTTTGGTTCAGTTATTTATTATTTATTATGGTCCAGCCCAGTTTTCTTTTATTAGCAAACATCTACCGATACTTTGGCAATTGCTGTCACAACCATGGTTTTGTGCTTACCTGGCTTTAACGCTAAATAGTGCTGCCTACACGACCCAAATATTTTCCGGTGCGCTAAAAGCTGTACCACAAGGTCAATGGCAGGCTTGTGTCGCTCTTGGTATGAATAGAATGCAGACTTTAAGAGTGATTTTACCGTATGCATTAAAACGGGCATTATCCACCTATTCTAATGAAGTCATCTTTGTTGTAAAAGGTACCGCTCTAACAACAACGATTACCTTAATGGATGTAATGGGATATAACCAGTTATTAAATGGCCGATATTATGAATTTTCAATTTTTATTGCAACTGGTTGTATTTACCTCTTGATAAATGGGTTATTAAGCATCATTATGAGATTAATAGAGAAACGTGCTCTTCGATTTGAGAACGTTAATAATTAATAGCATTTTGCAATGTGACCGCTTTTTTATGAAACATGAGAGTTTTGATTCAACCACATTTTTAAAAACAGTCCCACATAAACCCGGTATTTATCAGATGTTTAATGATAAGAATATCATCATTTATGTGGGTAAAGCGAAAGATCTTAATAACCGTCTTAAAAGTTACTTCAACAGTAGTAAAAAAACGCTCAAAACAGACATTTTAGTGAGTCAAATTACGCATGTCGAATTCACCCTCACTAACACAGAAACGGAAGCATTACTGCTTGAGCAAACCTACATCAAAAAATATCAGCCTCGATACAATGTGTTGCTCAAAGATGATAAAAGTTATCCGTTCATCAAAATTAGCAAAGAAAAGCACCCGCAGCTTTCACTTTACCGTGGATCCATTAATAGAAAACAAGATGAGTTCTTTGGCCCCTACCCGAGCTCTTATGCGGTCAAACAAATATTGCATTTATTGCAAAAAACATTTCCAATTCGTCAGTGTACTGATGCTGTTTATAAAAACAGAACCCGACCTTGTTTACAGTATCAGATTAAACGTTGTTTAGGCCCTTGCGTTACCGGACTCGTTAGTGATGAGGATTATAATGAACAAGTTAATTACGTCCGATTATTTTTAAGGGGTCAATCTGACGACATCGTCAGCATCATTACGGAAGATATGCAAAAGGCCAGTGCTGAACTTAATTTCGAAAAAGCAGCCAAATTACGGGATCAAATCAGCGCAATAACACAAATAAAAGAACAGCAAGTCATCTACAATAATAACGACAATTTAGATGTCATTGGATTCCATTACCAAACTGGTATTGCATGCGTTTATATCCTATTTATCCGCAATGGTCAGACATTTGGTCATCGGGCTTATTTCCCGAAAGTCCCATCAAATACTGAACTTGAAGAAGTCATTGAAACCTTTTTAGGACAGTTTTACTTACAAGGTAATGCTAATCGCAATATTCCAAAGAAAATATTACTGAATTACTCACTCAGTGACAAAAAAGCCATGGAAGATACCTTGTCTCAACTGGCTAATCATCAGGTAAAATTAGTCGATGAGCCGAAAGGTGATAATCTTAAACTTTTAACCATTGCCATTCAAAATGCACAAAAAGAAGTCCAAAATAAACAATTACAAAGTTCAACAATAAAACAGCGTTATGATGAGTTAAAACAGTTTTTAGGTATTAATCAGCTTAATCGAATGGAATGTTTCGACATTAGCCACTTTATGGGTAAAAATACCATTGCATCATGTGTTGTATTTGATGATAAAGGGCCCGTTAAGTCTGAGTTTAGGCGTTATAATATCAGCGGTATTACCGAAGGTGATGACTATGCGGCAATGGATCAAGTCTTGACGCGGCGCTATAGCAAAAAAGAGTTACCAGAAGAAAAAATTCCTGATGTTATTTTTATTGATGGAGGGAAAGGACAACTAAACCAAGCGATCAAATTATTTGAATCATTAAATGTCAATTGGGATAAACATCACCCTATTTTAGTCGGCGTTGCAAAAGGCTCAGAACGCAAAGAAGGTCTTGAAACATTATTTTTTGAAGCACATGGCCATGGTCATTATCTCGATGCTCACTCACCGGCTTTATTGCTCATCCAACAAATACGTAATGCATCGCATGATCATGCCATCATAGGTCAACGTAATAAAAATGCCAAACAGCTTACAGATAGTTCACTTGAACATATTGAAGGTATTGGTGCCAAACGTCGTCAAGCATTACTAAAACACTTTGGTGGGCTACGTGAACTTAAAAGTGCGACTGTCGACGAAATTGCTCAAGTCCAAGGAATATCTAAATCGTTAGCTGAAAAAATCTACGATAATTTGCAACAATAATTTAATAATCATTGAAAGATCAGGGTTATTAGTGCAACATGGTAGTATAATAGTTAGTCTGCACGTTATAATTTGTCCATTTGTTTTATTTTACATTTAATATTAGAGCCTAGCCATGAAACTCAACATACCAATTTACTTAACACTGTTTAGAGTCGTTTTGATTCCTTTCTTTGTTGTCGCATTTTATTTTCCGGGTAATTGGTCTGCCTTTTTTACAGCACTGATTTTTTTAATTGCCGCCGTGACAGATTGGTTTGATGGTTTTTTAGCAAGAAAACTGGGGCAAACAACCCGTTTTGGTGCTTTCTTAGATCCCGTTGCCGATAAAATTATGGTCACAATTGCCTTAGTCCTCATTACCGAGCACTATGATGCTTGGTGGGTCACAATTCCAGCTATTATTATGATTTCACGTGAGATTATTATCTCAGCACTGCGTGAATGGATGGCGCAAATAGGTAAACGTAATAGTGTTGCAGTCTCAATTACGGGTAAAATTAAAACGGTGGCTCAAATGACGGCTTTAACTTGGCTATTGTGGCGCCCTTGCGATTTGGTCATTTATGCAGGTTTAATTGCCCTATATATCGCGGCATTTTTAACACTCTGGTCAATGTGTCAGTACCTCATGGTTGCACAAACTGATCTACTTAATGATGACGAATGATTTAAAATTAAGCAAACAAACTAGCATATGCAAAATTCTACTTGATGTAATCATCCAGAACCGTATAATGCACTGGTTTTCAGCAAATATGTTGTAAACGCCCGGGTGGTGAAATCGGTAGACACAAGGGATTTAAAATCCCTCGGCCTTTTTGGCCGTGCGAGTTCAAGTCTCGCCCCGGGCACCAATTTCAAAATGTAATATCTCAATGCGGGAATAGCTCAGTTGGTAGAGCGCAACCTTGCCAAGGTTGAGGTCGCGAGTTCGAACCTCGTTTCCCGCTCCAATTAATATAAAGTACTTACATCAAATACAGTTCTAATAATTAATCTTTTTTGATTTTTTTACTTATGCTATTGATACATATCAAATATAAATGTAATTAATAAATCGTTATCACCACTTCAAATCTGAAAATATCAGCTTATACATTGCAGATATAATTTATGTTTAATTTAAAATAAGCGATTAAGGTTAACATAATGATTCTTGATTGTTGCTATTCATTCCCCGAAGGGCCTGGTGTTTATTATTTTTATAATAAAGACAACATTTTACTTTATATTGGCAAAAGCAAAAATATTAGAAAAAGAGTGTTATCTCACTATTATCGTCCTGATGAAACTAAGCATCATGCTAATTTAATTAAGCAAACCACTCATATTGATGTTAAATGTACCGCAGGAGAGTTAGGTGCATTATTACTCGAATCTGCTGAAATAAAAAACATCAGCCCGTATTTAATAAACGCCTTAGAAAACATCAGAAATTATACTCATGGGTTCTGAATGATAATTTTATTCCCATTTTGCAACACGTTGATACCATACCTAATGATAAAATCTGTGTTGGCTTATATCCATCACAAATAAAAGCTAAACAATGGCTCTTAGATCTTATTGAAAAAAATCAATTATGCGCCAAAGTACTGGGGTTAGAATTCAATCATAGAGAATGTTGTTTTAATTATCAGTTAAGGCGTTGTAAAGGTGCATGCTGTGGTAAAGAAACACTTGAAATACATAATCATCGATTGATTCAAGCCTTTGAACAATATTCGCTGATAACTTGGCCTTGGCAATCTGCTATTGCAATTGTTGAAGAATCCCCACTTTATGAATATAAAACATACCATATTATTAATCAATGGCGCTACTTAGGTTCAGTTAATGAATTAAATCATCTTAGTATAGCGCCATTGCCGAGTTTTAGTCGTGATAGTTATCAGATATTAATCCGTTATTTGCAAAACGCAAATCCCATTATTATCGAATTAGAATAACATGTTATGATTAACTCAAAGTTTAATTCATCACCCTTGTATTGATTATCAATTGCGAATAAAAATATTGCATTAATGCATTACTTATACAGGCACAACGATTATAAAAATGGTCTTTGTGCCTGTAATATAGATATTGATTATATGATTAAACGCATCAAACCTTAAATAAATGTGATAATGCTGTTAACGCTTGCTTTGCCCTGATTAGTGCTTGTTCCCGTTCATGTTGATTAGTAAATTGTAACGGCTGAGCATCAACAAGCCACTTTTTATCAATACCCAAAAACTGACAACAAGCATTAAGTACCGGTGTCATTGCATCCATATGTTGAAAATCACCCGATCGTAAATCCGCCCCTCTTGTCGTAATAAAAACAATTTTTTATCATTTAAATTACCTTCTGTCGTCCCATCGGGTAATAGCTCATACGTTATGCCTGTACGAATAATCGTATCGAGAAACGTTTTAAACGTTGCTGGTATCGTCCAGTTATACATAGGTAAGCCACAAACAATGAGATCGGCATCCATTACCCGTTTACACATCGCATCTGAATCTTTTAAAACGGCTTTCATTTGCTCTGTTCTTTCGTTTTCAGATTTATACGTCGCCGTTACAAATTCAGCATTAAGATGTGGCTGCACATCTATCGTTAAATCTAAATAATCAATTTGCGTATCAACGCCACGTTCCTTTAATTGTTGTAAAAAAAATTGGCCTAACGCTCTTGAATTTGATTGTTCAGGTTTTTTGGAACTCGTATCAATATGTAGTATTTTCATTATTCCTCCAAACTAAGACAAAAATAGTCGGAGTTAATTTATCTGATTCATTATTTAATGGCAAGTAAAATTATTATCATGTGTTATTAGCGGTGATCTATTCGATTATCAAGCCAAGCTATAACTTGTTGTGAATAGTCATCTGGTGCTTTATCGGTCAGTTGCTGGGCTAAACTTGCGAGGGTTTGCTGAGTCAAATGTAAACGTAGCTGCTGCTCCGCATTTTGCATAACTTGATGAATCGCACACATTCCATCTGTTGACCATATTGGGGGTTCACCATTAAAAATGGCACAACGAGAGCGAATTTCTTTGCATTCAAACAGCGGTTTATAATTATCAATTGCGACAATGACATCATGAATCGTAATTTGCTCTGCTGATTTAGCCAGTGAGAAGCCCCCTTTTATACCTTCGGTTGCAATGACAATCTCAGCCTTATGCATTTTAGTAAAAATTTTTGCGAGGTATTCATAAGGAACATCTTGTAAAGCAGCTAAATCACGCACACTTGCCCCCCTTGCATTGATAGGTTCAGCGAGGTAAAGTAAACAATGTAGTGCGTATTCAACGCCAGAGCTAATAAAGGCCATATCAGTATCAGTTTTAACACTATAATTAAAAAAGTGAATTTGACGACAATTTTAGCATGTAAGTCAATAATCCTCAGTAATATTCTTTTTAACTTTATTTTACTATTCAAACATCAAATTAAAGTTATAAAGAAAACATGCTATTCAAATCTGTTACACTATATTAAATTATAATAACTTCTGTACTAAACTCTCAATATCAACAGTTTGTATGCTAGTTTGCTGTGTATCGGTCATACTCGCAATAGCAAGGCTATAATCGGTGGAAAAATCGAATAACGCGATAAACCATGAGTGATCAGCTAAATCAAGTTTTGTATGATTCTCAAAAGGTAGGGGGATTTCAAAGGAATTGGGTGCTAAATAAAACCCGCGCCCATCTGCTTTAATTATTGCTTCTTTTAGCGTCCATAATTGTATAAAATCAAGTAAACCATTTTTTATAGCATTATATTCAGTGAGTGTTAATACTTCTCGATAGTCATTGATATCAATAGGCTGTGTTTTTTCGATATCAACGCCTACTACGCCATAGGGATTGTATAAGCATACAATCCATTCACCTGAATGAGAAATATTAAAGCCCCCTTCTAATTTTTCAAGATAAGGTTTAGCATACTGATGATAGCGAATAGCCGGTAACGTATTCGTTTGATCATCATGATGTTTTTTTAAAACATAAAATAATAAAAGTTTACCTAATAGGCTACGTAACTTATCATCATCAAAACGTAACTGGCTAATTTTTTGCTGTTCTGATAACGGTATTATATTTAAGTATTTAACCAAATCCGGCCAACTTAAATCCGTTAGACGAATAGCGTAGAGGTAATTCATTGCTTTTACTCCCCTTGAATATGACGTACGTTTACTCATATAAACGTACGTCCATCTCGCCTATCAAATTGATGTAAAAGAACGAATATTGTCAATTATCGTCTGATCCTTTTCTAAAATTTTATAGTGATCTGTCTCTAACTCAATCACCGATAACTGCTGTGTAGATCTTAAACAGGAACCAAGATTATTTGCCTGATATCCTTCATTAGCAGCACCAAAGCCCTTTTCTTCCATAGCTTTAAATAACATAACTTGTGTATAATTAAGCTTCGCTGAAATCGGTTGTAATGCGATAGTTTTATCAACCTGACTAACCGATACCACATTAGCACGTAGATATTTTGGAATGTTAAGTTCAGCCATCAGTTGGTCTAAATCAACTAACGGTTCTTTTTCATTGATATCTTCAGCTTTTAATAACCAAGTATCGAGCGCAATGACTTTAATATCTTTTAATCCTCGTGCTTCTAAAATACTGGCAATTTCTAAACCAATTTGCCCACCCAATGACCACCCCATAAAAACAATTGGCTTTGTTAAATCCAATACACGATCAATATAAGATAAGTAATATTGCGCTAATTTTGGTAAATTATCAATTTTATCATCATGATAGAAATTATATGAATCGACGCCATAGCAACAATAATATGTTTCAAGTTTATTGGCTAATGATAAATAAACTGAGCAACCGCCCATTCCAGGGTGAATCATAAAGATTTGCGGTTTATCACTCAGTGCTGTTAATGGCACCACCGGATTAAACTCTTGTTTATCGGTTTCAGCAATTTTTATTGCTAACTCACGGATATTGCGTGCATTCAATATATCCACCAATGATAATCGCACTTGGAACACTTGATTAATACGGCTATTAAGTTTCATGGCTAAAATACTGTTTCCGCCTAATGCAAAGAAACTGTGTTCCATGCTGATCTCAGAACTGGCGATATTCAACGTATCTGAGAATATTTCGGCTAACACTCTTTCAAGCTCGTTTGCAGGCAAAATATGCGCAACAGTGTGATTGAATTCGGGTTGAGGTAACAATTTACGATCCAGTTTACCGTTTGAAGTTGTTGGTAATACATCTAAGTGCACGAACGCAACAGGTACCATATATTCCGGTAACGATTGTCGTAGATGATTAATAAGTTCATCATCATCTAATGGCGTATTTGCTACATAATAAGCAACTAAATACTTATCTTTGGCTGAACGCTCATAGGCAATCACAATAGCATGAATAATTTGCTCATGTTGTCCTAGGCATGCTTCAATTTCATTGAGTTCAATACGATAACCACGAATTTTAACTTGAAAATCATTTCGTCCTAAATATTCAATGTTACCATCAGCCAGATATCGAACAATATCACCCGTTTTATAAATTCGGTGATTATAATTTTCAGCTTTCTCATTAGTATGTTGGAATGGATTAGCAATAAAACGTTCATCCGTTAACGTTGGATTATACAAATAGCCTCGTGCGACGGCATCACCACCAATGTAAAGTTCACCGATAGCGCCAAGTGGTACTGCTTGTAAGTTATCATCTAAAACATAAGCAGTTGAATTAGCAATTGGGCGTCCGATTAAAACCTTACTAATATTGCGATCATTACAGTCGTAATAGGATACCTCGATAGTTGTTTCAGTCGGTCCGTACAGATTATGAATTTGGCAATGTGGTATTAATCGATGACATTTTTTTACATCATCCAGATTCAGCGCTTCACCACTACAAAATAGATATCGTAAGCTTGCTAACTGAGTTCTTAGCGAAACTTGCCCTTCTACCGTTTCAAGGAACGTTGAAAGCATTGATGGCACAAAGTGAAGCGTTGTAATCCCTTCTTGCATAATCAATTCAGCTAAGTAGATATTATCTTTATAGGATTCAGAATGCGCAAATATAATACTAGCACCATACCAATTTGCCCAAAATAGTTCCCATATTGAAACATCAAAGGAATAGTTAGTTTTTTGTAAAATCCTGTCATGTTCAGTAATTGGGTACTGCTTATGTCGCCATACAATTTTGTTGATAACACTTTGATGCTCGAGCATAACACCTTTCGCATTACCTGTTGTACCACTGGTATAGATCACATATGCCAAATTGTTGGCTTTAGCAATCGGTAACGGATTGGTTTTACTGTATGCAAAAAGTTGCTCTACAATGTGTGGAGACTGAAGGTTAATCACTATCTGTCCATCTTTTGCAAGTGTTTTACATTTCTCATAACAGGCTGTGACAGTCAAAATCACACTAGCCTGAGTATTATTCAAAATGTAATGAGATCGGTCGGCAGGCGCTAATGGATCAATAGGTACATACGCAGCGCCTGATTTCAGTACGCCTAAAATTGCGACCGGCATACATAATGAACGATCGAGATAAAGCGCAATTAAGTCATCCCCTTTAATCGCAAAATGCTCTCTTAGATAATGTGCTAACTGATTAGCTTTTTCATTTAATTGGCCATAGCTTAATCGATTATTTTCATAAACAACCGCAATGTTATCCGGCGTTTTTGCTACTTGTTCTTCGAACATTTGATGAATTGTTTTATCATTTGGATACGCTTTACGCGTGTCATTCCACTGATAGATCACTTTATCATAATGCGCTTCATCTAAATAATTTAATCGGCTAATTGGCTGATGCTCGATAACTAATTCACTTAATTGTTCCAGAATATAACAATAAACATTGATATATTCATTAATTGTCTGGCGATCAAAAAGTGCTGTTGCATAGTTAAAATTACCACTAATACATGTTTTACTGTCATCAAGCATTGTTGTCATATCAAATTTAGCACCATTATACTGTGTGCTGTTTGCCTGATAGGGTTTAAATAATTCATGCGTATTTGTTTTATCTGCTAAACCAAATGATTGTAAGCCAAACATGACTTGGAATAATGGATGTCTTGATGGATCTTTTTCGATTTGTAGCGCATCAACCAATTTTTCAAATGGTAAATCTTGATATTGCTGTGCCTCACTAACTAAGACCCCAGTTTGACGAATAAAATCAGCGACATTTTGTTGTGGTTCGATTTCACGCCGCAAGGCCAGTGTATTAACAAAAAAGCCCATTGTGTCTTCAATTCCAGGATAATGTCGACCAGCAATGGGGGTCCCAACAATAATATCTGACTGATTACTGTAAGCTCTTAACAACAGGTAATACCCACTGAGTAACAGAGTATAAAGACTCACATTTAAATCGGCGGCGAGTTGTCTTAGTTTATGACTGGTGGATTCACTTAAAGTGAATCCACAATCAGCACCACGATAATCAATTTGCATCGGTCGAGTATGATCAATCGGCAAATTGAGTGGTTGATAATCACTGAGCCTATTTTGCCAATAATCAAGCTGTACTTGTAACCTTTGCGCTTGTAGATATTTGCGTTGCCACAATGCAAAATCTTTATACTGTACTTGTACTGCGGGTAAATCAACTTGTGCATTTGTGGCGCTATAGAAATGATAATAATAGTTTAATTCTTTTATTAACAGATCAACAGACCACCCATCGAATGCAATATGGTGAATGACTATACTCAAATAATGTTGTTCAGCCAATTGATAACTCTGTGCCGATATAGGAATTTGTTTAGATAGATCAAAAATCTGATTAATGTGATCTGTCATATACCGATCAAGCATTGCTACATCTTGGCAAACCAGATGATTAATTCTGACATCGACATTATCTGGCGCTAATACACATTGATAGCCCATGCCTTCACTATCAGCTTTAATAATTGTGCGTAAAATTTCATGACGCTCAACAATCTTAACCAGCGCTTTTGACAAAGCAATTAAGGATACATTAGAACTTAATGTAAGGGTGAGCGGAATGTTATATGCATGACTTCCCCCTTCATAATTATCAATAAACCATAAACGTTCTTGGGCAAATGAAAGTAATTGATCTTGTATTCGCTCAATTTTAGGGGCTTCTATGACCATAAATTGGGCATCATTCGCATCAATTTGTTCACTCAATGCTTTAATGGTTTTATAGTTAAATATGTCTGAAATATGAACTGATTTTTCGGTTTTGTCGGATAGTTTAGCAGCAAGTTTTATCGCTAAAATACTGTTACCACCCATTCTAAAGAAATCATCTGTAATGCTGATACTATCAAATGGTATTGAAAGCAATTCACTGTAGATTGTAGCAACCAAAATTTCAGTATCGGTCGTTGGTTTAATCGAATCAATGCTGACATTAAAGCTAGGTTGTGGTAATGCAGCGCGATTAACTTTGCCATTTAACGTTAAGGGAATCGTATCGAGATGAATAAAGACGACAGGAATCATGTATTCCGGCAAAGATTGTTGCAAATAATGAAATAACTCATCATTACTTATTGGCTCTTCTGCCACATAATATGCAACTAATTGCTTATCCCCGACACGAAGATCACATGCTAATACTAATGCTTGTTTAACAGCTGGGTGCGTCAATAATCGGCTTTCTATCTCTGCGAGTTCAATTCTAAAACCACGAATTTTAACTTGGAAATCATTACGGCCTAAATATTCCACGCTACCATCTGCCAAATAACGAACGACATCGCCAGTTTTGTAAAGTCGGCTATTTTTCCTTTGTAGGCGTTGTTCATCACTTTGGAATGGATTATCAATAAAGACTTTTTCAGTTAATGTCGGGTTATTTAAATAACCGCGCCCAACGCCGACACCACCAATATACAGTTCGCCAATTGCCCCCACTGGTACAGGACGTAACATGTTATCGAGTACGTATAATGTAGCGTTATAAATAGCTTTACCTATGTTGGTATTAATATCACCTTTGCGATACAGATGATAAGTTGCCCAAATTGAAGCTTCCGTTGGCCCATAAGCATTAACTAAAGGCCTTTCATATTCGCAATAATGATCAACAATATGTTGAGATAATCCTTCACCGCCAACTAAAAGTCGTCCAATCGGGATAATTCGATCTTTATCTAATAATACAGGTGGAATAAAAGCATAATCAATACTGTGTGTAGCAACATAATCAATCAATGCTTGCAGATCTAACCGTTTATCCTGAGCGAAGATATGTAGGCAATTACCCGTCAATAATGGGACAAAAACATCCAACACATGTGCATCAAATGTGTAATCCGAATACCATAATGTGCTTTTACTTTTATCACCGGCATTACATAAACTTAACCCCATTGCCTCGTGCTGTACAAATGTCGCGTTAATCGCAGAGTGATGTTCAATCATAACCCCTTTAGGATTTCCGGTTGTGCCACTGGTATAAATAATATAAGCCAGATTTTGAGCGGTTGCTGTTGATTTTGTTTGTAAGCTTGAATAATTTGCTAACGTGGTTTGCATATTAAAGTCATCTAAACAAACAACCTGGGTATTCGTTTGGGTTAAGATATTGTTCAAATTAGCTTGATAAGTTAAGGTTGTGATAACAGCTTTACATTGCGTATCATCGACAATCCACTGTTGCCGCTCGTCAGGTAATTTTGGACTTAATGGCACATAAGCTGCACCTGCTTTTAACACAGCAAGAATACTAATAATAATTTGTGGTGTTTTATCTAAGCATATCGCAATTAAATCATCACCTTGAATTGAAAACTGATCATGTAGATAATTTGCCAACTGATTAGCTCGTTCATTTAATTGCTGATAAGTGAAACTCATATCATCATGAACAATCGCAATATGATCCGGTGTCCTGATGACTTGCTCCTCAAACATTTGTGCAAGCGTTTTATCTGTGGGATAATCATGCTCAGTTTGGTTCCAATCATGGATAACTTGATGATAGGTCAAATTATCTAAGTAACTGAGTTTAGCAATGGGTAAATGCTGCTCACATAACTGACCAAACTGCGCTAAGATGTGACAATATACATTGATATAGCCATTAATTGTTTCGGCTTCAAATAATGCTTTTGCATAATTAAAGTGCCCTGTAATACACGCTTTGCTATCATCCAAAATAGTGGTTAAATCAAACTTAGCAATATTATATTGTTTTGAATTAGCGTCATACGGTGTAAATAAGCAATCCTCTGACGGGTGATTTGATGCCCCAAATGACTGAACGCCAAACATGACTTGAAACAGAGGATGTCGTGAAGGATCTTGCGTAATTGTTAATGCATCAACTAATTTTTCAAATGGTAAATCTTGATACTGTTGCGCCTCACCCAGTTTCTGTCCGGTTGTTTGAATAAAATCCGCCAAATCGGTTTGATCATCAATTTCTCGCCTTAATGCTAATGTATTGACGAAAAAGCCCATAGTATTTTCAATACCTAAATAATGTCTACCGGCAATTGGGGTTCCTAAAATAATATCAGATTGATTACTGTACGCTTTCAGCATCAAATAATAACCGCTTAGTAACACCGTATATAAACTGACATTTAAATTAGCTGCTAATTGACGTAATGTTTGGCTTACACTTAAGCTAAGACTAAAATTAACGTCTTCACCACGGTAATCAATTTGCAAAGGCCTTGGATGATCAAGCGGTAAATTTAGGGGTTGATGATCAGCTAATTCTGATTGCCAATAGTTAAGCTGTGATTGAAGCTTTTCACCTTGCAAATATTGACGTTGCCATATCGCAAAATCCTTATATTGTACGGAAACTGATGGTAATTCAATTACCTCGCCCGTTGCCGTAAACGACTGATAATAATGATTTAATTCTTTTATCAATAAATCAATTGACCAACCGTCGAATGCAATGTGATGGATAACCAAACTAAGATAGATGTCATCTTCCAATTGATAACTTTGCGCTGAAATCGGAATTTGGCTAGCTAAATTAAAAATACAATGTACATGTTCCATGATACTGTGGTGCAATTCATCAAGATGCTGACATTTTTTATGCGGTATAGAAAGCTTGGCATCCTTGCTGCATAGAACTTGTTGATACCCTTCTCCCTGACTATTTGATTTAATAATAGTCCGTAAAATCTCATGACGTTCAATAATCTTATTAAGTACGTTAGCCAATATCGTTAATGATATGTTTTTATTCAATTTCAGTGTAAGAGGAATATTATATGCATCACTTCCCCCCTCATAACTATCAATAAACCATAATCGTTCTTGGGCAAAGGACAATAACTGTTGCTCAACTTGCTCTATATCTTGGGCTAAAATGGTGTATTGTTGACCCGCTTGCGTATCAATATATTGACTTAATGCGCGAATCGTTCTGTGATTAAAAATATCCGCAACATGAACCGTTTTACTGCAACTATCAACAAGACAACTAGCTAACTTAATCGCTAAAATACTGTTACCGCCCATTCTAAAGAAATCATCGGTCACACTAATCTGATCAAGTTCTAGTTTAAGAAGTTGTGCAAATAACCGTGCAACCTGCTTTTCCGTCACAGTCGTTGGTGCAATACACTCGGCTGTTGTATCTTGACTGATTGTTGGTAAAGCAGTGCGATTCACCTTACCATTAATGGTTAACGGCATCGCATCAAGATACATAAATGCAGAAGGAATCATGTATTCAGGCAAATGTTCAAGTAGGTAATCATATAATTGATCGCGGCCAATCACCTCATCGGCAACATAATAAGCCACTAAATATTTATTACCACTTGCGTCGGTATTCGCTAACACGATAGTTTGTTTTATTGATGGATGACGGTGTAAACATGCTTCAATTTCAGCAAGTTCTATACGGAAACCACGGATTTTAACTTGGAAATCATTTCGACCCAGGTATTCAACATTGCCATCAGGCAGATAACGGACTAAATCACCCGTTTTATAAAGTCTCGCGTTGCGCTCTTCAAGATGTTGTTGTTCACTTTGGAATGGATTGACAAGAAATACGTTGCCCGTTAATTCTGGGTTATTAAGGTAACCAAGTCCCACCCCTTCACCGCCAATGTAGAGTTCACCAATCCCCCCTAATGGTACTGGGCGTAAATAGCTATCTAAAATATATAACGAGGTATTATTAATTGGCCGACCTATTGGCACACTATAACTAAACGGTTTCTCGGCTGAATTAATCAGATACGTGACAGCAAAAGTCGTCGTTTCAGTTGGACCATAACCATTAACCAATTTTACCTGCGGATGTCGTTGCCTAAAATGGTTTATGTGATAAACCGATAGCGCTTCTCCCCCCACCAATATATATTTTAATAGTCCTAAATTAGGGACATCAGCATCAACTAACGTATTGAAGAATGCGGCGGTGATAAAACAATTACTAATTTTATAATCTGATAACAATTGATTAAACTGCTCAAGATCCAAGAAGCATTCTTTTTTAGCAATAACGACACTTGCACCATTCAATAATGGCCCAAAAATATCATAAATCGAAGCATCAAATTGATAGCCCGAAATATCAAGAAATCTATCATTCGGTGATATCTCAGTATAACAAGGTTTAACCACCAAACGATTGATATTATAGTGACAAATTAAGGTTCCTTTAGGTTTACCCGTGGTACCACTTGTATAGATGATATATGCTAAATCTGTTGGTTTGGTTGTAACACTTACATTTTTGTTACACTGTAACGAAACAGTGTTACGTATATGCTCTTTATCCACTACAACCAATGAAACATCTCTTGAAAATTGCTTAATTTTCGCTTCATAGCATGCTTGAGTGATGACCGCTTTCACATTCGCATCTTGAATAATATAAGCATTTCGTTCATTAGGTGTATCTGGGTCTATCGGTACATAGGCAGCGCCAGCCTTAAGCACAGCAAGCATACTGACTACAATTTGTTCACTTCGATTTAAATACAAACCAACAAAATCGTTAGGTTTAATATCGTAGGTCGTTTTTAAATAATGTGCTAATTGATTGGCTTGCTGATTAAGCGCTTCATAAGTGAGTATAAGATCATTAAACATGACTGCGGGTGAATGTGCAAACCACTTAACCTGTTCTTCAAATAGGTCGATGACAGTTTTATCAGCACGATAATCACCTTCAGTTTGATTCCAATCATAAATAATGGTTTGATATTGTGTATCATTTAAATAACTTAAACGACTGATCGGTTGTTGTTGCTTAACTAAATCACTAAGTTGCTCTAATATATAGCAATAGACCTCGATAAATCGTTCAACCGTTTCTGGTTTAAACAATGCTGTTGCATAATTGAAAATACCGCGAATTGATGCTTGACTGTCATCAATCATCGTCGATAGATCAAATTTCGCCACTTTATACTGAGCGTTATCTGTCATGTAAGGTGTAAATATAGAATTATCAGTATCAACATCATCAAAACCAAATGATTGCACACTAAACATGACTTGGAATAAAGGATGTCGAGACAAATCTTTTTCAACTTGTAAGCCGTCAACTAACTTTTCAAAAGGTAAATCTTGATATTGCTGAGCATCACTTAGTAAATTTCCTGTAGCCTTAATAAAATCAGCTAAATTATCTTGATCATTAATTTGACGTCTTAAAGCCAGTGTATTAACAAAAAAGCCTAACGTATTTTCAATACCGGGGTAATGTCGCCCTGCGATTGGCGACCCTAAAATAATATCAGATTGATTACTATAGCCTTTTAGGAATAAATAATAGCCACTTAATAAGACTGTATATAAACTCACATTTAAATCAGCGGCAAGTTGTCTTAATTGTTGACTTGTTTGAGTGGTTAACTTAAAGGGTATATCTTGACCACGATAATCAATATTTAATGGTCTCACATAATCCGTCGCTAAATTTAATGCTTGATAATCCTCTAACGTAGAGCGCCAGTAATCCAATTGAGATTGTAACCGTTCACCTTGTAAATATTCTCGCTGCCATAAAGCAAAATCTTTATATTGAACATCGATGTTTGGTAATTCCGGTGTATTATTGCTATCACTATAAAACATATAATAGTGATTTAACTCTTTACTTAATAATTCAATTGACCAGCCATCAAATGCAATATGATGAATGACGATACTTAAATACGTTTTTTCTGCTAATTGATAACTTGCAACTGATAACGGTATTTGGTTCGCTAAATCAAACACACAATGAACATGTCGGCTAATGTGGCTATTGAGTTCATCAAGCGTATCACATATGGTGTGGCAAGACTTAAGTTCTATTTCATCGGTAGCAATAACTTGTTGATAACCTTCGCCCTGCGCATTGGTTTTAATCAACGTACGTAAGACTTCATGACGTTCGATAACTTTATTAAGTGCTTTGATTATATTTACTAATGAAATGGTAGGTTTTAACAGTAGTGTTAACGGGATATTGTATGCATCACTACCGCCTTCATAGCTATCAATAAACCATAAACGTTCTTGCGCAAATGACAACACTTGATCTTGCACGCAATCAACTGTTCTAATCGTAATCGATAAAGTCTGATCGGTTAAATCTTGTTCAATAAACTGACTCAAAGCCTCAATCGTTTTAAATTTAAAAATATCAGCAACATGGACGGTTTTAGCAAAATTGGCCGTTAAACGGCTAGCTAGCTTAATCGCTAAAATACTGTTCCCACCCATTCTGAAAAAGTCATCAGTAACGCTGATCGAATCAATATTCAACCCCAGTAATTGGGCATAGCATTGACAAATAACTTGTTGTGTTTGATTGATTGGCGCAACGTAGTGAGTCTGCGTATCAATGGTCGCTGCGGGTAAGGCTGCACGATTGACTTTACCATTTATATTGAGAGGCAACGCTTCGAGGTAGATGAAAGCTGCCGGTATCATATATTCAGGTAAACTTTGTTTTAAATAATCAAATAACTGTTCACGATTGATTAGCTTTTCTGCAACATAATAGGCTATTAACTGTTTATCCCCCATTCCATTATCATTAGCAATCACTATCGCTTGCTTAATCGCAGGATATTTTATCAGT
Source organism: Orbus sasakiae (assembly GCF_039542345.1). Classification (NCBI taxonomy): domain Bacteria; kingdom Pseudomonadati; phylum Pseudomonadota; class Gammaproteobacteria; order Orbales; family Orbaceae; genus Orbus; species Orbus sasakiae. The sequence goes on from NZ_BAABHY010000001.1 coordinate 1,148,170, forward strand.
TTAGCTTCGATTTCAGCTAATTCGATACGAAAACCTCGAATTTTGACTTGAAAATCATTACGACCTAAATATTCGATATTACCATCTTTTAGGTAACGGACTAAATCACCGGTTTTGTATATACGGTCATTATATCCTTGCGCTCGTTCAAGCTCACTTTGGAACGGATTATGAACAAATGTTTTAGCCGTCAATGCTGAATTATTTAAATAACCACGCCCAACACCTGCTCCACCTATATATAATTCGCCGACAGCGCCAAAAGGTACCGGACAAAGTTCACTATTAAGTACATATAAGGTGGTATTATTAATAGCGCGACCAATTGGGACTGAATGATTAAATTCAATATCAACTTGATTCGTTAAATAGGATACTGCGTATGTTGTTGTTTCTGTTGGACCATAGATATTGGCTAATTTAACGTTTGGGTAATAGCGTCTAAAACGATTAACATGATCGACTGATAATGCCTCACCACCGACTAATACATAATTTAATTGAGCTAAATTTGATAATTTTGCATCGACTAGTGTATTAAAAAATGCTGTTGTAATAAAACAGTTTGAGATTTTTTTATCTGTCAAAAGTTGATTAAATTTGATTAAATCGAGCAAGATATGTTTTTCAACAATCACAACACTCGCACCATTAAATAATGATGCAAAAATATCATAGATTGAAGCATCAAACTGATAACCTGAAATCGCCAGAATTCGATCATCTGAGGTGATTTGAGTATAATCAGGATTTAAAGCTAATCTATTGATATTATTGTGATTAATTAGTGTTCCTTTCGGTTTACCTGTTGTTCCACTGGTATAGATACAATATGCCAGATCGTGCCCTGTTGTCTGGTTTTTCGGATTATTCACATTGTACTGTAATAATTCTGTACGCAATTGTGGTTGATCAATATTAATGAGATTGTCAACAAATTGACTCACTTTTGCTTGATGTGACTGACATGTGATAATTGTCTTGATTTTCGCGTCATCAATAATATATTGATTTCGCTCATCTGGCGCATCAGTATCCATTGGTACATAAGCCGCCCCTGCTTTTAATACAGCTAAAATACTGACAACCATCTGTTCACTGCGATCTAAATATAGACCAACCAACTCATTCGCTTTTAGCTGATACTGTGTTTGTAAATAGTCAGCAAGCTGATTTGCAGATTGGTTTAATTGTTGGTAAGTTAACGTGATATCGTTAAATAATACGGCAAGATGATTTGGTGTACGTTCAACTTGTTGTTCAAAAAGACGAATTGCCGTTTCTTCTGGAAAATAATTACATGCAGTCTTATTCCAATCATAAATGATAGTTTGATATTGCTGCTCATCTAAGTAACTAATTTCATTTTGTTTAGTATGTGGTTGGGCCACAATCTGCATCACAATCCGTTTAAATGTTGTCAGCAAATGGTCAATGACATCATCGTCAAACAACTCGCCAGCATAATGTAAATTGAGTGCAATACGCTGTTCTTCCTCTAACACAGTCATGACTAATGGATAGTCTTGCTTTTCTTCTGAGCCTAAAAAGTTTAACGTTAATTCATGTTCAAAGCAGTTTTCAGGAATAGGATAATTTTCAAAGACAAACAGCGAATTAAAGAGTCGTTCACCTGATTGTTGTAAGTTAGCTAAATTGACATTGCTACGACTATTGGCCTCATGAATATCATGCTGTAATGTTCCTATCACATCACACAACGAAATTGATGGTTGATGATTAACGATTAACGGTAAAGTATTGATCAATAATCCTACCGTTTGTTCGATTCCATCAACCGGTAAGTTACGTCCAGCAACGACAACCCCGACTATCGTATCACTACTTCCTGTGTACACACTTAATACTTTGTGCCAGCAATATTGTAATATTGCATTCGTCGTTAATGCATATTGTGTTGTAATGCCTTTTAGTGCTAAAAAGATATTTGCATCTAATGATAGTGTTTTATGGGATGGCTTAGTGATATGCTTATAATCGCTTAACAAAAGACCTTTAGCATGACTTGCTAATAGCAAACTCAAATCTTCTTTAGTTTCTTGTCTCGCTAAATATTGTTGCCAGTAATCTAAATGTTCAGCACGATTCGCTTGCAGGTATTCTTGTACCAGTGGGTATGAATGGTCTTTACATTGCGAACAAGGATACTTATTAAGTAAGGCAATATAAATATCGTGAACAGCTTTAATCAAAATAGGGTTACTCCAACCATCTAAAATAGCGTGATGGCTACTAAAGACACAGCTATAATGCTGTTCACTACGTTTGATTAAATAGACTCTGAATAATCCTGCTACGGATAAGTCATAAGCTTGATTTCTATCTTGCTTATAAAGTTCATTTAAAAAGATTTGTTGTTGGTGAGCAGATTGATTTGAAATATCATAATATGACCAATTTAACTCGGCAGTTTTATCAATAATTTGAACAAGTTCTTCATCCCAATTAAAGCGTAAACGTAAACTTGGATAATTGTTTTGTAATGACTGCCACGCTTTCTTCAATAATTCAACATCAAGCTCATTTTCATAATCCCAAAACATTTGGGTACGATAAGCATCATCAATATCACCTTGGCTAATCGCATGATAAATAAATCCCTCTTGCAAACTATTTGCTAAATAAATGGATTCTATTTCAACATGCTTTTGTAGTTGTTCTAATTGGTTTGCCGATAAAGTGTAGTTAATGTCCGCTGTGGTTAAATAGCTTCGGTCACTATTGGCTAACTGATCAATAGTGATTTGAAGTAAGGCAATATAATTTTCAGCTAACTGCTCAAGTTTTGAATTTTCTAAGTATCCTGACAATTTAATTTTAAGTTCGCCACCAACAATACCACAATCAAGATTTAATACATTCATCATGCGATTTTTTGATGAGATTGCTGTACCGGGATCCATTAACGAAAATTGCCATTCCTCTGTTGATGTACCATCAAACTGCCCTAAATAGTTAAAACCTATCGGTGAAAGCATTGTATCTTGGTAACCAAATAGTGGAGCAAACCCAATTCCTCGTGAAGGTACGGCTGATAAACAATCTTTAATTTGAGCTACATGAGTTAAAACATGACTTTTTGCGACTAAAGCAATCGGATACATATTGGTAAACCAACCCACTGTGCGATTGACATCAATACGAGATGACAACGCTTCACGTCCATGCCCTTCCAACGTAATATATTGCTGTTCAATCCCAGTAAATAGTTTAAGAACATGAACAAAACTTGCTAATAAAACATCATTAACTTGTGTTGATAACACGCGATGAATTTTACTTTGCAAATTAGTGGTATACACACAATCTAATTGTCGTGTCACGCTGTTAAGTCGTTCATGTTTAAATAAGGGTATAACCTTTTGTCGATAGCACGCAATGCCCTCGGTCATCGTTAGCCAGTATGCTTTTTCTTGCGCAACTTGACCTTGATTTACATAATCATGAATTTGAGCAACCCATTGACGATAGCTTGATGATTTTTCACCAAGAATATCGACAGCTGAACATGATGCTTGTCGATGAGTTAATAATGTCTGATAAATCGTTTGTAAATCTTGCTTAATAATATGCCAACTTATAGCATCAACAATTAAATGATGTAGCGCAAAATGGATTTTAGCGAGTTGTGAATGTTCTGATTCAATGTAACCGACATGAAACAATGGTCCATTTTCAATATCAAAACCAAGTTGCCATTGTTCAAACAACTGTTGTTCAGTGCTATTACTATGAGCTAAATTAATTGCATCAAACTTAATATCATTGATTTCTGTATGATATTGTTGGCAATATTGTCCATCTTGATCGCGATAAAATGTAAGCCGCAACGCATCATGATAGCTGACTAATATATTGAGACTTTGCTGTAATAAAGGCACATCTAATTTTGGTACATCTAAAATAAATGTCTGATTCCAGTGCTGATAATCTAAAAACTGACCATGCTTAACGCGTTCAAAAAACCACTGCTGAATTGGCAATAATTTAAATGTTCCCGATAATTGCCCTTTTTCGGTCACAATTACCGTATTTTGTTCAATCTTACCGGCACTAATACATTTCGCTAACAGATGGACTGTTTTGGTTGCAAAAATATCTTTAATACTGACACTGGCATTAAGTTTATGTCGTATTTTACTGACTAATAAAATACCACTTATACTATCACCACCAAGTTTAAAGAAATCATCATGAATCCCTATTTTATCGCCATCAACGCCTAATACTTCGGCATAAATCTTACATAACACAGTTTCGATCTTGTTACATGGCGCACAATACACGGTTTGTTGAGTAAAATTAGGTTCAGGTAACGCAGTACGATCAAGTTTACCATTGACAGTTAAAGGGAAATCATTCATATGAACAAATGCGTTTGGTAGCATATATTCAGGTAAATAATCACTTAAATACTGTAATATTTGATTTTCATCGATGGCTTGTGGCGCAATATAATAAGCAACTAAACTTTTTAAACCTGTATTTAGCGTATGTGCTAATACCGCCGCTTGACTAATGTGTGGAATTTGAATCAGACTGTTTTCGATTTCAGCTAATTCGATGCGATGACCACGGATTTTAACTTGAAAATCTTTTCGGCCTGCATACTCAATCGTTCCATCAAGCATTTGTCTTGCTAAATCACCTGTTTTATATACTCGTTGTGACGAGTGAGCATCCATTTTAAATGGATGATTAATGAAAGACTGGTCGGTTTGTTGTGGGTTATTTAAATAACCCCGAGCTAATGCAATACCACCAATATATAAATCACCGATTACCCCTGCTGGTACTGGTTTTAAATTCTTATCTAATACGTAGGCATCGAGATTAATAAGAGGTAAACCAATGTTAAGATTATTATCACCATGTTGATAATGATGTAGCGTAGCACACACTGTACTTTCTGTCGGTCCATAGGCATTAATGACTTGTGTACCTTGTTGGCAATAACGCTCCATAATTTCAATATTACAGCTTTCACCTGCCACAACCAGTGTCGATAATTTTAACAAATGATCTTTATTGAGTAGAGCGGGAGGAATCGTTGCTATATCAATATGTTGATTGTCAATGTAATCTGCGAGTAAATTAAAATCAAGCCGACATGTCTCATTAAGAATGTGTAAAACATGACCATTAGCGATCGCAGTAAACATTTCTGAAACGTGCGCATCAAAAACATAGCTTGCATACCATAAACAATTTTTAGTGTTGTGAGAATCAAATGCAAGACCAAAAGCGTTGCCTTGTACCGCGGCCAGATTGCCTAGTCCAATATGCTCAAGCATAACCCCTTTAGGTAAACCGGTTGTACCACTGGTATAAATAACATACGCTAATTGATGAGGATGTAAATTTATATTCAAATTATCTGAATCAGTAGTTAATAATTTATGAAAGAACTCAGGGTTATCTAAGCAAATAAGCGGTGTTTGTGTTTCATTAATGACACTAACTAAATAGTCATTGGCTGATTGCTCAGACAGTATAACTTTAGCTTTCGTATCTTGTAATATATAACTTAACCTTTGCTTTGGCGCCTTGGGATCAAGCGGAACATAAGCCGCGCCTGTTTTTAACACAGCAAGAATACTGATTGGCATGAATGCTGACTTTTCAAGGCATAATGCAACAAGGTCATCGGGTTGTAATTTATAGTGCGAGATTAGGTGGTGTGCAAGTTGGTTTGAATACTGATTAAGCTGTTGGTAAGTCAGTTTGTTATCATTATAGATAACAGCAATCCGTTCGGGATACTTATTTGCAATCTCTTCAAATTGAGTGACCACATTGTTTGACACTGGTTGTTCTATTGTTTTAGTCAGTGTTGTAGCCAAAAATTGTTTTGGTTCAATAAGATCAATATTATTAATTACCGTTTGTGCCTGGCCAGAGGTCAGCGCAGTTAACATTTCGATAAATAATTTTTGATAATACAGCATCAAATTTTTAATCAAATTTTGGTCAAGAATTTGACTATCAAACCGTACTCGATAATTAATTTGATGATTATGTTCTTGCTGTTCAAAAAGTAATGTACTGGCTAAATCGACTTGAAACTCATGATTGACAGATTCATTTTTGACATTCATCAATCCAGCTTCATGATCACGATAAAAAGTTTGTGCAAAGGCAATATTAAGGATTGAAGGATCACCGCCACAGCGAATAATTTCGTTAATTGGTAAATATTTCGCATGAGACGTTTTTAAGTCTTTATAGAACGATAAGGTCTGTTTAATTAAAGCGTCGAGTGTGGTGTGCTCATCAAATCGGTAGTCAATAATCATTGTATTGATGTGTGAACCATACAATAACTCTTTACCTTCTAAAATGGCAATAGGATAAGCCAAAGCAATGTTATTATTCCCCGACATTTTATGCAATAAGGTCGCCATGACCATTTGACCAAATAAGTAAGGCGTGATCTTATATTGACGACGCAGCGCATTGACTTGTTTTGTGACATGTTCGTCATAACTAAAAAGATACTCAGTAAATGATGATATTGATTGGTTTTTCGGTTTATGTGTAGTTTGTAAAAAACTTAAATCAACGCCTTGGATACCCTGTAAGTGTTTTTGCCAAAATGCTCGCATCGTGCTTGAATGTTCCGCAAACAGTTGCTCAAAATAGTCATACAGGCTTTGATGCATCATAGTTTGGTCAGCTAATGCGGGAACTTGATATGTGACGCCATTATATAAATTACGCCATTTATCCCATATTTCAGCCGTACTAATACCATCAACCACAATATGATGGAAAATAAAGATCATACGATAACGCTCATCAGCTAACTTGATAAGATGAATGCGAACTAAAGGACCATGGTGCAAATCAAAAGGTTTTGTAACAAGTGCGTAAATTTGTTCGTCTGTTAATGGGGTTTCATGAAATGTCGTTAAATTGACAATCGGCTCAACAAGCTGCCAGCAAAGTCCTTGCTTCGTGTCTTTAATCACATGTCGAGTAATAAAGTGTTCATTTAGTAATTGTTCAAAACTTTCATTGTATCGTTGTGGATTAAGCTTTCCTGTTACCGTATTATCTATAACGATGTTGTAATCACTTCGGCTTGGATTATTTAACCATTCATAATAAAAAATTGATTGGTAAGGCGTAAGTTTTGTGTATTTCATTTATTTATATCCGTTTATCAGTAAAAGAAAAATTAACAACAAATACAACTTGGAATTAAGCTAGTTACTGAAATGGTTCATTATTTAGGACATAAAATGAATCAATAAAATAAACACCTCTTGTAACCGAGCCAACAACTTTATTATTCAGTTTTAAACCGATTTGATTGCCTTTAAACTCATTAAAATGGTGTCTTTTTTATAAAAAACCATCAAAACACACTAAACTGATAATCAATACCGATTAGCATATTAAAATACAAAATTTTATTCTAATTATCAACGACGGCTACTTAAATAATTTTACTTTTGTGAAAATAAAACCCTCATTATTAAAAATAATGGTTAAAAAAAAGTATCAAGCCAGCGCATTTTTATCACTAATTTTAAAAAATATAATCAGTTAATAAAAAAACACAAAAGTACTGAAAAATAAGAGACTGCGCACTTAATTACCCACAACAAAAAATCAATTATTCAGTTAATTTATTCTGCGATATAACTTGTTTTATATAACGTTTTTTATGATATAAATTTTTTCTTATGAATTGATTATTAATTAAACACTAAAAAATAAAATAAGTGATTGATGCAGTAGCGATTCTAAAAATATTAGTGAATAATAAGATTTAGGTATTTTGCATCGTTAAAAGTAAGGAATAATCTGATGGATTCAATCTACATGAATATTATGATAAAAATGGCCGCCGCATTTTTTATTCTACTGGTTTATATTAATTTATCCGGTAAAGGATCATTAGCCCCTATTTCCTCATTAGATCAAGTTGGTAATGTTGTACTCGGTGCTATTATTGGAGGACCTTTATACAACCCAGCTATTAGTATTGTTTTATTAGTAGGTACGGCCAGCGCATGGGCAGGTTTGCTATTATTAGTACGCTATCTTTCTTTTAAACGCAATATTGTCAAAAACGTCGTAGATGGACGCTCTATTCAATTAATGAAAAATGGTAAAGTATTATCCGAAAATTTTGGTCAGGCGAAATTATCAGTTCGTGACTTTATTATGCTTTTACACCAACGTGGCTACCCAAATTTAGATGAATTACAAAATGTTTGGTTTGAATATAATGGGCAAATGACAGTAGTAAAAAAAGGCGATACCGCAATGGCTATTGTTTTAATTGAAGGTGGTAGTATCGATCATAATCATTTAAGTGAATTATCCCTTACTGAAGAATGGTTAAATATTGAGATTGTTAAACAAGGTTATGCAATAGAAGATATATTTTTAGCTGAATGGCATAATAATAAGCTTTGGTTATATCCATATCACAAAACAAATTAATTCACTCAGCGGTAATGACGAAGGAGTCCTTAATGTTTTACTCATCAACCTATTCATCCCCGATTGGTTTAATTACGTTAATGAGCAAAAATAATCAACTCATTGGATTGTGGCTTGAAAATGAAAAATATTTTGCCAACAGCGTTGATACGATTGTAACGCCACATGATAATTTGGCCGTCTTTAATTTGACTAAAACGTGGTTAGATAATTATTTTTTAGCTAAAAACCCAACCATCAATAGGTTACCATTAGCACCAACAGGTAGCCCTTTTCGCCAGCATGTTTGGCATATTTTAAACCAAATTCCTTATGGAGAATTAACGACCTACGGTGATGTTGCTAAGAAAGTCGCATTGCTGATGAACCGTAAAACAATGTCTAGCCAAGCGGTAGGTGGTGCGGTTGGACACAATCCGATTTCAATCATTATCCCCTGCCATCGAGTAGTCGGATCAAATGGGAGTTTAACGGGCTACGCAGGTGGTATTGATAAAAAAATTAAATTACTTGAGCTTGAAGGTGTTGATCTTACAGCTTTGTTTACTCCCACACATAGCACCGCCCCCTGATTTTTGATTAATGCTGTTGAACCACATGATTAAACCTACGCTAACGATTAATGAATTAAATTTACACTATTGATGATGATCATTAAATTATTTTTATGATATTGATAATCATTATCATTTAAAGTTATACTAAATACCTTCCTCAGATGACCGATATTCATACCAATGATTAAACTAAATGTTAATTATTAAATGAGTTAAGGACGAAGATATGACGCAATCCCCCCAAGCGATAAAACGTGGCTCTGCCAGACTTTGGCAACTGGCATTCACGCATCGAATACTCGTTTCATTCGCATGTTTACTGGCAATATTAAGTGCAATTTTTGCAACATTACCCTTTATCGCTATCTATTTTATTATCAAAGCCATACTGACCTATTTAAACACGGGGATTGCGATGGATAGCGCACAACTGATTGGCTACGGTTGGTTTGCCTGTGGATCGGCAATTGCAGCAGTACTCTTGAACTTTACAGCCTTAGCATGCTCTCATTTTGCTGCATTTAAAACGCTTTACCAATTAAAATTAGACTTTATTAAACACTTGTCGCTATTGCCTCTGGGTTTTTATAGCCATCATTCAACAGGCGAACTACGTAAAGTTGTCGATGAAAATATAGAAAAGATTGAATTATTTATTGCGCATCAATTACCTGATCTAATGGGTTCTTTTGCCATGCCGATTATTTTATTTTTTGTATTAATCTTTTTTGACTGGCGACTTGGCCTTGCCACATTATTCCCAGTCATCTTAGCTTACATCATATTATTTAAAAGTTATGGACAAAAAGGTGCGACAAAACATTTTGAAAATTATCATCGACAACAAGAACTCATGAATAATGTTTCAGTTGAATATGTACGCGGTATTTCGATTATAAAAGCATTTAATCTCACATTTTTTTCATTTAAAAAGTTTTATGACATCGTCAAAACATATCGTGATTACTGTTTAAAAATCACTCATAGCTTTGAGACAAGCATGGGATTATTTTTACTCCTTCTCAATAATATTTATCTATTTTTAATCCCCTTAGCTATCATGTTATCTTTCCATATTGATAATTATTTTGATTTTGCATTATCGACGATTTTTTATCTGGTTTTTTCTGTTTCTATTACCGGACCTTTTTTAAAATTAATGTATGTCTCTAACCAATTAAGACTCGTTTCAACGGGGATTGATCATCTTGATGATATTTTGTTAACAAAGCTTCTACCCGTACCTCAAAACCCTCAAACGGTGCAAAATTACACTATTCATTTTGATCATGTCAGCTTTATCTATCAACAAAAATTACCGTTGGCACCTTTAGCAATTGATGATGTTACATTTACCGCTAAACAAGGGACGATAACAGCATTAGTCGGCGCATCTGGAAGTGGAAAAAGTACAATAGCAAATCTGATTCCACGTTTTTTTGATGTTGATTCAGGCAGCATAAAAATTGGCGATATTGATATTCGTAATATGGATAACGAATATTTGCAATCTTTAGTCAGTTTTGTCTTTCAAGATGTTTTTTTATTTAAACAAACCATTCTTGATAATTTAAAAATTGGTAATAATCACGCAACAATGGAACAGATTATTGACGCAGCTAAAGCAACACAATGTCATGATTTTATTGAATCTCTTCCTAATGGTTACAATACTGTTGTCGGGAGTAACGGCATCCATTTATCAGGTGGAGAACGCCAACGGCTCATTTTTGCCAGGGCAATAATTAAAAACGCCCCCATTTTAATTCTAGACGAAGCAACTGCTTTTGCCGATCCAGAAAACGAGCATAAAATTCAGCAGGCGATGATTGCATTAATGAAAGGCAGAACAACCATTATCATTGCCCACCGACTTTCATCGATCATTCATGCTGATCACATTTTAGTATTAGACCAAGGTAAAATAAGAGAATCAGGTCAACACCAAACCTTACTTGCTCAACATGGGTATTACAAAAATATGTGGCAAAGCTATACCCAAACCTTAAATTGGCAAATTGTGTCAACAAAATCAGAGGATTAATTCATGTTCAAAAATACATTAAACCTCACTAGCGAAGGTAATAAAAACTTAACATATGCCATTATTATATGTACGCTCGAAAACTTAACATTGTTTTTACCATTTGTAGTCTTGCTACAAATGATCGTTACGTTAATTATGCCTTTAGTCACACAAACGCCATTGGATACCAACCATCTTTGGATGTTGTTTGCATTTGGTATTTTATCCGCTCTGCTTTTTTTTATTGTTTACCGTATTGAATATCGTAAGACATATACAGCGGCTTATAATGAATCTATGGCAACTCGTGTTGAAGTTGCTGAACGAATGCGTAAACTGCCGTTAAGTTTTTTTAATCAACGTAATTTAGCTGACTTAACGACCAATTTAATGTCAAATTGTTTTACGATTGAGCATGTCATGAGCCATGTTGTTCCGCAAATGATTGGCTATACACTTTCTAGTACTATTGCCTGTATTATGCTTGCTGTGTATGACTGGCGAATGGCACTGGCTATATTCTGTGTTTTACCTTTAGCTGCCTTTATTGTGTTTGTTGGGAAAAAATTGGAAGAAGGGTTATCACAGCAACATATTAAAGCTAAATTAGCGGTTTCAGATCAAGTACAAGAATATTTAGAAGGCATTAAAGTCATCAAGGCGTTTGGTTTATCTGAACAGAAATTTAGACATTTGGATTCTAGCCTTAAAAATATGATGAAAGCCGCCATTAAATTCGAATTTTTAGCGGGTATGTTTGTGACAGGTTCCACCATTTTATTACAAACGGGAATCGGTATTGTGATTTTAGTTGGCGTAACGTTAGTCAGCAATGGTACACTGAATATTTTTGCTTTTTTAACGTTTATTCTCGTCAGTACTCGTATCTATGCCCCTATTATTGCATTAATGACATTATTGCCTGAATTTTTCCACTTCTTACAATCCCTCAAAAGTATGCAAAAATTAAGGCGAACAGAACCAATGAATGGACGCACTGATATCGATCTAACGAATTTTGATATTTCATTAAACGACGTTACCTTTGCTTATAATCAAGTCGACGTCATAAAACATGCCACAATAACGATTCCAGCCAATAAGGTGACAGCATTTGTGGGGCCATCCGGAAGTGGGAAAACAACCTTATCCCGCCTCATTGGTCGGTTTTGGGATGTCAAATCAGGATCAATTATCATTGGTAATCAAACTATTAGGGATATTGACCCCGACAAATTAATGAGCTATATGTCTTTTGTGTTCCAAGATGTTATATTATTTAACGATACTATTTTTAATAATATTCGTGTTGGTAATGAAAATGCAACAGCAGAACAAGTTTATGATGCAGCGCGCAAAGCGCGTTGTGACGAATTTATTATGCGCTTACCACAAAGCTATGACACCGTATTGAGCGAAAATGGAGGTACTTTGTCTGGTGGTGAACGGCAACGGATTTCGATTGCAAGAGCCCTCCTCAAAAATGCACCGATCATCTTACTTGATGAAGCAACGGCATCTCTCGATCCACAAAATGAAGTATTAATTCAGCAAGCAATCTCAGAACTTATTTACAATCGGACCGTGATTGTTATTGCTCATCGATTAAGAACGATCACAAACGCAGACCAAATTATCGTGTTGGATCATGGTCATATTATTGAGCAAGGCAATTTTAAGTCATTAATGGCACAATCAGGATTATTTTATAAATTATATACCATACAGCAGCAAAACCAGGGGTGGAATATAAGTTAAATCTTAGTGATAATAAGACCTATTATTCGTCTATTTTGCTAATATTACATACAGATTAACTAAACATTAACCAATCAAACCGATTTATTTAAAATTTTTATTGACTGAACGGATAAGATGAGTAAAATGCACTGCATTCAAAACGTAATTACCTTTAGGTAGCTGTTTTGAGCCCGGGTGGTGAAATCGGTAGACACAAGGGATTTAAAATCCCTCGGCCTTTTTGGCCGTGCGAGTTCAAGTCTCGCCCCGGGCACCAATTTCAAAATGTAATATCTCAATGCGGGAATAGCTCAGTTGGTAGAGCGCAACCTTGCCAAGGTTGAGGTCGCGAGTTCGAACCTCGTTTCCCGCTCCAAACTCTCGATAATATTTTTATAATCATTAAAGAGACGATTGGCGCGTTGGCAGAGTGGTTATGCAGCGGATTGCAAATCCGCGGACCTCGGTTCGATTCCGGGACGCGCCTCCATAAATAGTTTAATATTTAAAATCAATAGTGATAAAAATCAAGTTAACTTACTTAAATATCTAATTAGAATACTTTGTACTTAATTTGATATGTTTTAGATATCTTATGAGTTGGTTTTTATATTAAGTATCAGAATTAATTAAATGAACGTAATAAATGCCTGTTAGCAGTCTTAATTCGTTTGTTGATAGACACTTAACTCAAGTATTTCGGTCTATTCAAGATTAATGTGATTACTTTTTGATATGCAAAGTACACATAAAAAACAATAAGTAATACAAAAAAAGCAGTGATAGTCATCAATAAAAATACTATATGCTTTTTTGATTTTGCTAATTTTTTACCGTGATAAAATTTATTATTGTTGATGAGACTTTCTTAAATAAGAAATACAATATTGTTGCAAATATAACACATAAAAATGTGACAACTGTAAACATTAAAACTTTATTCATTTCTGAAAAAACAGCATATTTACTTAAAATAACTAGCAAACCAGTATGAGATAAATACAGTATATAAGATATATCCCCAGTTTTTGCTAAATAAGGATTAGATAGTATTTTTAAAAACTTCTCTTTTTTATAAAATAATAAAATAATAATAAATGAAAAAACAAAATAAATATTAAAATCAGTTAAATTATTTCCATTCCTAAACAAAATAAGTCTACATAGTTCAATGATACAAAATAGTTCCAAAATTATTAAAATCACATTCCATCTTTTTTTATTTAATTTACCCCAGTCATTTTTATTTATAAAGTCTACAATCATATAAGCAAATATACCAACTGATAATCCTAGCGTCCCTCTAAGGATACCTTGAGATAAAAAATTTAAAATAATTGGTTGTGAATGCCCTGCAACTTGACCTATGTTTGCAGTCATATAGCATAATGATAAAATAGCTAAAACAGGAATAAAAAGATAAAGTGCTTTTTCTTTAAAAAAGAACATTAAAGCATAAATAAAACTACCTAACCAAAACAAAACTGTTACAAACCACATGCCACCTATCATTGTGGGTATACGACTAAAGTCGCATAATAAAATATTACTTAAAAAGAAACTACTCGTACTAGTGTGAATTCCAAAGCTTTTCGTAATGAAATACAAAACAAATAAACAAAAAATAAATTGCGGATATAATCGTTTAAATCTTGCTAAAAAAAAGTTTCCTAATCCAGTAGGATTTTGAGAGATTAATGATTTAGCATAAAAAGATTTCGCCATTAAAAACCCTGACAAAATAAAAAAACACTCTACAGCTAGATGTGCAGCTTTAAAATATTTACTTTCATAACTATCATTACCATAAATAATTATTACTGTGTGATGCCAACAAATAAAAATAGCTAAAATAAATCTTAAACTATTAAAAGAATATATACTATTCATCTAAACTACCCGTATTAAAAAATTGAGTATATTAAAATTTCAATCAAATCATGGCAAATGATATTTTCTATGTTCTACAATTTTACTAAAACTCTATTTATCGGTATATAAGGGGCTATTCGATATTGTTATAAATTATCTGAACATTTTTATCTATTTAGGGTAAGCACTTAGTATTTTAGTGTTTTACTATTTTTAAATTTGATTATTTCATTATTGATGTTATTTTATGTTTTAGATTTATATCTCACGTATCAAGATCATTTCAATTAGTTAGAGCAATGTAGTAAACATATTAATCAGAACTAAATCATAAAGATTATGATATCAATATCAAATAAGTCCTGGCTTTTAACAAAAAAATCGTAATATCTTACAGCTTAGAGTAAGGCCGTCTAAGTAGTTAATTACCAAGGCTTGTGATATAATTTAATGATATAAATAATAGATGAGAATGGATGATGTCGTTAAAACGATTGTTGGACAAGCTAAAACACCTAAATAGACAAAGGAATCTAAAAACTAAAATCTTAAAAAAGAAAATTTATTTCTCCTACATTAGTCTGATCAAAATACGATCCTCATTAGTTCCTGCTAAATATAAAAATATAACTATATTAATGACTGATCTCGGAATTGGAGATGTAATAGTCGCCTCTTTTTTAATAAAATCATTAAGAGACTCATCGTTTAATGTCAGCGTGATTGTTGAAGAAAGAATTGCATATTTATTTGACGGATTTATTGACGTTGATAAAAAGATACTTTTTGGAGACCTAGATTTGCTAAAAAAACAAGTAAAAGACAATCGAATAGATTTGTTAATTGACCTAATGGATATTAATGATTTAACAGAAAAAAGAATACAAATTATTCATACAATAAAACCAAAGCATACGATCGGCTTTAATCAAAAAAATCACGTGTACGACACATCAATAAAATACAAAAAATATCATGACCATTTTACAAGTAGAATGACAACAATATTAAATTTATTAAATGTTAAATTCAATGATGTAAAATATTATTTTAATTTACCCCCATCAGCTTACGATGAAGTTAATAATTTTTTATTTGAACATAAAATAAATAACAAAAAAATTATTGCTTTCAATCCCTTTGGCTCATTTTCAGAAAAAAGTTTTTCATACCAGCAAATTAATAATATCATCAATTTCATGTCAAAATATGAAGATTCTGTGTTGATTATTATTGGCGAAAAAAATAAATTATCACTTATCAATAATGTACATAAAAACGTATTTATTGGTAATTTTTCAAGTTTTTTTGCATCGATTGCTTTAGTTGAATTATGTGATTTATTAATATCTGTTGATACGTCTATAGTACATGTTGGTAATGCTTTCAATAAAAAACTAATTAGTATTTATAGTAATATGCAAATAGGAGAATTTGACAGCAATATCGCATGGGCGCCTAATTATGGTAATGCCAAACAAATATTTACTAAAGAGTATAAAAGGACGTCTATTGGCGACGACATATCAAAAATGGAATTAGATGAATTATTCAAAGAAATAGAACAAGACATTGCTCTGAAATATTAAATATCATATGAATGTGATATATCAACATGAAATAGCTGAAAATATCATAAAAATTGGATATTTGAATATTTGTCCTAACGTTTTAAAGCTAGAATTAAAATAGTTAGCTGAATTTTAGCGAATTGAAATGGCAAGATAAAATAAAGGTTAAAAAATTAAGTGATTTAGGATACATCAATCATTATGTTTTATAAAATAAAATAAATCTTAAGACATCCGAGAAATACATAAATGCAGTAAAATCGCTGGAAGTATGCACCTATAAATGTTCACCATACAACCAGAGCTAGCCATAGTATATGTAAAGTTTAAACAAACAATAACTGTAAATATTTTGTTCTTACTGTTTGTTTATTTTTTACTTCGGATAAAAAGATAAATATTGAACACACTGATTTATCTAAAATGTTTAAATTAGAAAGCAAGGGTCCAATTATGATGACGCTTATATAGCTAAATACAGTAATAATAAATTAAAAAGACCTTATTCAATTAACCTGTTAAGTAAATCTTTAATATATCAAACTAAAAAAAATTAACGCAATTGCATTCATACTAAATCTACATATAGCTTTAAGCAGTAATACAGTTGATAATAAACTCTTTCGATTCAAGTAGCTGTATAAACCTTGTCATTCCTTGGGTCCGTTTTTTATTACGATGAGTGATAATATAAAATTGGCGCGTCAATTTAGGTAAATCACAATGAATTAAACTAATTTTTTGCTGTGCAAGTAAATCACTTACTACATAATGCGACAAACAACTTATGCCTAGACCTGCCGCTACCGCATATTTTATTGCTTCAGAATTACCCAACTCCATGCTAATTTGAAATTGATTCAATTGTGCGTGTAAAAACCGTTCAACTATTGCTCTTGTACCACTGCCCTTTTCCCTTAATAGCCACGGAGCTGATGATAATTGTTGGTGATCAAAATATTTTTGTTCTTTAGAGAATGCTTTAAACATCACTAATTCATCGTCTTGCCAGGGTTTAACAATAATATCTTCATGATGGCAATTTCCTTCTATCAAACCAATATCAATATCAAAGTTAGCTACCGCAGTAATGATAGCATCTGTATTGCTCACCATCATATCTAATGTCGAAGATGGATAGTGTTGACGAAATAATGCCAACATATTTGGCATGATGTAATTACCAATCGTTGTACTCGCACCAATTTTAATCGCGGTCGGATGAGTTGAAAATAAATTTTCAACCTCTTGCACAGAATTAAGAATATTAATCGCCATCGGTAATAACAATCGCCCATTTTCATTAAGAATAAGTTGCCGACCGTGACGGTCAAACAGCGGTGAATCTAAGATTGTTTCTAATTTTAACAATGCTTGGCTTGCAGCAGATTGAGTAATATGCAAATGATCTGCAGCCATCTTTACCGTGTTATATTTAACAACATAATGAAAAACGGTTAACTCTTTTAAGGTTATTTTTGCTGGCATGATAATCACAATATTATTAATTAATAAATCTAATATATCAGAGAAATTAAATTAATTTTATTTATTTAAATAACAACGTTATAGTAGTTTTTATTTTTAATGAAGAGTTTATTTATCATGCAAGTTAAAAAATATATTCCCGGTATCAGCTTATCGTTATTATTGGCGATGATTGCCTCGTTAATTGCAAATATCTCTTATATTAAACATCTTGGCTTATCGTCAATTGTGATAGCGATTATTCTCGGTTTGCTGATAGGTAATAGTGTTTATCCTAAACTCAGTCATTATTGCTATGTTGGGGTTGATTTTAGCAAAGGGAAAATTTTGCGTTTAGCCATTATCTTGTTTGGTATCAAACTGACCTTTCAAGATATTGCTTTAGTCGGTTATCAAGGCATCCTTATCGATATATTAATGGTAGTCAGTACTTTTTTATTAACTATGTGGATGGGGATTAAGTTATTTCATCTTGATCAAGATAGCGTAATTTTAATTGGAAGTGGTTGTTCAATTTGTGGTGCAGCGGCTGTCATTGCCACTGAATCAACCATAAACACGAATCCAGAAAAAGTGACCATAGCAGTAGCAATTGTTGTAATATTTGGTACACTGGCAATGTTTATTTATCCTTTCTTTTATGCTTATATTGCCACTCATTTTGCTATTTCTGACAGCTATTTTGGCATCTATATTGGTTCTACCATTCACGAAGTCGCCCAAGTTGTTGCTGCAGGTAATGCCATAAGTGAACCAGCGGTTGAAACCGCAGTAATTAGTAAAATGCTCAGAGTATTATTGTTAGCACCTTTCTTATTTGTATTATCGGCCTATTTAATTAAAAACCAACAAGGCAATTCTCAAAAACGTAAACTGGTTATTCCATGGTTTGCTATCGGTTTTTTGTTAATGGCTTGCCTCAATTCACTCAATATCTTACCCAAACAGTTTGTCAGTATTATTATTATGCTTGATAACATTCTACTGACTATGGCGATGGCAGCACTCGGTTTAACCAGCCATTACTCAGCCTTTCAAAAAGCGGGGATTAAACCATTATTATTAGGTTTTTTCATATTTGTTTGGCTAATCATAGGGGGAGCAGCGATTAATGTGGCCGTTAATGCTGCTTTGTAGATTATGAAGGTAATCTTTAGGACTAATCAATACACTGTCAACACAATTCACATTCAGCCAACGGTGTATTGATTTATCATTTATAAAGTTGTTAATGCAATAAATTGTGATTTTTACACTATAATCAGATGTTATGATAAAAAAATAACGAACATTACTCTTTTACTAACGAGTAACCCGCCTCTTTCCATCCCCGATAACCCCCATCCATCGAAATAATATTTCGGTACCCCATTTTAGTTAGACTTTCTGCAGCTAATATAGAACGATAGCCTCCACCACAATACAAAATGATGGTGGTCTCTTGATTTGGAACAAGGGTTTCGATATCTCGTTCAATAATTCCCCGTCCTAGATGAACCGCATGAGGTAAATGATCATGATTCCATTCACTTTCTTCTCTTACATCAATAAGTAAAGGTAACTGCTGATTATCTAATAACTTTTTTACATCATCGACAGAACATGTTTTCACAGTTTGACGAGCTGCCTTACATAAGGTTTCAAAACCGAGATTATGTTTCATTGTATTACCTCTGCTGAAAAATGACCTTTATTATAGAACGAAAATTGATAGAAATATAACCTTATGATTTAACTGTTAAATAATAAATTTGCTATTCTGACAACCTCAGCGTAAAATCTGCGCCGCATATTACTGCTTATTACGTTGAGCAACTTGTTCAACACTGACTTGACATCAGAGCTATATTTTTCATATCAATTTTTTAATCTATTATTATCATGAAGTTATCAGCTTAATTTTCTGTATATTTATTCACTGTTTATTACTTATTTTATATATTTTACGGCACAAATATGGCACAAGTTAATTTTCATGATCATTAGTTAGTGATCATAAAAATAAGTTTATGCTATATCGATATTGATTTTGTCTAAATTAAATATGCACTGTATATATGAACAGAAAAAATAACAGCAATACAGGTTTAAATGAATTGCTGATAAAATGTCGGCTAACAAGTTACATACTGTGCGTATTTGGTGAATCGATGCGTGACGGTAGGATTTAAAATGGCGGATTCGTCAATACAGGCTAAACATGGTAGTGATGTTGTTGTCGTTATGCTTAACAGTGAATTCACAATTAAAAAGTTACAACTTGAGCCAAGATTAGCATTAAGTCCGATGAATCCAGACTATGAACCAAAAACTCTATAAGCTATCGAAAGTCGATTCAAAAGAAAATATTATAAATGGAATATTGAAGGTAAAAAACAATATCTATGCCCATACTGCAGTAACAGATTAGAAAGAAAAGAAAGCTCTCAAGCATTTAACAAAAGATTTAAATAAGCCCGAAAGGGCTTTATTTAATATAAGGTGGTAGGCATTATATCTGTATTGCCGTTTGGATCTATTGACAACCTAAAATAGCGAACATCACCAACCTTTAAAATAAAACTCCTTTCCCGTCTCGGCGCATTAAAGCTACATAATCCTCTACCTTCTAATGATGCACCTAATATTATTTCACCACTAGGTACATAAAATGAGGCTCTTTCTTTAGTTTCTAATTTTGCCGATTCTTTGCCATTAATAAAAAAGTTTATAAAACAAGCACTACCGACAATACCTTTATCACGAACAACAATAATATTTGAGCTATCATTATTTTGATAACTAAATACTCTATCCATTGGCACGTTTTTTATTTCATTCTGGGATGGTGGTGTAGTGGAACATCCAATCAACCCAAGTGAAACAAAAATAATAAGTAATAATTTTCTCATTATATTTCCTCAATTATCTATAAATTTTCAGCAACATTTCTTGCTACATCTAAAGCAATTTGATCCCACGCATACTCAATAGTCGATGTGACTTTTGCATCCTTTACCCCTTTATCATTTTGTTTTGTTACAAACTCTTTTTCCCATTTTTTCCCAGCTAAATCAAATGTCACATTCAAATACACATATGCCGAATCTATATTACTCATTCCGTAAGTAAAATTTGTTTCAGCTTTATTAACTGTTATGGATAATTTTCTCCCGTCATTATTTAAATCAGCATATGTATTTATGGCCTCTTCTATTCTATTCTAGATGATATTCCTATTCCTGTAGGAATCCTTGTGCGAGAGCCTCCACCAATAAATCCAGAAGCGCCTTGAATGTCTACTCGTGATGGAAAATCTGTCGGAATCCATGTAATATCTAAGCTTGGGCGGGAGTTTAAATGCACCTCAGATTTAATTTTCTTTACAGATTGGTAAGATAAGCGATCATTAAATTGATGATGAACACTGCACCCACCTAATAAAGTACTAATAAAGCATAAAGCAGCAATTTTTTTCATACTATTAATCCAATAATTAAAGTGAATTAATAGTATGAAATTTAAATCAGTAAATCAACGCTTATTCAGTAATCCACTAGGTCGCATTTGCTCTTGAATAATGCTTCATAATCGATTGCGTTATCATCTGACCTAGCTGCTTGCTGTCGCCTTCTGTTACGGAGCGATCACCTATATTTACAGGCACGTTAACAGTTATGTTACTACCATTACTATTACCTTATCTTAAAAAGTTTTTCAAATCAGCATTATTTCTAGCGTCAACAACCCTCTCCCCTATCTAAACAGCATTTCTAAAAAGTTGGTGACTTTATCTTGTCGAGGTAAATATCAAACTTATCTTGATACGCTAGATTGGTATTTTTTAACAGAAGATGAAGCATTACAGTTTATAGGTGACTAAATGATTACAGAAGAATTAAAAGAAGAAATTGACGGATTGTGTATAAAGCATACGGGATTACTTCCAACTTGCTCTGCAAAAAGTACGTGTTAGATCGATAACTAAAGAAAAAGCTACCTTGTTACTTAAAAACATAAAACAAAAATGGCTATATGATGTTTGTTTTTTTGTACTATCAACTGGAGCCAGACAAAGCAAAATATTATCATTAACTTGGAATAATGTTGATTTCGTTAATAAGGTGGCTTTAGTTACGGCCAATAACGCTAAATCAGGCATAGCTTAAATGATAATGTAATTGAGTTATTAAGGTCACTGAGATTTAAAAGCGATGATTGATATGTTTTTACTCGAAAAGACAATAAGAGGATTAACAAGGTAGATCATGGTGCTTTTCAATCAGCTTTAAAAGCATCAGGAATTGATAATTTTAGATTTCATAATTTACGTCATACATGGGCAAGCTGGCATGTCCAATCGGGAACGCCATTATATACACTTAAAACAATGGGTGGCTGGGAGACGCTTGAAATGGTAAATAAATATGCTCATTTGAACGCTGAACATATGATAGAATATTCAAGCAATGTCACATTTACGGCACAAGCCTATAATGACACATTTAAATTTAGAATAGCAAATAGTAATTAATTATAATTATTCAATGCTTTAAGACGAGTTAGCAAGATGTATAAATACGTTAGCTCACTGACTTGATATCAGAGGCATTTTATTAAATGGAAACACAATCTTTTAAACCCGAACTGCTTTCACCGGCTGGTTCATTAAAAAACATGCGCTATGCATTTGCTTATGGAGCAGATGCCGTTTACGCAGGGCAACCTCGTTATAGTTTACGCGTACGTAATAACGAATTTAATCATGAAAACTTAGCCATTGGGATTAACGAAGCTCATGCGCAAGGTAAAAAGTTTTACGTTGTTGTTAATATTGCACCACATAATTCAAAACTTAAAACCTTTATTCGTGACTTAAAGCCGGTTGTAGATATGAAACCTGATGCTTTCATCATGTCAGATCCGGGTTTGATTATGCTTGTTCGCGAGCATTTTCCTGAAATGGAAATTCATCTTTCAGTACAATCAAATGCAGTTAACTGGGCTACTGTCAAATTCTGGCACCAAATGGGGCTTACCCGAGTAGTATTATCACGTGAATTATCCATCGATGAAATCGCTGAAATTCGTGAAAAAGCCCCCGAAATGGAATTAGAAGTTTTTATTCATGGCGCATTGTGTATGGCTTACTCTGGTCGTTGTTTATTATCGGGTTATATTAACAAACGCGATCCCAACCAAGGTACATGTACTAATGCTTGTCGTTGGAAGTACAATGTGGCTGAAGGTAAAGAAAACGAAACAGGTCAAATCGTTCACAAATATGAACCTATTGAAGTAAAACAAGTAGGCGCTAACGAAGTGCTCGATGGACCGACTGACAAGGTCTTCATGCTTGAGGAATCAGGACGACCAGGTGAGTACATGCAAGCTTTTGAAGATGAGCATGGTACCTATATCATGAACTCTAAAGATTTAAGAGCTGTTGAATTAGTTGAAGATTTAACTAAAATCGGCGTACATTCTTTAAAAATCGAAGGTCGTACGAAATCATTTTATTATTGCGCTCGTACAGCACAAGTTTATCGTAATGCTATTGATGCCGCAGCAGCAGGAAAACCGTTTGATCCAAGACTCTTAGTTGAACTAGACTCCCTTGCTCACCGCGGCTATACGGAAGGATTTTTACGTCGTCATAATCATGAAGAGTTGCAAAACTATGAGCACAGTCATTCCGTATCTGAAAGACAGCAATTTGTCGGTGAATTTAGTGGACAACGTCTAAATGGCTTAGCTGAAGTTATTGTTAAAAATAAATTTTCAGTTGGTGATAGTGTTGAAATGATGACACCACAAGGCAATATTACGTTTGAAATAACAAGTATGCAAAATAAAAAAGGACAACCTGTGCCTGCTGGACTCGGTGATGGTCATATTGTGTATATCCCAATCCCTGAAGATATTAATCTTGATTATGCACTATTAATGCGTAATTTCTAAACAACCCAAAAAAGGCACCCATCGGTGCCTTTTTTAGTGTGAAAATAGATCGTGACCTAAAAGCTGTATTTGAGCCCTAACATCACTGCACTGTTACTGTAATGGTGATCGCTATATTGATACGCCAAGTTAAACCACACGTTGGTCTGTTTTGCAATATTGCCTTCTAAACCCGCTTTGATTTCACCAATATTATGTGCACCATCTTGTTGGATTTGCTGTCCATCCATACTGATAGCAAAGGGTTTAGTATTATATAACCAGTTAGCCTCAATAAATAACTGACCTGCTTGATGGGTACGTTGGTTGACCGTATCGCTTGAGCTCATAGTAGCGCGAAGACCAAAACGGGTTTGCCAGTTATTGCCCTTGCCTGTAACGTGCGTCCCGTTTGCCTCACGGTGCTCATCAGCATCCACATTCATCCAAGTTAACTGCCCTTTTGGTTGTAACCAGTAGCTATAAGCCGCTGTTTGACCTAATTTAATATTATAACCCGATTCTAATGAAGCGGTCAGGCCTCTGAGATTATAACTTTCTTGATTCAACTCTTGACCATTAACTGAAGCATCAAAGTCTTTCCACAATAACCAGCTATCAATGTATAAACCACTTTTATCAGCATCATTATCATACCAGGTGCCATATACACCAGCACTATACCCATCAATTGTCCCCGTTGAGCGGTAGCCGCTTAACTGGGAATCACTATCACTTGAACTCCGACCATAGCCCCACATGATACCAAAATGCAAACGGTTGCGATTATTGGTTGTCCACTGCGCTATGTCACCACCCAGTTGTACGATGTTCCAATGCGCCTTATTATTGAGTTGATGTCCAGCATTAAACTTCTGATTACCGTATTGGTAACGTAACCACATACTGGTTACTTTTTGTTCCCCGTTAAGTAAATCAGTATACTGGGTTTCACCTAAACGGTCGTGCAAACGTAAATTAAATAGACTATTGGCTGCGACCAAATTAGATAAATATGAACCCGCTTCTGGCCTGATTGTGGCCTCACTATTATCGATATACTTACTGGTTAAATACCAACTATTGTTATCAGTACCACTGGCCGTCCCATGTCCTAAATAATACTCATATGAGCCCGCGACAATACGCCCTTGTTGCACAAATGCATCAGTACTTGATGTCCCTGTTACATCAATCACTTTGATGCCTTCAACAGTCTGTGCTCCACTGCCCCCCAGATTATTGACCGACACATAAGTGGTGCCTGACGCATTGCCATTAATCACTAATTTATCGGTTGCGGAATTGTCATCACCTAACACACTATTAAGGATTAGTTGCCCCTTATCGCCGGTATAGTCACCATTGATCGTCAGTGTACTCCCCGCGGTAGAGCTTGCTGATAAATCAATAATACCACGGTTGGTAACATTACTATTAACGTTCGCATCAGCCACACCACTTGCTAGATTAAGCGTACCGTAGGTATCAACGGTGACATCGTTAGCGGTTAACTCACCAGATAGACTTAAAGCCGCATTACTTTTCGTACCAATATTAATGGCTTCCCAATTAACAATCGAAATATTCCCTGCTTGCCCTATGCTGCCTGATGAACCCGTTAACGATTGGTTGAGATTTAAAGTATCGGTATCTGTATCAGTGCGACTAGTTGTACCATCCGCTGAACCACCATCAAGCACAGTGAGTCCAGAAACGTCAGCTCCCTGATCAATATTTAAGGTATCACTGCCACCACCGAGTACGATGCTGCCAATCACTTTAGCGCCATCTTTTAGCGTGACAGTGGCATTACCGCTATCATCTTTGATTGCAGTACCTGACGTCCCAGAAACAACACCACCATCATGTATAGTAATAATCGTTTCTTTACCGGCAATACCTGTTGCCGTATTGATACCAACGCCGCCGATCACCGTGCCAGAGATGTCAACAATCGTACTGCCAGTGCCATGATTATAAGCAAGAACAGCCGTTGAACTTGGACCTGCTGAGATTATACCCGCTTTTTGTTCTACGATTAAATCTGTACCATTAGAATTGGCATTTTCGATATAAAGCGCAGCTAATGCGCCATCGCTTGTAGCTGTAATATTTCCAGAACTGATCATTGTGGATTTACCACTTGCCCAATTTACCGCATAAATACCATTTTTATACCCCGTAATTGAACCTGACTTTTGTTCGATATATAAGCCCGTTGCATCACCAGTTGTATCAACTTGCAAGCCAATGCCTTTTTCCCCAGAAATGCTCCCCGCGGTTGTCACTGACGCAACACCCGGCCCGCTGTTGCTAGCCATAACACCAATATCACTAGCATGAATTACACTGTTTTCTTCTTGTACGACAGTCAAATTACCACTACTACCAACAACTGATTCAAGTATTAATCCTCGTTCATCAGTAGTATTATTTTGATAGGAACTATCAATATACACATTAAGCGATTGATCACTCATTAAGACTTCAGTTGAAGACATTACCCCTGAACAAACATAATTAAAACTATTGGCTGGTACGCTGACACAATTAGCAACCGCTTGGGGAATAAAAGCAATACTTGTCGAACCAACCGCTGTTAAAAACAAACGATTGAAGACGAAATTGACACACTTCATTTTCATTTCCTTTAATTCATCATAAATTTATTATTTTTTTTACTATTTTATATTGCATATGATAATTTGATACAAGATGAATAAGCCGACAATTATTTATTTCAATCTTTCGAATATATGTTTTATTTATAACATCAAAAGATTAACCATTATGTAAATGAGCAGTATCTCACAAAACATAGCCTATAAAATTGCGGCTATTATAATCATTTGGATCATGATAGCCAAGATCAATTTTAGCAATAATTGAGTGAAAATTCATTGCGATTTGTTCAGATAAAGTGAGAGGAAATGAGGGATTGTCTGTTAAAACGCCGATAATATTATATCGGCGTTAATGTAAAAAAATATGTTTGAATTAGCACCTAATAAGATCATCACCATAACCAATCCATTTATAGGTTGTTAATGCTTCAAGCCCCATTGGGCCCCTTGCATGTAATTTTTGTGTACTTACCGCAACCTCAGCGCCTAATCCGAATTGCGCACCATCAGTAAATCGCGTTGATGCATTGACATAGACGGCAGCTGAATCCACCAAATTCACAAATTTTTCAGCACTGGCTAATGAACGTGTCAAAATCGCATCTGAATGAGCACTGCCATATTCACGAATGTGCTCGACGGCGAGTTCTAAAGAATCAACGATGACAACATTTAGATCCTTTGATAACCATTCATTACGTAATTCGTCATCATTAACGGGTAAAACATTAGCCACACCATGTTTTAATACTTCAAATGCTGACGAGTCGGCATGCAATACCACCTTGTTATCTGCCATGATTTGACTTAATTTAGGTAAAAACAGGTCGGCAATTTCAGTGTGCACCAGTAATGTTTCTAATGTATTACAGGTACTTGGACGCTGGGTCTTAGCATTAATTATAATTGGAAAGGCTGTATCAAAATCCATACTTTGATCAACAAACATATGGCAAACACCAATTCCACCTGTAATAACAGGGATTGTTGAATGTTCACGACAAAGCTTATGCAAGGCAGCTCCACCACGCGGAATAATCATATCAACATATTTATCAAGTTTTAATAATTCATTGATATATTTACGATCAGGATTATTAATTGACTGGATTGCGGCTGAAGGTAACTGTGTTTGAGCCAGTGCATCTTGAATGACTTCAATCATCACTTTATTTGTATTTGTTGTTTCTTTACCGCCACGTAAAATGGCAGCATTACCTGTTTTTAGACATAGGGTCGCAATATCGATAGTTACGTTTGGTCTCGCTTCGTAAATAACTCCAATGACCCCTAACGGCACTCGGTGACGTTGTAACTTTAAACCACTATCCAGTGTATATCCATCAATCACCTCACCAACAGGATCGGCAAGCATAATGACCTTTCTGACATCATTAGCAATAGTCGCTAAACGCTCATGAGTTAATAATAACCGGTCCAAAATAGCATCACTTGTGCCATGAGCTTTTGCAGCTTCAATATCAATCGAATTCGCTGCTAAGATTTTTGCTGAGTGTTGTTCGAGTAGATCGGCAATACAACTTAGCGCTGCATTCTTTTGTGCTGTTGAACATTGTGATAATTCAAATGCAGCGATTTTGGCTGCTTTACCAAGTTGCTCTAACATAGTTTATAACCTCATATAAGTGCTATTACAGTGGTATTCAAATACATATCAATATAATAATTTGGTGAGACGAAATGATCATTCATATTACGATGATTTTAAGTTATGCTTAATCCTCAACGCCAACAATGACATGTGAAGCTTTAAACATTGCCGTTGCATCATCACCCACTTGAAATTCTAGATTCTCACAACTTTCATTAGTTATAATAGCAACAATGATTTGCCCATGACCTAAATCGATAGAAACTTCTGAATTAACAGCACCTTGGTTTATTTTTATGATTCTGCCAGATAAACGATTACGTGCGGATACTTTTATCGTATTAGGTCCGACTGTTAAGATCACAAAAGATGCTTTTATTAAAGCAAAGGCTGATGCGCCTAGTTTTAAATTTAAGGCTAAAGTACTTTCGTGAGTAATGATGGCTGTAATTAATGTTCCATTGGGTAATTTAAGTGTAATTTCATCATTAACAGTACCATTTTTAAGTTCTACCACTTCACCATAAAAACAATTACGTGCACTTGTTTTCATCTGAGATTCCTTTTAATAAGTCCTAATGTGTTTTATATTTTCAACTATATATTTATATAGTGATATTAATAATAATAGGTTCCACTTAACAATAAGCTATTTAACAATCATATCATCGCGATGAACGGCAACTGGACCATATTCATAACCAATAAGTTTACTAATGTCTTGTGAATGGTGGCCGGCTATTTGCCTTAATGCATCACTGTTATAACGAGAGACCCCACGAGCAATACTGACACCCTGTTGATTACAGATATCGATAGCTTCACCCCGTGAGAAATTGTTTTTAACTTCAACAATTCCTTTAGGTAAAATGGAACGACCTTGATTCAAAATCGCATTTACAGCACCATCATCAAGTAAAATACTGCCCGCAGGCGGGGCACCAAACAACCAGTATTTCCGGTGTTCTAATGGTGTTTTTTTCGGCATGAAACGGGTTCCAACAGCGATATTTTTAGCAACATCAAGAATAACATTCGGTCTGCTACCTGCCGCAATGATGACTTCAATTCCTGCTTTACCTGCTATTTCAGCCGCTTGTAATTTAGTCCCCATTCCCCCCGTTCCTAAACCGGAAATACTATCACCAGCAATGGCTTTTAATGCGGTATCAATTGTTTCAATTTCTGTAATAAGTTTTGCGTTGGGGTCTTTCCTCGGATCTGCGGTAAATAACCCTTCTTGGTCGGTTAATAAAATTAATTTATCTGCTTGCGCCAAAATTGCGGCTAGCGCAGATAAATTATCATTATCCCCAACTTTTATTTCAGCGGTCGCTACAGCGTCATTTTCATTGATAACCGGCACAATATGATTATCTAACATCGCTTTTAGTGCATCTTGTGCATTGAGAAAACGTTCTCGATCTTCTAGATCAGCGCGCGTTAGCAGCATTTGACCGATATAGATATTATAAATTGAAAATAACTGTTCCCAAGTTTGAATCAGTTTACTTTGCCCAACAGATGCTAACAGTTGTTTAGACGCGACCGTTTTAGGCAATTCAGGATAATTCAAATTTTCACGACCCGCGGCGATTGCGCCTGAGGTGACGACAACAATGTTATGACCTTGCTCAATTAATTGGTGGCACTGCCTCACTAATTCTAAAATCCTAGCGCGATCTATCTTTTTTGAACCGCCAGTTAATACACTTGTTCCAAGCTTGATAACAATAGTTTGTTGCTTCATTTTTTAACCGTTCAATGAGAATAAAATTATTTAATTAATGTCTGAATCCATTTAGATGATAAATCTGATGACTGCGATAAACTCTCTTTCAACGTCGACGTTTTAATTTGTATCTGCGTCACTTTTTTACTAGAAGTAATCAGTTTCATTTCTTCCTGTGTACTCATCGCATCACCATCATAGACAATATTTAATACCGGTACAGTGCAAGGCCTCGATAATAATCCTTGCTCTTTTAAAGAGAAAAACCGCAATTCAGCCATTAATTGTTGATTAGAGACTGAATTTAAGCCTAAACGACTTGCTATCATATCGCGATAAATCAGAGGGAGTTTTGCCTGCATCTGATTATCAACAAATAATTGATGAATGATCGGTGCAACATTGATTACCCCCTTTATTTTATTTGGCATCAAATAAGCTAGTCGCATAGCGATATTAGCACCAAATCGATAACCCATTAGGATAATATTGCTATAATCAATCAATGGAACCGATTTAATTTGCTCAAGTACAGCTTGGTGAATAATCGTAGTATTTTGCGATAAATTAAATGCTTTACTATTACCTATTGACGGCGTATCAACTGTCAACAAACCAACACCAAGTGGAGCTAAGTATTTTGAAAAATAATGGTAGAAATCGATTTGTAAATTACCCAGACCCGCACAAAGTAACACCACGGGAAATGCTTTTGGCTGATCATCGTGTAACAATGGTGTATGTAATATTGCTTTTACCGATTTATTTTCAACGATAAATTCTAATTCTTTAATTTGGTAAGGTGAATAGTTCATCGCTTCACGATAATAGCGATTAGCAAACACTTGCGCTTGATTGGCTAAATCATCGTTACGATAATAAGGGTAACTGGCAAGGCCTGCAAATAAACTGGCCGTCAACCACGCTTTATGGCACCCAGCTTTTGCTTGCGATTGTTCTGTAATTTGATGACACTGTTCTGCTTTTTGCTGCCATTTGACTGATTGCGCTAAAAACTCATATATCCAATTACCAAACTGATAACCTTCAACAGTATCAAGCCAAGCCTCATTAGTTCGTTTTCGTGGCGATGCAGCGATACGTGATAAGACTTCCTCAACTTCAATCAATGGTAATCCATGCCAATACCATGACAATCGATTAATCACTCTATACCAATTATTACGCCCTTCCCCATCAAGTAATGAACGAGCTTGATGGTTACCGACATCAACACGATGAATCAGTGATGATGTTTCGGGATAATTAAACTGTGGTTTAAACAACTGTTCAGATAAATTTTTATTTGAGGTCATGAATAGTAATGCCTATTAGATTCCATTAACATCAATTCACCGCACACAATGGTGCGGATAGTATTATTCTTTGTCACTTAATGGCTTAATGAACGAAATACCCGTATCCCAAGGTTGCTCTATCCAGGTATTTTGCGGAATATCGATAACATAATCATCAACTAACGGTTTACCCGCTGGTTTTGCAAAAATAGTAACAAAATGCGCTTTAGGGTACATTTCACGGATTGAATGAGCCGTTCCGCCCGTATCAACTAAATCATCAATAACGATAAACCCTTCACCATCGCCTTCTGCGCGCTTTAAAATGAGTTTTTCACGTTGATGATTGTGGTCATAACTTGAGATACAAACCGTATCTACATAACGGATACTGAGTTCTCTAGCAAGAATTGCCGCAGGCACTAATCCTCCGCGACTGACCGCAATAATCCCCTTCCATTGTGTTGCGGGTAATAATCGACAAGCTAACTCGCGACCATACATTTGTAACATATCCCAGGTTACGGTATATTTTTTCTTTTCAGCAATTTGCTGGGCTTTGATTTGTTTTTGCGCTTTGACGTCTTCGACAAGCTCATTTTGCTTTGTTGACATAATAAACAACCTACAATTTTGAAGAATTAAGTGTTAAATAGTGTTATCGCATAAATTGCCATATCAATACACTTAAAATGAATGTAAAATTGCACCTAATTATAGTGTGAGTAGTAAATAAAAACTACTAATTTATTAATAGAATCTTGAGGTTTATTATGCTGTCATCACTTACCCCCAAATCCCTTTGGACTATCTTTAATCAGATCTGTCAAATTCCACATCCTTCACATCACGAAGCGATGATAACTAAGTATATTGTCGATTTTGCTGCACATCATAAAATTGAGTGTCAGTTAGATAAAGTAGGTAATATTCTTTTACGTAAAAATGCAACTCAAGGTAAAGAACATTTTCCATCGATTATTCTTCAAGCACATATGGATATGGTCCCTCAAAAAAATGAAGATACCATACATGATTTTTTAATCGACCCAATCAAACCTTATATTGATGGTAAATGGGTTAAAGCACAAGGTACAACACTCGGAGCTGATAACGGCATTGGATTAGCTTCCGCGCTTGCGGCGTTAACAGATGAAAGCGTTGAACATGGCCCGCTTGAAGTTTTAATCACTGCCTCTGAAGAAACAGGAATGATTGGCGCATTTGGTTTACAACCAAACTGGTTTAATAGTCGCTTCCTGATAAATACTGATTCTGAAGATGAGGGGGAAATTTTTACTGGCTGTGCCGGTGGGGTTGATTTTAAATCAACGTTTGCCGTCACTTATGCTGTTATTCCTGACTTTCATGATACGTACCTTCGTTTATCATTAAAAGGTTTAAAAGGTGGTCACTCAGGTTGTGATATCCATCTAGGTCGTGGCAATGCAATCAAATTGTTAATTCGTTTCTTAACCGAGTATGCACAAGATATTCCGTTTAGATTATCCGATTTTCGAGGCGGATCTTTACGTAATGCCATACCTCGTGAAGCATTTGCTGAAATCACGTTAAGTCAAAAAGACTTACCTGCGCTACAATTACTGATTAAAGAGTTTGAAGAAATATTACAACATGAATATAAGCATGTTGAACCGAATATCAATTTATCGTACACAGCATTAGAAAAAAATAAAGTCAAACGCGTTATGACAACGGACCATCAACAAAAAATTCTTGACTGGTTAAACAGCGCACCCAATGGTGTTGTCAGAATGAGTAATGAAATCGCTGGTGTTGTTGAAACATCCCTTAATTTAGGCATTGTAGAAATTAAAGAAAATCAAATTTCAGCATACTTTTTAATTCGTTCACAAGTTGACTCAGCAAAAGATGCAGTTGTGTCATCGCTCATTTCTCACAGCCAATTAATCAATGCAAACTATGAAGTTAGTAGTGGATATTCAGGCTGGACACCAAATTTGGATTCGAAATTACTTAAATTAGCTGAAAATAACTATCAAAATATTTTCAATCAACAAGCTAAGATTACCGTTATTCATGCTGGACTTGAGTGCGGATTATTTACTAAACACTATCCTTATTTAGACATGATTTCGATTGGACCAACTATTGTTTCCCCTCATTCACCAGATGAAAAAGTAAACATTGACACCGTTGAAAAATACTGGCAATTATTGTTATCTATTTTAAAGTCAGCGGATAAACTTGTTTAATTATCCCTCAATAGCATTTAAAGGGCTTAACTGCCCTTTTAGCTTAGTATTAAATAATATGACTTTAGAACCATCATATTATGATGATATTATTCGACTAGTAACTTCTATTAGCTTGATCACTCAGTAATATAAAAATTAAAATAAGGATTCTTTATGCCATTTATTGGAATTGGGTTAAGTACGATTATTGCTATTTTCTTTGCTATTCATGCTGTACGAAGTGGGCAAAATAGTTATTGGCTGTTTATTTTATTTGTATTTCCCTTTCTTGGTAGTATTGTTTATTGTTTGGCTGTTTTTATTCCAAGTATGAGAACAAGTCGCGCTGGCTACCAAATCGAATCAACATTGCGTAAAGCTATCGATCCGCATAAAGCCTTAAGAGAAGCGCAAAACACTTATGAAATATCTCCCACAATTGATGCGACAGTACGATTAGCAAAAGCCTTGGTTGATAATGGTAAAGCAAAAGATGCTTTGCCTTATTATCAAAATGCATTAACTGGAATTTATCAATATGCACCTGATATTTTATTGCAATATGCTTATGCACTTTTTGTTTGTGAAGATTACCTCAAAGCTCGCGATACACTTGACACGTTAAGAACACATAACCCTAGCTTTCGTTCAGATGAAGGGCACTTGTTGTATGCTAGAATTTTAGTTTCACTCAATGATAAAATAGGTGCTAATGAGGAGTTTTCAGCGTTAATTGACTATTACCCTAGCCTTGAAGCATTATCTCAATATTTAAGGGCACTAGTACAGTGGGGTGAGTTTGATAAAGCAAAAATAAGACTGAATGAATATCAAATTAGAATAAAGCACATGCCTCGGCATGCTAAAAAATTAAACGCGCAATGGATCAAAGAAATCGAACAACTCAAACAACACATAAGATAATCATATTTGTAACAGCTAGAGATTATCTAGCTGTTTTAACCTGCAAACAGAGTACTAAAGAAATGAACATCATCGCCAATGCAATATAATAAATGACTTCATGGCCATACATATCAGATATAAATCCTTGAATCATCCCGCCAATAATAACACTGCACGTAACACCATTATTAAATAGTGTTGACGCAACCCCCATGCGAGTTGGGAGAAGATCTTGAAAATAAATAATACCAATATTCGCAACGATACCAATAAACAAGGCATTAAATAATTGTAGTAGCAATAAAGCTAGCTCACCACGGAATGTAATAACACCAATATAGAATAATACACCACAGATCACCGCAAACAGAATCAAATTACGCTTGCCAATATAAGGCACTAAATATCCAGCAATAAGCATGACGGGAATTTCAATTCCAGCTGCGATCCCCATCAATTTACCAGGTAGTGACGTAGATAAATGTAATACTTCATCAACGTATAATGGCATATCTATCAGGTACATCATATTAGCTGTCCACATAAAGACGGTTGCCAAAAATAAAAAAACCACATTTTTGTTTTTAAAAATTGGTTGGTCTGGATCACTAGGTAACGCGTTTAAATCAGCTTTTGATACGGGATTACGTTCAACCGATGGCAAAAATAGCATGATAACAATCATGGCAATAACATACATCGTGGCAGCGCTTAAATACATCGTTGTAAAACCATAATTCATAGCTAATGCAAACGATAATGGCGGTCCAATGACCCAAGCTAACGATAATTGAGCGCGTATTAAAGAATTAAATGCAACGACATTACGTCCTGTTTTTACCGCATATTCACGAGCTAGGGCAAAAATCTGCGGCATTGCTGCTGACGCTAATGCAGCAAAGAAAATACCAACCGTGATGAGTACAAAATAATGCCGAGTATAAGCAAAAGTAAGGCTATTAAACAATCCCATTAAACAGCAGAATATCACAATATATCGACGTTCACCTTTCACATCTGAATATTTAGCTAGCATAAAACTACCAATAATACTTGCAATTGCATTAAGTGAATAAAATGTCCCGACAAAAATCGGATTAACATTGACTTCATATGATAAAAAACGGCTTAACGTGGGGGCTTGTAATGCACCAGCAATACCAACGATAAACGTACTAAGTAAAAATGCGGCAAAAATAATGGTTCGTTTTTGCCGAAAAGCAGAATCACAAAACATAATATGACCTTTTTAAATAAAACTGATCTATTATAATCCTGTATCATTTAACAACAATCGATATAATACAATTAATGTCATATTCTCGAAGAAAATAACCATGAAACTTGAAATTTGCTGCTACAGTATTGATGATATTTTAACTGCCTATCATAATGGTGCAGATCGCATTGAATTTTGTTCAGGCCGCAGTGATGGTGGCTTAACGCCGAGCTATGGTGATTTATTACAACTATCAGAGCTTAATTTGCCGATTGCTATTCATCCCATCGTCAGACCCCGTGGTGGTGACTTTTGTTACAGCCAATTTGAAATCAATAGTATGCGCCATGATATTAAGCTGATAAAACAACTGAATTTTGTTGGCGTAGTATTTGGTTGTTTACAAACAGATGGTTCCATCGATCTTGATAACATGGAAAAACTGATGAATGCAGCCAAAGGACTTTCTGTTACCTTCCATCGAGCATTTGATGTATGCCATCAACCACTGAAAGCAATACAACAAATTAATGAACTCGGGATTGATCGTTTATTGACTTCAGGACAACAAGCAAATGCGCTGATGGGAATAGAATTAATTGAACAACTGAAAAACAAGTCAAAATCGACCATAATAATGCCCGGCTGTGGTATTCGATCTGACAACTTAGCACCGTTTATACAACTTGGATTAAATGAATTCCATTCATCCGCAACACAGGTTGTACCTTCTTTAATGCAACATCAAAATCACTTTGTCAATATGAGCCAAACTGCAAATAATGAATTTTTACGTTATTGTGTCAATCCCGATGAGATCAAAAAAATGAAAAAAATACTCCCCTCTGTCCATAACTAAATTATTTGACTATTTTTGTTTAAAAATTTTTGTAAAATTGGATGTAGGTCACACTCTATAACATTATTTCTTTTCATATTGTTAAAAATAACAATATCATGTACCTTTTACCTTAATTAGTGTATAAAATTAATAATGAAAGTTCATAAGATATTAAATAATAATGTAATTATAATACTTGATAAATCAGGTAATGAGCAGATCATTATGGGACGCGGCATTGCTTTTAAGAAGAAAGAAGGCGATTTTGTTGATCAAACATTGATTGAAAAACAGTTTTCTTTAACAAATAACGAAATTTTACCAAAGTTTGCAGAACTCTTATCTGAAATACCACTGAGCGTTATAAGTGTCAGTGAAATCATTATTAATCAAGCCAAAAGCCAATTAGATGGCAAATTACAAGATAGTATTTATATTTCATTAACTGACCATATTCACTTCGCTATTGAAAGGCATAAACAAGGTTTTGATATTCCGAATGGTTTTTTGTGGGAAATAAAAAAACTTTACAATAAAGAGTTTAAAATTGGACTTTTTGCACTTGAAACCATAAAGCAACGTTTAAATGTCATAT
This sequence comes from Orbus sasakiae, assembly GCF_039542345.1. Classification (NCBI taxonomy): domain Bacteria; kingdom Pseudomonadati; phylum Pseudomonadota; class Gammaproteobacteria; order Orbales; family Orbaceae; genus Orbus; species Orbus sasakiae. The sequence goes on from NZ_BAABHY010000001.1 coordinate 1,184,870, forward strand.
TACCAGAAGATGAAGCTGGTTTTATAACCTTTCACATTATCAACGCACAGCTCAATGATACGATGCCCAATATTGTGACGATGACCAAAATTATGCGAGAGATACTCAATATAGTAAAATACCATTTTAAATTTGAATATGATGAAGATAGCCTGACCTATCAACGTTTTGTAACACACTTGAAGTTTTTTTCTCAACGTATACTGAATAATAATTTTGTGGCTAGCCAAGACATCTCGTTATATGAAATCGTCAAAGAAAAATATCATCAGGCTTATTTGTGCACGAAGCGAATCGATCTCCATTTGATTCAACAATATGCACATCCACTCACTGATGATGAAAGTCTTTATTTGACCATTCACATTGAGCGTTTGCGTAACGAATTGCAAATTATGGCTGTATCAGAGTAAATGCGACATAGATCACAAAATTAAATTGTGATTTATATTTCTACTTTTCAAATGATTTAAAATAGTGTTAGTCTAAAAAAACAAGTTATTGGATTGTTACTGTAACGTTTATTTGATAAACATAAATACAGGCAAAACCTAAATCTCTCTACCGCGGGGGATTTAGGTTTTTTTTTGGCCTAAAAATAGGATTTTTTTATGAAAAATAAAGAACTTGCTGAGTCAATTATTAAAAATGTCGGTGGTAAGGACAATGTTATGAGTCTGGTTCACTGTGCTACTCGCTTACGGTTTGTGCTCAAAGATAATACTATCGCCAGTGCAGAGACGCTTAAAAAACAAAAAGGCGTGATCATGGTCGTAGAAAGTGGTGGCCAGTTTCAAGTTGTTATCGGCAATAATGTAAATGATGTTTATAATGACATCATGGAAATTGGCCATTTTAACGAACTCGATGCGAGCTCTGCTAGCAAAAATAGCCGTAATATACTGTCAAAACTGATAGATATTATTTCCAGCATTTTTGCACCAATGCTGACGGTACTTGTTACAGCGGGTATCTTAAAAGGCATCGTTTCTTTTTTAACCATATTAGAGGTCATCGATCCTAATACCTCAAGCTATACGTTTTTATCCGTCATTGCTGATTCCGCTTTTTATTATTTACCCATTATTTTAGGGTACTGTGCAGTCAAAAAATTTGGCGGTAATCCATTTTTTGGTATGGCACTAGGAGGCGCACTGGTTCATCCAAGTATTGTCGCGATGATGGGCGGAGCTTTACAAGCGGAAACTGAATTTTTCTCAATTCCCATTGAATTGATTCCCTATCAATCATCGGTTATACCTGTGTTTTTTGCCGCATGGTTTTACTCATTAGTTGAAAAAAACTTAAATAAAATTTTCCATGATTCATTTAAAAAGTTCATTTCCCCGCTGTTTGGACTACTGATTACTGTGCCATTAACATTTGCTTTAATTGGCCCTGTCGCAACATTTTTAAGTGATGCGATTTCAAATGGTATTATGTTTGTATATCAGCTCAATTCCGTATTGGCTTCAATGATTTTAGCTTCAGTATGGCAAATATTGGTCATATTTGGCGTTCATTGGGGATTAGTGCCAATATTTATGAACAATATCGTATCATCAGGTTCTGACTTTATTCTGCCTATTTTAATTCCTGCTGTATTTGGTCAAACAGGTGCTGCATTAGGAGTGATGTTACGATCTAAAGATAAAGAGTTTAAATCATTAGCTAGTTCATCAGTGTTATCAGGGTTATTTGGCGTCACAGAACCCGCTATATATGGTGTTAACTTACCGAATAAAAAACCGTTTATTTTTGGTTGTATTGGTGCTGGCATTGGTGGCGGAATTATGGGTTTATACCAAACATTAATTTATTCATTTGGTTTTCCAAGTGTCTTTACTTTTATTCAGATCATTCCTGCCACGGGCATAAATGCCGCTTTCTATGCCGCTATCGTTGCAACCATCGCAGCATTTACAATAGCTATGCTACTAAGTTATTTTTTCGGATTACCAAAAAAAACCGCTAATACGATGCAATCTGATTTATCATCAAACGTTGATAATCAACTTGTTGATCAAATCATCATTGATAGTCCAATGCAAGGTCAAGTCATTGCATTATCTCAAGTAAATGATCAAACCTTTGCTAGTGAACTGATGGGCAAAGGTGTCGCTATCATTCCAACGATAGGTTATGTGGTTGCACCACAAGATGGTGAAGTTGTTTCATTATTCAGAACAAAACATGCAATTGGCTTTTTAACGGATTCCGGAGTCGAAATACTGATTCACATCGGTCTGGATACTGTAAAGTTAGATGGGCAACATTTTACTGCTCATGTTGAAATGGGCGATAAAGTTAAACAAGGTGAAAAACTGGTTAGTTTTGATATTGAGGCGATAAAACAAGCTGGATATGAAATCACGACCCCAATTATTGTTAGTAATAGTGATAACTATCATGATGTACAATCACTTTGTCAGCAAGAAGATATTGCTTTTGGTCAATCACTTTTAGTGTTATCACAAAAATAAGGAGAAACTATGTCTTTAAAATTTCCAAATGACTTTCTATGGGGAGGCGCAATTGCTGCTAACCAAGTTGAAGGTGCTTACTTAGAAGATGGTAAAGGCCTTTCGACCTCAGACTGCACGCCTAATGGTATTTTTGGTGATATTGTTGATCGTACTAAAACTGAGATCAACGGACTAAAAGATATTGCTATCGATTTTTACCATCGTTATCCTGAGGATATCGCTTTATTTGCGGAAATGGGGTTTAGCTGTTTGCGCGTATCAATTGCCTGGACTCGTATCTTCCCAAATGGTGATGAAGCCGAACCAAATCAAAAAGGTCTTGAATATTACGATAAATTATTCGATGAAATGGCGAAATATGGGATAACACCACTTGTTACCCTTTCGCACTATGAAATGCCATATCATCTGATTACTCAGTATGGCGGTTGGGGTAATCGTAAACTGATTGCATTTTTTACACATTATGCTCAAACAGTCTTTACTCGCTATAAGCACAAAGTTAAGTATTGGCTGACGTTTAATGAAATCAATATGTCATTACATGAACCGTTTACCGGTGTTGGTCTTGATAGGAAAAGTAATAAGCAACAAATTTATCAAGCAATCCATCATCAATTGGTAGCAAGCAGTCGTGCAGTCAAATTGTGCCATGACATTATACCGGAAAGTAAAATTGGTAATATGTTACTTGGCGCAATTGCTTATCCATTAACCCCGAAACCTGAAGATGTTTGGACTACACATCAAGAAAATCATGGTTGGTTATATTTTGGTGATGTACAAGCCCGTGGCTACTATCCAAGTTATATGCAACGCTATTTTAAAGATAATAATATTAAACTTGATATTACCAAGCAAGATTGTGACGACTTGAAAGAGACCATCGATTTTATTTCATTTAGCTATTATATGAGCTGTTGTGCAACTGCTGATAATTCATTGCGTCAAAAAGGTAATATTCTTGATATGGTACCGAATCCTTATTTAGAAGCTTCAGAATGGGGGTGGCAAATTGATCCTGTTGGTATGCGTTATTTACTTAACCTTCTTTATGAACGCTATCAAAAACCCTTATTTATCGTTGAAAATGGGTTAGGTGCTAAAGATACTGTTGAAGCAGATGGCAGCATTCATGATGATTATCGCATTAAATACATGAATGACCATTTAGTCCAAGTACGAGAAGCCATTAAAGATGGCGTTGAAGTAATGGGATATACCAGTTGGGGGCCTATTGATTTAATTAGTGCCTCTAAAGCAGAAATTAGCAAACGGTATGGTTTTATCTATGTTGATTTGAACCAAGATGGAAGTGGTACATTAAATCGTATCCGTAAAAAAAGTTTTTATTGGTACCAATCTGTGATTCAGTCAAATGGGGAAACATTAAAGTAATCGATTAACATGATAGGCAAGTCGAACATGGCTTGCCTAACTTTCCTAGCGCAGAATATGTGCATTACAACAAACCATTCATGCGATAAAAGCATATTGATTCATTTCAGAATGCATTAATGAAACTTAAAATATTATCAATATTGTGGCTTAATTATTCAACTGTAACCAATATCTGCTATACCAATAAAGGTAAATTTGTTATAGAAATGATGAGTGATCAGCGTTAAATCCCAAATTAAACATAATGACACATAAAAAGATAGACTTTCTTAGCTATCTTTTTATGTATGGGTAATTAAATAAATGTTTTTATTGCAAAAGCTACGCCATCTTCGTCATTACCTTTAGTCACAAATGTGGCGGCCTCTTTTACTGCATCGATCGCATTACCCATTGCAATTTTATGTTTAGCAAACTCAAACATTGGTAAATCATTATTTTGATCACCTATGCACATAATTTCATCTTCTGTAATATTGAGTTTCTTTGCTAATGCATTAACTGCGGTGCCTTTATTCGCATCGGGATGTAAGCACTCAAGGAAAAATGGTGTGCTGCGTAACATCGTATATTTATTAAAAAATTCAGCGGGAATTTTACTTTCAGCAAGATTAAGTAACTCAGGCTCACCGCATAGCATAATTTTATTAAAACGTAAGCTTGGATCCATTTTATCAACAGGCCTAAACATTAATGGTGTATTAGTAATATAAGACTCATGCACGGTATAGTGATTAATATTTTCATTGGCCGTAAAAATCTTATTATCGGCAAGCGCATGCATCGAAATATCAATATCACGCGATAGCTTTTCAATTGCTAAGTAATCGTCAAAACTCAGCGGAAACTCCATCAGATGTTTACCAGTACTGGTGTCATGAATCACACTACCATTATTACTAATACAAAATTGATCTTGACGTTTTAATCCCAATTCATCTAAGTAAGGCGTAATTCCTGAAAAAGGTCGACCTGTAGCCAAAATAACATAAATCCCTTTATTGATAGCATAATCAATAGCTTCTTTTACACCGGCTGAAATCTGATGATGGGTATTTAACAAAGTGCCATCTAAATCAATAGCGACGAGTTTGATTGACATATTTATTCCTTTAATTAGATTTATTTATGATGAATTATTGTTTGATTATTGTAGAACAAAACTGATAAAAATTCCTTATTTTCCACACTTTAAATGAATAATTTACAATGTAAAAATAAATGATAAAAACAGCCGCTAAAAAAACAGTGATTGCTTTAATGTTAAGGTTTTTTTGTCGCTAAACTTAGCGTTGGTCTATTTAACCAACGCTAAGAGCCATCATAAAATTTACTATCCCATAATGATATCTCGATTAAGTAAGATCTTCACCATTAGAAGCAATCACTTTTTTATACCAATAAAAAGAATCTTTCGGAATACGTTTTAAACTGCCCTTACCTTGATCATCTTGATCAACATAAATAAAGCCATAACGCTTACTCATCTGAGATGTCCCACAACTGATTAAATCGATACAACCCCATACAGTATAACCAAAAACATCAACACCATCTTCAATCGCATCTTTTACCGCAGCAATATGCTGTTTTAAATAATCAATTCGATAATCATCATGAATGTTATCATCTGAACTCAATACATCCTTGGCACCTAAGCCATTTTCAGCAACAAATAAAGGTAATTCATAACGATCATAAAGCTTAATTAAGGCAATTCTTAATCCAGTTGCATCTATCGGCCAATCCCATTGTGTCAATTTTAGATATTCATTCTTTATCGGACTATCAAATGAACCTGCTAATTTAGCCGCATCTTCACGTGCTTCAGTAACATGTGACATATAATAGCTAATAGCAACATAATCAACTTTACCCTCACGTAAAATGGCTTCATCTTCATCTTGCATCTGAATATCAATATTTTGATCAGCAAAATAACGAGTTATATAAGAAGGATATTCACCTCGAGCTTGCACATCAGGATAAAACATATTTAATTGATTTGATTTAACTGATTGTAATTGATCTTCTGGTTTTGTTGTTTTCGCATAGGATTCAATATGATTAATCATACAACCAACTTTAGCGTCAGGAATAATATCACGAGCAGCTTTTACCGCTAAAGCGCTTGCCAAGAATTGATGATGTGATGCTTGATATGCCGCTTGTAATGGATTGTCAACTAAATCAGCAAGGACGCCAGCCCCCGTATACAAACTATTTAAATTCATATTCATTTCATTAAATGTAATCCAATATTTAACTTTATGTTTGTAGCGTTCAAGGATCACTTTGGCATATTTTTCAAAGATTTGAACTAAAGCTCTGTTCACCCAGCCATTGTATTTTTTAGTCAATTCAATAGGCATTTCATAATGTGACATTGTCACTAATGGTTCAATACCATACTTCGCACACTCATCAAATACTTTGTCATAAAAAGCAAGACCGGCCTCATTAGGTGCTGACTCTAAACCAGTAGGAAATATTCTTACCCATGAAATCGATAAACGAAAGACGTTAAAACCCATCTCGGCAAATAGTGCGATATCTTCTTTATAATTATGATAAAAATCAATCCCCCAACGTTTTGGAAATAGTGTTTTTTCAGGATGATTTTCATAAAATTCTAGCTCTTTAGATGTCACATTAAACGTAAAATTATCCACCTTACCTGATGCATAAGGATCTTTATAAGCCGCCATATCGGACGTTGATAATCCTTTACCATCTTTATCAAATGCCCCTTCGATTTGATTTGCGGCTGTCGCGCCACCCCATAAAAAATGTTTTGGAAAATGTGTATTTAATTTTTTGATTTGACTATATTTCATATATACCTCATTGATTAATAGACTTGTTAATATTCATTAAAACATCTTGTCCAGCTTTGACATGATGTGCTTGAGTAAAATGGTCAATCTTAAATTGATCATTATTTGTTATTACAATCGGTGTAATGGTTGTAAGGTTAGCGTGTTCAATCAGTGCAATATCAAATTCAAGTAATAATTCACCGACACTGATTCGCTGCCCTTGTTCTACAAAACATTTAAAACCATTGCCTTTAAGCGAAACAGTATCAATGCCAACATGAATCAACAGTTCAATGCCTTCATCTGATATGATGCCAATAGCATGCTGGGTTGGTGTAATCACTGACACATAACCGTTACATGGGGCGAGTACTTGATTTTCTATTGGTAAAATCGCAATGCCATCTCCCATGATTTTTTCTGCAAAAGTATGATCAGGGACCTGTGCAAGAGGTGCGACTTCACCACTAATTGGAGCCATTAATGTCAATATGGCAGTTGGACATGAAGATGATTTGTTGGATATGTTTTTCTCTGATTCGTTTTGTGAGTTCACTAAATTTTCATCAAGCTGACAGCATAAAGTCATCAAAAATGCACTGATAAAACTCAACGAAATAGCAACAATGATATACCATAAATTAGCATGATCGTTGACCTCTGTGCTGATATAGGTTGGTAAAGCCGTTAAACCAGGTAGACTAAATTGATATACTTTAACAGCAAAAAAGCCGACGACTGCCCCACCCATCGCACCAGCGACAAGTGCACAATAGAATGGTTTACGTAATTTAGTTGTCACGCCATATATTGCTGGTTCGGTAATCCCCAGCATCGCTGAAATTGCCGAAGAAAAGGCCAGTGATTTAAACGCTTTATTCCGTTTGATTTTTATTGTCACAGCTAGCGTCGCACCAGCTTGTGCTAAATTACTCACTATACTAATTGGCAACAGCATAAAGTCATAGCCGAGTTGTCTGAAATTCTCAAAGGTTGAGGGGAAAATGGCATAATGCATTCCTGTAATGACTAATAGTGACATCCCTCCCCCCATGACTAAGCCAGCAATGGGGCCAGCACTATCGAATAATAATTTGAATCCTTCTGATAAATAATAACCAAGATAAGATCCTAAAGGCGCTATCACAATAAGCATAATGATCGACGTAACGACTAATACAATAATGGGTGTTAAGATCATTTTGAATAACGCGGGTATTACTTTTTCAACAAAACGATTGATATAACTCAGTAACCAAACGCTTAATATGATTGGGATAACACTGGCGTGGTAATCTATATTGTTCGGAATTGATAGTCCAAATAAGTTAAAAGAAGGCCGTTCAGGGAAAACCAAAGTATTGGCGTCGCTAAGGGTAAATGAGTCAATGAGTAAAGATGCTGATAGTGAAGGATAAAGTAAAATACACGCTAATGTAATCGCTAAATACTCATGGGTTTTAAACTTTTTAGCCGCTGATGATGCCACTAAAATAGGTAAAAAATAAAATGCAGCTTCTGAGATGCCGTATAAAACATTATAGGTAGAATCGTTAGTAGACAAAAAATTAAGCACAACCAGTAAACTCAGTATCCCTTTTAATAATCCAGTTCCAACGATTGCCGGTAAAATGGGTGTAAAAATACCGGATAAAAAATCAAAAATACCATTAATCATGCTCTGTTTTGGTTTATGGACCGCTGTTGATGGGTGAGTATCCCCAACCAATTTATCGAGCTCATTAAATACTTTACTCACTTTATTACCAAGAATAATTTGTAATTGATCCCCCTGAAAATGAACACCCATTACACCATCCAATGCGCTTAATTCAGCTAGATTAGCCAAACGTTTATCATTAAGGTTAAAGCGTAATCGTGTAATACAGTGCCAATGTTGGTTAATATTTTTTTTACCACCAATTTTAGCCAATATGTGTTGTGCTAATTGTTGATTATCCATTTTTCACCTATTAATACTTAATTACTCAATAGCAAAAAATTGCTCAGCTATTGATCAAAAAAAAACCTGAACAAAACAACGTATACATGTCATTTTGTTCAGGTTTATGCCTAGTCTTTTATGCTAGTAACACACCTGTGAGGGCTGTTTATGTGTTAATCTACTTGTAATAAACGTTCTATATGTACGGTTAAATAAAATATTTCATCATCGGGTACCGTTAAATTGTATTCATGACTAATTAATTTCACAATTTTCTCAGCACAAGCGTGGTGAGTTAAAAATTGTCTTTTCAGATCATCAATTAACGACGATGATTTATTATTCATCCCATGTAATTGCAGTTCTTTACAGCGTACAATCAATAATTTCAAATGAATAATGAAACGCGAAAAATTTAATGATGACTTATCAATTGTTATATGAAAATGGTAACTAATTAAATTCGCGATTTGATAAGACAGTTTAGTTAATTTTAACGTTTCACCTACATTCTTATTATTTAAGCGAGCGTTGACAAAATGTAGTGCAATTAACGAGGCTTCTGAATCCGGGAGTTGGATATTTTTTATTTTATTAATATATTCAACAGCTCGTTTACCAATGTCATATTCATTTAAATAAAGAAACTGAACTTCATGAATATGAATGTCATCACTATTCCCTTTTTCAAATCGTTTGATTGCAAAAGAAATATGTTCAGCTAATGCAATTAATAAAGAATCACTGAGTTTTTCATCAAGATGATGCTCTGATTTTTGAATGATTTTGTTGGTTAATTCAATGATATCGACGGGAATAAAATCAATAAAATGTAATATTTCAGCCTCTTTTTTATGAATAAAAACACGATTATCTGCATCATCATTCAAAATATCGCCTCTGCGCGCTGAAAATCCGATGCCTTTGCCAACAATGATCATCTCTCTCCCAGTCTTATCATAGACTTGCACTGCATTATTGTTGATGGTTTTGCTGACTGTATACAAATCACACCTCATGAATTATTCAGTAGTTTTAGCCATAAAAAAACCTAAACAAAATTGAGCCATTTGTATTGAACTCAGTTTCGTTTAGGTTTATGCCTAGTCGAGCTAGTGACATACCTAATAAATCAGGTATCTATTTAAATCTATAATAGTCATGAAATAATTAGTTATGCAACAACAATTTTTATTATTTTGAATTTGATCACAAAAATGACAATCCCCGCTTCCCTGTTTTTATTTTGTTAAGTACGATTATTAACGATTTATTCAAGTAAGATATAGGCTTGTTACCAAATAATAATATTATTTTGGGCAAAACCTAAATTCACCCTAATTGGTGAGTTTAGGTTTTTTTTTGCATAAATGATAGCGAGACAAGGAGCCAAACACATCAATCATATTGAAATGACAACCTAAAAAATTAAGCACAATAATAAAATTGCATCATTTAGGATGTAACTACTTCGAGTAGGCAGAACCTAAATAGTAGCGTAACCCACGTTATTATTTAGGTTTTTTTATTTCTAAATAAGGAGAAACAATGATAAAACAAACCGGTATTTGTATTATATTAATGCTACTCATCAATTCAGTTTATGCCGAGCAACCATCACAATCCAGTACGCTTGATAATATCGCCAATTCGGCATTTGCCCGTGATTCACAAATCCAAGTATCATTACGTAATTACGGTAAGTATTTGAATGATGATGAGATGGCTGGTAATAAAATGGTTCATACTGCTTGGGGACAAGCCTTTGCCATGCGTTACACCTCAGGCTATTTTGCTGATTTTATCGGTGTCGATGGATCTTTTGTTGGGGTTGTTAAATTAGGTGCTAGCAAATACTTTGCAAGTCGATCATTACTATGGAATGATGGCCCCGGTTTTGATAAGCATAATGCAAAAAGTTTTAATAAATTTGACCAACGCTATATCAAAATCAAACTCGGCGACGATCAACAGATTAATTATAACGCCAAATTAGGCTGGCAAGTGTTTGATCGGTACGGTGTACTGAGAGTTTCAAATCAACTGAGTAAAAATACCTATTTAGGTTACTCTGGAACACTAGGTAATCATAATTATTCACTTGATACGCTTTATGTGACTCGCTATATCGACCGTGATTCACCGCAGAAAAAACAATTTTTAAGTGAAAATAACAAACACATTGATCATATTCTCTCAGCAGGAATCAATTATAAAACCGATCAGCTGAGCGTTGCCTATGCCTTTGGTGAAGCTGATCACTATATGCAACGCCACCTCTTTGATATCAGTTACAAACCGATTGAACAACTCACCTTAGGTAGTCAAATCTACATTAATCACCCTCTATCAATTTACAACCAAATGCCATCATCGCTAAAAGCTGCGGATGGAAATGCTTGGTATTATGCTGCAGATGTAAAATGGCAACAAGATGATATCGGCATCAAGTTTGGTGTGGCTTATACCAAAGCGAATAAGGATAATGGTGATCTCGGTTATTTCAAGCGCAATGTCGTTGATAATACGCGCTGGCGTTTTGATACAATGACTGAAGCCGCCTACCATTATCAACGTGATGGTGAACTTGCATTAACTTTACTTGCTGATTATCAATATCACCCCGATTTTTATTCGGCAATCCAGATTAATTATGGTCAATTTCATTATAAACAAAATCATTTTAAAGTAGGTGAAATCAACTTTATCAATCGCTGGACACCAAGTGATCCAAGATTAAAAAACCTGATTGTTTCGACAATGATTGGTAAAGGCCTCACATATCAAAATATTGATAACAAACAACCACTTTTTTACAGTAATGGTCAATTTAAACGCGGTAGCTCTATCTCAGGTGAGTTTATTATTGAATACCAGTTTAACCTTTGATGACAGCGGCAAATAATAGGATGATTCATCACATTGAATCATCCTAAAAAACTATTATATTTCTGCGCTTTGAACATTTTTTTCCCCATTTCATAAAATTGTCATATAATTGTTACATAATTGTCGCATTCATATAATTTATCGGTTAATCATTAAAGTTATGACAAAAACGATTCTGATTGTTGAAGATGACCATGCCATTCGTGATATGGTCAAAATGTTATTAGAGCACCATGAATACAATGTGATTGAAGCGAAAGATTACCTTGATGCACTCAAATTGAGTCAGTCAAGTGAATTTCATCTTGTTTTATTAGATTGGATGCTACCTGGTGGTAGTGGAATTCAATTTATTAAGCAACTAAAAAAACAAGAACAGACTGAAAATATTCCCGTTATCATGCTAACCGCTAAGCAACAAGAAGATGATCAAATTATTGGTCTCGATTCTGGAGCGGACGACTACATTACAAAGCCTTTTTCGAATAAAGAGCTGATAGCTCGAATTAATGCTATACTACGGCGTACTTATCCGGAAAATAGTAATATTATTGAGTTTGATGATCTTAAAATTAATACCCAGTCACATCGCGTGATGGCTAAAGATATCGAAATTGAGCTAGGCCCTACTGAATATAAGCTACTACTCTTTTTTATGAATAAACCGGAACGAGTGTTTACCCGTGATCAATTGATTGATCATGTCTGGGGGCACGATGCCTACATTGACGATAGAACAATTGATGTTCACATAGGGCGTTTACGTAAACAGCTTGAAAAGTCTGGGCATGACCGATTTATCCAAACTGTACGAGGCTCTGGTTATCGATTTTCTGCAAAAACGCAAAAATAAGTCGGAGCTATTTTGTTAAAACAAATTTTTTGGCAACGTGCATTAATCGAGATTAGCGCGATTATTTTAATTGCAACTATTGTCGGTTTCGTCTGTCATAATGTGATGCTATTTTTAATGTTAGCATTAGCATTATTGCTAGTTTGGAATACTTATAACCTGCATAAGTTATCGACTTGGATATGGCAACAAAATGCATTATACCCGCCAAACAGCATTGGCAGTTTTGACGTTATCTCTTATGGCTTGCATAAACGCCAAAAAAGAATGCGTCAAAAACAAAATGAGCTTGCAGAAATCATCAAACGTTTTCGATATGGCGCAGAATCAATTCCCGATTCATTATTGCTAACCGATATAGAGGGTAAAATTGAATGGTGTAATAAAATTGCACAATACCAACTTTATATTCGTTGGCCAGATGATAAAGGTCAAAACATTATTAATCTGATCCGTCATCCTCAATTTGCTAATTATATGCGTAAAAAAAATTTTGCCACGCCATTAACATTATTATTTAATAATAAAAACTATATTGAATTTCGGATTATTCCCTACTTTGAAAACCATTGGGTCATTATCGTTCGTGACGTTGATCAACTTTATTTAGCCGAGCAACAACGTCATGACTTTTTTACAAATGCTAGCCACGAACTCCGGACCCCACTAACCGTAGTTAAAGGCTATTTGGATATGTTAAGTGATGATCTTGTATCTGCAGATAAACAAAAGCAAATATTTAATACAATGCAAATGCAAATTACCCGCATGGAATCATTAGTGGGTCAGATTCTCACCCTCAGTCATATTGAAAATAACCCGATCAAAAATCAGTTACAGTTAATTAATATGCCTGAAATCTTACATAAAATTGAACACAATATTTGTCAGATATACCCCAAATATCGTTTTCATTTTGATGTTGATAACACATTGCTCATTACGGGTCACAAAGATCAACTATACAGTGTTGTGAGTAATCTCATTTATAATGCCATTAAACATACACCAGAAAACACTGCTATTCATGTTTGTTGGAAGCCAACATCTCAAGGGGCTTTTTTTAGCGTTACAGATACAGGTCAAGGTATACCAACACACCATTTACACCGATTAACTGAACGATTTTATCAAGTTGATAGTGCCAGAACCCATGAAAAAGACAGCTCCGGCCTTGGACTTGCTATCGTAAAACATGCTTTACTCAATCATGCTAATACCAAATTGGAGATTAGCAGTGAATTAGGTAAAGGCAGTCGTTTTTCATTTACCTTACCAATCCAATATCTATATAGCCATCCTTAATCAGGCTGGCTGGCTAGCTTTCTATTCATTTAAATCTACACAATCTTTTTGTTTTTTTTATCCTATTTGGGCTAAAAATAAATTGACCGACCGTCGGTCGGTGATGTAGTGTATCAACAAATCGAAAAGCTCAGGGTGGAACAATGAGAGTTGTCAAAGCACCGGATGTAAGACGATCTGAAATACTCGCAGCCGCTAATCAATTATTTCAAACGCAAGGTTATAGCAGAACGTCCGTTGATCAAATAGTGAATAAAGTACGTATTGCTAAAGGGACGTTTTATCACTATTTTAAATCAAAAGAACAGATTCTCGATGCCCTTGCCGACCAGCTAGTACTTGATATGGCTTACCATTCAGAACAGATTGCAAATCATACTCAGCTTAATGCAATTGAAAAAATAGTTACCATTATTAGTGAACAGAATCGTCTGCAAAGCGAGCAACAAAATGTCGTTGATAGTATGCATCTTCCTGATAATCGACAACTTCATGAGCGTATTAACATCAAAATTGTATTAACTTTTGGTCCAATTCTAGCAACAGTCATTGAACAAGGTAATCAGCAAGGCCTATTTGATGTAAAGGATCCCTTAAGTACCATTCAGTTTATTTTAGCGGGTTCACTGTTTTTATTTGGTGAAGGTGTCTTTAATTGGCCCCCCGAGCAAGCTCAAGCCAGAATACAATCCATGATTATCCTAATAGAACGCACTTTTGGCGCCCAGCCTGGATCGATGATTATAGCTCTAAACCAATGTTTAAATGAGGAAAAACGATGAGCATAATCTTACCAAACATCACGTACCGCCCGGTACTTTTTTACTGTCTCGTTTTTTTAATCAGCTGGTCTTGCTGGTTTATCTCGGCTTATATGAGTTACCAGATAGATCATATAGTACTCACAATACTATTCGCCTTTGCTGGTTTATTAGGTCCAATGGTTGCGGCTATTATGATGATTTTTTTTGATGCAAACAACTTGTTTGATGATTATAAACGACGATTTGCGAATCTCAATAATATATCTTGGTTTGCTATGCTATTGATGATTAGCATTATTTTTACCACATTATTTGTCGCTGTTTTCATATCATTGTTATTCGGTTTTCCTGCTGAACAATTGACGATTTCACGTCTTTTATTGAGTATGTTGCCATTTGCATTGATTGCAGCAACCTTTGAAGAACTTGGCTGGCGAAGTTATGGAATAGACTGCCTATTAGCTCATCGCTGCTTATTTGTGGCATCTTGCTATTTTGCTTTATTATGGGGAATCTGGCATGTTCCACTGTTTTTTATTAATCAAACTTATCAACATGGATTATATGAATTAGGCCCAATTTACATCATTAACTTTTTTATCAGTATTTTTCCAGCTACAATTTTTGCAAATTGGCTCTACTACCGATGTAAACGCAATATCGTTGCAATCATTTTGTTTCATTTTATGCTAGTCATATCAGCAGAATTATTACAAATTGAGCCCGAAACAAAATTTATTATTACCTTAATCCTATTGATAATCAGTATGTTATTAATTTATCTTGAACAAAAAATCTTTTTTAGTCGTCTGACTTTGTCACAACATTCATTACTATAAAATGCAAGGAACCACAATGAATAGAAATAATAATCTTACAATCGCTTTAAAAGGACTTAGCATGAGTATGTTAATCTCATTGCCAATCCTTTCTCACGTTGCTCAGGCGAGTTCTTTTTCTTTAGGGGCTGGTGCCTTAATTGAGCAAACAGCCTATCGGGATTATGATCGTCAAATTTATCCTATGCCGATTATTAATTATCAAAATCAGTATGTTTTTGTTAAAGGTCCAAGTGCAGGAGTTTATGCGTTTAATACGGAAAGTGATAAATTATACTTTAATATCGCTTACCTACCCGGCCAGTTTAAAACATCGCGTACAGATAATGCTGCATTAAAACAACTTGATAATCGCAAGTTATCTTTTATGGCCGGCGTTGGTTATAGCCATCATGCTAAATGGGGTAGCCTTTATGCTAATATTATGACCGATATAAGTGGCAAAAGTCATGGTACGCTAGCAGAATTGGCTTATGGATACTCGTTCCAGTTTGATAAATTTTATATCGAACCTAAAATTGGCGTTGAATGGCAAAATCACAAATATAACGACTACTATTTTGGTGTTAGCCGTAGTGAATCATCACGCAGTGGTCTTAACTATTATTCAGCAAACAATGGCACAACACCTTACGTTGCCGTAAATGCTTTTTATAATTTTAATCAAAACTGGCAAGCCTTTGTATTAGCGCGTTATAGTCGAGTCAGTCATGCCGTGAAAGATAGCCCAATGACCTCACGTTCAGCAACTGGATTAATTGGTACAGGTATCATGTACCGTTTTTAAATAAAACCATTAACTCGATAAGGTTAATCATAATGAAAAAACTGACAATAGAAAAATATATTCAAGGTAAGTTAGATGAATCTTTTACTGTCCCAATAGCATTCATTTCAATGCTCAATACGATTTTACCTAAAGCAGCTATTGATTCATTAAATCAATATGGTTTTGATATACAAAATATGATCACGGCAAGTAAAGAGCATTCCCCCTATCATAATAGAGTAGAAGTTGAAGAGAAAGGTATACTAAAAACCGTTGAAATCAGCCTAAAATAACGAGTCATTTAGTAACCTAGATGAGCATTTAAAACTATGAGATTTGAGGCTATCTGAATTCATAATCATGATAGCCTCGCATTTAATGAGTAACGGTTTTAATCAGTAAGTTACAAATCCATTGTGTTATAAAAACCAACACCAAAATAATGAATGTACTCATAACCGCAACGTCAGTTTTAAAACCATTATAACCTATATTAATCGCCAGATTACCTAATCCTCCGGCACCAATAGCCCCTGCCATAGCGGTTAATCCAATTAAACTAATAATACTGACCGCTGATGCACGAATAATGGCGGGTAAACCTTCCTTAACATACACATTAAACAGAATATCAATCGGCGATGATCCCACTGATTTCGCAGCTTCTACGATTCCCTCATCAACCTCAAGTAATGCATTTTGAATTTGTCTTGCAAAAAAAGGCGCAAAACCAATCGTCAATGGTACTAACGACGCATTTAAACCGATGGTGGTACCAGCAATCAATCGTGTTAAAGGGTAGATAAGTGCTAATAAAATCACAAAGGGGATTGAACGTAATATATTGATGGCTTTTTCTAATAGAGAATAACAGACGCGCTTTTCTAAAATCCCATTTTGTTTTGTGGCAACTAATATAATCGCAAATAATACGCCAATCAAACCGCCAATTAGCCCTGAGAAAAATGTCATGTAAATCGTTTCAATAGTGCTTTGAATAAAACGATCTTGCAACAAAATCACATTGGGGAAATAGCGCTCAAACAATTGATACATATTTATCTCTCCACTATATTGAATAATTGTTTTCATGCTGCAACGAATTGAGCCGACTCACTGAAATATGATGTTTATTAAAAAAAGACTCTGCATCAACTAAAGTATGGTTATCACCACTTAATAATACGATCAAAGTACCAACCGGTAGATCATGAATAATCTCTAAATTGCTATATAAAATGGTTGTCTCAATATTATAGTGATGATAAAGCTGGCTGATAAAAGGGCTAAAATGATTATTGCCTACAAATTGGAGTTCGAGTAAATGTTGATCTTTCAATTTTTCGGCTAAAGAAGGATGATTGAAAATGGAATCATACGCTTGCTCAATGTTAGATGCTTTGCGTATAAAATCTTGTGTTAAAGCTTGTTTAGGGCAACTAAAAATACTCACAATATCGCCCTGTTCAATAACCTGACCATGCTGCATCACGGCAACTTTGTCACAGATCTCTTTAATGACTTGCATTTCATGAGTAATAATCACAATGGTTAAGTTTAATTTTTGATTAAGTTCTTTGAGTAATTTTAAGATCGATTGCGTTGTTTTTGGGTCTAATGCACTCGTTGCTTCATCACAGAGTAATACGTTTGGATCATTTGCTAATGCCCTTGCTATTGCCACTCGCTGTTTTTGTCCACCCGATAATTGCGATGGATAAAAATCACGTTTTTCTGATAATCCGACAAATTCTAGTAACTGATTAATTTTTTGCTGCTTTTCAAGCTTGCTAAGAGAAGTGTGACGTAAGGGGTATAATACATTGCCATAAACTGTGCGTGAGTTCATCAAGTTAAAATGCTGAAATATCATTCCAATTTTTTTACGGGCATTTCGCAATTCTCTTTCACCCAAGGCTACCATATCATTACCGTTGACAACAACCTGACCATGAGTCGGTTTTTGTAACAAATTGATAACCCTCACTAAAGTTGATTTACCAGCACCACTGTAACCAACAATCCCAAATATTTCACCTTTATCAACAGACAATGACACATCATTAACAGCATACACTGGCTGTTTATGCTTATCTTTAAAAACAACATCTATATGCGATAATTTAATCATATTGATTGACTTATTTAATAATTAGCAATGCTTATGGTAATCTCAATACTAACCATAAACATTGGCTTAATGTTTAATGTAATTCTGTTGGAATAAACCAATAGTTATTAGGGTTGTTATCTTTTAAGTACTGTTTAAACTCATCAGAACGATAAGCTTCCACAACGGCTTTAGCCCATTTAGACTCTTTATTGGTTTGCTTTACGGTTGCGACTAATACAAGTGGTTCGAGAATATCTTCTTGTAATAGTGTCGTTTTCGGGTCAACTTTTGCAGCGTACACAATACTGCCCGTTATCACGGCATAGTCTAGATCGGCAAGTGATCTTGGAATGGTCGCACTATCCATTTCAATAATGTCAATACCATATTTATTTTGCGCAATGTCATTGGCTGTTGCTTTAGTTAAAATAGTGCCATCTTTTAATGTAATCCAGCCAGCCTTTTGCAACAATGCATATGCCCTTGCTGTATTTGATGGATCTTGTGGAATGGCTACCTTATCACCTTTCGCTACCTGATTTAATGCTGTTTTTTTACCTGCATAGATACCGGCAGGTACTGTGGGGATTTTAGTGATACCGACTAAGTCACCATCGGTGCTTTTATTAAAATCTTGATAATAAGCCGTATGCTGATCAACATTTAAATCAATGTCACCATCATTAAGCGCAATATCGGCTAACCTTAAATTTGAAAAGTCGGTTGTTTTAATGATATACCCTTCTTTCTCTAGAATCGGTTTGATGGCGGTCATAAACAATTCGCTATAAGGACCTGGAGATGTACCTACTCGAATGATTTGTTGATTATCTGCACTGACCGTATTATTTGATTTATCACAACCAACTAAACCACCAATAAATATCAATGGCAAAAATAGTGTTAATAGCTTTTTCATTATTTACTCCTAATTTAATATTTAAGGGTGTTGCTGCATTTATAATCTAACAATAAAAATTGCAGCTAATAAATATGAATTAAGCATAAAGATATAGCATTTAGTTATATCGTTCTTGTACATAGCACTACATTACACAAAATTGATGAATCAATGACGATTAAAACGAGTCAAATAGGCAAATAGGCAAATATCACTCTCCAAGGCTATAATGCAACGCCCCAAGCCTGTGTAATATGAAGATCAACAATACAATTAGGTAATAACGGTAAAGGATGGTATGCGAGTAACACTTGCTCATCAAAAAAAGATAATGTAATTTCATATCGCTCCCCCTTAAAAATACTGTCAATCACTCTGGCTTTAATTCCATTACGTTCAATAATATGAACATGTTGTGGACGAATGACGATGGGATACGAACCTTTAGTTGACGATGCAAAAATAGATTGTAATTGAGCGGTGTTCAGCTGTTGATGACAATAATTAACAGAAGTATAAATAATGCAACCATTGCCGATGAATTGAGCAAGCCATTGATTTTGAGGCTGCTGGTAAATGGTATCAGGTGTTGCCCATTGAACAATTTCACCTTTATCTAATACTGCAATCTTGTCCGCTAAGGCCATGGCTTCTGCTTGGTCATGAGTAACGTAGACAAAGGTTGCCCCTGTACGCCGATGAAACTGACGAAAAGTCATCTCCATTGACGTTCTAAGATGACGATCTAAATTAGATAAGGGTTCATCAAGTAATATTACTGATGGTTCGGCTATCAAACACCTGGCAAGCGCGACACGTTGTCGCTGACCACCACTGAGTTTTAATGGTGAGTAAGACGCCTTATCCGCTAATTGTACTGTTTCTAGCGCCTCACTCACGCGTTTTTGATATTCAGCCCCTTTTATACCTTTTAATTTTATGGGATAACCCACATTATCCGCCACACTCATATGTGGCCATAACGCATAAGACTGAAAAACCATCCCCATATTACGTTTTTCGGCGGGAATGTTCGTCTGACGAGTGCTATCAAATAATAATTTTTGATTTAAGCTTATTATTCCACAATCTGGATTCTCTAATCCGGCAAGCATTCTTAATGTTGTTGTTTTACCACATCCACTAGGGCCTAATAATGCAATAAATGATCCTGGGTCAATATCTAAATTCAGATCGTGAACGATGGTTTGCTTTGCATACTGTTTATGGATGTTTCTTAGCATTAAGCCTGCCATGGAATAGCCCCTTTCGGTAAATATCGACCAAATATAATCGTAGAAAACATCACTAACAACACGAATAGTGTAATCACAACAGATATCGCCGCGGCAAGGACGGAATCGCCACTATCATTAAAATTAAAAATTAATACGCCTAATGTTTCATTTCCGGCACTCCATAATAATGCCGATACGGTTAATTCATTTAATGCCGAAAGGAAAACAAGTAAACCACCTGCAAAAATGGATGGTGCAATAATCGGCCTAACAATATGGTGCATGGATTGCCAGCTTGAGGCGCCACTTAGTCTAGCCGCTTCTTCTAGCGCAGGGTCAAGTTGTATAAAACTCGCTTGAACTGGCTTAATAACGATAACAAAGAAACGCGCTAAATAAGCGAGCAAAATAATCGTTATCGTACCAAGTAAGCTATAATTAGGAATAAAATTAGCCCATAATAAAATACAGGCAATGGCCAATACTGTACCCGGGATGGCATAGGGTAAGTCAAACAATGAAGCGGAAAGTTGTAATATGCGACTTCTTGTATGATGTAATATCCATACAAACGGTACACTAATGAACATTAAAATCACAACAGTGGTACTGGTTAGTAATAAACTGTTTTTAAACGCCCTTAATGTTATTGGTTGTGTAAACAACATTTCATAGTATGCATGGAAACTCAACGTCTCCCACGAAAGCGGAATACCAACTGAAGGAACGAATGAACTTACTATTAATGCCGCCATTGGTGCAACTAAAATAAATAACAACACACATACCATTATCACTAAAATTAATCGGGTAATAAATTTAGAAAAGATGATCTGCACTGAACACCCAGATGTCACCGTTAGTTGGTATATGCTATGCCGCTGTAATCTTCGTTGGAAAGCGATACCAATCAAACTTAATAAAATCACCAATAAAGATAAAATAGCCACTTGTGCTATCATTAAACCACCAAATGAAGCCATTTTTTGATAGATAAGCGTAGATAATACATAATATCCAACCGGAATACCTAATATAGCCGGTATACCAAAATTACCAATTGCGGCAACAAACGCAATAGCTGCGCCCGCCATAATACCTGAACGTAATAATGGTAATATAATCGTCAATAAAATTTTAATCGGTGACGCACCTGATAAACTAGCCGCTTCACTTAAATAACTTGGAATAGATGCAATATGCGTTCTTACCGTCAAAAAAACTAATGGCATGTGTTGTATCCCCATCAATAATGAAATCCCCCCAGCTGAATACAAGGGTTGAGGACTACCTATTGCAGGCGCTAAATTAATACTTTGTAACAGTGAACTCGATGGACCAAATAATTGTAACCAACTTAGCGCGGTAATTTGTGGCGGAATAATCAATGGCACCATAATGGCAAAAATCCACACTGCACTAAAGCGTATCTTTGAATTTGATAATACAATGGCAAAGAAGGTACCTAATACCGTTGCAACGATTGTACTCAATACACCAGTTACTACCGTATTATATAACGCACTATAAGTAAGCGGATCTGACATCAACTCAAACCATACCGAATTATCCGTACTGACTCCCCACAATGCCTCAAGCAAGATTCGAATAATGGGTAAAACACAAATAATAAAAAGTACGCCCCAAAAAAGATAGGTCGGTATCTTTTTCATATAGTGATTAAGCATTGAATTGTCCAATCGTATTTATTGCGTAAATAATGTTTTAAAACGTGCTTTGGCTGCCTGCTCATTATTTAGGATATTTTGATTATCTACCGACAGCAATTTAATTGCGTTTCGCTCTGGAAAACCAGCTGGCATGGGCATATCATTCATAGCTGGAATATACCCCATTTTAAGCACTAATTGCTGACCTGACTGTGATAATACAAAATCGACAAATTTTTGTGCAGCAGAAAGATTTTGACTATTAGCCATAATAGCAACAGGCTCTGTCACAATGCTCACGCCCTCTTTTGGGAAAATAAATTCAATGGGAGAGCCTTTGGCTTTAGCTCTAATCGCCATATAGTCAACTAAGACGCCATAAGGTTTAGTACCATTTGCAACAGCGGTCAATACACCACCATTCCCCCCTTGTGCAGTAGCACCATTTTCTTTTAACGCTTCATAATAGTTCCACCCAAGTTGGGGGATTGCCGTTAATGTTGCTAAGTGAATCATTGCAGCACCTGAATATAAAGGACTTGGCATCACAACTTGTCCTTTAATAGCGGGATTAGCCAAATCTTGCCATTGCGTCGGTTTAAAGTCAGCTTGACGATGATAAGCAATACCGGTCGTGATTAGTTTGGTGCCATAATAATAAAAATCACTATCATAAAATGAGGTATCATAATATTGTGCTTGTTCACTTTTGTAGGCATATAGCAGATTGCGCTGCTTAAATGATGCCATTGTAATTGAATCAGCAATAAGCAAAACATCTGGTTTAGTCACTCCCGCTTTAATCTCTGCTTCTAGGCGAGTAACTAGCTGTGTAGTGCCATCTCGAATCCAATCAACTTCAATATCAGGATACATGAGATTAAAACTGTCGACTGTCATTTGTGCATCAACGGGTATTTGACTTGTATAAAGTGTTAATTTGTCAGCAAATGAGGATGTTGAAAATAGTATGGCTAGACAAGGAATGAGTCGTTTTAGCGAATACATGATATGCCCCAGTGATTGTGTTAAACCTATGACATACTATAAATAGTATCTGTGACGGCATTATGACAAATACAATAGAGAAGTGGTGTATGGAGAAATAAGAAAAAATGAGATAAATAAGGTTTGTGTTTTCGCAAACAAACCTTATTTGATAATGTAATACAACTAACCTAATACACGTTGCACGCAAGCTTTTGATATGTTAACGCCAATATCCATTGCATCAAGGTCAAAATGCATATTAGGATGATGCAGACCTGGTTGAAGATCGACCCCTAGTCCCCAAAATCCCGCTTTGATAGTAGGTTTTTGTCTTGGGTAATTAAAAAAGTCTTCACCACCTGGCGTATAAACGGGAGCGATTAATCCTTTATCGCCAAGTACATCTTTAATCCCTTGTGCAATAATCTCTGTCACTTCATCATTAATTTCAGCAGCAGGAATCTCTTTTGATACCACAGCATTAGCACTTGCACCGATAGAACGAGCTGCAAATTCGATCGCTTGTAATACTTTTGCTTTTAGTTCATCCATCGCTTGATTAGTGGGGGCTCTCAAATCCCAACATACATTTGCTTTGGCTGGAATCGAATTAGTCACACCCGCATCACAAAGACAACGTGTTGCTTTAGCGCTATAACAGAGTGCAGGATTCAAATGAATGGCATTAACCGACTGAATAGCAAGTGACGCAGCATCAAGAGCATTGATACCCAGATGTGGTCGAGCGCCGTGAGCTGGCACGCCAATAAAATCGACTTCGATAGTCGTAGAGGCAGAGTAATACATTGCAGGGGTTGCGAACCCTTTCGGACACTCTTCTTTAGGTCTCAAATGTAACCCCATAATGATATCAACATCATCAATCGCTCCCCCTTCGATCATAGCGAGGGCACCTGAACCTAACTCTTCTGCGGGTTGAAAAATAAACTTGATACGACCTTTTTTGACAATGTTTTCTTGCATAACTTGCTGTGCAGTCGTTAACGCAATTGATGAATGAGCATCGTGCCCACACGTATGCATCGCACAATGTTTACCATCGATAATATGGCCTAAAGCATCCATATCGGCTCTCAAAGCAAGTGTCGGTCCTGATTTACCACTATCATAAAGTGCAACAAGACCTGTTGTACCGTTAACATGCTCTGTAACTTGATAACCGGCTTTTTTAAGCTGCTCACTAATATAAGCTGATGTTTTATGCTCTTCAAAACCCAATTCAGGAATAGTATGTAAATATTGATAATGTTTAAATACCTGTGACATGATAGCTACCTCAAATTAAAACTGTATGATTAAACGCATCACAAACATGGCAATAATCGCATTTAAAATACTGGTTAACATTAATAATGGCCAGTAACGTTTAGGAACATCCGCGACGCCCAATAAACGCCCCATATATTGTAATTGTGAACCCATTAAGAAAATAGCGGGGGCTAATATCGTGATATCTTGAATTCCTAATTGCTGATGAGCAAATAAACTTACCGCAACCCCCGTACCAGCTGATGCTGATAGCCAAGCTGTTAACAATACAGTGATAGCAACACCTGGTAGACTAAACACAGACATGACAGGTGAAAATATTATGCCTAATACGTCCATTAAACCGAGTAAATTAAGAATTTGAGCAATCACATAAGCCATAAGTACATTCGGTAATAAGTTATTGATCGCAATATTAAATCCTTTGCGCGCACCAATGATAAAAATATCGAAGGGATTATTGGTCTCTTTTTTGGTTTGATTACTCATCAGTAAAATCCTTTTTATAAAACGTATTTAAAACAATACGGACAAATACCGCACCAACAAATTTCATTACAAACATTAAAATTAATGGAATGACAACAGGTACAATTAACCATGCAAACATCGCCGAACCAATTGCAAAATAGTTATTAATAAGCCCTGCTCCAGAATATTGCCAGGCTCCCATAATAATCAGATCTTTTTTACGAATCTCTTTATTGTCATAAAGCTCTTTGGTTAATGCTGCACCGGCATCGGTACTTTGTAAATCGGTGATCAGTGCAAGCCCAGTTAAACCAGGAATACCTAATACAGGTTTTAAAAGCGGGGTTAAAAGCTTGTGAGCGGCACGAATTGCACCATAATGGGTAAATATTTCAAGTAAACCGAGCGCAAGCATCACCGTTGGTACTAATGAAAGTGCAAATAAAAAGCCTGCTTTCGCGCTAATCCCACCTTCCCCAACAAAGGTATTTTTTTCTGGATGTTGCATGGTTCCAAATGAACCACCTAATGTGGTAAAGTCAAAAGCACCAAGCCACTTCATACCATTAACATTAAAGAAAAGTCCCGAAAAGAATAAAATGGCAATAATTAAAGCAAGATAAGCTTTGACACCAATTCTTATTGGCATCTTATTATCTTTATCACTATCTTTACTATCAGACACGAAAAATACCTCCTACGTATTGTTTTATTTAATTATGATTTTAATTGAATTTCATCTTGTTACACAATTGCAAAAGTTATGCCATATAATCAGAATTTTAAATTTTAACGACGAAAACCAAGATTTGATTTAATCATCAGTAATGATTCATACGCGATTACACATGCACAACTATAAAGGAGCAATTGGGCTAATTTATCATTAAAAATAATCGAGCTGATTATCATATAAGAATAATGCGCGAGTGCGAACAATTATAAGAAAAATTTAGTCGAACCTTGCAATATAAGGATTTGGTTATACCTTACCAATCACATAATGTTGATGCAATAACCATTAAAAGTCGTGAGTAGCGTTGTAGGAAAGTTAATAAAATCGACAAACTGGCTATAATTAGCCAGTTTAGTGAGGCAATGATAGCTTTATGCTGAGGCTGAAAGTGATTTTAACCACGCAATTTCATCTGGCCAGATATCTGGATCGACAGTTTCAAGAATGAGCGGGATGTCATCAATTCGTGGGTCTTGCATAATAAACTCAAATGCAACCTTACCAATATTTCCCATACCTAAGCTATGATGTCGGTCAACATGGCTTGCCAATTCACTTTTTGCATCATTTAAATGCATACCGCGTAAATAGTTAAAACCGACAATTTTTTCGAACTCAGCAAACGTTTCTTCACAAGCTTTTTTCGTTCGTAAGTCATAACCAGCAGCAAAGGCATGACAAGTATCAATGCACACACCAACTCTTGATTTATCTTCGACTTGATCAATAATTTGCGCTAAGTGTTCAAATTTATAGCCTAAATTAGAACCTTGCCCTGCCGTATTTTCAATAACCGCGACAACATCTTTTGTTTTATCTAAGGTCATATTAATGGACTGTGCAATTCGCGCTAAGCATTCATCCACTGAAATTTGACGCAAATCGCTACCAGGATGGAAATTTAAAAGTGTTAAACCCAATTGCTCACAACGCTGCATTTCATCTAAAAAGGCAGCACGTGATTTTTCTAGTTGTTCAGAATCAGGATGACCGAGATTAATTAAATAACTATCGTGTGGTAAAATTTGTTTACTACTATAACCATATTTTTCACAATTGTGTTTGAACTTATCTATAGTCTGATTTTCTAATGGTTTGGCATGCCATTGACGTTGGTTCTTGGTAAAAAGTGCAAATGCGGTCGCCTTAATTTGATAGGCATTAATTGGCGCATTATCGACACCACCTGACGCGCTGACATGAGCGCCAATATATTTCATACTGCATTCTCCATTGTTTTAATCATCATCTGATTTTTAATCGATATCATAGCTAATTTAGCTGTAACGATAAAGCTATTGCACTAATTATCACATCTTGCTATGTTGGCTATACAACCTTTTCACTTATTCCCACACTATTGAGGTCAATATGTCAAAGCCAGTTGTTCAATTAGCATCTTATATCGATCATACCTTATTGAAAATGGACGCCACTCAAAATGAAATACAAACTTTGTGTCAAGAAGCCATAAAATATCATTTCTGTGCGGTTTGTGTAAATTCTGCCTATGTACCATTTGTCAAAACACAGCTAGC
Source organism: Orbus sasakiae (assembly GCF_039542345.1). Classification (NCBI taxonomy): domain Bacteria; kingdom Pseudomonadati; phylum Pseudomonadota; class Gammaproteobacteria; order Orbales; family Orbaceae; genus Orbus; species Orbus sasakiae. Next base: position 1,211,887 of record NZ_BAABHY010000001.1, read on the forward strand.
TAATAGTTCGGTAAAAGTCTGTTCAGTGATTGGGTTTCCGCTTGGCGCAAGTTTAACATCAGTCAAAGTGTTTGAAACCAAAGCAGCAATTGAAGCTGGAGCTGATGAAATTGATATGGTTATCAATATCGGACTACTCAAAAGTGATAATATCGCCGCTTTTATTGATGATATTCGCCAAGTTAAACTTGCATGCGGCTCTAAAATATTAAAAGTTATTTTAGAAACCTGTTTACTTACATCTGAACAAATTGAACACGTTTGTTTAATTTGTCGCGATTTGAATGTTGATTTTGTTAAAACATCAACAGGTTTTAGCTCAGGTGGTGCAACCATTAAGGATGTGACATTAATGCGAGTAACCGTCGGCACTAAAATCGGTGTTAAAGCTTCTGGTGGAATTAGAGATAAAGCAACAGCATTAGCAATGATTGATGCCGGAGCAACGCGCTTAGGTTGTAGTGCTGGTATAGCAATTGTAACTGGAGAAACAGGCAAATCGAGTTATTAGCACTTTTGTTTGACTATTTTTCGTTATCATCGTGTTGTAATCTATCACGATAATGTAAAAATAATCATTCTTTTGTGGTCAGTAATCTGATGTTCTGGCCCGATAAAAGTTCAAATCAAGTTATCGATATACAGATTATTTGTGTATGCAATGCGCCAACTTTGCAGCCTGTGACATTTTTGTTTAATGTGACACTGATTTGCAATTTTGCCCTTTCACAATGCGCTTTAGTAACACAGGCGGCTGCGGGGGTCGTTTACCTCATCAAGCCGCCTAAATAATAAGTCATATCCATTTTACAGCGGATTAAAACCTAGTTAAGGCCAGATCTAGCCATAAGATTTATTTTATACTTAGTCATTATTACGTTGCAATTGGTCGCGCAAGTTTGGTGGTAAACCTTTAATCACTAGCGTATCACTATTCGGATCCCATTTAATACGTTCACCAAGTAAGTCTGAATCGAAATTAATTGTTAAGCCCCCGCCACTACCAGAGAATTTTTTGAGTTGACGTAATGTAGAACGATCAACGGGAAACTCTTCATCCAGATCATACTCTTGATTGGCAATAAATGAACTAAAATCATTATCATCAACAGTAGGTAACTCTTTTGCTAGATTAGACAGTTTTATCTCTTCTCCCGCTTCAAGTTGTCCTTTGCAATAACCATAGACTTGTTCACGTACGGCTTTCTTTTCTTGCTTATCAAGCTCAATCACTTGGCAATAATCATCAACGGCTTTCACTAAGTTTTTATTTTGATTTTTTGCATTTAAACCTTCACTTGCGCCAAGATAATCCATAAAAAAGTCGGACACTTTACGACCAACGCGCCCTTTCAAAAACGTTAAATAACGTTTTGAATTCGGATCGGTCTGCCACTCAGTGATATCAATACGTGCAATAATATCCGCATGATCGACATCGAGATATTGAGTTTGACTAATTTCAAGTGATTCATTAACCAATGTACTGTGGCAAGTATTTAAAACCGCTATCAATAAATATTCGACAGCCAGATACCGATATAGACAAAATATGACCGTACCACCTTCTGCAAAAGGGTATTTAGCCAGTTCATTACGCAATTGCTTAACAGATTGCTGTGTGAAGTTAAGAAAATCTTGATTACCGGCTTTCATCTCTTTTACCGATGTTTCAAATAAACTGTTTTCATGAAACAGACCATATGCTTTTGCTTTATTATTATAAACGCGATTAATATCAGCAATTAAATCTGTAACGACTTGATGATTTTCAAGTACAGACTCCCGTAGCACCACATCAATGTCCGTTTCACTTTTACGAATTAATTGATGAAGAATAATGTGTTCAATTTGTAAACTCATACCTTAACCTATTTTTCCATTATCGAATTAAGACTATTTTAACAGAATTTATCTAAAAAATGCGTATAAACAATTTATTTGTCTGTTAGAATAGTTGCGATAAAAGTAAGGATAATAAATTTAATATAACCGCTTAGTGCTTCATTCTTTTGCGCAATTTATCATTATCCAATCACACAATAACAAAGAAAAAGATGGTTTATGGCTACAAATTACAATGATTTTACCAATAAAAAAATTAGCTCACTTTTTTGGCAATACGCTTTACCGGCTATTATTGGTACAACAGTTAACACCCTTTATAATATTATTGATGGTATCTTTATTGGGCACTGGATCGGTCGCGATGCACTGAGCGCTGCGGGATTAATTTTACCGGTCATGACCATTGCAGCCGCAATTGGCTTATTGGTGGGTGTCGGTTCGGCAAGCCGTATTTCGATTTTTTTAGGTCAAAAATCATTTGATAAAGCGGAACAGATCATCGGTTCATCTTTTGTGTTAACATTACTGCTTAGCGGCACAGCTTTGGCATTATTGATGATATTCATCGATCCGTTGTTATACTTTGTTGGTGCCAGCGAAACAACCCATGCTTATGCGAAGCAATTTTTACAAATTTTTCTACCCGGTAGCCTATTTTTAACCTTGTCGTTTAACTACGTTAATATGATGAGGGCATGTGGTTATCCCCTTAAAGCAATGCTCATTATGCTATCAACAGTCATTGCAAATATTATCTTAGCACCTATTTTTATCAAAGTATTTGATTGGGGCATGCGTGGCGCCGCACTTGCAACAACCTTATCAATGATGCTGAGTTTTATTTTGGTTATGCTACATTTTACCAGCAAAAAAAGCCCCGTGAGATTGCGTTTAAAGAATATGCGTCTGAAAAAAGAGTCTGTGATTAATATCTTATCAATTGGTGTATCACCCTTTGCGATGCAAGTGGCAACGTCAATTGTGGTGGTATTTATTAACTGGCAACTTAATGCCTACGCACCTACTAGCCACATTAGCGGTGATGATGCCATTGCCGCCTATTCAAATGCTAACCGATTAATTACACTCATCATTATGGTTGTTATTGGGGTTAATCAGGGGATGCAACCGATCATCGGTTATAACTATGGTGCTAAAAATTACCAACGTGTGAAAGAAACTTTTTTCTATGCTGTAAAAGTCGCGACAGTGATTACGGGTCTGGGCTTTTTGTTTGGAATGTTTATTCCCGATCTCTTAGTCAGCGCCTTCACCTCAGAGAAAGATATTATTGATTTATCATCAACAGCACTTCGTTTTATTACCATTTCATTTGTGCTGATTGGTTTCCAAATTGTTACTACGGGTTTCTTCCAATGTATTGGTATGGCAAAAGTATCAATTATATTAAGTCTTTCAAGGCAAGTGTTGATCTTGTTACCAACACTTTACATATTGCCACTATTTTGTGGGCTCAATGGCGTCTGGTTTTCTGCGCCAATTTCAGACCTACTCGCTAGTGCCTTAGCGTATTTAGCACTACACTGCTACTTTAAATCTGTCAAAAAACGTCATGGTCATGTTGATTCAGCGCAAAATAATCATTAATGATTAAAACGAACGGAATTGAGACGCTCAATCAGCTGGAAAATAGATTGCACCAGTTCTGCCATAAATTGCTGATAACTCATCGATTTATGGCTTATTGCTTCAAGCTGAGACTCCCAATGTGCTGTCATATCGGGCACTGTCATTACCGTTGGTAACATGCCGATAAGCCTTCTACCAATGTCAGTTGAACGAATCGTTTTCCCCTGTCGTACCAAAAACTCACGTTTAAATAACAGTTCAATGATCCCTGCACGAGTGGCTTCGGTTCCTAATCCATCCGTTTCACGCAAGATTTTTTTAATTTCAGGATCATTCACAAACCTTGCAATTCCAGTCATTGCTGATAATAATGTCGCATCAGTAAATGGCTTTGGTGGAGACGTTTCTTTACTGACAAGCTCAGCATCAATACAGTGTGCTTGTTCACCTTTTTTTACCAATTTGGTCAGCAATGGCTCAGACTCTTCAGCCTGATTATTACTATTAACTTTAAAAAGTTGTTTCCAACCTTCATCGAGCATTTGATTCGCTTTAGCAACAAATTTACCCTTCGCAATATCCACATCAATCTGGAGCTCAGCATAGCGGTAATTAGGATAAAATTGCGCAAGATATTGCGTTGCAATCATCATATAAACAGCAAATTCATTTGTTGATAATTTATGCGTATCGGCTTTTCTTAATGTAGGAATAATCGCATGATGTGCATCGACTTTTTTATCGTTCCATGTTTTGGTTCGAATGGATAAGTCCGCGTGGCTAATTGCATCTTGTAATCCTGGGCAGTTATGATTAATTGCTGCGATAACACCATTAATTTGATGAAGGTGTTCCTCTGGTAAATAACGGCAATCTGAACGTGGATAAGTAATCAGTTTATGTTTTTCATATAGCGATTGGCAGATATCCAATACATCTTGTGCACTTAAACCATTTTTACGTGCCATCTCAATTTGTAACGCAGATAGGTTAAAAGGTAAAGGCGGTGCGAGTTCTTTTTTCTTATTACTGACGTTTTCAATTAATGCAGGTTGATTTTTAATGCGTTCACACACATTTTCAGCTAATGTTTTTAGTAATACTCGGCCATCTTCATCTTGATAAGGCGCACAAGCCTCACTCGGTAACCACTTAGCTTTGAAGGTTTCATGATGTTTTGTCTCAATCACAGCAAACACTTCATAAAAGGGTTTACTCACAAAGTTTTCAATCTCTAAATCACGTCTGACAACTAATCCTAAAATGGGTGTTTGAACGCGACCAATGGATAATACCCCTTTATAACCGCGACTTTGTCCTTTTATCGTACAAAGTCGACTCATATTAATCCCATATAACCAATCTGCTCTTGCGCGGGCTAAAGCTGATGTTGATAAAGGAATAAAGTCATGATTGCTACGTAAATTATTGAGTGATTTTTCAACGGCAGAGGCATTAAGGTCACTAATTAAGCAGCGCTTTACCGCACGAAGCTGTTCAGCTGGAATTTTGCAATAATTAAGTACTTCGTCAATTAACAGCTGCCCTTCTCGATCCGGGTCTCCAACATGGACAATGTCATTAGCCTGTCGAATGAGACCAACTAAAATATTAAATTGTTTTTGTGTACTGTTTTTGGGCAAGAGTATCCATTGCTGGGGGATAATCGGTAAATCACTAATCTGCCATTTTTTATAACGTTCGTCATAACTATCTGGTGGGGCTTGCTCAAGTAAATGACCAATACACCAACTCACCACATCCCCATTACCAGCACGAATAAACCCATCCCCTTTTTGATGTGGTTTTGGCAAAACATCAACAACCGCTCTTGCTAAACTGGGTTTTTCAGCAATAAATAATCGATATGAATGCTGGTGATTCATATTAAAAACCATCGCATAATAGGTTTAGCCCAAGCATGTAATGACCGTTTTTGTGAAACAAACAATCGATATTTGCTAAGCGGTGTGACAAGATAAGATTAAAATGGGTTATGTTTATCATTTGTGATTACTATTTTAAATAATGTCTAGTGATAGCTAAAAATTAGCGTAGTGTAACGCATTTTGTTGCATGACGTATTTTGCTTGGGTCACCATATCATCAATGATTCGTTTCGCTGATTTAATTTCAGTTAATAGACCACATATCTGCCCAGCCATTACCGATCCGTTTTCAATATCCCCTTCAGCCGCTTTTTTGGCTGAACCCATCGTTAATTGTTCCAATTGATCTCGGCTAATATTGTCATTTTCTAAACGTAAATATGTTTCAATCATTTTATTACGAATCGTCCTAACAGGTGCACCCATTTTTCGACCTGTTACGACTGTAGCAGTATCGTTTGCTTGAATAATAAACTGTTTTACGTTATCTGCTATTGGACATTCTTTTGCTAGCATAAAAAGCGTACCACATTGTACGCCTTTTGCACCTAAGGCAAATGCGGCCGCCATCCCTCGACCATCGCCAATCCCTCCCGCTGCAATAACAGGAATAGAGACGGCTTGTGTCACTTGTGGCACTAAAACCAGTGTTGTTGTTTCACCAATATGCCCTCCAGCTTCGGTTCCTTCACACACAATGGCATCAACACCCAGTTGTTCCATTTTCTGCGCAATTAAAACATTGGGAACCACGGCAATCACTTTGATACCAGCAGCTTTAAGACGCGGCATATAATTTTTGGGCGTTCCCGCCCCTGTTGCAACAATCTTGACACCTTCATCGATTAAGACGTCAATAAGTGCCTCAATATTATGCATCATTAACATTAAGTTCACCGCGAAGGGTTTATCTGTCAGTCGCTTACAGGCTCTAATTTCCTCACGTAGTGTTTGTGCTGTCATACCACCTGAGGCAATAATGCCTAGACCACCAGCATTAGATACTGCAGCGGCAAGTTGATGACGTGAAACTTGCGCCATAGCGCCTTGTAAAATAGGATACTGAATATTGAATAGTTGCGTAATTTCCATATAAAGATCCTCGTTATCAATACCCGCGTCTCATCACATCCATTTTTTAGACTTTAGCCAAATAATGGAGCCAATACAAACTAAGACAATAATCACCACAAATACACCAAATGACCAATGTGCTTCATTAAACGGTATGCCAGCTAAATTTACCCCAAGTAAGCTTGTTAAAAAGGTTATTGGCATAAATATCATGGTAAAAAGTGTCATCAGATAAATGCGTTTATTCGTTGATTCTGCCAAGAAACCATTAATTTGTTCCATTAACGAGGATAATCGTAATAAACAGCTATCAATATCACTAATATAATGATTTTGTTGCGTCGAAATATCATGTAAATGCTGCCTATCGTTATCGTCAATCCAGGATATTCGCTCTGTCGAAATACGAACAAAAATATCACGTTGTGGCGATAGCAGTCGCCTTAAAAGATACAGTTGTTTACGTACTCGCCCGATCTCTTTATGTGAAAAGAGTCGCTGATTAAGCACATCATCTTCCAATTTGACGATTTTGTTATGAACACTGTCAAATGACAGATTAACTTGATCACTAATGAGTTCTGAGACTTGGATTAACCAATCCGCCACATCAACAGGACCGATGCCTTTATCAAGATTTTCTTTTAAGGATGCGATAGCATCAATCTGCTGGTGTCGGGTTGAAATAATTAAGTTATCAGTAATGAAAAAACGAAATGTTACAATCGGATCTGGCAGTGAATTAGGCGTAAAATTAACACCTTTTAATACCACTAAGATCCCTGTATCAAATCGGGTTTCTTTTGGTATTTGGATAGGTTTTATCAACTCTTCTTTGACAAGTTCAGGTAAGACGTTAGTCGTATTAATCCATTCAATTGTTGCTGGATTGGCAAAATCCAGATGTAACCAGCAAGGTTTTTTAACCGTTGCTTCACCTTGAGCATCAATGGTGACAGCCTTACCATTACCATCAAGTTGACAACTGTAAATTGGCTCTGAACCAACAAGTAACGAATTTTGGATGGGTAAAACTTTAGCTTGCTTCACCATCATTGGTGTTGTATCTGGATTTAACTCACTATCGCTCATTACGTCATGACCTCATTTTGTTATCTCAATTACAACTTAGCTTGCCGCCTTAGCAAAAATTGGTTCGAGTTGATATTTAACCTCTTTGCGGATTTCACCTTGTTTGGAAATTACCACATAGTGACCATAATCTAACTGTACCAAATATCCATCGGCATAGGGAATAAATAATTTTCGTAAATCTAAATTATATTTATTCCATACACTAAGTGTTCCATCTGAACTTGAAGCAGACCAAAAATCCCATTCTTGATTACCTTCTATCGTCCAATCTACTTCACCAGTATTAACATCGAGGCTTTGTAAATTATAGTAAGATTTCGGTGATGCATTATTTTTTACTCTAATGATCAATTTATCTTCAGTGCTATACACAACACTAGGACTAAAAAACAGTCTATCTTTAGCTAAGATTTTATCTTCAATAATCGGCCCTTCACCATATTGTAAATTAATTTTATAGGGTTTATCACTATTATTTATTGACGAAAAACCAAAACGGTCAAACCTCGAAATATTGGTCGTTTTATGAACTACTTTTACTAATACCACATTATCATTGAGTTTTTCAAAACAATAGGACGTTCTAATGTATGGTTCTGCAACTTTTTCTCGCTTATTATTCAATTCTGATGCATATTTTCGCAGTTCATCATAATCTGATTTATAGTTATAAATTTTATTTAATAACGGATAAAAGAAATACTCTTGACCATTATTCGTTAAAATGTAAAAACTATCCTCATACCCCCAAGGTGTAAGGTTAACCGTTGCAATACCCGATACGAATTCGGGGTAATCGTTAAATAAACTTTTGCTAACATCAGTCAATTCAAAACGGTTTTCATCATAAGCATAAACTTTACTGTCATCATAAACAATATAGGTCACACCATTATCAAAGCGACGAAAATACCAATTATCGTTATTATTTTTTATCGCTAATTTATCACTTTTAACCAATTTTCCCGTCAGGGCATCGCGAATTTCATAATAAATGTCATTAAGCGCATTTTGATGACTATCAAATGCGCGATAATCAAGACTAAACGAATAAAACTGACCATCATTAGCTAAATAGGTGTAATAGACTTTATTTTGTGGTAAATAATGGATCGCTTTGGGTTCTACTTTTATTGGTTCAACGGGCTTATTTGCCGTAATCGGTGCAGTCACCGTCTGAGGGGATGATGATGTTGAACTGGCATAGGTACCATATTTTGGAGGTTGTGGCCGATTTAAAAGTGACGTTAGGATCGCCAGAACCAGAATAAAACCAACCAAACAGGCTATACCAATCAGCAAAATACGATTTTTTAATAACGAATGCACATCATATCGGTTTTCGACTGTGGTTTTATTATGAATGTTTATATTGATATCATCATTATCTAAGTAATAATCTGTATTACAATTTTCACAATGATACAGGTCTTTATCTAAATTTGTTTTATTTACACTACCACAATGTGGGCACTTAATTGCTTTAATTTGTTTGGCCATATCTTACATTCATTCGTTAATTATTATTTTTAGTTAGGTATAAATTATATACTTAAAATCAGTGAATGGCAGGTATTTGATCGACAAATTTATTTCGAGCATGATTTCAATGAAAGATTAAAGGCAAAATTGTTGAGTTCGAGCCGACAACATTAATTGTGGGTAAAAGCTCAAAAATATGCGTTCGAGCTGATGATAATTACGTTGAAAATCGATGAATGTATCACGTAAAGTCTGTAACTTAGGTCGACGGTTTGCCATCCCATTTAAAACTTGGCTAATGAAATCACGATCAGCATAGTTGACCAGCCATTGCCCCCGCCATAGCGCCGACATAAAATCAAAAAATGGCGAAGGAAAAAGTGAAATATCGGGTAAAATGATGGTTTTCATTTGCTGATCAAATTCAGCAACATCAGTATTAACAACATAGTTTTGCCAATGTTTTGATAAAAAATGGTCCCAAATAATATCAAGTGCGATGGGAGCAACGCGTGACGTTTGCTGCCGGAAAAGCGCTTTAGCCTGTTTGACCTCAGCGAGTTGATCTGTTAACCGATCAACGCGTCGATGCATCATAATACCATCGGCAATATCTTGACTAAATTGCTGATAAGGATCGCCTTTAATAAAATCAGCAGCAACATTCCCAATAATCGAACTATTAGCAAGTGTTGCTAAATGAAGATGTGCTAATACATTCATCGCTAATTTATCAATTATACATTAATCATGATGTTTAAATTGCCCTTCAGCAAAGCCTTCACGCCAATAACTAATTAAGCGGATCGAATCGGCTGGCACTTGGCTAAAGTGCACTTTTAAATGATGACGCAATGCTTGTGATACAGATGATTCCATTCCCCCCCAGAATACCAAGCTATCGTCATCTTGTGCGAGATTAAGTTGATTAACCATATCGATAAGTTTACTTTGCTCGCCTTGTGGGGTTACAGCCCATTTGAGCATTGCATGTTTGGCTACCTTAATGGTAATTTTGTCTTGTTCATCACGCACTTCGATAATCGCGATCGCTTTTTGATATGCGGGGAGATGTTCTAATGTATAACTAATAGCAGGTAATGCCGAAATATCACCAAGTAAAATTAACTGAATATTTTCATCAAAACGATTTTTAGACCCCATCGCCACTAAGCCAATGGTATCACCGGCTTTAGCCTGTTGTGCCCACGTTGTGGCTATTCCGTGTTGGTGAACGACAAAATCAATTGCCATTGTGTTATCGACTGAATTGTAGTTACGGACGCTGTATGTTCTGACGCGTTCGCGAACACCTTCTTGCCAAATGATTTTACTCTCTTCATTCATTTGTGGAAAATGAATCTCTTTGCTGCCAGATAAGGGAAAGAGTAATTTAAGATGTGGGCCAATCCATTGAGGATCAACATTGAGTGTTTTATCACAAGTAAAGACGATACGAATCAAATTAGCCGATAATTTTAGTGATTCTTTAACTGTTAATAATCCATTAATAACGGTGCGTTTATGAGCAGAGGTTTTTACGTTCATATTATTGACTCCTTAGCATTGAGCTTACTATCATACACGCTGTCACAGCATAAGAAAACCAAGCAATTTCATATTGATTATCAATAAATTAGCTTTTATTTTCGTTATTTTTTTATCATAACCTATCATTCTAGTGTAAAAATATGACATTTCAGGTGTTAATTTTATTTTATTGATCTAGATTAAGTTTCAAATCATGCATAGTATCATTACTATTTATCCGGTTTATCGATTCAGATAAATAGCTATATCGTAAAAAATGAAATTAGTATATAATCGCAACCATTTTTTGATGTTTATATAAGGTATTCTCATGGGATTTAAATGTGGTATTGTTGGTTTGCCAAATGTAGGAAAATCAACGCTTTTTAATGCATTAACTAAAGCAGGTATTGAAGCTGCAAACTTTCCGTTTTGTACAATTGAACCCAATACAGGTGTTGTGCCAATGCCTGACTCACGTTTAGACCAGTTAGCTGAAATTGTCAAACCACAACGTATTCTACCGACTACCATGGAATTTGTTGATATTGCGGGTTTAGTTAAGGGCGCTTCAAAAGGTGAAGGACTGGGTAACCAATTTTTATCGAATATTCGTGAAACTGAAGCGATTGGCCATGTAGTACGTTGTTTTGAAAATGAAAACATTATTCATGTGGCAGGCAAAATTGATCCCGCTGAAGATATTGAAATCATCAATACTGAACTGGCTTTAGCCGATTTAGATACTTGCGAACGTGCTATTTTGAGAGTGCAAAAGAAAGCCAAAGGTGGCGATAAAGATGCCAAATTTGAACAAGAAGTCCTTGAAAAATGTTTACCTCATTTAGAGCAAGGTCACAAATTATTAACACTGAAACTGAGTAAAGAAGAGGTTGAAGTGATCAAATATTTGAGCTTTTTAACCCTTAAACCAACGATGTATATTGCTAACGTTAACGAAGATGGTTTTGAAAATAACCCTTATCTTGATCGCGTTAATCAAATTGCTGCACAAGAAAATGCTGTTGTTGTACCCGTTTGTGCCGCTATCGAAGCCGAAATTGCTGAACTTGATGACGAAGAACGTGAAGAGTTTATGCAGGATCTTGGTCTTGAAGAACCGGGTTTAAATCGTGTGATTCGTGCAGGTTATAAATTACTTAATTTACAAACCTACTTTACCGCTGGTGTTAAAGAAGTTCGCGCTTGGACGATTCCTGTTGGTGCAACAGCGCCGCAAGCGGCAGGTAAAATTCATACCGATTTTGAAAAAGGCTTTATTCGTGCACAAACCATTGCTTTTAATGATTTCATTCAATATAAAGGTGAACAAGGTGCTAAAGAAGCCGGTAAAATGCGTTCTGAAGGGAAAGACTATATTGTCCAAGACGGCGATATTATGAACTTCTTGTTTAACGTTTAATCACCATAATTATAAGCACATTCAAAGCCCAATCTATATTGGGCTTTGTTGTATAATGAGTTAACAATATGAGTACAAAAATCATGACGATCGTCATAAATAGAATATAATACTCATATCATGGTCAGCCATTAATCACTAAACATAGGATTGACCTACATTTTATATCTACTCTAAGTTATAAGGATTGCACCATGGCTAAAGCCCCTCTTTTAGAATTTAGTGCAGCACGAGATCAAATTCTACAACATGCTAAACACCATACCATACCAAACAGTGAATCAGTGAATTTACATTTAGCACTAAATCGTATTGTTGCCAAACCAATCATGTCACCGATCAATGTCCCCTCGTTTGATAATTCTGCAATGGATGGCTATGTCATAAGAGAAAAGGATGTAAAAGAAAATACAACCTTACCGATAGCTGGCAGTATTTTTGCAGGTCATAATGGCGATATCCAATGGCCTAAAAACACATGTCTAAGGATTATGACAGGCGCCCCCGTACCTAATGATGCTTACGCGGTTATTATGCAAGAAGATGTCAAAATTGCAGATCAACAAATGAGTTTTGATGGTCACAATGTCAAAGCTGGTCAAAATATCCGTCGAATCGGTGAAAACATCACCATTAATACTGAAATCTTTTCTACCGGTGAAAAACTAACTATCCCTAAACTGTCAACGTTAGCTGCGCTTGGTTTAAATGAGGTTTGTGTATTTAAGGCCCTTAAAGTTGCTATTTTTTCAACGGGCGATGAGTTAACGCCCATTGGTGAACCGTTGTTATCAGCGAATAGTATTTATGATAGTAATCGTTATACCATTAATTTAATGCTTAACGCGTTGGGGTGTGAGGTCATTGATTTAGGTATTATTAAAGATGATTTATTATCAATTACACAGACGTTAAAACAAGCCGCTGATTTAGCAGATATTGTTATCACCAGTGGTGGGGTTTCAGTTGGTGATGCTGACTATACAAAAAAAGCCTTAGAGCAGATCGGCGAAATTAATTTTTGGAAAATTGCAATGAAGCCGGGTAAACCTTTTGCATTTGGGAAAATTGGTCATGCCTTCTTTTGTGGTTTACCAGGCAACCCGGTTTCAAGTTTAATTACTTTCTACCAATTAGTTCGCCCTTTGATTCTTGCGTTATACCAACAACACACTCCCTCACAGCAGTTTACGCTGAAAACGATAAGTCACCTTAAAAAGTCGATTGGACGCATCGATTTCCAACGTGGCTACCTACATCGTGATCATGATGGCCAATTAGTTGTTAGTTCGACAGGCGATCAGGGTTCACACATTACATCCTCATTTAATCATGCTAACTGCTTTATTATTCTGGAAAAAGATCGTGATAATGTCAAAGCTGGTGAATATGTAACTGTTGAGCCGTTTGATAGCTGCTTACTATAGTTGATTTAGTTTCATCAAGCCTAACTAACACACCCGACGCGTTTCCCCCCTATCGGGTGTATGACACTATCAATCCTGATAGGATTATTCCGATATGACACGCCATGATCATCTTTTTTATCGTCGCCTTTGTTAATTAAGGGCACTTACATTAATTACATAATGAGTTAGATTAGTTTCCTATTCTATATAATTTTTTAACTCTCTTTACACTGTTAACGACGTCAACAAACTTATCATCAGTACCTTGCTCAAGTGAGCTTTTATTCTCACCTTACGTAAGGCAGATGATGACCAAGTTCACAACAATGTCATAAAAATATTAGCGCATACAAATCAACCCGACAACGAGGTTTAATTTATGAGTATTTTTCAACAGATAAAAGAGAACAAATTTTATGTTGGCTCATTGCCATTACCCATTTTTATAGGGTGTTCGATTATTGTTATGATTTCAGCTTGGTTAGATATTTTACCCAAAAGTCTTATTGGTGGCTTTGCCGTTATTTTACCATTAGGGTGGCTTTTAGGTACAATCGGGCAAAATTTACCGTTTTTTAAAAAATTTGGCGCACCTGCAATTTTGTCATTAATTGTGCCTTCTGTTTTGGTTTATAACGATGTCTTTGATGCAAATACATTAACCGCCGCGAAAATGTTAATGAAAGACTCAAACTTTTTATTATTTTATATTGCCAGTTTAGTCTGCGGTAGCATTCTAGGAATGCATAGGGTAATTTTGGTTAATGGTTTTGTGCGTATGATGATACCCATGTTATTAGGTATGATTCTTGCTGCATTTGTGGGTGTTGGAGTTGCGATGGCCTTTGGTGACACTTGGGAACATGCTTTCTTCTACACGGTAGCTCCTGTTATGGCTGGAGGAGTTGGCGAAGGTGTTTTACAGCTGTCAAATGCCTATAGCAATATTCTCAACCAAGATTATGATGCCTTTGTGAGTGCGTTAATTCCTGCAACCGTAGTGGGTAACTTTTTTGCCATTACTTATACGGCAATTATCAATCGAGTGGGTGAACTTAAGCCGCATCTGAGCGGCAAAGGTCAATTAGTCAAAATTCAATTTGATGGCATGGAAGAAGCCTTAAAAGAGGATAAAAGCCCGCTTGATGCAAGAGCGATGAGTGGCGCAGTAATGACCCTTGCTACCATGTTTTTACTTGGTCTTATTCTCGAAAAATTAACCCATTTTCCAGGTCCTGTACTAATGATCATCGCCACGGCATTAGTTAAATATTTACGTATTTTGCCTGAAAGCGTCGAAAAAGGCAGCCAACAGTGGTATAAATTTATTTCTGGTCACTTTACTTACCCACTGATGGCTGGATTGGGGCTCCTTTATATTGACCTTGGTAGTGTGGTAAATGTGTTAACTATTCCTTATTTTTTAACCATTATTTCTGTCGTCTTTACAGTATCAATGACAGGGTTTGTTTGTAGTTACTTTTTCAAAATGTACCCAGTTGAAGCTTCGATTATTTCATCTTGCCAAAGTGGTATGGGCGGCACTGGTGATGTTGCCATTTTATCAACGGCAAATCGCATGAACTTGATGCCATTTGCTCAAGTGGCAACACGTCTAGGCGGAGCGTTAATGGTGATTGGTGCAACAGCCCTATTACGTTACCTTCATAGTTAGTGAAAAAACCGTGATAACACGATAAACTTTTATGTTAAAACATTATACAGGTGAATATTATGACAACCGTTCAAGAACAAGCACTTGCAATCAGTAAAGAGAAACATGGAAAATTAGAAATCTGTCCTAAAGTTGCGATTAATTCTATGGCAGATCTTAGCGTTGCTTATACACCCGGTGTTGCAGCTGTCTGTACTGCAATTGCAAATAACAAACAAGATGTTTATGAATATACGACAAAACGTAATTTGGTCGCCGTTATTACCGATGGTTCAGCTGTGCTTGGGCTCGGTAATATTGGCCCTGAAGCTGCCATTCCCGTGATGGAAGGCAAAGCGATATTATTCAAACGTTTTGCTGATGTCGATGCGATTCCACTCTCTGTTAATACCCAAAATGTAGATGAAATCGTGAGCCATATTGCTGCTTTTGCCCCTTCCTTTGGAGGTATCAATCTTGAAGATATTAGTGCACCAAGATGTTTTGAAGTTGAACGTCGGTTAAAAGCGATGCTTGATATCCCCGTATTTCATGATGACCAACATGGCACTGCCATTGTTGTATTAGCTGCTTTATATAATGCGATAAAAGTGGTCAGTAAAAAAATTGACGCCATTAAAGTGGTCATTAATGGTGGTGGTGCTGCCGGTTTATCTATTGCAAATATGTTACTTTCCGCTGGCGTCAAGAATATCAAAGTGGTTGATAAAATTGGTATTTTATGTGAAAACGATAATTCATTACCCCCACACCATATGGAAATGGCAAAAAAAACTAACCGTGAAAAGCAAGTTGGGACATTACAAGATGCGGTAAGAGGAGCCGATGTCTTTATAGGTGTTTCAGCACCTGGCGTATTGAAAAAAGAGTGGGTCAGTACAATGGCAGAAAAATCAATCGTGTTTGCAATGGCCAATCCAACACCTGAAATTTTTCCAGAAGAAGCCAAAGAGGCTGGCGCTTATGTGATTGGTACAGGGCGAAGTGATTACCCAAATCAAATTAATAATGTATTGGCCTTTCCCGGCATTTTCCGCGGTGCGTTAGATGCAAGAGCAAAAGATATCACCCTTGAAATGCAACTTGCCGCAGCAAAGGGGTTAGCCAGCATTGTTACTGATGATAAATTAGGTCCAGATCACATCTTACCCAATGCATTTGAACCGAATGTCGCTAAAGTTGTAGCAGAAAGTGTTCGTCAAGCGGCAAGAAAATAACGTTTTAATTAAATTTAACGTTATAATAAACCCTGCTTTTTAAATTAAAAAGCAGGGTTTATTTGTAGGTCAGGCAATTTTCTTTTAGACGACTATCGTTATGATAAGGAAATAAATGAGAAAACTGTTTCATCATCTAAAATTAAAAACAAAATTGATTATTTTGATCTGTTTTGTGTTTGCACTCGCGGTAATTGCTGAAAATATCTACATCATTCGAATTGTGAATAATCAATATTACAATAATGCGAGCCAACATGTTGCAAATGTTGCAGATTTGATTGCAACATCACCTGAAATTATTGACAGCATTGAGCATCCTACTCCACAGAACTTAGCGCGAATTCAAACTTATACTGAACAAGCTAGACGTTTATCACAAGTCGAATTTATCACGATTTTTGATATGAATGGGATGCGCTTTTCGCACCCTGATAAAGATAAAATCGGTAAGATGATTGTGGGTGGTGATGGTGAACAAGCCTTAAAAGGTCAATCCTATATTTCAACAGCAAAAGGGACTCTCGGTGTTTCGATCCGCGCATTTAGACCCATTTATGCCAGTGATAATACACAAATTGGTGCATTAATGGTTGGGCAAACCGTGAATAAAATTGAGCATTTAGCCTCACGTACGAGTCAACCCATTTTATTCACGTTAGTGATATCGCTAATTGTTGCGGTTGCCTTAGCATTATGGTTTTCCAAAAGCATTAAAACCATTTTATTAGGGCTTGAGCCTTTTGAAATGGTCAAACTATTTGAAGAACGAGATGCGATTATTCGAACGGTAAAAGAAGGTATCATTGTGATTAATCGTGATAGCCAAATTACCCAAATCAATGATGAGGCTATCCGTATTTTACGTATCAAACAACGTAAAGAAACCATTATTGACAGAGATGTAAGACAAATTATTCCTAATACACGTTTACAAGACGTCATGCTAAGTGGTGAATCTGAATACGATCGTGAACAAAATATTAATGGTATCGTTATTTTAACAAGTCGAACTCCCCTTTTTGTAAATGGTGAACTCATTGGGGCGATTGCATCATTTCGGGACATGACTGAGATACGTCAATTAGCCGAAAACTTAACGGGAGTTAACCGCTATGCAGATGCGTTGCGTTCCCAATCCCATGAGTTTAATAACAAATTACATGTTATTTATGGTCTGGCATTTAATGATAATAATCATGAACTCATCGATTATCTAGAAAAGTTAATGGGCACACAAGCCCAAGAAAGTGAACAAATTTCGCAATCTATCCAAGATCCGATTATTGCCGGCTTTTTAAACAGTAAATTCAGTCGTGCACGTGAACTGGGGGTCACATTAGATTTTTATACACAGGGACAACTACACAGCATTGGTGATAGCTCTACCGCCCATAAATTAGTGACAATTCTAGGGAATTTAATCGATAATGGTTTAGATGCGGTGCAATTTTTAGACCACAAGCACATCACAATTAAATTAGAAATTGATGACCATAATTTTATTATTGAAGTCAAAGATAATGGACAAGGCATTGCCAAAGAGCATTCTCAGCAAATTTTTACGAAAGGTTATTCAACTAAAGGGGATAATCGAGGGTTTGGCTTATATCTTGTTTTGGCTAGCGTTGATGAACTAAACGGACATATTGAGTTACGAGAATCTGATACACAGGGAGCATGTTTTACAGTTTTAATCCCATTGTATTCTATTTATCAGGAGTATAACGATGCTTAATGTTTTAATTGTTGAAGATGACCCAATGGTTGCTGAACTAAACAAAAAATATTTACAGATGATTCCAGGCTTTAAGTTAGTCGGTCAAGTAAAAGATGGTGAAGCCGCACTCCACTTTATTCATGACAATCCGGTATCCCTTTTATTATTAGATGTTTTCATGCCAAAATTGAATGGATTAGAACTATTACAACATATCCGCATCAGTTACCCAACCATTGATATTATTATGGTAACCGCGGCCTGTGATAGTGAGAATATTCAATCCGCGTTACGACTTGGGGTGATTGATTATATTGTTAAACCATTTACATTCAAACGATTTAGAACGGCCTTGATTACTTATCAAGAACGGATTAGGTTACTCAACTCAACCGAATCATTAGATCAAAAACAGCTTGATCACCGTATTTTTGCGAAAACGGTTGAAAAATCGAATACCTTACCCAAAGGCATTGAACCTGATACCTTGCAACAAGTTCGAGACATGTTGCACGATTACCAAACTGATTTCGCAATGAGTGATTTAGTGGCGTCTAGTAACCTATCGCGAATTTCATTAAAAAAATACATTGATTACTTAGAAGATATTGGTGAGTTAGAAAGCTATTTAACCCACTTATCGGTTGGGCGTCCAGTGAGAATCTATTCATTTAAACATTGAGGTAGCTTTGATTCGCCTCTCAGTTTAACCGTCACGTATACTTAGTTCAGCGCGACGAGGATGGCACCAATGGCAATCATAGCTACCCCGACCCCACCCCATAAGGAGATTTTTTCACCAAATAAAATCGCCGCAAACACAACAGCAAAGACAACGCTAAGCTTATCAATCGGTGCAACTTGAGAAACTTTTCCGACTTTAATCGCCATAAAGTAAAACAGCCACGACAAGGCACCCGCAATTCCACTGAGGACAATCACTAAGATCGCTTTTTTATCAGCAATAAAGCTTTGTATTAGCTGCAATTTACCTTGCACAATAACAACACCGACTAAAAAAATAGCCATCACCACGGAACGAATTGCCGTTGCCATGTTAGCATCTAAATGCTGTAAACCAATTTTACCTAAAATGGCGACTGCCGCAGCGGCAACCGCCGATAGTAAAGCATAAATTAACCATGCGCTCATAATATTAATGTCTGTCTATTTCAATCATCATTTGTTGTGTATTGGGGTTTTGCTGGCACTGTTTTGAATTACTGATGACACCGTCACAACCTTCCAATACGCGTTGTGGTTTTGACCATTGCGGATCGTTACTTTGTTCTTGTTTACCACCACATGCAACAAGCACTAACAACATGGACGAAAAGCTTAGCAATAAAGTCATGTATTTCATGATTTCCTCCATTTGTTAAACACATTGTGATACGGTCAGTTACCGTTATATTATCAAAAAAATTAGCATTGTGCCTGTTATATTCTTTAATCCAGTAATATTGACTGACCTATTTTTAGAACTGAAAAATCTTGTGGTGAAACATGGTATTGTGCAAAGAGATGTTGTAGTAATTGTGGCGGTTCATCTAACGGTTCATCAGCAAGTTCGAATGTGCCCCAGTGAATAGCCATTGCACGCTTGCAACCAATATCGTTAAACAGTTGTAAGGCTTGTGCTGGATCAACATGCTGATTATGCATAAACCACCTTGGTGCATAGCTTCCGATGGGAATCAACGCGACATCAATATGAGCAAAATGTTGTGGGATCAGTTTAAATTGTGTGGTGTAGCTAGTATCACCAACAAAGTAAACACAACGCTTTGCAAACTCGATCATCCATCCACACCATAATGTGCGATTGGTATCAAATAATCCACGACGACTCCAGTGACGCGCAGGCATAGAAGTCAATAGCATGCCATTAATATCAACGCTTTGCCACCAATCGAGCTCAATAACTTCATTAGCCCCCCAACGTTGCAGTTTATTTTTCAGTCCTAGTGGGACAACAACAGTGACGTGTGGAAAGCGTTTAATTAATTTTTTGATACTTGCATGGTCTAAATGATCGTAATGATTATGTGAAATAGCAATCACATCTATATGCGGTAAATCTTCAATCTGACAGGCACTAGGCGTATAACGTTTTGGTCCAGCGAAAGCAACTGGCGAAGCACGTTTTGAAAAAATAGGATCGGTTAAAATTGTACGCTGGTTAATCTGGATAAGTGTACTGGCATGACCTAACCACCATATTGCATCATCTAAACAGTTAAAATTAGCAGGTTGCCACCATGTTTGTTCAAAGTGAGTATACCCTTCTCGAGGTGGATTAACGCGGCGTTCACGTTTCCATTTTTTAACATCACTAATACTAACACTAAAAGGCTCAATATTTTGAAAGCCTTGTGCATTATGATGTGCTTTGCGTTGATCATAATAATGATTTTTCATCTTCATCGTGATAATGGCTTATTTGTAGCGTTCGATCATTACGGCAACATTTTTTGCAGCAGGAATCGCGCCGGGTTTACTCACCTTGATTTTCACACGCGGTACAAAAAATTGATGAATAATTAATTGTGCTACCTCTTCAGCAACACGTTCAATTAATTCAAAACGATGATTTTGGACATAGGATTCTATAGCAGCCGTCACTTTGGCATAATCTAAACAAAAATCGACATTATCACTGGTTGCGGCAGGTTGATTATTCCAATCCATTTCAATATCAAGTATCAACTTTTGTTTAATGGTTTTTTCCCATTCATAAACGCCAATCGTCGTAATAATAGTTAATCCTTCAATTAAAACACAATCTTTCATTTACGGTTTATATCCTCAATTATCCCTACACAAGAGATTACCCAATCTGAATAATTTACGCTATAATTTATTTTAATTTTTATAATAAATTTAAAAGTAGCGCGTTATGGTACGGATTTTTCAGCCCACCTCAATTATTGAAAACAGTGTTATTGAACTCGATGAAAATGCTTTTGCTCATATTGTTAAAGCGTTAAGAATGAAAGAAGGTGAATCTATAGTATTATTTGATGGTCACAATACCGTGACACCAGCCACCATAGTACAAATTAATAAAAAACGTCTTTTAGTTAAGACGGCAAACAGTATTATTGATAATCGAGAGTCTCCCCTCAATATCCATTTAGGTCAAGTTCTATCACGTGGGGAAAAAATGGAGTTCACTATACAAAAATCAGTTGAACTGGGTGTCAATATTATTACCCCATTATTGTCTGAACGCTGTGGTGTTAAACTCGATACTGATAGACTGGATAAAAAACGAAGCCAATGGCAAAAAATAGCACAGTCTGCCTGTGAGCAATGCGGTCGAAATATTGTCCCTATTATTAATCCCGTCATTAAACTGGAAAATTGGTGTCAAACGTTGGCTGATTATACAAAATTGACGTTGCATCCACGAGCACAACAAGGGATTAACCAATTACGCTTACCCAACAATAATATTGCATTACTGATTGGTCCTGAAGGTGGTTTAAGTGACAATGAAATTCACATGACGGTACAACATCAATTTACTGAAATTTTATTAGGGCCACGCGTACTGCGAACCGAAACTGTCGCGTTAACTGCAATCACCGCCTTACAAGTTAAATTTGGTGATATTGAATAAGCGTTTCCTATTTGTTTCATTGGCTATAAAAAACACAGCGGGATACGTCGTTTGGGTATATACTAATTCGACGATTACAAAACTATTAAAACCAATCATTAAGGAGTTGTCATGATTAAGCTTGGCATTGTTATGGATCCGATTAGTCAGATCAATATAAAAAAAGATACCAGTTTTGCCATGTTACAAGAAGCACAAAAAAGAGGTTATCAGCTTTATTATATGGAGATGAACGATCTTTTTTTAACTGCTGGTGAAGCTTACGCGACAACTCGTACTGTAAAAGTCTATCAAGACAAAAATCATTGGTATGATTTTGGCGATGAACAAACCATCCCACTGAGTGATCTTGATGTCATTTTAATGCGTAAAGATCCACCATTTGATACCGAATTCATTTATGCAACCTATATTTTAGAACGTGCCGAAAATGCAGGTGTACTCATTGTTAATAAACCACAAAGTTTACGTGATTGTAATGAAAAACTGTATACTGCTTGGTTTGCTGAATTTACACCTGAAACAATGGTTACTCGTCAAACTAAGCTATTGAAAGATTTTTACCAAGAACACCACGATATTATTTTAAAACCACTTGATGGTATGGGTGGCGCTTCAATTTTTAGAATCAAGCAAAATGATCCTAATGTGTCCGTAATTATTGAAACATTAACTCATCATAATACTCAATACTGCATGGCTCAGACCTATTTACCTGCCATCACTGAGGGTGATAAACGGGTATTAGTCGTTGATGGTAAACCCGTACCCTATTGTTTAGCACGTATCCCTCAAAAAGGGGAAACTCGCGGTAACTTAGCCGCCGGTGGTCATGGTGAAGTCAGGGCATTGTCTGAATCAGATTGGCACATTGCAAATACATTAGGTCCCAAATTAAAAGAAAAAGGATTACTGTTTGTTGGACTTGATATTATCGGTGATAAGTTAACTGAAATTAATGTCACCAGTCCGACTTGTGTACGTGAAATTGAATCAGAAATAACTGATCTATCGATTACCAGTATGCTAATGGATGCGATTGAACAACGTATCAAATAAATAATGAAGGATATAAAATGATTAGGGAATACCAAGCCCGCGATCTCGATAACATTATGTCGATTTGGCTAGACGGCAATAAACAAGCCCATAATTTTATCGATGAAAGTTATTTCATCAACAATTATGATCTGGTTAAATCGATCTTACCGATGTCGACTATTTTTGTGCAAGATATTGATGGCGTACAAGGATTTATTGGCTTAACAGACAATTATATCGCTGGCTTATTTGTGGCTAAAGACCACCAACGTCAAGGTAGTGGGCAAGCTTTAGTTGTTAAAGCAAAACAGCTGCATAATGAACTGTATGTCCATGTCTACAAAAAAAATCATTCTGCGCAATCATTCTATTTATCACAAGGATTTGAAATCGTCTCTGAATCGATAAATGAAGATACGCATGAAGCAGAATATTTGATGTGTTGCCGAGTTGAACACAACGTTAAAATTGGTAAATGTGCGTTGTAATTGTTAACGCACATAACATAACCATAATAAGAAACCACTATGAATTTAAAAAACCGTTTTATAATCGCAATGCCAGCATTAAATGATGAGCTGTTTAGTCGTTCCGTCGTTTATATTTGTGAACATAATCGCGATGGCGCGATGGGAATTATCATTAACAAGCCAATTGTTGATTTGACTGTACAAACGGTGCTATCCAAATTAGATATTACGCCCTTTAAATCGTGTGCTGAACTTGAACAACCTGTTTTTATTGGTGGTCCACTGTCAGAAGAACAAGGTTTTATTTTACATACACCACAAGCGGGCTTTTCTTCTAGCATTTCAATTTCAGATGAAGTCATGATTACGACTTCACTCGATGTATTAAAATCGATCGGTTCACCAGAACAGCCTAAAGATTTATTACTTTCATTAGGCTATGCAAGTTGGGGGAATATGCAACTTGAATATGAAATTGCACAAAATGATTGGCTCGTGGCTGATGTGAAATCTGATATTATCTTTGAACAACCGATTGAAGATCGTTGGCATCTTGCTGCGCAATCAATTGGTATCAATATTGAAACAATATCGACCTTGATGGGTAAAGCGTAATATTATGGCAACCATCATTGCATTCGATTTTGGTACGAGTAGCATCGGCGCAGCAATTGGTCAAGATATTACTAAAACGGCACGGCCACTATGTGCTTTCAAAGCCCGTGATGGTCAGCCTAATTGGCAAGATATCGAAAAAATGCTGAAAGAATGGCAACCTGATTATTTGGTGATCGGTCTACCTTTAAATATGGACGGTACTGAACAGGAATTAACACAACGCGCCAAAAAATTTGCCAATCGATTACATGGTCGTTTTGGTTATCAAATTCAATTACATGATGAACGCCTTTCTACCGTTGAAGCAAAAGCAAACCTATTTGAAATCGGCGGCTATCGTGCATTAAAGAAAGGAAAGGTAGATGCCAGCTCGGCGGTTGTCATCCTAGAGAGTTGGTTTGACAACCTCGTCTAAAATCTTTAATCACTGTTCATGTCACTCCTAACTTGGGCATGACTCAATAAAGTAAAAATAAACGTGCCGCCAACAATATTGCCTAATATGGTTGGAATGGCAAAAGGATAAAGATATTGCCACAGCGTGATTTTCCCCGCTAACATATAGTAAAAAATTTCTGCTGATCCAACAATTATATGAGTAAACTCACCCATCTGAATGACTGATGTCATTAATATGATAATAAATATTTTGCTGTATTTAGCATTAGGTAAAATCCATACCATTGTCGCAACAAGCCAACCTGCAAAAATACTGCGACTAAAAATTTCAAAAGACGTATGTTGCATGATTGCCGCACCAGAGGCCAAAAATGCTGACTCTAAGTCAGGTGTAAATGCTGGTAAATGTAAAAAGGCAAATGCAATGACGAATGTGCCAATCAAGTTACCGAATAAGACTAGCCCCCATAGGCGAAATAAACGATAAAAATTTCGCGCAGAAGGTTGGTTCATCGCGGGTATAACTGCAGTGACGGTATTTTCGGTAAATAGCTGTTGTTTAGCCATAATCACAATGACAAACCCCATTGAATAGCCGAGGCTTTCAATTAAAAAGCTGTAAGACGAATTGGGTAAATAAGCATGAAGAATGCCTTTTAACAACATGGACGTCCCCATCGATAAACCCGCTGCAATGGCAGATAAAATTAGCGCCCACGTATCACGGCTCATCTCTTTATCACCGCTTGCTTTAATTTTATCATAGACTAATGCGGCATTTGATGGATAATCTTTCTCTTCATGCTTGGTTGTCATTATCAATCTCCAATAAGGCTTTACCCTATTATTGATAATCTTTAGTGTCTATTTCAAACGGAATTCAACGATATCTTCAATAGTCACTACTGGAATATTAAACTTTTTGGCAAATGCAACAACATCCGGTGCTCTTGACATTGAACCATCATCATTCGTTAATTCACAAATGACCGCAGCAGGTTTAAACCCTGCTAGTTTAACTAAATCAACTGATGCTTCGGTATGACCACGACGTTCAAGTACCCCATTGTCTTTTGCAACCAGTGGAAAAACATGCCCTGGATGACTAAGGTCTGAAGGTTTAGCATCATCAGCAACGGCAGCTTTCACTGTTGTCACGCGATCAGCTGCAGAAACCCCTGTCGATACCCCTTGTGCTGCTTCTATGGTAATGGTAAATGCGGTGTGATTTTTGCTGGTGTTATGTGAAACCATCATAGGCAGTTCAAGTTTGTCACAATAAGCCTTTGGCATACATAAGCACACAATACCACTACCATAACGGATTGTCAGAGCCATCTGTTCCGTTGTAATATTTTGAGCCGCCCAAATAATGTCGCCTTCGTTTTCACGGTCTTCATCATCTAAAACTAATACGCCATTGCCAGCTTGTAATGCCGTAATGGCTTTTTCAACACGTTCAATCGGTGCACCAAATTCGGCAAGACTAAATGTATTATGAACAACATTTTGAGAAGTGATTGATTTCTGATTCATGGTAAAAATATTCCTTATTATCAATGACAATACCAGAACCAGGGCAAGTGCTTGACCATTAAGAATATCATTACATAATAATGATAATTATATGTAAGGGAAATAAGCAACTCTCTTTTATCCAGACTATCACTGTCGGCCTTGGAATTTCACCAAATCTGCTAGACCTTAACACTGAAAATATCAGCACTAAGCGCTCGTGGGCTATGACCACCGGTGGGGACTTACACCCCGCCCTGAGAATTATCAGTTAAACTGACCTTTATACTATAATACGAAATTGATAATATTTCACCTATTACCTGAATTTGATGATTAATTTTACAAGTATCATTTGATTTAGGCGATAAAAAACCAGCATAAAGCTGGTTTTCAGTTTATGACATAAATTGAATTAGAAACTGTATTTAAGCCCTAACATCGCTGATGCATTTTGATAACTATGATCGCCTCGTTGCCCTGCCACATTAAACCAAATGTTGGTATTGGTACTTATATTCCCTTCTATACCGACTTTAACTTCACCGATATTACGAGCACCATCTTGACCGACTGTCATTTCATTATTTAGCGTGACTTCATACAATTTAGTATTATGTAACCAATTTGCCTCAACAAATAATTGAGCAGACTGATTTGTTTGCAACTGCATATTATGATTACTTAACAGTGAAGCTCTAAAGCCCAAGCGCGTTTGTAAATTCCCCTTATTAAAGCTAACGTGAGTACCATTACTTTCTGTAATATCTTTACTTTTCACACCCGACCATAGTAGCTGAGCTTTTGGTTGTAACCAAACATCGTAATTACCGAGTGTCCCCGTTACAAACGAATAACCCGATTCAACAGAAGCCGTTAAGCCTTTTAAGCGATATTTTTCTGAAAAACTATCGCCACTCACTGAAGCACTAAAATTATTCCATAATGCCCAGCTATCAACATATAAACCTGTTTTATCTTCATTATTGTCATACCATGTTGCATAAAGACCATAGCTATAACCGTTTAATTTGCCTTCCGACTTAGCACTATCAATATTCGAATGTGATTTAGTTGAACTATGTCCTTGACCAACCATTAAACCGATGTGCAAACGATTTAGGCCATTTGAACTCCAACCTGCAATATCCCCACCGAGTTGTGTGATATTCCAGTTATCTTTAACAGTCAGGTCCCCATTTGCCGCATCGAATTTGTTATATCCATATTGATAACGCAACCACATGCTGGTAGTTTTTTGTTCACCGGTTAACAGATCAGTATATTGTGTTTCACCCAATCGGTCGTGAAGTCGTAAATTAAACATCGTGTTAGCTGAATAAATATTGCCTAAATAACTCCCAACTTCAGGCCTTGCGGTAAGATCACTGATTAACACCCAATTATTGGTATTGGATTGGCTACGTTGTAATTTGTAATCATACGCACCCGCGATAATCCGTCCTGACTGCACAAATTCAGCATCAGATTGACCATTAACATCAATGATACTGATTCCATTGATAGTCTTAGCACCCAAGCCGCCAATATTATTCACGGACACATAACTGATTCCCGTTGCATCTCCATTGATAATCAATTTACTCATTGGAGAACTATCATCAGACAATTTACCGTTAAAGATTAAGTAGCTATCAGCGTTACCTGTATAGTTATTCACGGTTACTGTGCTTTCATTAACTGTCGTCGAGTTAGGTAAATCACCAATATAGAACCGACCACTATTATTAATATCGCCTTGGAATATAACATTATCCAACCCAATCAATGCGCCATTACTTGCAATATTTACGCGACTTGTTGCATAACTTTCAGAAGTGGCATTACTGTCGCCTTTGAAAATAATTGCCCCACCATTAATGTTCGTTTCACCATTAAAATCTTTGGCTTGCGATAAACTTAACGTCAAAGTACCTGAGTTGTATTTATTTAGACTACCATATCCATCTAAAGTACTATTGGTAAGAACACTATCTTCACTAAAATATAAGTTAAGGATTCCATTGTTTGTCAATTTACCGGTCCCTAATCCACCTTGTGAATCCATGTTGATTTGACCATTGGTTGCATTAATAATGTCCGCTGTTAAATCATTATTGTCACCGGTAATGGTTACCGTAGGATTACCCGTTAAAGTTCGCGTCAGACTCGTATCACCGACAACAAATTTACCACTACCACTTAAACTCCCTGCAGCAATATAAGAACTTAAATTACCTAATTGGTTAGGGACATCTTTACCACTAATGGTTAATGTACCGCCATCTAAATTCACATTTGATTGATTACTGGTGTATAAACTGCCTAACTCCTGAGTCCAACCATTGAGACTAAATTGGGTATTTTCATCTAATTTGAGTAAGCGTGTTGCACCTAGTGCATTATTGGCGCCAGCAATAAGTGAACTGGTATCTTTTACAAATGTTGAGCCATGGTAAGTATTTGAACCACTCAATGTGACCGCTTTAGTTCCTCGTATTTGTAAATCACCATAAGTATAGGTACCATCACCATTGTCATAATCGGTAATCAGCACATCAAAATCACTACTGCCTGCTTTAGATGGATCACTATCAGATGAATCAAGAATTAAGGCATTTCCAATACCATCAGCATTGTTTTGTGCTTTTAATTCGACTTGCGTCAATCCATAACCGACATAAAGCCCATCACTATCTTGCCCTTTTGTTAAACGCGTATCATAGGTGGCACGAGCAACAATTTCACCATTTTGAACGAGATTACTTTGTGCTGGATCAACAATTTCAGTACCATTTTCATCGACCAATTTAATCTGGGTACGATCGATGTCGATATTAACAGCACCACCAGATACATTGTTAGCAGAAACAAGTTTAGTAAAAATCACACCATTATCTTGTTCTAATAACGGAAGTGAAGAGGGAATCCCCGGGTTATAGATAGAACCGCTGATATCGATTTGAATATTACCTTTGTCTAAAACTAAATTATCAACTACCACATGGTTAGCCGATTTATCATCACCAATGTTAATACGCCCAAAATCAACCGTCCCCCCACTCACATATAATCCTTTTATATTTTGGTCGCCACTGCCGACCTCAATATAACTGTTGTCAGATGCTTTCAATGTTGCCTGGGTTAAGGCGCTTGTATTATTATTTTCACTACTGTCAGCTAAGGTATATTGCGTATTTGTTAACTCTAACGTCCCCGTGAAATCACCACTATTGGTCGTACTATCAAATGCAAATGAATTGCTTGGTTTACCTTGACTATCAAGATTTTGTAAATCAACTTTGAAAGTACCATTGCCCTTTAATAAACGATTAAAATCAGTGTTTGATTGATTCCATCTGTACGTTAATACACTCGCACTATCAATAATGTCATAAGTCGTTACCGCACTATTTAAACCATCAACAGTCGCTAAGTTGTTCAGTGTGACTTTACTCGCGTTATTAAGTGCAAAATACTCGATATTTTTAATGGTATCATCTTTATTAATCGTGAAGTCAGAGTTATTATTGAACGTAATCTCATCATCCCCTTCACCACCATCAAGTTGTGTGAATTGTTTAACTTGATTCTCACCACCTAAATCATCACCCACAACTTTATCGACAACAAATTTATCATTACCGTCACCCGTGATAAAAATATTACCCTCACCACGTAATGTAACTTTATTACCTTTAGTTTTGTCCTCTGGATCAGTGCTATTACCATAACCTAATAACTCAACGGTACCATTGATATTACCTTTGGTATCATTGGTAAAATCTAAACCATTTTCAGTCGCATCCGTTTTGATTGCATAACTATCTTTAGCACTGTTTTTATCTTGAGCGGTAAAATCATAGCCGTCTGTACTATTTTTAGTAAAATCACCAAAAAGTAATTCACCATTGTTGGTAAATTTAGTCATCGAACCATTATTTAAATCAACGATAACATCATTTTTATTGGCACTATGTAAGTTACCGGATTGTGAAGCTGTACTTGTCGAACCTTTTATCTCAAGTGCAGAATGGCCTGTATTACTAATAATGTTGACACTAGCAGAGGTATTGACATTTTTACTTGAGTCGACATAAATACCATGCCCCGTATTTTCATAGACGTTAATGACAACTTTTTCATAACCGGTGTTATTGATGCTATTATTTGTCGTACCCAGCACATCTCCGCTCAGTGGATCAATATTTTCAAAACGGATCCCAGTACCTTGACCAAAGACATTAATCGTTCCCGCCGTTAAAGAACCGACTGATTGTGAGAAACCGACACTTGAGTGAATACCATAGCCATCTTTAACATCAATTTTAGCACCATTGATAAATTGAATATTGCTTAATGCTGAACGGTTTTCAATCCCGTTACCAGTACTAAATGTGGTGGTACCGTCACCAAACAAATCAAGAGTTGCACTATCGAGTACAATTTGGCTTGCACCATTAACCAAAATACCATGCGCAGTACCCTGTGCTCGGGTAATACCTGTACCTGTCAATTTCAATGTTGCTTGATCTTTGACATGATACGCTGAATCACTTTGATTCCCGTCAGCACCAATAGCCCACACAACCGGATTATCACCATTACCAATGTTGTTTACGGTTGCAACAGATGAACTACCACTTATTTCAATTGCCGTACCCCGTACTTTAACATATGATCCTAATTCACTAATTAATGTACCACCGCTATCAATTTTAACACCAATGTTATTTTTACTTGGTTCTTTGAAATCAATACTGCCTTTGTGATCAAGGGTACCACCATTGGTAATATAGTAACCTACCGAATCTTGCCCCGTGACAATTTGATCACTGCCACCTGTTATATCCGTTGTTAATTGAGCCGAACTTTCTAAATACGATTTACCATTGTTGGCCGGCGCATTGACACCATTCAAATCATAATAATTGCCATCAATTTTGGCTAAAATTGAATTATCACCAGTTAACTGGATCTGGGTATCACCTGTAATTTTTACATTTGCACCGCCTTCAACACTGATTCCTTTAGCATTTTCACCATTGACTTTTAATGTAAATCCACTGAGATCAGCGTTAGTTTGATTACTCGCACCTGTTGCAGTTGGCCCATTTGTGATAACAATAAGTGTTGAGTCTTTGGTATTATTTGAATCTAAAACAGATAATGATGGATTGGTTGAACTAATTGTACTCGAGTTGAATATTGAACCACGTTCAACACGGAATAAAACAGATCCATCACCTTGTAATTTTAACAATTCATCACTGTTATATTCAATAGCGGCAGCTTTTGAGATACCTGAAATTAAAAAGCCAATTTGATTTTTCTTATCGCTAAACGTGATACTTGCGTGGTCATTGATTTCAGCTTTTGCACCATCTCGGATATGCACACCAATTGCCCGTTCAGAATTCATATTAATTTGTGCATTACCATTCATGGTAAATGTCGTACCGTCACCTTGAACCCATGCTCCAAAGCTTCTGACTTGAGTTTCACCTACGCCATTTTGGCCATTAAGATTAACGATGCCACTTAAGGTTGAACTACCACCATTTTGAATCCATACTCCAGTACTCCCCACGTCATTTAGTGTGATCGTACCATTAATGGTTGCGTCTGTTCCTGTACCCGTGACATAAATCGCAGTATTATTATTACCTGTATCTTTATCAACACCCGTAATTGTTTGATTTTCTTTATTTAAAACAATTTTTGAGTCTTTATCATCAATATATTTACCCGAATTTGCAACCGAGATGACGGTCACATTGCTCTGTGAACTTGATAAAAACACATTATGGTTATTGTTAAAGACGGTGCCTGCGCCAGACACTTGCATTGCAGTATATTTAGTCGTATTGGCTGAGCCAACCACCGCAGTCTCATTTTCTAAATCGACTGAGCTATAACCAATATAAATATCACCATTATTGTTCAGCGCAGAACCATTCCCCAAACTAACAATATTACTACTACCTAGAAATAAATTATTATTACTAACGGTTGCACCATCAAAAGCAAATGCGCCGCCAACCGTTCCTTTATTGTCAAAGCTAGCGCCTTCGCCCCTGACAACAACAACACCACCAATCAATGCACCGTTTTCATTGACAATTGTTGAGTTGTTTTGAGCGGTAATACCACCATTAATAATCGCATTTTCTTTATTGGTGATTTTGGCATTTTGCCCCGCTGAAATACTACCATCAATTCGACCTGAATTATTCAGTGTGACATTTTCAGTTGTAATTGATCCCGTAATTTGACCTTTATTATCAATAAGGTTTCCAGTGGCATTACCTGTACCTAATAACGAAATAGAACCATTAATATTACCCGTTTCAGAAATAATAATTTCAGCATTTTTTGCCTTAATTGCACTTCCGCCATTCGCATCAAGTTTGCCATTAATATTAAATATATTATTAGCCGTTGAACCTGATTCATCAAAATCTGCACGAATGATTGATCCAGAACTGTTATTCTGATTATCATAGTTTTTAATCGTATTACCTTCGGTCAGTGTAATTTCTGAACCACTTCCTTTTACACCGATTAAATGGTTATTATTTGTTGTTTTTAGACCAATATCATCAGAATCGTCTGACGTCACTCTATTTTCATACGCCGCTTTGAGCTCAGGATCTTGATTAATAATCTCTTCGAGTTCAGAACGATCAATACTATAAGTAATGCTATAAGATGAATCAGCCCCGCCTGCGGTGTAAACGTTACGAATTTGTGAGTCATAAAACTCTTGCATCTCTTCTACCGTTGAATAATTAAGGCGGAGTTTTTCATTGGTTTGAATATACTTGATAAGCTCTTTATTAAATGCTTTAAAATCGTCTTCATTATTAATGGTTCTCGTACCAATTGCTGTTTCAACTGTCCCATTATAAGAAATCGTACTAAAACTTTGCGTCACCGTATAGACATCTTTATCAACAAATTCTGTCGATCTCGATTGCCCTTCACTACCAAGGTAATAAGAAATATTGGTATCAATCGTTAAATTAGCTCCATCTTCAACACTAATTACCCCGGTGCCATTTTTTGAAATCGCATTTAATACACCATTCGCACTGTCACCAGTGTTGACGATTGTCGCATCAGTGCCTGAACCCTGAACTTGCACCATTTGCATGTCATTGTATTGACTATCATCTGATTGCTTTTCATAAAAAATGACCGATAAATTGCCATCAGCTTCGTTATTATTGGATGGTGACGTTAATTTATCAACAACGGTAATGACAAAGCTTTTATCCGTGACGGGATCTTTATATTTCACGTCTTTATGACTAATCGTCACAACATCTTTTTCACTACCAATAAGATTTGTATTACCTGAAACTTTTAATTTATCATCCGAAATGGCTGCAGAAGCAGCTTTTGCAGCATCAAGTTGGCTTTGTGCTGCGTCAAGCTGTTCTTGTGTAGCGTTACCTTTATTGAATTGCTGCTGGACACTATTGAAATTATTTGTAGCATTTGTTACATCGGTATATTTTGTTTTGTACAATGCATCAAATTGCACTTCTGTACTCACGGTGTGCTTTGTTACTTCTTTACCATGGTCAGTACTATTAAAACCATTATTGAGGCCTAAATCGATCGATTGCCCGCTGCCAGTAACGGTAATTTTACCCGCTTGTTGGTTATTATTCGTCGGATTATAATCCTGAGGAATGGAGTCTGCTGCAAAAGCTTGACTGGATAAAGCACCGAGTAAGACCAATGATGCTAATTTTAATTTATTGCCTTTTTTGACACCCCTGGCTAATTCTGAAACGGCCACAAAACTGCCAGTGGTGTTGTTTTTCACCACTTTATATATTTTGTTCATTTTTTTACCCACTTATCATCAAGTTTAATTTTTATATTTATATTTGTTTTATTTATATGTATTTACTCTTTTTTGATATATTTTTATATCAACACTTACTATTGTAGTACCAAAATAATTATTAATCACTATTGTATGATTTAGTTTATGACAAGTAAGTTTATAGTTAAATAAACTTATTTAAAGACAAAGTAAAGATAAATAAAGAAAGGATAACTTATTAAGTTAAATGTAAATAAATAATTATTTAAATTTACATTTAAACAATTTTTAAGATTTATTTTTTGATCAAAAACTGGTTAAAATTTAGTATCTAAGGCTTCTTTTGCATTTTGGATGACAATTTTAAAATCAATACCTTGTTCTTTCGCAGCAAAAATACAGCCACAATAGCACTGTCTGTATACATCATATTCTTTACAAATCTCTATGGAGCGTTTGTAACCATTATTTTTTTTGAAATCAGATGGTAGATATTTCACAGCAAACACTTCTTGAATTTCAAAACCCAATTCATTAATTTTTTTACTGTTCTTTTTGGGACTTAACGTCAATGCACTAGCAAAATAATCAAATCCAAGTTCATGAGCTTTAATAGCAGCTAAATCTAATCTCATCTTATAACATAAATGACAACGAGCACCGCCTTCAGGTTCATCACGTAAATGCCCAACTTGTTTCATAAATTCTGCTGGCTGATACGGCGCTTCTAAAAATTGCACGTTGTGGCCCGTTTTTTGATTAAAATCAGCGATAAATTTTTGTTGTACTAAACTTCGACGTTCGTATTCAATACGTGGATGGATATTTGAATTAGCAAAATAAATGGTAATATCAGAATAGTGTGCTAGATATTCGAGAACATATGTACTGCATGGCGCGCAACAGCTATGTATAAGCAGTTTTGGTCTAGCAGACTGTGATTGCCATGACTCAATCATCTTTTGCAAGATGGCATCATAATTAATCTTATTATGTGGATTAAGGTTTTCTAAAATGTAATTGGCATTGATTAGCATGATTTGACCAAAGGTTGTATAAGATAACTTAATGGGTTTAATGTATCAGTATATAAATATGACTATTATAAAAAAACGATATTTTTATTGAATAAAATCATTCTTATAATTCGTCATAATAAAAAACGATGCTAAGCTTAACAAAACGATGTATGTTTAGCAAATATTTGCCTATTATGCATTTTTATTAAATAAACTAATGTGTTCTCATACATTTTTATATGTAAGCGTGTTAAGAACCTATTTTACGCTTATTTATCTGAATTTTACGTATAAACTTATCCTTTATTATTAACATAATCATTGGACAAACCTGTTTATAACCCTGTTAATTTACTAATTTACATCATTTTTTTTTGCTGTTCATTCCCTGTTCGTTATCGGTCAATCATCCCCATTGAATATCATCATTGTCTTATTGTTGATATAATAAGGAGGTCTCTACCTCCTTATTAAACAGTTAAAACAATGTGACGTTAATTACGCGATAAAATCGTAAGGTGTCGGATTAGCTTGTACTGAAGATTCAATAGTATAAGCAATATTAGCAGCATCTAAACTGCTAATGACCGCGTCTTTAGATAAATAAGATGTGGTTTGAAAGAGTAAAGCATCTGAACCATATAAAACCTCACGACTATAGATGGCATCAGCCGGCACCATAAAGACCGATGTGATCCCACCATTACTTTGACCATCGGCAATAGACCGAATACCAGAGGTATGAATAAATACTTTTTGATCATTTGGAATATTAATTTTGATAAAATTGCTAACATCATTTT
This sequence comes from Orbus sasakiae, assembly GCF_039542345.1. Taxonomy (NCBI): domain Bacteria; kingdom Pseudomonadati; phylum Pseudomonadota; class Gammaproteobacteria; order Orbales; family Orbaceae; genus Orbus; species Orbus sasakiae. The sequence continues at coordinate 1,247,169 of NZ_BAABHY010000001.1, forward strand.
GATTCTGATCGACATCTTGATATTTCACATACAAAGCCGTCTGGCATGTTTCTAAATCGGATGCTGGTAGAGTACCACCGACTTGAACCGTTCGAAAGTCATGGACATTGGTATCAAAAATAAAAAGACCAAAAGTGGGAATAATGTATTCTGGTTTTACTGTAATCATCATTTTTCCTTGTTATTATTATTGTTGTTGGATATACATTCAAACACTTGAATGTACTGTTTAAATATACAGTATATTATGTTTTTTGTCAATAAAAAACCGCTCTGTTAAGCGGTTTATTTGATATCGTTATTCAATAACATTATTTAGCAACTGTCACGATTTGAATTTGTTTTACATCAATTTCAACCGTACTCCAATCTTTATCGACTTCACCTGTAATTTCAACAAGATCGATCGGTGATACGCTGACACCTCGCCACCTTTTATGATCAATTTCAACCGTAATATTGCCCGAACTGTCTTTAAAAATATAATCTTTCTCGCCGACTTGTTGAATAATATGACCTCGTAAGGTTACCCACGCATCATCTTGTAATTGCTTAGCTTGCTCAACGCTGATCACATTTGCAGTACCAGCGACAAAGCCACTGCCATTAACGGCTTGTGTTGTTCCGCCATTAAATCCACCACTTACTGGCATCGTATTTGCCATTGTGACCCCCGTCATACCTAACGTTGCGATTAAAACCAATGGGATTAACTTTTTCATGCTTTTTCCTTAGTGTAAATTAATATTGCGTTATGACATGATGTATTTAAGCAGACAAAGATTAACCAATTATTAATTTTCAAATGAATAATTAAGTAGTTAAAAATGATTATTCGCCATGCACATAAAACCATCAATACACATAACAGTGATATTGACTTTATCAACATATTCTTTGGACAAACCTGTTAATAACTTCACTAACTTAATAAAATGCTTATATTTATTTTAGTGGTTACTGAATGTCCGCGGGATAGCAGACATCGCGTGCCATTCATTTCTATGGGAAAAAATATGATTAAATGAAAGCGCTCACCATGATGGAGACTTTTTTATGGTATCTTGGTATCATTAATTCAATCGTAAAGTTTACGATTCTGATAACATTGGTGGAGTAATATGAATATGAATAAAATGATTATTGTCGGTCTATGTTCAATTGTAGCAACAGCATGTTCAACAAATAAAACTGAACCTAAAACCATTGGCATGCCAAATCCAGCAACCGAATATTGTATTGCACAAGGCGGTACATCTGAAATGGTAAAAGATGAAAAAGGCTGGTATGGTTTATGTCATTTACCGGATGGTAAAGTGATTGAAGAATGGCAACTCTATCGTTCAGCAAATAAATAAACAAGTGACATGACTAATGAAGACGATAACTATTCATTAGTCATTATCCTAGATGATATAATTGATAACTCTAAGAGTCATTCGCGATTCAACACCTTTCAATCATGATTTTAGTGTCTTACTGCAACTGATGTATCATTATTCAGACAACCCACTGTCATTTACCATGGAAGATAGTAACGTCATACAAATTTTTACGGTTGAGAATTCAATCAAAAAGCAGCTTGTTATCCCAATCTCCTATTATTGTATAAATTGATTAGCACCATCAATATGACCATTTAGTCACAATAAAACCCTGTTATTCGCTTATTCAAACTGAAATCGATCTCTTTTGGTAATTTACCCAAAGGTAAATATTTATTAAAATTAGAAAAAATAAGGGGGGATCTATGGATAAGTATGAAATACGAAGGCTTAATTTGTTAAAACTGATGCAGACCTATTGTAATAACTCAATAAAAAATCTTGCTAACCAGTTAGGAAAAGACCATTCTTACGTGTCAAGACTCCTGTATGAAGATGGAAAAAAATATAAAAAAAATATTGCCGATAGAGCAACCACCGATATTGAACACGCTTTCGATTTGCCAAGGGGATGGTTAGATGGCTTATCGAGTAATGATCAGTTAATCGCAAAATCATTATCAGATCAGCAAGCTAACACAACTGAACAGCTACAAAATGAAATGCCATTAGGTAAAGATGAAGTTGCAGTCCCTTTCTATAAATCAATTGAATCGGCAGTTAAAAAAGATACGGCTCATCATAAGGCTGACCCTCATTCGTTCATTCGATTTTCTAGGTCTTTTCTAAGAACAAAATCAATTCAACATGCAAATATTCTCTGCTTTTCTGTTTATGGTGATAGTATGGAGCCACGCATCCCAAATGGCGCCACAGTGGCTATCGATACGGCTAACAAAGCAATTATTGATGGTGACATCTATGCTATTTGCCAAGGTGAACTTTGCCGCATAAAGCGACTTTATCGTATGCCTCATAATAAAATACGCATAAACTCATACAACTCGATGAATAATCCGGATGAAATTGATGACCGTAAAAATGTACAAATTCTTGGTCGAGTGTTTTATTTTTCAGCGGTGCTGTAATGCAAAATAAACCTCGTTTTTTATAAAATTAATTTTGCTCAATACAATTTGTATAATGTTAATTCAGAACAGAACTACTACCGTTAATATAGATATTCACATTGCAATATTATTTTCTTAACTAAGGCAATTATTATGTTTTATGGTCTTTAAGACGAATCACGAGTCTCAATTCTCGTTCTTTCTTGTCAACAATTTAAATCCTAATATTACCTTTTGGTATTTACAAAAATATTACCATTTGGTAAATTTAATTTATTGACCTACATATTGAGTATTTGGAGATTCGTTATGAAAAAATATACCTATTTACTGTTAGTTATGACAGCATGTCACTTTATTGCCAGCTGTGCACTTTATTATCGGTAAGCAGACAATGAAACACCTTATTATGTTAATGCTTTTGTCATTATTATCCGGCTGTATAACGGTTTATGAATGCGAAGGCGATCATCAGGAAACCTATAATAATATTTCACCAACCACACAAGAATCTGAAACTGCAACATCTAAATAATGAATAGGTTAAAGACAAAAAGATGAACGTATGATTTAAATCATTTACAAAGATGTTCCGCCCCCTATGAGTTTGACACTAGCTTAAGTTACGGCATAAAAAAGCCTGATACAAAATCAGGCTTTTTAGTATTGACTATTTTGCAGATGAAATAATTTGAAGATTCTTTACATCAATATCAATTGGTTTGAAACGATGCGTATCCACTTCACCCGTAATTTGAATAATATCGTCAGGTGTGACAGTGCGTCCCTGCCAATATTTATGATCAATCTCGATATTAATATCACCGGTATTGTCTCTAAATAAGTAATCTTCCTCACCAATTTGCTTAACAATTTTGCCTTGCAATGTTACCCACGCATCTTTATTCATCTGTTTTGCTTGTTCCACCGTTGAAATCGTCAATGGATTATTAAATCCACCACCAGTTTGTAACTGAGTATTATTGTTAAATCCATCAGCCATTGCACTCCCCGTAAAACTCAGTGCAGTGATTAAAAATAGTGGGATAAGTTTTTTCATGATTATTTCCTTTTATTAAATTAATATCTTGCTTTGACGCCTTTATTTAACCAAATAAAGATTAAGCAAATATTAATAATAAAAATAATTTACCGATACGTTTTTTAGATGAATGACGATGATCAATTTTTATAAAATAAACAATCACCCAACATAGCTTGATATGAATATATCGTTCACGGTATTTATGGTTTATTGCCACAGCCAAAGATAGGTCACACATTAACAAACAGTTTATTCAAATTATTAATTTTATCTGTATTTCGAGACTTTGATTATAAAAAAAGCCCGACTATATGTCAGGCTGTTTTATACTTGATGATTGCGGTAAATTATTTTGCAACCGAAATCACTTGAAGGCTTTTCACTTCTACGTCTGTTGACTTATATCGATGCGTATCAACTTCTCCGGTTATTTGGACGGTATCATTAGGCGTTACTGTACGCCCCTGCCATAATTTACCTTTGATTTTAACATTGATATCACCGCTACTATCTCTGAACAGATACATTTTATCACCGAGGTGTTGAACGATATTACCTTGTAACGTCACCCATGAGTCTTTATGCATTTGTTTAGCTTGTGCTGCTGATGTAATACTTTGAACTCCACCGGTAAAACCAACATTTACAGGTTGGTTAATACCATTATTAAAACCTTCTGCTAACGCACTGCCAGTAAAACCTAAGGTTGTAATTAAAAATAAAGGGATAAGTTTTTTCATAATGATTTCCTTGTATTAAATATTCATCTCGTTTTGATAAATGTTATTTAATCAAAAAAATATTAAGCAATTATTAAATTGGTTTATTATGTCAATTTTGCGATTTTAAGGCTAAATAAATCGACATGATTTAATCACGGATACTTAAGTTATACTTATTTTAAATCTTTTATATTAATTAAACATCAATACTTGACATATATTTTATATCATTATTTTTTACTAATATATCATAGAGATAGATACAATTTTTTTACATACAAAAGAGTTTATCTGATAAAACATTAATACGTAATATATAAATAAAGTGATCAGCAACTATTCTTTTATATTTTTTAATAATAACCCTATTGAATTATAACGAAAATGTTTTAGTTTTACTTTAAATCTAAGGTTTTAATAAATAAACGTTCATATTGCTTTTTGTTGGGGATTTTAAGCGAATCCCCGTTAACCTCTTGAAAACTAGCATCAGCATGTAAGTAATTCAATCGAGGCTCAAAATTATCAAGGAAAAAGTGAATAGTTAAAAGCCCAACTAAACCGCATAATGTAAAGCTTCAGTCAAAATTTCAAGCCGTATTCCCTTATTGCAAGCTGATGCATAAACAATCAACCACCTTATTTCTGCGATATTTTTATAATCTTCTGTAGAAACAAGAGAAATAAAACAGAGCATTCTATCATCATACATCGATGACCAAATATGATCCTTTCCCTTATTCAGTTTTGAGCAAAGATTAGCAATATCATTAGCTAATTGAGCTTCGTATTGAGGATTAAAGCCGAATATTTTGGCTTATTAGACTGCATTCATTCCCACAATTGTAGCAGTAACACCAGAATGATAACCATCACCAAATTTAATCGTTTTTACTTTTACTCGAACGTTTGGTGAAAAATGCTAATAAAATAATCCATGTGTTGCTCTGATTTTAGGTAATAAAAAAGCCTTCATTTGGAAGGCTTGTGTGATAATAAAAATTACTATCGCATTTTTTTATTTAATAGCTCATCAACCACAGGATTCATTTTAGTAGACACCGATGCCCATTTAGACAAAGATAGGCCTCCACCGCCGTTTAAATGGTAAGTAGCTTCGCCAATTAATTGATTATTTTTATAGAGTTTTAGTTCTGCGTGTGATAAATATGGAGAAAAGTCCCAGCTTCTTAAAGCGGTATACCATAATGTATAATCACATCCTAGTGGTTTATGTTCTTTAGCAAATAGAATTGTTTTTATTCCATGATACTCAATTCTGTTCGTAATTGAATCAATAAACTCATTAAATATCACTGCATTATTTTCTTCAATACATATTTTATCTATTTTATGGCTTTCATCAATATGATTCACTCTTACAGAAGTACATGCTGAAAGGAAAAACGTAAACAGACCGGATACGAACACCAATATTAACTTTTTCAAATTTTTAACCCTCTTATATAAATTAGATTAATGGTATGAAATTTTTAATTTCAAATCAACTCCTATAAGACAGATATAGACAGAGAATACACCACAGCATAATTCATGGTTTAGCCTACTCAAATTTTAGTAAAAAACCTCACGATTAGCTGTGTATTGTTGCTTCATTAAGATAATAACTTAATAACTATTCAGGTAACCACTCATCACTATTAAAAACGTTCTCAATAATTTTTAATACTTTCTCTTTATCATCTTTATTACAACCCGAAACATCTACGCTTTTACTCGAACTAATACGAACCCGAACAATAGCAGAATTATATAAAGCAGAAATCCTTTTATCTAATTCATTTTGTAGTGCCTCACTTAATTGTTTAGGCACCTTATCATCTTTTGATAATAAAACATCAACCCTAAGCATCATAATCTCCACACCAACACACTGTAAATATAACCAGTGTATCGAATTGTTAAAATTTTGCAATATATGATAAGGATATAGAATCACATATAATACAAACGATAAGAATATTTCTTAATGTTCAAGGCAAATCTGATTAATGAGCTTAGACTTTTCCTGTCAATACAGCGATTTATGAATAATTTAAATAAAATATAGATTAATCTGACTTTTTTAGATTTAATTTTTCTGATTCGTAAACTATCTTGCACGAATATCTGATTAAATGAATTTTACAAATATTTATGCGCTACGATTTTCTTTTATCGTTAATTAGTACCTCATTACCCATAATCTAAATAATCATTTAATGCAATCAAGACCTTTTGTGTTATCCTAATAAAGAGTTTATTTCTGGTGAGTCGTTGTTTTAATATAGTTCTTTCCTATGTGTTGCTGATAGTTATAATGGCATGATGAACACAATTTAAAACCAAATCATTTACTCACTCTTTAAAAAAAGTAAGTTTACGATGTAAAAAGTTTCAAAATATCAATACACAAAAAATCAAACAATATAAACTTACAACACATTAATATAATGAATAAAAATGTAGAATTAGATACAAATATGAATGATATTGAACAACCCAGTTTTTACTTTCACGATTATGAAACATTTGGCACCGATCCTGCCTTTGATCGCCCTGCTCAGTTTGCAGGTATTCGTACGGATATTAATCTCAATATCATTGAAGAACCATTAATCATTTATTGTAAACAATCTGCAGACTATCTTCCTAATCCACACGCCGTGTTAATTACGGGCATTACACCTCAAGAAACCCAACTTAAAGGGGTTTGTGAGGCTGAATTTACACAAAAAATTCATGCTGAATTTAGTCGACCCAACACCTGCATTTTAGGTTATAACAATATCCGTTTTGATGATGAAGTGACGCGTAATATTTTATATCGAAACTTTTATGATCCCTATGCCTATAGCTGGAAAAATGGCAATTCACGTTGGGATTTGCTCGATATTGTAAGGGCATGTTATGCACTGAGACCTGACGGAATTCATTGGCCACTGAATGAACAAGGTTATGCCAGTTTCCGTTTAGAGCATTTAACACAAGCAAATCACATTAGCCATCAAAACGCTCACGATGCGATGTCAGATGTTTATGCAACCATTGAAATGGCTAAATTAATAAAACAACAACAGCCAAAATTGTTTGACTATTTTTTTATGCTACGCAATAAAAAAAATGTTGCTGACTTGATTGATATTGTGAAAATGACGCCACTTGTTCATATTTCCGGTATGCTAGGTTCTCATCGGGGGAATATCACGTTAATTGTACCGATTGCATGGCATCCCACACAATCAAATGTGGTGGTTGTCTGTGATTTAGCTGGCGATATCAATGTATTATTATCCTTAACTGCTGAGCAAATTAAACAAAAACTGTATACAAAAAGTGAAAATCTTGCGGATGACGAATCTCGTATTCCACTCAAACTCATTCACATGAATAAGTGCCCGATCATTGCTCCAGCCAAAACGTTATCAGCAGATAATGCAAAACGTTTATCGCTTGATCTGGAAAATTGCCATCAGAATCTAGTGTTAATCAAAGAGAATCAAATTTCGATTCAAGAAAAAATTCAGACCATATTTAGTGAACAAATTGCATATCAAGCAAGTCATGATGTGGATGGCCAAATTTATCAAGGCTTTTTTGATCAAAATGATAAATCGATTTGTGACCTAATACGCCAAACCGCGCCAGAACATCTTGCGACATTGTCCATTGATCCGCATGATAGCCGGTTAAAAACGCTTTTTTTCCGTTATAAAGCACGTAACTATCCTGAAACTCTTAATGATAGAGAAAAAATTCAATGGCGAGATGTGTGCCGTGATAAGTTGAGTCATGAAGTCGTTAACCACTATTTAGTTGAACTAGAACAGTTAGCCTTAGTTCATCAGCATCAACCCAATAAATTGGCATTATTAAAAGACCTTTATCACTATTGTCAGTATTTAGTCAATTGATGGACAAACGTAAACGTCCTATTTTCGTTAAATTATTGTCATAAGGTATGATTATAGTGTAAAAATAGTGAATTTATGCTATTACATAGACAAAGATCAATGAATGATATTTGTCGGTAATCCCATCTTAATCTACAGCAGTACTTAAATACTTCGCCATTTCGGCTTGAGGTACCATACTACCACCGGTTGCCCAAACAAGGTGAGTCACTTTTTGTAACGGTTGTTCAGTAAATGCTATTCGGTATATTTAGTCAATTAATAGTAAACGAAAGCTGGCCCATTTTCGTTAAATTATTGTCATAAGGTATAATTATAGTGTAAAAATAATGATTTTATATTATGACACCGACAAAGATCAATGAATGATATTTGTCGGTAATCCCATCTTAATCTACAGTAGCACTTAAATACTTCGCCATTTCAGCTTGAGGTACCATACCCCCCCCGGTTGCCCAAACAAGATGAGTCGCCTTTTGTAACTGTTGATCAGTAAAATGCATACGGTTTAAATAGTCTGAATGTTGACTAACCACAATAGGCCCCATCATACCGGCTAGAGCCGAAGGTTCTAACTGAATGTCTTCAGTTTTATCAAGTAATGCTAACAGATGATACATTTCTTGATCCGATAACGTATAAAAACCATCTAACAAACGCTCCATCGCGCGACCAACAAAACCGGATGCACGACCAACCGCCAAGCCATCTGCTGCGGTGAGATTATCGATGCCCAAATCTTGCACGGCAATGTTGTCATGCAGCCCAGTATAGACCCCTAATAACATACAAGGGGAATGTGTTGGCTCGGCAAAAATACAATGCACATGATCACCAAATGCCATTTTCAATCCAAAAGCAACCCCGCCTGGCCCACCACCAACGCCACAAGGAAGATAAACAAATAACGGATGCTCGCGATCGACCTTTATGCCCATCTCATTAAATTGATGTTTTAAGCGTTGGCCAGCAACGGAATAGCCTAAAAATAAAGTTTTAGAATTTTCATCATCAATAAAGAAACATTTAGGATCGGATTCTGCCGCTTTACGTCCCTGTTCAACGGCGACACCATAATCTTGTTCATATTCAACAACATTAACACCATTAGCACGCAGTTTTTGTTTTTTCCATTCACGTGCATCCGCCGACATGTGAACGCTCACGTTAAAGCCTAATTTTGCACTCATGATACCGATCGATAATCCAAGATTACCGGTTGAACCGACAGCGATACTGTATTGACTAAAAAACTGTTTAAACTGATCGCTAAACAGTTTGCTATAATCCTCTTCTTTTGACAGTAAACCCTGCTCGATAGCCAGCTTTTCTGCATGTGTTAATACTTCATAAATGCCGCCGCGAGCTTTAATCGAACCTGAAATAGGCAAATGACTGTCTTTTTTTAATAATAGCTGCCCTGCAATCGTAACATCATAACGTTGTTGTAACGCTTTTTTCATTGCAGGAATCTCAACCACTGCGGATTCAATAATGCCATTTGTTGCTGCTGTTTCAGGAAACGCTAACGCCAAATATGGCGCAAAGCGGGTTAAACGTTCACTGGCATCTGCAATATTGGTTTGATCAAGCCCTACATACGGCAACCCTTCCGCCAAGCTGGTGATATTGAAATTAAACCAACAAGTTGGTTCAAGTTTGATAAGTCTGTCCACTAATGGATAATTAGCGACAAGGTTTTGTATATCAAGTTGAGTCATTTTTGCCCCTTAGTGTTGAATCACTAAACAATATAAGATAAAAGGAATGTGCCCATTAATGCAACTAAAGATGCAATAAACGTTGCAGTTGTATAATATTTAAAAATTTCGGTCATTGTTGCCCCACAATACTGTTTAACAAGCCAAAACAAAGAATCGGTAACAATTGTACAACCTATCGCCCCAGAGCCAATCGCTAAGGTGATAATTTCGGGGCTCACATCCGGATACATAGCAAGCATCGGCGAGACAATTGCCGTTGCTCCCATCATTGCAACGGTTGCCGATCCCACGGCAGCGTGCAAAATAATCGCGACTAGCCAAGCTAATAAAATAGGATGCATATCTAACTGTGATAATATTTGAGCCAAACCATCACTTAATCCACTGGCTTTTAAAATGCCGTTAAATGCACCGCCTGCGCCTATGATTAACAGAATATTTGCAATTGACGAAAAGCAATCTTCCGTATTCGTAAGTAAAGTGCTCATCGCCATATGGCGTCTGATGCCTAATATATAATAAGCAACAAAGGCAGCAATAAACATCGCAGTAATTGGATTACCAATAAATTCTAATATTGCATAAAATGGATTTTGTTTATCCATATTGAGTTCTGCGGTTGTTTTAATAAGCATAAGCACAATCGGTAGCAATACGGTAAATAATGTTGCACCCAATGAAGGCAGCTCATCTTCCGTTCGTACTTTAAGATCTGAAAACTGTTCTGGTACCGCTTTAAATGGCATTTTATTTTTAATAATACGTAAGAAAATAGGCCCACCGACTAATGAAGCCGCCAATCCAATAATTAAACCATATAAAATCACACTACCAATATCTGCGCCTAATGCATTGGTCACATACAGTGCTGCTGGGTGGGGTGGTACAATACAATGTACGGCCATTAATGCCGTACATAATGGAATGGCTAGCATTAATAACGACGTTTTTGTCTTTTTGGCAATGGAAAAGGCTAATGGAATCAATAGCACAACCCCTACTTCCACAAATAACGTAATACCACAAATTAATCCCACTAATACCATTATGACATCAGGCGATAACCAACGGCATTTTTGTAAAGTGATACCAATGCGTTCAGCCGCACCCGATATTTCCATCATCTTACCGAGAATGGTCCCTAAACCAATAACTGCGGCTAAAAAGCCAAGGGTGCCGCCAATTCCGTCTTCGATGGCGCTAATCATCGTCAATGGCTTCATCCCCATCAGCGCCCCCACATAAAAGCTCGATAGTAATAAGGCTAAAAAAGGATGCAGTTTAAATTTAACAATCGTAATAACAATTAACAAAATACTGGTTATCAACACACCAAGAATCCAAAGTTGTGAATCCATCTTGTTCTCCTATAAGCTAAAAAGTATGTTGAATATTACATGTGATTCGTGCACCACTGACAAACGATAAAATATCGCTTTCACATGAGCTAAATTGAATCAAAAATGTGATTAACATCATAAAAATGACAATTAATGTTCATTTAGTTATATTTAATTCATTATATCGCGTTAAATACATCTAAAAGGAGAAAGCTATGTTTGATGATGATCGCTTTATTACAAACAATCGACTGGTTTCACGCTACCAATTAGCTAAATTACACACATTTGAAGCTGCTGCGCGCCATCGTTCATTTGCCCAAGCGGCTGATGAGTTATGTATTAGTCCAAGCGCGGTCAGTCATCAAATAAATAAGCTCGAAGAAGAACTAAATTTTAAATTATTCCATCGTTTTCACCGCCGTATTGAACTGACTCAAGATGGTGAGAATCTTTTTAATGTACTCAAAAAATCATTGGCCATTCTTAACCAAGAAATATTGGAAATTAAAAGTCAGGAACTCACCGGCACATTAACTGTATATTCGAGGCCCTCGTTTGCTCAAGGTTGGCTTGTGCCACGCTTATCTGAATTTACACAAAAGCACCCTTACATTACGCTCAATATTTTGACGGGTAACGAAATTGTCAATTTCAATCGCCACCGCATTGATTTAGCGATTTATTATGATGATTTGAATTATGACGAATTAAATATTTATCATTTAATGCAAGAAACCATTATCCCGGTATGTAGTCCACAGTATGCCCAGAAATATCATTTAAATGAACAAATCGATAATTTAAAAAATTGTACTTTATTACATGATAATCAGGCTTGGGGTTATGATTCTAATTTTGATGAATGGCAAACATGGCAGACACAATTTAACTTGAATTATGATTTTTTTGAATTACCCATGATGCTGTTTGACCGTTCAGATTTAGCCGTAACCGCAGCAATTAACCACGTTGGAATAGCAATGGGACGAAAACACATTATCGAAAAATTTATCGCATCAGGTGAACTGATCACCCCATTTAAACACATGGCAACGACATGTAAACAACGCTATTACATCGTAACAGCGACGAATCAACGTAATCCTAAAGTCAAAGCGTTCATCAAATGGATAAAAGAAAATATGATTTAAATCAATAAAATAATTTATAAAAAAGCACATTAACGCAATAAAAATAAAAAAATTTGATAATTTAAATAGCTCACTTTGATCAACATTGCTATAATGCGCACCTCAAACAACAGTGACTAGTATTAGCGTACCCCGCGCCAAAGTAACTGATGTTAGACATAATTTTTCGCATGATTAACAACATTCGTAAAACATTTCTGTTCTCTTTTCTAATCCATCTTTTGGAGTTTTCCCGTGGCTACTACTGACTCAACGACTAAACGATCGTTTTTGGATCGCTATTTCCAATTTCAGGAAAATAAGACTACGCTCAAAACTGAGCTAATTGCAAGTTTCACCACTTTTATCACCATGGTTTATATTGTTTTTGTCAACCCTAAAATTTTAGGTGACGCAGGGATGAATTCTCAAGCGGTCTTTGTCACCACAGCTTTGATTACAGGTATTGCTTGTATGGCTATGGGCATCGTGGCTAAGCTACCGATTGCATTAGCACCAGGTATGGGAATCAATGCCTATTTTGCTTATGTTTTAGTTGGGTCAATGGGGCTCACCTGGCAAACAGGTATGACCTTAGTATTTATGGGTGCCGCTGGACTGTTTTTATTGTCATTATTTCGCTTACGTTATTGGATGATTTCAAATATTCCTTTTTCGATTCGTATTGGTGTAAGTAGTGGCTGTGGATTGCTAATCACGTTAATTGGTTTACACAATGCCAATATCATTGTTGCTGATCCTGACACGATGGTTCGATTAGGCGACCCAACCTCAATCCCTTTTGTGCTTGGTTGCTTAAGCTTTTTAATTGTTGCAGTGCTTGCACAACGTGGTTGGAACTCTTCAATTTTACTTTCATTTGTTGCGGTCACGTTAATTGGTTGGGCAATTGATCCTGATGTCGTCTATCATGGCGTTGTCAGTTTACCACCCGATATTAGTGGCGTAGTCGGTCAACTTGATTTCCAAAATATTTTTGAAATCTCGCTCGTTGGTATCATTTTATCCGTCATGCTTATTAACTTATTTGAATCTTCAGGGACATTTATCGCTGTAACCGATAAAGCTGGTCTTGCCGATGAAAACGGACGTTACCCAAATCAGCAACGTTCACTTTATATTGATAGTGCCAGTTCCGCTTTAGGTTCAGCCATGGGCACATCTGCCGTAACCGCTTATGTTGAAAGCGCATCAGGCGTTGCCGTTGGTGGGCGAACCGGCATGATGGCGCTCGGTGTAGGTATCTTATTTCTTTTTGCGGTATTTTTATCACCACTTGAAAAAATGGTACCGCTTTATGCTACAACCGGTGCACTCATTTACATTGGTGTTTTAATGGCATCTGATTTAGCTCGCGTAAAATGGGATGATTTAACTGAAGCCGTGCCGGCATTTGTAGCAATGATTATGATGCCATTTAGTTTCACGATTACAGAAGGCATCGCGACAGGCTTTATCACTTTTGTGTTTATGAAAGTGTGTTGTGGTCGCTTTAAAGATTTAACCGTATGTTCGGTTGTGATGGCAGCACTCTTTTTAGTCCGTTATATTTTCCTTTAAGAGTGAAAAGCGAAAACGAATCTCAAAATTTGGGTCGATAAGGACTGAAAAAACCTTATTGATTGTTAAAGCCACAGACTGGGTGGCACGTCTGCCGATTGCAGACAACGACATTTAATTTTATTGCAAAAAATAGGAATATGATTATGACTTCAATGTATAAAGAAGATATCTGTGAAATGATTGATGCGGGAGCAGCTAAGATTCCTGCAGATCTTGTGATTACCAATGGTCAATTGGTCAACGTTAACTCAGCTGAAATTTACCCTGCAGACGTGGCTATCTATAAATCACGCATTGTTGCAACAGGTGATGTATCGGGTTATGTTGGTGAAAAAACTAAAACCATCGATGCAAAAGGAAAATACATCGTCCCAGGTTTAATTGATGGTCACTTACATATTGAATGTAGTAAATTATCAATGACCAGTTTTGCAAAAGCGGTGTTACCACATGGTACAACCAGTATTATTTCAGGACTTGATCAATATATTGTCACAGCAGGACTTGATGGGATTAAAGAAATCTTAACTGAGATTGATGGTACCCCACTTAAAGTATTCTGGGGTCTACCATTTTTAACACCTTATACGTTACCACAAAGTAATGTCGGTTTTAATGTGACTGCTAAAACCCATGCTGAAGTACAAAAATGGCCTGAAGTATTTGGTGTTTGGGAAACCGTTAGTGAATTTATTGAAAATCAACACAGTGACGTAATGAAAGCGATTGAATATGCTCGCATTAATCGTTTACCTATTTTTGGTTGTGCACCAATGACTCGCGGTCATAAGCTAAACTCAATCTTATGTGCGGGCGTCAGACTTGACCATGAAAGTTATGATCACACTGAAATGATGGAAAAAATCCGTAAAGGAATGAATGTTATCATTCGCGAATCGTCTATTTCACACTTCTTAGAAGAAAACGTAAAAGTCATTACACATTTAAATCCTCGTTTATCACGTCGTGTTAGTTTTTGTACTGATGACGTTATTGCTTCTGATATCGTGGCGAATGGTCACATGGACAAACTTATTCGTATGTCAATTGCAAATGGTGTTGATCCATTAACTGCTATCCAAATGGGATCCATTAACTCTGCTGAAGCCTACCGCATTGACCACTTAGTGGGTTCTGTATCACCGGGTCGCTTTGCCGACATTTTATTAGTTGAAGATTTAGTGAAATTTGAAATTGATACTGTAATTGCAAAAGGTCAATTAGTCGTTGAGAATAATCAAACTGTATACGAGTTTGTACCACCAAAACGCAGCGATGTATTACTACAAAGCATGAAATTAAAACCAGTAACCGCAGATGATATGAAAGTCAGAACAGATGTTAAAGAAGCCAAAGTGCATGCTTTATCATTAGATGTTGATTTTAATATCCCTTTTGTTCGTCGTGGTCGCCAAGTGGAATTACAAGTTAAAGATGGTGTTGTACTACCCGATGTCGAAAATGATGCTATCTACGCTACCGTTATTGAGCGTTTTGGTAAAACAGATTGTAAACCAAAAGTAGGATTCTGTTCTGGTTGGAAATTAAAATCAGGCGCGATGGCAAGTTCTTGTGCACCAGATGACAATAATGTGGTCTGTATCGGTACGAACTCAGAAGACATGGCTATTGCGATTAATCATTTAGCACAAAACGGTGGCGGGCAAGTTATTGTCAATCACGGTAAAGTCGTTGGTTTCTTACCATTACCTATTTGCGGCATAGTCTCTGACCTTGATCCACACACGATGGCGCAAGAAGAAGAAAAATTATTAAAACTTGCCCGTGAATTAGGTTGTGACTTACCTGATCCATTATTCTATATGTGTTGTTTACAAATTACTGCAATCCCTGATTTTGCGATTACCGATCTAGGCGTGATTGATTTCCATGATCAAGCCGTCATGGACCCAGTATTTAAATGTGGTTGTACACACGGTAAACTGCATCCAAAATGCCATCATTAATCGTATGGATAATGCATAAAAATAGTAATAAAAATAATAGGTGGCAAATGCCGCCTATCTTCTTTATCATGCAAAAATAATTTGCAAATAGCTGAGGTTCCTCATGACAAAAAGAGAACAACTAAATGATTTAATTGATATGGCAGCAGGCAGAAAAGACGCTGATCTGTTAATTACCAATTGTAAAGTTATTGATGTGTATAACCAACTGATCGTTGACGGTCCACTGGCCATTGGGCATGGTAAAATTGTCGGTTATGGCGCCGATTATAAAGCCAAAAAAACACTTGATGCGGGTGGTGGTTATGTAATGCCGGGTCTTATTGACGGTCATGTTCATATCGAATCATCATCATTAACACCGCCTCAGTTTGCTCGTTGCATTTTACCTTTTGGGACGACAACGATTATTGCCGATCCACATGAAATTGGTAATGTTTGTGGGCTTGATGGTATCCGTTATATGCTTGAAGCATCACGTAAAACCCCTTTAAATGTCCAAATAATGTTACCGTCATGTGTTCCAGCAACACCTTTTGAACAAGCAGGCTGTGTGTTAGAAGCCGAAGACTTGGTCAAATTAATTAACGAACCGGGTGTGAAAGGACTGGGTGAAGTCATGGATTACCCAAGTGTTATTCATCACGACGAAAAAATGATGAATAAATTGTGGATGGCTAAAGATCACGATCGTGTTATTGATGGTCATAGCCCCGGTGTGACAGGAAAAGATCTGACTGCTTACGTGATGGGCGGCATTATGACTGATCATGAGTGCAGTACGACTCAAGAGATGCTTGATCGTATTCGTTTAGGTCAATATGTTCTGTTACGTGAAGGTTCAACCTGTAAAGACTTACTCAATTTATTACCTGCCATTACCCCAGCTAATGCTCGTCGTTGTGTGCTTTGTACTGATGACCGTGAACCCTCTGATATTTTAGAAACAGGCCATATTAATAAAAGTCTACGTTTAGCAGTGGAACATGGTTTAGATCCACTTATTGCCATCACCCTTGCAACCCTGAATGCGGCTGAATGTTTCCGTTTAAAAGGCAAAGGCGCAATTGCCCCTAACTTTGATGCAGATTTATTAATCGTTAAAGATCTTAAATCTTTTGAAGCAAAACACGTATTCGTTGCCGGTCAAGAAGTCGCTCGTGATGGTAAATTACTCGTTGAATGGCCTGATTATGTTGCTGATACTGTCCTTAATACAGTGCGTTTACCAGCATTGTCAGAACACAGTTTTACTTTGCCACTTAAAACAGAAAAAGTGAACGCAATCGGCGTTAAGCCTGGTAGTGTATTAACTGCACATCTGCAAATTGATGTAAAAAAAGATGCCCATGGCAACTTTGATGTCAAAAATAATCCTGGTTTAAATAAATTGGCTGTTATTGAACGTCACCATGCAACAGGTAATATTGGTTTGGGTATTCTTGCAAACTATGGCCTTAAAAATGGTGCCATTGCGGTGACTGTTGCTCACGATTCACATAACCTTGTTGTTGTCGGTGATAATGATGCCGATATGCTTGCAGCGGTTAAAGATGTTGAGTCTATGGGTGGTGGTTTTTCGCTTTGTCAAAACGGTAAAATTTTAGCTCACCTTGCTTTACCCGTAGCGGGACTCATGTCAGATAAATCGGCACAAGAGGTTGCTGATGAACTGCATCATATGATTCGCGTTGCAAAAGAATCATTTGGTATTAACCCGAAGGCTCATCCATTAATGACCTTAGTCTTTATGACTTTACCGGTTATTCCTGAACTCAAATTAACCTCTACGGGATTATTTGATGTCAGAAAGTATCAACCAGTTGAGTTATGTATTGAATAATCAAATCATTAAAAAGGCGCATAATGCGCCTTTTTAATATTGGAAAAAAGTTGTTATGTTTTACAGCATTCTGATTATGTGTTCAACAGCGCAATTCGGACACGACATATGACGCCGTTCTTGTTTGTGTTCATTCAATGAAATATTTATCTCTAAAAAAGCCTGTTGACATTCAGGGCAGTGAACTTTTGCGTGAATATCTTCTGCTATACTATTTGCCGCTTCAACCCAACGCGTCTCACGATTATCATTAATAAATGGTAACCTCACCTTTAATCGCCGACACTCTAAATACCAAAAAACCGCACCTAACAAACAAAATAAAGGCACTAGCTTAAATGCTATTTTCAATAAGCCGCCGTCAAAATCAAATCTTTGGTAGCGTAAATACACGCCAATACTAATGAGTACTTCCATTGCCAAAAAGAGTAAACATAGCATAAGAGGAGTAACAATGATGCAATAAAGGACAGCGAACCGTTTTTTATTCATTGTTTATCCTCGAGTAGGTATGAAATACATTTCAACATGTTACATATCGGCTAATTTACCATGTTTTTCATAGCGTGACGTGCGCGTAATCTGATTATTATCATCAACAAAAACGACGTTAGGCTGATGTGTTTTGGCATCTAAATCAGATAACTGAGCATATGTCATAATAATGATCTTATCACCCTTTTGTACTAGGCGAGCTGCCGCACCATTTAAACAAATGAGTCCACTGCCTGCTTGACCAGCAATGATATACGTTTCAAACCGTTCACCATTGTTGATATTAACGATTTGCACTTTTTCATACTCAAGCATGCCAGCGGCATCCAATAAGTTTTGATCAATAGTAATACTACCGACATAATCAAGCTCTGCTTGCATAACCGTAGCACGATGGATTTTACTTTTTAATAAAGTCAGTTGCATAATTAACGTCCTTGTTGGTAAATGAAATTATCAATTAAACGTGTTTTACCAATAAACACAGCCAATGCGCACAAACTATCTTGAGTCAGCCTGGTGACAGGTTTAAATGTTTGTAAATCGACAAACTCAATATAATCTATTTTAGCCAACGGTTGTTGGTTGATGATTGATTGCATTTCAGTATTGATCACGTCTACTGATTTTTCACCTTGTTGAATTAACTTTTGGGCTGATTGAATCGCCTCAAACAGACAACGTGCCGCAATACGCTCTTGCGGTGATAAATAGCTATTACGAGAGCTTTTAGCCAAACCATCTGCTTCACGAATAATAGGACAACCGATAATTTCTATATCGAAATTCAAGTCATTCACCATTCGTTTAATGACAGCAAGTTGCTGAGCATCTTTTTGACCAAAATAAGCACGGTCTGGCGCGGTAATATTAAATAATTTACTGACAACAGTACAGACCCCTTTAAAGTGGCCCGGACGCTTTTGACCACATAGCGCTTGTGTGATACCGTCAACATCAACCATACTGTTAAAATAGCTATCATACATCTGGTCTACGGTTGGACAAAAAATCATATCAACGCCCATCTGTTGACACGCTACCGTATCGCTATCAAGATCGCGAGGGTAACTGGCTAAATCTTCTGATGGCCCAAATTGCATAGGATTAACAAAAATGGAGACGATCACTTTATGATTGTTTTTTTTCGCTTCTGCCATCAAACTTTGGTGACCTTCATGCAAAAATCCCATCGTAGGCACTAAGCCAATCGTTTCGCCAGCTTGGCGCCAAGCTTTCACAGTTTCACGAACTTGTGCAATGGTTGTGACAACGATCATTAATCATCTCTCCTGTCTGAAGCCAAAAACGCTTGTCTAAGGTTTTGCATAATGTGTTCATCAATCGTAAATTCATGTATCGGCGCAGGAAATTGATGGTTGATGACGTCATCACAATAGGCTTTAAATGCGGTTTTCATCTGTTCACCTACTGGGGCGAATGCTTTAGTAAATTTAGAGGAAACGCCGTCATACATCGCAAGCATGTCTTGATAAACCAGCACCTGACCATCACAACCAACGCCAGCACCAATACCGATAGTGGGAACACTAACCAGTTCTGAAATCAAAGTCGCAAGTGGCGCGGGCACGCATTCGAGTAAAATGGCAATTGCACCAGCTTGCTCCACCGCTAATGCATCAAGAATGATATTTTTAGCATTTTGGTAATCTTTACCCTGCACTTTGAAACCACCTAATGCTAAAACAGATTGTGGCATCAAGCCAATGTGCGCAATAACCGGAATAGATGCTTGAGTAATCATTTTAATATGTTCACTAAAAGCACGGCCACCTTCCAATTTAACCACATGCGCATGACCTTCTTTGATAAGACGCCCCGCATTATAAACGGCATCATAAACCGATGCGTGATACGACATAAAGGGTAAATCCGTCACAACCAAGGCCGATTTTGCAGCCCTAGCGACCGCTTTAGAATGGTGAATCATATCGTCCATAGTGACCGAAACGGTTGTGTCATACCCAAGCATGACCATGCCTAATGAATCACCCACTAATAAGCAATCTACACCGCTGTCATCCATTAATTTTGCAGTGGTGTAATCGTATGCAGTAAGCATCGTAATTTTCTGTTTACTTTGCTTACGTTTTTGTAAAGTAAGAACCGTTTTTTTCAAGGTAGCAACTCCAATTGTAATGGTTGGTAGTCCCGTTGAGGATGTTTTTGCTGACTAATTTTTAATAAAACTAAGGATAATTGTTGATATAAGGGTTTAATGTCCGGTGATAATGCAGTAAGGTGCTGTTTTATGGTCTCAACATCGGCCCGTTCAATCGGTCCAGTTAATGCAGCAAGCGTGCCGTATTGACACAATGACTGTGCATTACCCAAAAATAATGGGTGCCAAGCTTGTTCACTAAATTGCTCATCTAAACCACATTGCTTCAACATATCACTACCGATTTGAGCTAAAGCAATGACATGATTGCTTAACAATACACAGGCTGCATGATAAAGTGATTTTTGAGCCCCATCTATCACGCTGATGTGATTAGGTAATGCAGTAAAAATGTGTTGCAGCTGATTAAGTACTGTTTCACTATCCGATTGGAGAGTGAAATAAGCATGATGCATTGATTGATAGCAAGTGAATCGATCATAAATCGCGTATAGAGGGTGCAGAGAAAAACCAAACGGATACACAGATTGATTGAACATAAAGATATCTGATGAGAGTAAACCACTACAGTGACCAACAAGTTTATTGTTGAGTGGTAATAAACACAGTTCAGACCAAACGTTTGCAATTTGACTATCGGGTACCGTTATCAAGATAACGTCACTATCATCTAGCAATGCAGCGATACTTGTGTAAGGTTTACATCCAGTAAACTGGCAAACTTGCTCGGCATTAGCGAAAGATTGACTATAGAAACCAGCAACAGAGATTCCCTGTGAAATAAAATATTTTGCTAATGTACTACCGACCTTGCCGGCACCAATAAATCCTATTTTCATCGTATTGATAATCGTCAATTTCATTATTAAAGCACAGCACAATACAGTTCAACAAACACTATATAAACTGCTCTATTTATTGCTTTAATAAAAAATAATTCGGTCCTTTACATGCAAAAAATGATTAAACAGTATTAATCCAATAAATTAACTAGCTAATAAAACGCGATAAAAACTCACGCGTTCTAGGGTGCTCAGGGTTAACTAATACGTCTTCAGCATTACCTTGTTCAACAACAACACCGCCATCCATAAAGACGACTTTATCAGCCACTTCACGCGCAAAGCCCATTTCATGAGTGACAATCACCATGGTTATTTTATCTTCAGCCAGTTTTTGCATGGTCTTTAAAACTTCGCCAGTCAATTCTGGATCGAGTGCTGAGGTTGGTTCATCAAACAGCATAATATCTGGCTGCATCGCAAGCGCTCTGGCAATCGCAACACGTTGTTTTTGACCGCCGGATAACTGTGATGGATAATCATTTTCTTTATTCGATAAACCGACTTTTTGTAGCAGTTCACGCGCGATAGGAATAATCTCTTCCCGTTTCATTTTTTTCACGGTTATCGGCGCTTCAATAATATTTTGTAATACCGTCATATGGGGAAACAAATTAAAGTGTTGAAACACCATCCCCATTTTGGAACATATCCGTTTAATATCACGATCAGGTTGGTAAATAGCTTGGTTATCCGCATTATTTTGAACCATCCATTCATTTTCGATCGCAATATCACCTGAGTCAATTTTTTCAAGGTGGTTTAAACAACGTAATAGCGTTGATTTACCTGAACCAGATGAACCAATGATGACAACAACTTCAGACCTTGCTACCGTTAAATCAACCCCTTTTAATACCGCTAAGTTGCCAAATGATTTATATATTTGCTTTGCATTAATCATAATATTAGTCATCGTAGCGGGCATAATATTTCTCCAGTTTTTGATAAAGCAACGTTAAAATAAGTGTCATAAACAGATAAAAAATCCCAGCAATAAAAAACGGTGATAAATCAAAATCACGTTTCACTAATTGATAAGCAATTCGCATTAGATCTTGTAATGCCAGAACATAAACTAATGATGTATCTTTAACGAGTGTAATGGTTTCATTGCTCAATGGTGGAAGAATCTTTTTAACCATCTGTGGCAATACGACTCGCCACATCGTCTGGCTATAGCTCATTCCTAACGTTTTAGCCGCTTCATATTGTCCTTTATTTACACCTTGGATACCTGCTCTGAAAATTTCAGCAAAATAAGCTGCGTAGTTTAAACTAAAGGCGATGACTGCTGTTGAAAAACTATCAAACCGAATTCCAAGCATGGGGAGTGCAAAATAGATAAAAAATATCTGTAACATTAATGGCGTTCCGCGCATTAACCAGATATAAGCATTGACCAAATAACTTAAAATTTTAAATTTAGATAGGCGCATTAGCGCAAGTAATAATCCAAAAGGTATCGATAACAACAAGGTAATGATAAATAAACCTAATGTTAGCTTTGCACCAACCCATAATTGCGGTGAAATATCAATACAATAGTTGACTGAAAGTTGTATACTGACCCATATTTGTTGGATAATTTGCAGTAAGTAATCCATTTATAATCCTATAAAAACAACAACGCAGTCCAAAATTGGGCCGCGTTTAAGCAAAACAAGCGTATTAGACTTTATTTTGTTACATCTGTACCAAACCATTTTTCAGAAATTTTAGCAGCGGTACCATCAGCAATCATGCTATCTAAAGCTTGTTGAATTTTTTGTTGCAATTCTACATTATCTTTTCTAAAACCGACACCATACTCTTCTTGACCAAAGTTGTCTTGTAATACGACATAATCATTTGGTTTTTTAGCGACATAATAGTGACCAACTACGCCATCTACCACAACCGCATCCAAGCGTTGATTGGCTAAATCAAGTAATGCCGTCACATTATCAGCATATTGATTAAGCGAAGTAAACGATTGATGAATAGGATCGGCATTGACAGCATCGAGTGCACTACTACCATTTTGTAACCCAATAATTTTGCCAGCTAAATCTGCTTTAGTTTTAATGCCACTATCAGGACTGACCACAATAATTTGATGATTGATCATGTAAGGTTTTGAAAATAAAATGTTTTCTTTACGGTAATCGGTAATTGTTAAACCATTCCATAACGCATCAACACGACCACTATTAAGTTCAGCTTCTTTGGCTGACCAGTCAATGGGTTTAAATTCAATATTTAAATTTGCTCTTTTAGCCGCTTCACGAGCAAGATCGATATCAAAACCGACTAGCTCATTATTTTGATCACGAAACCCCATTGGAGGGAAATCATCATCTAAGCCAATGACAATCGTTTGTACTTGTTCTGTTGAATCTTGTTTTACTTCATCTTGTTTTTTTTGATTATCACATGCATTTAAAAAAATGACTGCACAAAATGCCATAATCCATAAATAGAAATGTTTACGCATAAAACCCTCAAAATAAAAGATCGTCGTTGATATTAAAACTGGTGGGATAATGCTATCGTATGTCTTGGCATTTATCCAGTAACTATTTGACATTTTGCCATAAAATAAATTAATAATTGGAACAAAATAATTGATAGAAGTATTACCTTAACCAATTTGCTTAATAAATACACCAATTGATGACCTTTTATACAAGGTCGTGATGGCATATTATGATAAGCGAATCACGGTATTTGTCAGTACAAGCCACAAGGTTATTATCGATAAAAGTTTTAATGCAATAATCGCTCAAAGTTTTTGAGTTTCTGTTACAATAGTCTGTTATAAAGCAAAAAGTAATGTCATAGCCACATAAAATAAAAGGTTTTTTAATGATTACAACAGATGCAAATAGCGCCGTATCTTCGGTCGCTTATCGCGCTAACGAAGTCATTGCGATATACCCTATTACACCAAGTTCAACAATGGCCGAACAAGCAAATACCTGGTCAGAATTTAATAAAAAGAATGTTTTTGGTGATATTCCCAAAGTAATCGAAATGCAATCTGAAGCGGGCGCAATTTCTACTGTGCACGGTGCTTTAATGACTGGTGCGCTCTCCACTTCATTTACGTCATCACAGGGCTTATTGTTAATGATTCCCTCGCTGTATAAAATTGCAGGGGAACTCACGCCATTTGTGCTCCATGTCGCAGCCCGAACGGTAGCAACACACGCATTATCTATTTTTGGTGATCACTCCGATGTCATGGCTGTTCGTCAAACTGGTTGTGCGATGTTATGTGCAAGTTCTGTACAAGAGGCACAAGATTTTGCATTAATTTCTCAAATAGCAACCTTTAATAGCCGTGTCCCTTTTATTCATTTTTTTGATGGTTTTAGAACCTCGCATGAAATTAATAAAATCACCCCTATTAGTGATGAAACCATTAAAAATCTGTTACCCCATCAGGCTATAGCTGCTCATCGAGCCCGGGCCCTCACACCTGATGCGCCGGTTATTCGTGGGACATCAGCTAACCCAGATACATTTTTCCAATGCCGTGAAGCAATTAATACGTACTATGATAACACGTATCAATATGTCTATGACGCAATGCGCGCATTTGAACAAGACACAGGGCGCAGCTACCAACCATTTGAATATTATGGTGCACCAGATGCAGAGCGTATTATCATTTTAATGGGTTCTGCAATTGGAACGACAAAAGAAGTGATTGAGCATTTGTTAGCGCAAAATGAAAAAGTGGGTGTGGTGGTAGTGAGATTATATCGCCCATTTTCAGCTAAACATTTACTTGATGTGATTCCACAATCAGTGAAAAAAATCGCCGTCCTTGATAGGACGAAAGAACCAGGCGCACTGGCCGAACCGCTTTATCTTGATGTTATGACAGCTTTTGCCGAAGCCGTATCACGAGGCCAACGCCAGTCATTACCACTCATTATTGGTGGTCGCTATGGGTTATCTTCTAAAGAGTTTGATCCACGTTGTGTTCTGGCAATTTTTAATGAATTGTCTCTAGAACAACCACGCCCACGTTTTACCGTTGGGATTTTCGATGATATTACGGGCTTATCGCTTCCATTACCAAATCAATCCATTCCGCAAAAATCAGCCTTAGAGGCATTATTCTACGGTCTTGGTAGTGATGGTACCGTATCAGCAACAAAAAATAATATTAAAATTATTGGTGATAGCACACCTTTCCATGTACAAGGCTATTTTGTCTACGACTCTAAAAAAGCTGGGGGACTCACTGTTTCCCATTTACGGGTTAGCATGGATCCTATTGAGTCATCATATTTAATCAATAGCGCTCATTTTATTGGCTGCCATCAAGATCAATTTATTGATAAATACCATATTGTCGAACATTTAAAAGAAGATGGTGTCTTTTTACTTAATACGCCATACAGCAAAGAAGACGTTTGGCACCGTCTTCCAAAAGAAGTCCAAGCTGAATTAATTAAAAAACGCGCTCACTTTTATATTATCAATGCAGCCAAAATTGCCCGTGAATGTGAATTAGGTGCGCGTATTAATACCGTGATGCAAGCGGTATTCTTTTATTTAGCTGAAATTTTCAAAAAGGATTTTACGACTGAAAAACTAAAAGATGTGGTCGCAAAAGCATACAGTAGTAAAGGACAAGAATTGGTTGAACGCAACTGGAAAGCGATAGATATGGCGGTGAATTCATTGGAAAATATTCCATTGACCTGCGTTGATCAAACCAGCCGTTCTATGCCACCGATTGTTCCTGATAATGCACCTGATTTTGTTAAAACCGTGACAGCAGCGATGTTAGCGGGTATTGGCGATACCTTACCAGTATCAGCATTCCCACCAGATGGAACATGGCCTACCGGTACAACGAAATGGGAAAAACGTAATATCGCCGAAGAGGTGCCAATTTGGAGACCGGATCTTTGTACACAATGTAACCATTGTGTGGTGGCATGTCCACATGCAGCAATACGAGCAAAAGTCGTGACACCAGAAGAGATGGAAGATGCGCCATCAACCCTCAGTTCACTGGAAGTTAAAGCACGTGATATGAAAGGCCAACGTTATGTTTTACAAGTTGCGCCTGAAGATTGTACGGGTTGTAATTTATGCGTCGAAGTTTGTCCTTCACGTGATCGTAACGATTTTGATGTTAAATCAATCAATATGGCATCGCGTATTGATAATCTTGAAGTACAAAAAGAAAACTACGATTACTTTATTAATTTACCCGATCGTGATCCTAATACCATCGAACGAATTGATATCCGTACCTCACAACTATTAACGCCTCTCTTTGAATACTCCGGTGCTTGTGCCGGTTGTGGTGAAACACCTTATATTAAATTACTCACCCAGCTTTACGGTGATCATCTGGCAATCGCAAATGCCACAGGTTGTTCATCGATTTATGGTGGTAACTTACCTTCATCACCTTATACAACCGACCGTAATGGTCGAGGCCCCGCTTGGGCTAACTCTTTATTTGAAGACAATGCTGAATTTGCACTGGGTTATCGCTTAACATATAACCATCATAAAATTCGTGCAATGCGCTTACTGGATGAAGTTGCTGCTGAGGTACCGCCAGATTTAGTTGTCGGAATTAAAGCCGTCGAAACGCCATTGGTTGAAAAACGTCAGTTAATTGAACAATTACGCCGACAATTAGAGACGGTGCAATCGACCGCTGCTAAAGAATTAATTGCACATGCTGACTACCTCATTGATAAGTCCGTATGGGCTATCGGTGGCGACGGTTGGGCATATGATATTGGCTTTGGTGGTTTAGATCATGTCATGAGTTTAACTGAAAATGTTAACATCCTTGTGCTTGATACTCAGTGCTACTCAAACACCGGTGGTCAACAGTCTAAGGCGACCCCAATGGGTGCTGTCTCTAAATTTGCAGACTTAGGTAAACAAAAAGCGCGCAAAGATCTTGGCGTTAGCATGATGATGTATGGTCATGTTTATGTTGCTCAAATTGCATTAGGCTCGCAATTGAATCAGACCATTAAAGCGATTCAAGAAGCTGAAGCTTATGACGGACCATCAATTATCATTGCCTACAGTCCTTGTGAAGAACATGGCTATGACTTGGCCAAATCACATGAACAGATGAAGGATCTTGTTAAATCAGGATTCTGGCCACTGTTCCGCTATGATCCACGTCGTGTTTTAGAGGGTAAATCAGCCTTGACACTAGACTCAAGACCACCTAGCACAGAAATGTTAACGGATACCTTGCTAAAAGAGCAGCGTTTTAAACGGCTTGAAACGTTAGAACCACTTACCGCTGATAAGCTGCATCTGCAAGCCAATAAAGCAGTGAATGCAAAATATAAGTTCTTACAGCTTTTATCAACGTATAGTGAGGCGGAAACGCCACCTGACGTGTAATACTTTGTGTCAACAAAAACCCCGATTAATTCGGGGTTCTTTTTTATCAAGGTATTTTGAAAAATGGATAGCTAAATAAAAATAAAGATTCAATCAAGACTCATTACGTATGCACACAATAAATCTATTTGCTAATCCCGTGTCCCGAGTTAGTGCCCCAGTAGTAGAATTAAACACTTGTGGGTAAGACCCTTGAAACTCTTTTGCATAATACCAACCATTATTCCAACCCGCATTTGTATATTGAATGAGATTACCCCACTCACCAAATAATGATCCTATCTTTCTTGTCCCTGCAACATTATTTAGGTTAGAGTACTGTGCTGAAGTCAAATAGCTAGCACTAGAATAACTATATGTTCCCTTTGAGAAAGAAGCATTGGGTTCTCCAGATGTCGACGTTAAATTATTGCACACAGCCGAAACACTACTTCCCCAAGTTCCTGATGATGGACTTGTGCTATTCACAAACCATTTTATGGGTGTTTTTATTGTATAAGTAAGTTTATGATTAGCAAATGGCGTCCCCGTTTTACCCGTTGCAGTCAGTGTGACATCCGTTCCATCCCCTCGATTAACTAACGTAACACGCCCAGAGGATGAATCAATTGCGGCTATCGAGCTATGACTACTCGACCAAGTATAATTTGTTGCACTTGCTGTATCTTGCATTACCAGATCGAATTTCGCATTATAAAACCCGACAGTGGGAAAGCCACTATCAGTATCGAAGGTTACCGGTGGCGACTGCGATAAGGTTTTTATACCAGATAATTGATTAGGAATAACTAGATTGACTGTTTTTTGTATTGTTGCTTGGTTAACAAAAGGATCTCCATAAGCAGACGTAATATTTACTACTGCGCTAATGATTGCCTGCACGGTGTCACCAATCGCTAAACCGGCGTCGGATAGTGTTGTGGTCGAGGTTGTTGTAACCGTTGTCCCATCAACTTTTTTCCAGGTTATTTTGAGACTATCATTGACGAAGGTAATCGGTTGTGTAGCAGCAATATCACCATCATTATCAGCATAAAATTGACTGGCTGAATCCATTGAGCCTTTCGCTAAGTAATCACTAAATTTATCACTTAATGAAGCAAAAACTGAAGTATCCGTGATATTTTTTGTTTTATAATCTAGGGATAACATGACATCACCCGCATTATCACTATTCAATATTGGCTTTGAACCTTGTATTGTTTTAGCAGTCATTGCAGTAAGTGCTGTCATGGCATAGGGATGATAGCTAAAACTGGCAAACACAATTAGAGTTAATTGTAAAAATAAAATTTTTTTTGTTGGAAATAAAGACGATAATAACAGCGGTTGAGAAGTGAAAAATAGCATTTTGATACTCACTGGCTAATGGCTCAAAATCACGACAAAAAATCGAATTATCAAATATATTATTATTTAATTGTAAAGATTTTGATAAAATTATTCTAAGGTGAGCAGGATTATATCAGCCTACATGAAAAGTATATAACTGTTAATAACGATCAATATTCATACTTTTAATAGTTAATATCTATTTATATGCATTTATTGATCGATCTAAGTTATTAAATTATTTAGCTTATGCACAAAAATGTGCGCATAGATCGGCATTAATATGCTATAGATACAGATAAAATCGATCATAAATATTTAAACTTAGCACTTAGTACATCATTAATCGTATAAGAATTAGATAGACTTTGCTGCTTCAGTTTCAAATATACGTTACTCCTGATTGACACAAATTGTCGCCATGTTGTTATTCATGCTTGTCCACCCAACCATTCCGTTATTACTGAAAACAATATAGCGACGCGTTGTTTGGTAAACTTCTCTTACCCAAACGGGCTGATTTGGGAAAAGGGCTGAATCATAATCACTCATATAACTCCATTCAGCAAAAAAACCATCTCCAACGACGCGTTGATATACCGAACTCGATGAGGTCCCCACCCATCCGTAACCTGACGTATTGGTTAAATCAGAAATTGATGGCACGGTATAATGGTTTGCATTTAAATTGCTGCACCATACATCACCATATTTACCATCTGTATCGGTTGCTACGCCATTACCTACCCCAACTAAAGGGGAATTATCATTTGATGATGCCGTGTTATATTGACTTTTATTACCTCTAAAAATAAACCATCTTTTTAATTCAAAGGTATAACTGATACTCACATTAGGAGTAACAGATTCATCGGTTGCAATAATCGTAATTTTAACAGGCGCACTTTGACTGCCACTAAATACATCTGGCTTTACGCTCGGTATCGTTTGTGTATTTTTATCACTAAGCAAAACATCGGGGCCATTTAATGTCACTCGTACCATACTGCTATTATAAAAATTAACAAAACCATAAACATCCGATGCTTTAGAATGATCTATTGTCGCTGAAACATTACCATTAGAGGTGACTTGCCAGTTCAAATCATTTGCATTTAATCCATTGATAATCAAATAAAAATATAATTGATTTGCACCAGTAGTCGGAAAATTATTAGCACTTACTGATTGATTAGCATACCCATATGCACTATTCCATATGCCATTATTCGGGTCATTTTGCGCAGTACCATATTGCAAATTAGGTGAAGCAAAACAGATGCTTGGCGTAAAATTAAGTGCAAAATTACGGTAAGGGATAACGGTTATTGTTTGATTTGGATAAGCCTGTATTGCTGGATCACCATATTCTGTCGATAGTGAAATGGGTCCAGTAATTTTCAGATAAGGTGTAATCCCCTGTGCAGATAATTCACAAAAGGTTACTAATTGTTGATCTGAGCTTAACTCATATTCAGTGGCACTATCCGCATAATACCAGTTAATGCCAGCACCAGATAAGCTAAACCCACTGTCACCATCATCATCAACAACATTATCCCCACTAATTAATGGAAGAAAAGCGATGTCTAAATCTGCTAAAATTGTAGCCGGCGACACATTCCCAGCAGTATAGACTGAATTAATTTTATTCGAAAACTCATCACTTGAAAAATATTTGCTGCCATCGTAAATAATGCCAAATAAACCAAGCTCTGCACCATTTTGTATATCGGTTTCAATTTGGGTGGAAAAACGAGGTACTGTCCCTTTTATCGTCTGACTGGTCGACACCGTTAGTGCACAATAACCAAGATTCGAATAAAATACACATAATAAAAAAAACGATAACCACGAAGTCCGCACGGCTAAAAGTAACATTTTTAACACTCGTTTATGATCAAAAATCATGATAAAAAACTTAAACCTACAATAATGTCATTGGCTATAAGTTAATTATGACTAATTTTGATAAATTTTTTTTAAAAATAAACGAAAGTATAACAGCCAAAATCAAAAGTATATAACTGGTAATAACGATCAATATTCACATTTTTAATAACCAATAACTATTCATAAGATCTTATTGATCACTGCAATCTATTGAATCATTGAATAGATTAATAAAAAATGCCGATCGTAGATCGACATTCATTTGGCATAAAGATAAATTAATGTGGTAATGGGTATTTTAACCAAGGACTTTTAGGATCACTGATTGCTTGAAAATAAATATCAAATAAACCCGAAATTGCCCCATCATCATGGCTCCAAATTGAACGACCTAACATATAACTCTGTCCAAATGCATTCCAGCTAGTAAAAGCCATACTCAACTGCGGCATGATACTATCAATACTTTGCCAAGCCTGCTCAGCGGTAATATAACCACATGTATAACTTGCCCTAGCAATATAGACTAAGCGTCCTAAATCCCAAGCTAGAGCTCCGCGTTTAAAAATATCCTGCACTTCATTAGAATCCGCTGCGATTTTATACTCAATGAGTGTTGCAGACACGGCTTGAAGTGAATCGGTGTAATTATAAATATCATTTTGATCCATCTCTGGAAAGTGTAGTTCGATATAACTTTGCCATTGTGATTTATCCACCGCTAAAAAGGTTTGGATAGCGGCATTATATTCTTGATGGATTAGACCAAATGTTTTAAGCCTTGCTAATGCACTGTCAGTTGAATAAATTCCCCATGCACTACGTAAACGTTGTTTTTGTTCGGCTTTGATTGCACCTACTTTGGTTGTTTCGAGCGTATCAGTATAAAACATATTTTGCTCGGCAATAATCAACGCAGCGGATAACGCGAGTTGTCGTTCATAGGATAAATTAGCTGTTTTATTTGGATTACAACTAAATGCTTTATGTCGGAAAACATTAATTAAAAGTAAGATAGTGCGACCAAATTTAAACCAAACGATAGCCATAATCACTAAGATAATAATGATAGTTGTCATGTGTCATTTCCTTTTTATATTGTTTTATTGTTTTATTGTTTTATTGTTTTATTGTTTTATTGTTTTATTGTTATTAATTTTATGGATTAATTTATGTTCATGAACAATAAATTATAGTATATGTGGTTTTATGGTTTTAAGCACATAAATAATGATTATCTATAAATGATTAACTCACTTCACGGAGATATCGTAAATATCATTTTCTTAATTAGCTGATTTTAATCGAGATAAAAATAGGTATGACGAAAGAAGTGATGAATAAGTACTAATGATGTACAAATAAATACATTATTTATGACTGTCAAAAAAAATGCCGATCATTGATCGGCATTAATATGTGTAGAAGTAAGGGTTATGCTAATTCAATCAAGAGATCATGAGTTTCAATAACGCTACCTGGTTTTATATAAACCTGTTTTACGACCCCATCACACTCAGCAGTAATGGTTGTTTCCATTTTCATCGCTTCAATCGATAATAAGGCTTCACCTTTTTTCACTTTTTGACCCGCTTTCACCGACAGTAAAGCAATCATGCCAGGCATAGGGGCCGCAACATGATAAGGATTACCAACTTCAGCTTTGCGTGTTGAATTGGCTTTTTGCTCTTTACCCGCTTCAGGCACATCAATGGTTCTCGGTTGACCATTCATTTCAAAAAAGACTTTCGCTAAACCACTGTCGTCATTTTCAGCACGGCCGGTACGACTTATCACAATCACTTTGCCTTTTTCAATCTCAATGTTGACTTCTTCTTGGTTTTGCAAGCCATAAAAGAAATTAGCTGTCGGTATCTTCGATACATCGCTATATTTTTCAACGTAGCCTTGATAGTCTAAATACACTTTTGGATACATAAGATAAGCAGCGAGTTCTTTATCATCAACTGTCGCAATGTCTTTATTCAATAATTTAGCCAATTCTGCTCGGGTCTGTTCAAGATCAACTGCGGGTAAAAACGCACCGACCCGACCTTTAATAGGCTGTTCACCTTTTAAAATACGTGCTTGAATAGCCGCAGGGAAACCATCAGGTGGAAAACCAAGCTCACCTTTCATCATTGATACCACTGAAGCAGGAAAATCAATTTCATAATCAGGATTTGCCACATCCTCGATCGTCAGATTATTGACCACCATATAAATGGCTAAATCTCCAACCACTTTTGACGTTGGCGTAACTTTTACAATATCACCAAATAAAGTGTTAACATCTCGGTAGGCTTTTGATACTTCAGGCCAGCGTTCAGCAAGCCCCATTGCTCGAGCTTGTTCTCGCAAGTTGGTATATTGACCACCCGGCATTTCGTGATTATAAACATCGGATGTTCCTGCAATATTTACATCAAATGGTTTATATAATGCGCGAACGCCTTCCCAATAATTTGAAATTTGTAATAATGACTCACGGTTTAAACCAGTATCACGTGATGTATGCTCAAGTGCAGCGACAATCGATCCTAAGTTTGGTTGAGATGTCATTCCACTTAATGCATCCATCGCACCATCTACCGCATCACAGCCAGCATCAAGTGCAGCGAGAACCGATGCGGCTGAAATACCACTTGTATCATGTGTGTGGAAATGAATTGGCATCCCCACTTCTTCTTTGAGTGCTTTGACTAATGTTTTTGCGGCTTCAGGGCGACAAACACCCGACATATCTTTAATACCTAAAATATGTACACCTGATTTTTCTAGCTGTTTAGCCAGTTTAACATAATAGTTTAGGCTATATTTGGCACGTTTTGGATCAAAAATATCGCCTGTATAACAAATTGCCCCTTCACATAATTTACCTGAATCAAGCACCGCATCAATGGCAACGCGCATGTTATCAACCCAGTTTAATGAATCAAATACACGGAATAAGTCGATACCATTTTCAGCAGCTTGCTTAACAAAGAACCTCACCACATTATCAGCATAGTTTGTATAGCCGACTGCATTTGATGAACGCAGTAACATTTGTAACAAAATATTCGGTACGGCTTTGCGTAACTGAATCAAACGTTCCCAAGGATCTTCTTTTAAAAAGCGCATCGCCGTATCAAATGTTGCTCCCCCCC
The DNA here is from genome assembly GCF_039542345.1 of Orbus sasakiae. Taxonomy (NCBI): domain Bacteria; kingdom Pseudomonadati; phylum Pseudomonadota; class Gammaproteobacteria; order Orbales; family Orbaceae; genus Orbus; species Orbus sasakiae. Next base: position 1,281,140 of record NZ_BAABHY010000001.1, read on the forward strand.
AACACTCCAATGAAAAGAGTTCGGGTAACATACGCGCGTAGTAAGGCGCGATAGCAAGCATATCATAACTACGCATGCGGGTTGCAAATAATGATTGATGCGCATCACGCATTGATGTATCCGTAATTAACGTCTGCGGTGTACTTTTCATCCACTCAATAAAACCTTGCACACCAAGCTTTTGCAAGCGGTCACGAGAACCTTCCGGAATGGCTGTATTAAGTTTACAATCAGGTAGGGTTGGTATGCTTAAAGGTAATTTTGGTATCTCACGCCCTTTCATCTCTGGGTTACCATTTACAGCAACCTCACCAAAAAATTCAAGCAATTTGGTTGCCCGATCTTGAGGTTTATCAAACACAAACAATTCAGGTGTCGTATCGATAAAGCGCGTTGTATAGTTGCCCTGATTAAAACACGGATGAGTAATAACATTTTGTAGAAAGAGTAAATTACTGGATAAACCGCGAATTCTAAACTCATGTAAAGCTCGGGTCATCGTTGACGTCGCTTCTTCGACGCTGCGTCCACGGGCCGTTACTTTAACTAATAATGAATCATAATACGGAGAAATGACCGCGCCAGTATACGCGGTTCCTGCGTCTAATCGAATGCCACTCCCCGAAGCACTGCGGTATACTGAAATACGACCATAATCAGGTGTAAAGTGATTTTCAGGATTTTCGGTGGTAACACGACATTGTAATGCATGACCTTGTAAATGAATATTTTGCTGACTGGGAACATAGCTTTTTTCATCACCGATTTGATAACCTTCAGTGATACGAATTTGAGCTTTAACAATATCAATACCCGTGATTTCTTCGGTTACGGTATGTTCAACTTGAATACGAGGATTGACTTCAATAAAATAGAATTTACCTGAATCTACATCATATAAAAATTCAACGGTACCAGCATGAGTATAGTTGGCCGTCTTAACTAATCGCAACGCAGCTTGGCAAAGTTCTTCACGCTGCTCTGCATTAAAGTATGGCGCAGGAGCGCGTTCAACCACTTTTTGATTACGACGTTGCACCGTACAATCACGTTCAAATAAGTGAACAAAGTTACCATGTTGGTCAGCTAATATTTGGACTTCAACATGACGTGCACGGCGAATTAACTTTTCAAGAAACACTTCGTCATTGCCAAAAGCCGCTTTTGCTTCACGTCTTGCAACGTTAATAGCAGGTTCAAGTTCAGTTTCATTTTCAACCGTACGCATACCGCGTCCACCACCACCCCAGCTTGCTTTTAGCATAAATGGGTAGCCAATAGCATTGGCCATTTTTTTCACTTCTTCAATGTCACGCGGTAGTGCTTCTGTCGCAGGAACGACCGGTACATTCGCCACTTCAGCCATATGCCGTGCAGCAATTTTATTACCTAAATTACGCATGACATCGCCGTTAGGACCGATGAAGGCAATCCCAGCTTTAGCACAAGCATCTGCAAAATCAGGATTTTCAGATAAAAAACCATATCCAGGATGGATAGCATCGACATTGGCTTCTTTAGCAATACGAATAATATCGTCAATATCAAGATAAGCTTCGATAGGTTTTTTCCCTTTACCGACTAAATAGGATTCGTCGGCTTTTAAGCGGTGTAACGCTAAGCGGTCTTCAATTGAAAAAATACCAACAGTGCGAATTCCTAGTTCATAAGCAGCACGAAAAATTCGAATCGCAATTTCACTGCGGTTGGCAACCAAAATACTACGAATTTCTTTCATATGACCTCTTATTAATTATTTATTTACCTTATTGATGTCAGGCGTTTATCGCCCACAAAGAGATAACATCAGTAACTATGTTTATCGAGTATACGCAATCGTTATTGCTTAGACAATAATTTCAGTAGGGTTATCATACAAAGTAATAAACTAACTCAATGAAATAAAAAACAATTATTAACGTAAATAGCATTACGCGTAAAAATTAAATAATGATTAAACTATTTTTAAAATAAATTAATAAATGAAATGTTGGTTAACCAATTGCAACTCACCTTGCCAACGGTAAGCAACAAGTTTACCTGATGCCAATGCGGCTGAATAATCCACACAGGCAATATAAGGTGTTTGGATAATAGGCGTACCAGTTAACCAGTAATGACCAAAAAAAACCGGTTTACAATCTTGATAACTGTCTAATGGAAAGTCTACTTTACGTTGTAATGCATCAATTTGCTCATCATCAGGAATCAGGCACAATTGATTTAATGTATCGGCTTGATTTAACCACCATTTAATTCTCGATTTATGGCGTGTTGTCCCCTCTTTGTCTTGATAATATACCCCTTGTGGTAAGGTAATTTCTTTGCCTTTTAATAACACTTCACAATAATCAAATAGCGCTGTTTTTGGCGTAAAAGCAGCTTGAATAGCACTCTCTTTGAGGCAATGACGGTGATCAAGATAGGGCATAATTTTATCTATCACCTGATTATCCCAACAAGCATGTATCACACGAATAGCGCTTAAATCTAAAAAAAGGGGTAACGATTTAAACCAGCTTAACCATTGCTGATGAAGCGGGCTGCTGTCACCCACTTGCGATAAAAACACCTTATGCTGTTTGTGATGAACATGATTATGTTGACGTAAAAAGGTATCGGGCTTTTGTTGATTTTCTGTCATCCAACCAATTGCATTAAATTCATGGTTCCCCATTACAGCATAAGCGTTACCATTATCAACCATCTCTTTGACGATTTGCAATGTCTCAAGTTGATAAGGACCTCTATCAATAAAATCACCAACAAAAATCACTTTAAAGTCAGGGTGATGAAAGCCTTGATCCGATTTTTGGTAGCCTAGTTTTATTAATAATTGTTGTAATTTTTTTGCTTGTCCATGAATATCACCTATAATGTCAAACATATGATCTTACATCCCCCGTTTTACACTTAGATAAGGCATGCGATTTCTGCCCCACTTTATTGAGTTAGCTTTTCTATTGATTACCCTATCCACGCTTATCAAACAGTCATGCTATTAACTGATAACATTAAAAATAATCCGAAAAATACGGTTGTTTGGCTGGAATCATATCATCTAATACTTCAATCATGACTTTATCTGTTTTTAAGCGTTCATATTCATAAAAATAGCTCGGTCGCCTAAAATTCATTAGCATTGATGATAATGTTTGAATAGACAGTGTAATGCTTTGTCCACGAGCTTGATTATCGACACACAATTGATTATTGTGATCAACATAAAGACTAAAAATGCCATTATTCCATTCAGCAACGGGATCGTTAATTACGAAATGAAATGGCTCTTTAGGTAAGGTTGCAAACGGATACGCTTTTAAAAATTCAGCCACATCGACAATACGCGCCATATAATAGGGCTCAATAGTTTCAGCAATTTTGCTATCAATTAACTGGAAAGCAATCGGATCATGACGGTATATTCGTCCTTTAACTTTATCTACCATGGAATAGTGAGCGTAAATAAAGTTCCACAAGCCTTTACGTGCTTCTTGGCTTAGATAGAACATGTCCTTAACATAAAACACATCATTGATAATCCAATAAAACATGACACCCATCGCATGACTATTTTCATCATAGTAAACCGCTGCGGTACGTTCATTTTCATTTTCCCAACGCCAGTATTCACTCCATGATAATTTGCTACGAATCAATGCACCATGATTGGTGTAAGAAAAACGATTATAGACATCAATAACATCGTCTTCATCAATATCAAGTCGTTCAACAAACCCTGGCTGATTGTCATAGTGCGGCAGTTGAAAATCACGAATATCGAATGTGACGCGTTCACTAAATAATTCCCAGCCTTTTTTACGATAAAATGGGACGGAATAGGGATACAGATAAGAAATCCATTGTTGATTATCACGCATTTTGGTTAAGGCTTGCTTAATCAAGTCATTCATTAATCCTAAGTTAGCATACTCAGGATAAGTCCCAACGCCAGTTAATCCTGCCATTTCAAAGATTTTGTTATGAATATTAACTTGGCATGGGTAAATACACAGCTGTGACACTAATTTATCTTTATTAAACCAACCAATGACATCCGTATTTTGAATGACAGGACGCTTATCCCTTAATAGCTCACCGTCTTCTTCATAACCTGATTTTTCAATATCTCGACTGGTTACTTGAAACACATAACGTAAAAGCTCATCAAATTGGTCTAAATGTTCAAGCGTAACGGGTTTCATGACTAATTTATCGCGGATATTTTTGTTTGACATAGTCCCTTCTATTTTTTCAAGAAATGTTATCTTACAAATAGCAGAGCCCATTACTAAAGTCAAATGGAGTCGATAGAATTACCTTAATTTTACTGATTCCTGCCTAAAGAGGTCACATTAAAATCAGGTTTGAACGGCGAATTGTTATTTTATGAAAGGCTCGCAGTGTGAATATGTTAGCTAACATATTCACACTGCGAGTGGTATTTAATAATTCATTTATAGGAATGAACGATAAGGTAATTCAGGTTCATCAACAAAAATATCCCTAAAACCACGATAATGTTGATAATGCATTTTATGTTTATCTGTTGGGTAAGTATATTTACCACCCACTTGCCAAAAGAATGGTCTAAACCCATACGCTAAACGATCTTTTTTCATTTGCCATAAAATTTCAATTTCACGTGGATCGCTTTGGAAGTTTGCCCAAATATCATGGTGGAAAGGAATAACAACATCAGTATTAAGTGATTCAGCTGCTCGTAAAATATCTGATGAGGTCATTTTATCTGTCACACCGCGAGGATTCTCACCATAGGAAAGCAATGCAACATCAATCTTATAATCATTGCCATGTTTAGCATAGTAGTTTGAATAATGAGAGTCACCAGAGTGATATAGTGAACCGCCACTGGTCTCAAACAGATAGTTTACCGCGCGATCGTCCATTCCATCTAAAATTGCTTTATCTGTCGAAGATACCCCTTTTGGTAAGGTCACTAATGATGTGCGATCAAATGAGTCTAACACTTTAATGCTAATATCGCCGACATTAATCGTATCCCCCACTTTAGCAATAATACAGCGTTCAGCGGGGACGCCCCAACTTTGCCATAATTCAACACATGCTTTAGGACCGATAAATTTGACACTTGGTGCACAATTTTTAATGACAGCAGAGGCCACATTGATATCAATATGATCCGCATGGTCATGGGTTGCCATGACAGCATCAATCTCTTTAATCGCAAAAGGATCTAATACAAATGGACTGGTTCTTAAATTTGGTTGCAATTCACGTACACCGCCCATCCGCATCATTTGATGTTGTTTGTTCATTAAAGGATTAGCATGAGTTCGTTTACCCGTTCCACACCAAAAATCGACACAAATATTGGTATTCCCTTCTGATTTTAACCAAATTCCGGTACATGCAAGCCACCACATGGTAAAGGTGTTGGGTGCGACTTTGGTATGTTCAATTTCTTCATTAAGCCATGTTCCCCATTCAGGAAACGTATTAAGTATCCAAGATTCACGGGTAATTTCATTTATTTTGCTCATGTTATATCCTTCTTAATTGAATAAAAATTAGACTAAAATAACGTCTACGCCCTGCTGTTTAATACTGTCTATGACCTCTTTATTGGCTTGTTTACCTGTAATCAAAATATCAATTTTATTTACAGGACAAAAAAGCATGCCGGAATCGACTTTTGTATCGACTTTTGAACTATCGACGACCACAACCAACTTTTCGGCTTTGGTTAAAATCTGTTGCTCTGCAACAGCAGTTAAAATTTCCGTTTTATAAAGCCCAGTTGAAGTGAGTTTTTTCCCACTGGTAAACATCCATTTACCCGCATAGCTATTTGCAATATCTGCGATGGGATTAAGAATAAGATTTTGAGTTTTATTATATTGTCCGCCCATAATAATGACGTTTTCATGGTCATTATCAATTAAGTAGCACGCAAGCGGGAAATAGTTAGTAATAATTGAAACATGTTTACCGCACAGTTCTCTACCTAATAAAAAGGCCGTTGAACCACAGTTAATCACAATATTATCGCCTTCATTACAGAGTTTAGCAGCCCTAATCGCAATGCGCGCTTTCTCGTGGTAATTGTCAGTATTACCTAAATCAAGTGGCGCCCAAATTGGTTTTTTCTCCTCGATTTTCATTACACCATTACGGACTTTTTTAATTCGTCCTTCGTTATCAAGTTTTGTTATATCACGCCGAGCTGTTGCTGGTGAAATCATAAAATATTCGACAAGTTCAGCCACTTTCACCATGCCCTTTTGGTTAACCAAAGCAACGATTTCATTATGTCGTGTTATTTCATTCATGGTAGCCACCTTTAAAAATTAATCATAAAAAATCATAAAAAGATTATTTTTGATATTAATTTTCATTGTGATTTATGTCAATTTATTTTTGTTTAATCAAAAAATAGCAATTTTCAATACTCTAATTAATAACAATTAAAATACAAAAAAAGCAAAATTAGAATGGATTAAAACAAAAAATTGAGACATTTATCACAGTTATCTCTGTTAAATTTAATGAATAGTGATCGCAATCAAAAAAATCATAAATAATCATTAAGTGATTTATTTTGATTATGTAATATGAGCCCGTGATCGCAATATTACATCACCAAGCATAAGTTAAAACGAGATGAATAAATGGGATATGAGGAAAGTAATTAATTCAATATGGAGCTGTAATTATAACCATGACCAATGAGAGGTACATATGGAAGTAATTTATAACGTTTTTTATATTTTTTATAGTCAAGTCATGACCAAGGCCCCACTGTTACTTGGGCTTGTGACGTTTTTAGGTTATTGCCTACTACGTAAAGATATCACAACCATACTAAAAGGCACAATTAAGACGATCGTCGGTTTTATGTTGTTGCAAGTTGGGGCGGGTGTTTTAGTCTCGACCTTTAAACCCATCATAGCCAAACTGTCTGAATATCACGGAATAACAGGTTCAATTATCGATACCTACGCATCTATGGTTGCCGTTGAAAATGGCATGGGCGAATATTATTCTTGGGTAGGTTATGCCGTATTATTGGCATTAGCAATCAATATTGTTCTGGTGATTTTTAGACGAATTACGGGCATCCGAACCATAATGCTAACCGGTCATATCATGTTTCAACAGGTCGGTTTAATTGCATTATTTTATTTCTTATTTGGTTACAGCATGTGGGAAACCATCATTTACTCAGCCATTATCACTGCCTTATATTGGGGAATATTCTCTAATATGATGTTTAAACCCACAGAGGCTGTGACAGGGGGAGCCGGTTTTTCGATTGGCCACCAGCAACAATTTGCATCATGGATTGCCGTTAAAGTTGCGCCTAAACTTGGCGATAAAAATGATTCGGTTGATCATCTAAAACTACCAAAATGGTTACACATATTCCACGACAGTATTGCTGCAACAACCATTGTGATGACGTTTTTCTTTGGCATTATTTTATTATCATTTGGGTTAGATAATTTACAAAGTATGGCTGGAAATACACATTGGACAATCTATATTTTTGAAACAGGTCTCAAATTTGCCGTCGCCATTCAGGTCATTGTTGGCGGAGTAAGAATGTTTGTTGCTGAACTCTCTGAAGCGTTTAAAGGGATTTCTGAAAAGTTAATTCCTAATGCAGTCTTGGCTATCGATTGTGCGGCCATTTATGCTTTTTCACCCAATGCGATGGTGTTTGGATTTATCTGGGGGGCACTCGGCCAATTTGTGGCAATCGCCTTATTACTCCTCTTTAAATCCCCGATTATGATTATTCCTGGATTCATTCCGATGTTCTTTTCTAATGCCACAATCGGTGTATTTGCTAATCATTACGGTGGTTGGAAAGCGGTCATGAAAATCTGTTTTGTGATGGGGATTATTGAAGTACTTGGTTCGGCATGGGTTATTAATATTTTCAGTCAAAATGGCACGCCAATTGATGCGTGGATGGGAATGGCTGACTGGGCAATTTTATTCCCACCCATCTTACAAGGCTTATCCTTATCTCATTTGTGTATCTATTTACTGATTGCTTTAGCGTGTATTTATATGTTTTTTGCAGCGAAGCAGTTAAGGCAAGATGAGCATTCTGCAAATCATGGACACGATAGCAATGATGTAAATCAAGATATTAATCCACACGTTGTTGCCAAAATGGAACAGGTGGCGATTGAAGAAGGCAAACCCGTTCGTATTTTAGCTGTCTGCGGCAGTGGTCAGGGTTCATCAATGATCATGAAAATGAAAATTGCGAATTATCTTGATCAAAAAGGCATCAATAACGTGATGGACTCCTGTGCAGTGACTGACTATAAATCACGTTTAGCTAATGTCGATATTATTGTTGCCTCAAAACACCTAATACATGAAATCGAAGTGGGTGAAGGTCAGCATGCCTTGGGTGTTCAAAATATGTTAAATCCACACACTTTTGGCGATGAGTTAATCATGTTAATTAATCAGGTTATAACGCGTTAATTTCAGCTGATAATAAAAGGAACATCCTATGGCTTTTAAGCAATCATTAATGGAAAACGATTCAATTTTATTACAAGCCAATGCAAATAATTGGCAAGAGGCAATCAAATTGGGGACGGATATGTTAGTTAAAACACAGGCCATATCTCCTGCTTATTATGACGCAATCATTCATTGCGTAAAAACAATGGGGCCTTACATCATTATCGCGCCACATTTTGCGATGCCGCATGCAAGGCCAGAAGATGGCGTTAATCGAACCGCATTTGCATTAGTGACATTGCAAAACCCCGTATTTTTTGATGGTGAAAGTGAACCTGTCGATATCTTAATTACTTTAGCAGGTAGCACCTCTGACGAGCACATTGCGGGTTTAATGGAAGTGATGCAGATACTTGATGATCAAAGTCATGAAGATGGAATAAATCTCGATCGTTTACGCCTGTGTCAAACAAAACACGATGTTTATAACGCAATTGATCATGTTTTAATGGAGGGCTAACGATGTACACTGCACTCAAAGAAACCGTATTAGCGGCCAATTTATTGCTGCCCCAACATGGTTTAGTGACCTTTACTTGGGGTAATGTTTCGCAAATCGATCGCAGGCGTCAAGTGATTGCAATTAAACCCTCAGGTGTCGAATATGACCAGATGAAAACCGATGACATTGTCATCATTGATTTAAATGGTAAGGTTCTTGAAGGAAAACTTAATCCCTCAAGTGATACCGCCACCCATATTGAATTATATAAAGCCTTTAACAGCATTGGCAGTATTGTCCATACCCATTCCCGTTACGCGACAATTTGGGCTCAAGCCGAAATGGATATCCCCGCTTTGGGCACGACTCATGCTGATTATTTTTATGGTGATATACCGTGTTCGCGCCGTTTAACGGATCAAGAAATTCAAACTGAATACGAAAAAAATACTGGCTTAATGATCATTGATGAGTTTAAACACAGGCAAATTGATCCCAATGCCATGCCGGGCATGATTGTCGCCGGGCATGGACCATTTTGTTGGGGAAAAGACGCCTTCGATGCCGTTCATAATGCCGTTGTATTAGAGGAAATTGCAATGATGGCGTTACAAACTCGGCAACTAAATCAATCAATCAAAATTCAACAAACCTTGTCTGACAAGCACTATTTTCGTAAACACGGTGCTAATGCTTACTATGGTCAAAAATAAAAGGAGTATTCAATGACTAAACCCATGCTACAAATTGCCCTTGATCAAACCGACCTTGCAAGTGCACTGAATATTGCTCATCGTGTAGAAAGTTATGTCGATATTATTGAAGTTGGCACCATTCTTGCTTTTGCTGAGGGAGTTAATGCCGTTAAACAATTAAAGCAAAATCATCCCAATCATATCATTGTCTGTGATATGAAAATCACGGATGGTGGCGCTATTTTAGCAAAAATGGCATTTGACGCTGGCACTAATTGGCTCACGGTATCAGCAGCTGCACACATTGCAACGATTGCCGCCTGTAAAAAAGTCGCTGATCAATTCGCTGGCGAAATTCAAATTGAATTGTATGGTAATTGGACGTTTGATGATGCGAAGTCATGGTACGAATTGGGTATTAAACAAGCGATTTATCATCGTTCTCGTGATGCTGAATTAGCGGGTATCGGCTGGACTAAGCTCGATTTAGAAAAAATGCAGCAATTATCTGATTTGGGTTTTGAATTGTCTATTACAGGCGGCATTGTCCCTGAGGATATCCACTTATTTGCTGGCATAAAAACCAAAACCTTTATCGCGGGCCGAGCACTAGCTGGAGAACAAGGTAAACAGATTGCGGCAGCGTTAAATACGCAAATTAGTCAATTTTGGTAATTACGTCATGCCATGATGGCATTAATACGTTAATGCCATTGATAAACATGCTACTATTTGGAATAAGCCTATGTTCGAAATGAAAAATACGCCACTCATTGGGATATACGAAAAAGCATTACCTAACGATTATTCATGGCAAGACAAGCTACGCTCCGCAAAATCACTTGGTTTTGACTTTATTGAAATCTCAATTGATGAATCAGATGAGCGGCAAGCTCGATTAGATTGGTCAGATCATGACATTTATTCACTACGGCGATTGTGTGAAACACATCAGATTTCGTTACATTCAATGTGCCTAAGTGCTCACCGTAAATCTCCGTTTGGATCAAATGATCCTACTGTTCGCCAACGTGCAAAAGACATCATGCTTAAAGCACTCGTTTTAGCCGAAAAACTTGGCATTAGAGTTATTCAATTAGCCGGTTATGATGTCTATTATGAGCAAGCTAATTTGCAAACTCATCAACGATTCATAGCGGGAATGCAATGGTGTGCTCAGCAAGCCGAAAGAGTCGGGATTATGCTCGCAGTAGAAATCATGGACACCCCCTATTTAAATTCACTAAGCAAATTTGAAATTCTTAAAAGATCGGTGCCCTCGCCCTTTTTTATGGCGTATCCTGATGTTGGTAATATTAATGGTTGGAACTATGATACCTGCACTGAACTTAACCTTAGTCAACATCATATAGTACAAATCCATCTTAAAGATACCTATCGTGTTAAAGACGGTTATCAAGGGCAATTTCGTGATTTAGTCATCGGTCAAGGTCAAGTCGATTTTAACGCAATATTTGCAACGTTAAAAAAAATGCATTACTGCGCACCATTGGTCATCGAAATGTGGGCGAAAGATGATTCATGGCACGATAATATTATTAAAGCGATTGATCATTTAAAAAAGGCTAGTCAAGCCAGTGATTTTTGTTTATTTAATTAATGTAAACGTCCGCAAACCGATACGTTTTGTATGCTATCGGTTTGCATGATGATATGTTGATCTCACGTTCATTTTTTGCAGACAGCGGCATAAATATTGATAATAATATTCATTATCATTTGTATTCATGATAGCATTAGCACCCCTATTTAGATAACCTATTGGATAATACATGAATTTCCTACTTGTTAATCTTAAACGACTTGTGGTTTTCTTTAGTTTAATATTACTTACTGGCCACAGTATGGCTAAAAATGACGTTACATTTGCCAATTTTCGCGACATCCGAGACCTTAACCCACACCTTTATTCTGGTGAAATGTGGGCACAAAATATGCTGTATGAGTCCTTAGTTCGCTATAATGAAGATGGTAGCTTTTCGCCATGGCTTGCAGAAAGTTGGCAAATCACAAACGATGGTAAAACCTATACGTTCCATTTACGTCAAGATGTACAATTTAGTGATGGCGCTAAATTCGATGCGCACAGTGCTAAACTCAATTGGGATGCTGTATTATCTAATAAAGTTCGCCATACATGGCTTGAAATGGTGCGTTTAATTACGGATATTAAAGTCGTTGATGATTATACGTTGCAAGTTGATCTTGCTGAACCCTACTATCCTTTTTTAATTGAAATTGCCGTAACCAGACCAATGCGTTTCATTTCACCGAATGCGATGATAGATGGTGAAACGAAAAATGGGGTTAAATCGTATATTGGCACTGGTCCATACATTTTAGGTGATCACAAAAAAGATCAATATGCTGTTTTTAATGCTAATCCGAATTATTGGGGACCTAAACCACAATTGACAACAATTACCATGAAAGTGATTGCCGACAATCAAAGTCGTTTAATGGCACTTGAAAAAGGCGAAATTGAGTTGATCTATGGTAAAAACATGGTTGATGCGGACTCGTTTGAACGTTTTTCACAACTCAAAAAATACCAAACATTGATGTCAAAACCGGTATCTAGCCGGATTGTTTTAATGAATACAACCCGCCCAATGCTCAATGATGTTAATGTACGCCAAGCAATCGAACATATTATCAGTAAAGATGATATTTCTATGGGTATTTTTAATGGTAGTGAAGCGCCTGCTGACACACTAATGGCAAGTAACATCCCCTATGCTAATATCGGTTTAAAACCTTATCACTATGATTTTAAAGCAGCGGAAAGTCTGCTGGATAAAGCGGGTTGGTTAACCGTAAAAGGTCAAGCTTATCGTCAAAAAGCAGGCAAACCGTTTGAAATTACGCTTTATTATGACAGCAATACCGCCTCACAAAAAACGATTGCACAGTATATGCAAGATGAGTTTGCTCAAGTTGGATTAAAGCTCAATATTCATGGTGAAGAAGAGCAAGGCTATCGAGATCGACAAAAAGCAGGTGATTTTGATATGGTATTCGATATTTCATGGGGTATGCCCTATGATCCACAATCCTTTTTATCAGGGATGAAGTTACCAGTATACGGTGACTATTTAGCACAACAAGGCTTATCTGAAAAAGCGAAAATCGATGCAAGTATCACTAAAGCCTTAATTTCAACCGATGAAAACGAACGGCAAGCGCTTTATCGTTATGTACTTGAAACGTTACATAACCAAGCGGTGTATATTCCACTGACTTACGAACGTAATCGCGCGATTGCAATAAAATCATTAAAAGGGATTGAATTTGCACCGTCGCAATTTGATATCCCATTTGAAAAAATGTATTTTGACTAACTAAGTCATGCTTAACTATATTATTAAGCGCTTACTGATGATGATACCGATTTTACTCGGTATCTCATTTATTGCCTTTATTTTGATTAATTTAGCCCCGTCAGATCCTGCTGAAGTCGCGCTGCGCGTTAATGAAATTATTCCAACACCTGAAGCCATTGAGAGTATGCGTCAAGAACTTGGACTAGACCAACCTTTTATACGTCGTTATTTCACTTGGTTGTACAATGCTTTTCAACTCGATTTTGGCAAATCATTTATTCACCGAGACCGATACGTTTGGGATGAGATTATGCGTAGTCTTGGCCCTACTTTAGTTTTAGCGCTCAGCGCCTTTCTATTTATACTCGTCATCAGCTTAATACTGGGCGTACTATGTGCAATCTTTGCGAATTCATTGTTTGATTATCTCGTGCGTATTATTGTCTTTTTAGGAACCGCAATGCCAAGTTATTGGCTGAGTTTATTGCTCGTTTGGTTTTTTGCAAATTATCTTGACCTCTTACCAACGAGTGGTTATGGTACGTGGCAGGATTTAATCCTACCGACCATTGCATTGTCGTTTGTTTATATCGCGACCTATATACGCTTTATCCGTAATAACATGCTTGAAAATATGCAGACTTATGCGGTTTTTTATGCACGTAGTCGTGGCCTTAAAAAACGGACGATTATCATTAAGCACGTCTTAGTTAATTCATTACATACAACCATTACAGCGCTTGGTATGACAATTCCACAACTGATTGCGGGCTCTTTTGTGATTGAATATATTTTTTCATGGCCTGGGTTAGGACGTTTATGTATTTTTGCGATTATGAATCGTGATTACCCGGTGATTCAAGCCTATATATTGATCATGGCTATTTTATTCGTCATGTGTAATTTTATTGTCGACGTGATTCATCAACACCTCGATCCGCGGCTACGTGAAAATGGCGGTATCTCATGAATAGGCTGAATAAACTCGTTAAAAATAAAATTGCACTGTTTTGCTTAATCGTCATTATCACCTTTATACTATTAGGCCTATTAGCGCCCTATATCGCGCCATGTGATCCAAATAAAGTACGTTTAGTTCGTAAATATGCATCAATGTCTGCTGAGCACTGGCTTGGTTGCGATCACTTAGGCCGTGATATTTTTTCTCGCTTACTTTATGGTATTCGAACGACACTTTTTCTTTCACTATTTACAATGTTCGTCACAATATTGATTGGGAGTTTTATTGGTCTGGTTTCGGGTTACAAACGCGGGAAAATTGATGAAGTGATTATGCGTATCTGTGATGTGATGCTCTCTTTCCCAAGTCAGGTCATGATTTTAGCAATTGTTGGTGTACTTGGTGTGGGTATTGAGAACATTATTATTGCCAATATTGTTGTTAAATGGGCATGGTATACACGAATGATCCGCAGTTCAGTGATAAAGTATAGTCGTAAAAATTATATTTTATATTCTCGCACGATTGGTGCACCAAATACCTTTATTATTCGTCGCCATCTATTACCCAATGTCTTATCCGAAATTATTGTCTTAGCAACCTTAGACACGGGTTGGGTGATATTAAATATTTCGGCGCTCTCTTTTATTGGTTTAGGCATTCAACCGCCTACTGCCGAATGGGGCGTCATGCTAAGTGAAGCAAAAAATGTTATGAGCCAGCACCCAATGCAGATGATCTACCCCGGACTTGCTATTTTAATGATTGTCGCTGCCTTCAATATGCTAGGTGATGCCTTACGTGACATTTTAGATCCTAAAGAGCAAATGACATGAATGTGCGATTACTTGATGTACAGCACTTAACGGTCGCTCTCGATAACGGTAAAGCGCTGTTAAACGATATATCGTTTTATTTAAAACATAATCAATGTTTAGGCATTGTGGGTGAAAGTGGTAGCGGTAAAAGTCTGACTTGCAAAGCCATTATGGGCTTATTAGAACCACATTTCAAAGCCAGCGGTAAAATTTTATTTAACGATATACGTGAACAATCAAATCACAATGTAACTCAAGATTTACTCTCATTAACCGATAAAACAATACGTCAAATACGTGGTAAACAAATTGCAATGATTTTACAGCATCCAATGAATGCTTTCGATCCACTTTACCGAATTGGCACTCAGGTTATTGAAACGTTGCAAGCACATCAATCCATCAACAAACAATTAGCAACGGAACACACATTGGTGATGATGGACGAGATGGGACTTGATCATCCAAAAACACTTTTTAATAAATATCCCCATCAGCTTAGTGGAGGTATGTTACAGCGGATTATGATTGGTATTGCCTTAATGCTCAAACCGGCACTGATTATCGCCGATGAGCCCACAACAGCTCTCGATTCGATTACGCAGTTTCATATTCTGAGTGCATTTGAAAAAATCAAACAACAATCAAGTACTGCACTCATTTTTATTTCTCATGATTTAGGTGTTATCCACCATATTGCCGATCATATTGTTGTGATGCAACACGGTAAGATTGTTGAACAAGGTAATAAAAATGCAATATTTAATTCGCCTCAATGTGCATATACCCGTTATTTGATTGAAACGAGACAACAAATTTTAGATAAATTTAATACAACACTCAATTTTACATCAAGACATGAGAAGTCATAATATGCAGCCACTATTAACTTTACAGCATGTTAAAAAATCTTTTTTACAACCGAATCAACAATTGTTTGGCCGCAAACGAAATAGCATTATTAATGATGTCTCGTTGAATCTTTATGCCGGTGAATGTTTAGGCATTGTAGGCGAAAGTGGTAGTGGAAAAAGTACGCTGGGTAAATTGATATTAGGCCTTGAAAAACCCGATAGCGGAACAATTTTATTTGATAACATCAATATTCATCAGCGTCACAACAAATCATCAATGATTCGTAAACACATCAGCGCGGTATTCCAAGATTATACCGCATCAGTCAATCCTTATTTTACGGTGGCGCAAATTATTGGTGAACCCCTGGATATTCATGAGTCATTGTCACAAAGTGATCGCAATAAACGTATTGAAGAATTGCTGTTACAAGTTGGTTTGGATCATTCATTCTTCTGCCGTTATTCTCATCAAATGAGTGGCGGACAACTGCAACGGGTGTGTATTGCCCGAGCCATTGCTTGTCGACCTAAATTTATTCTCTTTGATGAAGCGGTGAGTTCATTAGATATTTCGGTACAAACCCAAATACTTGAATTACTTGCTAAGCTACATCATCAATTAGGCTTAACAACCATTTTTATTACTCATGATTTAACGACTGTCACGTATTTATGTCATCGTGTTGCCTTTTTTTATCAAGGGAAAATCATCGAAGAAGTGAATCCAATGAGTCAGTTAGGTCAGGTAAAACACCCCTATTCACAACAACTCCTTCAATCAGTCTTAGGTTTTTAAACAATGACAAATGCGACTTTAAATACAACAAAATCCTATCACTTTAAACATTATTTAGCCTTAGTTTTTCCATTTATCATTTCAACCATCACCACCCCCTTGTTAGGTATTGTGGATACTGCATTAGTTGGTCATTTACCTAATCCTGCTTTTATCGCAGGGATCGCAGTCGGTGCTGTCATATTTAATACGATTTACTGGTTATTTGGTTTTTTACGCGTAAGTACCACAGGCTTTGCAGCCCAAGCGCTTGATGATCCTACTTTGTTACGCTCTTCATTGATTCGCCCTATTTTTATCGCCGTGGTGTTAGGGTTACTCTTTATTATTTTACAAAAACCCATTTTTATAACGGCAATGCAATTAATAAAACCAAATCATGACGTGCAATATTATGCCAAAAGCTACTTTAGTATTTTAATCTGGGGAGCCCCTTTTGTATTGATTAATTATGTGTTTGTGGGTTGGTTAATGGGCTTGGCAAAAATTAAAGCAGTGCTGTTTTTACAAGTATTAATTAACTTACTTAACATCATCACGGCAGTGATTTTTGTTTGGGGATTTAGCTGGGATGTTAAAGGCGTAGCATTTGCAACCCTTAATGCACAAGTTATTTGTACACTATTAGGGATTTGGTTTATTTATCGTTATTTGCCTAAAGCCCCACAAAAAACACATTTATGGCAAATCTTATCTTGGCAATCGTTAAAAAGCGTTATTTTAGTAAATACCAATTTAATGATCAGAACAATCTGTCTATTAATCGTCACCAACCATTTTATTTCAATTGGTTCGAGTTTTAATACTGAAACATTAGCCACCAATGCGGTACTCTTTCAAATTCATTATTTGATGGCTTATTTATTTGATGGATTCGCCAACGCATCAAGCGTATTTAGTGGTAAAGCAAAAGGTGCCAAAGATCTGACGTTATACAACCAAACGTTACGTTGGTCATTGCTAGCATGTCTTATATGCCCAATCGTGTTAATCCTACTTTGGATTAGCCTTGATAAAGCGATCATACAGCTCCTAACGAATCAAGCAGTGATTATAGAATTATGCTTATCTTACCAACAGTGGCTAATCGTTTTCCCTATTGTGGTGGCTGGTGGACTTATCTATTACGGTGTATTTTCAGGTATTAGTTATACGTCTTCGATCCGTGACTCGATGATTCTTGCCCTCCTATTATGGTTTATTGCTCAGTACATTTTTGTTCCTCTTTATGGCAATAATGGTTTGTGGCTAGCTTATATTTTATTTAGTTTAGGGCGAACGCTATTTTTGATAATATGGATCCCAAAATCCAAACAGTATGTGACAACTTAACATAAACGAGATATCACATCTCTAGCTCATGGTATGAATAAAGATGATTTGTGCTATCCTTTTAAGATGATAAGGAATTTAAATGAAATACTTCATTGCATTATTATTAACGTTTTATACCTTATTTGCTGCAGCGTATACACCAAAGGATGGTGATATCATCTTCCATTCTTCTCAATCTGCACAAAGTAAAGCGATTGAACAAGCCACACATTCACCCTATAGCCATATGGGCATTATTTTTTTGCAAAACGGTCAGCCATATGTGCTCGAAGCAGCCTCTACGGTCAAGTATACGCCATTACAAACGTGGATAAACCGTGGTGTCAATCAAACCTATGTGGTTAAACGCTTAAACAATACAACCTTAACTGATAGCCAATTAGCACAACTGCGTCAAACAGCTAGCCAATTTATTAATAAGCCTTATGACAGTTTATTTGGCTGGGATGATGATGCCATTTATTGTTCTGAATTGGTCTGGAAGATTTATGATCGTGCTTTAGGCATTCAAATCGGACAACGACAAAAACTTAAAGAATTTGACCTGTCATCGAAAGTGGTTCAAACAAAATTGAAACAACGATATGGTAATAAAATTCCTTACAATGAGAATGTCATTTCACCCGCTGCAATATTTAATTCGCCACAATTAACGCGAGTAGAATGAGGTTTTATCTCACCCTCCTCAAGTCATGATGCTAACTAACTTGAGGCGTGAACCCATCCTTATTTTGCTGATAATGATTTAATGTATTTCGTTATTTTTTTATTTGCCCAATCATAATGAGAGCTCGTTGCTGAAATCACATAGCTTGCTAAATGCGTTGTGCCAGTGAAAGGATAATATTTTTTAGTAAACAGGTGTTTATCATCCAACGGCAAAATTAATTGCATAACCGTATGATGGCTATCAATTAATTGAGATTTAGCGAGTGCAAGAGGTGTCATTTGGTGTTTTTGCCAAAACGCAATATTCATTTGCGGGTAAGTTTTCCAATTATAGGGTTCAGGCAAGAATGCAACGAGGTTACCGTTTAAATTATGAGTCAGCCAATGAATGAATAATTGATGCCATTCGTATAAGTGAATCAAAACATCTCGGATATTTTTATCGCGATCATCAAAAGGAAAAGTGCCTTCTTGTTGAGGATCGCTGAGCGATGCTATCATGGTTTGTAACTTTTGAAATTGTTGTTCTGAAAGCTGTTGCAAACTTAATTTATCCGTTGGTCTAGCCATATTTTATCCTCGTGGTTACTCGGTCAAAATCGATTTAAACGCTTACCTTTAAACGTGATTGTAACATATTATTCTCATCCAAATCATCCTTTTTTAGATGAATGTCTACACTTCATCTCACTATCTCATCAATAAAACTTATTTATTGTCGTTTCAAGTTGCAATATTACGGTTAGCAGGTAAGCTGTGAATAGACTGATTAGGTTACTGTTCAAAAAGGAGTAAATGATGCAACAACGTTATGTCACTTTACCTGATGGCACTAAAGTACCTGCATTAGGCCAAGGCACTTGGTTCATGGGGGAGTCTCAATCGCATGCTGAGCAAGAAATTACTACATTAAAAATGGGTATTGAAATGGGGTTATCACTCATTGATACGGCTGAAATGTATGCCGATGGCGGCGCTGAAATGGTGGTTGGTAAGGCCATTAAAGGCATCCGCGATCCGTTATTTATCGTGAGCAAAGTCCTTCCTTATCATGCCACATACCAAGGTACAATTGATGCTTGTCAGCGCAGTTTAAAACGTTTACAAACCGACTATTTAGACCTCTATTTATTGCATTGGCCTGGCACTGTGCCATTAAATCAAACCGTAGATGCGATGCAAACCTTAATTATGCAAGGCAAAATAAAACGTTGGGGAGTGAGTAATTTCGATGTTGATGGTTTACTGCCCTTAATACAAGCAATCGATGACAAACAACTGATGACCAACCAAGTATTGTATAACCTGAGTCGACGTGGCATTGAGTTTGATTTATTGCCTTGGAGTCGCCAACACCATTTACCCACAATGGCTTATTCACCGATCGAGCAAGGCCGAATTTTAACTCATCCAGCCTTAATTCATGTCGCCAAGCAGCACAACGTCGAGCCGGCGCAGATTGCATTAGCATGGGTTTTGCGTACCCCAGATATGATTGCGATCCCGAAAACCTCATCACCAGACCATTTGCGAGCAAATTTTCAAGCGTTAGCAATTAATTTAAGTGACGATGATTTAGCCTGTTTGGATAGCACCTTTTTACCCCCTTCGCGTAAAAAACCACTGGAAATGTTATAAAATATTGATACCATGACCCCAAAAGTGGATTGAATAAAAAGGAATCATCAATGAAAAAAGTTTTAGGTATAGTGAGTTTGGCATTCATCATCAGTGCGTGTTCATCAACCCCTAGCGATCCAAATTGGCGCCCTGACATGCATAATGCGGATTTTGGTAAATACCCAACTCATTACCCACAACTCATTAAGGCATGGGGTGACGATCATTTTGATGATTCAGCTACGATCAGCTATTTATCCATGAGTTCACCTCGTGAAGAATACATCGTGAAAGATTCTGAAAAACAACAAGCGATATTTGGTTACTCGATCTGCGCCAATATTGGTGGCGTAAAATCAGAAGGTTATTACAAACCCTTTAAAAAATATTGGTTTTTTATTCGTAACGGCAAAGTTGTCGAGCAACGCGATTTAGAATATAGCTACAACAAAGTGATTTATCGTGATCATAAAATCAATTGTGATGATGCAAATGGCTTGGTGAACTAACCATGAGTGATGAAACGCTACAGCAGCTAGCCAATCAACTTCGGTGCCCTGAAGATATTGATGGTGTAAAATTAGGTCATACCATGAATATGTCAAATCTTTCACTGATTTTGAGTGGCATTCATCACTTAAATATTCAACCGCACGATGCCATTTTAGAACTGGGACATGGCAATGCAGGCCATCTTGCTTATCTCTTCTCATTAGCCGATGATATTCGTTATACGGGGCTTGAAATATCACGCACCATGTTTAATGAAGCGGTTAATTTTAACCACGCGTTTTGTGACGCCGGTTTAGCATCATTTGAATTGTATGATGGTAAGCATATTGCAATGAGACCCAATTCTTTTGATAAAATCTTATCAGTCAATACCCTTTATTTTTGGGATGCTCCCGATCAATTACTTGGCTCGATTGCACATGTCATCAAAGCCGGTGGTTTATTGGTTTTGACATTTTGTGATAAGTCATTTATGCAGCACTTACCCTTTGTCAAATTTGGCTTCCATTTATACGATCTTACTGACATCGAAAAGCTGTTTGCCAACCACCCTTTTCAACTGATTAAATAAACTCAAAAACAAGATAAAAGCATCAGCAAAACAGGTAAATTGGTAGAACGCATTTATCACACACTGGTTTATCAAAAGCAGTAGACAATTGACTTAACCATTTTTTGCCATCATTGTCTTAGTCAGCCAAGTTACAACAAAATCTAACGACCAACACATCACAAAATAGACGCCAATCACAAATAAAAATATCTCTGTGGGATAGACCATACTACGATTATTCACTTGTGTTGCTAAAAAGGTAAATTCAGCAACGCCAACCACGTAAGCCAATGAGCTATCTTTAATTAATGATATCCACTGATTTACAAACGATGGCATCATCATCTTAATGGCTTGTGGTAAAATAATATAAATAATGACCTGCTTTGGTTTTAACCCGAGTGAATACGCTGCCTGCCATTGATCATGGGTAATAGCAATCATGCCAGCATAAACCGCATGAGCAATATAAGCCGCCCCAATTAAAGCAAGCGCCATAATGACCGATGCAATTGCGGGTACATCAATATTTAATAGTACCGGCAGTAAAAAGTAAGTCCAAAAAATCAACATTAAAATGGGGATTGCTCTTAAAAAACCTAATAGCATCACCAATAACGTACGTTTCCAACCGGTTAAAACAGCCAGCCCTACTCCTGCAAAAATCCCCAGTATCGTCGAAAGAATAATGGCTATCAAGCTCATAAATAACGTTAATACAATGCCACCTATCGGCCCGTCAGGATAGTTGCCCCATATTAAATAATCTAAATTTTGCCAAACAATACCAAATCCATTGGCTAAACTGCTAAAATCCATTAACGAACTCCTTTTATCAGGATGCGTTGCTGATAAATATTACCCAATGTACCAACGATCACTACCGCCAAAATATACAGTAATGTCGCAATGGCAAAATCCTGAAACGTCTTTAATGTTTCGGTTTCAACCTGACGAGATACATACGATAATTCCAATACGCCAATTGCCATTGTCAGAGAGGAGTTTTTAATAACATTCATATATTGGCCAACTAATGGTGGAAAAGCAATCCGCAATGCCTGAGGTATAATAATTAGACG
Organism: Orbus sasakiae; assembly: GCF_039542345.1. NCBI lineage: Bacteria > Pseudomonadati > Pseudomonadota > Gammaproteobacteria > Orbales > Orbaceae > Orbus > Orbus sasakiae. The sequence continues at coordinate 1,303,357 of NZ_BAABHY010000001.1, forward strand.
TAATCCTTGTCGACGATTGAGACCTAATGCTAAAGCAGCGTTTAACTGCCCCTGTTTGACGCCCAAAATCCCCGCTCTAAACTCCTCAGCAATAAAGGCTGATGAATAAAAGGTTAAACCAATAACCCCCATGATAAACTCAAATGAAGGCATTTTAAAAATCATAAAGCCTAACTGAATTTGAGGTTCATCAAAAAGCCACAATTTAAATTCTAATGGTAAAATATTCCCGATACCAAAGTACCAAAAAAAGAGTTGAGGCAGCAAAGGAGAATACCGAAAAATCGCATTGTAGCTATTTGTAAAACCGCGCAGAAGTCGAAGTTGACTTTGACCTATCATCGCCAGTAAAAAACCTAATAGTGTCGCCAAGATAATGGTCACAATTGAGATCATCATTGTGACAATGAAACCATCCCATAACCACCATAAATAACGGGGAGCTAATAACTGTTCAAATATTTGATGCATAACGTAAGCGTCCACAAATTTAAAAAAATTGCCGCATATAGCGGCATAATCACAATGTCATCCAGTTCCAGTTGGATAGTCAATGGTTTAGTCAATTAATGCGCCATCACCTGTTTTAAAATCGCCCCTTGGCATCGCTGATGTTGTTTGTGGACCAAACCAACGGTTATAAATGGTGAGTGCGTCACCATCTTGTTCAAGTTGAAAAAGTATCTCGTTTACTTTATCTTTTAAACGTGTTTCGCCTTTTGGTATACCAACAGCTTGGTACTCTTTAGTAATACTAAATGGCGAGATTTCAAAGGCTTCGCGTTGATCTGCAGGGACATTCGCTAACAAACCAATAAGTTTCGCATCATCTTGCGTGATCGCTTGCACAACGCCATTACGCAGTGCGGCAAACGCAAATGGTGTGTCATCATAAGAAATCACTTTTGCTGTCGGGTATTGTTCACGTAACGTTATTTCCATTACCGTGCCTTTATCCGCACCAATTCGTAACTTTTTAAGGTCATCTGGCGAGGTAAGCAATCCTTTACGCGCAATAAATTTTTGCCCCGTCGCAAAATATGGCACACTAAAATCGACGGCTTTTGCGCGCTCTTGCGTTACGGTAAAGTTAGCCACAATTAAATCTGCTTTTTGAGAGGTTAATAAGGGAATACGGTTAGCAGGATTGGTGGCAACAAGTTTAACATCAACATTTAATGCACGACCAATTGCATTAGCATAATCTGCATCAAGGCCCACGATCTGTTTAGTCTTTTGGTCAACATATCCAAAAGGTGGATTACTATCAAATACGGCAATTTTAATTTCACCACGTTTTTCAATATCGTCTAAACGATCTGCATAGGCATTATTTACGATGGCCATTGCACCAAGTAACGTTAAGGCTGTTACTGATTTTTTTAAAATTGATTTCATATTCTGTCCCCTTTTTATGATGATGGGGTCAGTGTAGCAATATTCATGATAATGGCTAAATAACAAAAAATCACATCTTTATAACTTTTAATTATAACGATTATTTAACGCTATTTTATGAATACAGACTGTTTTTTACACTAGATTTAGCCATTATGACAATAATTTAACGAAAATGGATGGGTAAACAGTCGCATATTGGTGCCAACAAGTGCGGCACCATTTATGAAAATGGTTAAGGCCATTATCCTATTAGCCTTATCTTTCGATTAGGTTAGTCTCACTGAGATCCGCTAAACTTTGTATCGCCAGTTGATAATTTTGTTTTGCAGCAAGTTGATACCATTTTATCGCTTTCTCGGTATCTTTTTCAACGCCTAATCCATAGAAATACATGTTACCCATATTGTATTGCGCTAACTCATAGCCTTGCTCAGCCGCAAGCATATACCAGTTAATCGCTGTTTGATAATCTTGCTTAACAGCCCAACCATTAAGATACATCATGCCTAAATTATTTTGAGCAATGTCATAACCTTGATCTGCTGCCAACACATACAAATCCAGCGCCTTTTGATAATTTTGCTCAACACCGTCACCCGTCACATATAAATTAGCTAATTCACATTGTGCATAGGGATTATTTTGATCTGCTGCGAGCTGAAACCAACTCGCCGCGAGGGTTTTATCTTGATTAACCCCCTCTCCCGAACTATAGATTTGGCCTAAGTTATATTGGGCTAAATCATAACCTTGTTCTGCGGCTAATTGATACCATTTGAGCGCTAATTGATAATCTTTAGGCATATCAATACCATCAAAATACATAACTGCTAAATTATACTGCGCTAACGGGTAGCCTTGTTCAGCAGACTGTTGATACCAAGAAAACGCCGTACGATGATTTAATTCAACACCCAAACCATATGCGTACATTAAACCTAAATGGTATTGAGCAATATCGTAATGTTGATCAGCCGCGAGCTGGTACCATTTTAATGCGGTATGATAATCTTTTTCAACACCAATACCATCACGATACATCGTCCCTAAATTATTTTGAGCTAGTGCATAACCGTCATTAGCGGCAAGCAAGTATAAATTCATCGCGGATTGAATATCTTGTGTAACGCCATCGCCATTAATATATAAATTGGCTAATTCAAATTGGGCGTGAACGTTATTTTGATTAGCGGCCTGTTCATACCAATTTACAGCCATTGCTGAATTTTTGGGAACGCCAATCCCCAATTGATAAATTTTACCTAAATTAAATTGCGCTGAATCGAAACCTTGATTAGCCGATAGCTCAAACCACTTGATTGCTTCTTCAGTATTTTTTGGGGTACCGATTCCTTCGAAATACATTATGGCTAAATTATATTGAGCAACCAAATATCCTTGCTCGGCGGCTAACTTTGTCCATTTATACTCTTGGTCATGGTCTTCGACTACACCGAGCCCATAACCATACATGACGCCGAGATTATATTGGGCTAAATCGTAGTCCTGGTCTGCTGCTAGCTCGAACCACTTAAAGGCTTCTTGATAGTCTTTTGCAACCGCTAACCCATTACGATACATCAAACCTAAATTATTTTGCGCGGGTGCATAGCCCTGCTCGGCAGATAATTGATACCATTTTAAAGCAGTTGGGTAGTCTTGAAGGGTATCTAATCCTTCAAAGTACATCACCCCCAAGCTAAATTGCGCAACCGGATCATGATTATTGGCTTGACTGACCAGATCTGCTTGTTCAGATGGCGTTAAATATTCGGCTTGATTAGCATAAACACCATTTGTACTCAACAACAAACCAGTTAATAACACCCATAATTTTTTTTTCATTCGTCTTCTCATAAATAACTTTTTGATAATCTTAACATAAATTGTAAAACATTTTGTCTGACAGTAAGACCCCATTTTGTATACGCTTTGTGATCGTTTTGTAACGGTATATGATTTTTTTCATCCTGATATTGTTATCTAAATAAACGCTATTTTAGGATTTCATACCGATTAAAACAGTCTCTGTGATAATCATTCATAACATATTAGCTATTACTTTGATTGTTATTTAAGATAATACGTTTTAAGCTAGCGACCATTTCATCGTTCAAAGTCTTTTACAGTAAGGCATATGAAGGTATCCTTATTTTTTAGTTATTCTTTTTTCATATAAAGATATGCTTTTTGAACATAATCATGTCATCCGAATCTTTGCTACTATGGCAACATGAATGATTGATTAATTAGGAATAACTATGTTTGTTTATCTAAATCTTATTGCTTTTTTGGCTTTTCTCGTTGGATTAATTTATATCCATGTTCATTTTAAAAGTTGGAGTTTATCACGCAAAGTGTTTATCGCTTTAATTGCCGGTGTGCTATTTGGTGTGACATTACAAGTTGGCTATGGTGGTAATCAGTCCGACATTATTCAACAATCGGTTCAATGGTTTAACATTGTCGGTAATGGTTATGTCAAATTACTCCAAATGGTTGTGATGCCATTAATTTTAATGTCAATTTTAAGTGCAGTATCAAAATTACATAATGCATCTTCATTAGGTAAAACAAGCGTTTCAGTTATCTCGATTTTATTATTTACCACGATGATTGCAGCTATTGTTGCCATTTTAGTATCGCTGTTTTTTGGTCTCTCCGCTGAAGGACTTGCATCCGGCGTACAAGAACAAGCTCGTGCGGTAAAATTACAAGAGATTCAAACCGGTACTTTGGGTAATCTGAGTGCTCCCGATATGATTTTAGCGTTTTTACCCAGCAATCCTTTCCAAGATCTTGCTGGATTGCGTTCAACCTCAATCATCGGCGTGGTTATCTTTTCAGTGTTTCTTGGTATTGCAGCCATCAAACTCGTCAAAGACAATCCAGAACAAGGTCATAAATTATTATCAGGCATTGACACGATTCAACAATGGGTAATGAAGTTAGTGCGAATTGTTATTCAGCTAACGCCATATGGTGTGTTTGCATTAATGATAAAAATGTCAGCGACGTCTGACGCTAAGAGTATCTTGTCGTTAGGATTATTTATTATTGCATCTTATGTTGCATTAGCCATTATGTTTGTGGTGCATGGTATTTTGGTTCGCTTAGCCGGTGAATCATTTATCGGATATTTCAAAAAAATCATCCCGACAATGGCCTTTGCCTTTACGAGTCGTTCAAGTGCAGCCTCAATCCCGATGAATATCCAAACACAAGAAAAACGTTTTGGCGTACCAAGCAGTATCGCCAGTTTTTCAGCATCATTTGGTGCAACAATTGGTCAAAATGGGTGTGCCGGTATCTACCCTGCGATGCTAGCTATGATGATAGCACCAACAGTCGGTATTGAATTAAATTTACATTTTATGATTATGTTAGTCTTCGTGGTCACCATTAGTTCAATTGGTGTCGCGGGTGTCGGAGGTGGAGCAACGTATGCAGCATTAATCGTTCTACCGATGGTTGGTTTACCGATTGAAATTGTCGCACTGTTAATATCAATCGAACCAATTATTGACATGGGACGTACTGCATTAAATGTCAGTGGTTCAATGACAGCGGGTATTGTAACAAGCCATGTGTTAAAGCAAACCGATAAAACGATGATTGAACAAGAGTAATCTTTGAGTCTATCGTGCATGTAGTAATGCATGCACGATAGACTCACCATAAAATGAACTGATTTTCACGCCAATAATGCTAATTTGGCTTGGAAACGTAATGAGCTTGCCCGATTTCATTTGCAAAGTATTTTTTAACCGCCCTACGTGGTAATACTAACATCAAGATAAAACCAATCACAAAATGAGCAATATTCAATAAGCTCAATAGCACAATCATGACGTCACTGACATAATCATGTCTTATGCTCATCGAGAAGATGAAAGCTAACATACCATAAATTATGCCTATCACAATACCAAATAAGATAAAGTAAAGGTACGACCAGCCAACGGCTTTAAAAATTAATTTGAGCGGAACCGTGGTAAATTGTCGGGTAAAACAGTTTTTTACCGTAAAAAAGATAATTACAAAATATAGCATGACAATCAATACGCTGATGATGCTTGGTAAAATAGACACCACCAAGCGTTGAAATAATGGTAAATCTGCAGAAAAGCTTGGGTAAACATCAAAAAAGTGACTGATAAAATTCAACAGGATGGTATTACTGAACGATAATAAAAAAAGCAGATAAGGAGAAAGAAATATGAGGGTAAATAAAAACGCAAACACTGCGCGATGATTACCTAATGGCATGGTAAAAGGTTGCCGTTGTTGTTTATTAACAAGACCTAGTAATATAATTAAACCCATTAATATTATGGGTCTGACAGACATCAAAATAAAACTAATGAGATGATAATAAATGGTCAATACATGGTAATCAAACCTTTCACTCATCATTTTATAAATAGGTGATAGCGCTACACTTATCAAGCGAATTATCACCATATAAACAATACAAATGATCAGCAAACCTATCAGATGATTAAACGTAATCTTATGAATTTTTTGTTGAATAAAAAAAATCGTGGTAATAATAAACGCCATAATGGCATTATTTAAGTACTGGCTAAATAGCGCGTTATAAAAATAAATCGAGCCGATATAGTCTTTATTATTGGTTGTTAAGATAAAATATGCCCAAGAAATACTGAGACCACATAACATCATAAGAACAAAAATTGCCGGCAATTTAAATAGAGATTGCGATGAATCGACAGAATCATGAACATCCGTTGAATTGTGCATCGTGTATTGACACCCTAATAATAAAACTCAATTATAACAATCAAAAACCGATAAGCAATATGATGTTATCGAATACCGAATCGGTTTTAGCATATTGACAATATCCACTCATCAGCGCAATAAGATTAAAAAAATAAATATCTTAGATCAATGCATCATATTGCTAAAATAATTTCATTTGATATAATTTCATTTGAAATTAATTTTTGAGACTGTGATTATGCATTATTCAATGTCCACTGTACAAAAGCTGATTAACGATCATCAAAATCTTGATTTTGATTACCCCTATCAAGATATTTACCTTATTCGATTACTACAAACAACAACAAATGCATTGGCTGGGCATTTCGAGTCTAATTTTGCTAAATATCAACTCAATGATATGCGTTTACTTATGTTACTTGCTATCCAAAGTAAACATGAACACGGTATTAGACCATCTGAACTAAGCCAGCTCTTCCATATTTCACGTGTCAATATCACTCGTCAGCTCGATGCAATGACCAAAAATGGTTGGATTGAGCGCAAAATGGATCCAAAGGATCGTCGTTCGCAACAGCTTTTTTTAACGCGAAAGGGACAGCAATTTTTAAAGCAAGTCGCAACCCCGCTTCAACAACATTTGATAAAAGTACTGAGTTGTATTAGCCAAGATGAAAAAAACGTATTACTGAATATTCTCACGAAATTAAATAACCAAATTACAAACGATCAACCGTTGGAGTAATGTATGAAAAAGTTTTTAATTATTGCGGTCATTGCCATTATTGCAGCTGTCACTGGCTATTTCATTTGGCAAAATAACAGCAAAGATACCACAATAACATTATATGGTAACGTTGACATTCGTACGGTCAATAGCAATTTCCGTGTTGCAGGACGATTAACAGAATTATCGAAAGAAGAAGGTGATTATGTTAAGGTTGGCGATTTATTGGCAACGATTGACGACGAACCGTATCAAATCGGTTTGCAACAAGCACAGGCACAAGTTTTACAAGCCCAAGCCACTTATGATTATGCGGAACGTAATTTCCAAAGACAATCTGAATTAATGAAAACCAACGCGGTATCAAAAGATCAACTTGATAACAGCAAAACAGCACGAGATCAGGCTCAGGCTAACTTAGCGCTAGCCCTGGCAAATGTTGAACAAGCGAAACTTAATATCACCGATAGTCAACTTTATTCACCAACAGAAGGGACGATTTTAACTCGAGCCATTGAAGTCGGTACTATGCTCAATTCAGCCACAACCGTTTACGCAATCTCGATTGCAAAACCCATTTGGATTAAGGCTTATATTGATGAAATCAATTTAGCACAAGCCATACCTGGGCGAAAAGTGTATATCTATACTGACGCAAGACCAAATGAACCCTATATCGGTCAAATTGGCTTCGTGTCATCAACTGCTGAATTTACCCCTAAAACTGTACAAACTGAGGTATTACGTACTGACCTTGTCTATCGTTTACGTATCCAAGTTAATCAAAATGGTGAGGGTAAAGCGGATGAACTGTTGCGACAAGGTATGCCCGTTACCATCAAATTTCAATAGTCATGCCGTCTTAATGGGAGCCTATTTTAATGGTTAATCACTCTGCTGATAATCAAATTATTTTACAGGATGTCCAAAAATGTTTTGGCGCACAAAATAACCAACTTGTTGCCTTGCAATCCTTAACATTAACCATCAAAGCAAACGGTGTAACTGGGTTAGTTGGGCCTGATGGTGCAGGTAAAACAACCTTGTTGCGTATGTTAGCTGGGCTACTCAATCCAACGCAAGGCACGATTTCAGTGGCGGGGCTTAATCCTGCAATAGATGGCTCTGCGTTACGGGCTCAGCTTGGTTACATGCCACAAAAATTTGGGCTTTATGAAGATCTTACTGTACAAGAAAACTTAAATTTATTTGCGGATCTACGCAATATTCATGGCGAAGAACGCCAACACACATTTGCAAAGTTACTCGAATTTACCGATTTAGCAAGATTCACCCACCGCTATGCTGGTAAGCTTTCGGGCGGAATGAAACAAAAATTGGGGTTAGCATGCACATTACTTGGTGACCCTAAAGTCTTACTACTCGATGAACCTGGCGTCGGTGTTGACCCGATTTCAAGACAAGAATTGTGGAAAATGGTGCACGAGTTGGCCAAAGACGGTATGTTGATTATTTGGAGCACATCCTACCTCGATGAGGCCCAACAATGTCAGGATATTTTATTGCTTAATGAAGGCCAATTAATTTTTAGAGGTGTGCCAGACGAATTAACGCAAAGCGTAAAGGATCGTGTATTTTTAATTTCAGCCAATCAACCACATCGAACCTTATTACAAAAGGTATTAAAACACCCTGACGTCAGCGATGGCGTGATTGAAGGTGACAGTATTCGACTCATTTTTAAACAGCATATTGAACCCCAAAATATTGCGACATTGTTAGGCGATCCCTCTTTAATCGTTAAACCCGCTGTTGGTCGTTTTGAAGATGCTTTCATTGATTTGCTCGGGGGGGTTGAGACCAAAGAGTCAATTTTAACCAAAATTATGCAACCGATTGACTGTAGCAAACACGATATTGTCATTGAAGCACAAGATTTAACCAAAACGTTTGGTGATTTTACGGCCACGGATCATGTCAACTTTCGAGTGACACGGGGTGAAATCTTTGGTTTACTTGGCCCCAATGGTGCGGGTAAATCAACCACATTCAAAATGATGTGCGGCCTATTATCCATATCAAGCGGTAAAGCACTAGTGCTTGAAATGGATTTGAAAAAAAGTTCCATCAAAGCACGTCAACATTTAGGCTATATGGCACAACGTTTTTCACTTTATGATAAATTGACCGTTAAACAAAATTTAGCGTTTTTCTCTGGCATTTATGGGCTATTTGGTGAACTACAACAAACACGTGTTGATGAAATGATAACCGCATTTAACTTTCAACCCATTTTAAACAGAACACCAGAGGATTTACCACTGGGCTATAAACAGCGTTTAGCGCTTGCTTGCGCATTAATGCATAAACCCGAAATTATCTTTTTAGATGAACCGACTTCAGGTGTTGATCCGATTACTCGCCGCGAATTTTGGATTCACATTAACAGCTTGGTTGAAAAAGGTGTAACCGTTATGGTTACCACACATTTTATGGATGAAGCTGAATACTGTGATCGGATTGGCTTGGTCAATCGTGGTAAATTAATTGCATTGGGTTCGCCTGATGAGCTTAAGCAATCGGTGGCAAGTCAAGCGTTACCAGAACCGACCATGGAACAAGCCTTTATTGAGTTAGTCTTAAAATCAACTCAGCACAGTGATGGAGTCTAATATGGCATTTTCATTTCATCGTACTTTCACGCTATGTAAAAAAGAAACGCTACAAATTATTCGCGATCCAAGTAGCCTACTTATCGCCGTCATCATTCCTTTAATGTTATTATTTATTTTCGGTTATGGTATTAATCTTGATTCAAATAAGATTCGTGTCGGCGTATTGGTTGAGCAACAAAGTCAATCCGCTAATGATTTTGTTCAAGTATTAAATGGCTCACCCTACATTATTCCTATTATCGCAACACATCGTGCCGAACTTGAAGATAAAATTAATCGCGGTGAAATTCGCGGTATCTTAATCATTCCGATTAACTTTGCACAAAAAATGCAGGATAACCAAGCCACCATCCAACTGATTACCGATGGCAGTGAACCCAATATTGCCAATTTTGTACAAGGTTATTTGCTCGGTGCTTGGCAGATTTGGCGCGAGCAGCAAAGCCAAGATAACGCATCGCCAGCTTTAGCGGGGATTGATATAGAAACTCGCTATTGGTATAACGCAGCCGCAATTAGCCAACATTACATTTTACCTGGTGCAATTACCATTATTATGACGGTTATAGGGTCTATTCTCACTTCACTGGTGATTGCACGTGAATGGGAGCGCGGAACAATGGAAGCCCTTTTATCAACACCAATGACAAAGCTTGAACTCTTAATCTCAAAATTATTGCCCTATTATTTATTAGGGATTGTGGCTTTAGGAATTTGTTTAGTGGTTACTGTCTTTATTATGCAAGTGCCCTTTAGAGGATCACTCGCCTTATTGTTTATCATCAGTTCACTCTTTTTATTGACGATTTTGAGTATGGGATTATTGATTTCAACCCTAACACGCAATCAATTTAATGCAGCGATGTTTGCAATCAATATGGCCTTTTTACCTGCTGTGATGTTATCTGGCTTTGTGTTTGAAATTGACAGTATGCCGGCTATTGTCCAGCTCGTCACGTACATTATCCCCGCAAGATATTATGTCACATCGATGCAAACCCTATTTCTTGCCGGTGATATTCTCCCTATTTTAGCCATTAATGCCGGATTCTTACTGGCCTTTATGATTGTGTTGTTAACCATGACAATCAAAAAAACCAAATTAAATCTGGAGTAACTCATGGTACGTTTATTCGCAAAATTTACCACACTATATCGCACGATAACGCTGATCAAAAAAGAGCTGATTCTACTATTACAAGATAAGCAAACCCGCATTATTTTAATTATGCCCGTTCTGATACAGATTCTTGTTTTTCCTTTTGCTGCGACGTTAAATGTTACCAATGCCACGGTAGCCGTTTATCGTACCACTGTTGATCAGCCATCAACTGAAATTATTGACCACATTGCGCATGCCGACAGTTTTAGTAAAACCCTTTTCTTGCAATCTAGTCAACAGATTCAATCAACAATTGATGAACAAAAAGCGTTATTGGTGATTCGTTTTCCCGATGATTTTGCGAATCAACTGTTATCAGGCGCGAATCCGCAAATTCAATTAATTTTAGATGGACGCCATTCGAATAGTGCACAAATTGCAGCCAATTATGTGCAGCAAATTATTTTACAATATCAGCAAGATAAGCTTTGCCAATCCACGCAACAATGCGATCAAAATAACTTAGTTATTCGTCATTGGTTTAATCCAACACTTGATTATAAATGGTTTGTATTACCCTCTTTAGTGGCATTGATTACCACCATTGGTGTCCTGATTGTCACCTCATTATCGGTTGCAAGAGAACGCGAACAAGGAACCCTTGATCAATTGCGGGTTTCTCCCTTAACCACTTGGCAAATTTTTGTCGGTAAAGCTGTTCCTGCGATCATTGTTGCGACATTACAAGGTTCGATTGTATTATTGGCCGGAATTTTGCTATACCAAATTCCATTTCAAGGTTCGTTTATCTATTACTATATTTGTATTGTTTTTTATGGCTTGTCATTGGTCGGGTTTGGGTTATTTATTTCAGCCTTATGCTCCACCCAACAACAGGCTTTTATCGGCATTATTGTGTTTATGGTCCCTGCTATTTTACTTTCTGGCTATATTGCACCAGTTGAAAATATGCCTGAGTTTTTACAATATATGACATGGGTAAATCCCGTTAGACATTTTACCGAGCTGACAAAAGAGATTTATTTAAAAGATGTTAATTTTGCGATTATATGGCAAAATCTTTGGCCGTTAATGGTGATTACACTCGTTGTTGGGGCAATTGCGTATTATCTGTTTAAAAAGAAACTGGGTTAATTGTCGGATACATTAAGCGGGATGTGCTTTGTTAATAACAACCATAAAGCACATCAGTGATAGATTAAACATTTAACGGCTAGTTAGCCATTCTTTAAGCACTAACAAGTTTTGCTGTTGTACTATGCTCAGCCAATTGCGCTTTGCTTTACTGATGGTCGCAGGGCTCATAGTTAAGATGTGTTCCATTTGTTGATAGGATTTACCCGCAACAAACATGTCAATCATCTTAAGCCAATTTTCACTATGGGCTAAATGTTCAAGTCCTGTCCCTTTTAATTGACTGAAATAACGCCAACAACTTTTACATCGAAATTGAGCGCGTCCATCAGCGACTTTCTGTGTTTTGTGTGATTCACAATGTGGACACGTAGCTTGTGTTGTTTGCAAAATATTATTTACCCATGATTTAAGCTGTTCCACTTGTTCCTTGACAGCTTTAGGGACATCAGTCTCTGATGATGCTTGCTGGGTTTGATACCATTGATAAAGATCGGGGTAATGACTTTGCATATATTGCTCAATTACTTGACCACGACGCTTGATCAGCCACGCAGTGCTATCGGTCAATTCATGACGAATTGTTGCGTAGCTTTGACCACATAGCCGACGTTCGGCAATCACCGGTAACCATTCAAGTCGAGCTAATCGATAAAATGGCGTATTAAGGCTACGGTTGAAACTGCGTTTACAGGCTTTACAACGATAATAACCCGATGAAGAATGAATAACATATAAGTCATGATGCTGACAATAAGGACAAGCCGTCGGTGCTTCGGTTAATGCTTTAAGATCGGTAATTAAGGCATTTGCTTTGCCATGGAGTTTGACAGGTACAAAATGATGATACATATTAATTCCGCTGACCATTAATTGAAATGGCGCTATCTTACACTATAATCACATGCCACAACAATAATTTAACGAACAAATATTGCCTCATTTAGTGTATAATTCATCTCGAATAAATTTGAAACAGGACCCAACTATGTATAGCTTTACCAATGATTATAATGAAACTGCTCATCCTAAATTATTAGAGTCTTTATTGACGGCTTCAACACAAAAAAACAGTGGTTATGGTTTAGACACATATTGTGAAAAAGCCGCTGAAAAAATTAAATCACTGATCCAATCGTCGCAATCAGCAGTACACTTTTTACCCGGTGGGACCATTACAAATTTAGCCTTTATTAGCCATATATTACGTCCTTATCAAGCGGTGATTGCGGCTCAAACTGGTCACATTGCTGTTCATGAAACCGGTGCAATTGAAGCAACTGGCCACAAAGTGATTACGGTAAAATGTGAACAAGGTAAGCTGACACCCGAAGTGATTAAGCCCGTACTTGAAGAACATTGTGATGAACATATGGTACAACCAAAATTAGTCTATATTTCAAATACCACTGAATTAGGGACAATTTATAGTAAAAAAGAGCTTCAAGAACTCCACGCATTTTGTCAAAAACACCATTTGTATCTCTACATGGATGGTGCAAGATTGGCAATGGCATTATCTGCTGCTGAAAATGATTTAAGCTTCAGTGATATTGCAAAACTGACGGATGCATTTTATATCGGTGGGACAAAAGTAGGAGCTTTTGCGGGGGAAGCCTTAATTATTAACAATAATAACTTGCAAGCCGATTTTCGTTTCACGATGAAACAAAAAGGCGCAATCTTAGCCAAAAGCTGGATTTTAGGTGTGCAGTTTTTAGCGCTGCTTGAAAATAATCTTTATCTTGAGCTAGGTAAACACAGTAATGTGATGGCCAAACAATTAAACGATATTTTATCTCGATATGGATTTACTTTCACGATTGCACCGCAAACTAATCAATTATTCGTTAATGTTCCAGACACTTTGGTCAATTCGATTACACAACATTATGATCTCTTACCATGTGGAAAACCTGATAGTCAGCATAGCTGCTTACGTTTTTGTACCTCATGGTCAACTCAACAACACGATATTGATCGTTTTGAAAAATTTTTACAAACTGTCTGTCAAAAATAACTTGCTAACAAAAATAAAGTGTTATATGTTAATAACACTTTATTTGGAGTTTATTATTTTATGAATTTACTTTGCGTCTTTGTTTTAAACAACAATAACCATCATCACCACCATATCCCTGATTAGTCTTCGGGCGTTTGGTGCTGGAAGACATATGATCTTCCAGATGAGCGCAAAGAAAGTTAAAAGAGAGCCCTCGGAAGATCAACTTCCGAGGGTTTTTTTATTGCTTAATTCACAGACTTCTTTGTATTACTGACTATCTTACCAAAGGGGAAAATAATGCTAGATAATTCACGTTTACGTATCGCTATGCAAAAATCTGGTCGCTTAAGCGATGAGTCTAAAAAACTCTTGGCGCAATGCGGTATAAAAATCAATTTACAAGAACAACGGTTAATTGCATTTGCCGAAAACATGCCCATTGATATTTTACGTGTTCGTGATGACGATATTCCAGGTTTGGTCATTGATGGCGTCGTTGATATTGGCATCATTGGTGAAAACGTGCTTGAAGAAGAAGTGCTTGATCGTCAAGCTGAAGGGCAAAACCCGCAATTTAAAATGTTACGACGTTTAGATTTTGGTGGCTGTCGCTTATCCATTGCCGCGCCACGTGACTTTGATTATCAAGGCCCTGAGTGCTTACAAGATTTACGTGTTGCAACAACCTACCCTCACCTATTAAAACGTTATTTAGCACAATATGATGTTACATTCAAAACATGCTTATTAAACGGCTCTGTCGAAGTTGCGCCACGAGCAGGACTTGCAGATGTCATTTGTGACTTAGTCTCCAGCGGTGCCACACTTGAAGCAAATGGCTTAAAAGAGATTGAAGTCATCTATCGTTCAAAAGCGTGTTTAATTCAGCGTGAAGGCAAATTGCCAACGGAAAAACAAGCGTTAATTGACAAACTCATGACACGAATTCAAGGCGTTATCCAAGCACGTGAATCAAAATATATTATGCTGCACGCGCCTACAAATGTACTTGAACAAATTGTTGCCCTACTACCTGGTGCTGAAGACCCGACAATTTTACCATTAGCAAATGAGAAAAATCGCGTTGCACTACACATGGTCAGCAGTGAATCGCTGTTTTGGGAAACCATGGAAAAACTCAAAGCGCTTGGCGCAAGCTCGATCCTTGTCCTACCAATTGAAAAAATGATGGAGTAAGCTGATGAAATTGACGTATTGGCAAAACTGTAATCTTCGCGAACAACAATTGTTACTAACAAGACCTGCAATCAATGATTCCAAATCGATTAGTCAATCGGTTAGTGCAATCATAGCGCAAGTTCGTTCACAAGGTGATACCGCATTAAAAACATTGAGTGAGCAGTTTGATAAAGTGTCAATAAGTACCCTCAAATTAACCACTGAAGAAATGACACAAGCAACTAATCGGGTTAAACCATCCCTCAAACAAGCGATGCAACTTGCGGCAAGTAATATCAAAAAATTTCACCAAGCACAATGCCGTGACGATATTTGTGTTGAAACAATGCCGGGGATTACATGTCAACAAGTGACTAGACCGATAGACTCGGTTGGACTTTATATCCCTGGTGGCTCAGCCCCGTTACTCTCAACGGTATTAATGTTAGCCATTCCAGCCCAAATTGCAGGTTGTCGTAAAGTGATTTTGTGTTCCCCTCCACCCATTGCAGATGAAATTCTTTATGCAGCAGACCTTTGCGGTGTTAGCGAAATTTACCAAGTAGGTGGTGCGCAAGCGATTGCTGCCATGGCATTTGGTACAGAAACCATCATGCCTGTTGATAAAATTTTTGGACCAGGCAATGCATTTGTCACAGAAGCTAAACGACAGGTAAGCCAATCTATTGATGGCGCTGCCATTGATATGCCAGCAGGCCCTTCTGAAGTCTTAGTCATTGCCGATAGTGATGCAAACCCTGCTTTTATTGCAGCTGATTTATTATCTCAAGCTGAACATGGTCCAGATTCGCAAGTTATTTTATTAACCCCAGACCCCATTTTAGCTCAAGCGGTTTCCAATGAAGTCGATCAACAGTTAAAACAACTTTCACGCCAACAAATTGCACAGCAGGCGTTAGCATCAAGTCGGTTAATTATCACGAAGGACATTGAGCAATGTATTGCTATTAGTAATCAGTATGGACCAGAACATTTGATCATTCAAACTCGCGATGCAAAGGAAATTGTCGATAAAATTACTCATGCAGGCTCTGTATTTTTGGGGGATTGGTCACCTGAGTCAGCTGGCGATTACGCATCAGGTACCAATCATGTTTTACCTACTTATGGTTATAGCAAAACCTGCTCAAGCTTAGGCTTAGCTGATTTTCAAAAACGCATGACAATTCAACATTTATCACCACAAGGTTTACTGGCAATTGGTCAAGCCGTCGAAATAATGGCAGAAGCAGAATTACTTACTGCACATAAAAAAGCGGTTAGTTTGCGTTTAGCTGCACTCAATAAGGGGCAATAAGAGATGAGTTCATCAATCAATATTAACCAACTAGTACGAAAAAATGTTCGTGAATTAACCCCCTACCAGTCAGCCCGTCGCATTGGTGGTAAAGGAAATGTGTGGCTTAATGCTAATGAATACCCAACCGCCCCACATTTTGAATTAACGCAGCAAACCCTTAATCGTTATCCAGAACCGCAACCGGAACAGGTCATTAATCGCTATGCTGCTTACGCTGGTGTTCAATCATCGCAGCTGATCGTTAGTCGCGGCGCTGATGAAGGTATCGAATTATTAATGCGTGCATTTTGTGAACCTGGACAAGATAGCATTTTATATTGTCCTCCAACTTACGGTATGTATCTGGTCAGTGCTCAAACATTAGGGATTGATTATAAAGCCATTGCACAAACTGATGATTGGCAATTAGACTTAACTGCGATTGAACGAAATCTCGAGACGGTTAAACTTATTTATATCTGCTCACCTAACAATCCAACTGGTAATCTTTTAAATCAAAACGACATTAGAACATTATTGGATATGGCGGCAGGTAAAGCATTAGTCATTGTCGATGAAGCTTATATCGAGTTTTCGATTGATAATTCTGTGGTAAGTTGGCTTGAACAATATCCACACTTAGTCATTTTAAGAACTTTATCAAAAGCCTTTGGTTTAGCTGGGTTACGCTGTGGCTTTACGATTGCCAATACGCCAGTTATTGAGGCACTGCAAAAAGTGATTGCCCCTTATCCACTTGCCGTACCGGTTGCTGACATTGCATCGCAAGCGCTTAGCCCTGAAAATATAAAAACGATGCAATTACAGGTATTAAATTTAAATCAACAAAAAGCCCATTTTATTGATGAACTCAATCGCCTTGAACAAGTCGAGTCGATTTACCCTAGCTTTGCGAATTATATTTTAGTGAAATTTAAAAATTGCAAAATGCTATTTGAGTACATGTGGAATCACGGTATTATTTTAAGAGACCAGAGTAAACAACCGAGCTTGGCCGGCTGTGTACGCATTTCAATCGGGACACCCGCTGAATGTCATGCCGTAATTGAAGCAATCAAACATTTTGCTATTAAGGAGTGTTAACGAATGGCGCAAAAATACCTTTTTATTGATCGTGATGGTACATTGATTACTGAGCCCCCCTTAGACTATCAAGTAGATAGCTTTGAAAAGCTCAATTTTGAAGCGAATGTGATACCGTCTTTGCTCAAATTACAGGCGGCTGGCTTTAAACTCGTCATGGTAACAAACCAAGATGGTTTAGGTACCGACAGCTACCCACAGGCTGATTTTGCTGGGCCACATAACTTAATGATGCAAATTTTTTCATCTCAAGGCATAAAATTTGAAGATGTCCTAATTTGTCCCCACTTTTCAAGTGATCATTGTGACTGTCGTAAACCCAAAATTACTTTAGTCTTACCCTATTTACTCGATGGAAAATTGGATAAACAGCACAGTTACGTCATTGGTGACCGTCAAACTGATATTCAGTTGGCTCAGAATATGGGGATAACAGGCTTACTATATCACCCTAAAGACCTGAATTGGGATGAAATTACCCAGCGATTAACCTCACCAGATCGCTATGCTAAAGTCGAACGAAATACGAAAGAGACCAAAATTTTAGTTGAAGTCTGGCTCGATCGCCAAGGGCATAACCATATTGATACTGGTATTGGTTTTTTTGACCATATGTTAGATCAAATTGCCATTCACGGTGGAATAAGACTGAATATAAACGTTGAGGGTGATTTACAAGTAGATGATCACCACACGATTGAAGATACCGGACTTGCATTAGGTGAAGCACTAAAACAGGGGTTAGGTGATAAACGCGGGATTACTCGATATGCCTCCGTTATTCCAATGGATGAGTGTTTAGCGAAGTGTGCCATTGATATTTCAGGTAGACCTTACCTACAATTTTCGGCATCATTCACTCACCAAAAAGTCGGTGATATGAGTACCCAAATGGTCGAGCACTTTTTTTATTCATTAAGCTATGCAATGGCCGTCACTGTGCATATTGAAACAGACGGTGATAATGATCATCATAAAATAGAAAGTTTATTTAAAGCTTTTGCAAGAACCCTGCGACAAGCGATTAAACTGGAAGGAAATGCATTACCTAGTTCAAAAGGAGTCCTCTAATATGAATGTTGTCATTCTTGATACCGGTTGTGCAAATTTATCTTCTGTTAAGTATGCAATTGAACGCTTGGGATATAGCCCGACTGTCACGGCAGATCCCGAGCAAGTCTTACAATCAGACAAACTGCTTTTACCCGGTGTAGGGAGCGCAAGTGCAGCAATGCAACAACTTGAACAACGTCATTTGATTGAATTAATCAAAGTGTGTACTCAACCGGTTTTAGGTATTTGCCTTGGTATGCAATTATTAGCCAAACAGAGTGAAGAAGGTGATGTGCAAACGCTGGGTTTTATTGATCACAGTATCATTAAAATTCCTGATCATGGCTTACCGTTACCTCATATGGGCTGGAATAATGTTTATCCTAAAGCCGGAGAGCACCTATTTAGAGATATTCCCGATGGTGCTTATTTTTATTTTGTCCATAGTTACGCCTTACCTTTATGTGACGCGACGATAGCAGAAACCAGTTACGGTGAAACCTTTACAGCGGCAGTACAAAAAGACAATTATTTTGGTGTACAGTTTCACCCTGAGCGTTCTGGTGCTATGGGTGCTAAATTACTGAAAAACTTTCTGGAGATGTAGTCACCATGCAAAAACCAATTATTATTCCAGCGCTGGATCTTATTGATGGGCAGGTAGTTCGCTTACATCAAGGTGATTATCATCAAAAAAGAGAGTACAGCAGTGATCCACTGAGTTTGTTTCAAACTTATCAGGCGCAAGGTGCACAAATTTTGCATCTGGTTGATTTGACGGGGGCGAAAGATCCCAATGCAAGGCAAATCACATTAATCAAACAGATAATTGAAGGTATTAATATCCCCATACAAATTGGAGGTGGGATTCGTCACGAAGCAGATGTTAACGCTTTATTATCAACGGGGGCTACCCGTGTGGTCATTGGTTCAACGGCCATCAAGTCACCACAATTAGTAAAAAACTGGTTGACACAATATGGCGCAGAACATCTGGTGTTAGCGCTGGATGTGCGCATTCACTCAAACGGGCAAAAATATGTAGCAATTCATGGCTGGCAAGAAGATTCTAAGATGACCATTGAACAGGTTATTGATGATTTTCTACCCTATGGACTTAAACATGTTTTATGTACTGATATCTCAAAAGATGGCACACTTACTGGCTCGAATGTCCATCTTTATCAAGAAATCAGCCAACACTACCCTGACATTGCCTTACAAGCATCAGGTGGTATCGGTAATTTGCAGGATATTAAGGCACTCGAAAATAGTGGTGTAAGCGGTATTATTGTGGGTCGGGCACTGCTCGAAGGTAAATTTACAGTTAAAGAGGCAATCGCATGTTGGCAAAACGCATAATTCCCTGCCTTGATGTTCGAGAAGGCCAGGTTGTAAAAGGTGTTCAGTTTCGAAATCATGAGATCATTGGTGATATAGTCCCACTAGCAAAACGTTACGCACAAGAAGGCGCTGATGAATTAGTGTTTTATGATATTACCGCATCTTCAGATGGACGTGTGGTGGATAAAAGTTGGATTGCTAAAGTTGCTGAAGTGATTGATATTCCTTTTTGTGTTGCTGGTGGTATCAAGACGCTACATGATGCATCACAAATTCTTTCGTTTGGTGCTGATAAAATCTCAATTAACTCGCCTGCTTTAGCTGATCCTACACTAATTAGTCGGCTGGCAGATCGTTTTGGCGTACAGTGCATTGTGGTAGGGATCGATACTTGGCATAATGAAAAAACGGATGATTATCATGTCTACCAATTTACCGGAGATGAGCGACGTACGATAGCAACAACTTGGAATACGATCGATTGGGTACAAGAAGTCCAACAACGCGGTGCTGGTGAAATCGTTTTAAACATGATGAACCAAGATGGGGTAAAAAAAGGCTATGATCTGACCCAACTTAAAGCCGTTCGTCAAGTTTGTCATGTCCCTTTGATTGCTTCAGGCGGCGCAGGTGAAAAAATTCACTTTTTAGATGCTTTTCAAGATGCCGATGTCGATGGCGCACTCGCGGCATCAGTGTTTCATAAACAGATTATTAATATTGGTGAGCTAAAACAATTTTTATTTGATAATGGAGTCGAAATACGCTTATGTTAACTACACAACAAATCAACCAACTTGACTGGCAAAAAGTGGATAATTTAATGCCTGCCATTATTCAACATGCGATTTCGGGAGATGTTTTGATGCTCGGTTATATGAACAAAGAGGCATTAAAGCAAACACTGCAGTCGAATAACGTAACGTTTTATTCACGGACTAAACAACGATTATGGACTAAAGGTGAAACATCAGGTAATTTTTTACAAGTTGTCAAGATACATACCGACTGTGACAACGATAGTTTACTCATTTTAGTTAACCCAATCGGTGCAACATGCCATACAGGCACCAATAGTTGCTTTGACCCCGCTCAATCGGACTGGGGATTTCTATATGAGTTAGAGCAAATTTTAGCATCACGAAAAAGTGCAGATCCAGCCTCATCTTACACAGCAAAACTGTATCATGATGGGACAAAGCGCATTGCTCAAAAAGTGGGGGAAGAAGGCGTTGAAACGGCCCTTGCTGCGACCGTTAATGATCGTCATGAGCTCAAAAATGAATCTGCTGACTTAATTTATCATCTGTTAGTCTTACTGCAAGATCAAAACCTCAATTTAAGTGATGTAATTGGAATTTTAAAAGCAAGACATCAATAACGCGCACTTATCTTGAACAATCAAATTACAACGATAAGATGTTGATTTTGGTGATTAAACAACAACTGCCTCATGGATGAGGCGAGTAATTCAATTGCATCATATTTAGCTAACTGAATGACGAGTGTATATATGGCGACTTTAGCAAAGATTGTTTGTAGAGATCTACAGGCAGTCGTTGGTAAAGTCACGTACTTACGATAAAATACGCATTCGATTACCTATATTAATAATAACAATATGAAAAATAAAACATTAATTTTTATTCTAGCAACATTTGGCTTAATTGGTTTGCTGATGTCACTGGCGGCAATTTATGCGTATTTCGTCACATCTTCATCCACAGATCGTCATGGTATTTTAATACTGTTTTTGATGGGATTGATCTTTTTTGCTATTGGCTTTATTCCTTTTTTAATGATGCTTCGCAAGAATGGGATAAAAAAGAAATTATTACAAAATGGCCGATTAATTCAAGCGAAAATAACGTCCGTTGATTATAATACATCCCTCTCTGTTAATGGTCGGTGTCCTTTTGTCATTCACTGCCAATGGACTGACCCAGTAATGAAAGATCCGTTATATCGATATAAAAGCGATAATATTTGGTTTAATCCTAGCGATTTTATTCATGGTGATACGATTGCGGTCTATATTGATCAAGATAATCCAAATCGCTATTATGTTGATCTCAGTTTTTTACCGAAAGTCCGATAAAAAACCCAAAGCAGTGTGTCACAAACATACTGCTTTTTGAATGAATACGGTCAATTTTACTTCATAAAAAATACCAATGTTTAAAATCATTTCATAACACAAATCAATAATCCTAAAAAACCATTTTTCTTTTTTGAAATTCATTGTATATTTTCAAAGTTATTCAAATAAGAATAATAAATGCATTGGTTTTTATCATCAGACAAGACAAAATCAAATGCTTTAATCATCAATTTACTATGAGACTTTTTTATGGAAGAAGCAGTCATCAATTATGGCGTTATCTCTCTTATTCCGGTTCTTGTTGTTATTATTTGTGCCGTCATCACTAAACGTTCATTTGAGTCATTATTGCTCGGTACGATTGTGGGATTTTTAATTGTTGAAAAACAAAATTTTATCCCTGCATGGTTAGACTCTTTTTATACTGTATTTAAAGATGACACCGTGTCATGGCTAGGTTTATTTGTCGTGTTATTTGGTGCATTAATTGCTTTATTTGAACGTTCAGGTGCATTAGCGGGATTCTCAATTTTTATTAGTAAATTTGCTAATTCACGCCGTAAGAGCTTATTATTTACTTGGTTTATCGCAATTTGTATGTTTACTGATGATTATTTGCATAATATGGCCATTGGTCCAACCATGAAAAAAGTGACTGATAAATACAACGTATCAAGAGCCAAATTAGCCTATTTGTCTAACTCAACCGCAGCCCCTTTATGCATCATTGTTCCCCTATCAACTTGGGCTGTCTTTTATTCAGGATTGCTTGCTGACTTTAATTTGACCGAGGGTGAAACGCCTTTTGAGAGTTATTTGAAAGTACTGCCTTACTTATTTTACGGCTTTATTGCTTTAATCATCTCTTTCTTAGTTGCCAACGAAATTCTACCGAATGTGTGGGCGATGAAAAAGGCCGAACAACATGTTGCTAAACAAGGTGTAAAAGATGAAGTTGCTCAGGCGATTAAAACTGATGATGCTGTTGCAACACACATTGAAAAAGAGCATCGACCAACACCCATATATAACTTTTTGATTCCAATGTTTTTGCTTATCACCGTCACGATAATTTGTGATGTGAATATTATCTACGGCATCATCGCGGCTTTATCATCAATGTTTGTATTGTATTTAGCACAGAAAATTATGACATTTGCTCAATTTATGGAAACATTTTTTACGGGTATGCAAAGTATGATGTATGTGATTGCAATGGTGTTAATGACGTTTATCCTTAAAGATATTAACCTTAGATTAGGGTTACCAGATTATATTATTACCATCGCTCAGCCCTATATTAACGCAAGTTATTTACCGGTTGGCGTGTTTATTTTTTGTAGTATATACGCATATGTAACGGGGGCATTTTGGGACATGGCGGCAGTAATGATGCCAATTCTGATCCCCCTTGCGATAAATATTAATGCAGATCCTTATATTATTGCAGCCGCAATCTTTAGCGCATCCGCATTAGGGAGTCAACTTTGTTTATATGGTGATGGTGTCATCTTAAACTCAAGGGCATGTGAAATCTCGCCCGTTGAGCATAGCATGACCTCTTTACCTTACTGTTTACTGGGCGGCGTTATCGCTTGTGTATTATTTATTATTGTTGGTTGATAAGGAATCAATATGAAAAAAGTTAAATCGACAAAAACATCCAATAGTCTCTATCAATCACTGTACAATTTGGATAATGCGTATGGGGTATCAGGCGATGAAACCGAGGTTTCAGCTGTACTTAAACATGAGATGGCAGATCTTTATGATCATTTCGAAGAAGATGCATTAGGTAACCATTTTTATGTGAAAAACGGCACCGATAAAACACTTAAAATGATGATTTCAGCGCATCTTGATGAGATTGGATTTATTGTAAAATATATTGATGAGCGTGGGCTTGTTTACGTCTTACCAGTTGGTTACCATGATGATCGTATGTTTATCAATCAAGATGTCAATATTCATACATTAACTGGCGTTATTCATGGCGTAACTGGTTCAAAACCAGCCCATATTCTGTCAGCCGAAGATAAAGCAAAAAGTATACCGTTAACAGAAATTGGGATTGATGTTGGTACACTAACACGTGAAGAAACTCTTGCTCTTGGCGTACAAGTCGGTGATTATGTGAATTACCGACGTGAAGGTGACTTGATTAATAACGGTAAAATATATTCTGGGAAAGCTGTCGACAACCGTGCTGGATGTGCTGTGATGGTTGAAGTTATGCGTCGTTTAAAAAATAAAAAAGTCAAACCGACCATCTATGCAGTTGGCTCTGTGCAAGAGGAAGTGGGTATACGAGGCGCAGGGACTGCGGCAACTAAAATTAATCCTGATGTGGCCATTTCAGTTGATGTGACATTGGCATGTGGGGCCGCAGGACTGGATCCAAAAGACATTCCAATTGAACTCGGTCAAGGGGCTGCTGTAAAATTTTACGATTGGGATCCCACCAGTATGGTAGGCAGTTCAGTTCCACGTAAAATGACCAGCAAATTAATTGAATTAGCTGAGAAAAACCATATTCCTTACCAACGTGAAGTCTTACTTTATGGTGGAACAGATGCCTGGGCAATTTCAGTCAGTCATACTGGTGTTTTAACCGGTGGCATTTCTATTCCCCAACGCTACATGCACACCGCTGTCGGAACGGTACATTTAGATGATTTAGAAGCATGTGTGCAGTTATTATTGGCTTATATAAACGATTTGTAAGCCATCATCACGATTGGACTGCGTCAAATACATCGACGCAGTCAATGACCTTTCTTGTCAAGCAGTTGGGAGTAGAGTTTCGCAATTGAAAGATGATACTATGATTGAAAAATTTACAACCCAATGCTATCATTCGTATATACAATTTATCACTATCCACATGAATAATAACCAATTTAATACGTTTGAAAAATTAGTTTCTGAATACTCTGAAGTATTTGCCAAGGATAAAATTACGGGTGATGGCTGCTATTTTATCAAAGCATGTTATAAAGAAGATGTACTTAAACAGTTTATTACTACAATTAGCCCCCATGCGCTTTATAAGGTTAAAAACTTGCTTAAAACCATCAAAGGGTAAAATATGCATAAATTAAAAATATGTCGAGTAATAATCAAATACCCTAATGATTGATTTACTATACCTAGGTAACTACTTTCAAGTAAATAATTATATATTTCAAACTATACTTTAGGCAGTGCTTCAAACCGTATTATATGAAGATAAACTATCGACACCGCTATATTTCACAGCAATGCCTATATTAGCAAAACCACGAGCTAAGAAACCAAATTTTTGGTTTCCTATCACTTCTTAACTAAATATATCAAATGGGGATACATCAACCAATTTTTTAAATTTCAGAATAACATGATGATAAATTGATAGTTTAATATGTTTTTTTATGTAGAATAATTACATTAAAAAAATAATAGCTAAACTTAGTAGATGAAGATCCTAAAATACACCATTTCTTTTGTTATTCTTTTCGCCACCATTTATAGTCATATGGTCAGTGCTATATATTATACTATTAAATCAATACCCAATCCTTATCATCAAACAGATGTGATTTATATTGTTGATCCTGAAAATATATTGACCTCACAAGACACTGATATTATTAATCAAAGACTAAAACAGCTAGAAACATTGACGAAGATTGAAACTGCAGTGGTTATACTTCCATCTATCGGTAATGTTGACACACGTGAATTTGCCAATAAACTGTTTAATCATTGGAAAATTGGGAAAAAAGAACAAAATAATGGTTTACTGATCTTATTTGTACTTGACCAACGTGAAGTGGTTTTTGAAGTTGGTTATGGTCTTGAAGGTAATCTTACCGATGCCAAAAGCTATCGATTGATGCAACAATATATGTTACCTAAATTTAGGTTAAATCAATTTAGTGATGGACTACGTGCCGGTGCTGATGGCATTGCTCAATATTTAGAACAACAATACGCAGATGGTACACTTTATGGTATAGGATATAATATTCAACCTTTTTGGATAAAAACTGGGGTTATTATTTTTGTTTTATTCTCCATTGCTACATATTGTTTTATTGGTGATAGAATATTTAAAAAGAAAAATAGCTCTAAAAAACCTTATGAATCCCCTTTGGAACGGCTATTAAAAGTGTGCTATGTAAGTTTAGCCATATTACCTCTTTCATTGCTTTGTGTATTCTTTGTTGACTATTCAACAGGTGTAACCGTGGTTAATACAAGCATATTACTTTTTTTCATTGTTTGTATATTGGCCTTTATTGTATTAAAAATACTAAATAGCCCTAATCGCCCCAATATTTGTGAAAAATGCTTGAAACTCACTGAAATTGAATCGGATACAAATTTTCCTGATATGTTAAATAGTAAAGAACGCTATCAATATGATATCAAGTCAGTCACTTATTCTTGGTATAAATGTAAAAATCGCAAATGTCAATATATCCGATATCAAGGTATTAAAAAAAGTTATTGGGAGCATTGCTCTAGTTGTAAACTAATCGCGATGCGGCTGCAAAGAACGACTATTGTCAGAGCAGCAACACAATTTACAAGTGGTAATGGAATTAAAATCTACAAATGTATTAAATGCAATAAAACTATGCAAGTGCCTTTTACTATTAATGCCAACTTCCCAAGAAGAACAGAGGTATATGATAAATTATCATCTGATACAGATAACAACTATAACAGTTATGGTACTAGTAGCAGTTTTTCATCAAATGAGTTTCGTGGTGGTGGCGGATCTGGCGGTGGCGGAGCTCGTGGAAAATTCTAATTTGTTCAGGATAAATGACCATTATTGAAACCATTTTAGCTTCAGGTCTAATTACGGTAAATTAATTAGATAAGTGCAATCAACAGGCATTAGATGTATTAGTTCCGACTTAATCTATTGAAAATATTAACAATATAATACTCACCTATATTGTTGTTGCTATTATATTAATTACCTAATTTTTTCAATAAATAATTCTGTTGTTTGAGCCAGTTTACTTTGTTCTATTTTTTTCCATTCATCATCAGTTAAAGAAGAAGAAAAATATAATCTTTCTAATTTAGGAAATGTTTCTTTATTTAAAAATCGCTCGTTGAATGTAAAATCGGGGGCATTTTCAAAAACTAAACTAATATCAGCTTCAATTAACGACGGCATGTCGCTGTTCATTATATTTTGCCATGTCTGATTGCTAATCCCACCAAAGCTCATTTGTATAATGGGATCTTCAAAACATAAAGTAAAATTTTTAAGCTGTTTGAATGATATCGGGTGTTGCAGCTCAAAAACACCACTTAATTCTAACACTTCAATATGGCTATTTTGTTGTAAAACTTGAGTGACATCACCAAGTCTGCCGTAAACTTCATGAGCATTGCAAAGTAAGTAATATTCACCCAATGCGAGCGATTTTAAATTTGGTAACTTTGTTTGTCCTAATCTTTCAACAGCTCGTGTAATATCAAAACACCACTCCTCTGTTGCTGTTGGTTTTTTGCAATCATGAAAATTACTAGTCCAACCAATAGAGAGAGTTTCTATCGTCTGAGCAAATAAAGAGTTAAGAAAGGCACAAAAAATCACATATTCAACCTCTCCCATATCACAAAAGCGAAATGCTTTCGTATCAGGAGTTGGAAAATCGTTACATATTGTGTTATATCTTATACTGTCTGAATCTTTATAACCTATATTAAATGTATTATACCGTAATATTCTATAATCAGGATACTTGGCTAAAAGCTGAAGAAAATATACCGTTGGGTTATTCATATAATACCCTTAATTGAGAATTTTTTTGTTTCTTGGTCAAGTAGACTTAATAGCGTAGGCATTCTGTTTTTACCATGCATTGATTGAATATGGCATGCAGCGTTGCAAAGTGGTATATCAATAGCGGTAACGTAGAGTGGATGTTTACTTTTTCCACGTAATACTTCTGCAACATAAGTCGTATTATTAAAGAAAGGCTTTTTTGCCACGCCAATAATGGGAATTCGTTGCGGTAATGATTGATACAAGTAGCCACCTAGCCCCATCTTACCCTTATCTAAATGCACATAACCATCAACAATGATAGCATCAAGAGTAGTGATATCAATTTGCTCAAGCAAGGCTAAAATACACGGTAGCTCACGTTGATAAAATACCCCTGATTTGTAAGGCATAATTTCATTTTTATAGGCTATAAAAATATGCGCAGGCTTATCATCCTCCCAATTTGAAAACAAGAAACCGACAATTTTTGCTGAACTATCAATATAATAAACGTCAATTGCAAGTAGCATAGTTAATCTAATTCAAGTAAATATTACATAATAGTATCAATTATTTTGTAAAGTGTATAGCAACTGACAACTTACTCACACTTAATAAAGGTGTATAAATACAAAATAATAAGATTTTAACTATCTTATTATTTTATTAATATTAACAATGCTTGCACCGGATGATTTAAAGTCAGTTTGTCAAAACGTTTAACCTGACTGCGACAAGAATACCCTGTCGTTAAACAACGATCTTTTGGATGGCTAGCTAACGCTTTTTGCCATGATAAATGATACAAATGCTTAGAGTTTTCTAGATTAGCTAATTCATGGCCATACGTACCTGCCATGCCACAACAGCCCACATTAATCGTGTTTAAATGGGTACCAAAATGTGCAAAAATTTTCTGCCACTCAGCACTACTTGCTGGTAATTGTGTTGTTTCGCTACAATGTCCCAATAAGTACCATTCAGATAACTGATTGGACTTTATCGCAGGCCGAGTTTGAAAGACTTGCATTAACCATTCATGAGACAACAATACCTTAAATGGGCGACATTGATTTTGCAAGATTTGTTGATACTCATCACGATAACAAAGGACTAATGCCGGATCGACGCCCACCATTGGAATATTCAGTTTAGCGATCCGTGATAAGACCTCTGCTGCATTTTTTGCTGTTTTTGCAAATTGGGTTAAAAATCCTTTTACATGCTGGGCTTTACCATTTGGTATAAATGGTAATACGACAGGTTTAAAGCCTAATTTTTCAATCAGTAATACGAAATCATACACCACTTTGGCATCATAAAAGCTAGTAAATGGATCTTGGACAATCAAGACATATTGCTGACGTTGCATTAAGGTTAAACCTTCAAGCGCGTCAAGTTTTATGTTAGCCGATTGATGACCAACTAACTGTTTTTTTAATGTAGGGTAAGATAATAGTGGCAGACTCGTCATACCCACCATTTTTTTTGATACATAATCTGTCACAGACAATTTCATAAAAAAATTAAAAAATCGAGGCGCTTTAGCCATTAAAGGTAAATAAGATTCAATATGACCTACCGCATGATCCCGTAAAGGCCGTAAATATCGGCTATGATAAAGTTGCAAAAACCGTGCTTTAAAATGGGGGACATCGATTTTAATAGGACACTGAGTCGAACACGCTTTACACGATAAACAGTGATTCATTGACTGTTTGACCTCATGAGAAAAATCATATTCACCGCGTTTGGCTCGAAGACTGTTTGACATGCGTTTTGCGAGTTGTACTAATGAACCTTTCTTATTTGGGAAAATGTGATTAATATCTTGCTCGTTCACACCCTGTTCAACTAATAAGCGAAGCCATTCACGCACTAAAGTCGCCCGCCCCTTTGGTGAATACACGCGATTGGCCGATATTTTCATGGAGGGGCACATAGGACTATTGACATCAAAATTAAAGCATAACCCATTACCATTACACTCGGTCACGCCATGAAAGGTGTGCTTAATACTGATTGGAATGTGTTTGTCATATTGACCACGACTGGTTGAGTCAATCGGATATAGCATATTTTCAATTGCTAATGGCACACAAATTTTGCCTGGGTTAAGACGATTATCAGGATCAAAAGCAGATTTAATACGGCGCAAACCATTATAGAGTGCCTCACCAAAAAAAGCGGGACTATAAGCACTACGTAATCCTTTACCATGTTCTCCCCAAAGCAATCCACCATATTTCGCGGTTAACGCAACAACCTGATCTGAAATAATCGAGACTAATTTAAGCTGGGAAGCATCGCAAATATCTAAAGCTGGACGAACATGCAAGACTCCCGAATCAACATGACCGAACATACCATAAGTTAAATGATAGCTATCAAGCAATGCCCTAAATTCGGCAATGTAATCCGCCAAATGTTCAGGTGGTACACAGGTATCTTCAACAAACGGGATCGGTTTTTGTGCCCCCTTTGCATTACCTAATAGACCCACTGCTTTTTTACGCATCGCATAAATTTTATTGATTTCACTAAGTTGATCACAGGTTTGATAGCCAATAACACCTGATTGATGATCAATTAATAATTGATCCATTTTTTGACAAAGTAAGATGAATTTTTGTTGAATATCCAGTGCATCTTGTCCGGCAAATTCAACAATATTGATACCATTTAATTCTTTCCCTTCAACATCAGTAATCAAATCCTTCACTGATTGCCAAATAATATCTTCACGCGCTAAATCAAGGACTTTAGAGTCAATTGTTTCAACCGACAGCGCTTGTGCATTAACTAAAAAAGGAGCATGCTTAAGCGCTGATTGAAAAGAATCATATTTAATATTAATCAAATAGCGAACTTTGGGCAAAGGAATGATATTAAGTTTTGCCTCAGCAGTAAAGGCTAATGTGCCCTCTGAGCCGGTTATAATCCGAGTTAAATCAAATTCAGTTAACTCATCATTAAACACATGCTTGAGATCATAGCCAGTTAAAAAACGATTTAATTTAGGAAAACGATTAATAATTAATGGGCGTTGCTCTTTACAATAGTGGTACACGGTTCGATAAATATTTGCAATAGTACTTTTTTGTTGCACTATCTGCTCAACCTCTGCAATGGATTTTTTACCTGTTTCCAGAACGTCACCATTTAATAATACCGCTTTGACTGCCAATATATGATCGGATGTTTTACCATAAACCATTGAGCCTTGACCAGAGGCATCAGTATTAATCATGCCACCAATCGTCGCGCGATTACTCGTGGAGAGTTCTGGTGAAAAAAAGTAACCATGTGGCGCTAAATACTGATTAAGCTGATCTTTAACCACTCCCGCTTCAACCCGAACCCAGCCCTGTTCAAGGTTCAATTCGAGAATATGATTCATATAACGTGATAAATCAACAATAATGCCGTTATTAAGTGATTGACCATTAGTCCCCGTTCCACCACCTCGTGGTGTAAAATAGATTTGTCGATATTTATCTTGCTGAGATAAGGTCGTCAGCAGAACAATATCATGAATATGACGAGGAAAGAGGATTGCTTGTGGTAGCAGCTGATAAATACTATTATCCGTTGCTAAGCTTAATCGTGAGGCATAGTCAGTTGCAATGTCGCCAATATAGCCACTGTGCTTTAAAGATTCGAGATACTGTAAAGTGACTTCATCAATTTTAGGTGAAACATTCAGTTGCGGAATCATATCGATAACATGAAGTGATGAATAATCCACCGATTTTAATCCAACAAATGGAAATCGACAAGTTAAACCCTTATTTCGTTAAAATATTGTTGTCACCACGGATAAATAGTCTAAAAAATTGTGTTTTAACTTAAACGAGAAAATTGTGATAATAGTGTTAACCATTGATTATCTAGCTTGGCCTCAATGACGATATCTTGCTGGGTTATCGGATGAATAAATGTCAATCGACTGGCATGTAACATTAATCGTTTGATATTAAAATACCCCGCAAAAGCGCGATTTTGATGCAAATCACCATGTTTACTATCACCAAGAATCGGATGAAAGATATGTTTCATATGACGCCGTAATTGATGCTTTCGACCTGTATGCGGATGAAGCTCAATAAAACTATAACGAGCGGTTGGATGCTTACCTACTGCAACAGGAATTTCAATCGTGCTTATCGGCAAATAATCGGTAACCGCATCTTGTGCTGGTTTATCTTTATTTGCAAACTTATCCGCAATTTTATCGAACTCCTCAAGCAGTGGATAATCAATTTTACCAGGCTGATTCACTAAGCCACGAACCACAGCATGATAAATTTTTTGTGGTTGACGCGTAGCAAACTGATTGGCAACTAAGTTTGCCACTTCACTTGATAACGCAAATAATAAAACGCCAGATGTCGGCCTATCTAAACGATGTACTGGAAAGACATGTTGACCAATTTGATCACGCAGCGTTTGCATCACGACCACTTTTTCATGCCGATCAAGCCAGCTGCGATGAACAAGCCAACCCGATGGTTTATTCATCGCAACCAGATATTGATCTTGGTATAAAATATCAAACATGTTTGTTATAAGAATAAACGCGTAAGTTCTTCAGCAATACTCGGTCGGTTATTATCACCAATGACACGATCTGCTTGTGCTTTAATCGCGTCATCAGCATTGCCCATCGCAACACCTAGACCCGCTTCTTTCAACATGCTTAAATCATTATAACTATCGCCGAATGCAACAATTTGCGCTAAAGGAATACCTTCATGTTTAGCCCAATTCGCCAATCCATTCCCTTTACTATTTCCTTTTAAAGCAACATCGGCACGGTTAATCCATGACCATTCACATTCAAATTCGCCTTGCGCTTCAACAGCCTGTGAAAATGCTTTTAGTGCGGGAATATCATGTGAACTGGTTGCAAATTTAAAGACTTCTTTACTTTGATCAATCACATCGATGAAACTGTCGACTTTTTTGATCTCAGGTTGTAGTGATTTAGGTAATGAGTCAACCCATTTAAATAATCCTTCAAGATGATCATCGAGGAGTTCATAGGTCATAAATTGATCGGTATAAAGAAGCGTATGAATCTTATATTGATTGACTAATCCAAGTAACACTTTGGCTTGTGTTTTAGAGAGCGGGCGGGCATCAAAATATACCTGTTTGGTAAAATCATAAAGATAAGTCCCATTGCAACAAATTGCAGGAGTATCTAGTTGTAGCTGATGGTAATACGGATAAATTACTGAGTGATGACGACCGGTTACTAAAATTACTTTAATCCCTTTTTGTTTCACTTTTTCAATTACAGCAACGGTTTCAGGTAAAATTTCTCGTTGGTTGTTTAATAATGTTCCATCCATATCAAAAGCAACGGCTTTATAAGTCATAATATCCTCTTTTCGTTAATTATAAAAACTGTCAGGGTTAATGCTCATTAAGGGTAAATATCAATTTTTTGTCGGCCTAAAAATGAATGTGATAACGTCGTACCATCAACAGTTTCTAGTTCACCACCAACCGGTACACCGTGCGCAATACGTGTGGCTACAATATCAAATTCACTGCACATTTGAGCAATATAATTTGCAGTCGCTTCACCTTCTATTGTTGGATTAGTCGCAAGAATCACTTCATTAATTGTTTCATTTTGTAACCGTACTTTAAGCTTATCTAAGCCGATATCATTTGGACCAATTCCATCAAGAGGAGACAAATGCCCCAATAATACAAAATATCGGCCACTGTACTGCCCTGTTTGTTCAATTGCGACAATATCTGAAGGCGTTTCAACGATACATAACTGACCGCTTTGTTGGCGACGCACGTTGGCACAAATCGCGCATTTCGCTTGTTCAGTGAATGTACGACAATCTTCACAGTGACCAATATTGATCATCGCTTCATGTAAAATATGGGCAAGCTCAATACCGCCTTTGCGATTGCGCTGTAACAAATGATAAGCCATACGCTGAGCAGCTTTTGGACCAACACCCGGTAAACATCGTAGGGTATCCATTAAAGATTGTAATAAAGGACTAATTTGCATCTCACTACCAATGTGTCAGTATTAATAAATGTTATAAAGAAAACAGCGTAACAACATCTTAATTTAAGACGGTTACGCCGCCTAACTATGATACTGCTTTTTTAAACAGTTGTACAAAAGATTATGCAAAATGGCGTCTTAATGAAAAGCGTGCCAGAAAATAAAGAAACACATAACAAGTGACAAACCAGATCACAAATAGAATGAAAGATTTAAATGCAAAAACAAATGGTAACACAAATATACTCATTACAATCACACAAATTGCAAACAAGATAAGCGTTATTGCACTTGCGGTTAACAAACTTGATAAAGGTAACCAGTGATAAGTTCTTGTAATCATTTTACGACTGACTTTAACCAAAAAAGTATAGTTAATCATCGACGAAACAAAAGCAAAACAAAAAATAAAACGATAGTATTCCTCTACCATCATGCTGATTTCATCAGCAAGACTTAAAATAGAAAAATAAATATTCCAGACAAAGAGATTGGCGACACAGCAAAATAAAGATGCAAAAATGACTGCATAAAAACTGCGATATTCGTTAGCCGTGGTGCGACTATTCAGTTGGTTATCCGTATCAATCAATGGGCTTTGATGAGAACTTGTCATATGATCAATTAAAGGAATTTGAAAGAACCGTTTAGTTGATTTAGCCATAAAATAAAACACAATCGCTATGGCAATAAATACCCATATATTTGCACTAATTATCACCATTTGGTAAGTCATCGTGATCACATCAAATTGATGACTCGATTGGGAAAATGCGTTGAGCATATTTTTAAAAAATAAACTGAACGTCAATTGAATTAGTGTGTACTCGATAATCAAATAAATTATTGCAAAAATCCCCCCGAATAAAAGAATACGCTGTTTATTTTGAGGGGTATAAAAATAAAGTTTATTTTGAAAAAAATAGACGCAACTTAATAAATAAATAAAGAAAAATACCGTTAGTTTATCAATAGCTAATCGACTAACAAAGTTCAATAGACTCGCACTATCC
This sequence comes from Orbus sasakiae, assembly GCF_039542345.1. NCBI lineage: Bacteria > Pseudomonadati > Pseudomonadota > Gammaproteobacteria > Orbales > Orbaceae > Orbus > Orbus sasakiae. The sequence continues at coordinate 1,338,045 of NZ_BAABHY010000001.1, forward strand.
CCAATGGTTGATACTCCGACAAGCACCATCACGGCACTTATCAAAAGTACAGTAAGATAAAAACTGACTGAGAATAAAAGCGGCAAACGATACAACATAACGATCCTTAGAATGGCATTTTAAAACCGGGTGGCAATTGCATACCGCCAGTGACTTGTGCCATTTTTTCTTTTTGAGCCTCATCTAAACGACGACTCGCATCGTTAAATGCCGCAGCAATAAGATCTTCTAACATCTCTTTATCCTCATCCGTCATCAATGAAGGATCGATTTCAACACGGCGGCAACTGTGAGCACCATTAACCGTAACTTTTACCATGCCAGCACCTGATTCCCCTACCACTTCCATTTGGGCGATTTCTTCTTGCACTTTTTGCATACGCGATTGCATTTGCTGTGCTTGTTTCATTAAATTACCTAAACCACCTTTCCCACCAGAAAACATAACTTATTCCTCTTAAATTGTATTTAGTGACTGTTATCAGTTAAATCATTAATGATCGCAGCGTTGTGATCATCATGTATGCAGATGAATATTGAGGCGATAACGTATCATGGCAATAAACGATAGCGTTAACCGTTACGATGCCTCAATTCTCAATACATTTTTTAATGTGTTGTATTATACAGGACGAATACTCTCTTCATCAATTCGAGCTTCAAAAAATTGACAGATCATACCAACTTTATTGTCTTGTAAAATAAGCTGCCTTGCTTCGGCTAATTTTGTTTGATAGATTTTTTCACGCACTTCAAGTGGTGTAAAATAACTTGTATCATCATCGATGATAACCGACAAATCGCAGACTTTATTTCGATGTGAAGCCAACAATTCAGCTAATCGCTTGATATTATTGTCACTACGGACTAAATGAGCCAAAGATGAACGCAAATGGAGCACCTGTTTTGTCTCATCAACTGACTCAATAAACGCATTGATCGCAATTTGTTTAATCAATGGCGGCATCGCAATCGCTTCAATTTCAGCGCTCCATGGATCAACTTTGGTTGCCTCTTCAATTAATTTACGATTCAACTCGGGGGTTTTTTCATGTTCAAATGCTAACTTCGCTGCTTTAGCATTTAACATTGAGTCCGTATTGGGCGTAAAATGATCGCTAAATTGCCATTGATAGGTTTCTGCAGTGTGCTCATCTGCGCATAAACTGTCATCAGCGACCTCTTTGACCATGTCATTATCTTGTGTTGATGACGTCAATTGAACAGCAGTTTTGGCTAATTTTTGCCCTAGAACTTTCTCAACAATTTCAGGTTGATTCCGTTCAACCTGTTCAGACTTTTTTATTGTTTTTTCGCTATCGATAACTTGTTGCCTTGCCGCAAGAATACTTTTCGTTACATCGGAGACTTGGCTATCAATCTGAGGTACCGCTTCGCTAGGCTTTTTTGCAGGCTCAGATTTTTGGATTTTCGGCGGCTCAACCACGCTGTTAGGATTAGCATGTTCTTGGCGCTTTTTTTCACCTGAATCACTTACACGTTTATTGTTCGGACTAGCTGTTTCATTAACACTTATTGGTGAGTCAGTGAGCACTTTTGGAATAAATGCGAGTGCTCGTAAAAAACTCATCTCAACACCCATTTTTTTATCGGGAGCAAAAGGTAGCTCTTTTCGCCCTGCTAATAAAATTTGATAAAAGAGTTGAATATCATTAGGGGAAATATGCTGAGCAAGGTAACGAATACGCTCTTCATAATCACTGTAATCCCCTAGCGCACTAGGGACAATTTGTAATAATGAAATTTGATGTAAAAGCGTTAATGTTTCAGTCAATACATGATCCCAATCAACGCCTTGCTTTGCGGCAAAGTCGATGTGTTGCATCAAACGATTACCATCATTTTGATATAATGATTCAACTAGTTCAAATGGGATTGCTCTATCCAAGGTTCCTAACATCGTTGATACCGATTTGACATCAACCTGCCCATTACCTAACGCAATCGCTTGATCGGTTAAACTTAAGGCATCACGCATACTACCATTAGCCGCCTTAGCCAATAGCTGGATGGCTTTTTCTTCCGTTTTAATCTGTTCTGTATTTAAGATTTTAACTAATTGCTGCTTGATCAAATCACTTTCGAGTACACTCAAGTGTAGATGCAGACAACGCGATAAAATTGTTATAGGTAATTTTTGAGGATCAGTTGTCGCTAACAGGAATTTGACATGTTCTGGCGGTTCTTCTAATGTTTTCAGTAACGCATTAAAACTGCTACGTGATAACATATGTACTTCATCGATAAGGTAAACTTTAAAGCGACCTTTTGTTGGTAAATACTGAATATTATCAAGAATCTCCCGCGTATCTTCAACTTTGGTCCTTGATGCGGCATCAATTTCGAGCAAATCGATAAATCGACCTTGTTCAATATCCTGACAGTTATCACATTCACCACAAGGGGTTGCGGTGATACCTTTTTCACAATTTAAACCTTTAGCTAAAAGCCGCGCAATAGATGTTTTACCAACCCCTCGTGTTCCCGAAAAAAGATAAGCATGGTGAACACGACCTAATGATAGTGCATTAGCGAGTACCGTTAAAACGTGCTCTTGACCGACAACATCAGTAAAGGCTTTAGGACGCCACTTTCTTGCTAAAACTTGATAACTCATAATTTATCTATCACCATACTTTAGAGAGATTGAATTGCCGAGCATTATAACATAAATTTAGGCAGGTATTGATGGGGAAATCATCCTTTTTAAACGCTAATTAATCAATTGATTATAAAAAATGTTAGCAATGAAAGATTTGAGCTACCCATTTATTTAATCTCATAACTGAATCAATATGTATTTCAAAACAGCCGTGTTATAAAAAAGTGATCATGGCCGTCTATCACAATACGATTTGATTAGTATCAATCCAAATTTGATGTTGCCAGAATTTTATGAATAAATCTTGTTGCTTTATTGATGAACTCTACATAGAATGTTATATTATAACATAACACTCATAAGGAGAATAAAATTGTTAAAAAAAGCTTATTTTAAATTAACAGCAGGGAGTTTAGCGCTATTATTAGCGGGCGCTGTTTATGCACATAATCATGACCATGGTCACCAAATGTCTGAAAAAGCACTGCAAGCAAGCCAAGGTGTATTTGATAACAGTGATGTAAAAGACCGAACATTAGCAGATTGGGAAGGCACATGGCAATCCGTTTATGGTTATCTTCTTGCGGGTGATTTAGACCCGGTTATTGAGGCGAAAGTGGCTAAAAATCCGGGTAAAACTTTTGCTGATTATCAAACTTATTATTCAAATGGCTATAAAACAGATATTCAATGGATTGCTATTGAAAACAATCGTATGGACTTCCATAAAAAAGATTCAGCTGCATCTTGTGAATATAGCTATGCGGGTTATAAAATTCTGACCTATGTGTCAGGCAAAAAAGGGGTTCGTTACCTATTTACTTGCCAAGATAAAAACGCCACAGCACCTAAATATGTACAATTTAGTGATCACATTATTGAACCAACCAAGTCGATTCACTTCCATATTTATATGGGCAACGACTCTCATGAAAAACTATTAGAAGAGATGGATAACTGGCCGACTTATTACCCTCTATCATTAAATAAAGATGGTATTGTTGACGAAATGTTACACCACTAAACATCATAAAGCCCCATAATTGGGGCTTTATTAGCAATCACACGAATATAAGTTAACTCACAACTCGTTTTGCCAGCCAATAACGTTTCTTCCAGTAACTGCTATCTAAACTCGCAAACTGGACGCCTTTCGACGTTGATACATGTAAAAAACGCCCATCTTTGTAATATATTCCGACATGTAATCCTGTATCACCACGCCCCGTTTTGAAGAATACTAAATCACCCGCTTTAAGCTTGGTGACAGGTTCACCCAACTTTGATTGTTCGGTTGTAACGCGTGGAATGACGATATTTACTTTTTCATTATAAAAATTTCTAGCAAGGCCTGAGCAATCAATTCCCTTAAGTGTATTACCACCATATCGGTACGGCGTTTTTTGCCAAATTTGATATTGTTGTTCAATTTTTTTGATCATGAGATGATCTGAACGGTTATCCGCATACTGTAATGATGCTTCAGAACTACAGCCCGTTAACAATAATAATGAACATAGCATAATGCTAAAAATATTTAGCACTCTATTCCAATTCATTTGCCACATTTACCAATACCTCTTGACGTTGTTCATCATGTTTTTTTATTTTATGATGATTGAGTGTAGACCAGTTAGGGTGTGCTCTGGCAATTTGTAATGATTTAGGTAGTTTACCTTTTTTCCAAGCACTTTCATCTAATTTTGACAAAATTATCGGGGTATTATTCGCATGTCCCCTTAAATTTAAACTCTCTTTTAATTGAATTAAGCGGAGTGATAAAAAGCAGATTACCGCATCATCAATGGTCATTTTTGTGTGACCAGACAATTTATTTTTGATTCTTTTACCATAATGTTTAGCGGTTTGAGCTAACCCACCAATGGTTGCACCAATCAATGCTGCTGACCCGAGTGTGATTCCCCCCACCGCTAAATCAATTCCTGCACCAATTGCTGCGCCTGATACAACGCCTGTACCTAAATGGATGCCCATTAATTTTAATGCTTCTTTATTAAACAGATCGCTGTCAAATCGACCTTGCAAAATCGGCATATTTTCACTCGTTTCTTGTGAAACGCTAAATTGATAAAGTGAAATGAGATCATTAATGGCTTTTTGTTCTCGTTTTCTAACCTGATCTTGCATCAAAAGCACACTATCATCTAGATTATCTTTAACAATTTCATTATAGGCAGTCACATCAACTAAGGCTTCTGCAATTAACAACTTCGCGGAATAGTTTCGATTTATGCGCTGCTGTTCAATTTTCGTTTGCCATTGATTTAAGATCGCTTTAGCGGGTTCAATCAGTAATGATAAACTTTGATAAAGACGAACCTCACCTTCAATAGATGGGAATACCGCATCAAAACGAATAATGCTGTGAATGCCAACGCGTGATAATAGTTTTTTCCAATCATCCTCATAAGGTGAAGACGACGAAGTATAATTAAATATCGCTAAAATCGGTTTATCGGCTTGCGCTAATACGGCCAGTTCATCATGATATTTATCTAAAATAGGTTCTCTTACATCAACAACATAGATTGCTGCATCACTTTTGAGTAACTGTCGAATGACTTTTGCCTCTTGCTCAAATTGATGTTCAGCTTCCGGGCTAGCTAAAAAAGCATTAAGCTTATCAATGCCGTCACGTTTAGGGTATTCACGGTTTAAGCGTTCGATATAATCATATAATGTAATGCTATCTTCCAATCCCGGTGTATCATAAAACACAATTTTATGATGTTGCTCTAATGCAAAAGTAATGGCTTCTACGTGCCTTGTGGTACCAGGTTTATTCGATATTGCGCCAAACTGACTATCGTGTGTTAAGGTTCGTAATAGTGATGTTTTGCCCACATTGGCATGTCCTACAATCGCTAAATTAAGTTGATTAAGCATACTTATCACCTATTCCAATAACCATGTGCTATCGGCTTGTTCAATATTCAGTTTTTGTAAACTCTCTAGCCAATTATTATACTGACGACCTTGATTAATAAACCACACTTTAGTTTGCGTTGATTTTTTCATTAAGCCATTGATTAAGTTAATCATCCCCCGATCAGGCGAACGATTTGTATCTATTGCGATTAATAACTTTTCCGCAGGATTTTGCTGTAAAAAATCAAGTGTATTGCTGCGTTGTTCACTATTATTTAATAAACCTAAAAACGCGATTTGTGCAGGTGCTAACCAACTATTTTCAACATCGATTGCAACTAACCATTTTTTATGGCCGATAACATGTGAAAACGGTTCAAAAGCAGTACCGAAATGTCGATCATCGCGTTCTTTATCCGTGATTGATTTTAACGGTATTGGTTCGAGATCATGAATTAACCGCTGATATTCAGGGTGTTGTGTATTTAGTGAAATGCGTTGACAAGCCACGACCCACTTTAACCAACAAAAAATCAGAAGCATCACACGGACAGCAATACCATAGACAATAAAGATGCCTAATAACCAAACCGCCCAAGCTGAACGAATCTCGCCATTGGACAAAGCCTGTTCACTCGAACGAATCATATCAGCATTGGGTAATGAAAAACCAAGTAAAGACGGTATTTCACCTAATAAACGCGTAATTGAAATAATCGCATCAGCACTTAATAATGTTGTTTGCCACTCAAAACTATAATGTTTAGACGATAATAGTATCACTAAGACCACTAATGCAGAAAACAATATCACGGACCAAAATAGATTAACAATTAATCCGATTAACCAACGAATTTGTTTACCAAATAACGTAATAAAAGCGGGTAATAATTGGCTTATTGTTGTTTTGCGTGATAATTTTTTAGCAAGCCAAAGCCATGCATGAATGAAAATGCTTCCACTTTCATTGGGTAAAAAAAGACAAGAAATACCCCATAAACATAATGTCACAAAATGGACACCTAGTAGGCATAACAATGCCCAGTACAAATTAACGGGATTTTGAGCAAGCGCACTGAAAGCCAGCCCTGCACCAGTAAATAATGAGATGATACATAAAATAATCATCGACACTTTTACTGAGTTTAACCAGTCCGATTGTGCCTCTTTCAAACCATTACGATCACTGATTACCATAGCGCGTTGAATGATACGGTCAGATAAATCGCCATCAATTGAACTTGCTTGGCGATTAGCATCTTCATCACTAAAACGGCCACTCTCTTTTTCAATTAGCCGAACGGTTTCGGTTAGCCATAATGATTTTAAGTATTGATTCATTTATTCTCTTTTCTTAATAACGCAATAAAATCGCCTATTTGAACGATTAAAATAAGGATAATCATAATCTTATTTTTTCATCAGATAAACTAAAAAAAGGGCTAATATGCCCTTTTTTATCATCACATCAATAAATTATTGTTTATTGAGATATTTCACCAATTTTATTCAATAACATTGAAATACGGTCTTGCCAAACAGCTTGCTCTTGTTTTAAGGCTTCATTTTCTTTACGAACAAGTTCAACTTCATCAGATTCTTCACTGATTAAAAGTTCTAACTCTTGGTTTTTCTGTTGTAATGACGCGATTTCTTGCTGTAATAGTTGAATAGTATTAACAGTTTGTTGAATTTTTGTTTCTAATTGATTTAGTATTTCTAAAGACATATTGATCCTCAATAACAATTATTTGTGTATAATGTTCTATATTATAGCGAATTCATTTTAAATCTACACTCAATTAAACGTAATTATTGGAGAAAATTATGCGTAAACCTCTCGTTATGGGAAACTGGAAACTTAATGGTAGTAAAGCAATGGCTTTAGATTTAGTAACTGGCTTAAACAAAGAACTTGCTGGTGTTGAAGGCTGTGATGTTGCAATTGCCCCTCCTGTTGTTTATCTTGATTATGTACAAAAGTTATTAGCTGACTCTAATATTATTTTAGGCGCACAAAATGTCGATACACATTTATCTGGTGCTTATACGGGTGATATTTCAGCAGATATGTTAAAAGAAGTGGGTGCTACCCATATTATTATCGGCCACTCAGAGCGTCGTACTTATCATAAAGAGTGTGATAAATTTATTGCCCAAAAATTCGCGATCCTAAAAGAACGTGGCCTAACACCGGTATTATGTATTGGTGAAACTGAAGCAGAAAATGAAGCAGGTCAAACGCAAGCCGTATGCGCAAAACAAATTGATGCTGTCATTGAGCTATTAGGAATTAAAGCATTCAATAATACCGTGATTGCTTATGAACCAGTATGGGCAATTGGTACAGGGAAATCTGCGACGCCAGCTCAAGCACAAGCCGTTCATAAATTTATTCGTGATCATCTTGCAAAACTTGATGCCGATGTTGCTAAACAAGTCATCATTCAATATGGTGGTTCAGTTAACGATAAAAATGCAGCAGAGTTATTTACTCAACCGGATATTGATGGAGCATTAGTTGGTGGTGCGTCATTAAAAGCGGATGCATTTGCCGTTATTGTTAAAGCAGCAGCGAAAGCTAAAAAATAAGTGAGTATAAAATAAAATGACTTACTTTAGTGTTGAATAACAAAGTAAGTCATTTAAAAAAATAGATTATTTCAAAGACTAAAGTCAGTTGAGTAATCTATTTTAATTGGGGAAAAGTGTGTTTTAAGAAATAGTCGAACGACTATTTTTTATAGCGAGTAGGCCAAATTTTTTCTACTGGTACATTCAAATACTCTGAAATAATTTTTTCATATTTCGGGCAATGACGATATAACGCATTCCTTAAAGTATCAGCTTGTAAGCCATTAGAACGTGATAACTCACGTAAACTTCCGCCACGAATTTTGATTTCCCCCACAACTCTTGAAGGTAACCAGTCTTGATCTTGTACTCTCATTATGAGATCCTCTTATAGATATAGTTAAGATTATCGGTGTAAAACCTGTATAATGCACTTATGCATTAATTTAGGTTGAAAGAATAACACATAAAAAAACGAATTTAAACAAAAAAGTACATATTTTTTTGAAAAAAATATATAAATATACTTATATAAGTTTAAAATAAGTGAAAATAAGAAGGTGACAATGAAGGATATTGAAAATCAAAAACTGCTGACAGACACTGGAATTATTGAATTTAAGGACAGGCTAGCACTCGCACAAGAAGGAATGTCTGGGAACGCTTTTGCGAAGAAAGTAGGTATGTCCGAAGCTGTCATTAGAGACTATCTATCAGGGAAAACGTACCCTTCATTAAATCGTTTAGCACTAATAGCTAAAAAATGTGATGTGCCGATAGAATGGTTAGCAACTGGAAAAGGAGAATGTAGACTCTCCTCGAACAATGATCTGCAAAAAATTATTTATATTCCAGCCTATCAACGTCATTCTGCCAAATCACAAATCGATGATAATAAAGGGGTAAAAAACTCGGTTATCGATTCATTGCCATTTGATTTAAGTTGCTTAAAGTATCACGAATTTAAGATAGAAGATCTTTATGTGTATTGGGCAAAAGGTGATTCAATGTCGCCAACTATTTCAGATAATGACACGTTAGTATTAAACACTGCAAATGTGACACCATTTGATGGTTACATTTATATTATTCAATATGGTGACTCACTTAGCGTCAAACGAATACAAAATCATGGTAAATATTTCTTATTATTGTCTGATAATGAAAAATACCCTTCTATTCAAATTGATAAAGCCTGTTCTGAAAATGACTTTAAAATTATTGGGCGCGTTATTTGTATATTGAAAGATCTTTCCTAGTTTCCCTGCAATAACCATTTACAGAGCTGATTTGTAAATGGTTATCATATTTTTTGCCGTAAAAGATTATTGCTCTCTCCTCATTTGTGATAAAATCGCCCCCAAATATACGTTTTACAGTTCGATATAATTATGTCACTAAATAAAAATACGCATTCAAAAAATTCAACCATTAAAGTCATTGTTGGCATGTCTGGTGGAGTGGACTCTTCAGTCTCAGCCTATTTATTACAACAACAAGGTTATGATGTTGTTGGTTTATTTATGAAAAACTGGGAAGAAGACGATGACGAAGAATATTGTTCAGCAGCGACCGATCTGGCTGATGCAAAAGCAGTATGTGATAAACTGGGTATAAAACTCCTAACCATCAATTTTGCAGCCGAATATTGGGACAATGTATTTGAACACTTTCTTGCCGAATATAAAGCAGGAAGAACACCAAACCCAGATATTTTATGTAATAAAGAGATCAAGTTTAAAGCATTTTTAGAGTATGCCGCTGAAGATCTTGGTGCCGATTATATTGCAACAGGTCATTACGTTCGTCGACGAGAAAACCAGGGTAAATTTGAATTGCTTCGTGGTGTTGACAACAATAAAGATCAAAGTTATTTCCTTTATACATTAAGTGAACAGCAAATCAGTAAAAGCTTATTCCCTGTTGGTGAACTTGAAAAACCGCAAGTACGGGAAATCGCACAAAAATTATACTTAATTACGGCAGCAAAAAAAGACTCAACAGGAATCTGCTTTATTGGTGAACGTAAATTTCGAGATTTTTTAGCTCGTTATTTACCCGCTCAAGCAGGTTTAATTCGTACTGTCGATGGTGAAATAATTGGTGAACACCAAGGGCTAATGTACCACACACTGGGTCAACGAAAAGGATTAGGAATTGGTGGGTTAAAAAATGCTGACGAAACGCCTTGGTATGTTGTTGACAAAGATACTGAAAAAAATGAATTAATTGTCGCTCAAGGTCATGACCATCCTGCGCTCTTTTCTGGTGGGCTAATTGCAGGCCAATTACATTGGGTCTCACGTCACACGCTGACTGAACCATTAAAATGTACGGTCAAAACACGATACCGCCAACATGACATCCATTGTATTATTGAGCCAATCAATGCTGATCAAATCAGTGTGATTTTTGATGAGCCCGTAGCCGCAGTAACCCCTGGACAATCGGCTGTCTTTTATCAAGGTGAAGTGTGTCTTGGTGGCGGCATTATTGAAGAACGAATTTTGCGTCAATGTGAACCGATGTTGTCAACAAACAAAGAGAGTTAGTATGAGTAATAAATATTATCATATCGCGATAGCCTTAGGTGGTGTTTGTCAAAGTGCCATGTTAGTTCCACAACTGGCTAATTCTGGACAATGTAGTACCGCTTTATATGATACATCATTAAAAAGTATTTTTAATACTGCTCCCAACTCGACAGCTGATGTATTTGATGGTGCAGAAAATATTAAAATTGGATTACAATTTTTAACGCAACTCTTTAGCAATAATCAACCTGAAAAAGTTGAAATTATGCGTTATGTGTTTGGATCACTCGGCGTGACACATAAGCTTATTAAAAATAATGATGCATTAGGTAAAATATCACACCGTCTCGATCGCATACAATCACTGTATACCGATATTAATGCTCAAACATTTGAAAATCACCGCGATGAACTCTCCTATTCGTTAGCCGGTATCTATTCGGATATTATTAGCCCATTGACAACAAAAATTAAAGTCACGGGTAAAATTGAATACTTGCAAAATACATTAGTTCAAGCAAAAGTTCGCTCAGCACTTTTTGGGAGCGTAAGAGCAGCAACCCTTTGGTATCAAGTTGGGGGAAGCCGTATGCAGTTCTTATTTTCGCGTAAAAGCATTATTAATGCGGCAAACGAGATTTTGCAACAAATAAATCATGATTAATTATTTAACTATCTTATAGACGTTTCACTAAACACACGGAGCAAAATGATGGAATTATCTGCACTTACCGCCCTATCCCCTATTGATGGTCGTTATGGTGATAAAACAAAAGAACTAAGACCTATCTTTAGTGAATTTGGATTATTGAAATATCGCGTTCAAGTTGAGATAAAATGGTTGCAAAAATTATCAAATTGTCACCATATTGCAGAAGTGCCTCAGTTTGATGAACAAACTCACCAACTTCTTGATAATATTATGCGTCACTTTAGTGAAGAAGATGCACTGCGTATTAAAACCATTGAAAAAACAACTAATCATGATGTAAAAGCAGTCGAATATTTTCTTAAAGAAAAAATTGCAGGTAATAGCGTTTTAGAATCCGTATCAGAATTTATTCATTTTGCTTGTACATCAGAAGATATTAATAATTTGTCATATTCATTAATGCTAAAAGATGCGCGTGAAACCATTATTTTGCCTTACTGGACAAAATTAATTAATGAATTAAAGGCAAAAGCCAAACAATACCAAGATATCCCTCTCTTATCGCGTACCCATGGTCAACCAGCAACACCGTCAACGATTGGTAAAGAGTTTGCGAATGTGGTTTATCGATTGGAACGTCAATTAAAACAACTCCAATCGATTGAGATTTTAGGTAAAATTAATGGCGCAACAGGCAACTATAATGCACACATTGTTGCTTATCCGGATGTTGATTGGTATCAATTTAGCCAAGAGTTTGTCACTTCATTAGGTTTAATCTGGAATCCTTATACAACTCAAATTGAACCGCATGACTACATTGCAGAATTTTTTGATTGCGTTGCACGATTTAACACGATTATTATCGATTTAGATCGTGATATCTGGGGTTATATTGCGTTGAATCATTTTAAACAGAAAACCATTGCAGGTGAAATTGGTTCATCAACAATGCCACACAAAGTCAACCCAATTGACTTTGAAAACTCAGAAGGAAATTTGGGCTTAGCAAATGCAGTGATGCAACATTTAGCCAGCAAATTACCGGTTTCAAGATGGCAACGCGATCTAACCGATTCTACCGTTTTACGTAACTTAGGTGTGGGTATTGGCTACGCCCTTATTGCTTATCAAGCGACATTAAAAGGTATCAGTAAGTTAGAGGTCAATGAACAACATTTGCGTGATGAATTGGATCACAATTGGGAAGTACTAGCCGAGCCAATTCAAACGGTAATGCGTCGTTATGGCATTGAAAAACCTTATGAAAAATTAAAAGAATTAACTCGTGGTAAACGTGTTGATGGTAAAGGCATGCAGCAATTTATTGATAGTTTAGCATTACCTGAACATGAAAAAACCCGTTTAAAACAACTAACGCCAGCAAATTATATTGGTTATGCTGTCGAATTTGTTAAAAAAATATAATAAGGATAAGTTGTGCAAGTTCAGACTTTAAAAATTGCTACCCGTAAAAGCCCTTTAGCCCTTTGGCAGGCAAACTATGTTAAAGCGCAATTAATGTTACATCACCCGCAACTCGCCGTTGAACTCGTTCCGATGGTGACACAAGGTGATGTTTTACTCGATAGTCCTTTATCGAAAATAGGTGGCAAAGGATTGTTTGTTAAACAATTGGAACTTGCATTACTGAATCATGAGGCCGATATTGCTGTCCATTCGATTAAAGATATCCCTGCAGAATTTCCACAGGGATTAGCATTAACCACAATTTGTAAACGAGACGATGTGCGCGATGCATTTGTATCAAATCGATACACTGACTTAGCACAACTACCTGCTAATGCGGTGGTCGGTACATCGAGCTTACGCCGTCAGTGCCAACTCAAAGCTCACTACCCACATCTAGTGGTTAAAGATTTACGTGGTAACGTAGGTTCACGTTTGGCTAAATTAGATAATGGTGAGTATGATGCGATTATTTTAGCCGCAGTAGGTTTAAAACGCCTTGAGCTACAAGAACGTATTAAACAAGCTATCCCCATTGAAATCATGTTACCTGCTGTTGGTCAGGGCGCAGTTGGTATAGAAAGCCGTGAAAATGATCATATAATTAATCAATTATTAAAACCGTTAGATGATCAACACACGCGTTACTGTATTACTGCTGAACGTGCAATGAATCATCATTTACAAGGCGGTTGTCAAGTTCCTATTGCTTGTTATTCGAAGTTGGAAAACACTAGACTTAACTTGCAGGGCTTAGTGGGGAGTTTAGATGGCAAAACAATAATTACTGCCAATGTCACAGGCGATCAACAACAAGCATCTGAATTAGGGATTAAGCTTGCCCAGCAGCTGCTTGAACAAGGTGCAGAAAAAATACTCAATCAAATTAGATAGGTTAACATTATGATTATTGTGACACGTCCTTCCCCCTACGGAGAACAACTCACACAATTATGTCAACAAGCAAACCTACCCGCCCGCCACCTGCCCTTTTTTAATATCCTAAAAGGGGCTGATTTGAATCAGCTACAACATCATCTTCAACGGCTAAATCACGGTGATGTTGTCATTGTGGTATCTCCGCAAGTGGGTCTTATGATTCAGTCACACGCTCAACAGATGATTTTCCCTGATAATGTAGACTATTTTGCAGTGGGCCAAAAAACAGCACAGCAGTTTGCGCAAATTTGCCAGCAACCGGTTGGTTATCCACCTCAAAGTGAAAATAGCGAAGGTTTGCTCGAGCACTTTGCTCATTTTAATATGCAGTTTGCTCAGCGCCAAGTGTTAATTTTATGTGGCGATATTGGGCGAACAAAGCTCACTGATACATTAACCGCACAAGGGGCTTTGGTTAAAAACATTCATTGTTATCAACGTCAGCTCATTGATTATCCTGTGTCAGTTTTTGAAGAACACACTCATTATCTATTTGTTATCACAAGTGTAGAACATCTATTACAATTAGATAAATACTGTACCGATAAGCAAAAGCGCGGTTGTGACATGATTGTTAGTAGCTCACGCATCTACGATCAGGCTAAATCACTCAACTGGCAACGTATTCACTTAGTAACTAACGCAAATAATCAAAATTTGTTTAAAACAATTGCGACTCTATGTCATAATGCAACAATAATATAACAACGAGTTAGGTAACCGATTAATCATGTCGACCAAAAATACAGTGCCATCATCGCTTCGATATCTTAGCGCCAATGCGACGTTATCAAATATTTGCGTTACTGTATTTACTGAATCGGATTCCCATCAACACTTAACTGAACAAAAAAGTATACCATCTAATTCTTCACCTATTGGTCATTACCCACAATCTGAAAAAGTGAAACAGGATATGAAAGAAAATAAAGAAACCCCAGTGCAGCCTAAAGCAACACAAAAAGATAAAAATGATAATGCTAAAAGGCCAACTACACCACTCACGAAAACACCTATTTCGAAATTGTCGATTGTCGCAATTGGCTTAACGCTTTGTTTAGGTGGTTTTACTTATTTCCATGGCCATCAACAAGCAATTACGCAAAAAGCAACCATTGAACAGTTACAATCTGAAATTAATACATTAAAAGACACGTTACAACAAACTATCACCGATGATATCAAGGTGCATGTAGCTCAAGCAGTTGATACACAAAATAAACAGTTAAATAGTCTTCAACAACAAGTCAGTAGCCAGTTAACCAATCAAGCTAAAGCGCAAGAGCAATTTATCAATAAAGTTGACGACAGCATCAAAGTATCAGAACAAAATATTGTGAATTTTAATGAGCGATTATCGGCTATGTCGACAACAGATAATAATATTTGGCTAATTTCACAGGCAAATTATTTAGTCAACTTAGCTGGGCGTAAAATCTGGAATGACCAAGATTATACGACAGCAAGATTATTATTAAAAAATGCAGATACGAGCTTGGCACAAGCCAATGATCCAAGTCTCTTACCAGCAAGACATGCCATCAATAAAGACATATCTGCACTTGCTGCAATCAGCTTTACCGATTTTGATGGCATTATCATGACATTAATGAATTTAGTTGATTCAGTCACAGAATTACCGCTCGTTGATCACTATAAAGAAATTGACCTTGCCCTCATTGAACACGATGATAGCATAACCGAGCATCCGACTGAAGGTGATGACAATAACCTCGTCACGGATAGTGCTAAATCATCACAACCCGTTGATACACAAGCGCCATCTTCATCAATTTCAGATTGGTACGAAAATTTAACCAAATCATCTGCTTCGTTTTTTGCAAAATTTATCCAAGTGGAAAAATATGACAGCTTTGGTGAATGTATTGCCAATGCTGGACAAGATGCAGCGTTGTTAGAAAAATGTCAGGCTCATACTGCGGTCATTATGCCAGAGCAAGCCCTCTATTTAAGAGAAAACATTAAACTAAGACTGCTTATTGCTGCGCAAGCTGTACCAAGACACCAAGAACTCATTTACCAACGTGCACTTAATGATGTATCGGTTTGGGCAAATGCTTATTTTGATAGTCATGCATCAAGCGTTAAAGCTTTTTTAGATGAATTGAATAATTTGCAACAACAATCAATTAGTAATCAAAATGTACCACAACAGCTTAGTAGCCGTGATGAACTTGATAAACTAATGCAAACCCGCGTTCGCGCAATGCTAGCTAATTAGGAGCAATCATGTTACGAATTTTGATTATTTTCTTAGTGCTAGTTGGTGGTATGATTATCGGGCCAATACTTGCTAATCATCAGGGCATCGTACTTTTTCAAGTATCTGGTTATCGAATCACCATGAGTTTAACTACTTTTATCTTAGTTGAGTTTGTACTAATCCTCTTATTGTGTCTGATCTATTGGATTGTTAAACATATTTTTTATTCTAAAACAGCTTTTGGAAGTTGGTTACGTTCATTATCACCAATAAAGTCAGCAAAACGTATTGAACAAGCACAATGGTTTTTACTTGAAGGTGATTATAAAAAAGCAAGCAAGTTACTATCGAAAAGTGCTAAAAATGCCAATAATAGTGCACTCACTTTTTTACAAGCGGCTCAAGCTGAAATCAACCATAACCAATTTGATGCCGCGAGAGAACATCTCGATGAAGCTGCTAAACTGTGTAAAGACAAAGAGATTTTTGCATTTAAATTGGTTCAATTGCGTTTACAAATTAAAAGCCAACAGTATGATCTTGCAAGAAGTAATGTTGAAAAGTTATTAGAAGAAAAACCTCGCAATCCTGAAGTGTTACGTTTAGCCGATCAGCTGTATTATGAAACAAAAGATTTTCAAGCCATCATTGATATTCTACCTGCGATGTATAAATCACAAGCATTTGATGAAGCTCAATTGGATCGATTTAAAGATGTTGCATATGTTGGTAGAATCAAACAACTGGCTGACCACCAAGGCATTGATAAAATGATAGCATGGTGGAAAGAACAACCAAAAGTCATCCGTAAAAATCCGATATATCAGGGTACAGTTGAAGTTTATCATGATAATTTATTATCAAAATAGACATAAGTATTAAAAAAACCACCTATAAGGTGGTTTTTTCTTTTCAATGTGTGTTACAGCTACAAAATTCCTTGCCCTAACATGGCATCAGCAACTTTAACAAAACCTGCAATATTTGCACCATTAATATAATTAATATTTTTGTTTTGTTTCTGCTGACCGTATTGTACGCATGCAGCATGGATGGCAAGCATGATATGATTTAGTTTACTATCAACTTCATCAGCAGTCCAAGCCAAACGCATCGCATTTTGAGCCATTTCTAAACCAGATGTTGCGACACCACCAGCATTGGCTGCCTTGCCTGGGGCAAATAAAACGTTCGCTGCGATAAACGCGGCGGTTGCTTCAAGTGTTGTTGGCATATTTGCACCTTCCCCCACGGCAATAACACCATTTTTGATAAGATTTTTAGCGTCATCAAGTGTTAATTCATTTTGAGTTGCGCACGGTAAGGCAACATCCATTTTGATATGCCATGGTTTTTTTGCCGGCTCAAAAGGTAAGTTAAAGGCTTTTGCATACGATTCAATGCGGCCGTACTCAATATTTTTGATCTGTTTTAAACGATCCAACTTTTCAGTAGTAAAACCATCTTTATCATACACCGTACCTTGTGAATCAGATACAGTTACCACTTTTGCACCTAGTTGTAGACATTTTTCAATAGTATATTGTGCAACGTTTCCTGAACCCGACACACCAACAATAAGCCCTTCTATCGATTTACCGTGTTGTTTTAGCATTGCTTCAACAAAATAAACAAGCCCATATCCCGTTGCTTCCGGACGAATTAAACTACCACCAAAGGCCAAACCTTTCCCCGTAAAAACACACGACGACGTGTTGGTCAGTTTTTTCATCATTCCCGCCATAAAACCGACTTCACGCCCTCCAACACCAATATCGCCTGCTGGTACATCAGTATCAGCGCCAATATGGCGATACAATTCTGTGACTAATGCCTGACAAAAACGCATCACTTCACTATGGCTTTTACCTTTCGGATCAAAATCACTCCCACCTTTTCCGCCACCCATCGGTAAAGTGGTTAACGCATTTTTAAAGGTCTGCTCAAATCCTAGGAACTTGAGTATTGAAAGATTGACCGAAGGGTGGAAACGCATCCCCCCTTTAAATGGACCAATCGCTGAATTAAATTGTACTCGCCACGCGCGATTTACTTGGACTTGACCTTTATCATCAACCCAGGTAACGCGAAATTGAATCACTCTTTCCGGTTCAGTCAAGCGTTCTAGCAGACCGTCCTGAGTATACTTTGGATTTTTTTCTAAGAATGGCCAGAGTGATGTTAAAACTTCATGGACAGCTTGTAAAAACTCGGGTTGCTGTGGATCACGCTTTTTTAAGATCGTAACGAATTGATCAACAGATGAATATTGACGCATAATTTATCCTTAATCGCATTGTGATATGATTTGAAGTGAATTTATACAAATATAGCACTAATTGTATTCACAAAGAATAAGGTCATCATAAAAATTATCATGATGAATATTGCTACTCAATAATCGCCGTGTATAGCCAATCAAGCAGCGCTATACACGATGTTGCAATTTAGTATAAAAAATAACGAATGGCTGACATTGAAATGATTCCTGCAATCACAATCCACATCAAATTTTTAGTGATAACAGCAACTAAAATAGTTGGTATTGAAGCATACAGGTACTCATAATTAATTTGTGGTAATTGCCCTTCTCGTGCAATCAATAAACTTTGCACAAACAGTGCTGTCAAAATACATAAGGGTACATAGGTTAAAAACCGTAGTACAATATCAGGAATGCGAATTTTACGCACTAAGACAAAAGGAATAACTCGCGGCAACCAAGTGACCAATCCGCACCCTAAGATAATTAGCAAACTGTATACTGTTATTTCCATTTTTCAATCACCACACCCAATAAACATCCTAATAGCGTTGCAATTAACAATGCCAGTTCTGCTGATACAAACTTCATTAAAAAGATTAATAATACTGATACAGTTAACATAACCAGCAACATGTGACGTTTTGTTTTACTTGTATCGCCGATTAACTGTAAGTAGAGTAAACCAATAAACATGGCGACTAATGCATAATCTAAACCAAATTGCCGTGGGTCTGGAAACCAATTACCCATCACCGCGCCAAGTAAACACGATAAAATCCATGCAAGATAGGCTGTTAAATTCAAGCCATGCATCCATTGTGCATTCACCGGCACTTTCTTTGCAACAGCTGTCATGGTAACAGCAAAGGTTTCATCAGTCAGTAAGCTACCAATGCCAAGATTGTTTAGCATTGAAAATTTTTTAAAATAAGGGGCAGTGGCCATGCCCATCAAAAAATGACGTGAATTCACTAAGAATACTGTAAAAATAATTGCTGACACCGGCGTTGCAATTAACATCAATCCAGCAATGATAAACTGCGCTGCGCCAGCATAAACGATGATTGCTAATAATGTCACTTCTAAAATACTTAGATTAGATGCTCGCCCAATAACTCCTGCGGCTATCCCGATGCCAATGTAACCAAGTAATGTTGGCACACAATCAATGACACCATTTTTAAAAGTCAAACTCATAACATAATTCAATTCGATAACGTTTCGGGGACAATATCATACCCAATAATTTAGCGAAATGCGATGTATCAGACAGTGCATTTTTCGTTATTTTTTTATCATAACCTATGATTATAGTGTAAAAATAGTTAAATACTCACTCCGTTTGAATGTTGAAAATGCAGCACAAATTAGGTAACAAAGTTAATTTAATGCGTTTATGCTATAGCACATAGCAATCCAATTAGCTTGAGGTGTCCAGATGAAACTACGTAAAATTATGATTATTGGTGTAGGAAATGTTGGTTCTACAACTGCTTATACCTTAATTAATCGTGGGTTTTGTGAAGAAATTGCATTGGTTGATTTAAATAAAGAGCTCGTCTACGGCCATCAACAGGATTTACTTGATGCTGCGGCCTATCGACAAAATATGATCAAAGTTAGTTTGCGTGAAGCAACAGACTGTGCTGATATTGATATCGCAATTATTTGTGTTACCGCAGGTATCGCACAAAAATCCAGAGAAGAAGAGCTTGCAGGTACATCAAAAATTGTTTCTTCGATTATTCCAGGTATGATGAAAAATGGCTTTAAGGGGATTTTCTTAATAGCAACTAATCCCTGTGATGCCATCACCTACCAAGTCTGGAAACTCTCCGGATTGCCTCGACATCGCGTGATTGGTACTGGCGTTTGGCTAGATACCATGCGTTTACGTCGAATATTAGGCGAAACGATGGATATCGGTCCTCAAAGTATTGATGCATTTATTGTCGGTGAGCATGGTGATTCTCAATTTCCTGTTTGGTCACACTCTTCAGTATATGGTATTAATCTTAATCATCTCGAAAAACGTCAAATTGATTTTGACCAATTGGGTGATAAAGCTCGGAAAATGGGCTTTGAAATTGCTAGCCGTAAACACTGTACAGAATATGGAATTAGTAGCACTATCGCTGAAATTTGCCAACAAATTTTAACCAATAGTCATCGAGCATTAGCATTATCTTGTATATTAGATGGTGAGTATGGCTATCAAAATGTGGCAATTGGTGTACCAGCGATACTTGATCAGCACGGTATAAAAAAAATTATTGAGCTTGATTTTAATGATAAAGAACAGCAATTATTTACTCATTCCATTCATATTGTCAAAAACTACATTAAGCAACTACCATAGAATAAAAGCCTCTTCGTTTAAGAGGCTTTTTTATAATAAAACCGACCAATAACGTGGCGTAGGAACCAAGTATTTTAGCGATAAACAGAACAATAATGCGAATTGTGTTTAAATACTTAAGTAAATAATACGTAATTGCTCTATAATGCCTGTGAAATATTTATTTTTTTGTTATATCAGGGATAATTTCATGTCATTCGATCTTCTTGGTCTAAACGCCGAGATCTTAAAAGCAGTTCAAGAACAAAACTTTACTGAACCAACGCCTATTCAACAGCAAGCTATTCCGGTGGTTCTATCTGGTAAAGATTTAATGGCCAGTGCGCAAACCGGTACGGGAAAAACCGCTGGCTTTGTCTTGCCTATTTTACAGCAGTTAACAGAATTACAAACCAAAACAGCTAGTTATTCATCAGCGCATAAAGGTAAACGACCGTTATACGCGTTAATTTTAGCCCCGACTCGTGAACTTGCGGCACAAATTGGTGACAATATTCGTGACTATAGTCGCTATTTACCTATACGATCATTGGTCGTGTTTGGCGGCGTTAGTATTAACCCGCAAATGATGAAATTACGAGGAGGCGTTGATATTCTGGTTGCCACGCCTGGTCGTTTGCTGGATTTAGTGCAAAAAAATGCCTTGGACTTAACCACCGTAAAAGTGCTTGTTCTTGATGAAGCTGACCGTATGTTGGATATGGGCTTTATTCATGATATTCGTCGTGTTATTGCAAAGCTCCCTAAAAAGCGCCAGAACTTAATGTTTTCTGCAACATTCTCTGATGAAATTACGCAATTAGCAAAATCTATTCTGCATTCACCACAATCAATAGCAGTTGCAAAAGTGAATAGTGCCTCAGAGCAAATTACACAATATGTGCATCGCGTCGATAAAAGTCGTAAACGTGAACTGTTATCTTATTTGATCGGTAAAGATCGTTGGCAACAAGTCTTGATTTTTACGCGAACAAAATATGGTGCCAACCATTTAGCTGAGCAACTGACTAAAGATGGCATAAAAGCCTCAGCAATTCATGGTAATAAAAGTCAGGGAGCACGGACAAAAGCCCTTGCCGATTTTAAATCAGGTCAAATAACGGCATTAGTTGCGACGGATATTGCAGCGCGTGGATTAGATATTGAACAACTCCCCTATGTGGTGAATTATGATTTACCGCATGTGGCTGAAGATTATGTCCACCGTATTGGTCGTACAGGACGAGCCCAAAATAAAGGTCAAGCAATCTCATTGGTATGTGTTGATGAATTACCACAACTTAAAGCAATCGAAAAATTACTAAAAGCACCGATTCCTGAAATGACAACAGCCGGTTTTACCGTCAATCCAAGTATAAAAGCAACCCCTGCTAAAAAAATAGCACAACGTCCGAAGAAAAAAGTGCTAAAATAACCCCGTATTAACGATATAAATTGAAAAGGATACTATTATGGCTAATCGTAGTCGTCGTTTAAGAAAAAAATTACATATTGAAGAATTTAAAGAGTTAGGTTTTACCGTAAGCTGGTCATTTGCTGAAGGCACTGATGAAGTAAAATTAGATGAGGTGGTTGATCAATTTATTCGTGAAGCAATTGTACCAAATGGTTTAGCTTACGAAGGAAGTGGTTACTTAAATTGGCAAGGTATTGTTTGTACACAACAGTTAGGTAATTGTACTGAAGAACATCGTAAAATTGTGACAGATTGGTTATCAAGCCATGGACTTAACAATGTTAAAGTTGGTCAGCTTATCGATATCTGGTGGGATGAATTAGACTTCTAATTAGCATGAATCAATAGAGAAACATTCCAAAGAATGTTTCTCATATTTTTAAACCATCAATCTTTATCGCACCGAAGTACACCACCATTAGCAAGCTGATCTTTTGCGATTTCATGCATAATAATTTGCACCGCTTCTGGCTTACAATTTAAGGTTTCAACAATCGCTTGAGTCACGCGTTTTGCCATTTCTCTTTTTTGTTCTACACTTCTACCTTCTAAAAAATCGATTACAACGTTTGGCATTTTATTCTCCAATCAACGGTTAATTTTAGCAATATCGTCATCAGATAATACAATATCACTGTTGTGACAGACACCAATTTTAGCGTCAATCACAGCTTTAGCAATCGCTTTCGCTTCATCCAATGAATGCATCTGATATGAACCACATTGATATTCATTAAGTTCAGGAATATCTCGTTGTGATTGAACATGTAAAATATCATGCATCGCCGCTAACCAGCTATCCGCAACTCGAGTTTCTGCTGGTTCACCAATTAAGCTCATATAAAATCCGGTTCGACACCCCATTGGCGAAATATCGATAATTTCAACATCGTTAGCGTTTAAATGATCGCGCATAAACCCAGCAAATAAGTGTTCTAACGTGTGAATACCTTTTTCTGGTAGTTGGGCTTTATTTGGTACAGTAAAACGTAAATCAAATACAGTAATCGTGTCACCTTTTGGCGTTTGCATAATTTTAGCAACGCGTACAAAAGGCGCATGCATTTTCGTATGATCAACTTTAAAACTATCAAGTAATGGCATAATATCTTCCTTATTAAGTGTTTAACTAAGCAAAATGCGCTAGCATAGTTTGCTCGTCCATAATTTGGATATTTAATTCTTGCGCTTTAGTCAGTTTAGAACCCGCTGCTTCACCGGCGATAACAATATCCGTATTTTTAGACACACTGCCCGTAATTTTCGCACCAAGTTGTTTCAGCTTTGCTTTAGCATCATCTCGGCTCATAGAGGATAATGTGCCCGTTAAAACGATCACTTTATCCTTAAAAATACTTCCTTCAATTACCACGGGTTGAACATTTTGTGGCCAATGAATACCAATTTTGTCGCTAATCAATTCGTCAATAATATGTTGGTTATGTTCTTCTTTAAAAAAGTTAACAATACTTAACGCAATCACTTCACCAATATCACTGACATTTTGTAGCTGTTCAACATTACTATTACGAATGGCATCAAGCGAACCTAATTCATTAGCTAAATTTTCAGCCGTCACTTCACCTACATGCGGAATGCCGAGGGCATAAATAAAACGGCCAAGAGTCGTTTGTTTGGTCGCTTGTAATGAATTAAGTAAATTTGTGGCTAATTTTTCGCCCACTTTATCAAGTGAACAAAGTTTTGGCAAAGTCAAATAGTACAAATCGACAGGGTTTTTAACATAATCTTTATCAACTAGCTGTTCAATAATACGATCACCTAACCCCGTTACATCCAGTGCTCGCCTTGAAACAAAATGCTTTAACGCTTCCTTACGCTGAGCGGCGCAAAATAATCCACCTGAACAACGAGAAATAGCTTCACCTTCATCACGCACAATCACCGATCCACAAACTGGGCAATGTGTTGGAAAATGAATAGCTTGTGTTTCTTCTGGTCGTTTTTCTAAAATGACCGCGACCACTTTAGGAATCACATCGCCAGCTCGTCTGATGGTAACAAAATCACCTTCACGAATACCTAATCGTTCGATTTCATCACTATTATGTAGCGTCGCATTACTAACAATCACACCTGCCACTTGTACAGGTTCAAGTCGAGCAACCGGCGTAATTGCTCCTGTTCGTCCAACTTGGAAATCAACCTTTTTCAATTGTGTCACTTGCTCTTGTGCTGGAAACTTGAATGCCGTCGCCCAGCGTGGTGCCCTTGCAACAAAACCTAATTGTTCTTGTAGATTAATTTGATTAACTTTGATAACAACACCATCGATGTCGAAATCTAATGACATACGCTGTTGTTCTATATCATTAAAATAAGCAATTGCCTGTTCACATCCCATTTTAATTTTGACTTTATCACTGACAGGAAGTCCCCATGCTTTAAATTGCATTAAGCGCCCGTAATGAGTATCGGCTAATTGTTCACCCTCAAAAACTCCCATACCATAACAATAAAATGTTAAGGGTCGTTTGGCAGTAATTTTGGGATCGAGTTGACGCAATGAACCTGCTGCTGCATTACGCGGATTGGCAAACATTTTTTCATGGCGCTTTTCTGCATCTTGGTTTAACTTTTCAAATCCTTGATGTGTCATGAATACTTCCCCTCGTACTTCTAAACGAGTGGGAATATTACTACCTGTTAACGTTAATGGAATGGCTCGGATGGTTTTTACATTTTCAGTAATATCCTCACCAACGGAACCATCACCTCGTGTTGCGGCTCTTACAAACTGGCCATTTTCATAAAGTAAACTGACAGCTAATCCATCAAGTTTTAATTCACAACAATATTCGATGTCATGACCATCGATATTGGCGCGTTCTCGAACACGTTTATCAAAAGCGATAAAGCTCTCTTTATCAAAAACATTATCTAACGATAACATGGGAATTTCATGCTTCACCGAATTAAACTGGCTTAACGCGATTCCCCCAACCCGTTGTGTTGGCGATTGTGGTGTGATTAATGCGGGATTTTGTTGTTCTAAGCGCCTTAATTCTGCCATTAACTTATCATATTCAGCATCTGGAATAGAAGGATCATCTAACACATAATATTGATATTCATGTTGCCTTATTATGGTACGTAATTTTTCTATTTGATTTTCGATATTCATAGGTGCTTGCTTAGTATTCATTAATAGCTCGTTTAATCATTAATTGATTGTGTGAAAATCTGGCTTATATGGCCAGATTATTCTTGGGTAACAGCTTTGATGCGATTTTTATAACTATCTATTTTTTGAGGGGTTAACATATGGTGTTCATCATCAAGCACAACACCATTAACATCATCAGCAATGCGTTGTGCAGATTGCAGCATGAGTTTAAAGTTTTGAGCAGTATGACCATAAGAAGGAATCATCATAAAAATTGATACACCTGCTGTCGTAAATTCATGCATGGTTTCAGGATCGAGCGTACCAGGTTTTACCATGTTTGCTAAACTAAATAACACAGGACCATTGCCTGCTGGATCTAAATGACGATGGAAAATTTGCATTTCACCAAATTGGAATCCAGATTGAATAATACTACTGAGGAGTAAATCACCTCGAATAAGCTCTTCATTGAGTCCCGTCACATGTAACACCAGTACATCAGTTTTAGGTGCAACTTTAGTTGCAGGCTGCGTAGTTGGATTAGGTTTTACCGCAGGAGAATGCTCATCAATTTTCAGATTATCATCAGATTGAGATTTTTCGGTGTGACTTACGGTATCAAGCGACTGACTGACAGTATCTTCAATTTTTACATCAGGCTCATCTTCAACAAATAAATCGCGCTGCATAGGTTTAATTTCAACGGGTTGCACCGTAAATAAATCATCTTGAGTGTGCTCTTGTGCTATATGTGGTTGGCTCGGCACATCGCGTTTGGTTGACACGACTCTCACTTCCCCTACACCATCTTGAAAACCATCATTTTTCTCATTGTTTTGCCAAGATAAACTATCCTTGTTACTTTTTTTACTTTTTGGTGTTTCAAAAATAGAAGAGCGCTCTTTTTTATTAATCCAAAATCCGTGAATCAATAAGGCGATGATTACTAAAGAAGCAATAATAATCAGCACAATGCGTAAATTATCCATAATACCTATCTCTGTATTAATTTAATGTCACTATATTACTGTATTTAAATATCAATACTCAAGTAACTTAAAGTTGTACTGACTATTTTATACAAATCAATAATGTTATTCACTTAAAAGTTAGTCAAACACATGAGATAAATCATAAAACCCGCTATTTTGTTAGATTTTATATTGAAGTCACATGACGTTTTATTTTTAGTACTCTGTGCTATCGTTGCAATTGGCACTTACATTAAAAGGTTAATTTCTGTAAAATTCAGTCCTATTTAAGTATTTATTTTATAATTAATAAGCAAATAAATATGCATACGCATGATTGATTTTACCGAGGTTATTTTTATATGAAATTTAAAAGAGCTCTATTCCCCGTTACTCTCGCGTTAGCTTTAGGTGGCAGCTTATTTTTGACTGGTTGCGATAATCACACATCTAATGCCCAAGAATTTAAACTCCCATCGGTAAATGTCACCGTTTTTGAAACAGAACCTTTAGATTATACTGTGAAAGTTGCACTACCAGCACGCGTTATTGCTTCACAAATTGCTGAAATTCGCCCACAGGTCAGTGGCATTATCTTAAAAAGAGAGTTTGATGAAAGCAGTAATGTGACAGAAGGTCAATCATTGTATCAAATTGATCCCTCACTTTACCAAGCCAATTATGACAGTGCACTAGCTAGCGTTGCAAGTGCTGAAGCAAGTGCCAACATTGCACATTTAACGTTAAAACGTTATGAAGGATTGCTTAAAACAAAATCAATCAGCCAACAAGATTATGACAAAGCGGTCGCGGATGCACAGCAAGCTGATGCTGCAGTATTAGTTGCAAAAGCCAACTTAAACTCAGCTAAAGTGAGTTTAGATTATACTAAAGTTTACTCACCCATTGATGGTTATATTGGTAAATCAAACGTGACTGAAGGTGCGTTAGTTGCAGCAAGTCAAACCACTGCGATGGCTATAGTGCAAAAAATTGACCCAATTTATATTGACATGACACAGGCTGCTTCGACCTTTGAACGTAATGAAAAAGATCGAAATAAAATCTATACACCAGATCAAAAAGTAGAAGTATTTTTTAATGACGGAAGTAAATACCAAAATGACGGTAAAATTATTTTCTCTGATAAAAATGTGAGTGAAACAACGGGTACTGTCGTATTACGTGCTGAATTTTCTAATCCAAATTCTGAACTCTTACCGGGTATGTTCTTAAAACCGATTTTGACACTTGGTCATATTAATAAGGCGGTCTTAGTGCCACAAAAAGGCATTACCAGTGATGAAAGCGGAAGCTATACAGCCATTATTGCAGTACCTGTGCCAAAAGATAAAGAAGTCGAAGTGATCAGCAAAGCGATTCTTGCTAATGGTTTAATTCCATTTGACAAAGATAATCAAGAATCGGTGGCAAATGCTGAACAAAAAGCAAAAGCTCAAGCAGAAAGTCTTATTGCTGAACAACAAAAAAGTCAGCAAGCTGATAAGAACTTTTATTACTTTGAAAAACGCAATAACATCCAAGTCTACGCAGGGATTTCTGGTTATTGGGTTGTCACCAATGGAATTAACTTAGGTGAAAAAGTGGTTGTAACAGGCTTACTTAATTTAACCAGTGTGACAACACAAGCCACTGACCGAAAATTATTTGCTAATATTGTTGCAGAGCCGACTTCTCTGTCACAAGCAGACCTAGATAAAATGATTGAAAATAACGTTAAGTAAGAATCGGAGTTCTTAAATAATGGCTAAGTTTTTTATAGATCGCCCAGTCTTTGCTTGGGTAATTGCAATAATGATGATGTTAGGCGGATTGCTTGCCATCAAATTACTTGCAGTTGAACAATATCCTGATATCGCACCTCCAGCCGTCACCGTAACTGCGGCCTACCCAGGTGCCGATGCGCAGACAATTGAAAACACCGTAACGCAATTAATTGAACAGAACTTGACTGGTATTGATAACTTAATTTATATGAAATCAACCAGTAGTGCGCAAGGTATTGTACAAACAACATTAACATTTTCACCGGGTACAGATCCCGATTTTGCACAGGTTCAGGTATTAAATAAAGTAGAAAGTGTTAAATCTCGTTTACCTGAAAGTGTACAAAAAAATGGGGTTTCTGTTGCAAAAAACAATACTAACTTCTTAAAAGTTATTGGTTTCTATTCTGAAAACCCATTAAAAACGCAAGCTGATATTGCAGACTTTGTGTATTCAACCGTTCAAGATCCTATTAAACGTGTACAAGGCGTTGGGGACACCACATTATTTGGTTCAGAATATGCAATGCGTATTTGGCTAGATCCAAATAAAATGACTTACTTTAAGTTATCAACAACCGAAGTAACTACTGCGATTCAAGCACAAAATGCGCAGGTAACGGCGGGTCAATTGGGTTCTAGACCAACAACAGATGGTCAAGAATTAAATGCAACAATTACTGCACAATCAAGGCTTAATACCCCTGAACAATTTGAAAATATTTTGGTCCGTGTGAATACTGATGGGTCGAAAGTATTATTAAAAGATGTTGCGCGTGTTGAACTGGGTGCGGCTGATTATAATTTTATTTCAACTTACAATGGTAAATTAGCTGCAGGTCTTGCAATTTACTTAGCAACTGGCGCTAATCAGCTTGATACATCGAATGCAGTAGATGCTAAAATGGAAGAGTTATCAAAAATCTTCCCAGAAGATATTCGTTATACCTTCCCTTATGACACAACACCATTCGTCAAATTATCCATTAATAACGTGGTAGATACGTTAATCGAAGCAATTGTTTTAGTGGTTATCGTTATGTTTGTATTCTTACAAAATGTAAGAGCAACATTAATTCCAACTATTACAGTACCGGTCGTATTGTTAGGTACATTTGCTGTACTTTATATCTTTGGTTTTACCATCAATACGTTATCCATGTTTGCAATGGTGCTTGCGATTGGTTTATTAGTTGATGATGCCATTGTCGTCATCGAGAACGTTGAACGTATCATGGAGGAAGAAGGTTTATCGCCTTATGATGCAACAGTCAAATCGATGGAACAAATTACCTCTGCATTAGTTGGTATTGCCGTTGTATTATCAGCAGTATTTGTACCGATGGCATTTTATGGTGGCGCGGCTGGTGGTATTTATCGGCAATTCTCTATTACGATCGTAACGTCAATGGCATTATCTGTATTGATGGCTGTCGTATTAACGCCAGCATTATGTGCGCAAATTTTAAAACCACCTTCAAAATATAAAAATAAAAAGCTATCTATTTCTGAAAGATTGGCAAAAGTACCTCCATTTACCTGGATTAGCTGGTTATTGAAAAAATTCTTTAAAGGTTTCAACGCAACGTTTTCAAAAAGTCTTCATCTTTATGAACGCGGTGTTATTAAAGTCATTAAATACCCATTAATTAGTTTTGTTAGTTACATTCTGATTGTTGTGGCGCTGATGTTTGGCTTTAATAAATTACCAACCGGCTTTTTACCTAATGAAGATCAGGGTGTGGTAATTATGATGGTGGAATTACCACCTGGTTCTACACTGACTCAGACGAATGAAGTATTAAGTAAGGCCTCTAATTACTTCCGTACAGAAGAAAAATCTGTTGATGCGGTATTTACCGTCGCAGGATTTAGCTTAGCCGGTCGTGGTCAGAATATGGGCTTAGGTTTCATTAAACTTAAAGACTGGAGCGTACGTCAAGATGCAGATCAGAAAGTAGATGCAATTGTTGGTCGCGCGAACCGTTTCTTATTTACATTAACTGAAGCGCGTAGTTATGCGTTAAACCTTCCTGCTGTTCCATCATTAGGTATGGCAAATGGTTTCTCTTACATGCTAAAAGATAGTGGCGGTTTAGGTCATGATGCGTTAATGCAAGCATTCTACCAATTGTTAGGTATGGCAATGCAAAACCAAAATCTGACTCAAGTCCGTCCAGCCGGTATGCTTGATGTTCCACAATATAAAATTAATGTTGATTTTGAAACAGCTCAAGCTTTAGGTTTATCGGTGAGTTCTGTTAATAGCGTTCTATCAACGGCATTAGGTTCATCGTATATTGATGACTTTGTTTACCAAAACCGCGTTAAAAAAGTTTACGTGCAAAGTGATGCACCTTACCGTATGTTGCCACAAGATTTTAATTTCTGGCATGTCAAAAATGGTAGTGGTGAAATGGTACCTTATGAGTCGTTTGCCCAAACAACCAAAACATTTGGTTCACCTTCATTAGTTCGTTATAACGGTGTGTCAGCAATTGGTATTAGTGGTACGGCGATACCTGGTCAAAGTTCGGGTCAAGCGATGGCGATTATGGAAGAACTATCACAACGATTACCGACTGGCTTTACCTATGATTGGACCGATATTTCTTATCAAGAACGCCAAACAGGATCACAGACAACGACATTATATTTAATTTCATTGATCGTCGTGTTCTTATCACTTGCGGCATTATATGAAAGTTGGACTGTTCCAATCTCAGTCTTGTTTGTTATCCCGTTAGGTATTGTTGGTACTGTTTTTGCAACAATGTTCCGCAGTTTAGATAACGACATTTACTTTATCGTGGGTCTCTTAACGACAATGGGACTTGCGGCGAAGAATGCAATATTGATCGTAGAATTTGCAAAAGATGCACTTGAAAAAGAAGGTAAATCATTAATTGATGCAACGTTAGAAGCGTGTCGTTTACGTTTAAGACCGATTTTAATGACTTCATTTGCCTTTATTCTAGGGGTATTACCACTCGCAATTAGTAGTGGTGCTGGTTCTGCAAGCCAAAATGCAGTAGGTACAGGGGTTATTGGTGGGATGTTAACAGCAACGTTCTTGGCTATTTTCTATGTACCGTTATTCTTTGTGTTCGTCACCAAAGGGTTTACTAAACACAAAAATAAAACCGTGTTACCTTGCTCAGCAAAAACGAAACAGTAAACTTGATTAATAACTAAAAAGCGCCAAATGGCGCTTTTTTTATATTCAAAAGATTCAGATTTAATAAATCGTTACCATGTTATTGCTATGATTGTGACTTGGCTTTCGCTAGTTGTGCTTTGAGCATAGCAAGCCGGCTTTTACCTTGTTCCATGCGTTGTTCAGATGTCGTTTGCTTTTTACTGCTCCAGTTAAGATCATCTTGCGGTAACTCAAATAAAAAACGACTGGGTTCTAAGTAGCTAATATCGCCGTATTGCTTGCGCTGAGTACTATAAGAAAACGTTAATACTTGTTGCGCACGAGTAATGCCGACATAAGCAAGCCGCCTTTCCTCTTCAATATTATCTTCATCAATACTGACTTGATGTGGTAATAAACCTTCTGCCATACCAATTAGGTAAACAAAAGGAAATTCGAGGCCTTTAGATGCATGTAAAGTCATCAATTGTACTTCATCTTGTTCATCTTCACTTTCATTACGTTCTAACATATCACGTAAGGTAAAACGGATAACAGCTTGCTCCAGTGTAACAGGCTCATCAATATCATCCCCTTTCATCATCTCATCTAACCAGCTAATAAGCTGTTCAACGTTACGCAATCTCATCTGTGCGGCTGTTGGAGATGGCGAAGTTTCATATAACCAACTCTCATAATCAATACCATGTAAGAGTTCGTAAACAGCAGACATCGGATCTTGTTGTGCATTATCCGATAACTGCTTAAACCAGTTAACAAAATGACTTAACGACTCAAAACGTTTAGGCGGTAAAATTTCTGTCAATTCGATATCGAACGCAGCTTTGAATAGGCTTAATGATTTTTTACCAGCAAGGTCCCCCAACTTCTGTAATGTCGCGGGACCAATTTCACGTTTTGGGGTATTGATAATACGAATAAATGCATTATCATCATCAAGATTAACCAGCAGACGCAAATAAGCCATCATATCTTTGACTTCAACCCGTGAAAAAAATGAAGTCCCACCCGAGATTTTATAAGGTACGCGATGTTGCATTAACATTTTTTCAATTAATCTAGATTGATGATTACCACGATATAATATTGCATAATCCCCATATCGGGTATTGTTGGCAAATCGGTGACCAATTAAATCATTAACAACTTTTTCTGCTTCATCGTCTTCGTTATTCGCTGTTATAACATTGATATGTTCGCCATAACCTAATTCAGAATGGAGTGTTTTAGTAAACATATGAGGGTTATTTTCAATCAGAATATTGGCTGCTTTTAAAATTCGGCCTGAAGATCGATAATTTTGCTCCAATTTTATCACCTTCAAATTTGGAAAATCTTGACTTAATAACACCAAATTTTGTGGTCTTGCTCCTCGCCATGAATAAATCGATTGGTCATCATCCCCCACCACAGTAAACTTTGCCTTACAGCCGACTAATAATTTAATTAATTCATATTGGCTTGTATTGGTATCTTGATACTCATCAACCAATAAATAGCGAACTCGATTTTGCCACTTTTCACGAACGTCTTCATTTTTTTGCAAAAGTAATGTTGGCAATAAAATCAGATCATCAAAATCTAAAATGCCACAAGATTTTTGTTGCTGCTCATAAAGTTGGTAACAATGTGCAAATAATTTTTCTTTCTTAGTTTGAGCGCGAGCCATTGCTATGGTCGCATCAACCAAATCATTTTTCCAGTTTGAAATCGTACTGCGAAGCTGATTAATGAGATCTTTATCGCCATCAAACCATTGTTGTGTTAACTCTTTTAATAATGAAAACTGATCTTGATCATCAAAAAGCGAAAAGTTACTCTTAATACCAATTTGTTTATATTCTTTACGAATAATATCCAGACCTAACGTATGAAAGGTAGAAATTTTTAAGCCTCGCGTTTCTTGTCGTCCTAGCGTTTGCGCAATACGCTCTTTCATCTCTCTTGCTGCTTTATTAGTAAATGTTACCGCAAAAATATGTTTTGCAAGATATTCTTTAACTTGAATAAGGTAAGCAATTTTATTAATAATGACTCGAGTTTTTCCTGATCCTGCCCCCGCTAAAACTAGACACGGACCAGAGACATACTCGACAGCTTGCTGTTGACTTGAATTTAAACGCACATCAAATAACCATCTAAACAATAATTGCGCCTAGTATACTAAACTCAGCTTTAAAAACCTATTGTTCAATTGTCTGATAATCAAGCACACATGGCTAAAATCTTGTTTACGAAGATTTTAATTTACCTAATTTTTACCCATCATTTTATTCGCTAACATATTATGTTTGCTGAGAATTATCATAACGTTATCATTATTAAATTTAATGAAAATAAAACTCATTAAGCTTTTGATTAGTAAAACCAATAAGTTGACGCGTGATATTAAATTTATTTAATAAATAATAAGGCTTTTTGTTAAAAAACCTTGAAAAGGCAAGTTGTTATCTCCATAACTATCCTAAGACATTTCGTGCCTAACACTGATAATGATCTTGAATAAATCACTGAAATTTGGTAGCTTATTGCCAGTAATTTTTCACATTTAACACAAAAAAAGAAGGTAATTGTTATGACAATCAAAGTAGGTATTAATGGTTTTGGTCGTATTGGTCGTATTGTTTTCCGTGCTGCTCAAAAACGTTCTGACATCGAAATCGTTGCAATTAATGACTTATTAGACGTTGATTATATGGCTTATATGCTTAAATATGATTCAACTCATGGTCGTTTTGATGGTACAGTTGAAGTTAAAGATGGAAAATTAATCGTTAACGGTAAAACAATCCGCGTTACTGCTGAAAGAGATCCTGCTAACTTAAAATGGGACGAAGTTGGTGTTGAAGTTGTTGCTGAAGCAACTGGCTTATTCCTTGATGATGCAACAGCTCGTAAACATATCCAAGCTGGCGCTAAAAAAGTTGTATTAACTGGTCCTTCAAAAGACAACACGCCAATGTTTGTTATGGGTGTTAATGATAAATCTTATGCTGGTCAAGATATCGTTTCTAACGCATCATGTACAACTAACTGTTTAGCGCCTTTAGCTAAAGTCATCAATGATAACTTTGGTATTGTTGAAGGTCTAATGACGACAGTTCACGCCACAACAGCAACGCAAAAAACAGTTGATGGTCCATCTCACAAAGATTGGCGTGGTGGTCGTGGTGCTGCTCAAAACATCATCCCATCTTCAACTGGTGCTGCTAAAGCTGTAGGTAAAGTTATTCCTGAATTAAATGGTAAACTAACGGGGATGTCTTTCCGTGTTCCTACTCCAGACGTTTCTGTTGTTGACTTAACTGCTCGTTTAGCAAAACCGGCTAAATATGAAGAAATCTGTAAAGTTATCAAAGCTGCTGCTGAAGGCCCAATGAAAGGTGTTCTTGGTTATACTGAAGATGACGTTGTATCAACTGATTTCTTAGGTGAAATTTGCACCTCAGTATTTGATGCTAAAGCTGGTATCCAATTAAGCGATACTTTCGTTAAATTAGTAGCTTGGTATGATAACGAAGTTGGTTATTCAAACAAAGTTCTTGATTTAATCGCTTGTGTATCTAAAAAATAATTCATTATTATTTTAAAAAAACGGCCCTATGGGCCGTTTTTTTTAGCTATTTTATTATCAATAACCTCACAGAATGCAATTTATCCTCATTATGATTTCAGATTAAATTATGGCATTATCTTACCGACTATTTTTCCTCTTTTAATATTTTATTCACTTTTTTGCTTGAAAAATCAATTTTGACACCTATATATGTAAGGTCTTTAATCTAATTAATAGTTAATTTTGAGGTACTAATCAATGAGTAAACAAGGAACTGAAACTCGTGGATTTCAATCAGAAGTCAAACAACTTCTCCATTTAATGATTCACTCACTTTATTCAAATAAAGAAATATTTTTACGAGAATTAATTTCTAACGCATCGGATGCTGCCGATAAATTACGCTTCAAAGCACTTGAAAACCCCGATCTTTATGCGGGTGATGGTGAACTTGGCGTCCGTATTTGGGTTGACAAAGATGCAGGAACATTAACTATCGCTGATAACGGTATTGGGATGACGCGAGATGAAGTCATCGAAAACTTAGGTACTATTGCTAAATCTGGAACTAAAGCCTTTTTAGAATCCATTGGTAGTGATCAAGCAAAAGATAGTCAGTTAATTGGTCAGTTTGGTGTTGGTTTTTATTCCTCTTTTATTGTTGCAGACAACGTCACAGTAAAAACACGAGCTGCAACAGCAAAAGAAAATGAAGCCGTCATGTGGGAATCTGCAGGTGAAGGTGAATATACGCTATCTGACTGTGATAAAGCCACACGCGGTACCGAAATTACCTTGCATCTAAAAGATGATGAAAAAGAGTTTTTAGATGACTGGCGTTTACGCTCAATTATTAGTAAATACTCAGACCATATCTCACTGCCAGTTGAAGTACAAACCATCGATGATGAAAGTAAAGATGTTAAATGGGAAAAAGTTAACAAAGCGCAAGCATTATGGACGCGTAGCCGTAGTGAAATCAGTGATGATGAGTATAAAGAATTTTACAAACACCTATCACATGACTTTGCTGATCCACTCATTTGGGGTCACAACCGCGTAGAAGGCAAACAAGAATACACAAGCCTGCTTTATATTCCATCCAAAGCACCATGGGATATGTGGAATCGCGATCATAAGCATGGCTTAAAACTTTATGTTCAACGTGTTTTTATTATGGATGATGCTGAACAATTTATGCCAAACTATTTACGTTTTGTAAAAGGCTTAATTGATTCGAACGATCTGCCATTAAACGTTTCTCGTGAAATTTTACAAGATAGTAAAGTTACACAAAACTTACGTAATGCTTGTACAAAACGTGTTTTACAGCTACTTGAAAAGCTTGCGAAAGATGACAATGAGCAATATCAACAATTCTGGCAGGAGTTCGGTTTAGTTCTTAAAGAAGGGACGGGTGAGGATTCTACTAACCGTGAAACGATCGCTAAATTGTTACGTTTTGCATCAACTCACAACGATAGCGATACACAAACAGTCTCTTTAGAAAGCTACATCAATCGTATGCAAGAAGGTCAAGAAAAGATCTATTACATTACTGCTGACAGTTATAATGCAGCAAATCATAGCCCTCACCTTGAATTATTCCGTAAAAAAGGGATTGAAGTATTGCTCTTATCCGACCGCATCGATGAGTGGATGATGAGTAACTTAACTGAGTTTGAAGGTAAATCTTTCCAATCTGTAAGCAAATCTGACGAATCGATTGAGAAACTTGCAGACCAAGAATCTGAAGAACAAAAACAGGCAGAGAAAGAACTAGAACCATTTATTGAACGAGTTAAAACCGTCTTAGGTGACAAGGTTAAAGAAGTTAAGCTAACTCACCGCTTAACTGATACACCAGCTATTGTGACAACATCTGCCGATGAAATGACAACACAGATGGCGAAGCTTTTTGCTGCGGCAGGTCAAAAAGTTCCAGATGTTAAATATACATTTGAAATTAATCCTGATCACCCATTAACTCAAAAAGCAGCAAATACGCAAGATGATAGCGAGTTTAAAGAATGGGCTGAGTTACTTCTTGATCAAGCCTTACTTGCTGAGAAAGGCTCTTTAAATGATCCTAGCCAATTTATTCAAAGAATGAATAAATTATTAGTTAAATAATTAGTTATATCTAACTTCGCAGTAACCTGTTGTTCAGGGTTACTGCATATCATTTATCTACAGTTTAATGTGATACTGCCAATTTGTTCCCAAATCATTAATTACACTATAATCTAATCGATCGTAAGATTTAGTACTATCTTGCAACGTAATTGTTTGTGATGATTTTGGTATTAACATCATATTATCAATCTTCTCCCCAGAAATGACTATTTGGTTAAGGTTTATATGCCATGGAGTCGGATTAGTGATCAAGAGTGTTGTTTTACCAGCAACGTTTTGTAATTTAAAATCCACTTGTTTTACTGATTGCTCTTGCAACTCACCAATACCACTCGGTCTGACAAAAACTTTCATACGGATTCTTAAGGGTAAAACCATTTTTTGTGTCACTCGATTTACCGTCTCGTTCGAGGGCGGAATCTGATAAATATTTAACCAATATATGGTTTCTCGATCCTTAGCTAAAGCGGTGCGAGACGCTAAAATTAAACGAATACTACGAATCTCATTTGGCTTCATTGTAAATACTGGTGGGGTAATAATAATTGGCGTTTGGATCGACTCTGGTGAAGCAAGCATATCACCATCATCAATCCATGCTTGGACAAGAGTTGGCTGTTTTTCAGAATTTGATAAATATAGATCAACAATATTATCGTCCGCATTAAAAATGAGCCGAGTTTTTTCTGTATTCACGACCGCATTAGCCTGTAACGAACAAAATACTATCAAGATGGCTAATACGTGTAATTTATTGAAAACCGACCACAACTTGCAATTGCGCATTGACTGTCCCCACGGTTACCGTTTGCCCACTAATGGCCTCTAATGAAGCAGTAAAGTTACCATTATAAATATCAGTTGTACCACTTGATACCAATGTGGTTAGTTCTTTAAATGCATACCAACCACGTGTATTCCCGGTTCCAAATGATGATAAAT
Source organism: Orbus sasakiae (assembly GCF_039542345.1). NCBI lineage: Bacteria > Pseudomonadati > Pseudomonadota > Gammaproteobacteria > Orbales > Orbaceae > Orbus > Orbus sasakiae. The sequence continues at coordinate 1,375,713 of NZ_BAABHY010000001.1, forward strand.
TTGGTAATAAATTAATGGCTCGACCAGTACGATCATAGATACGAATTCCTACACCAGAAGCAATATTACTTTTTGTCCCATAATTATTATCTAATAACCAAGTCAATCCTCCACTAGCAGTCGTTAAACCTAAAGATGTTGCAGCATTTACAGCTGTTGATTGGTTAACAACAAACCCCATTGAGACATTAGCAGAGGTTGTTGTTGAACTTGCCGTACCCGATATCGCTCCTGATTCACACTCAATACTCACAGAGAAATCAGCCTGACTTGCCCCACCACTATTTAATTCGGATACTGTTATCATGGGTAAAAAGACCAAATTAGTATAATCATTTACTTTACATGTCGCACCACGCACAAATTTGGTCCCCGTATTGTATAAGCTCCAAGACGCTGGCCAATATCCATAAAACCCATCATAATTCGTTGCAGAGTCGGCACCAGGCGTGACATTATTACTCATTCCCGGACCTTTAAATGCAATATAACCATGTGGCTGTGAGTATGCATATGAATAAACATTACTTGCATCAGCATAATAAGATGTACTATCGATACGATAAAGCTCCATTAAGACATCGCTAAATGCTCCGGCAGGAATATAGATATAGGTACCGTCTGAATATAAGTCACTATCATCAAACTGTCTTGATTTCCAATATCGCGAATAGTATTCCCCCGTTTTTGTATTCGTCAGTCTAACCGCAACATTTTTTACAAAACTGTAATAAGCGCCTTCTATTTCACTAGCCGCAAACATACCGGTATAAGCATTGTCACCATTTGTTGCGTACATTTCGAAAATATTACTTTTGTCTGCCACATCACATCGAAACAAAACTTGTTTTGCCGAATAAGGGACTTGGTCACCTTGACTTAAAAAACTTAGTGCAGTACTTGCCAGTAATGTACCTGAAGGTTGAAATGTCCCATTACTTAATGAAATTACAGCAGGTAAACCTAAATTCTTACTATTTGCTGTATCATGTGCACCAGTCCAATAGCTTGCAGTGTAACCTGCTGCAATTGCTTGTTGAGACAAATATCCTGTGCTATCAACCCGAATACAAGCGGCAATGGATTCACGAGAAGCCAAAAGAGTAAAAATAAACACTATTACACTCATTAATTTCATTACATTGACTCCTGAACACAAGGAAGGTTTAGCATAGTGAGGAAGTCCTCTGATTTTTCTGGTAGTTGATAATGAATTTGGCACCGTTGTGATAATTCTGTACCCCAGTTAACATTTAAAATACCGGAGACATCATTGAGTCTGGCATAAATTTGCCCACCTTGACCCACCATTCCAATCGACTCATTATTTTGGTCTAAAACATCTGCTCCCATCGGGATACTAATATGATGAGTTAGTGACGTTAAGTTAATTAATACAGCACGGCCTGTTATTGTTTCAAAACTGACTTTTGTCATTGAACCAAAGTAAGGTACAATTCGTTCACCCCCACCTTTTAACTCAGCATTACCAACCATTTCACTTGTATCAAGTGTAATATTATTATAACGATATGCAGTCAGTGATGGCATAATGGCGTAACCAAAACGATCAATACTTGCACCTTGACCATTTTTAATTAACGCCCCTTTTGCTCCAGGCGCATAAACTAAAGCGAAAGTATCACTAATGTAAGGACCAAAAGTTAGACCATCATCATGTAATACTAATGATCCTGATGAACCAACGCTTAATTGTTGATAATGTTTTCCGCTAGAAAAGGCACCTCTAAATGATCCAATAGCGGTATTTTGTTGGACATTAGCCCCCCATGTCGATGAGTATCCCTGACCAGCACTATTTTCAATCCCTGAATATAATGCATAAGTAAAGTCACCTTTTTTACCCGCTGAACCAACAAGTTTGACACTGCCATTTTTAGAATCAGTGGTCTTATTTGCATCAAAAGAGACTGAAGAGCGATTAGAACCAAAATCGAGAGGAATTGAAACACTTAATGAAATTGTGTTTTCTGTCCGTTTTTGTTGAGTACTGATGGTTTTATTACTCATCACGACTTGCTGTCGAGCCACACTAAAATTATAACTTACGTTATTATAAGTATTGCTATACCCTAATTGTAGCTGATTAATACGTGACTTATCACCATAGTAGTCAGCAGTACTACCTGTAAGATAAAATGATCCCCAATCTGCCATAGGTTGACTAATTGTCATTGATAAGCGATTACGCTGTTTAAGCGTGTCTGAATCATAAACAATACCGCTTTTTTGTTGTCGAAGAACACCAAGTACATCTTGTAAATCACGAAATCCAATTGTTGAATAGCGATAAGCACTAAATACTATGTTGGTGCCTGTTGAAAATGAATTACTGTAACTCCCCTCTACTCGCCAACCCGTTTCTACACCTTTATGGCCAAGATCAGCACGTGACCATGTCGTATTCAGGCCAAATGCACCTGCTGATGATGAAAATACCCCACCAATTAAGGCTGCTTGATAATCTTGAGTGAATCGAGTGCCAAAATTGGTCGTAATATGATTATTTAACCCATATTGTAGGGTACCTTCAATAAAACGATTATTAACATCATTAAATTGACTCACTGCCCCCATAACTAATTCATAATTCCAATTACCAGTACGCACAGAGTCAGGGGTTGAAGAATATGGCACGGTAAATGTTGAAATCTGGCCATTTGATTCAATGACTTCAACATTAAGATCACCTTGCATTGGTGTATTATAAAGATCATTAATAACAAACTCACCGGGAGGGACTGATGTTTCATAAATCGTTTTACCACCTTGTTTTATCACCACCCGAGCAGCGCTACCCGCAATCCCCCTCACTTCTGGAGCATAACCTCTTCGTCCTTGTGGCCACATTTTTTGGTCAGTACTCAGCTTAAGTCCTCTAAATGAGAGGCCGCCAAGTAGATTACTATTAGTATAACTATCGCCCAAAATTAAAGTACTCTCTAGAGCAGGAATTGGTCTTTGCACCCATGTTCTTACAGAATTATAATCAAAGGCGTTTGCCTGACTATTACTGTTAGAATAACGTAAATTCCCTTGATGGCGCAGTTGCCATAAACCTAAGTTAATGCCAGTGTAGACATTGCTCCAAAGATAGTCATAATCTTTACTCCAACTTTTGGTATGATTATAGTTGGTATTGTGTCTTAAAAATAATGCAGTATTACCTTCATCCCATTCAGAAACAGGAATATATCCGCGTGGAATTGAGTACAAATCTTTTTGGGGAATATAAAGATTCAATTTTAATTGAGAACTGTTTACATCCCAATATGCATTTTTGCTCAATTCATCAAGCAAAATGCATTGTCTTTTTTCATCTTCTATTTTGAATCGTATTTGTGCAGATTTAATCACATCTAAAGTAAGACAAGGCATTAATTGATCTTCGCTCAATGTTTCAAAATGCACATTTTCTTGATTTACAATAACGCGATCATTAACAAAAATATCTAATAAGTGATCGCCGGCAAGCAGCTGATCATTTTGGGTATTGAAGCGATCTAAATCTTGTCCAAAGGCACTGCCTTGAAACAAAGTCGGATCAAAAAAGTAATCATCGGCGATAGCCACTGTAGGACATAATGCAAATCCAGTTATAAAATATAAATTTAATAATTTATAATTCAATAATTTGGCGCCATATCTACTACATTTCAAGTAGATAGCTTTCACTTATTCGAGCTCCTTGATCATTAATGACGGTCAAAGTGATACCGCCTTGTTCATTAACTGCCGCCCCATCAAACGTAAATACCTTGCTACTAAATGGAGGAATCATCTCTGCTTGCGCCTGATAAGTTTTATTTTTACTGGCAAACACTACTTGGCTTAATGATGCAAAAAAAGGGGATGGGTTATGAACTTCAATGGATAGTTTTTTATCCGTAGATTGTCGTTTGATTTCTAAATTTTGTAACAAATCGTTAGGTGATCCACGTAAATTATCTGGACGGTAAAACATTTTGAGCCGATTTCTAAACATAACTAACATTTTATTTTGCTTAGAATTTGTATTATCAGCAATGTTTGATGGTGGAATCTCAAGAAAATTGAAATAAAATACAGACTCTCTATCTTGTGGAAGTTGTTGCGCTTTGGTATATGCGATTCTAACAATTTGCGTTGCATTAGGTTGTATCTTAAAGATTGTAGGTGTGGCAAAAAAAGGAATATTGGTTTGCGTACTTGGTGTTACAGACATATCACCTTCATCAAACCAAAGTTGAACCACATATGGGTGTTCAGATTTATTTTTTAGATTAACATCGACTGATTTATCTTTAGCATGGTAAATGATTCGAGTGCCGTTCATAATCACACTGGCGTGAACATCTGATGCAAGTATCGATAACATAAAACACCCCATCAATACCCAGAAAAAATTTTTTAAGTTAAAGGCTACCATTGAAACCTCTTTTGCTAACAATTAAAAAGCCGAAGTAGAATACCTACTTCAGCTTTTATTATTAAATGCTTACAAATTATTATTGGTAAGACACAGCATATTGTAGTGTTGCTTGAACTGTACCAACAGTCGCTTTACCTGTTGCATAGTATTGCGCTTTATAAGTTGCTGTTGCAGACGTTTCATTTGCACCTAATTTAAGGTCACCCGTACCTTTGAAACCATTTGCAAAATTAATAACAGTACTATCTTTATCTAACACTTGAATATCAACGTTACCTGCAGTGCCAGTATTACCAAGATTACCTTCCGTTGTAACTTGATTACCAACAAATACGGTTGAAATAGTTACACCTGCTGCGTTACCTGTACAGCCACTTACACCAATTTCAAATGATGTTTCACCAGCAACTTTACCACTAGCGTCTAAGTCTGAAGCAGTTACAGTAGGTAATAAAACGATTGGTGATGCATTTTCGCCATTCACCGTTAATGCACACGTTTCATCAGTAACTTCACCTTGGAAGGTAATGACGTTATCACTTGCTGCTAGCGCGGTAGATGAAATAGAAGCAAGAACAACTAAAGATAAAAATTTATTTCTCATTTATAAAATCTCAATTTTAATAATCAACCATTGCTTTAATGACTAAAGCGGATTGCGTTTTTATATTTTTATAAGATAAATTATTTATATTTATGATCGAAAGCTGCATAAAAAAAAGTATATAAAACCGAATATCATTTAAAAACGCGAGGGCAATTATATTTACTTTTTGACATATGTCAATTTTAAATGAAATTATGAAAAAATATAAAAAATTCAATAAAAAAATGAATATATACAATTAAATGCAGAATAAAATGAGTTTAAGTGAAAAAATGAGATTAAAGTCTAAAAAAACAGCAGTAATAATTATGACAATCTTGTAATCATTACTGTTGAGACACCTATTTTAAAAAAATAACAACCAATATTGGTTAGCTGTATTATTCGGAAACCCATCGCTAAAACAGCACAAAATGCTAAAATAAAGAATCAATGACGCTACTTCATTAAAATACAAAGCATGTTTTTAATCATTACACTGGATTTAATTGACATTTAAACCAAAAAAATCTCAGTTATTATTATTTAAAGTAATGAAATCGGTACTTTGAAAACTGCTTTACGAACAATATCGGGTCTATCAACCATACATAATGCTTGATGGGGTTCACCAGGGTAAAAAGTAACAAAATCCCCCATAGATAAATATATATGATTAGTTAAAGTCACATGCGATAGAATAAATAGATCTGTTTTTTTTTCAAAAGCGGACTGTTCACTAACATTCAACAAACTATAATGAATAATTTCTTGCCCTTGTAACACCAGTTGAATATCTAAAAATTGCCGATGAAATTCAGTATGCCTTTCCTCTGCAGGCGATGTGTTTGAATGACTAATATGATAAAACCACTTTTCCCCATCAGGTTGGTAATGGCCATCAGCTAACTGTTGCAAATGATTTAAACTCATCTCAGGGCGAGATAAAATATGGTAAAGCGATGGTGGTAAGGTTGCCGATTTCAACATATTGATATTACCTGCAATCATGTTTATACCCTCAAATTTGTCAATTAATTCGCTTAAAAGCCACCATAATGATGGCATAAAATCTTTAAGCCTTGCTTACCCAATTCTCATCAATACAAACATATTTAATGGCCATCCTAAAATAAGTGTATGCAATATGTAATTTTCCGTCTAATCCTTGCTTAATCGTTGGATAAGAAAATTCCCGATTTAGCTGGTCTTTTGAATTATTCGACATGCAATAACCATCCCCCTCGTCTAAATTACGAATATCAGACCAGGATTGTCCATTGTCTGTTGAAATGACTAATGACATTGGTGCTCGAGGAGCTCCCCAAAAAGCATTTTTTTGCCCAGAAATAATTTGAGCCTCTTTTTTCCCAAGGCTGCTATCATCTTCAATCTCGTCGTATAGTGAAACGCGGCGTTCTTTAGCATCTTTAGCGCTCACATTATTGAATACCAAAGCAATGTGACCATTATTGAGTATCGTTGCCTGAATTGATGAATTGTTATTAGGTAAAGATGTTTGCTGTGGTGCAGACCAGCTATATCCGCCATCAATTGATTGACTTTGGTAAATATAATCAGCCCAACGACTACGAAATAACGCTAATAAATGACCATTTTTAAGCAGTAAAATATTCATGTGAACACACCCTAATGAATTAGGCACATCAATAATTTGCCAGTTTTTACCTTTATCTTTTGAAATCATTACGCCACTTGTATCATAACTCCCGATCCATTTTTCACCTGATTTTGCCACACAATAAAATACAGGTAATAGCCAGTCACCATTGGGCATAACCGTAATAGGCTGACGAATAAATATCCCTTTTTGAGGATCAGATAACAACGTTTCTATGGGGCCCCAACTTTTTCCTAAATCAAAAGATTGACGGTAACGTACTATTGCTGTGTCTTGATTTCCTGCAATTTGCGCGGTATATAAAAGCCATAATACATTGTCAGGATCTAAAAAAAAGACGGGATTTTGTTCCGAACGCGTGGCATCATCAGATAATTTTATTGCAGGTGACCAACAATTGCTGCCTTTTTCTAATCTAGAATAATAAGCGGAAATATCAGCAATCCCCTCTTGTGTACCACCAAACCAAGTACATAACACATCACCATTTGGCAATACCAGTAGATTTGCGGCATGATTTTGTACGCAATTTGTAGGTAAATACGCATCAATACGGGATGAGTCTGTTTGATTACGCAATAATTGACCACTACAATCTAATTTAACTACCATTATTCGCTCCTTATTAAGATCTAACTTGCGGCTTAGTTTTGATAAAAGGACCAATAAACAATTTATCAAGTAGCATAATTAATGCTGGTGAGATCAATGCAACATACATATTATTAATACCAAGTGGATCACCGAAGTAAAACCACACAGATGTCATTATCGCGGCACCAACCAATGCCATGTTGGCGGCTCGTGTACTATTTAAAAATGGTAAATAAAATGCAATCATTGCAACAATCGTAATGGATAACCGAATTGCTCGAGTAAAAAAGGATAATTTCAGCACTTCTGGGAATGCCAGTACTAACAATAATGGTGCAAAACCGACAATAACTGAAATAATCTTTGTGGCTTTAAACTCTTTCTCTTGTGAAGGTTTACAGTAAGGGACATAAAAATCTTTCACTATTAATGAAGCAATCGCTAATGCTACGGTACTAACACTAATAAAAATCGAGGCAACTAAAGACGTTGTAATAATACCGGCCATAAATGGATTCATATCTTGAATAAAGACAGGTAACGCATACAGACTAGGAATATCAGGATGTAAAAACTTAGCACAGACCCCAATAACAGCGATTGCTAAAGCAATTGGCAGACAGAATAAGAAAGCATACCAACATGCGCGTTTTGCAGACTTTGCATCTTTCGTTGAAGAGATTGCCTGAATCACAAATTGAGTACAAAAAATTGAACCAATGGTCCCAATTAACCAAGCAAAAATAGTACTCGCACCAATAGAACCATCCCATGTCCAATAGTGAGGAGGCATTTGCTCAATCATCGGCGAGCCCCCCCCCGTTAAATATAATGCTGTGCCTAAAATAAATAACACACCAAAATATTTAACCGCACTATGAATGATTGTAACGTAGGCCACGCCTTTTAAACCACCAAAAGCAAAATAGAAAGTACTAACGACCGCTGTAACAAAAGCGGCAACGGGTAAAGAAATCTGTAACACCGTTGAAATAGCAGCGGCCCCACTAATATAGTTACCAACATTAACGAGTACTAATGCGTAAATCATAATCAGTGAAATTAAATTTTTAGTCGAATTACCATATTTTTGAGCAATTGCTGCGGAAATAGTAATTTCTCCCGTATTATAAATTTTTTTAACCAACAATAACCCAAACAATGGAAAACCAATTGCAGCACCAATAACAGACCACGATGCCGCAATACCATTATCGAAAGCCGATTGAGCTGTACCAATAGTAGACTTTGCACCAATATATTCTGTCATTAACAAAATACCCACCACAATAGCAGGAACAGTTCTTGAACCTTCCATAAAATCACTATTATTTTTGCTTCTTAAAAAATAGGTCATCCATGATGTTAAAAGAATATATATCACTACAATGCTAATAATAATTATCGTATCAACTGTTCCAAAATAATGCATATGAGATTCTCGCTTTAAATGAAAGTTGTAGTTTGACCATGCAAATATCCTGCACTAGCGATCTATTGGTTGCACTTTTCCTAATAAGAACACGTAATTGAGCATTCCTAACACCAATAAACCTGCAGAAAAAATTAATGCCCAAGTAAACGAGCCAGTTGCGGCAACGAGTGCACCTGTAATAATGGGACCAAATGCGCCACCAAAATTTGAAACTGTATTTTGTAATCCGGCAACCGTCGATACCATATTTTTAGGAGATACATCACCTGGTAAAGACCACACTTGAGAGGCCGCAACGGCTGTACCTGAACGGGCGACACACAGTAAGAAGACCGTCAGTACTACTGAATCCGTTAAAGGAGCAAAACCAACGCATAATGCCATGCTCATCCCCACTAATAAGATTAATTTACGGGTAAATGTTAATGAAAAACGTTGGCTACTATGCATCCGATCAGATAGCCAACCAGCAAGCATCTCAGCCACCATGCCACACAATAAAGGTAATGTTGCGACAAATCCCATTTTAATGAGTCCCATCCCTTTCTCTTGAACTAAATAAGTGGGTAACCAAGTAATAAAAAAGTAAGAGGTATAATTAATCGTAAAAAAACCTAAGCACATTGCCCAAATAGGTTTATAGCGCAATAACTGATACCATTTCATGGCTGCACCATGTTCCATACCATGTTTTTGGACTTGTCCCTCTCGAATATAATTCACTTCCGCCTGATTGGTCATCCGATGTTTTTCTGGTGAGTCAGCATAAAAAGCAATCCAAAATACAACCCATACAATGCCGATAGAACCAAAAATGATAAATGTGATACGCCAATCAAAGAGATACATCAACCATACAATCAATGGCATAGCCACAGCACCACCAAATTTTGATGCACTATCAAATAATGCTGAAACAAAAGAGCGTTCTTTATCAGGGAACCATCGTGATGCAATACCTGCATTGCTTGGATAAGCAGCAGCTTCACCGGCACCCAGTATAAAACGCATCAATAATAACGATTTAAATCCAGTTGCAACGCCCATACAAGCGGTCGCAATAGACCACCAACCAACAGCCCAACCGAGTGTTTTCTTTTGTCCTATTTTGTCAGCCAGCCAACCTGCTGGTATTTGTAATAATGCATATGTCCAAAAAAATGCAGACATAATCCAGCCCATTTCGCTTGGTGTTAAACTAAATTCACTTATTAGGTGTGGGCTTGCTGCAGCAATAATGGCCCGATCTAAATAATTGACGGCTATCGCTGCCCACATCAATCCAGCGATAATCCAACGTACATTCGATTTCTTTTGTGGAATTGAACTCATATTAACCTCAGTCATTTATTTTAATTTAATCAATACACTACAGACCATTAACCACGTTCTCTGGTCGCTTACCATTTAGGATCGTGTTAATGATATTTTGAACACACATTGTCCCGATGGCACTAACAGCGCCATCGGTATAGCCGGCAATATGTGGCGTACCAATAAAATTGTCTAAAGTAAAAAGGGGATGTGATGTTAATGGTTCTTCCACAAAAACATCTGATGCCGCACCAGCAATCATGTTTTGCGATAATGCATGATAAAGATCTCGTTCATCAACAATTCCGCCACGTGATAAATTGAGTAGAAATGCACTTTTTTTCATGGTTTTGATTCGTGCTAAATCAAATAAATGGTGAGTGGATTCAATTAAAGGCATATGAATAGAAATAAAGTCACTTTGTTCTGTGAGTTGATCTAGTGATACAAACTGAATAGCATGTTGCTTAGCAAAATCCAGATCAGGATAAGGATCATAAGCTAAAATTTGCATATTAAATCCTTTTGCCCTTAGTGCCACTTGCTTGCCAATATTGCCTAAGCCTAAAATACCAATCGTCTTACCATAAGCATCGGTGGCAAAAATACGTGGCCATTCACCTTTTTTGGTTTTGGCACATGCTTGTGGTAATTGTCGAGCTGCACCTAATAACAGCGTTAAAGCAAAGTCTGCAACAGCATGTTTATTCGCATTAGGGACATTTGTTACCCAAATTTGATGTTTTTGAGTAGCAGCTAGGTCAATGTTGTCTACACCGACCCCATGTTTACACACAATATTTAAATTAGGTGCTAATGATAAAAATAATTCATTAATTTGGGTAAAAGCCACAATGATAGCAACTGTATCTGATAGGTGTGGTTTTAACTCATCTAATGAAACATCAGCTGGAAATGAAAGATACTCAAAACCATGTTTTTGCAAATCTTCAATAGGCGTTTTGTCATATTTTGCGAATGAAGGTGACGTACAAATAACTTTCATATTTGATAACCTTTTGTCATGTTTATTTTTATCGAATAGAAAGAGCAGTAATTCACTGCTCTTCGCCATATTGGATCACAGCTTGCTAACAATATTTTTGATATCAGCAAGATCTTTAGTTGAAAATTCGATTGGATAGCGGCTTACTCCGACCTCTTGCCCCATAATGCTTAATGCTTTTTTGACTGCCGCTGGTGAAAAAACAGTGGCATACAGATTTTTCCTTAATTCACCAACGGCATCTTGCGCCGCTTTAGATTGTTCAAGGTTACCGGCTTTATAGTGTTTCCAAATTGCATTAATTTTATCTGGAGCAACATTAGCAAGTCCCGAAATTGATCCAACACAGCCATCTACAAAACCTTGATAAATTAATGAATCTGGACCTGTTAATACATCAAATCCATCCATATTGTTCGCCACGTCTAAAAAACCTTTCAGGCTTTCATAGCTTCCTGCACTATCTTTGATACCTAAAATATTGGGGTGCTCACCTAACTTAGCTGCGGTTTCTGGCATAATCGTATTACCAGTACGGGCTGGGATATTGTATAGAAACACGGGGACAGTTAAGCTATCAGCAATTTTTGTGTAGTGATAGATAAGTTCATCCTGTTTTAATGGAATAAAATAAGGAGCAATCACAGAAACTGCATCAACACCAAGTTTTTGAATCTCTTTTCCCAGCTTAATGGTTTCACGCGTTGAAATTTCACCAATATGGGCCATAATCGGGGCTTTCCCCGCAACCTCATCGACACATGTTTCAGTCACAGCCATTTTTTCTTTACTTGTTAAAACAAAAAATTCACCATTAGTGCCATTACAAAAAATACTGTTGCCGTTATTTAGCTGACGTTGAACTTGTTTACGCATTCTTTTGGGACAAAAATCACCATAATCATCGAATGTTGTAACAATTGCAGTTAAAACCCCTTCTATTCTCTTTGTCATCATTGAAATCCTCTATTATTTTAAAATTCGCAATTATATAAGTGCTTGATAAATCGCTAACACATCTGCTTCGCTAACTTTTTTAGGGACATTGTTCATTAAACGTTTAACATCAAGAGCCCCTTTAACTAAAAAGGGTAAATCATCTGGTTGGATATTGAGTTGTTGTAGTTTGGTTGGTAATTCGAGACGTTTAACCAAAGCATCAAAATAATCGACGAGTGCGTATGATTTTTCTTCAGCCGTTAAGGTCAAAATTGCATCGGGTAATAAATCATAAGCTTGTGCAAATTTGTCAACAACAGCATCACGAACAAAAGCCATACAAGGCACTAATAAAATGGCATTGGCAACGCCATGGGGTATATGGTATTTACCGCCTAAGGGATAAGACATTGCATGAACTAAGTGAGTGCCAGCATGAGCAATAGCTGCACCACCATAATAAGATGCCCAAAGCATATTCAGTTTGGCTTGTGTATCATTTTTATTTTTTGTCGATTTTTCCAGTGAATTAAACAGTTTTTGCATACCAATTAATGCATAGTTATCACCGACTGGATTTGAGATCGTTGCTGTAAAGCATTCAATTAAATGACATAGGGCGTCAATACCTGTTGATGCAGCAATGTGTTTAGGCATTGATGTAATAAGTTCGGGTGCTAAGCATACATAATCAGGAAGCATGATGGCTAAAATGATGCCCTGCTTAGTCTCCTTTTCAGGAATTGCCAGTATTGCATTTGGTGTTGCTTCTGAACCGGTACCAGCTGTAGTTGGAATTAGTATTGATGCACATCTTTTAGTTGGTTTATCTCCATCAAGTAATTGCGCTAATGTCAAATTAGCATCTTTGGTACACAAAACTGACACTAACTTTGCAACGTCTAATACGCTTCCACCACCAATCCCTATCACCAAATCAGCATTAGATACTTTCATACGATTTAAAAGTGAAGTGACATCAAGATGACTTGGTTCAGGTGGAATATCATCAATCAAAGTACAAACAGGCACTGATGTTTGGACTTTTTTAATCAAAAACTTCACTTCAGGCAAATTGATAATATTTTTATCAGTCAGAATAAGAACATGGGATTTATCTGAAAATAAGAAGTTGATTTCATTTAATATTCCTTTACCACTCAAGATCGTACTATTGATATGCATAATATTTTGCCTTATTAAATGTTATGATTATTTTGAATAAAAAAAATCAATTTGATTTAAATTACTCAATAATGGTATTTCATTTTTTAAATAATCACTATAACCAAGTTAAAAAAACATGATTAAGATCACAAAAAGAATAAATTGATTGATATTAATCATTAATTATAGATTTTTTTATTAAACCATTTATAATAACTGATGTGATCGATTTATATTGATTATTTTCAATCATAGGAGCGATAGGATTGTGTTGAATAATGACTACAGTAAGCTATTAATCATTGCGGATGACTTTACAGGAGCAAATGACAGTGGTGTACAACTCACCAAAAAAGGGGCGTATGTTGATGTATATTTTGATTGGCAAACTGATTATAGTACCAGTTGTTCAGACGTAATTGTCGTCAATACAGATACTCGGGCGCTAACACCTGAAGACGCAAAAATTCGTATTACACAATTAATTAAAGCTAATAGTCAGCCGCGTCCTATATATAAAAAAATTGATTCCACTCTACGAGGTAATATTGGTAGTGAAATAGAAACATTGTTAATGTTAACTGAATATCAAATAGCATTAATTATACCCGCTTTCCCTGATATGAATCGAACAGTAATAAATGGAATCTGTTATGTTAACAACACAGAATTATTACAGACTGAATTTGCCACAGATCCCAAAACACCAATCTGTTCTTCAAGCGTTAAAGAATGCCTCATTACACAAACGACTTGTACTGTACTTGAGATTGGCTTGCAATCGATTAGAGCACATACACTTGTCAATCAAATTACTCAAGCAGCCAACAACGGCGTTAAGTTTTTTATTATTGATGCACAAACCAATGAGGATTTAAGTCTTATTATGCAACAAATCAGACACCTCAACTTTCGTTCATTATTGGTTGGTTCAGCAGGCTTAATTAATTATTTACCCGCTCATTATCTTAAAAATCATGTGCCGTATTGTTTACCCGATAAGGATCAACACATGCTTGTTATTGCAGGCTCTATGAGTCACGTTACGCAACAGCAGATTGCTCATGCCATTGAACACAATGAACAATGGCAAGTCATTGATTTACTGCTTGAAGATATTTTCCCTCATTTCAATAACGATAAAATTAGTCAATATTGCCAACGTATTACAGATATTTTTTCAAAACACAAGAACGCCATTATTCGAACGTCAAAGAATACCGAGGAACGACATCACATTACCTATTACTGTCAGAAATATCAACTAACCCGAAAAGAACTTGGTGAGTATATTTGTCAATGTTTAGGTCGAATTGTACAAAATATTAATGCAAAAAATTTATTTTTAACGGGCGGTGATGTGGCCATTGCCATTGCAAAATCACTTGGTGCAATAGGATTTCATATCGAAGGTGAAGTCATGTCAGGCATACCTTATGGTTGTTTATTAGGAAAAACACAAAAAAATTACCGAATATTCACCAAAGCGGGTGGCTTTGGTGAAATTGATATTTTCACTAGATCATTAGAATTGATATAAAGGAGACAGATTGTGTCAAAAATTGTTGCTATCACTATGGGAGATCCAGCAGGAATTGGCCCTGAAATTATCGTCCACGCATTACAATCTGATATAATTAAAGATGTACATGCTATCGTTATTGGTTCAGCTGAACTATTAAATAAACAATTAAGCATGAAATTATTTGATAATGTGAAAATCAATATTATTGAGAATGTGAAAGAAGCAAATTTTTCACCGAGTATAATTAATATCATCGATATTCCGTTAACCGATATAGATAGCTTAATACCTGGTCAAGTCCAAGCTCAAGCGGGTGATTTAGCTTATCGCTGCGTAAAAAAAGCGACAGAACTAGCACTCAATAATGAAGTTGGCAGTATAGCGACAGCACCATTAAATAAAGAGGCTTTACATTCTGCAGGACACATGTATCCCGGTCATACTGAATTACTCGCAAAATTGACCAATAGCAAAGATGTTGCAATGGTACTTTATACGGATAAATTAAAAGTCATTCATGTCACAACGCATGTGTCACTACGTCATTTTTTGGATAATCTAAACAGTAAACGTATTGAAACGGTAATTCAAATTGCACATGATTTTTTGTTAAAAGTTGGCTATCGTAATCCTCGAATTGCTGTAGCAGGTGTTAATCCTCATGCTGGCGAACACGGCTTGTTCGGTGACGAAGAAATTAAATTTGTCACACCAGCGATTAATCATATGCAAGCAAAAGGAATGAATGTTACGGGTCCACATGCACCTGATACGGTTTTTTTACAAGCTCACCAAGGTAAATTTGATATGGTTGTTGCGATGTATCATGATCAAGGACATATTCCCTTAAAATTATTAGGCTTTTATGATGGCGTTAACATTGCAGCAGGTCTACCGTTTATTCGGACTTCTGCTGACCACGGAACAGCCTTTGATATCGCGTGGAAAGGTATTGCAAAACCAGATAGTATGATAGAATCAATTCGATTAGCGGCAGAGCTGACGAAATAAGTACTGATCGGGCGTGTTATAACCGCCCTTTTCGTTCATAATAAAATCTGCATTGATTAGCTTTAAATAAGAAAAGAAGGTGTAATGTGGGGAAACTAAGTCGATTAGATCAAATTATGGATTATTTAAAAGGTCATAATTTGGTGACTGTTGAAGAACTGGTCAATGTAACAGAATCTTCACCTGCAACGGTTAGACGAGATTTGATCAAGCTAGATGAGCAAGGTGTAATTAGTCGGTCACATGGCGGAGTGACACTGAACCGCTTCATTCCCACTCAGCCAACCACAAATGAGAAAATTTATAAAAATTTGACCGAAAAACAGCTTATTGCAGATTATGCAGCGCAAATGATTAAAGCAGGTGATTCTATCGCACTTGATGCAGGAACAACAACCTTAGAAATAGCGAAACGTATTACACAAATTCCGGTAAGGGTCATCACATCAGATTTACATATTGCTTTGTTTTTATGTGAATTTAAACAAATTGAAGTCACCATTATTGGCGGTAAAGTTGATGACAGCAGTCAATCGTGTATTGGTGAACATGGCCGTTCACTCTTAAGGCAAATTAATCCAGATATCTCTTTTATTAGCTGCAATTCTTGGAGTTTTAATAAAGGCGTGACGACACCAACTGAAGAAAAAGCCTTAATTAAAGCAAGTTTTGCTGAAAAAGCGAATAAAGTTGTTTTAGTTGCCGATAGTAGTAAATATGATTCATATTCACTTTTTACTTCAATTTCTCTCAGTAAATTTACTGACATCATTACTGATACACGCCTAGATACTGAATCAAGAATCCTATTATCAAATCAAGCCTTTAAATTACATATCGCAGATTAACTAAACTGAGGTTATTGTTCATTAAAAAATTAGTATAACCGATCATCAAAGTATAAAAAAACCGAATCAATTGATTCGGTTTTTTGCGTTAGACCTCAATAAAGTGAGATTTAAAATGCTGCGGGTTTGCGTGATGATCGACGTTTAGGTGCTCCATCTTTATTATCTCCACGCGATGAAGAACTTGAGCTACTACGACGTTTTGGTTTATCCGCAAATGAATCATCTTGTTTACGTGAACCGCGTCGTGGACTCGAACTTGATTTGTCGCCATCAACGACTAAACGCATGTTCATAGGCACATTCATAACTCGTACTTTTTCAAAGTGCTTCAATAAGTCTGTTGGCATATCTTTTGGTAATTCAACGGTCGAGTATTTCTCGTACATTTTAATATTACCAATATAGCGACTACTGATATCGCCTTCGTTAGCAATTGCACCAACGATATTGCGTACATCAACGCCATTTTCTTTACCCACTTCAATACGATATAAATCCATATCACCAACATCACGACGTTCGCGGCGTTTTGGTGCTTCACGACTATCACCTTTTAAACGACGTTCACCACGTTCAGGTCTTTCACGTTCGGTGCGAGCAGGTTTAAACACTGGATCCGGTGGTAGAATTAATGGACGTTCACCTTGTGCAAGTTTAAGTAATGCTGCCGCAAGTGTTTCCATATCTGTTTCGTCATTTTGCAATAATTTTGGTAACAATTGACGATAATTATCCAAATCTTTTGCTTCAATTTGTTCTGCCACTTTCTGTGAGAACTTAGTTAAACGACGCTCTTCAAGCAAATCTTTATTTGGCAATTGCACTTCAGGAACCGGCTTTTTGATCACTTGTTCGATATTTTTCAATAAACGACGTTCACGACTATCAACAAATAAAATAGCACGTCCGGCGCGTCCTGCTCGTCCAGTACGCCCTATACGGTGTACGTAAGACTCTGAGTCTAAAGTAATATCATAGTTAATAACTAAACTGATGCGTTCAACGTCTAAACCACGAGCAGCAACGTCCGTTGCAATCAAAATATCTAAACGACCGTTACGTAAGCGATCAAGTGTTTGCTCACGCAATTGCTGTGTCATGTCACCATTTAATGCTGCAGCATTGTAACCATGTTGTTCAAGCACATCCGCAACATCAAGCGTGGCCGATTTAGTACGAACAAAAATAATGGCCGCATCAAAATCTTCTGCTTCTAAGAAACGAACTAACGCTTCATTTTTACGTAGTCCACGAACTAGCCAATAACTTTGATCAATGTCCGGTGCAGTTTGATTGGTTGACTTAATTTGTACTTCTTGTGGATTCTTCATGAATCGTTTAGTAATACGACGAATTGGTGCTGGCATCGTTGCTGAGAATAATGCTGTTTGATGTTGCTCTGGAATAGCATCCATAATGCTTTCAACATCATCAATGAAGCCCATACGAAGCATCTCATCAGCTTCATCTAAAACTAAACCTTTTAGATTCGATAAATCTAATGTTTTACGATTTAAGTGATCAAGTAAACGACCTGGTGTGCCAACAACAATTTGTGGGCCTTGTTTTAAGGCGCGTAATTGTACGTCATAACGTTGACCGCCATAAAGTGCTAATACTTTAACACCTTTAATATATTTAGCATATTCGCTACATGCTTCAGCGACTTGAATCGCCAACTCACGGGTTGGAGCTAAAACTAATAGTT
Organism: Orbus sasakiae; assembly: GCF_039542345.1. Classification (NCBI taxonomy): domain Bacteria; kingdom Pseudomonadati; phylum Pseudomonadota; class Gammaproteobacteria; order Orbales; family Orbaceae; genus Orbus; species Orbus sasakiae. Next base: position 1,393,923 of record NZ_BAABHY010000001.1, read on the forward strand.
GTGGTGCTTTTAAATCGGCATCAATTTTCATTAAAAATGGAATTGAAAATGCAGCTGTTTTACCGCTACCGGTTTGCGCCATACCCAACACATCACTACCTTCTAATAATAAAGGAATGCATTCTGATTGGATTGGAGATGGTTTAGTAAAACCAAGATCATTTAAAGCACTAAGGATTTCCTCGGATAAACCAAGGTCAATAAAAGAAATTTCTTTTGTCATGTAAACTCGCTTATAACTGTTTTAAGACAGTTGTTAAAAACATCTATAATGCCAGCTCACGTAATGAATATTATAACCCACCCAAAAATAACAAAACATCTAATTGATCTTACTTAGTTAATAGTCTTATCGGTAAACCGATAAATGAATAGTTAAGGCTTAATCAAGCAAACTATTGATAACTACATTCAAGTATGTCGATCAGATGGTTAAATAAAGAACGCTGCTATAACTACTTATATTCACATCTAAACTGGCATGACCCAATACAACTTATTTTTTATTAAGTTGATTTATTTCAAAAAGTGCCTGCTGATGTTCTAAATAGTTATAGACATTATTGGCTAATGCATATTTAAATAACATATCGGCACGTTTGTTGTTACTTTTACTTTGATAATATTTACCTAAGTAAAAGTAGGTTTCACAAAGACGTTGAGCTAATTCTTTATTAGTTTCAACACCCTGTTGTAAATTAATCATCAAGCGATCTTCACTTATTTTACCAAGGTAAAATGCGATTATATCACTTCCCCATACAGTTTTATCTTCAAGTTGATTATACCGTTCGTGTAAAGCAGTGTGTGCTTTATGTTTGTCCAGTTTCTCTTCTATCAAATAAACCCACAATAACCTAATCGGCTCATTAGGCGCATAATTATAAAACTGTATTGCATCCGCTTGTGCGGCCTCATATCTTTCGTTACGATAGAGCGCTATCGCTCGGTTTATATAAGTAAATTCGTAATCTGGCTCTAACTCTAATGTGGTATTAAATGCCATAAATGCAGCGTTATAATCGCCTTCTTGCATAGCATAAATACCGAGGTAGTTATAGACATCCGGAATTGCAATATTAAAATTTAATAATTGTGTAAAGTCACTTTGCGCAAAGGCTTTGAATCCCAAAGCATCATACAGCACACCACGTTGATAAAACAGTTGCATTCTAGCTTCATCATCAATATCTTTACTGTATAACTGCTGACTTATTTGTGCGAGTTTGACTTCATCTTCATACGATACTTGCTCAGGTACAGCAAGTAAAGGCTCTTTAATGGTACATCCTGAAATATAACTTGATAAAAACATGGTAAAAAATAATAACCATAATGTTTTCAAGCCAAAATGTTTCATTAAAAAGCTCCTAATGCTTTTATCAGAATGTGTTAACTTTATAAGTTAACACATTACCTACTTTACTCAGCTGCAGTATCAGTACTTTGTTCAGACAAAGCATCGGTAGTTGTTGCATCTTTCATACTTAGACGAATACGCCCTTGACGATCGATTTCAAGTACTTTTACTTGGACTTCTTGACCCATCGTTAATACATCAGTGACTTTTTCTACACGATGATTAGCAATTTGCGAAACATGAACAAGACCTTCTTTACCACCGATAATTGAAACAAATGCACCAAAATCAACAATACGCACGACTTTACCAGTATAGATTTGACCAACTTCAACTTCAGCAGTTAAATCATTAATACGTTTAATTGCTGCTTGTGCTTTATCACCATCTGATGCTGCAATTTTCACTGTCCCATCGTCTTCAATTTCGATCGTTGTACCCGTTTCTTCTGTAAGAGCACGAATTGTCGCACCACCTTTACCAATGATATCACGAATTTTTTCCGGATTAATTTTCATGGTATAGATACGTGGCGCAAATTCAGAAATCTCATTACGTGGGCGATTAATGGCTTGCTCCATAACACCTAAAATATGTAAACGAGCACCTTTAGCTTGATTTAAAGCAACTTGCATGATTTCTTTAGTGATACCTTCAATTTTGATATCCATCTGCAGAGCACTTACACCTTCACGAGTTCCTGCCACTTTAAAGTCCATATCACCAAGATGATCTTCGTCACCTAAAATATCAGATAAAACAACAAAATCGTCGCCTTCTTTTACAAGTCCCATTGCAATACCTGCAACAGATGATTTAATCGGCACCCCAGCATCCATTAATGCAAGTGATGCACCACAAACAGAAGCCATCGAAGACGAACCATTTGACTCGGTGATTTCTGATACCACACGAACAGTATAAGGGAACTCACCGCCTTTTGGCATAACAGCTGCAACACCACGTTTTGCAAGTCTACCATGACCAATTTCACGACGTTTAGGTGAACCAACCATTCCGGTTTCACCAACTGAATACGGAGGGAAGTTGTAATGGAATAAGAATTTATCCGTTTTTTCACCCGTTATTTCATCAATGATTTGTGCATCACGTTCAGTACCTAACGTAGTAACAACTAATGCTTGTGTCTCACCACGTGTAAATAAAGCACTACCGTGCGCTCTTGGTAAAACATTAGTACGGATATCTAAAGCTCGAATCATGTCTTTTTCACGACCATCAATACGTGGTTCACCAGCAATAACACGCTGACGAACTGTTTGGCTTTCAATATCGGTAAAGATATTCATGATTTCCGTCACATTGACTTCATCATTTTGTTCTTTCAATGCCGCTAATACATCTTCTTTGATAAGATCAATTTGAGCATAGCGGGCTTGTTTTTCAGTAATACGGTACGCTTCACCAATGCGGTCTTTAGCAATTGCTGCAATAGCATCATAGAGTTCAATATTTTTGGTAGGCGCAACCCAATCCCATTTAGCACGACCGGCTTTAGCGACAAATTCGTTAATATTATTAATCACAACTTGTTGCGCGTCATGACCAAATACAACGGCAGCAAGCATTTGCTCTTCAGTTAAAATGTCGGCTTCAGATTCAACCATTAATACCGCACTGTTAGTTCCCGCTACGACTAAGTCTAAACGGCTTTGTGGTAATTCATCAACTAATGGGTTTAACACAAACTCACCATCAATAAAACCAACACGCGCAGCACCAATTGGACCATGGAATGGAACACCGGATAAAGACAATGCGGCAGAAGCACCAATCATAGCGACAAGATCTGGGCTTACTTTAGGGTTAACAGATACAACCGTTGCGATAATTTGAATCTCATTAACAAACCCTTCTGGAAATAATGGACGTAATGGACGGTCAATTAAACGTGCAATTAATGTTTCGCCTTCACTAGGACGTCCTTCACGTTTAAAAAAACCACCAGGGATACGGCCTGCAGCATAAGTTCTTTCTTGGTAATTCACGGTTAAAGGGAAAAAGTCTTGCCCTTCTTTTACTTTTGGATTAGCAACAACAGTAACAAATACGGCTGTATCATCCATATTAGCCATTACTGCAGCTGTTGCTTGACGAGCCATCACGCCAGTTTCTAATGTAACTGTATGACGACCATATTGAAATTTTTGAATTGTTGGATTAAACAATGTGATTTCCTTTTTAAATAGAAATAAATGGAGAGATCATCTTCATTGTTACGACTAATGACAGATTTATTAACTCACATCCTATTTGTACACTTGAATAGCGGCGAGAAACAACAAAAAAGGCAGTCACTATAAATAAAGCTCTCATTAGCCGTACGAAACATGAAACAATGATCTTTTTGTAAAACGTGCTAATTATACATGAAAATAGCTTAATGTCATATTAATTAAAATAGTTACCGCTTTTACATTTTATAAGTGGTTAGCTGGTAATCGACGGATAAAATATCTAAACGTTTTTTATACTAAAACCTGACTTTTTTTTTACAATTGATGCCTTTATCCCAATAAAAAGCCCGGTTATTCACCGGGCTTGGAATCTTAACTATAACTAATAAAGACAATATATAATAAGCGCTAATTGAAAATTTAAACATTTACAATTATTTATACTAAATATTGCCCTTTAAATATACATGGTTTTGTATAAGTTATCCAATAGATATTTACGATCAATTAATAACCAATTGATCATTATGGCCGATTATCTAACAAGATAACTGTTTACATTTAACGCAGTATGTTACCTGTACCAGTTAAAAAATAATTATTAATTTAATAAAAACAATAAATTAATTGAAATGCGATATATGGCGTTTAACGTTTAAGAAGAAATTTAGTTATGTAAAAAAAACTTAATTTTTTAGTTTAATTTATTAAAATTATTTAAATAAACAAAAAGGAGCTAATGCTCCTTTTTGTTTTAAAAAAACAGATTAACGCTCATTTAATGATATGAAAGGAACGGGCTCACTAATGTTTTTATACGCAGGCCGTATAATTCGTCGATCATCAAAGTTTAATTCTTCAATACGGTGAGCACACCAACCAACAATACGTGACATGGCAAATAGTGGCGTATACACTTCTTTAGGCAACCCAATCATGTCATATACAAAGCCAGAATAAAAGTCGACATTGGCACATACTTGCTTTTTAGTTTTAGCATTTTTACGATGTGTAATGGCATGAATTGCCCGCTCTTCAAGTAATGTCATGAATGTAAACTCTTGTTCACGCCCTTTCTCTTTAGCGAGTTCTTTAGCCATTTCCTTAAGCAATACAGCTCGAGGATCTGATATGGTATAAACCGCATGGCCGATACCGTATATTAAGCCTTTCTCATCATATACTTCTTTATTAAGAATTCTCGCTAAATAGGCATCAATCTCTTTTACATCGGTCCAATCACTAATCACTTCTTTAAGATGATGAATCATTTTACCGACTTGTAAATTTGCCCCACCATGTAATGGCCCCTTTAATGAACCAATTCCAGCGGCTATTGAGGAATACGTATCAGTCCCTGTTGAACTGGTTACACGAACTGTAAACGTTGAATTGTTCCCGCCACCATGTTCAGCGTGAATAATCATCGCGAGATCAAGTACTCTTACATCAAGATCCGTATAACCTTTTGAGCCTTTAATCATATATAAGAAGTTTTCGGCAATTGAGACATCCGCATTTGGATGGCGAATATGCAATGATTGCTCTTTAGCACTATGACGTAAAATATTATAAGCATAGGCGATAATAGCCGGAAATTTTGCTACTAAATCAATGGATTGTCGCATTAGATTATCTCGAGATGTATCATCTGGAGCAGGATCATAAGTATACATTTCTAATACGGTTCGGGCCAAAATATTCATAATATCTTGTCCTTCGAGCTCAATAATGGCTATTTTTGTCTGTTTTTCAAGTGCCATTGATTCACATAACATACGAGAGAAATGAGATAGTTCGTCTTGGTCGGGCAAATTACCTGATAACAGTAGATAGATAACCTCTTCAAAACCAGTTCGTTTTTCATTTTGAGCACTATGAACAAGATCATCAATATCAATACCACGATAAAGTAATTTTCCTGGTATCGGTTTTAATGTACCATCATCTAACCGCTCATAGCCAACAACATCACCAATATTCGTTAATCCAACTAACACACCTGTATGATCTGAATTCCGTAGTCCACGCTTAACATTGAATTTTTCAAATAATTCGGTATCAATCTTGCTCGTTGATTTAATTGTTTCCGATAATTTATAAATCATAAATTGATCTTTCATTAATACCTCTCTTAATAAGCTGTATCTCATCATATTACCAACGAGATAAAAAGAGGATAAAGCGAATTTGCTTTATCCTCATCATTTGAAATAAGAATTATAAATGGCTAATAACAGCCTGAGTAAATTGACTGGTAGTTAGAATGTTCCCATTAGGCATAAATCTTGCAAGATCAACTGTCGCTTGCCCCTGTTGGAAAAGTTTTTCCATGGCGGCAGTGATCAATTGTCCGACTTCAAACCAACCAAGATAATCAAACATCATGACACCCGACAAAATCAACGATGATGGATTTGCCATGTCTTCGCCAGCAATATCTGGTGCAGTGCCATGAGTTGCTTCAAAAATAGCATGACCACTGAGGTAGTTAATATTGGCTCCAGGTGCTATACCAATACCGCCAACCATTGCGGCTAACTGATCTGAAACATAATCACCATTAAGATTTAAAGTCGCGATAACCGAGTAGTCTTCTGGCTTTAGCAATGTATTCTGTAAAAAAGCATCACAAATAACATCTTTAACGATTAGTTTTCCTGACAATTTAGCCGCTTTAAGGGCCTCTTTTGCTGCATCAAGACCTTGCTGTTTTTTCAGTCGTTCAAATGCTTGCATCGTAAAGACTTGTGAGGTAAATTCACGCTCAGCCAGTTCATAGCCCCACTGCTTAAAACCACCTTCAGTGAATTTCATAATGTTACCCTTATGTACTAAGGTCACTGATGGTAATTTATGATCTAGTGCATATCGAATCGCAGCCCGAATTAAACGTTCAGATCCCTCAGTAGAAACTGGCTTAACACCAAATGCGGAGGTTTTTGGAAAACGCACTTTTTTGACGCCCATCTGTTCTGAAATAAACTGATAAAATTTTTCAGCTTCAGCTGAACCCTGCTGCCACTCAATCCCAGCATAAATATCTTCTGTATTTTCACGAAAAATTGTCATATTGACTTTATCTGGTGCTTTAATCGGTGATTCAACACCTTTAAACCATCTGACTGGGCGTAAACAAACATAAAGATCTAACTCTTGTCTAAGCGCAACATTTAAAGAACGAATCCCACCACCAACGGGTGTGGTAAGTGGGCCTTTAATACCGATCAAGTACTCTTTAAATGCATTCATTGTCTCATCAGGTAACCAAGAACCATTATGATTAAATGATTTTTCACCAGCTAATACTTCTTGCCAAACCACATTACGCTGCCCTTGATAAGCTTTGGCCACAGCACTATCAAAAATGGCTTTTGCTGACTGCCAAATTTCTGCACCAACCCCATCACCTTCAATAAACGGAATAATCGGATTATTCGGAACAGTAAGTTTACCATTGGTAATTGTCACTTTATTACTCATATCAAATCCTTTTAGCTCTTTTTAAACTCTGATTTTAATTTATTTAGTGCACTACCTGCTTTGAACCATGAAATTTGAGCATCGTTATAAGTATGAGCAACAGGAAATGCTTCAATATTGCCATCACGATGATGTAAAACCATGGTTAAATTTTTACCTGGTGTAAACTCTGTTAAACCAAGGATACTGATTTTGTCGTCTTCTTGAACCTTATCGTAATCTTCTTTATTGATAAATGTTAAAGCTAACATCCCTTGTTTTTTCAAGTTAGTTTCATGAATTCGTGCAAATGATTTAACAACAATCGCTTTCACATTTAAAAAACGAGGTTCCATTGCAGCATGCTCACGTGAAGACCCTTCGCCATAGTTTTCTTCTGCGACTACAACTGAACCTAATCCCTGCGCTTTAAATTTCCTCGCTAATGCAGGAACTTCTAAATAATGTTTACTTTCAGGATCAATAACGGAATTGGTTTTTTCGTTAAAAGCATTAACGGCACCGATAAGCATATTGTTTGAAATATTATCAAGATGACCGCGGTATTTTAACCATTTACCCGCCATTGAAATATGGTCTGTAGTACACTTACCCGCAACTTTAATTAATAATGGTTGTTCAACAATATCTTTTCCATCCCAAGGTGCAAAAGGTGCTAATTGCTGTAACCGATCAGAATGAGCTGCAATATTAACTATAACCTTACTACCATCTTTTATTGGTTCAACATAACCAGCATCATCAACATCAAAACCATCTTTGGGCAATTCATCTCCAATAGGCTCAGGGAGTTTCACAGGTTGACCTTTTGCATTGGTTAAGGTATCTGTCAATGGATTAAACGTTAATGAACCCGCTATCGATAATGCAGCGACAATTTCGGGCGAGCATACAAATGCATTGGTATTAGGATTACCGTCATTGCGCTTTGCAAAATTTCGGTTAAAAGATGTCACAATTGAGTTTTTATGTTCATCTGCAACTTCATCACGGCGCCACTGACCAATACAGGGGCCACAAGCGTTAGCCATAATCACCGCACCCGCTTGTTCAAATTTATCTAAAATACCATCGCGTTCAGCGGTAAATTTAACTTGTTCTGAACCAGGATTAATAATCAACTTCGCTTTTACTGATAATCCCAATTTATTAGCGTTATCAATAACTGATGCTGCTCGACTCATATCTTCATAAGATGAATTTGTACAAGATCCAATTAAACCCACCTCCATATTATTAGGATAATGATGCTCTTTAACCGCTTCAGCTAATTTAGAAATAGGATAAGCTAAATCAGGCGTAAATGGTCCATTTACATAAGGTTCTAACTCAGAAAGATTAATTTCAATGATTTGATCATAATATTTAGCAGGATCATCAAGTATTTGCGAATCGGGATTAAAACAGTCGGTAATCATATGAGCTAAATCAACAATTTCTTGTCGACCAGTGATAGCTAGATAATCTGCTGATTTTTTATCATATGGGAAAATAGATGTGGTTGCACCGACTTCTGCTCCCATATTACAAATGGTTGCTTTCCCTGTAGCCGATAATGACTGTGTCCCTTCACCAAAGTATTCAATAATTGAATTGGTGCCACCTTTTACAGTTAAAATACCTGCTAATTTCAAAATGACATCTTTTGGCGCTGACCATCCGGATAATTTCCCCGTCAATTTTACACCGATAAGACGCGGCATCTTAAGTTCCCAAGACATGCCAGCCATCACATCAACTGCATCAGCACCTCCAACACCAATAGCAATCATAGATAAACCACCAGCGTTAGGGGTATGCGAATCAGTGCCAATCATCATTCCACCAGGGAATGCATAATTTTCGAGAACAACTTGGTGAATAATTCCTGCATCGGGTTTCCAAAAACCGATACCATATTTATTTGAAACATCGCGTAAGAATTGGTAAACCTCTTGGTTATTATTCTCAGCAATAATCAGGTCGTCATAAGCATTTTTATACGCTTGAATAAGATGATCACAATGTACTGTAGAAGGCACCGCAACACGGTCACGACCGGAATTCATTAATTGTAGCAATGCCATTTGTGCAGTAGCATCTTGCATAGCAACACGATCGGGTGCGAAATTAACATAATCGACACCACGTTGATAATCTTTAAGCTCTTCGCCTTGGGCTAAATGCGCATAAAGGATTTTTTCGGTTAACGTTAAAGGTCGACCAATCACTTGCCGAATATGGTTAACTTTTTCTTGATAATGTGTATAAACATGTTTAATTAATTCAAGATCAAAAATCATGATAAATCCTCATTGCTCATTATGTTTTATGCTATTTCATGATGATATTTATTATTTGTGTTAATTTGTTTACTGCCTGTATGATAAAACGATATGTATATTTATGCATAATTATTGTTTAAATATGCAATATAAGATATTACCATTTATACCGATAAATACAACTATAGATTATCTTTACTAATAATATTGTCAATTGGATAATGCAATAAAAATTGATTAAAAAAATTTATTTGAAAATGATTTTTATCATTGATAGGACAATTTGATAGCGGCGATCAAAATGTCGCCAAACTATCAATATACAGAAATGGTGAGTTACAGATCAATATTACCAATTAATTGCGCTTTTTTGACATCACCAGATTGAGTCGCAGCAATTTTTTGATTATCAGCAAGATTAGTGAAAACAATAATAATATCGCGATCTTTACCATTTTCCGTAATAAAATCGACATCCATATCAGCAAGTAACGTATGCTCATCAACACGTTGACCTTCTTCAACATGAATAGTGAAACCATCGCCTTTTAATGCTACAGTATCAATCCCCATATGTACTAAGCCTTCAATACCTTCATCAGTTACAAAAGTAATCGCATGTTTTGTTGGGAAAATACTCATGACTTTACCTTTGATAGGTGAATTAACCTGAACTTTACCATCAACGGGCGTCACTGCGAATCCATCACCCATGATTTTATCAGCAAATACGGTATCATTGACTTTCTCAATAGGTTTGAAAGTACCATTACATACTGAAAATAATTCAACTTGCTTTTTCTTCTTTTTAAATAGACCAAACATCTTGCTTCTCCAATTAAATTCGAATTTGATATCATACTATGAAAAAAAGCGACATCAAAGTAGGTTTTATATTCTAATGCTCCATTAGTATAGTAAAATATCGCGGAGGAATGATATGATTAGCTATTATGCATATGACATTATTCATAAAGCACAATAGTCAGTTTGATATCGGGAAACAGGCAAAAAATACCATCAATGATGACATTAACGATAGTATAGCTACGCAATATAGTCCCGTTTTATGTGTGTGAATGACCCTGCATAATTTCATCACCTAAAGATCAATTTATCACCATTGATGAATATGTTTGTTTGCCTAAGCAATGATAGGGAGTAGAAGATTATCTACATTATAATTTTGAATAAACCGTATTTATTATTGGTATAGCTAAAAATCCATTTTACTCATAACCAAGGGTTATGATGGCTTTATTCATAAATAATATGAGTCTAGATCATGATATAGCCAATGAAAATATTCAAATAATGTATATGTCGCATCATATTCTGTCGTTTTATCATATTTTTAGATTAACAAACTCATATTGATTAAAAATGCGGACTCTGTCATAGCTTAAAACCACGATTCTAATTTAGTATTAGTCATCATTTGTAAATAAAAAAGCCGACACATGTGTCGGCTTATCAACAATCCTATCGATTATTTCTTTTTAGCTTTTGCGTTCGGTAAATCTGTAATTGATCCCTCAAACACTTCAGCCGCTAAACCTATTGATTCGTATAAAGTTGGGTGAGCGTGAATAGTAAGTCCAATGTCTTCTGCGTCACAGTTCATTTCCACTGCAAGACCGATTTCACCAAGTAATTCACCACCGTTAACACCAACAACTGCACCACCTAATAAACGATTATCCGTTTTATCAAAAATAAGTTTAGTCATTCCTTCAGAACAATCAGATGCAATCGCGCGACCCGAAGCTGCCCAAGGGAAAATAGCAACTTCATAATTAATCCCTTTTGCTTTGGCTTCTTTTTCGGTTAAACCAACCCAAGCTACTTCTGGCTCAGTATAAGCAATTGATGGAATTGTTTTTGGATCAAAGAAGTGGTTTTTACCTGCAATCACTTCAGCCGCAACGTGCCCTTCATGAACCCCTTTATGTGCTAACATTGGTTGACCAACAATGTCACCAATTGCATAAATGTGCGGAACATTTGTACGCATTTGTTTATCAACTTCAATAAAACCGCGATCTGTCACAGTAATGCCTGCTTTTTCTGCATCAATCAATTTACCATTCGGTGTACGTCCGATCGCAACTAAAACCGCATCATATGAATGCGTTTCAACTGAACCATCTTTTTTCTCCATCGAGACATAGATGGCATCATCTTTCGCTTCAACTTTAGTCACTTTGGTTTCAAGCATCAACGTGAATTTTTTCTCAATCTGTTTCGTAAAGACTTTAACAATATCTTTATCTGCAGCAGGAATAACTTGATCAAGCATTTCAACGACATCTACTTTAGAACCCAGAGCATGATAAACTGTCCCCATTTCAAGACCGATTATACCACCACCCATCAATAGTAGACGTTTAGGAATCGTTGTTAATGCTAATGCATCTGTAGAATCCCAAATACGAGAATCTTCATGCGGAATAAAAGGCAACTGAATCGGGCGTGAGCCTGCAGCAATAATTGCGTTATCAAAATTAATGGTTGTCGTACCGTCAGCTGTTTCTACAGCCATGCTATGACTACCAGTAAATTTAGCTTGGCCTTGTACGACATTTACTTTACGCATTTTTGCCATACCAGCCAGTCCGCCAGTTAATTGATTAATCACCTTCTCTTTCCAACCACGAACTTTATCTAAGTCAAGTTTAGGTGTTCCAAATTCGATACCATGCGCAGTCAATGATTTAGCTTCATCCATAACTTTAGCAACATGTAACAATGCTTTTGAAGGAATACAGCCAACATTTAAACAGACACCACCGAGTGTTGAATAGCGTTCAACTAAAGTAACATCTAAACCTAAATCCGCAGCACGAAAGGCTGCTGAATAACCAGCAGGCCCTGCACCTAAAACAACAACTTGTGTTTTTATCTCTTTACTCATTTTGTCATCCCCCTATTACATCACTAAGCGACGTAAGTCAGCTAGTACAGTGACAATATGACTTAAGAATCTTGCACCATCAGCACCATCAATCACTCGGTGATCAAATGATAGTGATAAAGGTAACATTAAGCGTGGGGTAAACTCTTTATCATTCCAAACCGGTTTCATGCTTGAGCGAGACACACCTAAAATACCTACTTCTGGCGCATTAACAATTGGTGTAAATGAGGTTGTGCCAATACCACCAAGACTTGAAATGGTAAAACAACCACCCTGCATATCACTACCCGTAAGTTTACCATCACGTGCTTTTTTAGAAATAGCCGCTAACTCTTTTGATAATTCAACAATACCTTTTTTGTTAACATCTTTAAACACGGGTACAACAAGCCCATTAGGTGTATCAACAGCCACACCAATGTTGATGTATTTTTTAACGATAAGTGTTTGTGCATCTTCAGAAAGTGAACTGTTGAAACGAGGATACGCTTCAAGTGCACTTGCGACCGCTTTCATAATAAAGACAAGTGGCGTAATTTTAAGATCGCTTTTTTTCTTCTCTGCTTCTGCATTTTGTTGTTTGCGGAATGCTTCAAGATCGGTTATATCTGTTTCATCAAATTCAGTAACATGAGGAATCATAACCCAGTTACGATGCAGGTTAGCACCAGATACTTTTTGAATTTTAGTTAATGGCAGCTCTTCAACTTCACCAAATTTACTGAAGTCTACTTTTGGCCATGGTAATAAACCGGGTAATGCTCCGCCAGTACTACCTGTTTCAACTTGTTTAACGGCATTTTTAACGTAAGATTGAATATCTTCACGCAAAATACGTTTTTTAGGGCCAGTAGCACTAACTTTAGCTAAGTTTACACCAAATTCGCGGGCAAGACGGCGAACTGATGGCGTGGCATGAGCATAAGCATCATTTTCAACAAACTCATTACCCGCTTTAGCTGCTGGTTTTGATGGGGTTGTTGTTGGAGCTGGAGCTGGAGCTGGAGCCACTTTTTCAGCAGGCGCAGCGGCAGGTGCTGCTACTTTTGATGCCGTAGTGGCAGCGGTTGTAAACTCCATAATTTTAGAGCCTGTTTTTACTTTATCGCCAACATTAACTAAAATTGCCTTAACATTACCAGCAATTGAAGAAGGTACTTCCATTGAGGCTTTATCACCTTCAACAGTGATCAATGAATCATCAACAGCAATTGTGTCGCCAACTTTAACTAAGATTTCAGTGACTTCAACTTCGTCGCCACCAATATCAGGGACATTGACATCTGCAACTTGACTTGCAGCTGCCGCCACGGGTGCAGATTCTGTTTTTGGTGCATCTTGTGATGCTGGAGCAGCAGCAACACTGCCTTGCGCATCAAATACCATAATATCAACGCCTGTTGATACTTTATCACCAACTTTGACACTAATTGATTTAACAATACCTGCTTGTGGCGCAGGAATTTCCATCGAAGCTTTATCACCTTCAACCGTCATAATCGATTGGTCAGCTTCAACTTTGTCACCAACATTGACCAGAATTTCTGTCACTTCGACTTCATCGCTACCAATATCAGGTAATTTAATTTCAATACTCATTCTCATCACCTCTTAAGCAATACGTGGGTTAACTTTTTCTGCATCAATATCAAATTTCTTAATTGCTTGTTCAACAACTGAGTTATCGATATCCCCTCGTTTTGCGAGTTCACTTAAAGCAGCAACAACAACATAGTTGGCATCCACTTCAAAGTGATGACGTAAGTTAGCACGGCTATCACTACGACCAAACCCATCAGTACCTAATACTTTGTATGAAGTAGCTGGAACAAATGCACGAACTTGTTCAGCAAATAGTTTCATGTAATCTGTCGATACAATAGCTGGGTTTTCATTCATAATTTGTGTAATGTATGGTACTTTAGCTTCTGATGTTGGATGTAACATATTCCAACGTTCACAATCTTGACCTTCACGAGCGACTTCAGTGAATGAAGTTACGCTGTATACATCACTACCAATACCATATTCTTTTGCTAAAATATCTGCAGCGTCACGAACATGGCGTAAAATTGCGCCAGATCCTAATAGCTGTACAGTAGGTTTCCCATTTTCAGCATTGATGGTATCTAGTTTATAAATACCACGACGAATACCTTCTTCAGCACCTTGTGGCATAGCTGGTTGTTCGTAGTTTTCGTTAAGTGTTGTAATGTAATAGTAAACATTTTCTTGATCACCATACATGCGACGTAGTCCGTCTTGCATGATAACAGCCACTTCATAAACATAAGCTGGATCATATGAGATACAGTTAGGAATTGTTAATGACTGGATATGACTGTGACCATCTTCATGTTGTAAACCTTCACCATTTAATGTTGTGCGTCCAGAGGTACCACCAATTAAGAAACCACGAGCTTGTTGGTCACCTGCTGCCCATAATAAATCGCCAATACGTTGGAAACCAAACATTGAATAGTAAATATAAAATGGAATCATTGGACAATCATTTGTGCTGTATGATGTTGCAGCAGCAAGCCATGATGCTCCCGCACCCATTTCATTAATCCCTTCTTGAAGAATTTGACCTTTTTCATCTTCACGGTAATACGCCACTTGTTCTCTATCTTGTGGTGTATATTGTTGACCGTGAGGGTTGTAAATTCCGATTTGACGGAACAAACCTTCCATACCAAATGTACGGGCTTCATCAGCTAAGATTGGCACTAATCGTGGTGCTAAATCTTTATCTTTTAGCATAATATTGAGTACACGAACAAACGCGATCGTTGTTGAGATCTCTTTATTTTGAGCTTCAAGTAAAGAACTAAATTCACTAAGTGGTGGAATAGAAACACTACCTGTAAAGTTAGGTAAACGAGAAGGCACATAACCTTTAAGCGCCTGGCGACGTTCATGAATATATTTATATTCTGGTGTATGTTCTTCAAATTTAATGTACGGCAGTTTATCAATTGCGTCATCAGTCACAGGAATATTAAAGAAATCACGAACATGACGTACACCATCCATATTCATTTTCTTAACTTGGTGAGCAATATTTTTACCTTCTGCTGCATCACCCATACCATAACCTTTAATAGTATGCGCTAAAATAACAGTTGGTTGCCCTTTGGTATCTTTTGCTTTTTGGAATGCAGCAAACATTTTAGCCGGATCTTGACCACCACGATTTAAACGGAAAATCTCATCATCAGACATGTCTTTAACAAGTTCAGCTGTTTCAGGATATTTGCCAAAGAAATGTTCGCGAACGTAGGCACCATCTTTCGATTTAAACGTTTGATAGTCTCCATCAAGCGTTTCATTCATTAAACGAATTAATTTACCTGATTTATCTTTTTGTAATAATTTATCCCAGCGGTCACCCCAAAGGACTTTAATTACCTGCCAACCCGCTCCAGCAAATACACCTTCTAATTCGTTAACGATTTTACCATTACCTGTAACCGGTCCATCAAGACGTTGTAAATTACAGTTAATAACAAAAGTTAAGTTATCAAGTTTTTCACGTGTTGCTACCGTAATCGCCCCTTTAGATTCAGGCTCATCCATCTCACCATCACCTAAGAACGCATATACAGTCTGTTCTGACGTATCTTTTAAGCCACGGTTGTGTAAATATTTTAGGAATCTTGCTTGGTAAATTGCACTGATTGGACCTAGCCCCATTGATACAGTTGGGAACTGCCAAAATTCAGGCATTAATTTAGGATGCGGATAAGATGGCAAACCATTACCATGAACTTCTTGACGGAAATTATCAAGTTGGTCTTCAGTTAAACGACCTTCGATAAATGCTCGAGCATACACACCCGGCGAAATATGGCCTTGGAAATAAACAAGATCCCCACCATCTTTTTCGTTACGAGCACGGAAAAAGTGGTTAAAACAGACTTCATAGAATGTCGCGGCAGACTGGAATGATGCCATGTGACCACCTAAATCTAAATCTTTTTTAGATGCACGTAACACAATCATCATCGCATTCCAACGAACAATAGAACGAATACGTCTTTCAAGCTCCCAATCGCCAGGATATTCAGGCTCATCCTCAACAGGAATTGTATTCACATAATTACTTGTTGATGAACCAAACAATAACGGAACCCCACCTTGACGAGCTTGCTTCACAATTTGTTCAATAATATATTGAGCTCGTTCAGTTCCTTCTTCACGAATGACTGATTCAATACTTTTCAGCCAATCCTGAGTTTCGATGGGATCGATATCATTCATTTGCATGTCCGACATATTTAAACCTCTTTTTTTGTTATAAAAAATGCAGATTTTTATTATTATTCTGCATTACGTTTGCTATAAACATAAATTTTGGATACAAGTCTGCCACTTACCTTAGTAAAGGTAAAGGCAGACAGGCGATTGAAAGGAATGTTAATTCCTATCAAATTAATCAACTATTCCAATATATGTGAATTCAGTGTTTTTATTGTTATGATACTATTGGATTTTTTAAGAATTTAAATATGAGTTTTAAGCTATATATTTTATATCGCTAATAGGTGTGTATTGTCAACTACTATTCGTTTTTGTTATATTCGGCATAACTTTTACTTATCTATATAAAACAAATAGAAAAAAATATCCTAATTTTTTGTAGATCAAAAAATTGTGTATTTATCCAAAAATATGTCTCTTTTTTGATGATTTTACACAATAATTTTTTTAATTTTGAGCCTATAATACACGACTAAAATAGGATAACAGGTCACATATTGATGGATAAACCCATAATCAAAAATCTTGGTTTACAGCCTTATTTACCCATATATGATAATATGCACCACTTTACGCTTACACGTAATGCGGATACGCTTGATGAAATATGGCTTGTTGAGCACCCTGCTGTATTTACCCAAGGCAAAGTCGGTAAACCTGAACATTTGTTACATCAAACACCGATTCCTGTTGTGCAAACTGACCGAGGTGGACAGATTACCTATCATGCGCCAGGTCAACAAATTATGTATATTTTATTAGACTTAAAACGTCTAAAAATTGGTATTCGAGATACTGTCAGTTTTTTAGAATATAGCGTCATAACGACTCTAGAGCACTATGGTATCGCCGCAAAAACTAAAGCTGATGCACCAGGTGTGTATGTTAACAATCAAAAAATTTGCTCCTTAGGTTTACATATTCACCGTGGTTGTACGTTACATGGACTAGCCTTAAATGTCGATATGGACTTAACGCCATTTAATGATATTAACCCTTGTGGATATGCAGGATTGCAGATGACGCAATTAAAAAATTATGTCACAACCATAAATCGAGATGAAGTGCGTCAAATTTTGACCGAGTCCTTCGTTGGGCAACTTCCTCTGAATTCTTAAATAGAGACTGTACATATAACTATGACAAACATGACTATTGATACCAATACGGTTAGAAGTTCAAAGTATCGTGATGCTGATAAGACACGGTTAATCCCCTCTGTAACGATTGAGGAAATAGAACTTTTAAAAAAACCTGATTGGATGAAAATAAAACTTCCGACACAATCTGCCAATATCCAACATATTAAAAATACAATGCGTAAGCATGGTTTACATTCAGTTTGTGAGGAGGCATCATGCCCTAATTTATCTGAGTGTTTTAACCACGGCACCGCAACATTTATGATTTTAGGTGATATTTGTACGCGGCGTTGCCCATTTTGTGATGTTGCCCATGGCAGACCCTTACCCCCCGATCATCAAGAACCAATTAAATTAGCAAAAACAATTCAAGAAATGCGTTTACGTTATGTCGTTATCACATCAGTTGATCGGGATGATTTAAAAGATGGTGGAGCGAGTCACTTTGCCAACTGTACCCGTGAAATTCGTGCATTAAGCCCAAATATTAAGGTTGAAACACTGACGCCCGATTTTCGTGGTTGTATCGATTATGCAGTGGACATTCTAAAAGATAATCCCCCTGATGTGTTTAATCACAATCTCGAAAATATTCCACGTTTATATAAGAAAATTCGACCTGGAGCCAGCTACCAAGGTTCGTTGGATTTGTTAGCTAAATTTAAACAGATACATCCTGATATTCCAACTAAATCGGGATTAATGGTTGGATTAGGTGAAACCAACCAAGAATTGATTCAAGTATTAAAAGATTTACGAGCACACGGCGTCACAATGTTAACGTTAGGTCAATATTTACAGCCAAGTAAATACCATTTACCAGTTGAACGTTATGTTTCACCAAAAGAGTTTGATGAATTAAAACATATTGCGTTAGATATGGGCTTTACACATGCAGCTTGTGGTCCTTTCGTTCGCTCTTCCTATCATGCAGATTTACAAGCTCAAGGCAAAGAAGTTAAGTAATTTCGATTGTTTTTTTAAAGCGTCTTTATCCTAAAATCTTAAGCGGAACATAGTTCCGCTTTATTTTTACCTTCCGACTTATCTTTCAAATGATGTGTTGATTATGCTATTTTCTTAGTAATTAAAAGCTTTTGACACGATTTTAACATATTAAACATTAAAATATCATCGTTTTATTTTAATTTTTTATTGATAAATACTAATTTAAATGTATTCTATATGAAAATATCGCTATTTATTACACAGGAGCTTACATGAAAAATTATTCACGGTTAAATCGATATTGTTTATTTATGGCATGGTTGACATGGATCCCACTTTTATGCGCTATTGTTGCTTGCTTTTCACCAGTATTATTCTATTTTTTTAATACGCATAATATTGGACTTGAGTCAGGGAATTATTCATTGTTTGTTACCACGATTGTTGATGTTGATCCAACAAATTTAAATATCTTACAATCAATATTGGCAACAATATTAGATACACTACCTATTTTGATGCTAGTCTTTGCATTTTATCAGTTACGATTGTTATTTATCAGTTACAGTCAATCACATTATTTTGCGGTAAAATCAGCTAAACATTGCTACTATTTTGGTATTGGCCTTGTGATGTGGGTAATATTAGGTTTGCTTTTTGAACCCTTATTATCTTTGATATTGACCTACATACAACCTCAAGGTAGATATATTTCAGTCTCTTTAAGCAGTGAAGATATCATTACCCTATTCCCAGCACTTTGTATTATGATCATCGGCCAAATATTAAAAAAAGCCGCTGAACTAGCCGAAGAAAATAACCAATTTGTATGAGGAATATAGTATGCCAATCATTATTAACTTAGATGTTATGCTGGCAAAACGGAAAGTTAAATCAAAAGATTTAGCTGCCAGTATTGGCATTACAGAACAAAACCTTTCATTATTAAAACAAGGTAAAATAAAAGGCTTTAGGCTGGCAACACTTGAAGCAATCTGTGCATACTTAGATTGTCAACCAGGTGATATATTGGAATATCAGGCGCCGATACAATCTGCAGACTAAAATAAAAAACTCACATTATTTTATTACTAAAATAATGTGAGTAAGTGGCTGGTATATATAAAGTTATTTTTTAACTACACAATCAATTCATCACAAAAAGTCATTGATTTGTTCTACTTTTTTATACCTTTTCATCATGTTGCCTTGTTGTTATTCGAGTTTTGGTAAATCGTTATAATTTTCAACTATAAAATGAATAGTAAAGTATGGTTAATCAATTTTCTTTATTACTAATGAGAACGTGTCAGTTATTGATATATTTAATATTTTCTTTTGTACTTTAAAGACTTGACCGTCCCAGACTTGCCATGTATAAAATTTGATCTAATTAAGTCGATTTATTAACTATATCACGGAATTAAAATAAAAAAATTGTTTTTATGTAAATAAACCGCAAAAACATTCTACATACCTGAAAATATCAAGATAAAAATCCCACCATCATTATCCATAATTAACTATTTATTTTTCAAAGATATAGAAAACATTAGCAATCGTCTCTATCTTGCTTAATTCTATTATTACGGTTCAAATTACCAACTTTGTTCAAAGGTGCGATCTTGAATAGTTAAAACTCAGAGCTCGTCGCTATTTAGTCAGTTTTGAGATAGAATTATGGGTAATTTGTTAAAGAGATAATGGTGCCATGAAAAAATTTACAACATATCTTTTGTCAATTTTAATATTAATACATCCTACATTAATACCTGCAAATGCAAATAATATCAATTTACCTGATATTGGTACGGCGGCAGTAACAACGTTAAGCATTGGTCAAGAAATTGAAATGGGTGATTATTATACACGTATGTTACGTGGCAGTGCTCCTATCATTAATGATCCAATGCTAAATGATTATATTAATTCACTTGGTAATAAATTAGTTGGAAATGCCGATTCCGTACAGACACCTTTTCATTTTTATATTATGCAAAGCAATGTACTTAATGCATTTGCCTATTTTGGTGGAAATGTTGTGATTCATTCCCGTTTAATTATCAATACCGATACGGAAAGTGAACTAGCATCGGTGATGGCTCACGAGATTGGTCATGTCACTCAGCGCCATCTTGCCCGAGCAATGGAATCACGTAATAAAAACAGCCCTTATTTTTGGGGAGCAACATTAGGATCATTATTATTAGCCCTTGCGAATCCAGAAGCCGGAATTGCAGCGATTTCGGGGACGCTAGCTGGTTCAGCACAAAGTCAAATTAGCTTTACACAAAGTAATGAGCAAGAAGCAGATCGTGTCGGATTAAGGACGCTTGCTAAGGCAGGATTTGATCCACATGCCTCAGCTGATTTTTTACAAAAATTATCTGATGAAATGCGATTTATGTCTAAACCGCCAGAAATATTACTGACTCACCCATTACCAGATAGTCGATTAGCGGATGTACGTAACCGTGCTGGGCAATATCAAAAAAAACAAATTCCATCTTCACTCAGCTATTATTTAGCAAAAGCCAGATTAGTCATTTTACTGGGTAACAATAAAAATACAGTCCAACTGTTACTGCAAGATTATCAAAAAATTAATAATGCACAAACAAAAGTCGCTATCGTTTATGCCGCAGCCTTAGTTGATTATCGCGGCCAAGATTACGCTGCAGCAAAAGCAAAACTACAACCGATATTGGATAACGATCCAAATAATGTATGGTTTGTTGATTTAATGACTGACATTGATTTAGGTTTAAACAAAAAGACCGAAGCCATTAATCGATTATTAGTGGCGATTAAAGCCAATCCTAATAGTCTTGCACTACAACTAAATTTAGCAAATTGTTATATTGAAAATAAAGATTATCAAAAGGCGACAGGCTTACTACATCGTTATACTCATCAATACAGTGATGATAGTAACGGTTGGGATTTATTAATTCAGGCTTATCAAGGTTTAAGGCAACGAGCACAAGAAATGACAGCCCGTGCAGAGTTGCTAGCATTACAAGGTCAATTTCCACAAGCCATCACATTATTACAAAATGCTAAAACACAAGCAAAAGGTAATGCCTTAATGTTAGCAAGGATTGATGCTCGTATTGCTGAGTTAGAACAATTACAAACACGCTATGCAGCTTTTCGGCGCTAAAAAAATATAGAGGATGACATGATAGTAGGACCGATTATTAATGGTGCCGCAATTATTATCGGCGGTGTAGTTGGCGCAGGATTAGGCAATAAGATTCCAGCACGAGTACGAGAAGCATTACCGATGACATTTGGCTGTGCATCAATGGGAATTGGCGTTGCACTGATTATGAAAGTGAACTCTATTCCAGCAGCAGTACTTGCTTTACTGCTTGGTTCATTGATGGGTGAAATATTACAGTTAGAGCGTGGTATTGAAAAACTGTCTTTGAAATTACGCAGATTTGTTGATCGGCCTAAACCTAATGCGGCTCTAATCACATCACATGAAGACTTTATTGAAAAATATGTTGCATTGGTGGTACTTTTTTGCGCCAGTGGTATGGGCATTTTTGGTGCGCTAACAGAAGGAATTTCTGGCGATCCTTCTTTGTTAATTGCTAAAGCATTTTTAGATTTATTCACTGCCACTATTTTTGCTATAACCCTTGGTTATGCGGTATCCTTGATTGCTATTCCTCAATGTATTATTCAATTAGCATTGTTATTACTGGCCAGTTTTATTCAACCGTTGATTTCTGCAAGCATGTTTGCCGATTTTTCAGCATGTGGCGGTATGATTATGCTCGCCACTGGCTTTAGAATTTGTGGTATAAAATCATTCCCTGTCGCGAATATGTTATTTGGTTTAGTGCTCGTCATGCCAATCTCAGCAGCTTGGTTGAATTTTTTTTAGCGGTAACAAGATCATTGTATTATGTTTAGCACAGGCTGAGCTGTCTTTAACATCGTAACTTATTTATGATAATTACCCTGACTATTGCACTACTGTAATAGTTTTAATACTTTTTATTACCATTTTATCGAGTAAATCATTATGATTGGACCCCTTATTAATGCCGGTGCTGTTGCAGTTGGTGGAATTATTGGCGCGGCCTTTGGCAAAAAAATCCCTTCACGTGTCAGTGAAGCTTTACCCCTCACGTTTGGACTCGCTTCCATGGGTATTGGTATCGCTTTAATAATGAAAGTTAATACTATACCGACTGTAGTATTAGCCCTTTTGCTCGGCTCGCTAATTGGTGAACTGGTTAAATTAGAATACTACATTGAAAAGCTATCGAGCAAATTACGCAATTTTGTTGATAAACCTAATCACAATACTGTTTTATATGATTCTCATGATCAATTTATTGAACGCTATGTTGCGCTTGTTGTGATGATGTGTACGGGTGGCATGGGGATTTTTGGTGCGCTCAACGAAGGGATTACGGGCGATGCTTCATTATTGATTACCAAAGCTTTTTTAGACCTTTTTGCGGCAACAATATTTGCCATTACCCTGCGTTATTCAGTCGCTCTCATCGCTATTCCACAACTCGTGATTCAAGGTGGGTTATTATTGATGGCTTCATTTATTCAACCGCTGATTACTCCCGCAATGATTGCTGATTTTTCTGCTTGCGGCGGGATGATCATGTTAGCGACTGGATTGCGAATATGCCATATCAAATCCTTTCCTGTTGCAAATATGCTATTTGGCTTAATATTAGTTATGCCAATTTCTGCACTATGGTTACATTTGATCTAATTAAACACTATAGAATCTGGTAGTCTGAAAAATTTAGGATAGGGAAACGATGTGATGTCGTTTAACGTAAGACTATTTTAACGAAAACGTCGCTAATAGCGCATTATTTTCGTTAAAATATTATCATAAGCTATAATTATAGTGTAAAACTAAGCTTTATTCAGGTGATCCACGTTGTTAAAATTCTTAACACGAAAATGACCTTGTTTAGCATCACCCTGATAATGAATTTGGCTAATGCTGGTATTTAAAATACGAGGAAAATAGCTTTCATCACGGTGCAAATGCCAATCTCCACCATTTAATACACAAAGTAATAAACGAATTGCAGTACCATGTGAAACAATGAGAATGTTGCCATTATCTTGTGGGGCATTTTGTACAATATGCTCAAGGCTATTTTTCATTCGTGCTAACACTTCAAGATAGTTTTCACCTTGGTTTGTCGATGCATCAAATTTTGCGGGTTCATTCATGTATAAATTAAACTCAGGTAATTTACGTAATTCTGGAACGTGCTGACCTTCCCATATACCAAAATCCATTTCACGTAAACCATCAAGTGTATGTGTTGGTAACGAATCTTGACGCTGAGCTAAAATATAATCACGCGTTTCAACTGCGCGTTGTTGGGGACTTGAATAGGCAGCAATAAAAGGGGTATCTTTCAGATATTGACCCGTGATCTTTGCACCTAAAACGCCATCTTCTGTTAAAGCTGAATTTTTTGATCCTTGCATTTGATCTTTTAAATTCCACTCAGTTTGCCCATGTCTAATTAAATATAAATTAAGATCTTTCATTACTTATCCTTTAAATATAACGCTTTGGGTTGTTTTGTCGTAAAACCGTCAAACATTGTTGTAAGGTCTTATCTAATGGTGCTTGCAATTGCATGATTTGTTCAGTTTTAGGGTGTATAAATTGTACATTTGCAGCATGCAAAAATAAGCGATTGAGTTTAGTATTTGCTAGCTCATCATCAAAATTTTTATCACCATATCGATCGTCAAATGCAATCGGGTGACCGGTATATTGAGTATGAACGCGGATTTGGTGGGTTCGCCCCGTAACAGGACTTGCCTTAACTAAGGTTGCAAAACCAAAACGCTCTTCAACTTTGAAGCGAGTTTCAGAAGGTTTACCTTCTTGATTAACACGCACAATACGTTCACCACTCTTTAGCATATTTTTTAATAATGGTGCTTGCACTACTTTACAACTCGATGGCCAATCACCTTTAACTAATGCAAGATAATTTTTGGTCATTGTTTTTAAACGTAATTGTTCATGTAGCGCAACCAGTGCCGAACGTTTTTTAGCAACTAACAAAATGCCTGACGTCTCACGATCAATTCGGTGTACAAGCTCTAAAAATCTTGCATCCGGCCGCAGTGCTCGTAATCCTTCTATGACACCAAAACTGAGTCCACTTCCACCATGGACTGCAATACCAGATGGTTTATTAATTGCTAAAATAACATCGTCTTCATAGACAATCATTTTTTCTAATACTGCAATTTTCTCAAGCTTAGGCGATAAATGCTGTTCTGCTTTTTCTGTCACTCGAATTGGAGGAACCCGCACTTCATCATCGATATTGAGTTTATATTCTGGCTTAATGCGTTTTTTATTTACCCTTACTTCACCCTTGCGCAAAATACGATAAATCATGCTCTTAGGTACGCCTTTTAGTTGAGTAATTAAAAAGTTATCGATACGCTGCCCCTCGTTATCGATAGTAATTGTGATTAACTGAACTTTAAGCTGCGTCTGGGGCTCTTGAGATGTCATATATTTTTGCTAATCCATTATAAAAGAATTTACTTTGCCAAAAAATCTACTACACTACCTTACAAAGAAGTGCCTAATCTTTGTGATAATACTCTGGGATTATATAGGAAAATGAAGGAATAATACAGTATGCTTAATTTACTTAGTCAGTATTCACGGGGTCGTATCGCTTGGTTTTTGCTACTACTTTCAACTCTCGTATTTGAAGCAACTGCGCTTTTTTTCCAACACGGACTAGGACTTGCTCCCTGCACATTGTGTATTTATCAGCGTATCGCAATATTAGGCATTTTACTCGCCAGTCTGATCGCATTATGTTCACCTAAACATTTTATTTTCAGAATTATTGCTATTTTCGTTTGGCTTTATAGTGCTTTTGAAGGTTTCAACTTAGCGTATTTTCAAGCCCGTTTGCAATTTGCACCAAACTTAACCGATACGTGTGCAATTAATCCTGAGTTTCCAAGCTGGTTGCCATTAGACCAATGGTTACCTAACCTATTTGGTGCTTATGGTTATTGCGCAGATAAATTATGGTCTTTTTTGACCATCGAAATGTCACAGTGGATGATTATTATCTTTTGTTGTTACTTTGTCATGGGTGTTCTCGTGTTGTTATCACAGTTTTTTTCACCAATAAAGCGTTCAATTTGGGACAAATAATCACGCTTTTTGATTATTTTTTTGTTAAAATTCGTCAAAATTTTTACCTGAGATATTAATCACAAATGCTTTTGGAATACCATCCGCCGCTAGACCCATGGCTCACAGTTTTATATCAGGATGATCATATCGTGGTTGTCAATAAACAACCCGGTATTTTATCTGTATCAGGCAGTAAACCTGAATTTCAAGATAGTATCATTCATCGTTTACAACAAAAGTATAGTTATGTTGAATCAGTACATCGTCTTGATATGGCAACCAGTGGTATTATGGTTGCCGCCTTATCTAAATTAGCCGACCGTGAAATAAAAAAACAGTTTCGTGAACGTATTCCTAAAAAACGTTATATCGCAACTGTATGGGGACATATTGAACATGACCATGGGGATGTTGATATTCCTTTAATCTGTGATTGGCCTAATCGTCCTCGTCAAATGGTTGATTATGAAAACGGTAAGCAAGCTTTGACCCATTACAATGTGCTTTCTCGTAACGAAGACAATACAACTCGTGTCGAACTCCTTCCATATACAGGTCGTTCACATCAGTTAAGAGTTCATATGCAAGCGATTGGACATCCGATATTAGGCGATAAGTTTTATGCAAATCCCGAAGCATTTGCCATGTCAAAAAGACTTTTACTACATGCTCAAATGTTAATGATAAATCATCCTAAAACAGGGGAATGCATGACATTTACATGCGAGCCAGAGTTTTAACCTAATTTTGATAAACAGTAAATCAGGAATTTCATCATGAAAAAGATTGTTCTAGCGACAAATAACCAAGGTAAAGTCAAAGAATTACATAGTTTGTTAGCTGATGCAGGATTTAATGTTGTCGCACAAAGCGAATACCAAGTTCCTGATGCCGATGAGACAGGTTTAACATTTGTTGAAAATGCAATCATCAAAGCGCGTCATACTGCGCAACTAACAGGATTACCCGCTATTGCTGATGATTCAGGTCTGGCCGTTGATGCACTCAATGGCGCACCTGGTATTTATTCAGCACGTTATGCTGGTGATAATGCAACAGATCAGCATAATAATCAAAAGTTATTACTTGCGCTAAAAGACGTAGAACAACATAAACGAACAGCTTATTTTTATTGTGCTTTGGTTTTTATGCGCCATGCGAATGACCCAACGCCAATTATCTGCTTAGGGAAGTGGGATGGAGTGATACAAACTCAAGCACAAGGTGATGGTGGGTTTGGCTATGATCCTCTTTTTTATATTCCTGAATTAGGTTGTACGGCAGCTGAATTAACGCGCCAACAAAAAAGTGATATATCACATCGTGGACAAGCACTCAAGCAGCTTATGCAAAAACTAAAAATTTTATCCGTTGACTAAATTATTTTAATTGTTTTTTTAAACTGGCAATGAAATTTTGTTCATATTTTAATGGCCAAACATTCGGTTGCCAATTTTTCAAAAAATACTCTTGCGCCAAGGTTAATTCGACTTTTGAGCGGCCATTCGTTGCCGCAACGTTCGTTGTTGCAACGGATGGCAATTGTGTTGTACAAATATTTAGCTGCATTTGATCGCTCGTTGTCTCCTGAGTGATCAAATTGAACCAATGATCATATCCATTTAATACCGAGGGTATCTTAACAATATATCCCCAATGTGTTTTTATATGGTCATCAAAATAGTCTGTTAATTTTGAAATTGGAAAACGGCAGTAAACAACCGGCTTTCCTTGTAACTTTTGTACAGAGCGATAACTCACTTTGAAGGGCATTCCCATTAAAACAGTCAAAATATAAGCGGACTGATTATATGCACGAACAAAAATACCTTCATTAAATAAACAAACTTGCTGAGCACTGTAATGCGCAGTAAATTGTAATCGCTCTTCGATTTTCATTACTATAAAATTATCCTTTGCACACAATATAACCGGTCGTATTATTAAGATCAGTAAACATCACTGCACCACTTAAAGATGACACAGCATACCGATATTTACTTGTCGTTTTGGGTAAATAATAGGGTACATTTGACCATTCGGCTTGCCAATCAGATTTACTGTATTTTTGTTTGATTGTTTGTCCCCACTCTGAAAATACTGTTCCAACATCACGGTAATAATAATTCGTGACAATACTGGCCGGTAATTTATTTTGCGGAGAATTCGTTAATAGGGTAACAGCAGGTATATTTGCACTATTATTACCACACAGTTTTAATTGCTGCGCATAGGTACCACGACTGGCTTTTGGAACAACCCAATTTTTGATCGTAAAAGTATATGATATTGTTCGTGTACTAACATTTTTATCCGTTGCCATTAATGTTACAGCACTTGTCGGTTTACTGGTGAAGGACACTAATCCATTGCTGTCAATGCTAATCCCTGAACCACTTATAATACTATAAGTATAATCCGTTTGTACATTTCGATCCATCGTCAACTTAAACTGTGCACCAACAAAGCCTGTCGTTGGAAATTGAGAGCTTAAATAAAAACCATTACTTTTACTGAATGTTTTACTATTAAAACCTCCGCCACGACTTGTCAGATCAGGAACGCTACTACCACTCTCCCACCCCGTATCACTCCCAACCCATTCCAAGCTATTTGGTCTTAAATAACAAATTTGTGCAGGAGCATAGATCTGATAGCGTTTTAAAATAGACACCGGTTCGCTTGTATTTGGAAGACCATATTGTGAACTAACAGAAACCGTACTTGATATTTCTAATGTTAATGGGGCATTGAGTGATGTTGAACACCCCCCAATTGTTTGACTATATGAACTAGCAGGAATAACCGTACCATTACGATCTAACCATCGATAAGTGGGGGTATCATGACTAAATTTACTGGTATCTAAAATATAATCACCATCATCATCATAAAAATTATTCACCACCGAAAAATCATCATCAGATAAAGCATTAACACTAAAATCACTTAATTTACTGGTTATTGGAAATAATAATGTGTTGGTGTAACTATCATCGCTAGATTTATATACTTTATTGCTGTAGGTAAAACTTAAGTTGGAAGCGATTAATTCTGATTTGATTATTTTTGGTTGATTACCATAAATTGCGTTTGCCGTTGTCGCGCTTAAAGATGCAATAACATGAGAGATATTGAATAATCCAAATACACTAAGACTTATAATGACAATGATTAAATAATGCTGTGCTGTGCTGTGCTGTGCTGTGCTGTGCTGTGCTGTGCTGTGCTGTGCTGTGCTGTGCTGTGCTGTGCTGTGCTGTGCTGTGCTGTGCTGTGCTCCTAATACTATTATAACACATTTACCTCTCCTTTTTAAAATTATTTTGTTGTTTTATTTCTCTTTTTTCATCAATTCAGCATAATAACTGATACCCAATACATTTATGCAAAATAATCAGTAAAGCACCAAAAATATAACTAAAAAGTCAATAAATAGTACTCAAAGATTAAGGGCTTTTATTATAATCAGATTAGTTTTTTTTGCAAAAAAAACTCATTTCAAATTGACATAAAATACCATAGGCAATAACCGTCATATTTAATCAAATAATCTTACGCTAGCAGTTATTGCCCAAATATTCATGGTTAGATATAAAGCACGTTTTTACCTGTCTCTGGACTTACAGCATCATGAGCAAATTGTTCAAAAAAATAAGCAACATGATCAGTTTTATCGCCTAGCAAACGCCCTTTTATTTTATTCCATGTTAATAATGCAATTGTCGCATGCGGTTCACCCACAATTAACATCGGTTGTTCGTAATCACTATTCCAATAAAATTCCCCACCGTACAATTTATATGCGGTTAATAATAAATAGCAACCATACTCTTGTGATATCATGGCAGTTTGCTCTTCTGATAACATTAAACTTTTTTCTGCCATTTCACTCAGAATAATTTCAATCACACTGACACTTTTTTCACTGTAATCAAGTTGATTAATGCTCCAGGATGGACTATTAAAAATGGCATTTTGTGACCATGCTTCTATTTCTTGGTAGAGTTCATTTTTATTTGTTGTCATGCTGATATTCCTAAGATTTACGGTTCCGTTGTTCTGATAGTTTAATTTCTTGCCAGGCTTGTTCCATCTCATCAAGTGTAATGTCATAAAGTTGTTGCCCTTTATGTTTAAAATGGCTTTCTACTTGACGAAAGCGTCGCTCAAATTTCTGATTTGCCTTATTTAAGGTTTGTTCAGATTTTAAACCTAAATGACGAACTAAATTTACTACAGCGAATAAAAGATCACCCATTTCTTCTTCTATTTTATCTTGGATAGGTATGGGTTGGTTAATTTCAACGAATACTTCATTAATTTCCTCTTTGACTTTTTCAATCACAGGAGAAAGTTCATCCCAATCAAATCCAACAGAAGCGCAACGTTTTTGAATTTTCTCAGCACGCATCAACGCGGGCTGTGACGATGGTATATCATCTAAAATTGAATATTGATGTTTTTGATTGCGTTCTTGTTGTTTGAGGATTTCCCAATCAACTTTAGATTCACCATTGCCAAATATATGGGGATGACGACGAGTTAGTTTGTTTGCTAATGTCTGGCAGACATCATCAAAATTAAAATGTTGTTGCTCATTAGCCATTTCCGAATAAAAAACAATCTGAAATAATAAATCACCCAATTCATTTTTTAGTTCATTAAAATCTTTTTGATCAATTGCGTGCAATACTTCATAAGTTTCTTCAAGTGTGTGGTTTTTTATCGAATCAAATGTTTGCACCCGATCCCATTCACAGCCGTTAACGGGATCGCGCAATTGTTTCATGATTGTCAGTAGTTGTTCTAACGATTGCAAAATTGGCTCTCTATTAATTTATACGCCCTGTTATTATACTCATTAATAGCGATTTTGGGCACTTGATAAAAAGATCTGTGTACAATATTTTTATGCTTGAAATTTTTATAGTATACTAATTATCTAACTTATTGATATTGATAATACTTATGCAAAACTTACGCGAACTCACCCTAAGAGGTATGATTTTAGGTGCATTTATTACGGTTATTTTCACCGCATCGAATGTCTATTTAGGTTTAAAAGTTGGATTAACTTTTTCATCAGCAATTCCAGCTGCCGTTATTTCAATGGCTATTTTGCGCTTTTTTTCAGGTTCAACCATTCTTGAAAATAACATGGTGCAAACACAAGCATCCGCAGCGGGTACACTTTCGTCCATAATCTTTGTTTTACCCGGTTTATTAATGATAGGCTACTGGCAGAGTTTTCCTTTCTGGTTAACATTAACTGTTTGTGCCTCGGGTGGTATGCTAGGCGTACTTTTTTCGATTCCGCTTCGTCAAGTTATGGTTGTAAAAAGCTCACTCCCTTATCCAGAAGGCGTTGCCGCTGCTGAGATACTAAAAGCAGGCTGTGATACAGATAATGCAGAAGAAACTAAAAATAATCATGATGGTCTAAAAGATATTATTTTTGGTGGAGTCATTGCATCATGTGTAAGCTTGTTTACAAACGGTTTTCGTGTATTAGCAGATGGTACAGCGTATTGGTTTACTCAAGGAAAATCAATTTTTCAAATACCGTTAGGTTTTTCATTAGCACTCCTCAGTGCAGGTTATTTAGTTGGTATTATTTCGGGTATCTCAATTTTAATTGGTAACATTATTGCATGGGGATTTGCAATCCCAATTTTAAGTACTATCGCAGATTATGATCCTAATGCGTCTTTACCCCAAATTGCAATGGGATTATGGGCAAGCGATGTGCGTTTCATTGGAGCCGGTACGCTTGCAATTGCAGCGATGTGGACATTACTAACATTAATTAAACCTGTCATTGAAGGTTTAAAAAGTTCATTTAGTTCATTGAAAAATGAAAATGGCCGTCAAAAAGTTGAACAAACAGAACAGGATCTATCACCGAAAACGATTTTAATCATTATGGCTGCAATGTTATTAATATTGTTCGCCACTTTTTATGTGTTTGTTGCTGATAGTGGTTTATCTGCAGGTATTGCTTGGTCCTTAGTGTTTTGTGCAGTGTTATTTGCTTTTATTATGGGCTTTTTAGTCGCTGCGGCATGTGGTTATATGGCAGGTTTAGTTGGTTCATCAGCCAGTCCGATTTCCGGGATTGGAATTGTTGCAGTTACAGTGATCTCATTGCTTTTACTCGGATTGGGTGAAGCAAATGGAATGTTAGATACCATTGAGGGGTCTAATTTTGCAACTGCCTTAGCACTTTTCACAACAAGTGCAGTATTGGCTATTGCAACAATTTCAAATGATAATTTACAAGATCTAAAAACAGGCTATTTAGTTAAAGCAACACCCTGGCGCCAACAAGTCGCCCTATTAGTAGGCTGCGTAGTAGGTGCAATCGTTATAGCACCAGTGCTTGATATTTTATATAACGCCTATGGCTTTACCGGTGCTATGCCACGGGTTGATATGGATCCGTCGCAGGTTTTAGCCGCCCCACAAGCAACGTTAATGACAACCATTGCAAAAGGTATTTTCTCACATCAGTTAGAATGGACTATGATTTTGATTGGTTTAGCGTTGGGCGCTATAATCATCATTATTGATTTATTACTTGCTAAAAATAACAGCAAATTTCGTTTACCAGCACTTGCTGTTGGTATGGGAATCTATTTACCACCTGTTATTACCACACCGATCTTTATTGGAGCATTAATTTCATGGTTTATTCGCCGTCGAGTACAACGATCAAAAGTGCACCCGAATGATCAGGAAAACTACCGTAACGTTGATCGAAAAGCAGCCTTAATTGCATCCGGTCTTATTGTTGGTGAAAGTCTTGTCGGTGTGATTATGGCTGTCATTATCGTTATCAGCGTTTCAAGCGGTGGCAGTGATGCACCACTGTCTTTAACACCATGGCTTGGCCAGGTATTTGGAAGTGATTTAGGCGTAGCACAACAATTATTAGGATTGGCTGTTTTTGTTATCATCTGTATCACCTTTATCCGTCGTGCGTTATCAGCGATTAAACGCCAACCTTAATATATGCCCTTTTACGCACATCACATGATGTGCGTAAAAGCTATCGATTAGCAATACACAAGGCTATTGATATGATTGATTCAAATGACCATCAAACGTTTTCTCATCAAGTTTATGCTATTATTGCTACCATTCCAGTGGGTAAAGTGGTCACTTATGGACAAATAGCGAAAATGGCGGGTATGCCAAGTTATGTACGCCAAGTTTGTTTTATTCTTCGCCATCTTCCCAAAGGAAGCAAACTACCATGCCATCGTATTATTAATGGGCAAGGTCGTTTATCAGTTAAAAATGAAACTTATACACGTTATAAGTTAAAACTGATTGAAGAAGGTATACAATTTAATTCAAAAGATAAAATTGACTTAAAAAAATTTGGTTGGCATATTTAGTCATGATTATTAAAAATGGCGCCTTATTTACCATTCTCTGTTTTTATATCAGCAAAATGCTGACTATCTCACAATAAAGCCCAATCAATAGCACAATATTTGGTAACAATATGACTCCGATTCGTAACGATTGTTACTTACAATAATCACCAACCTAATCTTATTCATCCATTTCAAGTTGTATCTAAATATGAGGTATCTAAGTATGAAAAGATTTTTATGCGTCATGATGATTAGTGTACTATGTTCAACATCGGCAATGGCAGCTAAAATTGGGAAAGATGCTGATGTCACAAATATGCCAGAATTTTATTTTTTACAAGCATCACAATCAATAGATAGTCTTGCACTGTTACCGCCCCCTCCAGCACCAGATAGTGTAGAGTTTCTGCTTGATAAAACGATGTATGATGCAGGAAAAATGTTAAGAAATACACCTAGAGGAAAACAAGCAGCGGCAGATGCCCATGTAGAAGGAGATGGAGTGGCGATTTCATTTTCAGCATCATTTGGTATGCCAATTAATTTGAAAGATACGCCAGAAATATTTAAGCTATTATTGAACATGCGCGAAGATGCAGGTGATTTGGCCACTCGCAGTGCAAAACAACATTATATGCGAATTAGACCTTTTGCTTTCTATCATGAAGCTACTTGTGCACAACAAGACGAAACGAAACTTTCAACAAATGGCTCCTATCCTTCTGGGCATACCACGATTGGCTGGGCGACAGCGCTTGTTCTTGCTGAGATTAATCCTGATAGACAAAATGAAATCTTAAAACGCGGTTATGAAATGGGACAAAGTCGCGTAATTTGTGGTTACCATTGGCAAAGTGATATCCATGCCGGCAGAATCGTTGGTTCAGCAATTGTTGCCCGCTTACATAGTGAACCGACTTTTATTGAACAATTAAATAAAGCAAAAGCTGAGTTTACAAAATTAAATCAATAGTCATAAATTCAACGACCACTCGAGAAAATAAGATGTCTATAATTAGGCATCTTATTAAGATGTAATCCAATCACGAATTAAGTTAATCACGTGTTGCGGCTTTTCATAATGGACATTATGATTTGCTCCCTCAACCGTTTCAACGGTTGCATACGGAAATTGTGCTAAAATATCTGTTTGATATTCATCTCTCATATAGTTTGACTTGCTGCCGCGAATAAATAACACAGGTTGACGATAAGGGGGGATTTCTTGCCAACCACGAATTTCTTCATAATGTTGTTCGATAGCTTTAAAATTAAATAACCACCCTTCATTTTTATAAGATTTTAATAAAAACTGTGTAGTGGGTACTGACAAGTATTGATTCATCATATTTTGTATGGCATTACGATCAGTTATTCCACTTGCTATACATGTATTAAGAGCCTTAAATACATTAGTATGGGAATCAGAGGCATAACTTACTGGGGCAATATCGAGTACAATAAGGTTAGCAATTGATGAAGAAATACATTCGGTTAGCCGCATTGCAACTTTCCCACCCATTGAGTGCCCCACTAAGATAATATCGTTAAGCGCTAAAGCGTCAACTAACTGCAAAATATCATCAGCCATAAGTGAGTAATTCATCTCATCAGACCATGGTGATAAACCATGATTACGGAGATCGACTTGAATAATTTGATAATCATCCATAAATGCTCTGGCTAAAATACTTAAATTATCAAGATTACCGAATAAACCATGGAGTAGAATAATAGGTTGCCCTTTACCTTGTATTTTGTAATTCAGTTTCATATTAAGTGAACTTAATTTGTTAGGTAACTGTAATTATATACGCTTACCTCACAATGTATAGTTTAAGCTTTTAGCTAATTCATTACGCTAAGTCAGGCTCATATCAACGAATTTACTCTTAATAATAATATATTATTCATTAACATGTAAAAATGAGGGGCTGACTGGATGAAATTCTGATAAAATTGTTAAAATTTTTATCTACCTACTAGAATATTATGTTACAAGATAATCCATTATTAGCTCAACTTAAACAACAGCTTCATTCACAAACTCCTCGCGCCGAAGGTACCATTAAGGCTCATGAAAAAGGGTATGGTTTTTTAGAAACAGATAATAAAAAAAGCTATTTTGTTTCAAGCCAAAACATGAAAAATGTACTCAATGGCGATAAAGTATCTGGTATTTTAGTACAAAATGGTGATAAAACTGCGTTTGAACCAGAAACACTTTTAGAACCTGCCTTAAATATCTTTTTGGGTCAAGTCAGTTTTGATAATAAAGTGCTAGATATTATTCCTGAAAAGCATGCTAAATTTAGCATACGAGCTAAAGTCAGCACAAATGTGACACATCAACTTAAAGCCGGTGACTGGGTAAAAGCAAAACTTATCTCTCACCCATTACAGGATAAGAATGGTTTTTCGGCTGAAATTACTCAGTTTATTACTCAAGATAATACACCTGATCAACTTTGGTTAATTGCCCTAGCTAGGCAAAATTTAGACGCATCATTACCGATAGATTATAATTGGCAACTTATTGATCATGAAAAGATTGAACGCATTGATCTAACCGATCTAGATTTCTTCACTATTGATAGTAAAGAGACACAAGATATGGATGATGCCTTGTCAATTACTAGAGATAAGCAAGGTAATTATTGCCTTCAGATAGCAATTGCTGATCCCAGTGCCTATATTGCAGAAAATAGCGAAACGGATAACACAGCTTATCAACGCTGTTTTTCAACGTATTTACCTGGCTTTACCGTTCCGATGCTCCCAAAATCATTGTCAAACGAACTATGTTCACTTAAAGAGCATCAAAAACGCCCCGCATTGGTTTGTAAAACAATCATAACACCTGATGGTGATATTGATTACCAATCATCTGAATTTAACTTGGCATGGGTAACATCTAAAGCGAAATTAAATTATAAAAACGTCTCTGAATTTATTGATCATCAAATAGATATCGACACTGACATACCAACACTTTCTGATCAGTTAATTTCTTTACAAGAATTGGCACAAATCAGGAATCTGTGGCGACAAAAAAACGCATTACTCTTTAAAGATAATCATGAATACCGTTTTATTTTTGATCAACAAAGACAACTAATCGATATTGTTAAAGAATCGAAACT
Organism: Orbus sasakiae; assembly: GCF_039542345.1. Taxonomy (NCBI): domain Bacteria; kingdom Pseudomonadati; phylum Pseudomonadota; class Gammaproteobacteria; order Orbales; family Orbaceae; genus Orbus; species Orbus sasakiae. Next base: position 1,430,218 of record NZ_BAABHY010000001.1, read on the forward strand.
GACTGCTCATAAAATGGTTGAAGAAGCGATGGTTATAGCCAATCAGGTATTCACTCATACACTTAAAGCAGAATTAGGCTTTGGGATTTTTAATACCCACCAAGGATTTGAACCCAAATATTTGGATTCTGTGGTAAAACTGTTGTCTGAAAATCAAATTGAAGAATTTAATAAAGAACGCATCGCGACTTTCGATGGCTATCGAGATTTACGTCGATTAATCCAACAAAATGAATTACTGGAATATCGATTAAGACGATATCAAGCATCCGCTGACTTTTCAATTGAACCGAATGCCCATTTTGGACTTGGTTTTGATAGTTATGCGACTTGGACATCGCCAATTAGAAAATATGGTGATTTACTCAACCATCGATTATTAAAATCTATACTAGAAAAACATATTCATGATAAACCGAATCAACAGATCTTGCCATTAATGAACGAACGCCGTAAAACGGTTAGATTTGCAGAGCGTGAAGTCAATGAAAAATTATATCAACAATTTTTAGCTGATAAAATTGGGCAACCATTTGATGCACAAATCATTGACCTTAATCGCGGTGGAGCAAAAGTGCGCCTGACTGCTATCGGTGCAGTTGCTTTTATGCCTTCTTCTTTGATTCATCCGATTCGTAATGAAGTTGGAATGCTCCCTGAAGAAGGATTAATTAAAATTAAAGAACAAGTTACTTACCGACTGCTTGATAAGGTTACTGTGATATTAAATGAAATCAAAACGGATACTTCAACAATTATTGTTAAAAATGCCTAATATGATGGAATAGATATTGATAAATACAGTGCTAATACCCTTTAATATAAAAGGGTATTAGCAAAACATAAGATATTGATATGATAGTCGTAACATTTTATTATTTTACAACTTTAAATGGACTGGTTGTTTTTTTAGGCTCTTCTTGACGTTTTTGATACTGTGGCTCAACTTCAAAAGCAAGCCCAGCTCCGTTTTCACGAGCATAAATCGCTTCAATTGCAGCCATTGGAACAACAATATGATGTGGGTTACCGCCAAATCTAGCATTAAACTCTAACTGTTGGTTATTGATTGAATACTGACCAACAGATTGTGGTGCAATATTTAAAACAATTTGATTATTTTGGATAAATTCATCAGGCACCAACACACCATATACTGTTGTATTAACAACAATATAGGGTGTAAGTTCATTATCTAGAATCCAATCATACATCGCCCTAAATAGATAAGGACGACGAGGTGACATATTCGCAATATCAACCATAAATTAGGCTCTTATTTTCTTTTCATCTTCAGTTAAAGACTCAATAAATGCTGGACGTTCAAATACACGTGTCATATAACTAAGATAATGCTTTTCTGCCGTTTTAGGTAAGGTAATATCGAGTAAAGGTAAACGCCACAACAATGGTGCAAAATAACAATCACTCAATGTAAAATCATCACTCATAAAAAACGGTTTTTCTTTAAACATAATTGAAATTGCCGTTAAATCATCTTGTAATGATTTTCTCGCTTCTTTTGCTGCTTCCGATTTAGGGGCATCCATAATTGTGTGATAAGCGCTATACCACTCTTTACGCATGCGGTACATCGTTAAACGAGAATTAGCCCTAACAATTGGATAAACTGGCATTAAAGGTGGGTGAGGAAAACGCTCATCAAGATATTCTAACGCGATATGTGGTTCATATAAGGTTAGATCACGATCGATAAGTGTTGGGATTGAACCATAAGGATTAAGATCTAGTAATTCTTGAGGCAAATTATTTGCTTCAACGAATTCAATCTCGGCCGTTACACCTTTTTCCGCTAAAACAAAGCGAATCTGATGACCATATATATCTGTTGTGTCACAAAACAAAGTCATTACAGAACGTTTATTAACAGCAACTGCCATGATAACTCCAAATTGATAGATAAATAATTATACTAAGTGAGTACATTTTACCAAATTGAGAATCAAATTTGTGAAAAAAATACAAATTCTTTTAGTTTATTTGCTAACTATTGTCGTTTAGGTCAAGATGAACCCATGATAAACGATTAAAAATCAAAAACATAATTAAGTTTAGTATAATTTTTAGATCTCAATTTTAGTCTATTTTTTTAGATAATAAAAAACCCCACTGTGAACAGTGGGGTTAATTTGCTTAATCAATGATCACCAATTGTGATGAAAGATTATTGACCTTTAACTTCTTTTAAGCCGTGGAATGGTGCTTTATCACCTAAAGCTTCTTCGATACGGATTAATTGGTTATATTTAGCAATACGGTCTGAACGGCTCATTGAACCAGTTTTGATTTGACCCGCTGCTAAACCAACCGCTAAATCAGCAATTGTAGAATCTTCTGACTCACCACTACGGTGTGAAATTACCGCAGTATAGCCTGCATCTTTTGCCATTTTCACCGCAGCGATTGATTCAGTTAATGTACCAATTTGATTTACTTTAACAAGGATTGAGTTAGCGATACCTTTATCAATACCTTCTTTAAAGATTTTAGTATTAGTAACAAATAAATCGTCGCCGACTAGCTGGATTTTATTACCTAAAGCTTTAGTTTGGTATGCCCAACCTTCCCAATCACTTTCATCTAAACCATCTTCAATAGAGACGATTGGGTAGTCGTTAGTTAATCCTTCTAAATAGTGAGTAAATTCTTGAGCAGTGAACTCTTTACCGCCTTCACCTTTTAATACATATTTACCTGTTTCTTTGTTATAGAACTCAGAAGCAGCACAGTCCATTGCTAATGTAATATCTTTACCTAAAACATAACCAGCTTTTTCAACAGCTTCTTTGATACATGCTAATGCATCAGCATTTGAAGCTAGGTTAGGTGCAAAACCACCTTCATCGCCAACTGCCGTGTTCATGCCTTTAGCATGAAGAACTTTAGCTAAGTTATGGAACACTTCAGACCCCATACGGATTGCTTCACGGATATTTTTAGCACCAACTGGTTGAATCATAAATTCTTGTAAGTCGATGTTGTTATCAGCATGTTCACCACCATTGATGATGTTCATCATTGGAAGTGGCATAGAGTATTTACCTGGCGTACCATTTAAATCTGCAATATGAGCGAATAGTGGAACACCTTTCGCAGCAGCGGCTGCTTTAGCATTTGCAAGAGATACTGATAAAAGTGCGTTTGCACCTAAATTTGATTTAAAATCAGTACCATCTAAATCTAACATGACTTGGTCAATAGCAGCTTGATCTAACGCATCTTTACCAATTAGTGCATTGGCAATTGGACCGTTTACGTTTGCAACAGCTTTTAACACACCTTTACCTAAGAAACGTGATTTGTCACCATCGCGAAGTTCTAATGCTTCACGAGAACCAGTTGATGCTCCAGATGGAACGATTGCTAAACCAACAAAACCACCTTCTAAATGAACTTCTGCTTCAACAGTTGGGTTACCACGTGAATCGATTACTTCACGACCATGAACTTTGACGATCTTTGCCATTTTCTTTTCCTCTATATGACATATTAAAAAACAAAATAAAAATTAAAATGCAATATTAGCGCCGCTGATATTCATTAGCCGCACGAATAAAACTACTAAATAATGGATGACCATCTCTTGGGGTTGATGTAAATTCCGGGTGGAATTGACATGCAACAAACCATGGATGATCTGGGTTTTCAATAATTTCAACTAACTTACGATCTGTTGATAATCCTGTTATTTTTAAGCCTGATTTAACAATTGAAGGAAGTAAATTATTATTAACTTCATAACGGTGGCGATGACGTTCGACAATCGAATCTTTCTTATACATATCATGAACTAATGAGTTAGGTTCAAGATGACAAACTTGAGCACCGAGTCTCATTGTACCGCCTAAATCACTATTTTCGCTACGTTGAACGATTTCACCTGACTCATCGCTCCACTCCGTGATTAAAGCGACAACCGGACTTGCACAATCTTTAACAAATTCAGTTGAGTTAGCATCTTTGATACCTGCAACATTACGTGCAAACTCAATTAAAGCCACTTGTAAACCAAGACAAATTCCTAAATAAGGAATTTTATTTTCACGTGCGTAACGTGCAGCTAAAATTTTACCCTCAACACCACGGTATCCAAAACCACCTGGAATCAAGATACCATCTAAATCTTTAAGCATCTCGGTACCTTTTGATTCTAAATCTTCAGAATCAATATAGCGAATATGCACTGTTAAACGATTTTTTAAACCACCATGTTTTAAAGCTTCATTAACTGATTTATAAGCGTCTGGTAATTCAATATACTTACCAACCATACCAATTGTCACTTCGCCAACAGGATTGGCTTCTTCATAAATCACTTGTTCCCATTCAGATAAATTAGCCTCAGGGCAATCTAAGTGGAAGCGATTGCACACGTAACTATCTAATCCTTGTGACTTTAATAAGGCAGGGATTTTATAAATTGAATCGACATCTTTTAATGAAATAACGGCTTTTTCTGGCACATTACAAAATAGTGCGATTTTAGCACGCTCGTTAGCCGGTACCATACGATCCGAACGACAAATTAAAATATCGGGTTGAATACCGATTGAAAGTAATTCTTTAACAGAATGCTGAGTTGGTTTCGTTTTTACCTCACCAGCTGACGGTAAATAAGGTACTAACGTTAAATGCATGAATAATGTGTGTTCACGGCCAACATTGACGGCAAGCTGTCTAATTGCTTCTAAGAAAGGTAATGATTCGATATCACCAACCGTACCTCCGACTTCAACGATAGCAACATCAAAGCCTTTAGCACCTTCGATCACGCGATCTTTAATAGCATTAGTAATATGAGGGATAACTTGAACTGTCGCCCCTAAATAATCGCCACGACGCTCTTTACGTAAAACATCAGAATAAATACGACCTGTTGTGAAGTTATTACGACGAGTCATTTTAGTACGAATAAATCGCTCATAATGACCTAAGTCAAGATCGGTCTCTGCTCCATCTTCAGTAACAAATACTTCACCATGTTGAATTGGACTCATTGTTCCAGGATCGACATTGATATAAGGATCAAGTTTCAACATGGTCACTTTTAAACCACGAGCTTCAAGAATAGCGGCTAATGAGGCTGCTGCAATCCCTTTACCAAGAGAAGAAACAACGCCGCCTGTAACAAAAATATAATTTGTGACCATTAAATTACAACCATTTTCATTGATGAATATCATCTTCAAATTAGACAAAACTGACTAAAATAAACACAATATTACAGTTAATCAGACGGGATAGTAGTTTAGCAGAATCTGCTTTATGCCACAACGAAATAATTTGTGATTAACCGACTTAGCTGACACGCATAAGATCAAAAAATGGGTCAATATGACCCACGTTTTTAGGAAAAAAAATTAATTAGCCTTTACATGCAACATATCGATAATTACCTGAACCGGAAAGACCTGAATAGTTAACATCGCCCCACGTATTACTTACTACAAACTGTGCAACAGAACTAGACGATTCACTTGTCCAATAATAGACAAAATCGGTCGTACTTGGCCAATCTGAATTAGGGTAACTTGTTGTATTTAAAGGTCCCCACTCTCCTGTAATTCCGCCTCCAATCGCACGAGTCCAACTATTTGTTATATAAGTCGTCATTGTAGAAACTGATATCTGTGGCGAGTTAGTCAAATTTTCTCTTGTCGGTAAGGATGTACCTAAATTTGTACATATTTTACTCGCATCCGTATAACTTTTTGACGTTACCGTTTTAGACTGAGAAACAACCCAATTGCCAGTTGGATTAAATGTGTAGTCATAATAAATAGATGAATCTGAATTTAAAGTTGCCCGAATAGTCACACTACCGCTTGGTTTGCTAGTAAAACGAACATACCCAGAACCATCTGCAGTCGTCACACCATTTCCCGAATTAACTGAAAAATTATAATCATTTTGGTTGCCGGCCATCACCAACTGAAATTTTGCACCAGGAAAACCTGTAGTTGGGAAATTATTTGAAGAAACTGTCGGATTAGCTTTAAAACCTTTATCAGGTATATTGTCAGAAGTGTATCCACCACCTACTGTCACATTAGGTGTTGTGTAGTTAGTTACGTTAATACCTTTGTATGAACCACTTGAATCAAAACCATACCACTGGGTTGATGACAACGTTTCAATCGCATAAGGTTTAGCATAACAAATGCCAACTGGCGAAATCTTATAAGATTTAGTTAAAGTGACACTTGAGCTTTCTCGAGGATCACCGTACTGTGAAAATGTTTTAATATTTGTTGCTGTAATTTGAAGCGTTAATGGATAAGTGTAGCTACCATCACAACCAATCATTGTACTATAACTAGAGGTGGCAACCGCAGTTCCAGCAGCATCAACCCATGAATAAGTAATGCCATCTAAACTAACAGGATTATCCGGATCAGCTGAGTCTCCATCACTATAGGTATAATCAGTTGTAGCAGTGAAGATCAAACTAGTATTAACGACAAAATCGTTAAATGTTAGCCCCGCTTGAAATGTTTTTGTTGTGTCAGAACTAATATTACCCGTCGCTTCGCTATATTGAGTATCACTAACTGAAAAACCAAGCGTATCAGCAGTACCTGTATATTGAGGTCCATGACCAATAATCGTGTTTACGGTTGTTGCTGACAAAGCCGCACTTCCATTGATAGTGTTTCCTTGATCAACTAAACCCATTAACGATTATAAATCTTTACATGAAACCATACTTATCGATAGAGCACGAAAAGCCAAATTCATAATGCTAAGCGTCTCAAATTTATCATATTTAAATAATATATCAATGATATTTTTACCATTGATTAATTTAAAAGAATGTTAAAAATCATATAATTAAGCATAAAGATAATCTTTAGAGATAATCTATTTAAGTATAAAATATTTACTTAATATTACTATTAAAATATTTATCGTTAATAAATCGCTTTATCGATTAATTTAAGCTTTTCGCTAATTTGACCACTTTATTAAAAGTATGGCGCAATAAAGTAGGAATCGATTCAACGCCGCGTTTTTTAGCATCATCACACACGGCAATCGCAAGGTCTGGTTTGGAACTTTTATGGATCGCTTTTTGAATGATTCGGTTAATCGGTAAATCAATATGATCTGTGGTTGCATAACCTGCCATTTTATAAACATGACTAAACCCATGTTTAAAAAGAAAATTCTCGATATCTCTAGCGGGTAAAATGGTCAAATAATGATTAATATCGCCTTCTTGTGGACATAATGATGTAACAGTATCCGCATATTTTTTACCCGCTGTATCACCATCGGTAAGTACATGCCAGCTAATTCCCATTTTATTAGCATATTTAATTAATGGACGTAAGCCACATTGTGCAAACTCAATAAGTTGAACGCCTTCAGATCCTAAATGGTATCCGCTTTGTTCAGCTAATTCTCGTAATAACCAAACTTCAGTTTCTCCTTCAACTAATAACCAGCAACGTGCAAAAATTGAAGAAGCACGTCGATACAAAATATGAAATAGTATTCGGCGACTATCGCCAACACTTAAGCCATTTTCGCCTGTATGCATTGCAACGATGCCTGAAGGTTTACGGATAAGATGATAAATATGTTCTAATGAAAATAATGACACTAAATCACTTGAATTTGTGGTAATAAATTTTTGAGTTGGGAAGTTTTTGAGTAAACGAAAACCAACAGATAAAATAATAGGATGTAGCTGACTTTCTGGCTCTTCTAATATTAAAATTGGCACTGACTCGGGCAGTAATTGATTATTGCCTTTAGCCATAATTATTGCACTAAATACGCCCATTAACATTGCTCGGACATAGTTATCGTCTAAATCATCGAGTAAGTCATTGATACGTTCTAACGAATTCCACTCTTCTGTAGTTGGAGTTGGCTGTTTTGCTATATTTTTATAATGGTAACGACGTTTTCTATCGACTAAATAATATTCAAGCAATGCTTTGGCGGCGACTAACCCGCGTGCTAAATCATGTTGAGAAAATTGCTTCGAATGTTCTGTTAATTGTGCTGATAGTTGATCGATATAATAATGTGATAATGGTTGATTAGTGATAGGTAAATGCTCTTCATTAACAGGATTTTTGAGACGCATGACGGGATTAAGTAAAACTAATTGTTTAATCAATGTATCCTGATCTGTGAGATTAATCTTATTGCCATAAATATCAATGAAATAGTGATGAGTTACAATTTTATCTGCTCGTTTATCAGCCTTAATTTGATAGCGTATTACTTTTTTTAGTAATTGAGTATCATGGTATGCAAGTTTTGCTAAAGATGAATAATGTATTTGTTTTAGCTCATTTTCACTACTCTCAGTGAATTTGAATTGAATACTCGCCACATCTGCTTGATATTTGTCATCGTAAAAAAAATCACTATCAATAAATTGATAAAACGGGTTATCCAATGACAATAACATCAATGCACTGATTAGACTTGAACGACCCCAGCGATTTTCACCAATTAATACATTGCTATCTTTATTAAGATCGAGTGTTAATTGCTTTATCCCTTTAAATCCATGAATATCAACCTGAGTCAAATACATAAGTACGCCTTTTTGAATACTATGATAAGTTTAATATACTTAATCATTTAGCGTTGTACAAATAAAGTTAACGACTTCAATCGAAATTATTCAATAATGATCATATAAAGCATGACTTTGAGATTATTTTGGTGGTTTTTTAAGCAGCGTTATTGTATCATTTTTGATCAAGATAAAAACATGATAAAAATCAGCAAGACTTCACTAAAATTCAAGTTAAAATCTTGCTGTAATTGACTAATAGACTAAAATCTATTTACGTATTAAAGGTAATAGACTTTGCCCATATTGCATTGGTGATAGCGAAAAATAATCAGCAATTGTTTGTCCAATATCAGCAAATGTTTCACTTTTAGTTAATGCAATTGGTTTAATTTTATGACCGTAAATCAATACAGGGATATGTTCTCGAGTATGTTCACTGCCAACCCATGTTGGATCACAACCATGATCAGCAGTTAGGATTAATACATCTTCCTCTTGTAATAATGACAACATTTCAGGTAAACGTCGGTCAAATAATTCAAGTGCACTTGCATAACCAGCAACATCACGACGGTGACCATAAGAAGAGTCAAAATCCACAAAATTGGTAAATACAATAGTATTATCTTGTGCAAGTTTTATTTCTTCAAGGCTTGCATCAAATAATGCATTAATTCCAGTTGCTTTAACTTTTTTGGTAATACCGGTATTAGCATAAATATCTGCAATTTTACCGACGGACACAACATGCCCCTGTTTTTCATCAACCAGTTTTTGTAATACCGTTTTTGATGGTGGCTCAACAGCATAGTCATGACGATTACCCGTTCGCATAAAATCAGTTTTATCATTACCAACAAATGGTCTTGCTATCACTCGACCTATGTTATATCCCTCTTCAGTTAATATTTCACGTACTAATTCACACAATTGATAGAGTTTTTCTAAGCCAAAAGCCTCTTCATGGGCTGCAATTTGAAATACAGAATCAGCTGACGTATAAAAAATTGGTAAGCCTGTTTTAACATGCTCTTCACCCAAAGCTTCAATAATAGTGGTTCCTGAAGAATGACAATTTCCTAAACATCCCTTAATATCTGATTTTTGGTAGATTTTTTCAAGTAGTTCAGTTGGAAAACTATTCGTATGTTCAGTAAAGTAGCCCCAATCAAATAACACAGGTACACCGGCAATTTCCCAATGCCCAGAAGGCGTATCTTTACCGGTTGATATTTCTTGAGCATAACCATAAGCACCGATAACATGTTCAGGTTTACTTATACCTTGTGGATACAGCCCTGTCGATAATTCGGCAGCTAAACCTAAACCTAATTTATTTAAGTTCGGTATATGCAATGGACCATGACGTCCACCTTGTTCGGCTTTACCTTGCGCACACCATTTTGCGATATGACCAAAAGTATCACTACCTTCATCTCCGTACTTGTGGGCATCATGGCTTGCACCAATCCCAAAAGAGTCTAACAACATAACAAAAATTCTTTTCATAACCTACCTTAAATATAAATGGCTTTATCAATCTCACTACTAGCGCAAGATTCTATATTATCAAATCAGAAATTTCACCCTTACATTGAATAAATTCTTTGAGCTTATCAATGTTTTTAATTTCTAGTTTTCCTTCATTTTTTAGCACAATATCCAATTTAATTAATTCATTTACTGCTCGACGATAAACACGATCCGTGGTACCAAAACGTTCGGCCTCTAAGTAGTTTTTTTGAAAATTATTTACTGGCTGAATATTTAGATGGTGCTGATAAAGATCAAAAGCAATATTATAACAAATCGAATATAGTGTTCTTTTTAAAAAAATATCCAATGTATCTTGATAATCAATCGCGATAGCACTGGCAAAAAATAGCGCTAATTTAGGATGTTCAATTAACGCATGATATAATTTATCGGCGCTAACAACTGAGATCGTTAACGCCTCTTCAGCTATAATATCAAATTGGCATTGATAACTAGTAAAAAACTCCATTTCACCAAAGACATGTTCATCACAATCAACAGTACCAAGATGAAAACGACGACCATTAGCAGCTTCGTAACGAATTGAAATTGTCCCATTATAAACGAGAATTAAATCATGAACTTTACAGCCTTGTCGAAATAGTATTGTTTTTTCATCAACAATTTTTTTTTCAACAATGCATTGCTCAATAATTGATTCAATAAGATTATCATGACTTTGCCAGTATGTACTGAAACGACCTTTATTTAAAGACTTCAATTGCATATATTTCTAGCCACCACCGTACATTTTAGCGTTTAATCGTTTAAAAAAACGAATATGATCATCATACCACTATTTCAATTAAAACTTATAGCTAACACTAAAATAATGCCCAAAACCGCTGGTTTTTCCTGCACCTGAATTATTTTTAACCAACGCCATATTACGGAAATATTTTAAACCATAACCAATCGCCATATGATCAGTATGCCAATAGAATCCGTTATACCATTCAATCGCATTGTTACTATAAAGTGGATTATTGGTTAGTTTGTTCGCACCAAATTGGTAATCAAAATAGCCTTGGTAGTTAAGTGTGCTAGTATTTGTAAACTGGTAAACAGGTGTTGACCAACTCGTTGAAAACATATAGCCATCCCATTTACCCTCATTGGGCTCATTATAATTTTCACGGACATAACGTGCATATAGATTCATACCCACTAAACCAAACCAGGGCATATCTATATCAGCACCAATCCCTAAATATTGTTCAAACAGCTCTCGATCTCCAATATTATTTACATTAGCTATATAGAGTTCTTTGACTGGTCCAAATGAAAAATCAGATTGAAATAAACCATCAAGTGAAATTCTTGGTGAAATTTTCGCAAAGAAATTATCACCATCATGTCTATCATCCTGTTTGCGATCAAAAATGTCAAAAATATCAACATATCCATACAGATCTAAAATACCATATCTGGCGCCAAACTCGGTTTCTAGATAAGTATCATTCTTGATATCATAAGGAAGCTTTGCATTAACACTTTGCATGAGATTGAGTTGTAACCAACCATAATCATTTTTATGCAAATCGCCATCTTTATAATCTGCAGCCTGAACATATGAGACGCTAACACAAATTAAAAGTGTACTCAGAATCGATTTTAAAAATTTATAATTCAGCATAGTATTAGCCTTCAATTGAAATGATTGTTTTTCGTTTTAAGAATAATGAGATAATCAGCATTAAAATAATTACCGCATAAAATACCGGAATAGCATTCATAATGATTTGGGTACCAAAATATTCTTGGAATAAAGAACTTATTGCAGGGCTAAACATTGCACCAGCACTCCCACTGACCAGAATAAAAGATACGTTCTTACTTGATGCATTTTTAACAAACGTGACACCATAAGCGACAAACGAGTTATAAAGTGCAGAACAAACGAATCCATAACCATAAGTAAAGTAGCTAATATGATTAAGATTTTCGGTATTAACGACTGCAACCGTCATGACAAAAGCTAAAGAGATAATTGCCATAAAAAAGTAATGGATTTTAACGCGTGAAACGATGACCGTTGACACTAATGCACCAATTAACGCTGCAGCCCAATATTGGGTAATAATATTGCCGGCGTCTTCAAATGTAATCGCAAATTTTTGACTGACAAACAGTGGTGCCCAAGTTAAAAAGGTATATAAAGCAAGCATGGCTAAAAATAATCCCAAGCCCGCTGATAGGATACCAAAATTCCATTCTGACTTTTGATGATATTGCTGCTGTTCAACCGTTTTTGGTGCAGCAATTAAATCAAAATTTGTTAATACAATAACAACTAACATCAATACGGCAATAAAACCGACAGTTAAGTAGCTACTTGCCCAAGACAAAGCATGCGTTAAAGCATATGTCGTGATTAACGGGAAAATCACACCAGCAATATTAAATGTTGCATCTTGTACCACTAACATTGCACTTTGTACTTTATTTTGCCAAATTGAAACAACGATAGTACCAGCGATACACAACCCAATACCGCCGCATAGTCCAATCAATGTCATCCCAATATTGAGCAGCATTAATGAGTCAGTGAGATATATCATTAAGGTACAAGCAACAATAATACTATAGCTGAGTAGTGTAATACGCTTAATACCAATAATATCAATCAAGAAAAATGCTAAAATTGTACCAACTAATGCCCCGCCATTAAGTAAAGAGAAAATAAGAGCAACTTGATTCACATCAGCATTAAAACTGTGTGCGATCGGTTCAATTAACATACCAAACTGGCTAGCAAAGCCAGCCATAATAAAATTAGCTAAGAAACTAATGATTGTGAGCGATAATTTATTCTTCATAATATTGTCCAGAAAAATTATACAACGTGGAGTTAAGGTTTAATGGCGACTTGTAAAGCTAGCTGAATCATATTGTTAAATGTCAACTGTCGTTCTTCAGCCGTTGTTTCCTCGCCCGTTAAGCAGTGATCAGAAACCGTTAAAATAGCCAAAGATTCAATATTAAATTGTTGAGCAATACCATAAAGACCTGCAACTTCCATATCGATACCTAAAACTCCTGATTTTTCTAACGTACTCATTAACGTTTCGTCAGGATCATAATAAAGATCACCACTAAAAACATTACCGGCTTTAACGGGTAAATCCATTTTTTTGGCAATTTCATAAGCACGGTGTAATAATGAAAAAGTCGCTGAAGTAGCAATGTTATAACCATTTGCCCTTTTTTGATTTGTAACTGAATCTGTTCCTGCGGCGACCGCTAAAATAACATCACGCATTTTGACGTCATGCTGTGTTGCCCCTAAACTTCCAATCCGAATAATACGTTTCACATTAAAATCATTGATTAATTCATGTGCATAAAGCGTGATCGAAGGAATTCCCATACCATGTCCCATGACTGAAACGGGAATACCATTATACATGCCTGTATAACCTAACATATTACGCACATTACAGATTTGTTTTGCATTGGTTAAATAAGTTTCGGCAATGAATTTAGCTCGTAGCGGATCTCCTGGCATGATAACAGTTTGAGCAAAGTCATTTTTTTGAGCATTAATATGTGCTGTCATAATATTTCCTAAGTAATTGAAGATTTCAGCACAATTATAATGAGGGTGTTTTTCTTTCAACTAGGACATAAGTCCGAAGCAAATGTTCTATGCCTCATTTTTATGAATTTGTTAACATGATCACAACAGAAGTAGCAACGATGACATAGCTAAATAGGATAAGATAGTTTAAATAAGGCAATGGACTGATAACACCAAGATGTCATAAGTCCATTTATAAGCGTCGATATAAAGATTAATTTATTTGATTCATTTTAGCAGACTTAGTCCACATTCTAACGCCGTTAATCGCAATGAACATTAAAATAGTATATTCAATCGCCATAGCATAAACGCCTTGTAGTGCAAAAATCACAACAGAGATTACATTAATCATTATCCATAAAATCCAATTTTCAACATACTTACGCGTCATCAAAATTTGAGCGACGATAGACAATACCATTAAACTTGAATCCCAAAATGGATAAGCATCGGGGGCTAATGTGGGTGTATCAATATTAAACCCAACTGTATTTAATACATTGACAGTAATATCAGTAAAACACGCAAAAACAGGATCAATATAGAATGTTAGTAGAATTATCGAGATGAGACTGATTACCAACCATATTAACATTTTCGGTAATGACATCCAGCGCGTTTTAAGAGTAACTTCTTGTGTATCTTGCTTGACGCGTGTCCATGCATACCAACCATAAATATTTGCAGCAAAAAAGAAAATTTGTAGTAATAAACTGGCATATAAGTTAATTTGGAAAAAAATAATTGCAAATAAACTTACATTTAATAATCCAAACAAATAATTGATGGTTTTTTCAATACTTGCTAAATAAATACACAGCAGGCCGCAAATCGTCCCAATAGCTTCAATATAAGACAGATCATATCCGCCCGATCCTAGCGGAATATGAACAAGTATATTACCTGTACTAAAGAATTCTAGCATGTAAGTATCCTTTTATTAAGGAGATTGTTTTTCTATTATAAATGATAAATCTACTAAATAACGCTCTTATACGATTTTTTTTTGTATATTTTAACGATTTATTTAATTTATTAAATTTCAAACTTTTTTTTAATCTAAAACAACCAAGAAATAAAAATAAATGCTATTAATCAATAGGATAAATAAAATTAACCCCCTATTAACGCTACCGCATATGGACCTAAAATCGGTGTTTACTTTTTTGATCAAGCTCACAAATGTAAAAAATTTGTTTTTATTTTTACGTAATTTATATTATTCTTGCCACAAAATTGAAACGTTCCAATTTTTTCATAAAAGTGTCATAAAAATAAAATATAATGACATTTCTCAATAAATAGGAGAGCAATGTGAGACTTCAATTCTTAGGAACTGCGGCATCTGAGGGGATTCCAAACCCGTTTTGCAAATGTGAAATTTGTGAAAAAACGCGCAGTTTAAAAGGAAAAAATATACGAACTCGTAGCGCATTGGTAATTGATGATGTAATGCAAATTGATTTAGCACCAGAATTCAGTTATCAAGTAATGCGTGAAAATGTTGACGTAACCAAAATAAAAGATCTACTTTTTACACATACCCACCCTGATCATTTTAATGTTGGTGATCTGTTCAGTCGCATGGTTGATTACGGATTCAATATTACTCACCCTCTTTATATCTATGGCAATGATATTGCAATAAATGGCACATTGGCTGTTTTACCTGGCTACAGTAAAGAACGTTTTGTATTTAACTTAATGGTCCCTTACCAAACCGTAACGACTTCAAGTGGTTATCAAGTAACAGCCCTGCTTTCTAACCATGCAAAATGGGAATTTTGTTTTATCTATCTTATTGAGAAAGATGGTAAAACCATGCTTTATGGTCATGATTCTGGATACTTTCCTGAATTGACATGGCAATGGTTAAAAAACAGTGGTAAGAAAATTGACTTAGCAATTTTTGAATGTACCTATGGGTATAAACACAATGATCGCACTGATAATCACATGAGTATTGAAACCGTTTTATCTGCACAAAAACGTATGCTTGATGATGGTATTTTCCATAGTGAAACTCAGTTATTAACATCTCATCATTCACATAGCAGTGGCTTTATGCATGATGAACTTGTTGAAATTTTTAAACCACACAATATTGAAGTAGCCTATGATGGCTTGATCAAAACAATTTAATAATAATGGAATTAACTATGTTTAAATTACCTCGTTTACTGGTTATGATGTTTTTACAATATTTCGTGCAGGGAGCATGGAATATGGTGATCGGAGCAGTACTTGCCGCTTATGGATTAAAAGAAATTGTAGGCTCAACTTATTCAATGTTGGGTATTGCAACCATCATTTCCCCGCTTTTTGTTGGTATGATTGCTGACCGCTTTATTGCATCACAAAAAGTGATGGGTATATTGCATATTATCAATGCTGGTGTTTTATTCTTATTACCTAGCTTTGTCGTTAACCATAATGAAAGTGGCTTCTTAATGATGATTTTCATTGTTGGCTTGCTATTCTATCCAACGACTGCTTTAGCAAACAGTGTTAGCTTTAGACATATTGATGGCGTGAAATGGTTCCCTATCGTACGTGTATTTGGCACAATAGGTTTTATGACTGTTGGTTTCACAATGGGTGATAAAGTACTTGATATTGCGAAAACTACCAATACCTTTACTTTAGCTGCAGGGGCTTCTGTACTGTATGGTCTATACTGCTTTACATTGCCGAATACACCGCCATCTGCTAAAAACAAAAAAATCTCTATGCGTGAAATTTTATGTTTAGATGCATTATCACTATTCAAAGATAAATATTTCTCAATCTTTATGTTTTCAACGTTTATTTTAATGATTCCGAAAACAGCTTATAGTGCATATTTACCAGTTTACTTACCTGTATTGAATTTAGACCCAGCAACAATGATGCAAATTGCTATTGCAACTGAAGTTATCTTTATGGTGTTTTTATCATTCTTACTTGGTCGTTTTGGCTTTAAAAAGGTCATTTTATTTGGCGCAATCAGCTGGATTATTCGAAGCTTAATCTTATCTCAAGCGGCAGTGTCAGATCATTACTTCTTATACATCGTTGGCGCATTATTACTACAAGGGTTATGTTGGGACTTCTTCTTTACTGCAGGTGATATTTATGTAGATAAAAAAGCAGGACCGGGTATTAAAGCACAGGCACAAGGCTTACGTTTTATCGTATCTAATGGCTTTGGTGTATTTATGGCAGCATCAGTATGTGGCTTTATCAATAACCGTGTTGTTACTGAAAAAGCTATGCCAGCAGCAGCATCACAATGGCAAGAGTTCTGGATTTATCCGGCAATTGTTGCTGTAGTAGTGACCATTGGTTTCTGGATTTTCTTTAATGATAAAGATGTCCTAATGAAACCAAAAGAAGAAGCAAATTCTTAATGAATTTGCAACATGATGAAAATTTGGACTCAATAATAATAAAAAAATAACAATAATAATAAACGCCTTGTTACAAGGAAGTAACTTAAATTGCTAATAATTTCATGGGTTATTAGCAATTTTTCTTTTTTAACATATTAAATTAATGAATTAATAACTCACTATTTTGACTCAATTCCTCATTTAATAATTCGATCGTTTGCTCGCTGCTAAACGCTTGCTTAACCCACATCTTAATATGTTTACCGATAATGTTTTCAACTTGACGAAGATCGATACATTTACCATTTGCCAAATGATTTTCTCGAATACCATTAGGGTAATTTTCATGGGCAATATTAAACCAAGGATAACTATTCATAATTTGCTGATTTTGAAAAATATTGTCGCGAGCTGTCGAACCGCCTAATAGCGCAATCTGTTCACTAATCTCTTCAGAAAAGAACCAGTTAAAAAATTTAGCAACAGCCGCATTTTTTTGGCTATATTTAGACATACTTAAAGACCCACCACCAAACAATGGTGTATTACCCGGCACTGCCGTATAACCAATTAACGGTAAAATATTTTTACAAGAAATATAGGAAAATAAGTTCATATAAACAATTAACATGGCTAAATGACCTTGTTCAAATTGTTTCACTGACTCTTGCCACCAACTAGCATCCAAATTTTTAGCAATCTGATTAAATTGACTAAATTCTTGCAAAGTTTTTAACGCGATATCCTGGTTTAATATAATATGTTCATTTTCTATTAGTTTACCGCCATGGGCATAGTAACGTAGTAAAAACTCTGAAGCGACAATCTCTGTGTTCCCTAGTGTGACACAACTCCCAAATTCAACTGGTGATTCACCGTTAAGTTGTTGATTGAAAAATTCTGCAACCTTACCAAATTCAGTAAAATTTGTTGGAATATCCAGATTTTGCCGATACCGTTCAAAATAAAGTCGCTTTATTAATGGATCATTGAACAGATCACGTCGATAAAACAGTATTTGGATACTCGGATCAAATGGTATCGCGTATACTGTCTCATGAATATAACTAAAGCGCTCAATAATTTCTGTTGAATAATGGCTTAGCATCTCATTCAAATCAATATTTAATTCATTAAGTGGCTTAAAAGACGAACGGGCAAACCATGGTAAACTTGCCATATCAATACGAATAATATCAATATTTTTATGCTGTTCCAATTCACTAACTAACCGATAAATTTCATCAAATGGTTTAACGATAAGATTGACATCAATACCGCTGACTTTCTTAAAATGCGGTAATAATTTTCGTACAGCTTCGGTTGATGGACTTGGTAAAATTAAAAAATTAATCGTCTGATTACAATCTAATGCCGGCGATTTTTCAGGTAAAGCTAAAAAACCCTGATTATCTAGCGGCACAAGCGACTTGCCTTCAATCATATCAACAATGCTAATACTCAGCATGGCATAATTCATTTGATATTGATAAAAGCTATCTTCTAAAAACAAATTTTTATTTGATAACGTATAAATCGGTGGACACGGATTGAGACTGCCAAAATAGTTAGCATTACGAATATAGTGAGCTCGTTCGATATCACTCGTCACTATCGCATCAAGTTTTTCGCTTTGTTCTGCAAAAAAACTAAATGCTAAACTGTAATTACTTTCAACGGGCAATGACTCTGTTTTATGCAAATTAAATGGATAATTTAACTGTTTAAACTGATCTATTAAGCCTTTTTTTAATAAATTAGAATAACTCTTTTTATCGGAATTGGTAAATACGCCAATATTATGATAGCCGTTTCGAATGATTGCATCAGCAATATCTTTACCAGCCTGTTCAAAATTTAAAGAAATAAACTGTTCTGCATCAACAGGCTTTCGATAAACAAAGATAATTTTATTTTTATCTGTTTTGATCGTTTGATAATAATCTTCAGCACTGTCTAAGCAAGTAACAACAATAATTGCGGAATCACGTTTAGTCGCAATAGTCTGAATAAACTTTAACTCAAGTTCTTTTGCATCATGTGTTAAATACAGTGCTAACTCGTAGCCTTTTAAATTTAAATTACTAAATAAGCCATCATATAAATTTGAGTACTGCTCGGAGGTAATATTAGGTAACACGACTGAAATGGTTTTCGCCGATCCTTCTTTTAAGATTTTAGCTTGCAAATTAAGTTGGTAGCCTAGCTTTTGCGCCGCATCTTCAACAAGTTTAATTTTTTTGGCACTGACATTTCCTCGCCCATTAAGTACATTTGATACTGTACCATGCGAAACACCTGCCATTGTTGCAATATCCTTAATTGTTGGCACGTTCTATTCGCTCCTATTAAAAATATATATGAATCCATTAACAAGATTATAACACTAATTTTTCTTGTGATTAAAATGAGCATTACACTCTTTAATGAATTATTACAATTTTATATCAATCACTTGAAAATAATGCGTTAATCATAATCTCAACGATTATTAATAACGATGGTGAATCGCAATTGTCTTTAATACAAAGTCATCGAACTATGTTAAAATAATCTCAAATAGTATGACAAATAATGAGATATAGCATGGATATAACCGAATTTCATGAGCGTTCTGACCAACTTTTTCAAGACATTGAGCAACAACTTGATGAATATGCAGAGCAGTATGATACTGATATTGACTACGAGAGCCATGGTAATGTGATTGCCATTACCTTTGAAAACCAAAGTAAAATTATTATTAATACACAAGAGCCATTATTACAGATCTGGATGGCGACGCGTAGACAAGGATACCATTTTGATTTTAAAGATGGTGATTGGTTGTGTAGTCGTAGCGGCGTTCCCTTTCGTCAACTTTTTGATGAGTCGATCAAAGATCAAATTAGTCATTAAAAAAGGCGCTAAACGCGCCTTCTTATCATTTAATCTTTAACATTCGTTATTTCGCTGTTTTATCACTTCGTGATAATCCAACAATCCCCGATCGTACCATTTCAATGATTTCACAAGTTTCACGAATCGCATTTAAAAATGACTCTAGTTTTTCGCTTGTTCCTGCCAATTGAACTATATATTGGGTTGCTTTAACATCAACGATTGAACCACGAAATATATCAACACAGCGTTTAACTTCATCACGAGCTTGTGAGCTTTTTGCTGCAACTTTAATGAGCATAATTTCACGTTCAACGTGTGGCCCTTCAGTTAAATCATAAACACGATATACATCGACTAACTTATGTAACTGTTTCTGAATTTGTTCAAGTACATGAGCATCACCACTTGTTTGAATTGTCATGCGTGACATCGTTGGATCTTCTGTAGGTGCAACGGTAACACTTTCAATATTAAAACCGCGCTGAGAAAATAACCCAATAATACGAGATAACGCGCCAGGTTCATTTTCAATAAGTATCGATAAAATATAACGCATTATGTTCTCTCCGTTTTACTTAACCACATTTCATTCATAGCCCCACCACGAATTTGCATTGGGTAAACGTGCTCTGTTGCATCAGTCATAACATCAATGAACACTAGTTTATTTTTGATTGCCAAAGCCTCTTTCATCATTGGCTCTAAATCACTGCGTTTTTTAATTGAGATACCGACATGACCATATGCCTGTGCAATTTTTGCAAAATCAGGTAATGATTCCATATAAGAACTAGAGTGACGCCCTGCGTAAATCATGTCTTGCCACTGTTTTACCATACCTAAAAAACGATTATTCAAATTTAAAATGATGACAGGTAAATCGTACTGTAAGGCAGTCGAAAGCTCTTGGATATTCATCTGGATGCTACCATCGCCCGTAATACAAACAACGCATTTTTTAGGGAATGCCAACTTCACACCTAACGCAGCAGGAAAACCAAAACCCATCGTACCTAAACCACCAGACGTAATAAAATGGCGAGGTTTATCAAATGGGTAATAAAGAGCAGCAAACATTTGATGTTGGCCAACATCCGTTGTAACGTAGGCATCGCCTTTGGTCAGCTTATAAAGGACTTCGATGGCTTCTTGTGGTTTAATTAAATCACCATCATGACTATATGATAAACAGTGCTTTGCACGCCAATGTTCAATTTGATTCCACCAGTTAACTAATGCATCTAAATCACGGTTAGGCGTTTCATCAGCCAATTGTTCTAGCATATTTTCAACAACAAATTTGGCATCTCCTACAACTGGTACGGTTGCCATAACGGTTTTTGAAATTGAGGTTGGGTCAATATCAACATGTAAAATTTTTGCTTCTGGGCAATATTTTGCTAAATTATTAGTCGTACGATCATCAAAACGGACTCCAACGGCTAAAATCACATCTGCATTATGCATTGCCATATTTGCTTCGTAAACACCGTGCATACCAAGCATACCCAAATTTTGTTTATGCGTACCAGGGAAAGCACTAATTCCCATTAATGTTGTTGTAACAGGCAGATTCAGTTTTTCAGCTAGTTTTTTAACAGCACTAGTCGCATCCGCCGTAATCACCCCGCCACCAATGTAGAACACTGGTTTTTTAGCATTAATTAAGACTTTTAGCGCTTTTTTAATTTGCCCTTTATGTCCTTGGACGGTCGGGTTATAAGAACGCATGGTTATCGACTCAGGATAGTGGTAAGTATACTTTAATGCAGGATTCATCACATCTTTGGGTAAATCAATAACGACGGGGCCAGGTCGACCTGTTGAAGCAATATAAAACGCTTTTTTTATTGTTTCAGGAATATCTTCCGTTTTCTTTACCAAAAAACTGTGCTTTACAACTGGACGTGAAATACCAATCATGTCACATTCTTGGAAAGCATCATAACCAATCAAATGACTAGCGACTTGGCCTGAAATCACAACCATCGGAACGGAATCCATATAAGCTGTTGCAATGCCCGTTATTGTATTGGTTGCACCAGGCCCCGAAGTGACTAACACTACACCAACATCGCCAGTTGCTCTTGCATAACCATCAGCCATATGGACTGCTGCTTGTTCATGCCTAACCAAAACATGCTCAATACCGCCTAACGTATGCAAAGCATCATAAATATCAAGAACACTACCACCTGGATAACCAAAAACTTGTTTAACTCCCTGATCAACCAAGGATTGAATTACCATCTCTGCGCCTGACAATTTTGCCATGCCTGCCTCCAATATGACTCTTTTCAAATGATAAGAGCATGTTTATTGATTAAGAATAGATAGAATTATAATGATTAAATTAAAATTGTTAAGTACAACATGCTTAAATTAGGTGCTAATTTTTTGGTTAGCATGACTATTCACACTATCAGCCCATTACCCTACCACTAATGATGGATATCGTATTGTCCGTATCGACTTTATTGGTTTTATATCTACCAACTGTTATAATTATTTATAATTTAAAATTAAGGGATATTATGCAAATATGGATCGATGCCGATGCCTGTCCGAATCCGATAAAAGACATTATCTACCGCGCAGCCAATCGTAAACAGATTTTGGTGACATTAGTTGCTAATCAATGGTTGAAACTCCCTCCATCACCTTATATAAAAATGATGCAGGTAGAAAAAGGCTTTGATATTGCTGATAATCAAATCGTTAAACTTGTTCAACCCAATGATTTGGTAGTAACATCTGACATTCCCTTAGCGGCTGATGTATTAAATAAACACGCAAATGTATTAACCCCGAGAGGTGAACGTTATACACTTGAAACAATAAAAGAACGCTTAGTAATGCGTGATTTTATGGAAACAATGCGGGCAAGTGGTATCCAGTCTGGTGGTCCAGCGCCTTTTTCAGCAAAAGATCGGGAGCAATTTGCAAACCAATTAGATAGATTAATAACACAATTTAATAAGGAGTAATCTGGTGATAACAATTTATGGTATTAAAAATTGTGACACAATGAAAAAAGCGTTTAATTGGCTTGATGAACAACATATTGATTACCATTTTCATAATTATAAAACCGATGGACTCAATGCTGAACAGTTACAAACTTTATTAGACTTACTTGGCTGGCAAACATTACTGAACACAAAAGGCACGACTTGGCGTAAACTTGATGAAGCATCGCGTAATAGCGTCGTTGATGAAACAACAGCAAAAGCGGTCATGCTTGAAAATACATCGATAATTAAACGCCCTATTTTAGTCCATGGTCAAAATGCGATTGCCGGGTTTTCTGCTGAACGTTATCAACAATTCTTTGAGAACTAATCTATGTCTGAATCTGTAATAGAATTAACTAAACAACTGATTGCACAAAAATCAGTAAGTCCAGATGACAAATCATGTCAGGAAATCATTATCGCTCGGTTAAAAGCATTGGGCTTTACGATTGAAGAGCTTAATTTTAACCAGACTAAAAACTTATGGGCTTATCATGGTGAAGGTGAAACATTGATGTTTGCAGGCCACACTGATGTTGTTCCGGCTGGCGACGAATCAAAATGGCGTTTCCCGCCTTACCAACCCACGATTGATGATGAAGGAAATTTATACGGACGTGGTGCTGCCGATATGAAAAGTGGTGTTGCTGCGATGGTATGTGCTGCTGAAGATTATGTTAAACAATATCCATATCACAAAGGACGTATTGCCTTTTTATTAACTTCTGATGAAGAAGCCGATGCGCTTGATGGTACCGTTAAAGTGGTGGAAGCACTAATTCAGCGCCAAGAACAGATTAATTACTGTATCGTGGGTGAACCGTCTAGTGAAAAAACTGTCGGCGATCAAATTAAAAATGGTCGCAGAGGTTCAATTACAGCTAATTTAGTGGTACATGGAATACAAGGTCATGTTGCCTATCCTCATTTAGCCGACAATCCTGTTCATCGATTCGCACCGGCTTTAAATGAATTAGTCAATACTATATGGGATCAAGGCAATCAATATTTTCCACCAACATCGATGCAAATCGCCAATATTAATGGCGGTACAGGTGCAGAAAACGTGATTCCAGGTGATTTAAAGGTCCAATTCAATTTTCGCTTTAGCAGTGAATTAACGGATCAAATCATTAAAGAACGCGTTGAGACAATTCTTAAAAAATATCATTTAAACTATACATTGAATTGGCGTTTATCTGGTCAACCATTTTTGACAAAGCAAGGTAAGCTGACAGAAACAGCAAGCCAAGCAATTAATAATATTGTGCATATTAATCCAATACTATCGACGAGTGGTGGTACTTCTGATGGACGTTTTATCGCTAAAATGGGTTGTCAGGTGATTGAGCTCGGTGTAATCAATGCCACTATTCATAAAGTTAATGAACATGTGCATTGTGATCAAATTGTCAAATTAAAAGCCATTTATCAACAAATTTTAGAACGATTATTTAGCGAGTAATATCATGGAATGGTTAAAAGACTATTGGTGGATTATTTTAATTATATTATTGGGTGTTTTCATTAATACCATTAAAGATTTAAATAAACTCAGTTTTAAAGAATACTTGAAAAAGAAAAAAGGAATTAAACCCATTCCATATGATGACGATGATGATTGGCCCCAAAATAATAAACCTAAATAATATCAAATATAAGGCCTCGATGAGGTCTTTTTTATACAATAGTATTTACGATAATTTTGTTAACGGAAAAATTCACCCTATCGATTAGATATTTGACATCAAACAGCATAAATAGTTATAAAAGATTACGCTAAATTGTTATTTACATTTCTTTTTTTTTAAAGATAATGAGAACGATTATTATTTACATAATAGGGTTATAGTCGTGTCTAAACTTAAATCAACTTACTTTTTATCATTACTAATCAGTCTGAGTTGTGGTAGTGCTTACGCTCAAGATATTGAAAATACGGAACCAGATGATGTCATAGTGATAACAGCCGCGGAACAAACGCGTCAAGCACTGGGTGCATCGACCATCACAGCGCAAGATATTCAAAAATCACCACCTAAAAATGATCTATCTGAAATTATTCGGACCATGCCTGGCGTTAATTTAACTGGTAATTCAACCAGCGGTCAACGTGGTAATAATCGCCAAATTGATATTCGAGGTATGGGGCCTGAAAATACGTTAATTTTAATTGATGGTAAACCTGTTAAGAGCCGTATGTCGGTACGCTATGGCTGGCGCGGTGAGCGTGATACACGTGGAGATACTAACTGGGTACCCGCAGATCTGGTCGAACGCATTGATGTTATCCGTGGTCCGGCTGCAGCTCGTTATGGTGATGGTGCGGCTGGTGGTGTTGTAAATATTGTGACAAAACAACCCACAGGCGAGTTTCACGGTTCAATCAATAGCTATCTAAGTTTTCCTAGTCATAGTAAGGAAGGTGCTACAAAACGCACTGACTTTATGTTAACCGGTGGGTTAACTGATCAATTGAGTTTTAGATTATATGGTAACTTAAATAAAACAGATGCCGATGCATGGGATATTAACCAAGGTCATGAATCAACGCGAACAGGGACTAATCTAGGAACGTTTCCTGCAGGCCGAGAAGGTGTACGAAATAAAGATATTAATGGTTTAATCCGTTGGGATATTAGCGACACCCAATCGATAGACTTTGAAGCAGGTTACAGTCGTCAAGGCAATATTTATGCAGGAGATACACAAAATACAAACACTAATTCATATGTTAAAGGCTTGTATGATCAAGAGACAAATCGTTTATACCGTCAAAATTATTCAATAACGCATCGCGGTTATTGGGAAAGTGGTGTTAGTTCGTTATCTTATATCCAATATGAAAAGACTAATAACAGCCGAGTAAATGAAGGTTTAGCTGGAGGAACTGAAGGTATCTTTGCTTCAAATAAATTGAGCACGAGCCAGTATACTAACCTCACCTTACATAATGAAACCAATATACCTTTAATTTTATTTAAACCACAAACCATTACAATTGGTATTGAATATAATTATCAAAAATTAGATGATCCAACATCGAATACTCAAACGACAACGGAAGCAGGTTCTGTGAGTTGGATAAGTGATACAAACCGATCAACAAAATCTTCGGCTAGTGCTTATGCAATGTTTGTAGAAAATAATATTGAATTAACATCTACAACGATTTTAACGCCTGAACTGCGATTTGACTATAATAGTCTATCTGGTAGTAATTGGAGCCCTGCGCTTAATCTATCTCAAGAGTTAGGTGACTATTTTACTTTGAAACTGGGCATTGCTAGAGCTTATAAATCACCAAATCTATACCAATCAAATCCTAACTACTTGCTTTATAGTCGTGGTCAAGGTTGTCCTGGTGGGAGTAGTAAAAGCTGTTATTTAATCGGTAATGAAAATTTAAGTCCAGAGACCAGTGTTAATAAAGAGATCGGTATAGAATTTCACAATAATGACGTTTTAGTAGCTGGAATAACCTATTTCCGTAATGATTATCATAATAAAATTGAGTCGGGTTTAACTGCTATTGGTCAAGCAGAAGGTGGGACTAACCCTAACTATGCAAATGCCAATATATTCCAGTGGAGTAATGTACCTCGAGCTGTAGTTGAAGGTCTTGAAGGTAATTTCACTTTACCAATTACCAATCGACTTAATTGGAGTAATAATTTAACTTGGATGTTAAAAACCAAAAATAAACTAACTGGTGATTATCTATCAATTATCCCTAAATTCACATTAAACTCATCGCTAAGTTGGCAAGCTACTGATGCGCTATCATTAAAAACATCTATCACATGGTATGGTCGTCAAAAACCAAAAAAATATGACTTTAATGGTGATCCAGTGAGTGGAAGCTCATCTAATCAATTAAGCCCCTATTCAATTGTTAATTTAAGCGGACAATATCAATTTAATAAGAATATTGCTGTCACAGCAGGCATTGATAATATATTTGATAAGCGTTTATTTAGATCTGGTAATGCCGCTGCAGTAAAAAATAGTGCGGGTGTGACAACGATTGATGGCGCTGGCGCGGCTACGTACAATGAACCTGGCCGTACATTTTATATCAGTACCAACATTTCGTTTTAGCATGGTTTTCATTGAACTAAATAGGAGGCACAGCCTCCTATTTTTTTAACATGTGAGGCAAACGGTCTTGTAACACAAGTACTGGGACGGATTGGTGGGTTTGTTGCGGATAAACGTGATAAGTCACCTCAAGATTAGGATTATTAGCTTGTATAAGCATTTGCGCAAGCTCCTTTGTATTATCAACCATTCGACGATTTTGCATATGTTTTAACCGTAACTGCTTTTCAATATCAGATCTAAACCCCTCTTGTCCTGTTAATGACTGCTCATACTCCCCTACTGAAAGATGTAAAGTCACAGATGTATTCAATTGCTGTACATGTAATTGCTCAAGAAAATAAGTCGCTTCTTTCATAATGTAACGTCCACTAAACCAAATTGATGGACTTGATGCAATATAATCAGAGAATGCATCGGGTTGGGTGAATAAAGTATGTAATACAAATAGCCCACCATAGGAATGACCGAAGATAATTTGCTTATGATCATTAACATGATAATTTTTATAAACAAATGGTTTTAATTCTGTTTGCAAAAATGCTAAAAATTCATCTGCACCACCAAATGCTTTAGGAATATTAATTTGGCCATTTGATAAAATTTCGAGTGACAGCTCTGGCGGTTTAGGTAAATAATCTAAATCTCTACGACTTGTTGTTGGGTAATCAATTGAAACTATAATTGCTTGTTGACGAATCATCTCACTGGCATGCTTAAAAAAACTATCGCCATCAAGTAAATAAATCACTGGCCAGCCTTGAGAGGGAGCTTTAACTGATGGACTATAAATCGATAATTTGTAATCACCCAATTTTTTTGAATGAAATATTTTAATGGACGTTTTCCCTTCTAGTGATGGCGCAACGCTATAGCCATGTAATGACTTATCTGAACATCCCACAAAAAATAGTACACTGCTACATAACAGTAGCCAGTAAAGTAATTGACGTTGCATTTAGCGTTTACTCAAACATTTAATATAAAATAGCCCGCATAGCGGGCAAATTTTGATTTAAATAAATATAAAAACGATTCAATTAACCGTGTGTTTTTTCAAATTGCTTCATGAAATCAACCAAATAACTAACCCCTTTAATATCCATTGCATTATAAAGAGATGCACGCATACCACCGACAATCCGATGTCCTTTTATACCAATAATTCCAGCTTTAGTTGCCTCACTGACAAACAATTTATTCAATTCTTCAGTTGGCGCAACAAAAGGAACATTCATAATAGAACGATTAGCGGTAGCAATGTTGTTATGATAAAAATCAGAACTATCAATATACTGGTAAAGCATTGATGCTTTATGTTGATTGCGTTTTTCCATTTCAGCTAACCCCCCAAGTCGCTTGATCCATTTAAAAACAAGACCAGACATATACCAAGCAAATGTTGGGGGTGTATTGAACATTGAGTCATGTTTTGTTTCAACAGTATAATCTAACACTGACGGCAACATTTTATTGGCTTTCCCCAATAAATCATCACGAACAATAACGATTGTAATACCCGATGGCCCAATATTTTTTTGTGCACCTGCATAAATAATCCCATAACGTGAGACATCGATTGGTTTTGATAAAATGCATGAAGAATAGTCTGCTACAACGATTTTATCGTTATAATTGGGTTCTTCAAAAATCGCTAAACCATCAATTGTTTCATTGGGGCAATAATGTATATAACCTGCATCAGAATTGACGTTCCAATTAGCCATAGTTTGTAAGGCAATTTTACTCTCGTGTACCGTTTTAATATCAATACGATTGGCTTTACAATATTTTTCCGCTTCATCGGCAGCACATTTACTCCAATAACCGCTATCAATATAATCTGCACTGGTTTTGTTGCCTAAAATGTTTAACGGGACAGCCGCAAATTGCGCTCTAGCACCACCTTGTAAAAATAACACTTTATAGTTGTGTGGAATCTGCAAAATATCGCGTAAATCTTGTGTAGCCTCAATTGCACACTCATCAAAATCTTTACCTCGATGACTGAGTTCCATTACGGATGCTCCCGTATTGTTCCAATCTAAAAATTCAGCTTGTGCTTGTTTTAATACTTCTTGGGGAAGGATAGCTGGCCCCGCACTAAAATTATACGTTTTCATATTATGCAGCCCGTTTAATAAAATCATAAGTCGTTAACAAAGATCGGAAATTTCTATTTTAGTACAGAATTTTACAAAGGCAATGCAAAGCAATAATAATTATCTATCTTGAAAGATATTTTGCTAATTAAATATGTTGAGCTATAATTAGCAGTAATTTTATTACAGACCTAATTATTGCTTCTGGAGTTCATTATTTTTAAGCGCGTATCACAAGTTTATCGTAAGCTTTTTAGCCCTCAAATTGCCGAAAAATCATCCATGGAAACACTCTCAACTCTGCCATCTTTATCAGTTGAAAGTTCACCTGTAATGAAGATTATTACGCGTTCACAACATAATATCTCTCGGCAATCGATTAGCGAAAATGCCTTAAAAGTTTTGTACCGCTTAAATAAACAAGGATATGAAGCCTATCTCGTTGGGGGCTGTGTACGCGATTTACTGTTAGGTAAGACGCCTAAAGATTTCGATATCGCAACAAATGCAACGCCAGAACAGGTCCAAAAGTCATTCCGTAATTGTCGTTTAGTTGGTCGACGATTTCGCTTAGCGCATATTATGTTTGGTAAAGAGATCATTGAAGTGGCTACATTTCGGGGTGAACATGCCGATTTAAATGATAACGCAAGTGAAACGCAATTAGATACTAATGCATCAAAACGATCACAGGCAGGAATGTTACTGCGTGATAATGTTTATGGAACAATAGAACAAGATGCAGTTCGCCGCGATTTTACCATTAACAGTTTATATTATAGTGTCAAAGATTTTTCGATCAGAGATTACTGCAATGGTGTCGACGATCTCAAAAATGGGGTTATTCGCTTAATTGGCGATCCTAAAACACGTTATCAGGAAGATCCAGTGCGTATGTTGCGAGCGATTCGTTTTGCCGCAAAATTGGATATGACCATTGATGCTCAGTCGGCTGCACCGATTAAAAATTTAGCACCTTTACTAAAAAATATTCCTTCAGCGCGTTTATTTGATGAATCGCTTAAATTACTGCAAACGGGTTATGGTTATCAAACGTATTTATTGTTAAGAAAATATGGGTTATTTTCGCCACTTTTCCCAACAATATCGCGTTTATTATCAAGTCCCGAGCAACACACAAAATTGCATTTAAGTCATGCTGAACAGATGATTGAACAAACGCTTAAAAATACAGATTATCGTATTAGAAATAATCAACGAATTAACCCCGCATTTTTATTTGCAGCAATGCTGTGGTATCCATTATCAGAGCAGACTCAATCACTGATTTTAGAAAGTGGACTCACTTATCATGATGCTTTTGATCTTGCTATGCATGATATACTTGGTGAACAGTGTTCAACCATTTCTATACCAAAACGACTCACAGCGGTCATGTGCGATATTTGGCGATTACAACTTCGTTTGAATAAACGTAGTTTAAAACGAGTGAAAGCCGTTTTTGAGCATCCTAAATTTCGAGCAGGTTATGATTTACTTGAGTTACGCGCATCGATTGAAAAAGGTGAATTACTTGAATTAGCAACTTGGTGGGATGAATATCAGCACAGTGAACAAAGTAATCGAGAACAGATGATTACACAAGTCATTAGCGCTGAAAAGAAGCACAATAATAAATACCGAAAGTCTAAAAATACCCGGGCACGCTCAACCAATAAAAGTAGTCAATAAATAAAAATTGTCAGATGGCAAAGTTATTAGTTATCACTTTAACAATTTAACGCTATAATGTCGCGATTGAATTTACGAGGTGATTATAGCTAATTACGAATGAAAAAATTAACGCCATCTTTTATTGCTGTCACGGTATGTCTATCGATTTATAGTCAGGATAGTTTTGCAAATTCTGTTATTAAGACAGTATCGACTAACCAATGTCTTGTTGATGTTCCTGTTTACAATCGCCCCCTTGTTAAAGGTGATGTTAATAACCTACCCGTCGAAGTGTCCTCAGATACTTTCGAAGTATCCTTACCAAATCAAGCGATTTATAAAGGTAATGTTTCGGTAATACAAGGTAATCGTACAGTTAATTCAGACCAACTTATTTTAGATCAATCCGATAACAAAAATAGAAATATTGTTATTAACGGCCATATTGCTTATCAAGACGATTTAATCCAAATGAAAGGTGAACAAGCCGAAATGAATCTGGATACAAATGATATTCAAATTCAAAATAGTCAATATCATTTGGTTGGTCGATTGGGTCGAGGTAGTGCAGATAATATGCAGTTTACTGACAATCGTTATATTGTTTTAAATAATGGTAGTTTTACTTCTTGCCCAATCAATAACAGTAGTTGGAGCATTGAAGGTTCTGAGATTATTCATGACAATCAAGAACAACTGTTAGAGGTTTGGAATGCGGTATTTAGAGTTGGCCGTGTACCCGTGCTCTATTCTCCTTACCTACAATTACCAACAGGTGATAAACGTCGTTCAGGGTTATTAATGCCTACCCTATCTTATGATAGTATTGATGGTCTTGATGTTACATTACCATTATATTGGAATATTGCACCAAATTATGATGCCACATTTACGCCACGTTTTATTCAACGCCGTGGGGTGCAGTTACAGACTGAAATGCGATATTTGAATTATTTGGGACTTGGAACACTTGCATTTGACTGGCTAGAACACGATGATCTTTATAGCAAAGACCGCAAAGACACTAACAAAAGTGGTTATAGTAATAATAACTATCGCTGGTTATTCCACTGGAAAAATGAAGAATTAATTAACTATAACTGGCGTTTTTCTGTCGATGCAACAAGAGTAAGTGACAACCAATATATCAATGATTTAGGTTCTAAGTATGCGTCAGAAACAGATGGCTATTTAACACAACATTACCAAATTGGTTATACTGATGAATATTGGGATGTAGGTTTAAGTTATAAATATTTCCAAGCGTTAAGAGATAACATAAAAGATGATCTCTATCATACCGAGCCACAATTAAATATTCGCTATTATAATAATGATATTGAGGATTTTAGTTTTAATGCTTTTGGTCAAGTATCGCATTTTGTTAGTGCGGGTAAAGATAATCCTAAAACATGGCGTTTTCATATTGAGCCCACTGTTGACTACACCCTATTATCCTCATGGGCATCGGTGACGACACAAGCAGGGATATTGGCGACCCATTATAATCAAGACTTTACAGATGCTAGCCAAAATGCCAATTTGAAAAAAGATGTGAACCGTATTATGCCTAAATTTGGTATTGATGGTAAGGTTATTTTCGAGCGTGATACGAGCTTCTTTGATGGTTACACTCAAACTTTAGAACCACGAATTAAATACCTTTACATTCCATATCGTGACCAATCACAAATTGGTAATTATGATTCTTCATTACTACAATCTGATTATATTGGCTTATTTAGAGATCTGTCGTACAGTGGTTTAGACCGCATTGCTTCTGCAAATAAACTGTCAACAGGTGTGACAACTCGTTTTTATAACGAAAACAAAGTTGAAAAATTTAATTTATCCATAGGGCAAATTTATTATTTTGAAAAATCAAGAACGGGCGATAGTGCTTCCTATCTTGATCGCAATAGTGATACGGGTAGTGTTACGTGGGCGACAGATGCATTTTGGCGAATCAATAAAGATATGATTTTCCGTAGTGGTATGCAATATGATACACGTATTAATGAAGTCGCACTGGCAAATGCGATTTTTGAATATCGCAAAGCAGAAGACAAATTAATCCAATTATCTTACCGCTATGCGAACAAAAACTATATTGATAGCATTGGTATTTCCAATAAATCGACACCTTACCACCAACAAAATATCTCGCAAATGGGTATTATGTCAGCATGGCCAATCACTGAGAGTGTGAGTGTTGTAGGTTCATTATTTTATGATTTAAATAATGGTCAAACTGCAGATAGCTTTGTCGGTGTTCATTATGCCGACTGTTGTTGGGGGGTGAGCCTGCAATATGGTCGTAAAATTACTGACTGGAATAATGTTTCAAGGGAAAGTCAGTATGAAAATAAATTCTCGATTAATTTTGAGCTGCGTGGACTAACCAAAAACAATAACTCGACAGCAAAGATGTTGGATTTTGGTCTACTACCGTATAAAACCGCATTTGAAGAAGATTACGGAACTAATTAATCAATTTGTTGTCTAATTAATTATGATATTAACATGATAAAACTACAGAAAATGACTAAAAAATTACTCGCTATTTTGTTTGTGACTTTGTTTATACCTTTAACTGTTAATGCTGCACCTCGTGTCGTTGAGAGTGTCGTTGCAGTAGTTAACAATAATGTGATTTTAGAAAGTGATGTTAATGATATGCTCAAAAATATCAAAGCAACCACCGACCCTAAAAACTTACCCGATGACGCAACATTAAAACATCAAATTATTGAACGTTTAATTATTGAAAATCTTATTTTACAGCAAGCAAGTAAATCAAAAATCACCGTAAGTGATGAAGAATTAACGGAAACAATCCGAAATATTGCTAAAGAAAATGGGATGACACTTGATGAATTACGTGGTTATTTATCAAGTGTTGGTGTGAGTTATTCAAGTTATCGTGATAAAATGCGTACCGATATGATGATTGATCATACACGGATGAATGAAGTTCGACAACGAATCACTATCAGTGATAAAGAAGTTGAAGATTTAGCCAATACCATTGCAAAACAACCAACGAATAACCGTGAAATCAATATTAGTCATATCCTGATTTCAATTCCTGAAAACCCGACTAAAAAACAGCTTGATGATGCGACAGCCAAAGCAAAAGATGTGATAACTCGTCTACAAAAAGGCGAAAGCTTTGCTAAACTTGCAGCATCATATTCTAATGATGATAATGCGCTAAAAGGTGGTAGTATGGGTTGGCATAAACTCAATGAATTACCATCAATCTTTGAAGAACGATTAGTACGTGCTCAAAAAGGCGATATTATTGGCCCATTACGTTCAGGTGTTGGTTATCATATTTTAAAAGTTGATGGCACACGCGCTGAAGCAGCAAAAACGGTTACTGTACAAGAAGTTAATGCTAAACATATTCTCATTAAAACGAATGTCTTAGTGACGGATGAAATGGCTAAACAAAAACTCCTTGATATCCGCCAATCGATTAAAGATGGAACAACCACATTTGAATCAGCAGCTAAAACTTACTCAGAAGACCCTGGTTCAGCAGATAAAGGTGGCGCACTAGGTTGGAATAACCCAGATCGATATGATCCAGCATTTAAAAAAGGTTTAGCTAAACTAAAGAAAGGTGAAATTAGTCAACCAATCAAATCTGCTTTTGGCTGGCATTTAATTGAACTTATTGATAGACGCAATGTTGACCGAACTGATCTGGCTCAAAAAGATCAGGCTTATCGTTTGATATTTAATCGTAAGTTTACAGAAGAATTGCAAGTATGGGTTCAAGAACTTCGGGGTGATGCCTACATTAAAATTATAGGCGAAGAAAATTAATAATGAATAAACGTGTACACCAAGGCCATTTCGCTCGCAAGCGATTTGGCCAAAATTTTTTACAAGATGATTCCGTCATTGAAAACATTGTAGCAGCTATTCAACCTAAAAATGATCAAGCGCTTGTTGAAATTGGCCCAGGCCTTGCTGCCCTTACGCTACCGGTCAGTGATCGCATTGATCATCTCACTGTGATTGAAATTGATAGAGACCTAGCCACTCGATTAATTGAAAATCCATTTTTAAAAAATAAATTAACCGTCATTGAACAAGATGCTATGACCATAGATTTTACAGCGTTATCAAAAAAACTAGGTCAACCGTTGAGAGTATTTGGTAATTTACCTTATAACATTTCAACACCACTTATGTTTCATTTATTTGAATACACACATGCTATTAGCGATATGCATTTCATGTTACAAAAAGAAGTAGTTAACCGCTTAGTTGCTGCACCTAATTCAAAAACGTATGGTCGGCTTAGTGTGATGGCTCAATATTATTGCCAAATTATTCCAGTACTTGAAGTTCCACCTTCAGCATTCAAGCCTGCACCGAAAGTTGATTCAGCAGTAGTGAAATTAATTCCACATAAAAATATTCCATACCCTGTTGAGGATATTAAGTCTTTATCACGCATAACAACAGCTGCATTTAATCAACGTCGTAAAACGATTAGAAATAGTTTAGAACACTTTTTTAATGCAGAGCAATTAACTAAGCTTAATATTAACCTTGATTTGCGAGCCGAAAATCTTAGCCTACAGCAATATTGCGAATTGGCTAATGCACATAGCGCAATGAGCCAATAATCATGGCAAATTTACTCATTGGTGATATTCACGGTTGTTATAATGAGTTTATGCGTGTGCTAGAAAAAGCAGATTTTAACCAGAATGATACTATTTGGTTAACTGGTGACTTAGTGGCAAGAGGTCCAAATTCACTTGATGTTCTTCGTTTTGTTAAACAACATAGCCAGCAAATTCGCTTAACATTAGGGAATCATGATATTCATCTTCTCGCCGTTTATGCTGGGATTGCAAAAAACCATAAAAAAGATCACATTAGTCAAATTTTTGCCGCTGAAGACTGTGATGAATTAATTGATTGGTTACGCAAGCAGCCCTTAATACAGGTTGATGAATCGTTAAATTTAATCATGGCACACGCTGGAATTTCACCACAATGGGATTTGGAAACAGCATTAAAATGTGCCAGAGATCTTAGTCTCGTATTATCAAGCGATACCTATCCGGTTTTTCTTGATGCGATGTATGGTGATTTCCCAGATTCTTGGAGTGATGAATTAAGTGGCCTTGACCGATTGCGTTATATTGCAAATGCGTTTACAAGAATGCGCTATTGCTATGAAGACGGTCGACTTGATTTTTATTGCAAAGATTCACCGGCTGATGCACCAAGTAAATTAAAACCATGGTTTTTATTACCTTCAAAAATTCCATCCCAATATAGTATAGCATTTGGTCACTGGGCCTCGTTAAAAGGTAAAGGAACGCCTGAACAAATCTATGCGCTTGATACAGGTTGCTGTTGGGGAGGAAAGCTTACTTGCCTAAGATGGGAAGATAAGCAATATTTTAAGAAACGTAATAAAGATCATAAATTTGATTAAACTAAAATAACGAATATCGACACCTTCCTACACAATAAATTTCTGCGTTACGCTTATCTATGATAGGATGCTCATGAAAGGTGGTTGTGTTATCTTCACACAATTATTGTAACAATAAATAAAACAATAGGCTGTAAGTCGAAAGACTTACCCCAAATTGTGTCAAAAACATCCTTTAACATATTATTTTGACAACATTGGGAATCTTCATAATAACGATGACTTGATAGGGTTTTACTATGTCTTTTTGGCGCGCAATTGGAACCGGTATTAAATATATTTGGAAAACCATTAACGTAATTAGAGAGATTTTTTTAAATCTCATATTTTTTGTTATTATTTTAATGCTGATAGGGCTGTTAAGCGATTCAAGCGGTACCAGCTCAACACCACAAAATGGTGTATTAGTACTGGATATTGAAGGGATTATTGTTGATGTCACAACAAGTGATCAAGAACTTTATAATATCACTAAAAAACTCAATAATGATAAACCTGATTTGACTCGTGAAAATAGTTTATTTGAACTTACTCAAAAAATTGATCAAGCAACGAATGATCCCGGAATTAAGGGGATTATATTAAAATTAGATAATTTTGCAGGAGCAGATCTCCCTGCCTTACAATATTTAGCTAAATATTTAATGGCATTCAAAGATGCGGGTAAACCGATTTATGCTGTTGGTAGTAGTTTTGATCAAAAACAGTATTATCTAGCAAGTATTGCAAACGAGATCTATTTAATCAATCAAGGTAGCGTATCGTTGTATGGTTTTGCGACAAATAATTTCTATTTTAAATCGTTATTTGATAACTTGAAAATTAATACCCATGTATTTAGAGTTGGCACCTATAAATCAGCCATTGAGCCTTTTATTCGCGACGACATGTCTGATGCTGCAAAACAAAATACTACGCGTTGGCTAACCACAATGTGGGGCAATTATTTACATGAAATCGCTGATTATCGAGGTTTAGAAACCGATGATTTAGTGCCTGCGCCAAAAATAATGTTATCTCGTTTAAAATCCGTATCTGGTAGTATGAGTGAGTATGCATTGGACAATGGTATTGTTGATAAAGTGCTTTCATCTTATCAAGCGAATACAATTTTAGATGCCAGTTTTAACTATGCCCCACAGCTCAGTATTTACAACTACCAGCTGTTTCCAAACAGAATGCGCTCATTTAACAACCAATTAACATCATCAAAAGTGACTAAACCTCTTATTGCAGTGGTATTTGTTGATGGTACGATAAGTACTGGAAAATCGGCTAGTAATATTGCTGGTAGTGATACTATCGCCAATCAATTAAGAGAAATTGGTAATAACAATAATGTTCATGCCGTTGTTTTACGAATTAATAGCCCGGGCGGTGGTGTTTATGCTTCTGAAGCAATTAGAAGTGAAATTGTGAGTTTAAGACAAAAAGACATTCCTGTTGTAGTCTCAATGGGGGGGATGGCTGCATCTGGCGGATATTGGATTGCCACTCAATCTGATTATATCATTGCTAACCCTAATACCATAACGGGTTCAATTGGTATATTTGGTGTTATACCAACGTTTGAAAAATCATTAGCTCATATTGGTGTTTACACCGATGGCGTTTCAACATCCCCCTTGGCTGATGTCAATGTTGCACAAGACTTGCCTGATGAAGTTAACCAACTTATTCAAATGAACATCGAAAATGGTTATGATAATTTTGTCTCATTAGTGGCAGAATCCCGCATGATGTCATATGACAGTGTTGATCACATTGCACAAGGTCAAGTATGGCTTGGGCAAGAAGCAAAATCAATTGGCCTTGTTGATCAATTAGGTGATTTTGATGACGCAATTGTGAAAGCGGCGGAATTAGCAGGTTTATCAGAGTATACTATCGATTGGCAAAAACAAGAAAGTAGTTTACTGGTTGAACTATTTGGTGGCTACTCTGCGCTTTTACCAAAATCAGCGTTAGAGCTTATTTATCAGCAACTACCAGCTTCTCACCAATTACAACAGCATCTTGCTTTTTGGGATAATTTGACAGACCCACAAAATCGATATGTTTACTGTTTAAATTGTTCAGACATAAAATAAAGACAAAAGAATGGGCGCTTGAAATCAGCGCCCATTTTATATTGGTCATCAAAAAAATAAATTACAATAAATCGCTATACTGCTGCTTAGTGTTAGTATCCCAAACACTCGATTGAACTTGACCAATATGTTTTAATTGGAGAAGTAACATAGCAAGTCGTGATTGTCCAATACCACCACCAATTGTTTGTAATAATTGACCATTCATTAACGCTTTGTGCCAATCATATTGTAAACGGCCTTCATCATTCGTTAATTTGAGCTGTTTTTCCAATGCGGCAGGATCGACGCGAATTCCCATAGATGAAACTTCAAAAGCACTATTAAGAACCGGATTCCAAACAATAATATCGCCATTTAACCCTAAATGACCTTCTTCATTTTTAGTACTCCAGTCATCATAATCGGGAGCACGAACATCATGCTTTTCATTATTCGATAAATCACCACCAATCCCAATGATAAAGACAGCACCATACTCTTTAGCAATCGCATTTTCACGTTCTTTTGCCGAAAAAGTAGGATAACGTTGTAATAAACTTTCGCTATCTATAAATGTAATAGTTTGTGGTAAAAATGGTGTTAATCCGTATTGTTGAGCCACTTTTGCTTCTGTTTGTTTTAACGCTTGGTAAATGTTTTCAACGGTTGATTTTAAAAACGCAATAGTACGATCTTGAGCTGAAATAACTTTTTCCCAATCCCATTGATCAACGTATACAGAATGAATTGGTGATAACATATCTTCGTCAGGACGTAATGCT
This sequence comes from Orbus sasakiae, assembly GCF_039542345.1. Classification (NCBI taxonomy): domain Bacteria; kingdom Pseudomonadati; phylum Pseudomonadota; class Gammaproteobacteria; order Orbales; family Orbaceae; genus Orbus; species Orbus sasakiae. The sequence goes on from NZ_BAABHY010000001.1 coordinate 1,469,369, forward strand.
TTCATATTGGTATATAAGCCTTCACCCACAGAGAAATGATTAAGACTTAGTGTTTTACGTTTCCATTTTGCTAATGAGTGAACGACTTCAAAACTCGCGTCTGGAATACATTTTACTTTTACCTGTACGGCTTTTTCGCTACCGGATAGATTGTCTTGCACACCATCACCAATTTGGCTCAAAATCGGAGCCTGCACTTCGATGAGTGATAGTTTATCGGCAAGTTCTTGAGCAAAAAATGATTTCACAAAAGAGATTCGTTGTTGTCTTTCTTTAAATGAGAGCTGCATACTATTCCTTAAAATACCTATCTATATCAATAAATTTAATGCAATAAAATAAACCAGAAAACAGAATTATTCAAATTAATCTCATTTATATTTATGCAATTTAGCAAGTTAACACATAAATAACGATAAAAACCTGTGATTGATTCGTTCACTGTACTATCGTCAATGGTCAATTTAACCATATGAAACGGCCGACCTACTCATCAAATGATGTTAGTCATCACGACATAAAAAAGGTGCTTAATAAAAGCACCTTAATCATACACAATAGATAAGCCTTATTTAGCCACTTTTCTCAATACAATCGTAGCATTCGTACCACCAAAACCAAAGCTATTTGACATTACGGTTGTCAGCTCACGTTGCGTTGGTTCAGTAATTACGTTCATACCTTTGGCAGCTTCATCAAGTTCATCAATATTGATACTTGGTGTAATGAAGTTATTTTCTAGCATTAATAATGAGTAAATCACTTCTTGTGCACCTGTCGCACTTAATGAATGACCAGTCATTGATTTGGTTGATGAAATTGCAGGAACATTATCACCAAAAGCCTCTTTAATTGCCCATAACTCTTTCACATCACCAACTGGCGTTGATGTACCATGCGTATTAATATAATCAATTGGTGTGTCAACATCTGCTGTAGCAAGTTGCATACAACGTAGTGCACCTTCACCTGATGGTGAAACCATATCATAACCATCTGATGTAGCAGCATACCCGACAATTTCACCATAAATGTGCGCACCACGAGCAAGTGCATGTTCAAGCTCTTCGACAACAACCATGCCTGCCCCGCCAGCAATAACAAACCCATCTCGGTTTGCATCATAAGCGCGTGATGCTTTTTCTGGCGTGTCATTATATTTGGTAGAAAGCGCGCCCATTGCATCAAATTCACAAGACATTTCCCAGCAAAGCTCTTCACCGCCGCCAGCAAATACCACATCTTGTTTCCCTAATTGAATCAATTCTGCAGCATGCCCAATACAGTGTACTGATGTTGCACAAGCTGACGTCATTGAATAACTCACACCTTTAATTTGGAATGGTGTTGCAAGACAAGCCGAAATTGCTGATGACATTGATTTGGTAACTGCATAAGGTCCAACGCCTCGTAGCCCCTTTTCTTTCATGCCCGCCACAACAGCATATTGTGTTTTTGTTGAACCACCGTAACCGGCAATTAAGCCTGTTCTTGGATTTGATACTTGTTCTGGTGTTAACTTAGAATCTTCAATAGCTTGTTGCATTGCAAGATAACCATAGATTGAAGCATCGTTCATAAAACGAACGATTTTACGGTCAATTAAACCTGTTGTATCAAGTTTGACATTCCCCCACACATGACTACGCATACCGCTGTCTTTCATCTCTTGTGAGAACGTAATTCCGCTTTTACCTACTTTTAACGACGCTAATACTTCTTCTTTATTATTACCAATACTTGACAAAATACCTAAACCGGTTATCACAACTCGTTTCATTAACTTAAAGCTCCGCTTAATTAAAGATAATACATCTCATGTATCAAAAATTGTGCTAATTATAGCGTACACTTGTAAGCTGAACAACCACAATTACGATTTATTTTTTTAAATTTTATACAAATGATTCCCTTTAAACCACGTAAAGATTCACTTTATTGATAAAATCAAATTATCAAGAAACATGAACACTTGTTAGCTGATTATTCAAACCGAGATGAAAGTCACTCTTCACAATGAGCGATAATAATTTAATAATGTATAATTAATGCTTTAATTTTAAACAAAAAAATAGCCAAAAGCTTGCTATTGCAGACGATTATACCTATAACCGATGATTTTACTTTCATCGATATATGCTATGATAAGCATCACCTTTTATTGCCTAAATGCAAACCGATATGTCAATGTATAAGCCAAACCATCATTTAAAGGGATTTTCAAAACAACATGCTGGCGAGCTCACCATTTTAGTCGGCGATCCCGCTAGAGTAACCCTCTTTACAGAACTTTTAACTAATCCACAAACCATTGTCAATAATAGAGAATTTGTTGGCGTCAGCGGCCTATTTTCTGGTAAACCGGTTTCAATAATGTCGACAGGAATAGGAAGCGGTTCAACTGAAATAGCCGTCATTGAATTAATTGCCTGTGGTGCAAAACGCTTAGTTAGGGTTGGTGGTTGTGGCGCATGGCAAGATCATGTTCATCCTGGTGATATCATCATGAATAATGCAATGGCAAGAACGTCTGGCATGCTAAACAGTTATGTACCTGATAGCTACCCTGCCGCAGCTTGTCCCATTTTATTTAACACAATTTATCAAACATTAATATCGCAAGGTCGTACGGTACATAGTGGTATTGGTTTGACGACTGAGGGATTTTATCAATCACAAGGTCGGGATCTGAATTTATTTGGTCAGCAAGAAGCGCAACAACAGCTGGAATACTGGAAAATGCGTCGAATATTAAATGCTGAAATGGAAACGGCAGTAATCTACTTACTTGCATCTCTTTATGGCATTCCAGCAGCAAACTGCCTTGTCGCTCACGTTACTCGTAAAGATAATGCATGGGTTGCAGATTTAGATTATCAAACTCTACATAAAGCCGCTGCAAAAGCAGTCATTGAATCAATTATTAATTCTATTGAGTAAGGTTAACAAAATGGAACAACAGAAAATTGAACAGTCAAATATTACTCCGACTTATCAACGACGGGTATTACGAAGTGCAATGATGGGATTAGGACTTGAAGGAATGGATATTATGTTCCTGTCATTTGCTCTATCATCAATTATTACTACCTTTGGCATTAGTTCTGCTCAAGCGGGTTTAATTGCTACTGTAACCAATCTCGGTATGTTGGCTGGTGGTGTTATTTTTGGTTTACTCGCCGATAAATATGGTCGCGTTAAAATTTTTACATATACAATTTTTTTATTTGCCATCGCAACAGCATTAACAGCGTTTGCAACTAATATTTATTGGGTATATGTTTTACGTTTTTTAGCGGGTGTTGGTGGGGGTGGCGAATTCGGGATAGGTATGGCTATGGTTGCAGATGTCTACGCTGCCAATAAACGAGGGCGAGCCTCTTCAATGATTTCATTAGGTGGTCAAGCGGGGGCAGTCGCCGCCGCTGTCCTTGCTGCTTTTATTATTCCATGGCTAGGCTGGCGGGCATTATTTATTATTGGGATTGTTCCGGTATTTTGGATCTATTTTGTCCGTAAACACCTCGCAGAAACACCCGCTTGGCTTGATCAACGCAAAAAGAAAGTCACCGAGCAAATCTCAATTAGTACCCTATTTTGCACGCCTCAAACCACTTTCACAACAATAGCCTTAACCGTCATGGCGGCAGTCCAAGTCGCGGGCTATTACGGTTTAATGAATTGGTTACCCTCAATTTTACAAAAACAGCTTGGATTATCTGTAACAGGATCTTCACTCTGGATGATAAGTACCATTGTTGGTATGTGCCTTGGTATGATTACTTTTGGTCAAATTATGGATAGATTAGGTGCCAAACGTGCATATCCACTCTTTTTAATTGCTGCGGGTATTTCAATTTTTGTCTATGTTTATATTTCAAATAGTGTTGCATTATTAATAGGCGGTACGGTTGTTGGATTTTTTGTGAATGGCATGAGTGCTGGTTATGGTGCATTAATTAGCAACCATTATCCGACTGCAATTCGCAGTACCGCAAACAATGTGATATTCAATACTGGCCGTGCTATTGGCGGGTTCTCACCGTTTATTATTGGCTATTTTTTAGAATATCATTCCATGCTAATTGCCATGACATTTTTAGCTGCACTTTATGCATTATCATTGATCATGATAATTTTATTACCGAGTATGATCTCACATAAAAATTAACTGCAATGACATTAAAGGGGCTAAATTGGCCCCTTATTTTGTTACTGATTTAAAGTATGCTAAGATGTCGCGAAATTTATTTATAGCGAAAGAGGATTATTTTGCACCAGTCACTTCAAGATTTTATCATTGACAAAATTGATGATTTAAAAGGAACAGATATCGTCACCGTTGACGTAAGAGGTAAATCAAGTGTTACTGATTATATGATTATCTGTACAGGAACGTCGAGCCGTCATGTGGGTTCAATAGCGGGTCATTTAATTGACGAAGCCAAAAAAAACAGTTATTTAGTGTTAGGTTCTGAAGGTCAAAATGACGCAGATTGGGTTGTTGTTGACATGGATTCAGTCATGGTTCACATCATGCAACAAGAAAGTCGACAATTGTACGAACTTGAAAAACTCTGGGCCTAATAACTGATGAAAATCCAGCTTGTTGCCGTTGGTACAAAAATGCCAAAGTGGGTAACGACAGCGTTTGATGATTATTCAGCACGCTTCCCAAAAGATATGCCTTTTGAACTCATTGAAATTTCGGCTGGTAAACGAACAAAAAATGCCGATATTGCGCGTATTCTTGATAAAGAAGGTGAACACATGCTAGCAAGCTGTGGTAAAGGTAACCGTATAGTTACGCTCGATATTCCCGGCAAGCCTTATACCACCCCTGATTTGGCACAGCAGCTTGAGAAATGGAAAACAGATGGTCGTGATGTAAGTCTGCTTATTGGTGGCCCTGAAGGGTTGTCACCAGCATGTAAAGCAGCTGCCGAACAAAGCTGGTCATTATCACCATTGACATTGCCACACCCACTTGTGCGTGTCATCGTTGCTGAAAGTTTATATCGAGCATGGAGCATTACAACTAATCACCCTTATCACCGAGAATAATATAATGAATTCAATTATTTTAGACTTACAAATAGTCAGCGAAAATCATGAAAACTTGCCAACTGAAGCTCAAATTAATCAATGGCTAAATGTTATTCTCCCCCCTTTTATGCCCAATGCTGAGCTCACAATCCGAATTGTTGATCAAGCGGAAAGTCAGCAGCTTAATCATACATATCGACAAAAAAATAAACCGACAAATGTACTATCGTTCCCTTTTGAGTCCCCTGTCGAAATGGAAACACCATTATTAGGCGATTTAATCATTTGTAAACAGATCATTGAACAAGAAGCACAAGAACAACATAAATCATTGACTTCACATTGGGCACACATGATAGTGCATGGTTGCCTTCATTTACTTGGTTATGACCATATTGATGACGATGAGGCTGAAGAGATGGAAGGCCTTGAAATTGAAATTATGGCAGAATTAGGATTCAGTAATCCTTACGAACCAATTTAAGATCAGTGTTCGTTATTTTTTTATCATAACCTATAATTATAGTGTAAAAATGGATGAGCGGTAATCTGCTCATTATTTATGCACCCAATTGTCAATTACAAATCTTTACAAAAATTTTCGACGAAAACATGACATTTTTTTGTCGCCTTTTTAAACCAAAGCCGTTTATTCGTACAACATCGTTTATCTAATCAAATAATCAATATCTATATATTTTTCATATTGATACAGATTGAATTTATCTCAATTTATCCATCTTTTATCTAATCATTAAACAAGTTATCTTTTTGATTAATCTAAACAACAGATCGATGCCCCTATAATTATAAGTTAAAACCTATCAATACCTATTTGATTGATCGTTAAAAAAGATCATAGAATATCCGCACCTAATTCCCGCTATATAAAGAATCAACCTTGATCACATCGCTAATGGATCATCAATATCACATAAAAAGGTAATCAATTTATGCAAAAAGTAATCACTACTCGGTGGCAACAAGCAAAAACATCGCTTTTTGCAAACCATAAGGAATGCCATTGTAGGTTTAATTATTTATTTTATCTTTTGTTCTATTTTCTACTCGCTGCTTCAATTAGTCATTTGCATGCAGCACTGAGAGTATCAACAGCAAACAGTATCATTGGTAGTGCCCCCTATTTGGTCTTGTCTGATGAGACCAAGCTCAGCACGTTGAATGAACTTGTCGGTTTTAACATGCCAGATGGGCAAGGCAATATGGTAAAAATTGATGCTGATAAAGCAAACACTACCTTAACCATCCCAACCAACATGAAATTTGCTGATATTTTAATGTTGGTCACTGCTGATGGCGCGGCACACACTATCCCGAGCACAGCACAGCGTGACGATGATAATGACTCAGGTACACCAACTGGTTCAATGACGGGTACATGGTATATCGGTGCAGATGCTGTTGACGATTTAGACCAAAAATTACCAACTTGTGGTGGTCCCTATCGATTAATTATAGAAGCAGATAGTGTTAAAACTAATACTCTTTATGGTAACCCTAACAGTTTTGATTATGGATCTGGATCAGCCACCTATCGATTTGACCCTGCACTTAAAAGTCAGTGTGAAGCGAGTGCAATAATGACTATAACGCTTAATGATACCGTGCAATCAAAAATTGCCGATGGCGTTTCCTCATTTAATTATACTATCAAATTATCAGATGGAAACAATAATCCATTTGTCGGTTCAACACTGACCTCTGTTGTATTATTACCCACAGATGCACAAGTTGTATTAAGCCCACTCACTACGACTACCGATAGTCAAGGGCAAGCGATATTTACACTGACAAGTAGCACAACGGCGGTGAAAGATATCGCCATTGAAAGTACATTTACCAAAACAGATAATTCTACATTAAAAGTGGACAGCAATAATACGTTACAATTAGTCAGTTTTGTTGGTGGTGATATTGATACGTCAAAATCAAGTTTGACCTGTAATAATTACCGATTCTACACCGCTGAAGGATCCGCAACGTGTACGTTGACCGCAAAAGACCAAAACAATAATCCGGTCGATATCACTGAAGATGACTTAACGTTCAGTTATTATTTTAAAGCAGATGCAGGTTCAAGCGGTACAACTGGCAGCAAAAACAAAACTGATACAGCCACAGTCGGCACGTTTACTAATTTGACTGAAACCGCGACACAAGGGGTTTACACATTAGATTATGCCCCTGGTCGATATGTTGGTTTTAATACCGTCAATTTTATTGTTAAAAATTCAAGTCTTGGTAGCCAAACGATTAAGATTAGGCCAAACCCGAATACAGCTAAAGTTTCAGTACAAATTACGCCAACCGAAAGTGTGATCGCTAATAGTGATGATTTTTATACATTAAATGTGACTTATCAAGATGCTTATAACAATAAGTATTTACTCTCCGCACAAGGTGACAGCCAAGATAACAGTGATATTAATAACTTAGTGGCTTCAATGTCCGCCGTAAGCGGGACATCTGATGTTAGCATTTCGCTTATTACGAGTGATATTCCAAATACCTCGGCGGCACAATTTAATGTCTCGGCAACGTCAATTGGTGATAAAAATGTCAATATTAATTTGGGATTAGCGAGTGATAAAAGTAAATATGTCGCAGAAACAAAAACTTTGTCATTTATTGCTGATGCCAATTCACCCGTTGTTGTATGGGGTAATCAATCAAATCTTGGATCGATTAATCAGGACTTTGATCTGATGCCGCTTTTACAAGATAGTTACGGTAATAAACTCAGTGGCAGTATTACTTTCAATTCATCAAGCGGCAATACTAACTTAAGCCCATCAAACACCATAACATTTGATGGTCAATCGAATAATTACAGTTTATTACTGACTGATACTGTTGCTGAGTCAGTGACGATTACCCCTTATAGTAATGCATTGCTTAAAGTAATTGATGATCCGAAAACCGTACGCTTTTTATCATCATTATCTGAACTCAATATTATATCGGTTGATGCGTCAGGTAAAAATGTGATGGCTGATGGTACAACTACGCGTGCTGTCTCGGTTAAAATCGTGGATATTAATGGAGCCCCAGCCAACGCCGCATCAGTAAGATTAAGCGTAACCAATGGTGCAGAATCTTATATTAGCAATAGTTCAAGTGGCGATACTTCACACAGTGTACAAACATTAACAGTACAAACAAATGCCGATGGACTGGCAACGTTTTATGTTAATAGTTATACCAATGGCAAAACTACCTTGCAAGTTGACGTCCTTAATAGTGCTAACTCAGTCGTGGATTATGAACAACTCGAATTAGTCTACACGTTCTGGTATCAAGCTGCTGAAGGTTATGTGACAACGAATTTAAGTCAACTTAGTTGGCCAAGTAATGCAGGCACTCCAGCATATATATCTGATAGAATGGTCAACACTGATAAAATATTGATTTATGCACCAACCGATAGCAGCAATAATGATCGCAGTAATTACAGCTATACCTTTGTTAAACCAAATTTACAGCCGACTTCATCCTCATTGTTATCCATTGATTCAACAACAGGTAAGATATCGGTCATAGCTGAACCGACTTCAACGTCACAAATCACGACCATGTTTGTGTTAGCGACATATACAGGCTCGGATAAAAAACCATCTCGTCTATGGCGTTGGAATCTATCAAACTACTGGCGATATCAAGGTATGAATTTAAGGATAGGTTCATGTCCAACGGGTTACGCATATCCAACCGCATCACAATCAAATAAATTATTTTTTAATTTTGGACGTACTGGTATATATGCAGTGACAGGTGAAACGTCAACTGATCGAGGACCTAAATACCTATATGGTTCAACCTCAAGCGCTGGTTTTGGTTATTACAGAATCACGGGGGAATGGTCTATATCAGGTATTTATAGTTCTAACTCTGGTGCTGGCTTTACTAGTAAAACTGCAATGGTTTGGTGTTTATTGAATCAGTAATTAGCATTTAAAATAAGGGTAGTAAATAAAGTACTACCCTATAAATTAAATTGAACTTCCCCGTGAATAATTAATTAAAACGATTTAAGTCATTATTTCTAGACTAACTTTAAAAGTAAATTTATTTTTAAGTAAGCCTATTTATAATTGCACGATACTGAAAATACTGCATAAATCAACCTTGCAGTAAGTTAGTGATATTGATATTATTTCATCCAAATGTTTATACCCGTAATCGTTCAAACCGCAAATCCAACAAAAGGGATATTGACTTAGTTAATATTTAACTGAATGCGTAAAATGAATGATAACGGTTATACACATTAACAAACATCACTTGAGAGGAAAAAAGTAAAATGAACGATGACAATCACCGGAGATCGAAAAAAGGATTTACGTTATGGTTAAGTCAATTATTCAATTCAGAGCCACAAAATCGTAATGAACTCATTGAGCTCATTCGTGACGCGCAAGAAAATAAGCTTATCGATCCAGACACATTAGATATGATTGAAGGTGTTATGGATATTGCAGAGCAACGTGTTCGCGATATTATGATTCCCCGCACGCAAATCGTTCCTATAAAAGTCAATTATACTCTTGATGAATGTTTGGATGTCATTTTTGAATATGGCCACTCTCGATATCCTGTTATCAGTGAAGACCGAGACCATATTGAAGGTATTTTATTAGCTAAAGATTTACTCGTTTTTATGAAACAAGGTAGTGAATCATTTGATATTACAAAAATTCTTAGACCTGCCGTCGTCGTACCTGAAGGCAAACGTGTTGATCACATGTTAAAAGAGTTTCGTATGCAACGCTATCATATGGCAATTGCCATTGATGAATTTGGCGGTGTATCTGGTCTGGTCACCATTGAAGATATTCTTGAGCTGATCGTTGGTGATATCGAAGATGAATACGACGAAATAGAAGATCGTGATATACGTAAATTAGCTCCATCGGCATACACTGTTCGAGCTTTAACACCAATTGAAGAGTTCAATGAAATCTTTGAAACCCGTTTTAGTGATGAGGATGTCGATACTGTTGGCGGACTTGTCATGCAGCAATTTGGGCGCTTGCCTATTAAAGGTGAAACGACGACAATTCAAGGTTATCAATTTAAAGTTGTATTAGTTGATAAACGCCGTATCATTCAATTACATGTCACACTGCCCGATGGTGTAACCGAACCTGATTTAGACAAATAATGATTAAGATGGCCAACTCGTTATTAATCCAGTTAATAGTCAGTTTATTATTAGGTGGGATAGCTGTTTTTAGCTATTCACCTTTTGATATATGGCCACTTGCTTTTATTTCGTTTATCGGATTACTGTTACTCGCCAATCAACCGAGCTCAAAACGCGCAGCATTAATTGGTTTTGTTTGGGGGATTGGTTATTTTGTATCGGGTGTGCATTGGGTATATGTCAGTATCAAGCAATATGGTGAGCTAACCACCGTTTTGTCACTGGTTGTTTTAAGTCTATTAATTGCTTATTTATCGCTTTACCCAATGTTATTTGCGATTTTATTGCGATTATGTCATAAAATTTGCCCAGCCTATTCATTCAAACAACTGATTATCTTGGCACCATTACTTTGGCAAATAACAGAATTCTTACGTGGTACCTTATTAAATGGCTTTGCTTGGTTACAGTTAGGTTATACTCAGCTAAATGCTCCTCTTAACGGCCTATTTCCAGTTATTGGTATAAACGGTGTTAATCTGTTTTTTTCAATTTGCAGTGGATTATTTGCCTACCTTATTTATCACGGTATTAAATATCGCAAAGCAGTTGGTCATAGACCAAAATTGCACAACTTTAGTGCAACGTGTGCGATTTTGGTGATTTTTTTTGCGTCATTTTGGCTCAATAAAATTCATTGGACTCAAATTGATACAACCCGCCAAACAACAATTACGCTCGCGCAAGGAAATATTGCTCAATCACTTCGCTGGGATAGTCAACAATTAGATAATACGCTAAATACTTATCGCTCACTGACTGAGCAAAATATGAAAAGCAGCGACATTGTCATATGGTCTGAAGCAGCAATTACTGATTTTGAAGTCAATCAACAAGCGTATCTTATTGCTCTTGACCGATACGCAAGTGCTAATAATACAGCGGTAGCGGTGGGCATTATTGATTTAGAAAGACAGTTTAATGATTATCAAATCTACAATGTACTAATTGTATTAGGAGATAATGTCCCCTATCAATATCCAACACGTAATCGATACCTTAAACATCATTTAGTGCCGTTTGGTGAATATACGCCATTAGAGTCACTCCTTAAGCCGATTGCCAACTTATTAAGTGTCCCCATGTCATCAATGACAGAGGGGCCAGCAATTCAAAAACCCCTCGAGATAAAGGGATTTAAATTTACCACTGTAATTTGTTATGAAGTCATCTTATCCAATTTAGTCTGGCAAAACTTTGGGACAGACACTGACTTTCTATTAACAGTCTCAAATGATGCTTGGTTTGGTGATACGATTGGACCATGGCAACATTTGCAAATGGCTCGAGCCCGAGCTTTAGAATTTGGTCGTACCCTACTGCGTAGCACCAACAATGGCATAACTGTCGTCATTAATCCGCAAGGTACCATTATCAAACAAATCCCACAATTCGAAACAACGACATTAACCACGACGGTAAATCCAAGTATCGGGTTAACACCTTATGCTAAGTGGGGGAACTATCCTTACTATTTCGCTTTAATGGTACTTGCTATCATCATTATTCTACGTCGAAAACATTAATACGATCTATGGCATATTTCTTGCTTATATTTTGATGATAGAGGCAGTTATTGATAGGTAATCCTAGGCCTCAAAAAGCATAATTATGCAAAAATAATACATCTGTAAGCAAAAATCAGTTATAATAGTCGGCTGCTGGTAAAATATTCAATATTTTTAGGGCAATATAATCTTAGAAAATAGGAGATGAGTATGATGAATCAAAAAAAATCCAAAAGTAAATTAAGCAAGTTAATGTTATCTTTTGCTTTACTTGGATTAGTTCACTCTGCAGCAAATGCTGAAGAATTAACTGGGACATTGGCTAAAATCAAAGAAACAGGCGTGATTGTTGTTGGCCACCGTGAATCCTCAATACCTTTTTCTTATTATGATAATAATCAAAATGTGATAGGTTATTCACAAGACTATTCTAACCTAATTGTTGACGCTGTTAAAAAAGAACTCAATCTACCAGATCTTAAAGTTAAGTACCTACCGGTAACGTCTAAAACACGTATTCAATTATTAAACAATTATACGTATGACTTTGAATGTGGTTCGACAACCAATAACCTTGAGCGCCAAAAAGTTGTCGATTTCTCTGATACAATCTTTATTATCGGTACACGCTTTTTAGTCAAAGCTGACAGCAACATTAACAGCATTGATGATCTTAAAGGTAAAAATGTTGCGACAACCGCTGGAACAACATCTGAAATTCGTTTAAATCAAATTAACAGTAAAGATAAACTTAAAATCCGTATTATTACACCAAAAGATCATGGTGATGCATTCAATGCACTTGAAACAGGTCGAGCTGTTGCATTCTTAATGGATGATGCATTACTTGCAGGTGAGCGCTCAAGAGCAATCAATCCCGCTGAATGGAAAATTATTGGTGAACCTTTATCTTATGAAGCCTATGGCTGTATGCTAAGAAAAGGTGATGAGCAATTTAAAAAATTAATGGATAAAACCATTGCTGATGCACAAACTTCAGGTAAAGCATTAGAATCGTATAACCGTTGGTTTACACAACCTGTTCCACCTAAAGGGGCAAATATGGATCTTGAAATTTCGCCTAAAATGGTTGAGCTTTTTGCTGCACCGAATGATAAAGCGTTAGATTAATTTGCTTTGTACTATCTAAAATGTACTGAATGTTGAATAAAGCATTCAGTACCAACTCAATATTAGTGAACAAATAATAGATTATGACTTTTAATTGGACATTGTTCTTTGAACCCACGCCGTATGGTGATGGTATTTATCTAGACTGGTTATGGGACGGTATTATTGTTACTGTTTCACTCGCAGTGACGGCATGGATTATTGCCTTTGTCATTGGTTCTTTAATCGGTATCATGCGTACACTCGATAATCGATTTATCAAAGGGTTTGCTAAATCTTATATCGAGCTATTTCGTAATATTCCGTTACTTGTGCAAATGTTTTTGTGGTATATGCTTATGCCAGAAATGCTGTCTGGCCCTTTTAAAACTTGGTTTGTGGAGGATCTAGATCCGAATATTCACTGTTTCATTCTTGCTGCTATTGCACTTGGACTATTTACATCAGCACGTATTGCCGAGCAAGTACGCACAGGAATTCAAACCCTACCACAAGGCCAAAAATATGCTGCATTGGCGTTAGGATTATCATTTACTCAGACTTATTGGTATATATTATTACCTAATGCTTATCGTAAAATAGTCCCAACATTAACATCAGAAATGACGAATATTATTAAAAACTCGTCCGTTGCTTCGACGATTGGTTTAATTGACTTAATTGGTCAAATAGATCGTATAAATGAATCAACCAATAGTATTGTCGAAATACTCTGTGGTGTAACTATTGCCTTTGCGATTATTAACTACTCAGTTATTACCATTATGCGATTAGTTGAGAAAAAAACACGTTTACCTAACATGATGAGTGGAGGTTAATATGGAGTTATTTGAATGGATTGCAAATATTCCTGCACTTGTTATTGATCATTCAGGACTATTGTTAGATGGTTTATGGCTAACGATCAAAATTACGGTTACTGCGGTAATATTCGGTATTGCATTAGGTACTGTTCTGGCGTTAATGCGTTTATCAAATGTTAAAATATTAAATATTTTTGCGCGTAGTTATGTGAATTTATTCCGCTCAATACCACTTTTATTAGTGCTGTTATGGTTTTATTTGGCATTACCGCAAGCAATTAAATATCTATTTAATCTGCCACCTTATGCAGATGTCCGTATTGCATCAGCAATGATCGCATTTGCGCTTTTTGAAGCCGCATATTACTCTGAAATAATTCGTGCAGGTATCAATGCGGTGAATAAAGGTCAATATCACGCTGCGTTTGCACTGGGTATGACCAAAAGCCAAGCAATGCGTCTAATTATATTGCCTCAAGCTTTTAGAGCCATGGTACCGTTATTATTAACGCAAGGTATTATCTTATTCCAAGATACCTCATTAGTGTATGTCATGAGCTTGATCGATTTATTTGGTGCAAGCGTAACACAAATTGGTATGGCTCAAGGTGGTACTGCTAAATATTCAATGGTGATATTTGCCGCGGTAAGTTATTTTATTATCTGCTTTGGTGCATCACGTTTAGTTAGTTATATGAAGAAGGACTAAAAATGATTTCCTTAAAAAATGTTTCAAAATGGTACGGTAAATTTCAAGTATTAAAAGACTGTACAACCCAAGTTAACAAAGGCGAAGTTGTCGTCGTTTGTGGTCCGTCTGGATCAGGAAAATCAACCTTAATTAAAACAGTTAATGGGCTTGAACCTGTACAAAAAGGTCAAATTTTCATTGGTGATAGCGAAGTGACTAACAAATCAACCGACTTAGCTAAATTGCGTTCTAAAGTTGGTATGGTTTTCCAGCATTTTGAACTCTTTCCACATTTAACCATATTAAAAAATCTGACATTAGCACAAGTCAAAGTGCTTGGTCGTTCAGATAAAGAAGCAAAAGAAAAAGCATTATCTTTACTTGAGCGCGTAGGCTTATCTGATCATGCAAACAAACTACCAGGTCAACTTTCTGGCGGTCAGCAACAACGTGTTGCGATTGCCCGTGCGTTATGTATGGACCCAGTTGTTATGTTATTTGACGAACCTACATCTGCACTGGATCCTGAAATGGTTAATGAAGTTTTAGATGTTATGGTTGAACTTGCCTATGAAGGCATGACCATGATGGTAGTTACGCATGAAATGGGCTTTGCTCGTAAAGTTGCCCATCGCGTTATTTTTATGGACGCCGGTGAAATTATTGAAGATACCTCTAAAGAACAGTTCTTTAATAATCCACAAACAGATCGTGCAAAAGATTTTTTAGCAAAAATCATTCACTAAATAAAAAAGCGGGTTCGAATAACTCGCTTTTTTTATCTCATCAATTTTATATCAATAAATCAACTAACCCGCTTTGCCGATTAATTTGGCTATGAATGGTTGTTTCGATAATTGCCGTTGATGCAAAAATCGTGACGTTCTCTTTAGCCCGTGTAATTGCAGTATACAGTAGTGAACGCGTGAGTAACGGTGAATATTCATTGGGTAAGATAACTGCGACATGTTCAAATTCAGAGCCCTGCGATTTATGAATGGTCATTGCATATGCTGTTTCATGTTCAGGCAACCGGAATGGAGTAAAACCTTTTATCTCACCATTGGGCAATAAAAAATAGACTTTCAGTTTATGATGATCGTCTGCAGACGGTAAAGTGATACCAATATCACCATTAAACAGTCCTAATGAAAAACTATTTTTTAAAATCATAACAGGCCTACCAATATACCAAGGGTCATGTTTCTTAATAGAAACCATCCCTTTTTGATGAAGCCCTTTTTCAATAATTTTATTTAATCCTTGTACACCAAATGGCCCCTCTCGTAATGCACAAAGTAATCGAAACTGGCTAAAAATAGAAAGAATATATTTTGTATCATACTCTGCCGATTTGATTGTTTGTAAATAATGTTGATACCCCTTGCAACACCAATCAATTGCTGCTTGATATTGATGGTTATTGTTCATTATATTTAATGTAATATCAGTATAAATATTTTCATTAAGTAACGTTAATGCTTTTGTTGCTTGCCCTTCTTTAATAAGATTTGCTAATAAGCCAATACCTGACTGGCTATCAAAACGGTAACTTTTTTGTAATAAACAAATGCTATCCGCAATCGACAACTTATCTGCTTTGGCAGCTAAATCATATCCCGTCAATTGTTTAATTAATGCAACATGTTCAGAGCTATAACCACGTGTTAATAATTCACAAAGATCACCAAATACGGCCCCGGCTTCAACCGAGGAAAGCTGCTCTTTATCACCAAGTAAAATTAAACGTGCATGCTTGGGTAATGCAGCAATCACACTCGACATCATCGGCAAGTCAATCATAGACGCTTCATCAATTAATAAAACATCAAGGTTTAGTGGATTGTTAGCATCATAACGATATTTATTGCTACCAGCTTTTGCGCCGAGTAAGCGGTGCAAAGTGATTGCTTCAACCGGAATCGCAGCTTTAGTTGATGCTGAGACAGGTAGCGTTGCAATCGCTTTAGCTAATGATTCAGTTAATCTTGCTGCAGCTTTACCCGTTGGTGCTGCAGCAATAATTTTTAATGGTACCGATGATTGTTGTTGATGAACCACGACTAATGTTGCCAAAATTTTACTGATCGTCGTCGTTTTCCCGGTTCCGGGACCGCCAGAGATAATGGTCACTTTTCGAGTCGTTGCGGTCGCTGTCGCGACTTTTTGCCAATCAATTTCAGCGTTATCGTCCTCCTCATCAAATAGCGATGTTAAACATTGTTTCACGGCATCACTTGGAGTGGTATTTTGCAAGCTATGATTAAAATATTGAGCAACATGTGTTTCATAAAGCCACATACGCTGGAAATAAAGACGATTTCTATTGAGTATGAATGGCGAAAGCAAGCTGCCATCACTAATCATGTCCATTCCAAGTTGTGTGATTAAGTGCATCCAATCGGCAAAGGTAGGTGAATCTAAATCAGTTAATATTTGATTGGCCAGTTCACGACCAAAACGATATTCTAAATGTTGCTTGTTCAAATCGGCGATATTAATACAGACATGCCCAGCTCTTACTTCAATACTTAACCACGTAATTAAAAATGCAAATCTTGCTTTGGCCAGTGCGTCAGTTAACGTCGATTGACGAGTAAAGAACATCGCTAAACTCAAATCGAGTGGCACAATCATGCCACTCGATTTGAGTTTGTCTAACAGCGTAATCGAATTCATCATTAATGTGATGGGTACCTAACCGTATTATAAACCAATAATATTTTCAGCCTTATCTTTTGGATAAGACACTTTAAAACTAAATGGCAATTGTTTAACTTCTTTCGCTTTTATGTTTAATTGCCATGTTAATAGACCCGTGTCTTTTTTATAATCTGCACCTTGATATTTTGCCTCTTCCAGTGTGATCGTTTTGTTCAAAATCACCGGTAACTGGTCGTAGATTGTAATATCAATTGGCACGTCTTTTGTATTTCGAATATGAATAGTATATGCAAATTTTTGAGAAACGTCATTGCCAAAAAAAGAAGGTTTAGACGTTTCATTGATATCCTGATTACGCATAACCACAATTGCATTATCGCGGCCTAACGAAATATTCAAATTATCTTTTAAACCTTGTGTTGTAATATACCCCTCACCAATGTAATGACCAGCATAAAATACCGTTGATTTACCGGGTAATAACGATAATTTATCCCAGTCAGTGATTTGTGCTTGTAAAAAGGCATTATCATCAAGTTTAGGTGTTGCAGTATAACGATACGTTGCGGCCACTTCTTGCTCTTTTAAAGTTAAAACATTATCGCGGCTTTGACCCGCAATGCTATAAGGTAGTTTAACATTAAATTGCATATTCAAGCCGTTGTGATTCATCACAACATAATCACTGAATGTATTGCTTTTTAATTCATACATTACAGGTTGCGGCATGGTAGCCAAATCAGCCGTTGATTTAGACATTGAACCATAAAATGATTTTCCTTCATTTACGTAAATATTCCAAGGTGTTGGCTCGGGTGCTGTGATCCCTTGGCTTGGGTTGGCTGTCGATAAGATAAAATCAATATTATCCCAATTCAGTCCACTATGTTGATAAACATTGGCTTTATAGGTTAACAATAGTGGTGAGTTGATATCTTTAACCCTAACATCATAAGTGGGCTGCCAACCTGCATCCTCTGTTAAGTAAGATAATACGACGGGTAATGTGTTATCGTGCTCCGTATAAATTTTTACTTTAATGGCTTTTTGTGTTTGCCTAGCTGATCCACTTTCTAAATCAATTTGAGATTGATATTGTACTATACGTTGTTTTAAATCATCAGTTTGAGTTTGTAGTAAATATTGTTCTGTTAAGGCGTTCACCAAATTGTCCTTCACAAAACTGATCGCTTGTTTAGCATCCGTTAACGAACCATTCGATGCGGTGATAGCATCAATACGGTTACCCTTTAGTAATGCTATTTCTTCATTCACCGCAATTAATTTAATATTGAGTTTGGTTTCTTCATCTTCTAATTGTTTTAAAGCAGCATGTAATGATTTAAGTGTATCAGACTGTACTTTTTCGCCTAAATAGTTATCCACTAATGAGGTTGAAAGAATCATCGCCTTATCATCTAACCCTACATTGATAGAATTCACATCAATGTTATTGGCTAAATTGGTAAGCAAAATTTCAGTTTCACCTTTAGGGACATGGATTGACGTGCGGCCTTGTAGTTCTGCCCCTTTTAAAAATAAGGTCACCTTAGTCAATTCAACTTTTGCCTCAATCTGCTCTGCTACCGCATACGGTACGATAAATGGTGTTGAACATAATAATATTGATGGTATTACGTATTTTAGTTTCATCATTTGAGTTCCTTTCTTTAATATTTATTTATTATTTTTACACAATAATGCAGCACCACGCGAGCCACCAGCATCACCATATCGGGCTTTTTCAATACGTGGGACGATCATCTGTTTTAACATATAGTTAGCAATACATTTGGGGATGAGTTGATAAAGTGCATCAAATTGAGATAATCCCCCGCCAATCACAATTAAATCAGCATCAACAATCATATTTAAATGGGCTAAATAAAGAGATAATAGTTCAACATAGCGTTCAACATGAGCAACAGACTCTGCCTGACCTTGGTAATAATGTTTGATAATAGTTGGTGCACTTAACGCATGCTGATAAAAATGAGCATATAACCATTCAAAACCATTTCCTGATAAGTATTTTTCGCAACACCCTTTCGCCCCACATCCACAAACAATTATCGGAATATCCCACCCCAAAATATCCAATGCATCAATCGGTAAACGGATATGGCCAAATTCACCCGTACAGCCATTCGCCCCTGAGATAATCTGCTGCTGATGAACAATCCCCCCCCCCAAGCCAGTTCCTAAAATCACACCGAGTACCGTGTGATAGCCTTGAAAATCAGTATGAAATGCTTCAGATAATGTAAAACAATTCGCATCATTATTCATGACAACAGGCCTTCTAATGTTGTCCTCAAGTTGTTGGACAAATGGCTTATTTTGAATAATCTCAATATTCGTCGTATAGATTGTGCGTTGATGATTGTTGATAAAACCAGGAATACCAATTCCTACTAGCCCCTGTTGTGAAAATTTATCATCCGCCTCATGCACGAGATCGGTAATACAATTCAAAAA
Organism: Orbus sasakiae; assembly: GCF_039542345.1. Lineage (NCBI taxonomy): Bacteria > Pseudomonadati > Pseudomonadota > Gammaproteobacteria > Orbales > Orbaceae > Orbus > Orbus sasakiae. Next base: position 1,488,914 of record NZ_BAABHY010000001.1, read on the forward strand.
GTCCTGATAGCTTGTTAATGGCGTTGCAATACGCTTAGTCCATAACGCATCGAGATTGTCATCAAACACCGACAATTCTATTTTGGTTCCACCAATATCAAAACCATACAACATATTCTCTTTCCCATTGCTAATCACATTATTTAACAATGAGTATATTATAAAAGTGTTTGCTGAGATATATGTCAACAAGTTGTATTTAATTGTAAAAATTCACCTTACTTAAAAAACAATCTAACTTTAAGTCGCTCATTCAGACCATTTTGTATAAAATGAATAAGATAATAGCCACTAGCAGACTATTTTTACACTATAATCACCTATTATAACAAAAAAATAACGAAACAATGTTGCCTTGACTGTATACACTATAAGGTATATTTTTAATTATGATTTGTTATGATATTAATTAAAGAGACCACATAAGAACGTGTAATGAAAAAAACAACCCTCAATAAAACAGCCGAAAAAATTCTAAATTCTGCAGAAAAATTATTTGCAGAATATAGCTATAATGAAGTGTCTATTCGTCAAATTACGGATGATGCTGGTGTAAAGCTTGCTTTAGTCCACTATCATTTTGGTTCAAAAGAAGAACTCTATCGTGAATTGATTAAACGCCGTATCGGTAAACTGGGATCTGACCGTATTAAACTCTTACAACACCATGCCATTCGTGCAGGAGAAAAGCCCATCCCGCTTGGCAATATTGTTGATGCGTTTATTACACCGTACTTATATAACACATTATATGGCGAAGAAGGCTGGAAATCTTACGCTAAAATTGTTGCTCGCTTACTTTCATCGGGATCTGCTATTTCATTATCCATTTTACTTGATCAATTTGACCCTTATGCGGAACAGTTTATTGCCCAAATGCGTAAAACGGTGCCACAAGCCAATGAACAACAAATTCAATGGGGATTTGATTTTTTAGTGGCATCAATGTGCAGTACGTTTGCCGAAGTTGACCGTATAAAGAGTCTATCAAAAGATTTATGTTCAATCGAGCAAACCCAACAAGCCTGTCAATATCTTTATAACTATGTCTCATCTGGATTACAAGGCATCTTGACCCAACCGCCTTATTGTTTTGCTCGCTCCTTTTCGCTATTACAGTCATTTGAACAAGACTAACTTTGCTTAATGCAAACGGATGTTTGTAAAGAGTGTATTACAAACATCAAGCATTCTCCTCTTAAAAATTAATTGGTCGACCGACCAATTTTGTGATCCAGATCATATTACATGAATTATTTAATTGAACGTACGTTCAAATAATTGTAATTTAGCACCAATTTTAAACTAACAATAATTGGGTTAATTATGAAAATTATCGACCTTAGTGTAGCAATCGAAGACTGTACGCCTTGTGATCCCCCCTCTATGCCAACAAAAATAGACTATTGGGACCATACTAAAGGGGCTGACCATATCAAAACGTTTTTCCCGGAAGCAACCAATGATGATTTACCCAAAGGACTAGGTTGGGCGATCGAGTACGTGCAATTAACAACCCACAGTGGTACCCATTTGGATGCGCCTTGGCATTATCATCCAACGATGAATAATGGTGAAAAAGCCAGAACAATCGATAATATGCCACTTGAGTGGTGTATCTCTGATGGCGTAATGCTTGATTTTTCACATTTTGCAGATGGTCATGTTGTCACTCCAGAAGACATTCAGAATGAACTTGATCGAATTGGTTATCAATTAAAACCATTAGATATCGTATTAATTCAATCTGGCGCACAAAAATATTGGGGAACAAAAGAATATTTAGTTAAAGGCTGTGGTATGGGCCGTGAAGCAACACTCTTTTTACTTAATCAAGGGATTAAAGTTGTTGGCACTGATGCTTGGAGTTGGGATAGCCCATTGCCGCTTGTTGCTGAAAAATTCAAACAAACGCATGATTCTTCACTGATTTGGGAAGGACATTTTGCGGGCATCGAAAAAGAATATTACCATCTTGAAAAACTGACTAATTTAGAAACTTTACCCCCATTTGGTTTTAAAGTCTCATGTCTGCCAGTCAAAGTCAAAAATGGTAGTGCTGGCTGGACGCGTACTGTTGCAATCATGCCTGAATAATAGGATAACACGATGAAACAAAAAATTATTAATAAATGGCACGTGTTAACTGGTGGTTTCTTTAGCTACATGTTTGATGCTATGGATATTACGCTATTAGCCGTTGCACTACCCGTCATGATGAAAGAACTCGACATGACAATGTCAGAAGGCGGACTTCTCGGCACGGCGACACTACTTGGTGTTGGTATTAGTAGCATTGTAGTAGGTTGGTATTCAGATAATTATGGACGACGCAAAGCCTTAATATGGAGCCTTGCCCTCTTTGGTATTTTAACTGCCGCAATAGGACTAAGTCCTAACTGGATCACTATTTTAATCCTCAGATTTTTAGCTGGTTTGGGTTTAGGGGGCGTATGGGGAATTATTGCAGCTTATATTGCGGAAACATGGCCAGCTAAGCAGCGTGGACGTGCAGCTGCATTTGTACTAAGTTCATTCCCCGCGGGTGCCGGTATTTCAGCCTTTCTAGCATCAGTGATTATTCCGACATACGGTTGGCGTGGTCTATTTATTGCTGGTGCAGGTTCATTATTGGCGGCACTTTACATTTACTTTTTTGTTCCTGAATCTGAAGTCTGGAAACAACAACGTCAAGAACGCCAACAAAAAGGTGAGGCCGTTAATGTCTCAATCAGTGAAATATTTTCGAAAGATCTAATTAAAATTACCTTTTTTGCAACGTTATCCGCAAGCTTCGCATTAGTTGCTTACTGGGGCTCAACAACCTGGATTCCGACCTTTTTAATTAAAGAGCGCGGTCTGGATATGCAAACTATGTCAATTTTCTTCTTAATTCTGAATATTGGTATGTTTGTTGGTTATAACTTGTTTGGTTATCTCGCCGATATTATCGGTCGTAAAAAAGCCATTATTTTATCGTTCCTCGGTACCACCATTACACTCCCTATTTACGTGATGTCAGAAAGTTCAACTGCCCTATTATTGTTGGGTCCTGTGTATGCTTTCTTCATCTCATTTGCGGGGCTTTTTGGTTCATATTTTGGCGAACTTTACCCAACGCGTGTTAGGACATTGGGTGCGGGATTTTGTTTTAATGTAGGACGAGGCGTTTCAGCATTTTCACCGTTTGTATTAGGTTTTGTGGCTGCAAATTATGGTTTAACGATTGGTATTGGTATATGTGCGATATTCTTCTTTTTAGCCGCTATCGCCATGTTATTTTTACCTAACACTCGAATTGAATAAATTAGGATTATATTATGAAAGATAAAGTTATTATTACCGTTGCGACAACGGGTGCATTTCCGACTAAAGCACATAACCCAGCAATTCCGATGACACCACAAGAAATCGCTGATGATGTTTATGCCTGTTGGAAGGCTGGTGCTGCAGTGGCCCATCTTCATATGCGTGATGAAAATGGTGCAGGCACAATGAGTGTTGAAAAATTTGAAGAAACCGTTGCATTAATCCGTAAAACAGATTGTGATATTGTCCTTAACTGCACCACATCTGGCGATCTTAATGCAACAGATGATACCCGTATGATGCACTTAGAAAAAGTTAAACCTGAAATGGCCTCATACGATTGCGGGACAATGAACTGGATGCATTCTACTGTTTTTTATAATACTCCACCGTTTTTAGAAAAATTAGGTTTATATATGCAAGCGCATAACGTTAAACCTGAAATTGAAGTATTCGATGCAAGTTTTATTTATAATGCACTTTATTACCTGAAAAAAGGCGTATTAAAAGCACCATTACATTTCCAACTTTGCATGGGGGCACCCGGTGGTATTGCTGCAACCATTGAAAATCTAGTCTTTTTGAAAAATTTACTGCCAGAAGATTGCACATGGTCTGCTTTTGGTATTGGCGCGAATCATTTACCGATCCTCTATACAACAATTGCAATGGGTGGTCATATCCGTATTGGTATGGAAGATAATGTTTATTACTCAAAAGGTGAATTAGCAAAATCAAACAGTCAATTTGTTGAACGTGCAGTAAGACTAATTAAAGAAGCGAACAAACAAGCCGCAACGCCAGATGAAGCGAGACAAATTTTACAATTAAAATAATAACAAATCTTGTTTATCTATTGAGATTAACGATGGGTAAAAATCGTTAATCTCTTTTTTATGCTAGCCACTAATATAAACAAAAAATAATAATGATAAGTGCCACTATAATCAGTAGTGAATTAATTGCAACAAAATAACAACGTTTTAATCGATATTGTTTAGTTTGCCCATGACTCAAATCCACTTTTAGCGATTGCCGAGTATAATAAAAATACAACGGTAATCCGACTAGGGTCAATATGATCGAGATAATACCATTTAATGTTTGATAAACTAGCATCCCGTAAATTACATAACCAGCCCCAAGTATCGCAATAAGTGGCACAACGGGGTAACCAACCACTTTATACGGCCTTGGGACATTCGGATATTTGGTCCGCGCAATCATCACGCCAACAAATGTCAGTAAATAAAACACCCAGATTGAGAACATCGAAATTTCAGACAAACGATCAGCATCAAGTAAGGCTGAATATAAAAAGGCCAAAATAGCCAGTAAGATAATGGCATTAACCGGTGACCGACTATCGTCATCAATGGTGCTCAGCCACTTCGCCCCCATAATATTACCACGTTCCCCCATACCAAAAATGGTTCGCGATAATGTCATGATATAGCCATTAATTCCCCCTAAAATCGAGACCATAATACCAACTGCAACTAAGTTGCCCCCGAAATGCCCAAACATCCGTTGGGAAGCAATAGCGGAAGCATCATGGCCTAGACTCACCATTTCTTGAACAGGGAAAATTTTAAACAAAGCTATATTAATACTGGCATAAACGATGACCAAAAAGATGATGCCACAGATAATTGCTTTGGGTAAAATTTTAGCTGGCTTATTAATTTCACCCGCTACCGAAGCTACTTGAGCCCATCCATCATATGCAAACAGTGTTGCTAAAATGGCCACAGCAAAGGGGGCTACTGACTCAATACCCTGCCCACTTGCACTAAACAAAGCCACTTGGCCGCTGCCTTTGACTAATCCAAACACAGCAAGTAATAAAATTGGGATCAACTTACAGATGGTAGCAATCGTTTGCAAATAGCCGGCTTCTTTTACACCAATAGAATTGATAAATGCAATAAACCCAAGTACACCTGCGCCAACGACTAAACGGTAAGAATCAGCTATTGAAAATAATAGGCAAAACACCGAGCTAAAATAACCCACTAATGCACCAACTAACGATGGTGCAAATAATACGGTAATCATCCAACCATAAAGATGAGCCACCTTGGGTCCATAAATTTTTTCTAAGTAGACTAATAGCCCACCAGTGCGTGGAAACATCACACCCAATTCACATAACGTCAAACCACCACAAATTGAAAAAATACCGCCAATGATCCAAGCCAAAAGTGCATAGTGATAATCGCCCGCAATTTCTAACACGGCAGGCGGTTTCATAAATGCACCCGCACCTAACACCATGCCGACGACTAATGATAATGCCGAGACTAAACCAATATCTTTGCGTAGCTTACTTTCTAAATTGTCATCCTGTTTGATGTCTGACATCCACTGCTCCTATTAAAAACACGCTGGAATGGTACTAGGTGAAAATATTAAAAAAAATTAATAAGTTGTTTGTACAAGTTTAAAGTCAAATTATCACTTAAACTTACAATAGTTCGCCTTTAATTAAAGGGACAAACTTAACCGATTCAATAGTACTCACTTTAAATTTATCATTATTGCGCTCAATCACTTGTAATGATTGCTCACTTTCACCCACTGGTACAACCAATCGACCTTTGTCAGCTAATTGATAAACCAAATCTTTAGGGATCTCTGCGGCAGCTGCTGTTACAATAATCCCATCAAAAGGGGCACGCTCTGACCAACCCTGCCAGCCATCACCATGGCGCGTTGATACATTATGAATATCAAGCTGTTTTAAACGACGCTTAGCATTCCATTGCAAAATTTTAATGCGTTCTACCGAACAAACCTGCTCAACTAAGTGAGCTAACACGGCGGTTTGGTAACCGGATCCAGTACCGATTTCCAGTACTTTTGACGATGGTTTTAACTGTAGTAGCTCTGTCATTTTAGCCACAATATAGGGCTGTGAAATAGTTTGACCAGCCCCAATGGGTAATGAACGATTATCATAAGCTTGATGGGACAATGCTTCATCAATAAAATGTTCTCTTGGCACAGATGCCATAGCTTTTAACACTTGAGCATCTTTTATTCCCAAATCTTTTAATTGAGAGAGTAATGATTTCATTTTTACATGTGACATCGATATTAACCTTTACACTCAATTAAGCGATTAATTCTCGTAGTACGGTGGTCGCATAACAACCCGCGGGTAACCAAAATTCAATTTTTAAGGTTGCTGCACTTTGCCATTCCCACTTAACCTCTTTAGCTCTTAATAGTATTGAACGACGCATTGTTTCAACACGTTCCTGACGAAACAATTGAATAAAATCAGGCCAATTTGCCTCAATATAACCGTGTTCAAAACTGAAAGCATCTTCCGTGGTTTGAGGTCCATTATCACCCATCATTGGGGCGGTAATATTGAGTTCAGCACTAGTAACACGCTGCTGTAAATCACAGAGCTCATCTTGATGAGCAACAAACCAACTTCCTCTGTCTGCTAATTGTAAAATATCGCCATTTAATACTGTTGCATTGATTTTTTGTGCAATTCGCTCACTCACAATACCATTAAAAATTGCACTACGAGCTGCAGATAAATAAAAACTGCGTTTTTTACGGTCTTTGACAGTAATGTCACCTTTAGCCCACTGCATGGCTTGATCAATATTATTATTTTCACGACCAAAACGCTGCTCACCAAAGTAATTAGGCACACCATGAGCTTGAATTAAGTTAAGGCGCTTTTCGACATCTGCTTGATTATCAATATCACGTAAGACTAATGAAAAAAAGTTACCTTTTAAGTTACCGATTCTTAATTTCTTACTGTGGCGCTTAACCAATAATATTTCACAACCATCAAGTGAAAATAATGAAAAGTCTGGCGTAAACTTACCCGGTATATGTAAACCAAACCACTGTTCGGTTACGGCATTACGATCTTTTAATCCAGCATATCCGACTAATTTAGGTGAAATCCCTGCAAATTTAGCGAGTTGTTCAGCAACAAAAGCCGTATTGCAATTTTGTTTTCGAATATAGACGAAAACATGTTCACCATCACCATCTGGCTCGTAGCCTAAATCTTCTTTAACAAAAAAATCTTCATCATTTTGCTTGTACACACCTTTAGTGGTAGGCTGACCATATAAGTAACATAACGAATCTAGCACGCAAGCCCCTTTTATTTATCTGTTATTTTTTTTAAAAGCAGTACCGCTTCACAAGCAATCCCTTCTTTACGCCCCGTAAAACCAAGATTTTCAGTCGTTGTTGCTTTAACACTGACCTGTTCGAAATGCGCCTGCAAATCTTCTGCTATGTTGATACGCATTTGCGGAATATGTGGCTGCATTTTGGGCTCTTGAGCAATAATCGTAATATCAAGATTTGATAATACATACCCTTTAGATTTGATTAATTCAAAGGCTTTCCTAAGCAATAAACGACTATCAATACCTTTATATTGATTATCGGTATCAGGAAAATGCTTTCCAATATCCCCTAATGCTAAAGCCCCTAACATCGCATCCGTGACGGCATGTAATACCACATCACCATCTGAATGAGCAATAAATCCTTGTGAGTAAGGAACTTTTACACCGCCTAATGTTAACGGCCCATCACCACCAAAACGATGGACATCAAAACCATGACCAATTCTTATCATATTAACCTTAATATCTGTTTAAAATAACATCAAAATAAATGCTATTTTTGTATATAACCTTGTTCTTGTAAATACAAAGTTGCCAATGGCAAATCTTCTAAACGCGTGACTTTAATATTATCGCGTTTACATTCAACTAATATTGGGTGTCCGCCTCCATACTCAATTGCTGACGCTTCATCGGTCAATTCAACATGTTGTTGCTCTGCACGAATTAAGCATGTTGTTAAATCTTTCACATTAAACATTTGTGGTGTTGCAGCCGCCCATAAAAAGCGTCTATCGCAGGTTTGTTCAATTTGAACTGGTGTGCAATCAGTACTGCTTATCGACTTTTTAATGGTGTCAGTAATTTTAGTGGCTAATATGGCCCCTTGCTGATAATCAAATACCGTTTTAATTAACATTTCGATATCTGACACACAAACACACGGTCTTGCTGCATCATGCACTAATGCCCAAGATGTTTCATCAGCAAGTCGTAAGCCAGCAAGTACGGAAGCAGCTCGCGTATCCCCACCAATCGTTGTTTTAATTTTGGGGTGACTGGCTATTTCAAGCGTTGAAAAATAGTCATCATCAGAACTAATTGCCACAATAATTTGACTAATTTGGGGTATTGATAAGAGTTTTTGCAATGTATGTTCTAAAATTGTTGCATGACCAATTTTAATATATTGTTTCGGCATTGTGGATTGCATTCTTTGCCCACTTCCTGCCGCAGGAACGATGGCAACAATCGTATTATTATCGTTATTCATAGCTTGACTTGTTAATCTCTTAGCTGGGAAGATGAATCACTCACAATTCGATAAAAATGTTCGTCAGGTTTGATCATACCTAAATGATATCGAGAACGTTCTTCAATAGCATCAGACCCATCATAAAGATTCGAAATTTCAGCAAACATCTGCTCATTACGCAATTTTAATTTATCATTTTCAACTTGCATAAGTTGTACAGTGGTACGATTTTGTCGATAGTCAAACACATTATTTTTGCCACACCAAAGTGCATACTGTAAATATGCCAATATGATAAGCAGTAAAATTGGTAATTTCCATTTTGCTAACACGTTCAAACCACACCTATATACACTTAACTGGTTTTGGTAAACCAGCAAGTTTTGTTGCTTGTTTCGCAGGACCTTCAGGAAATAATCGATATAAATAACGACTGTTGCCTTTTTCTGGTCCAAATTTTTTTTCCATCGCTTTAACTAATGCCCTAATTGCGGGTGATGTTTTATATTCAAGATAAAAGTCACGCACAAAGTAGACAACCTCAAGGTGAGACTCGGTTAATTCAATTGATTCTTGATTAGCTAAAACCGCGATTAATTCAGGCGACCAATCTTGCCAATCTTTCAAATATCCACTTTCATCGGTTGCTATCGATTTATTGTTTAATACTAACATAATGGACTAATCCTAATAAAATTAGCGCTCATTATACAAGAATATAGAAAATACAACATCTTTGCAGATAAAAATTATCTAAACATTCGTTTATCAATTGAACTTTTTGGTGAAAATTAAAGCAAACAAAAAAAAATAGCAATTTAACTATTTACAAACCCATCGGTCTCCTTTAATATTCACAGCCATTGCGGAAGTGTGGCCGAGCGGTTGAAGGCACCGGTCTTGAAAACCGGCGAGGGGTAACCCTCCCAGAGTTCGAATCTCTGCGCTTCCGCCATTCTCTCCCAAGGCGTAACAGCAATAATCAAATCTCAAGAAAAACTTCAAAAAAGAATAAAAAGAATTTCAAAAAGAATATAGCTCATTTTTTAATCATCATTACAAGTTAAAAATCTACTTAGTGAATATTAGTGAGGTACAATATGTCAGATAAAAACGAACTTCAAGAACTAAAAGAAACCGCGCTTAAAACGGTTCCCAAGGAGATCGCAGTGCCATTTTATCAAGATGTTGTGCATCCTTCGGCAAAAAAAATCGGTGAAGGCTTAGAAACGATAACAAGTACGGCATTATTAGCTTTGGAACCATTCAAAGGAATGGTTTGGAGCTATGAAAAAATTAAAAAACTAATAACTACCAAATTAACTCATAAATTAGAAACAGTTGCTCCTGAAGATATACAAACGCCAAAACCATCTATTGCAGTACCGACAATCGAAGCATTACGATATACAGCATAAGAAGAAGAGCTTCATGAGCTATTTCTTAATCTATTAGCGTCATCAATGAATAAAAATAAATCATCTAAAGCATTACCTTGTTTTGTTGAAATCATCAAGCAATTAACCGCTGATGAAGCAAAGTTATTATCCTTTTTTAAACACAATCACACGTTACCTATAGTTAATTTTGGTTTACGCACAAACGGTAATGGTACGAAATTTTTCATGAAAAAATTTACAGATTTAGATAAAAATGTCTCATGTGAACAAAAAAAATTAATAACAAGCTACCTTGATAATTTAGAGCGACTAGGTTTAATTGCAATTGATTTTTCTCATTGGTTTACTGATGATAAAAAATACCAACATCTCTTAGATAACCCATATGTAACAATGTTTGACGATCAATTTGTTAAAAATAAACCAGATAAGTCTCTTGCTGTGGATAAAGGGATACTTAGTTTAACAGATCTTGGAAAGCTATTCACTGACATATGTATACAAGAAGCTCAACCTATTATTGTAAAACCAAAGCAACCTGAATAAACTTGCTAAATTAATCTTCTTCCGTTATCTTATTTAACCAGAGGCGTCAGAAACCTTATCACGCGGAAAAACCGCACCCGTTAGTATTGCGGATTTTTTATGCTCAAAATTTAATGCCGAGAGGGCGAGGAATATAATACCCGCAAGGGGAATAACTCCGGTCTTTCGTGTTAGGACTTCTGAACCTCTTGGCGCCCTATTGTCAGAATTAGGGATTAAATCAGATTAAATAACACGGAGGCAATCATGCCTAAACTATTCACTTATGTTCATTCATCATATTTGAACAATCCATTTCAAAATAAGCCTATCCATTTTGTATCAATCATTGCCAATTCAGATCATGAAGCGCGCATTAAGCTAAATCTTTATCCATTAGTCTTTGTTTCGCTAAAACCACTCACAATAAGGAGCCACTAATGGATAAGCATAACCGTAGTTTATTACTTGAAATTGATGATGTGGTGGTGAATCTTAAAAACGATTTGAAAGCCTTTGAGTGTATTACCGAACTGGCGGATTGTGGCGTAACAGCTAAGAGAACCGTAAGCCTTGAACTGCTTGTTCCCCTACTCGACAATATCACAAGAAATATGAACAAAAACATTGAAGCTATATCGGTTTTGGTTAATGATAATATTAATATGTAGTATTTAGGGGGTGCTCATATTGTGAGTACCCTTTCATTAGAGAATAGGAATAATAAAATGCAAAATAAAGACATTAGTCAAGAATCCGAGAAAACGTTGAGTATTAAGGCGTTTATTTCAAATCATCTTGTAACGATGATATCAATTTTAATTCTTGTCGCTTTTTGTGTTGCTGTTTACAATTATAGGGAAATATTTGGAACTGAATTTAGTAATGATCATAGTCGTTGGGGAGAATTTGGCGATTTCTTCGGTGGTTTTTTAGGTGGAATTAGTATTATCGCTGTGATTTATACTTTAATAATCCAACAAAAACAATTAAAACTTCAACAAACAGAACTAAAAGAACAACGCAATCAACAAAAACTAGATTCTTATGAAAGAATGGTTTTTTGGTTAATTGATAGCAACCAAAAAATTCTTGATGAGATTTATGATCTATCGGTTTTTAAGTCATTACCTGTCGATATGATAAACAGTGAGTAAACTTAATCATATCAAGTTTTCAATAATCTGATAGTTCGCTTAATTCAACATGATCGATTAACCGTTGAATTAAGCAATATTAATATAACGCACTCCAATCGGTATTTTGACAATGCCAACGTAAAATTTTAATCATTCGATTAGCCGTTAATGTCAGCGGAATATTACGTGGATAAATCAGACTATACGTTGCTTTAGGTAATACACTTTTTAATTTAATTTCAGAAAAATACTGTTCTAAAAAGAAAGGCTTAGACATCGACTTGGCAATAATAATTAAATAATCACTTTTTAGCACTAAGTTCAATCCACACACAACAGAATCCGTAAATAACGGTGCGGATGCTAATCGTCCATACATGCCACCCAACAAGTTTTGTAATTGTTGATAATAGCCCATATCGGTAGCTGGAATCATCCAATTAGCATTGACTAACTGCTCTAGTTCAGTACTATTTTCTAAGTGATGACCTTTACGACATAAAATCGTAAATGAAGCCTCAAATAAAGGTTCTTCGATAAATTCATGTAATGGAATATTTTCGGACACGGAACCAATGGCAAAATCAAGCCGATTCTCTCTTAGTTCGGGCATCAGTGAAGAAAGTTGGCCTTCTTTTAAAAATAAGGCTGCCTTTGCTTGGTATTTTTTAAAATCAGCAAGCATCTTAGGATAAATTGTCAATAAAATTAATGAAGAACAACCAATCCGTAAGTGACCCTCAGCTTGTTCATTAACATGTTGTAATTCTTCTGTGGCCTTTTGTAATTCACTTAAGATAATTTCCATCCGAATAGAAAAAAGCCGCCCTGCTTCAGTTAGCTGTATCCCTCTCACTCCGCGAATGATTAAGGCTGTGCCCAAACTATTTTCGAGTTCTTTTATTGAACGTGTTAATGCCGGTTGAGATTGGTTCAAGATACGTGCAGCCGCACGAATACTACCATGGCGAATGACGGCCTGAAACACTTTCAACTGGTTAATTTTAGGCAAATACTTCATTTCCACCCCTATCAGTTTTTGTTATCACTATTAAAAAAATAGTATCTCCCTACAAATTACAGGGAAATATATACTAACCAAATATTACTAATTTGTTGTAATACAATAAGTTTTTTGTGACGCAGATCACACTTTTATTCCAATACAAGTAATAGTGAAAACAAAAACGTATCATTAATTTAACTATAGGTGAGTCAATGAAAGTAGAAAAAAAATATATTATGATATTACTTTTATTTATCGGTTACCTCATTGTTTATATAGACAAAACAGTGATTGGCCTTGCTATGATCAACATTGAAAAAGATCTCGATCTTACGCCACAACATGTTGGTTATATCACCGGTATTTTTTTCCTGTCTTATTCGTTATTTCAAATTCCAGCTGGTTGGCTCAATGATCGTATTGGGTATAAAAAAGTTTTATTACTTTCATTGATCATGATTAGTGGATGCGCTTTTTTATTCGGCTTTGTTGGTGCAACCATTTCCTTACTTATTGCATTTCGTTTTTTAGCTGGTATTGGCCATTCTGGCTACCCTTGTTCATGTGCAAAGGCGGTTTCTTCAAATTTTAGTGTTGATGAACGCACGTTAGCACAATCAATATTGCTGTCCTCATCAGGTGTTGCCATGGTGGTTGGCCCGATTGTTGTTAGTTATACCTTAAACTCAATTGGTTGGCGCTGGACATATATTGATTTGGCAATTATTGCAATGATTGTCGTCATGTTTATTTTCCTTTGGGTACCAAACCTGAAGAAACAAGAAACAGCAAATGTCACCAATGATGCACCTAAAATTTCTTATTTTTCATTACTCAAAAATCCCGTTGTAATTTTACTGTTTATTGCCATATTTGGTGTGAATATTCCAGCTTATGGTTTAATGGCTTGGTTGCCGAAATACTTAGTCCAAGTTAGAGGACTTGAACTAGAATGGGCCGCCTATATGATTGCTTTAGGAGGAATTGCGCAATGGATATCATCGATTGGTAGTGGCTGGATTGTCGGTAAATATTTAAAGAACAAAGAAAAAATGGTTATTTTTGTCAGCTCACTGATTTCTGCTGTCTGCATCTGGTTAGTGTATCTTAATAATAATATTTTACTGTCTGCTTTATTCTTATTCATTGCTTATATTTTCTTAATGACTTCATTTGTCACTATTTTTACACTACCGATGAAGTGGTTACCTTCCAATATCATTGGTTCTGTCATGGGGCTCGTTAATACTGGGGGAACACTTGGTGGATTTGTTTCACCTATTGTTATTGGTATATTACTTTCAACAGATAGTAAAACAATGTCAGGCGATTTTTCTTATGCTTTCATGTTTTTAGCAGCAGGTATGTTACTCTCTGCATTAATTGTTTTACCACTTAAAAAACCACAAGATTAACGAGATTGATGAATCAATAAGAGGACAACACTATGCAAACAATAAATACTTTAATTGAATCGGTAAAAAATGAGGTCATTCAATGGCGGCGCCATATTCATCAATACCCTGATTTAACATTTAACGAACAAATCACAGCAAATTATATTTATGAACAACTCAGTAAACTCAATGGACTTACCTTAAGCCGACCAACACCGACTAGCGTTGTTGCTCATCTACAAGGCGCTCTCCCAGGTAAAACAATTGCACTAAGAGCTGATACTGATGCACTACCAATTAATGAAGATAGTGGTGAATCGTTTAGTTCTAAAAATCCGGGTATTATGCATGCATGTGGACATGATGCCCACACAGCAATGTTATTAGGTGCGGCTAAAGTACTGACACAAGTACAATCTCAACTTAAAGGCAATGTCGTCTTTATTTTTCAACCTGCTGAAGAAGTTCCGCCTGGTGGGGCAAAAGAATTGGTTGAAAAAGGGGTTCTCGATGGTGTTGATATGATCTTTGGTCTTCATGTTTTCCCAACAATCGAAACGGGTAAAGTCTCATTAAAATATGGTGTTTTTAGTGCATCAAGTGATAACTTTGATATAACAATTAAAGGGGTTGGTGGGCATGGTTCAATGCCACAGGCTTGTGTCGATCCCATCGCAATTGGCGCAGAGGTAGTGACAGCTTTACAGCACATTGTTGCACGTAATCTTGCCCCATTAAATGCGCCCGTTCTAACTGTTGCAACTTTCCAAGCGGGTGATAGTTACAATGTCATTCCAATGACCGCTCATTTAGCGGGAACATTAAGAACGCATAATAAAAGTGTACGAACAAAAGTCCCTCAACTTATGGAACGTATCATTGCTGGCATCACACAAGCTCATGGGGCAAGTTATGAATTTAAATGGACACAAGGCTATACGATTGGTAATAATGCAGAGCCCGCATGTGATATTGCAAAAGAGGTTATTCATAACGTTGTAGGTGAAGAAAACTTAATTATTTCACAAGCACCCATGTTTGGTAGCGAAGACTTTTCTTCTTATCAAGAAGTGGTACCGGGTTGTTTCCTCTTCATTGGTTCAGGTAATCAAGAAAAAGGTGCAACAGTCGGTCTGCACAACGCTAAATTTGTACTAGATGAAGATGTATTAGAGATCGGAGTCAAAATGCATGTTGGCTTTATTCAACATATTTTAATGTCTTAATCACATTAAGATATAGTTTTTTTATTTCGATTGCTTTATTAAATAAAAATATTGCATTACCAATATGATATAAGATAATAATATATTAGATACTTATTACACGGACGTGCTAATAAGTATCTATTTTGCATTAGAGGCAATGTATGTTAAGCATTTTTGATATTTTTAAAGTAGGAATTGGTCCATCAAGCTCACATACTATGGGGCCTATGACGGCGGGAGCTGAATTTATAGAACATACGGTTGAACATCATTTACTTGACGATGTGACAAAAGTGACCGTTGATCTTTATGGTTCTTTATCATTGACCGGACAGGGTCACTTAACCGATGTTGCAACCATTATGGGGCTTGCTGGCTATCGACCTAATACCATTGACCCTGATATTATCCCTGAATTTATTCAAAACTTGATCCAAACCAAGCAATTAAGTTTGGCAAAGGGACACCAAATCATTACCTTTGATCCGAAAACACATATTGTGTTTCACTCAGACAGGCTGCCGTTGCATGAAAATGGTATGACCATTAAGGCATTTCAAGGCGACAAACTAATTTACGCCAATACTTACTACTCAACCGGTGGAGGATTTATTGTCGATGAAGCTCACTTTGCCTCTAAAGCACAAGATACCATCGAAGCGAAAATCCATTTTCCCTACCCGTTTCAATCTGCAAATGATTTGCTTGCACACTGTCAAGCTAGTGGTCTGTCTTTATCTCAACTCGTTTTACAAAATGAATTGACGTTACACACACAAACTGAAATCAATGATTATTTTGCGAAAATTTGGCAAGTCATGTCAGAATGTATTGATAAAGGCCTACATGCTCAAGGTGTCTTACCCGGTCCTTTAAAAATACCTCGCAGAGCTTCTGCGCTATACCAAACATTACAACATAATAGTGATATCACAACCGATCCTATGAGCATTATTGATTGGATAAATTTATTTGCGATTGCTGTCAATGAACAAAATGCAGCAGCCGGTAGAGTCGTCACTGCACCCACAAATGGTGCGTGTGGTATCGTGCCAGCGGTATTGAGTTATTACAATAAATTTATTAAACCGGTCGAGCAAGATGAAATTAACCGCTACTTTTTAGTCTGTGGTGTTATTGGTATTCTCTACAAATCAAATGCTTCCATTTCCGGGGCTGAGGTTGGCTGCCAAGGGGAAGTCGGCGTAGCGTGTTCAATGGCTGCGGCAGGTTTAGCAGAACTAATGGGAGGAACTGCTACTCAAGTTTGTATTGCTGCGGAAATTGGTATGGAGCATCATCTGGGCTTAACCTGTGATCCCGTTGCAGGCCAAGTACAAATCCCATGTATCGAAAGAAATGCAATCGCATCAGTTAAAGCGGTGAATTCAGCAAGGATGGCACTTCAAAGAACAACCAATCCGTTTGTCTCTTTGGATGAAGTTATTACAACCATGTTTGCCACAGGTAAAGACATTAATGCTAAATACCGCGAGACTTCGCTCGGTGGCTTAGCCATTTTTGTTAAAAGCTGTGAATAAAATCGTTAACATCAATAAAAAACATAATGCATTAAACATCCCATTATTTGGGATGTTTGATTTTATCATTTAAGTAGAGCGCGCTTAGCTTATCAAGAAATTCCCATAACTTCTGATTCATCTCTTGATAATTATGGGCTCGGAGTTTATCTTCAGTATCAACAAAACGATAGTTTGCAGCTTGCTGTAGATCATTTTGTGAATGGGTAATTAACCGTTCGACAACCTCGAGAGTAAGCTCCATATGGCATTGGAAACCATATACTAAATCACTGTATGCTATTATTTGACGTGGACAGCCTTCACTGTAAGCAATAATTTTTGCATTTTGTGTAAGCCCTGGCATATCATTATGCCAATGACCAACATCCAATTGAGGGCCAAAATGAGCGAACAATTGATGGTTTAATCCCACTTCGGTTAATCTAATAGGGAATTTACCAATTTCTTTTTGTGGGCTATGCGCAAATTGAGCACCTAATGCCTCACCGATTAATTGAGACCCCAGACAAATACCAATCACAACTTTATCTGCTTTACATGCCGATAAGATAACAGCTTGTTCAGCTTTTGAGTCAAAGTGAGGACATGCTTTTATACTCGTTGCAGGATCTTGTGGCCCACCCATGACAATCAAAAAATCGATATCATCCACCGTTTTGGGTAATGCCTCACCCAGATAAACACGTGAATAGCTGATCTCATAGCCATTATTTCGAGCCCATATCTCATAAGCACCAGGCGCTTCAAAATCTTCATGAATAATAAAATGTACGCGCATTAATAATTACCTTCTCTCAATAAGTAAATAATAGCTTAAATCAGAATCTGCATAATGCAAATCATTTTATCTCATTAAGAAATGCGGTATTACCTGAAGTTAAGTAAGCCTACGGCTTACCTAACAATAAAAAGGATTATTTATCTGTTTTTAGTGATGTGGCATTTTGATATGGTAACATGATTTCATCAGCTTTTTGTTGTGCATTTTGTACAGCTTCATCAACAGTATATTTTTTATTATTAACTAACTCCGCCAACTGATCTTCGATAGCTTTACGCACTGATACGGTTTCATAAGTTGCATACCAAGGATACGCATATTTTAGCTGCTCTAAAGCGACTTTTGCTCTCGGGTCATTATCTAAATATGTTTTCATTTCAGGTAAATCATAGGCCGCCATACGTGGTGCAAAATAGCCGGTAAATCGACTCCAGCTCCCATTGACTTCTGGACTCACTAAATAGGTTAGAAACTGATAAGCTGCTTTCTTTTGTGATTCATCAATCCCTTTAAAACTGACTAAACTCGCTCCACCAATAATCACCCCACGACGCTCTTTTTCTGGCAACATAGCAACTTCTAAATCAAAGCTTTTCGTATTTTCTCTCATAAAGCCAAGTGCACCGGTACTCAAAAAGGCCATGCCTAATTTCCCTGAAAAAAAGTTTGCACTAATTTGTTTTGAATTTAAAACCCCTGCTGGCATGACCTCATGTTTATAAACTAAATCTTGCCATAATTGCAGAGCACCCTTCGTGGTAGGTGAATTATAGTATACCTCACCTGGGTAATCAGGGTTATTAAACCATCCGCCATTTGCATGAACCAATGATGATAATATCCACCCACCATAATCATTATTGGTCGACGGTAACATAATCCCCCATTGACCTTTTGATTTATCGGTTAATTTTTTAGCGACGTCAATCAATTCTTGCCAATTTTGAGGTGGTTGTTTTATACCCGCTTGTTCAAACAACTGCTTATTGTAATACAACATAGGCGTTGAGTTATGAAAGGGTATCGCATAAGTTTTCCCCATTAACTGGGCATTTTTATGCATAGCTGGCCAAAAGTTGTTTACTAAAAAATCGGTAGCGGACACTGAATCTTTGCTGTACTTAAATAAATCATCCATCGGTAAAATGGCATCTTTAAGCGCTAAATCAACAGTATAGTTAGCCGACATAATAGCAAGTGCTGGGGGCTGACCGGCTTTAGCCGCAGCTTCTGCCTTCATTTTTGTTGTGTCATAGTCACCTGTAAAAATACCGCGGACTTCAACATCATTTTGTGATTGATTAAATTCTTTAATGATTCGAGTCATTTCCATTGTCAACTTACCATCGACGGGAGCAGGAAACATAAAATCAATTTTTTCCTTTGCAAAAGCACTACTTATGGTCAATAGACCCAGTGAAAGTATTGTCACTAAAGTACGTTTTTTCATTTAAATCTCCAAAGCAAGATTATGTTGTGTTTGAGTTGAAAAAAAATAGAGCTTATTTTGGTTTAAATAAAGTCTTATATCACTATTTAATGTTGGCGCTTCACCTTGATTCGCTTTTCGATATTGCAAACGTCCAAATTCTGTATCAACCTGAACTAAATACTCTGCACCATGTAATTCACGATTGATAATTTTCCCATCAATGGTCATATAATTTTGACCTTTATCTACTGGTGTCTCAGTGATATGCTCAGGGCGAATACCAAGATGAATACGAGAAGACTGATATGCATTTGTTGTTTTCGGTATGGCTATTGTTTGGCTATTTAACATGACCAAATTATCACGACATGGCAAAGTTAAAATATTCATGGCTGGCGTCCCAATAAATGTTGCGACAAACAGATTTTCAGGACATAAATAGAGCTGTTCAGGCGTCCCTATTTGCTGTAATCGGCCTTTATCTAAAACCACAATTCGGTCAGCCATAGTCATGGCCTCTATTTGGTCATGTGTCACATAAACAGTACTCGTTTTGAGTGTTTGATGTAATTTCATAATACCTTCACGGACTTCAACCCTTAATTTAGCATCAAGATTCGATAAAGGTTCATCCATTAAAAATAAGGCCGGATCACGGACAATTGCTCGAGCCATTGCAACGCGTTGTCTTTGACCTCCTGAAAGTTCTTTGGGCTTTCTTTTTAATAAGGGTTGAAGTTGTAATAATTGTGCAACATGCGCCACTTTTTCATTAAAAGTACTTTTATGTTCACCCCGCATTTTCATACCAAAAGTAATATTATTTTCGACTGTCATATGAGGAAATAATGCATAATTTTGAAAGATGAGCGAAAAGTTTCGTTTCCGTGGATCCCAATCATTAATATTTTGATTATTAAGCAAAATAGAACCACTTGACGAGGATTCCAATCCTGCTAGGATGCGCAGTAACGTGCTTTTACCACAGCCCGATGGCCCAACTAACACTAAAAACTCACCATCTTTAATTTCAAGATTGATATTGTTTAGGACGTAATTTTCACCAAAGTTTTTGCTAATGTTTTCTAATTGTATTTGTGACATTGATTAATCTCCCGGACAACCTATTGATGAAAAATAACGATAGGGGCCTGATATTTGTGATAATGGCTGGCTATAAGTCACTAAACCAACATTATCAACTAATCGATGCATTAACATTGCAGGTGGCTCAATGCTGTATACGTCTGTAGGATCGGTAAAATGATAAGGAACTTGATGAACGGTTCCTGGTGCCGAAGCAATAATGGCTTGTTTGTATTGTGTAAAAATCGTTCTATGAACATGTCCACAGAATATACGTAAAAAATGAGGAAACTCATCAATTAATGCTAAGAGTTCATGACCATTTTTACAGGCAATACGATCCATTTGGCGATTACCAAAAGCAATCGGCGGATGATGCATAAATAAATAACTCGGCTTTGTATTATGTTTTAACTGATTTTTTAGCCAAGCTAAAATCGACTCACTAATCCAACCAGCAGATTCACCACTTTGGCTTGAATCAATGAACAGCAATTGTGCGTGATCGGTATTTACTTTATAGGCAATATTCTCTGGATCATTTCCCAGTTGTGGACATAAGGGCCCCATATGATCCAGAAAATGAACCTTGTCATCATGATTGCCTGGAATCACATAGATCGGATAATTTAAAAAACCGAGTATTCGCTTGGCGACATTATATTCTGAAGGTAATCCACAATTTACAATATCACCGGTAATAATAACTGCGTCAGGCTTTTCATCTAGCGAGTTAATACGATTCATAACGTCAGCATTAGCGGTATTCGTATCAATAAAATCATATAATTTCCTGCCTTCACTTCGAAAATGAAGATCAGAAATATGTGCGAATAACATAATTAAGTCCCTTATTTAATTCCGGAAAATCCAAAACTACTTAAAAATTGTTTTTGGAATAAGATAAACACCAACATAAGCGGTAAACAAACCAATAGCGTGCCAGCACTAATCATTCCCCACTGACCACCTGATTCAGCCCCCATTGCAAATGAGACTAAACCAACGGTTAGCACTTGTTGTGAAGGATCATTTAATGTCATTAATGGCCAAATATATTCATTCCAATGATAAGTAATACTGACTGTTGCAAATGCTAATAATGCTGGTTTTGTCATTGGGAGTAACACATACCAAATAATTTGCCACCAACGGCATCCTTCCATTAATGCCGCATCTTCTAGTTCTTTAGGAATATTAAGAAAGGCTTGCCGCATTAAAAAAACACCAAAAGCAGAGGCAAAATACGGCATCATAGTACCAAATAATGAATTGAGTAATCCTAGCTCTTGAAGTGTCATCATATTGGGAACCATCATAATGACTGGCATAATCATGAGCTGAATCAATAATAAATAAAATAATAATGTTTTACCTTTGAACTCGTGATAAGCAAACACATAACCTGCGGTGGTAATCGTGACAAGCTGAATAACAAATGTGCCAACCGAGAAAATAACCGTATTAATATAGAGCCTTGGCCAATTTGCACTATCCCAAGCGAGTACAAAATTCTCAAACGATAAAGGCAGATGCGGTAAAATTGACGCCATATCTAAACTAAAGCTGTCTTCTTTTAATGATGATGAAATCATCCATAAAAACGGGCTTATCCATAAAATAGCGGAACAAATTAGAATTATGGGTAAGGTGATAAGCCATAAACGATAAGCCATTGATTGATTAGTGTTCATAATGGACACCTTTTTCCAAAATACGTAAATTAACAATAGAAAAACTAAATAGTAGAATGAGTGAAACAAATGTTGCCGCAGACGCTTTTCCAATATCATGACTGTTTAATGTTAAATCTTGGATATAATAGAGCATGACTGAAGTTGCATGGTTAGGACCACCTTGCGTCATCACAACAACATGATCAATTTGCGTAATGGAATAAACTAAAGCAATGATGATAACAAAATTGATAGTAGGTCTAAGCAGAGGCAAGGTAATGTGATAGAAAATTTGCCAACGAGACGCGCCCTCCATCACCGCTGCTTCTCGGGCAGAACTTGGCATCGCTTGTAATCCTGCAAGAAAAAATAACATGTAGTAACCCGCAAACTTCCATATTCCAACAAGGCTTAATGCAAGCAGTGCACTGTTACTCATTCCTAAATAATTTGTATTCATTGGTCCAAACCACTTTGCCAAATAGTAGTCCAATAAACCTAAATTCGGAATAAAAATGAAGGTCCAAATTGTGGCCGCACTAACCAATGGAATAATTGTAGGAAAGAAGAAAGCGGTTCTTAGCCAACGGTTGACGCGCTTATTTTCCCATAGAGCTAATGCCAATCCCAATGCAAGCAAAATGCTAGGTATAACGGTCAGTAAGATATAGAGTAGATTATTTTTAAGTGATAACCAAAATATAGGATCATCAAATAAGCGATAAAAATTATCTAACCCTACAAATTTTTCACCCTCAACGGAATAACGTGAATCGTAAAGACTATCAGTTAAAGAACGTAATAGAGGTAAATAGGTAAAAATAATTAAAAAGATAAATGTTGGAGACAGTATAAGATACAGAGAGAGTTTTTTCCGCATACCAATTTATAATTAAGATATTAACATGCATGCAGTATAGGTGTAGTTTGTTACAGAATAATGTCAGAAATTTAAAAGTTTTATGACAATACAATCTTAATCCGTGTTTAGCACAAACAAAAAGGCGGTTATTACATTAACCGCCTTATAATATGATTGATCAATTACTAAAAATTAATCGTCTTTCTTTTCATCTAGTTTACGATCGATCCATAAACCAATCACAACAGCTAACAAACTTGCTGCCATAGTGGTGATAAACCAAAAAATATAATACATATGTCTTTCCTCTTTATCTTTTGGATTTTAATTAATATAGCGCATGATCGTTCTTTTCGATATAGCTTTTATTTAAGCGACCAAACATCTTGATATAAGACCAAATGGTATAAGACAAGACAATTGGTAAGAATATCGCAACAACCCAGAACATAACAGTCAATGTCAAATGACTAGATGTTGAATCCCAAATCGTTAAGCTAACATCTGGCATAATACTTGACGCCATAACAAATGGGAATGTAGCAATACCAAACGTAAATAATACACACACAATGGTTAACGATGATGTTAAGAATGCCAAAGGATTCTTATTCAATCCAGACATAATAACAGTCAGAATTGGTAATACCACACCTAGAAGCGGGACTGCCCACAAAATTGGCGTCTGGTTAAAATTAGTTAACCAAGTAGTATCTGTTGTCACCGTTTTTAATAGTGGATTAGAATCAGCACGCGTATCAATAATGCTGGTAATTTCGTAACCATGAATACCGAAAATAATCCAAACGCCCGCTAACACAAATGCTACCATCATAATTAAAGTCGAAATTTGCGTTGCTTTACGCGCTCTTAAATAAAGTTCACCAGAGGTCTTCATTTGCAACCAAGCACCACCTTGTGTAATGATCATGGTTAAACTTACAATTCCTGCTAATAAAGCAAATGGATTGAGTAATCCCCAAAAACTACCATGATAAGAAGCTCGTTGGAATAAATCGATTTCTAATGGTACGCCTTGTAATAAATTGCCAAAAGCAACACCAAAAACAAGTGATGGGACAAAGCTACCAATAAAAATACCTGAATCCCATAAATTACGCCATTTAGAATCTTCAATTTTACCGCGGTAGTCAAACCCTAAAGGTCTAAAGAACAATGCGCACAATACTAATATCATCGCAATATAAAAACCAGAGAACGCAGCGGCATAAACCATCGGCCATGCAGCAAAAATTCCAGCACCAGCAGTAATTAACCAAACCTGATTACCATCCCAATGAGGTGCAATCGAGTTAATCATAATTCTGCGTTCATTATTTGTTTTGCCAATAATCGGTAATAAAATACCAACCCCCATGTCAAAACCATCTGTAATCACAAATCCGATTAATACAAGACCAATGATTACCCACCAAATAACGCGTAAAACTTCATAATCAAACATTGTCAATACTCCTCATGCCTTATTCTGTGGTCGCTTGTGGTTGCGTATTTTCATAATGATACTTACCTGTACCTAATGAACTTGGTCCAAGGCGAGCATATTTAAACATTAAGAACATTTCTGCGACCAAGAACAGCGTATACAATCCACAAATCAAAATCATTGTAAATAGTACTTCACCTGCTGTTAATGAAGAATTGGCAACACCGGTTGGTAATATACCATTAATTGCCCATGGTTGACGTCCGTATTCTGCAACAAACCAACCACACTCACTTGCTATCCAAGGGAATGGTAGACTTAATAAAACCAAACGATGGAACCAGCGATATTTGCCGATTCTATTTTTACATGTAATCCAGACTGACATTGCAATACCTAGTAGCATTAAGAAGCCAAGTCCGACCATGATTCTAAATGCCCAGAATAATGGAGCAACAGCCGGAATCGAGTCCTGTACAGCAGCTTGAATATGTGCTTCAGTTGCTTGAGGAATGGTGACATTATCTCTATCAGTAAAACGTTTTACTAAATAACCATAACCTAGATCATCTTTATGCTCATCAAAAATCTGGTGAACTAAAGGATCCTGACTGCCTTTTTTGATTTTTTCAAGACTATCAAAAGCTAAAATACCATTACGAATTCTAGCTTCATTATCAATCATGATGTCTTTTAAACCTTTAACTTCAGTATCAAGTGAACGAGTTGTCATGATTCCCATTACGTAAGGAATTTCAATCGCAAACAAGTTTTCTTGTTTTGACTGAGAAGGGAAAGCAATGACATTAAATGCAGCTGGTGCAGGTTGTGTTTCCCATTCACCTTCTATTGCGGCAAGTTTAGTCGGTTGAACTGTTGCCATTTCATGACCAGCTTCATCCCCCATCATAATCAGGGTAATTGACATAACAAAACCAAACATTGCAGCGACCGCAAATGAACGTTTTGCAAACTCCACATCTCGTTTTTTCAATAAATAATATGAACTTATGCTAAGAACAAATACTGCACCAGTCACATAACCAGCAGCAACTGTATGAACAAATTTATATTGTGCAACTGAACTGGAAATTAAATCAAAAAAACTACTCATTTCCATTCGAGCATTAAATGCATTAAATTCAGACCCTACAGGGAATTGCATCCAACCATTAGCTACTAAAATCCATAATGCTGACAAATTAGAGCCTAGTGCAACACACCAAGTCACCATTAAATGTTTTCCTTTACTCATTCGGTCCCAACCAAAAAAGAAAAGTCCAACCATGGTTGACTCTAAAAAGAATGCCATTAAACCTTCAATAGCAAGCGGTGCACCGAAGATGTCACCCACATAATGTGAATAATATGACCAGTTTGTACCGAACTGGAATTCCATTGTTAAACCAGTAGCAACACCTAGAGCGAAATTAATTGCAAATAATTTCCCCCAGAATTTTGTCATATCCTTCCAGATTTGTTTACCGCTAACAACGTATACAGTTTCCATAATGGCAAGTAAAAATGCCATCCCTAATGTTAACGGGACAAATATGAAATGATACATTGCTGTAAGTGCAAACTGGAGTCTTGATAGTTCAACGATATCTAACATTTTTGCTCCCTAAGACTACAACTAAAGCCCACAATATAATTATATAAGAAAATCTTGCCGCTATTGTACACTAATTTTTAGTATTTAAATTGATGATGATCAAAAAAAATTAATTAATTTGTTTTTTTACGGCCTCACCAATATCAATTAAACTCGATACAACAGTCACACCAGCGTCTTGCAGTGCCTTGGTTTTTTCTGCGGCGGTGCCTTTACCACCTGAAATAATCGCCCCTGCATGCCCCATTCTTTTGCCTTTTGGTGCAGTAACGCCAGCAATATAACTAACAACAGGCTTAGTAATGTGTTTTTTGATATATTGAGCGGCTAATTCTTCTGCATTTCCACCAATTTCACCAATCATAACAATCACTTCTGTTTCAGGATCTTTTTCAAGTAATGCTAGCATGGTAATAAAATCGCTACCAGGAATCGGATCGCCGCCGATACCAATACACACAGACTGCCCTGCCCCAATATCAGTAGTTTGCTTCACTGCCTCATAGGTTAAGGTCCCTGAACGAGAAATAATGCCCACTTTACCCGCTAAATGAATATGGCCTGGCATGATACCAATTTTACATTGATCTGGAACAATAATACCTGGGCAATTAGGTCCAATCATGATTGCATCTGTTTGTTGTAACTTTTCTTTCACGTATAACATATCAAGGGTTGGAATCCCTTCTGTAATACAGACAATCAGTTTAATCCCAGCATCAATTGCTTCTAAAATAGAATCTTTACCAAAGGCAGCTGGAACATAAATGACAGTTGCAGTTGCACCTGTTTCATCGACGGCTTCTTGGACCGTATTAAAAACCGGTAAACCTAAATGAGTTGACCCACCTTTGCCAGGCGTAACTCCACCCACTAATTTTGTGCCATACTCTAACGCTTGTTTGGAATGAAGTGTACCCTGACTGCCCGTAAATCCCTGACAAATAACTTTGGTATCTTTATTAATTAAAATTGACATTTTCTACTCCATTCCTTTATTTAGCGACAGCCGAAATTTTTTGTGCTGCATCAGCTAAACTTTCCGCACTAATAATATTCAGTTTACTTTTGGCAAGAATGTCTCTTGCAATGCTGGCATTATTTCCTTCTAATCTCACCACAACTGGTACCGTTAACTCAATTTCTTTGATGGCTTCAATGATGCCTTCAGCAATTAAATCACAACGAACAATACCACCAAAAATATTGACCAATATTGCTTTAACATTTTTATCAGATAAGATTAATTTAAATGCTTCGGTTACTCGTTCTTTAGTCGTGCCGCCCCCAACATCAAGAAAGTTAGCTGGCTCACCACCGTATAATTTGATGATATCCATGGTTGCCATTGCCAAACCCGCACCATTTACCATGCACCCGATGTTCCCATTTAAAGAGACGTAGCTGATTCCTTGCTTAGTTGCAATAGATTCTCGTTCATCTTCCTGAGTGATATCACGTAATACACTGAGATCAGGATGACGATATAATGCATTATCATCGAGTACAATTTTGGCGTCTAAACACAACAATTCTTCTGATTGAGTAATAACCAATGGATTGATCTCAGCAAGTGACACATCATTTTCAATAAATAATTTCGTTAGATTAATAAAAATTTTAGTAAATTGATTAATCAGTTTTCCACTTAACCCAAGTTTAAAAGCGAGTTCACGGCCTTGATAAGCACTCGGTCCTATTAACGGATCAATTTCGACTTTAAAAATTAATTCTGGCGTATTGGCCGCCACAGATTCAATTTCCATACCACCTTCGGTTGATGCCATAATCACAATGCGTTTTTGACTACGATCAACAATCGCACCAAGGTAAATTTCGCTTTGGATATCAGAAGCTTGTTCAATCAAAATTTTATTAACTGGTTGCCCATACTGATCTGTTTGATAAGTGACCAAACGTTGCCCTAACCAATGCTCACCAAATTTTTTGATTTCTTGAAATTTATCTGTGCAGATAACCCCGCCGGCTTTTCCTCTGCCGCCGGCATGAACTTGGCACTTAGCAACCCACTTACCTAATAAATTTTGTGATGTGAGTTCGGCTAATGTTTCTGAAATTTCATCAACAGAATGACACACATACCCAACTGGAACAGGTAATCCATATTTTTTAAATAATAGCTTTGATTGATACTCATGCAGATTCATAGATATTTTCCAAAGAAATTGATAATAAACTTATACTAAATGGATAAATTCGATAATGACTAAGTGTAATCCAATATTAACCAATTGTGTAGCACTGTAGTGTTTTCATAAATAAAATCTATGAAAAATGAAGCATTATTGCTGTTTTCTTATTCTGTGATACTATAATTCTAAGTTTACATCTCAATTGTCTTCTTCATTTATTATGCAAGTATCATTGATACCAATGCGAGGATGGGGATTGGTAGTATTGATAGCAATAGTCTGGCTGGTTAGTACTGTTCATCCTTTATATTGATCCTTTCGCATTAATTAGTATGACATATGGAGACGATATTTGAGCGTTTATAAGCAATACAGTAATTAAGACTATAGGGTAAAAATATGGCCAAAGTAGGAATTTTTTTCGGCAGTGACACCGGCAATACTGAAAAAGTAGCAGAACAAATCCAACAACTATTAGGTAATGATACGGCAGAGATTTATGATATTGCCAAAAGTACTAAAGAAGAAATTGAAAAATACGAATATCTTCTTTTCGGTATCCCAACTTGGTACTATGGTGAATCGCAATGTGATTGGGATGATTTCTTCCCTAATCTGGAACAAGTCGATTTTTCGGGAAAAACGGTGGCAATTTTTGGTTGCGGTGATCAAGAAGACTACGCTGAATATTTTTGTGATGCAATGGGTACCTTGCGTGACATTATCGAACCTCAAGGTGCTAAAATCGTTGGTCACTGGTCGACAGAAGGATATTATTTTGAATCCTCAAAGAGCTTGGTTGATGATAAACACTTTGTCGGACTAGCTATTGATGAAGACCGTCAAGCGGATTTAACTCAAGAACGTATTCAAAATTGGGTCGAACAAGTAAAAAAAGAGATGGCTCTTTAATCCACGTATTAGACTTAACTCGCTAATAATTCTAATCTATTTATATAAGATTTACTTAATCTTAATAAGTAGATTGGAATACCCTTTCAAAATGATTGCTTTATTTTTTTTAAAAATTTCCTATAATACATGTAAGAATTTAATATAGTATTGGGATTTTATATGACCGCTCAAGAAAATAATGCCGCGTTAAAAAATGCAGGATTAAAAATCACCCTCCCCCGTTTAAAAATTTTGGAATTATTGCGTGATCCTCAATACCAACACGTTACAGCTGAAGATCTTTACAAAAAGCTATTAGATTTAGGTGAAGAAATCGGCCTTGCAACAGTCTATCGCGTTTTAAACCAGTTTGACGATGCGGGTATTGTCACTAGACATAACTTCGAAGGCGGTAAAGCTGTTTTTGAATTAGCGACACAATACCATCATGATCATCTTATCTGTTTAGACTGTGGTGATGTATTTGAATTTCGAGATGAAGTCATCAATAAACGACAAAAAGAAATTGCTGAACAATATGGTATTAAATTAACATACCACAGCTTATACTTATATGGTCACTGTGCTGACGGCGACTGCAAACAAGATCCCGCTCTTCATCACAAAAAGTAACCTACTTATGTTAATGATGAAAGCCTGATGAAAATCAGGTTTTTATCATTAAATTCTCATATTGATTTTCTTAGGTTTTTCCAAACATGAAACAACTACTTAATTTTATACCGTTAATCTTCTTTTTTGTTTTTTTAATGATGTATGATATTTTTGCTGGTGTTAAAGCATTAATGATATCTGCAACTGTTGCATTTGTTATTAGTTGGTTAATTTATAAAAAAATTGAAAAAGTAGAACTCTTTTCTTATTTAATGATTATGGTGTTTGGTGGATTAACACTTTATCTACATAACGAAGATTTTATCAAATGGAAAGTTACATTAATTAATTTCCTATTTGCGATAGTATTACTTATTAGCCAAGTCTTCTTTAAAAAGAATCTTATTCAAAAGCTATTGGGTAAAGAAATTCAGTTAGAAGCATCTGTTTGGAATAAACTAAACATACTGTGGGCATTCTTCTTTATTTTTTGTGGCATTATTAGTTTGTATGTCACGTACAATATGTCTACTGAGTTTTTTGGTGTATTTAAAACTTTTATTTTACCAGGGGCATCTTTACTACTTGCTTTGGTATCCGGTATATATATCTACCAAAAAAGCGATAAAAATAATAATCACAGTTAATGGAGTATTAATATGAATAAAGAAACGGAATCGCCAAAAGGTCAATTAGTTTTAAGAACCCTTGCTATGCCAAGTGATACTAATCCGCATGGTCACATTTTTGGTGGATGGATTATGTCACAAATGGATGTAGGCGGTGGTATTCTTGCTCAAGAAATTGCACGCGGTAGAATTGTGACGGTCAATGCAAGCAGTATCACGTTTCACAAACCAGCGATGGTTGGTGATGTAGTATGTTGTTATGCCCGTTGTTTAAAAACAGGGACGTCTTCAATTACAATTGCCATTGAAATTTGGGTAAAGAAAATTTCAGACAGCGGTAATTCATTGGGACAGCGTTACTGTATTACCGATGCTATTTATACTTATGTTTCTGTAGACAAACATAACAAACCGCGTCCATTGGCTGAACAGTTTCAAAATTTTAATTGCGAAACTGATGACATCAGCAAATTAGCACTAAGTCATACCTAATGAATGTATCATTGGCCGCTTTTTACGCTTGGATGAGTTCTCTTATCTTTTTTAGCTATTGGTTTTTAGTTGTTGCAACCACATTAAGAATCGTGACTAAAAGAAGGCCAACTACCTTCGTTGTGGCATGGATGTTGGTGATTTATATCCTGCCTGTCGTCGGTATTATTCTTTACTTTTTACTCGGTGAGACCCATTTAGGACAACGCCGAGTAAAAAGAGCACAAGAAATGCGTCCCATTATCAACACGTTTATTCAAAAGTTACATGATTTTCCCTCGATCTTCACTAAACAGGTCAGTAGTGTTGCCAAACCATTGTTTCAGTTATGCAAACACCAAACGGGTTTAGATGGTATTAGTGGTAATCATATCGTATTAATGAGCACCCCCGATGAAATCTTCGATAATTTAATTGCTGATATCAATCAAGCATCCTCAAATATTGAGATGGTCTTTTACATTTGGTATAAAGGTGGCCGTGCTAATGAAGTGGAAGATGCCTTAATTGACGCAGTTAAACGAGGTGTAGTGTGTCGACTGATGCTTGATTCAGCTGGTAGCCGTCAATTTCTAAAAACAGATGAAAGTCACCGTATGAGAGAAGCGGGTATTGAAATAGTTGAATCGTTAAAAGTTAATTTATTGCGATTCATGTTTCGACGTTTAGATCTACGCCAACACCGCAAAGTTGCAATTATTGATAATCATATAGCTTATACAGGTAGCATGAACATCGTTGATCCCCGATTTTTTAAACAAAATAAAAATGTGGGGGAATGGGTCGATGTGATGATCCGTATGAATGGCCCAATTACCACACTGATGGGTGCCATTTATGCCAGTGATTGGGAGCTAGAAACCGGTAAAAAATTATCTTTACCAAAAGTGACAGATTTTGTTGAGCCTCCTGAAGAAAAACAGCATATCATGCAATTAATTCCATCAGGACCTGGCTATACAGAAAACATGATTCATCAAGCACTACTGACTGCTATCTACTCTGCACAGGACGAAATCATCTTTACCACGCCCTATTTAGTGCCAAGCGATGATTTACTTCATGCAATATGTACTGCTGCACAACGAGGTGTAAAGGTGAGTATTATCATTCCACAGAATAATGATTCACTGATGGTTAACTGGGCTAGCCGCGCCTTTTTCAGTGATTTATTAGAAAGTGGCGTAAAACTATACCAATTTCAACATAACCTACTGCATACCAAAAGTGTACTAATCGATAATCAATTAAGTTTAGTGGGTACGGTTAATTTAGATATGCGTAGCTTATGGCTGAATTTTGAACTTACTGCAGTCATTGATGACACTGAATTTGCCAATAACTTAAATAAATTATTACAAAGCTATCTTCAACAGTCAAAAGAGATTCCATTACTTGAGTGGAGAAAAAGACCCTTTTGGCAACATATTATTGAACGACTTTTCTATTTCTTTGCACCCTTGCTCTAATCAATTGTATGACTTGATACTACGCTTAGTAACCATTAACTGTCATATCCGGTATAAAAGCATTTTCATTTAAACAATGCACTGTCGAATCTACAATTCCATTAGGGTATAATTCAATAATTCGCCAACCCGGTGAATCATTTGCTAAACTGAATTCGTGACATGACGGTTTAAATTGTACACACGTTGAAGGCGTTGAAAAGACTTTACATTGTTGCCACGTGCTTTCAAAGTTCTGATGAATGTGTCCCCAAGCAATCGATTTAATATTTTGATATTGTGCAACTAAATTGCCAAATTCAACTCTATTTTTTAAACAGTGTTGATCTAGCCAACAGCAGTTTGATAAAACAGGATGGTGATGTAAAAATAGCATCACATGTCGAGAAGGATATTGATTTAACGTCTCCGTTAAAAAGGCTAACTCATTATCACCAAGTAACCCGTATGCTTTCCCCGGTACTTGGCTATTAAGCATGACAATAAGCCATTTTTCACCACACAAGATCACTTTTCGTTCTGGCATATTTTGCTTTTCGAAGACTGACTTCATAGTATCATAAACATCATGATTCCCTGGCAACCAAACACAGGGTATGGCAAATTGCTTGATTTCATGAGTAAACCGATAGTAAGCGGCTTCACTACCATCTTGTACAAAGTCACCCGTTGCAACAATTAAATCAAAGTCACACGGTTGTTGTTTTATTTCATTAATAACTGAGCAAAAACTTGCATTGGTATTGATACCTAAAAGTACATCGTTATCCTTTGCAAAAAGATGAGTATCAGTAATATGCAATATTTTTACTTTGTTATTATTGTTGCTAATTGGAAGGGATGAATTCGCTTTCAAAGCTAACCCCAAAAGTTATTTAAATCACTAAGTTAAGTTTATAATAAAAATGTTAGCAATTCTGTCGAATGGCGCACAATTTTATTATAAACCTATATGTTATATGAAAAAATGTGAATTTAATCACATTTTATATCACTGATTTTGGGGAATTTAATTGACTCATTACTGCCATTCAGTTTGTAATTTAGAATAATTAAGTTGTAGCCATTGAAGTGCAATGATAGAAGCCGCATTATTTATTACCCCATCTTCTACCCATTGATAGGCTTGCTCTCGACTCACAACATGAACTTTAATATCTTCATTTTCTTCATCTAAACCATGAATACCTTTAGCCAAAGATGAATCAACTTCTCCTACCAAAATGTGCAATTTTTCAGTTAAGCCACCTGGACTAGCTAAATAATTAATAATGGGTTTACAGCGGCCTACTTCAATACCCGCTTCTTCTTTTGCTTCCCGTCTAGCGACATCTTCAATCGATTCACCTTGATGATCAATCATACCTGCAATCAGTTCTAGCATCCACGGTGTATTCTCAGTTTCAATTGCCGCAATTCTGATCTGTTCAATTAATACAACATTGTCACGATGTTTATCATAGGCTAATAATACAACGGCATGACCTCTTTCCAAAATTTCACGCGTCACTATATCACTCACCGTACCATCAAATTTACGGTATTGAAAACGGTACTCTAATAATGAAAAATAACCTTTATATAAAACTCGCTTTGTTAGATTAAGTACATCATTTTTATTCAAAAAAACTGGATTATTGATAATTTTTTTCATACAAACTCTCGCAATAAAGAAAATTTTTAATAAAAAGTGCGAATGCTAAACAACCAACTCTTATGTATATACTAATTATCTGGTAGAATTGCGCAATCATTTAGTAAAAATAATTATGTTTAATTCTTAGGGAAAGCCCATGAAAAAAGTATTACCTCTTCTTATTAGCTTAATGGTAGCACCTTCAGCGTTTGCTGAAAACTTAATCCAAGTTTATGAACAAGCAAGACAAACAAACCCTGAACTAAAGAGTGCTTTAGCTGATAAAGATAAGGCGTACTCAGCAATTACAGGTCAGCGAGCAAGTTTACTTCCTCAGTTGGGTCTTAGCGCATCATACGGTATAAGCTACGGCTATCGTGAAGCAAAAGATCAAAATAGCAAAAGTGGTGATTTAAGTTTAAAACTTTCTCAAAGCTTATTTGATTTTTCTAAGTGGAAAAATTTAGATATTTCAAAACAACAAGCAAGTATTGTTGATATCGCTTACCAAGCACAAGAACAAACCTTAATTTTAAATACAGCAACTAATTATTTTAATGTGTTAAAAGCAATTGATGCATTAAGTTACATTGATGCACAAAAGAAATCAATTTATCGACAGCTCGAACAAACCAGACAGCAACATAAAGTTGGTTTAGTTGCCATCACCGATGTACAAAATGCTCAAGCCAACTATGATTTAACTATTGCACAACAAGTAACTGCACTTAATAGCTTAAACAATGCATTAGAAGATTTAAGGCAAGTAAGTGGCCGTTTTTATGCAAACTTATCAACGATTAATATCAATGCATTTAATACTGAGAAACCAAGCAATATAAGCCAATTATTGCAACAATCAGAAAATTCTAATTTAGATTTATTAACTGCACGTTTAAGCCGCGATGTTGCTAAAGAACAAATTCGCCTAGCACAATCAGGGCACTTACCGACATTAACACTAAATGCATCAACTGGGTTAAGTAAAAGTGAACCTTATGGTGAGCGAGTCAACACTGTACCAAGTTATAGTTATGGACATTCTAACACAATTAAAGGGACAAACTCGATAGGTATAACCTTTGAAATGCCAATATTTGCTGGTGGTGCAACCATGTCACAGGTTGAACAAGCGCAATATAACTACGTAAGTTTTAGTGAGAAACTCGAAAGTGCTAATCGCTCTGTCATTAATAAAGTCCGCTCATCATACAATAATATTTCTGCTGCAATCAGTTCAATCAAAGCTTATGAACAAAGTGTGATTTCTGCACAAAGCTCTTTAAATGCCACAGAATCTGGCTATGAAGTCGGAACTCGTACAATTGTTGATGTATTAAGTGCAACCACACAACTTTACAATTCTAAAAAGCAATTGTCTGATGCTAAATATGATTATTTAATTAGTTTACTCACGCTTAAAAATGCGATTGGTACACTAACTGCTGATGATTTGATTCAATTAAATAACATGTTAGGTAAAGAAACAAGCACATTAGTCAGTATTGATTAATCATTTACTGGAACAAAAAAACCTGCTTTTAAGCAGGTTTTTTTATAAACATAATACAAAATATTTAATTTATCGTAGCTGATTTGATAGTATCCCTGCCAGTCCAAACTCGATATTTAACTTGCACATCTTGTGGAGTATAAACCACGATCGGTAAACGGCTATTATAACGGATTAAACCTAAATCATTATTGATGGTTACAAACTCCATTTTCGCTTTGTAGTCAGGAGGGCAAGCCATTAACGTTGAAATACCAGCACCGACTTTATCAACCACATAATATTGATATCCCCAACCTTTTAAATCTTCTTGTTTGATTATGCCAGATAAACGTTGAACATTGCAATCAACTAACATCTGTTTGCCAATCATCAATTCAACTTTAGCATCTTGCTCATTTTTTAATTCAGGCAAGTAAATCACAGAACGCACATATCCATCTTTAGCATCAGGATAAGGTGCAACTTCATTCAGACTTTTAAATGAAGGTGTGCTTGATGTTCCACATGCCGCAAGTAATGTTCCAGCAGCACCGATAACCAATAATGCTAGTTTTTTCATACTAAACTCCTTATAAACATCCCTTATTGAGAAGGCCAAAAATTAATTGCTAATCTTTTAATATGTATAGGCTAAACAAATGATTTCAAGGCTAAAATTCAATAAAAATAATAGCAGCAAATCGCTTTATCAGCTATCATATTATCGTTCTTAATTATCTATATTATCCACTTATGCCTACTGAAAAGAGTAACGATTTACTAAAATTAATTCTTAATTTACTAATTATTGGCCTATTTATTATCATCATGTACCGAGTTGTTGAACCCTTCTTATTTGGTTTCTTTTGGGCTGTGATGGTTGTTATTACTACTTGGCCATTAATGATCTGGTTCCAACATAAACTCTTTGATAAACGAATACTCGCCGTATTTGTCATGACAGTGATCCTTTCACTATTCTTTATTATCCCATTTATGATGATTATTACCAGCATTGCTAAAAATGGTGGTTTTTTAATAGAGATAGCAAAAAATATATCACAGCAAAAGCTCCCGTCATTACAATGGTTAGAAAGCATTCCGTTGATCGGTAATGAACTCTATTTGAAATGGGAAGACTTAATTAATAATGATGGTAGTGAGCTGGTTAAAGAAGTACAACCCTACCTTGGCACTGTCATTTCTTGGACAATTGAGCAACTAACCAATATCAGTGTTTTCATCTTCCACTGTGGTGTCATGATTGTGTTTAGTGCTCTGCTGTTTTTAAAAGGTGAAGATGTTAAAAAGCATGTTTACCACTTTGCCCATCGTTTATCTAAACTTCATGGGGAAAATACAATGACATTAGCCGGCAAATCGATTCGAGCTGTGGCGTTAGGTGTTGTCGTAACAGCCGTAACTTTAGCCCTTATTGGTGGGTTAAGTTTAGTCTTTACGAATATGCCATTTCCGGGTCTACTGACACTATTGTTATTTGTTTGCTGTGTTGCGCAAATTGGTCCTGTCTTAATTATGGGGGGATGTGCAGCTTGGCAATTTTGGGATGGTAACCTTTTATCCGGAATCATTTTAGTTATTGTAACGTTAATTTTAACCACAATTGATAGTTTGATGAGGACTTACTTAATCCGCAAAGGCGTAGATTTGCCATTTTTACTTATCTTCTTTGGGGTTATTGGTGGGATACTAGGCTTTGGTGCAATGGGTTTATTTATTGGGCCTGTCATCTTAGCGCTATCTTATAACTTCATTCAAGCCTGGGTTGAAGAACAAGATTAAATATATAAATGGCCATTCATTGATGGCCGTTTACATCAACTTTTTTGTATTCTTATCGTCTAGCGTACTAACTGACTGTTTTCTGTTTTAGATAAATATGTCCCATTACGTAATGCCTCGATGCGTTTATCAAGCGGTGGATGAGACATAAACAGTTCAGAGAATTTAGCTTTTTTAACACCATTAATACAAAATGCCATTATTGAAGCGTCTTCTTTTGGTTCATAACTCACTTTTAATCGTTCTAATGCTGCAATCATCTTATGTGCACCAACAATTCTTGCTGAGCCGGCATCAGCATAAAACTCGCGGCGTCGTGAGAACCACATAGTAATAATACTCGCTAAAATACCAAAGACAAACTCAAAAACCATCACGATTAAAAAATATATCATTGTCGACATACCACGATTTCGTTCTGACATAGCTTGTGCAACAACCGAGGCCAATACACGAGAGATAAAAATCACAAAGGTATTTAATATCCCTTGTAATAAGGTCATGGTTACCATATCGCCATTAGCAATATGGCTAATTTCGTGAGCAATCACGGCTTCGGCTTCATCTTTACTCATCGTTTCAAGTAACGCAGTACTGACTGCAACCAAAGAGTGATCTCGACGAGCACCTGTCGCAAACGCATTCATATCAGGTGCTTGATAGATTGCAACATCTGGCATTTTAATTTTTGCTTGCTCTGATTGTCGGCGTACTACATCAAATAACCATTGTTCTTGAGCATTTTTTGGTTGTTTAATTACCTGTGCACCAACGGCTCGTAGTGCCATTGTTTTGGAAAGTAACAGGGAAATGATCGAACCACCAAAACCAAAAATTGCGGCAAAAATTAATAATCCCGTCATACTACTGGCATCAATGCCAAGTAGGCTTAAAATAATACCAAAAACAAACATAACGGCTAAGTTGGTAAGAATAAAAAGTCCGATTCGCATCATAAATCATGTCCTGTTAATTACTAATAAACCTATTCAATAATATATAGATAAATAAAGATATTTAAAGTGTTTTTTTATGTAAAAAAAGTGAAATATATAATCCTATTATTAATGAGAATATGTTTAGAATAAACAATAAAATGAAAGGGATAGGTAAGCATTTTATGCAATAACATGAAGGTATAAAATTAATCACAAAGCATAAAGATAAAAAGATTTAGAATGAAAAGATTAAAACTGGAGGAGACCCTATCAGCCACATCCCACACACATATAACTTACTTTGGCTGCTTCCTTCCGGACCTGACCTAGTGAGCAAGCAAATGTTGCAAGAGGACCCATAGAGCCTCCATTGAAGAGCTGACATTATCCTTTAATCATCAGTAAAACACAATAAAAATAATGGCAATCGCTCAAATTGTATAATTTATCTTATTTAAGTGTTCATTTACCAAACAAAAAAGCAACCTATAGATACTAGATAACTCAACGTTGGTACATGAATTCCATTCTATTTTATCCCATGCGCTATATTTATTAGTTCACTCACGCTATACTAAACCGTTCGTAAATTGTAATGGGATCTAAACGATGAATATTTTGGTTACAGGCGGCCTTGGTTATATCGGTAGTCATACTTGTGTTAAATTAATTGAATCTGGTTATACACCCATTATTATTGATAATTTATATAATAGTAAAAAAAGTGTCTTAAAACGTATCGAAAAAATAACAGGACATCTACCTCAGTTTTATTATGGCGATATTCGCGATAAAGCCTATGTCGACTCGATTTTCAAGAAACATTCTATTTCTGCTGTTATTCATTTTGCAGGTCTAAAAGCGGTTGGGGAATCAGTGACAAAACCATTAGAATACTACGAAGTTAACATATATGGTTCAATTTGTTTGGCACAAGTAATGCGAGATAATAAAGTTAATAATATTATTTTTAGTTCATCAGCAACCGTCTATGGTGAAGATAATACCCCACCATTTATTGAATCAATGCCAACGGGTAAAACGACTAATCCTTATGGCACGAGCAAATTGATGGTAGAACAAATTTATACTGATTTTTATCAAGCAAACCCACAACTGAGTATATGTTTGTTACGTTACTTTAATCCGGTTGGTGCTCATCCATCAGGATTGATGGGCGAGGATCCACAGGGCATCCCAAATAATTTAATGCCATATATAACTCAAGTTGCAATTGGCAAACGTGAATGTTTATCTATTTATGGTAATGATTACCCTACTCGAGATGGTACTGGTGTTCGTGACTATCTTCATATCGAAGATTTGGCACAAGGGCATGTTGATGCATTAAAGAAAATGAATGACTCAGGAGTTCATATTTATAATTTGGGTACAGGAATAGGTAACAGTGTTTTAGAGGTCATCGATTCATTTTCTCGAGCATGTGGAGCACCGATTAATTATAAAATAGTCGCAAGAAGGGCTGGAGATATAGCAGAATGTTTTGCTGATGTAAAAAAAGCAAAGCTAGAGCTAAATTGGCATGCAAAACATACATTAGACCAAATGACCTCAGACAGTTGGCATTGGCAGGTCAAAAATCCCAATGGATATCCTGATGAGTAACATCACATATCGTTCAGATATCAAGCCACACATAGAAGATGCTGTAACGTTATATTCCAACTGTTCATTAGGAACAAGGCGCCCAATTACGGATAAAATTCGGTTTCAAGCAATGTTAGATAATGCAAATCTGATTATTACAGCTTGGGATTCTCAGCAATCTTTGGTAGGGATGGCTCGCTGCATCACTGATTTTGTTTTTTCAACTTACTTATCGGATTTGGCGGTAGATGAACACTATCAAAGACAAGGTATTGGTAAACAGTTGATAAAAGAGGTACAAAACCATACTCAACCCGGGTGTAGAGTGATATTATTAGCCGCTCCTCAAGCTATCGACTATTACTCACACATAGGTTTTCAAGCCCATCCTTCAGCCTGGACACGATTAGAACCATTAATATGAACATTATTCTTGCATCTACGTCAGTATCACGTAAAAAAATACTCGAAAAATTTTTAATTCCATTCGAATGTGTTGCACCTAATTGTGACGAAACACCATTAATGAATGAAAGTGCTCCTGAACTGGTACTGCGTCTGTCACAAATAAAGGCCCAGTCTGTTGCACAGCAATACCCTCATCATCTCGTAATTGGGTCAGATCAAGTCGGTGTGCTTGATGGTCAAATTATTGGTAAGCCCCATACCATTGAGAAAGCAATTGAGCAATTACATAATAGCAGTGGTAAAACCGTAGATTTTTATACTGGACTTTGTGTTATACACCGTCATAGTCAACAAATAACCACAATTTGTGAGCCATTTAAAGTTAAGTTTAGAACGTTATCATGTGCTGAAATTGAATCGTATGTCGTTAAAGAGTTACCACTACAATGTGCTGGTAGCTTTAAATGTGATGAATTGGGTATTACATTATTTGATAAACTTGAAGGAGATGATATTAATACGCTAGTTGGATTACCATTAATTAAGCTCAATAAAATTATGATCAATATGGGATTTAATCCACTCTTACTGTCTTAAATAGAGTCCCCAAGCCAGTTTACTGCTTGGGGACTAAATCAATTATTGTTTTACAACATTTAAACACACTTTACCATCATGAATCGCTTCAATATTGGATAAGGTTGTTTCTGAAATATTCAATAGTGCTTCTTGCGTCAAAAATGCCTGATGGCCAGTAAAGATGACATTATGGCATGCTGATAATCGACGAAATACATCATCTTGAATAACATCATTTGATTTGTCTTCAAAAAATAAATCGCGTTCATTTTCATAAACATCCATACCTAACGCCCCAATTTTTGATTGTTTCAAAGCTTCAATAGCAGCAACAGCATCAAGTAAAGCGCCACGACTGGTATTGATAATCATGACACCATCTTTCATTTTATTAAATGATTGTTCATTTAATAAATGATAATTTTCAGGTGTCATTGGGCAATGTAAAGTAATAACGTCTGAATTTGCATATAACTCATCTAAGCTCACATATCTCGCGCCTAACTCAACAGCAACATCTGATGGATAAGGATCATGAGCTAAAATATTCATACCAAATCCTTTTAAGATACGAATCACCGCTAAACCAATTTTACCCGTCCCTATTACACCAGCAGTACGGCTATGCATATTGAAACCGGTTAAACCTTCTAATGAGAAGTTAGCGTCACGAGTACGCTGATAGGCTTTATGCGTACGGCGATTGAGCGTCATCATCAACGCAATCGCATGCTCGGCAACAGCTTCTGGAGAATAAGCGGGTACCCTCACCACCGTTATGCCCAGTTTTTCAGCTTCTTTTAAATCTACATTATCAAAACCTGCACAGCGTAACGCAAGAATTTTGACGCCTAAAGTTGATAGCTCTTTGAGTGCTTTTTTATCCGCTTCATCATTAACAAAAATACAAACAGCGTCAAACCCCTTAGCCGTAATTGCGGTTTTACAACTTAGTTTATGCTCGTAATATTCAATCTCAAAACCAAAACGTTTATTCACCATTTCAAGGTGTTCTCGATCATAGTGTTTACTACTAAAAACGGCAACTTTCATTTTACTTTTCATATAACCTCATTCTTGCTACGGGATGGTTAATTTACTGGCTTAATTAATAGCACAATCCACAGCAAAGATAAATCGATATCAGCAATTATTCCTGACCATGTATATAATGAAAATATTACTGAAAACATCACGGCTGTTTACAATGTTCTATCTTTCCCTTCGTGTTTCCTATGTTATACTAAAATGAATTTCCATTCGCGAATCAAATAAAGATATTGTTATCAGTTTAATGAATAGTGTACAAGACAATAAACAGCCTATTTTAAGTACAATTTTTAACACTAAAATGTTAATTTGTGTCTTTACGGGTTTTGCTTCAGGATTACCTTTTTATTTACTTATACAACTAATGCCTGCATGGTTAGAAAGTGAAGGCATTAACATTAAAACAATCGGAGCCTTTACCCTGACCCAGTTGCCCTATATTTGGAAATTTTTATGGGCTCCATTTATGGATAATATGTCATTATTCCATTTAGGGCGACGCAGAGGTTGGATGCTACTTTCACAGGTAGCTATTTTCATCATTATCGTATGCCTTGGATTTTTTTCACCTCAACTTGACATTCTCTTAATTGCGTCGCTTAGTTTTGCAATTGCATTTTTCTCCGCGACACAAGATGTGGCTTTAGATGCATTTCGGCGTGAATTACTGTCAGATAAAGAGCTTGGATTAGGTAATAGCATTCATATTAATGCATATCGTATTGCAGGGCTAGTACCGGGTTCCTTATCACTCATATTATCGAATTATTTTTCATGGGACATTGTCTTTATCGTGACGGGTTGTTTCATGTTTCCAGCTATTTTAATGACTTTATTAGTCAAAGAAGTGAGTACGCAGGTACCAACTAAACATAAGATTGAAGATATCATCACTAAACCCTTTATTGAATTTATCCAACGTAACGGAATTAAATCAGCGCTGTTAATCCTTGCTTTTATATTTCTATATAAATTAGGTGACAGTATGGCCACATCATTAGCAACGCCTTTTTATTTGCAAATGGGGTATAGCCGAATTGATATCGGACTTATCGCTAAAAATGCCTCATTATGGCCAAGTGTAATCGGTGCCCTTGTTGGCGGGATATTGATGATAAAAATAGGTATCAATCGGGCATTATGGTTATTTGGTATCGTGCAAGTTGTCTCTATTTTAGGATTTGTTTGGCTGTCTATCGAAGGACCTTTTGACGTTATTAGTCGCCACCAAGTCATTATCCTTGCGCTAGTCATTAGTTTTGAAGCGCTTGGCGTAGGATTAGGTTCAGCTGCATTTGTTGCATTTATTGCTAAAACGACGAATCCACTTTATACCGCAACACAATTTGCTTTATTTACCAGTTTTGCATCAATTCCACGCACATTAATCAATGCTTCGACTGGATTTATGGTTGAGTATTTTGGTTGGACAAACTTTTTCTGGTTATGCACCATACTTGCTATTCCTGGTATGCTTCTACTTTTTAAAGTCGCGCCATGGCAAGTAAAAAAATAAATTAAATGGAGATTACATGGATAAACTGACTCAAGCCTTTCATTTTCGTCACGCTTGTAAAGTATTTGACGAGACAAAAAAAATCTCATCACAAGATATTGAGTATATTTTAGAAGCAGGCCGCACTTCGCCGTCGTCTTTTGGAATGGAACCTTGGCATTTTGTGGTAATTAGTGATGAAGCATTAAAACAACAATTAAAACCTATCTGCTACGGTCAAGCGCAAATCAGCAGTAGTTCACATTTAATCATTGTTCTTTACCGTAAAGCGTCACAGTTTACGATGCAAAGTGAGTATTTAAGACAAACAGTACAGCGTAGTTTACCACCACAAGGGGTATCGTTCGATTTAGATGCCGCATGTCAGTATTTTATCAATTATTTTACAAACGGTTTACCACAAGGGGTAAGCATGGATAATTGGGCTGAAATGCAATGTTATATTCCGTGTGCAAATATGATGACAGCTGCGGCATATCATCAAATTGATTCCTGTGCAATTGGTGGTTTCCAGCATGATAAGTTAATGGCTGAACTTGAAAAAGTAAAACCACAATTCAATAATAATAATTTTGGTGTGGCATTATGCTTAGCATTTGGCTATCGAAAAAATGAACAAACGCCACAATATAGATGGTCACAAAACGATACAACAACATTTTTATAAAAAAAGGCCCGCAAAAAAGCGGGCAATATGAGGAAACAAAACGTCTAGCGATTATCGCATTGATCGGTATAGCTTCTCTGCGTCATGTGATGCTGAATCAATAATAAAAGACACACCTGATAAAATGTTGGCAGTCTTAACATCTTCAGTACTTTCTTGAGCAGAGTTAATAATTTCCTGTGCCCAGTTTATTTTACGAAGCACATCTTCAATTTGTTCTATAGTCATTTCATATGTCATTGCTTTTCTCTCCTACTGATTTTAATAACAACACCTTTACCGATTAACGGTTTAATATCATTATGGATGTAAAAAATTATTTTTCAACACAAAAAATAAAATTAACGCCTTTTTTACATTTAAAATACGTTTTTAAAACCTTTAAAACCTCTTTTTTTAAAAAATAACAATTCAAAAAAATATTTAACAACTGAAAAAACACAGAAATGAAATTTGATATCATCCCAAAAGCACCTTACTCAAAACCAAGGCACTAAATTCATGGGCATTTTGTGGGATAAATAGTATAATCGGCAGCAATACGATGAGGGATCAGATATGCTTGGTAAATTTATTGTCATTGAAGGTTTGGAAGGTGCAGGTAAAACGACAGCAATTAAAACAGTATCACGAGTTTTAAACCAGAATAAGATTACGCAGTTAATCTACACACGTGAACCTGGCGGAACACCTATTGCTGAAGCATTACGTAATATTATAAAAAATGGTTTAGACAATGAACCGTTAACGAATAAAGCTGAACTGCTTATGTTTTATGCGGCCCGAATCCAATTAATTGATAATGTGATTAAACCAGCTCTATTAAATAATCAATGGGTAATTGGTGATCGGCATGATCTCTCCACGCAAGCTTATCAAGGAAGTGGTCGACAAATTGATCCTCATTTTATGGCGATGTTAAGACAAAATGTACTCGACGGATTTAAACCTGATTTAACACTTTATATGGATATCGATCCTAAACTGGGCCTACAGCGAGCCAAAGCACGTGGAGAACTGGATCGTATCGAGCAAGAGTCGCTCGACTTTTTTGAACGTACTCGCCAACGTTATTTAGAACTAGCCGCTCAAGATACCTCGATAATTACCATTGATGCTTCGCAATCGTTTGAAGATGTGA
The DNA here is from genome assembly GCF_039542345.1 of Orbus sasakiae. Classification (NCBI taxonomy): domain Bacteria; kingdom Pseudomonadati; phylum Pseudomonadota; class Gammaproteobacteria; order Orbales; family Orbaceae; genus Orbus; species Orbus sasakiae. The sequence goes on from NZ_BAABHY010000001.1 coordinate 1,533,807, forward strand.
CACATTCTATTGAGCAAAAACTAAATACATGGTTAATTGAAAATGGCATTAAATAATCATCAAATCGATCATTATCCTTGGTTGAAAAAGGCTTACCATGATCTCACATTACCACTGGTTCATGAACGAGCTCACCATGCCTTATTGATTAAGTTTATAACCGGTTGCGGTGAAGATATTTTAATCTCTACACTTGCAATGCGTCTACTGTGCCTCGCTCCCAAGCATAATCAACCTTGTCAAAATTGTCATAGCTGTCAGTTATTTTTAGCAGATCATCATCCAGATTATTACATTATAGAACCAGAAAAAAATAAACAATCCATTGGTATCGATCAAATTAGACAAATATCACAAAAAATATATGAACGAGCCCAGCAAGGTGGCAATAAAGTTATTTGGGTTAAAACCGCATCTTTAATGACGGATGCGGCAGCTAATGCGTTGCTTAAAACGTTAGAAGAACCGCCTGAAAATACGTATTTTTTACTCTCCGATATTGATAATGGTCAACTATTACCTACAATTAGAAGTCGATGCCAATTTTATTTTTTAACCATTCCCGAACTCGATGGCTCAATGATATGGTTAAAATCACACATCGGCACTGCACAATATACTGACAACGAATTGGCTACGGCATTATTGCTTAACAGAAATGCACCCTTAGCAGCACTTGCATTATTGCATGCAGACCAATGGCAAAAAAGAATGCATTTTAGTCAGAACCTACAAACGTATTTATCGGAAAGTGATTTTTGGTCTTTACGCGACACATTTATCAATGACCAAATATTTATGCTAATAGATTGGTTTTGCTCGTTATTAAGTGATGGATTAAAAGCAACACAAAAATCAGGACGATTTATTATTAATCGTGATCAAGTGCCATTGGTACGAATGATAGCAAGTTTTAATAGTGAAAAAATTATTCAACTCTATCATATTTGGAACGAGACTCGCCAACAGCTGCAAATGATAAATGGTTTAAATCAAGAGCTCATGATAAGTAATTTACTTGCACAATCAGAAATAATCCTACAATCTTAAGCTAATTAGCTTCAAAATAGGTGAATACTCTTGCTATAATAGTGGTATTAAACAAGCATTTTCGATTAATTATTAAGACATTATATATACAAAGGAATTATAAGCATGCCATCCCCGATTATTGTTGCTGTGGATTTTGCTGATACTAAATCAGCTTGGAATTTTATTGATCGTGTCGAACCAACAGATTGCCGTTTAAAAATAGGAAAAGAGTTATTTACGCTTGCCGGACCTGACTTTATTCGTCAAATTCAAAATAAAGGTTTTGATGTTTTTCTTGATCTAAAATTTCATGATATTCCCAACACCGTTGCAAGAGCCGTTGCGGCAGCAGCTGACTTAGGCGTATGGATGACCAATGTGCATGCGAGTGGTGGTTCACGTATGATGCAAGCGGCTAAGGATGCGTTATATTCTTACGGAAAAGATGCCCCACTTTTAATTGCAGTTACCGTTTTAACCAGTATGGAATCTGTTGATTTACAAGAAATCGGTATCGATGTATCACCATTAGAACAAGCGACTAAACTTGCGGTCTTAGCGAAAAACTGTGGACTCGATGGAGTTGTTTGTTCAGCGAAAGAAGTGCAAAGTTTTAGAACACGTTTAGGCAGTGATTTTAAATTAGTCACGCCAGGTATTCGACCGATTGGCGCAGATCCAGATGATCAACGCCGCATCATGACGCCTCAACGAGCACAGGCTGCCGGATCTGATTATTTAGTAATTGGTCGTCCAATCACGCAATCAGATGAACCAGAAAAAACGTTAAAAAGTATCTTGTCAACATTAGAGCTTAATTAAAACCATGAGCATATCTGATAATCCCCTTGTTTATTCGACTGAAGGCGGTCGAATAAAAGCGGTCGAACCAACAGTTACTCGCCCAAAAGGCGATGGTATCGTACGTATCCAAAAACAGACGGCTGGTCGTAAAGGCAAAGGTGTGAGCGTTATTTCGGGTATTAATTTAGACGATAATGAACTGACAAAACTCGCCGCTGAATTAAAAAAACGCTGTGGTTGTGGCGGCAGTGTTAAAGATGGCATGATTGAAATTCAGGGTGATAAACGAGATTTACTAAAAGAGTTACTTGAGCAAAAAGGGTTTAAAGTTAAATTTTCTGGGGGATAAAATCCCGTGATGAATAAAAAAAAACCAAAACAAAATGTTTTGGTTTTTTTATTTTATTCGTTAGCCATTAATGACTGCTCATGGCTCGCATTTTTGCTGAAATTTCGCGACGTTCTTTTGAAATTTCTGCATTTTTAATAATAAAATCATCAACACGATCTTCATAATCTAACTTCATATTCGCAATGATCGCTTGAATTTCATCATAAGTCATATTCGGTTTAATGTAGTCACTTAAATTTTCAAGTAATAAAACGCGTTTTTGATTATCACGGATTTTCTTTTCATTATCAGTAATTTCACGCTTAAGTTTATTTAAACGACGAGATAAACGAACATACTCTAATACGCTCTGGAATGAAGGTTTTGTTACTTTATCCTTTTCCATTAATAACCCCTTATATCAAATTGTTAATATATAAAATGTCATGATGCTCACAAGTATATACTATATATAACCCAAAGTGCACAAAAATCCAAGCTTAATAGTCATTTTCAGTGATGAAAAATGTGAGCACAGTAGCGAATTTGAGATTAATCTGAAGCATAAATGTATATTGTATAAAATTTAATAAAAAAAGCCCTCATTTTAGCAAGGGCTTTTCCATAAAAGTAAAAGATTAGAAGAGATATTTTAGCCCTAGCATTAACCCGGTATCACTATAACCATGGTTACTAACTTGATGTGCTAGATTAAACCAAATATCAGTATGTGGTGTAATACGCCCTTCTAAACCTGCTTTAATTTCAGCAATATTACGACCGCCGTCTTGGCTAACGCGTACATCATCCATTTGGACACTATATGCTTTCGTATTATGTAGCCAATTTGCCTCTAAAAAGAGTTGTCCCGCTTGTTGATTAACGGAGTTAGCAGTTGAGTGATAACCAATAATCGTTTTTAAACCTAAACGTAACTGAAGGTTATTTGCATTAGCACTTACTTTAGTCCCTTCATTCTCAGTATGGTCAACCATTTTTACTCCCATCCAAGTAAGTTGTCCTTTTGGCTGCAGCTGCAAATTATAATTTGCCGATTGTGCAGCCAATAATGTATAGCCACTTTCAATTGATGCCGTTAATCCTTTAAGATCATATTTTTCACTTGCCTGATCTTGGCCATGTACTGAGCCATGATAACGATTCCAACTGGCCCATGAATCGAGATAGAATCCGTTATGACTATCTTCATTGCTATACCATGTGCCATAAACACCAAAACTGTAGCCATCTACTTTACCAGACGATTTATAGACTGTTAACTTAGAGTTTGCATCATTCGTACTACGCCCATATCCCGCCATTAAACCTAAATGTAAACGACTTTTCCCTTCATTTCCCCATTGCGCAATATCACCACCTAACTGAGTGATATTCCAGTTATTTTTGCCGTTTAACTGACTACCAACTTCATATTTTGTATAACCGTATTTATAGCGAATCCACATACTGGTGACTTTCTGTTCGCCCGTTAACAAATCAGTATATTGTGTTTCGCCCAAACGATCATGTAAACGTAAATTAAACAGTGAATTGGCGGCCATTAAATTACCGATATAAGATGCTGCTTCTGGTCGAAGTTCTTTAATAGGAGTCTCTCCCCTTTCGCTGGTTAAGTACCAACTATTTGTATCGCTACTACTACCTTGTTTAAGCTTATAATCATAAGCTCCGCCTACAATACGTGCTCCTTGAACAAATGCATCATCGCTTGACGTGCCGTTTACCTCAACAATTTTGATACCTTCTATTGTTTTATCACCTAGGCCACCAATATTATTAATATAGACGGCTGTTGCACCACTTGCTCCAGTAGAAACATCCCCTGTAATCACTAATTTATCCGTTACTGACGTGTCATTACCTAAAATAGAATCAAGCTTTAATGAACCACCATTGCTCACGTAGTTACCTTCAATGGTTAATATCGTCGGCACATCTCCATTTTGTAAATTAATCGTCCCTTGATTATCCACATTTGCATAAATGGTTGTTTGCGCTAAGGCCGTGTTAAGTACCGTTGTTTGATCAATATTCAATACGTTATTATCTGCCGTTGTCGGCACTTCAAATAGATTATCCGATAAGGTAATTTGGCTATTTTCTAAATTAATCATATTCCAATTTAAAACATCTAGGCCCAATGTTTTATCAGCGCTGTCACTGGTATATATGCTTATATTTTGATTATTGAGTGTTAATGTATTTGTACCTGCACCACCGTCGATAAGGGATAAATTTGAAACATCAGCATCTTGGGAGATAATCGCGACATCATCACCATACCCCATGTATACATTACCATTCATCGTACCACCAGAGAATTGATAACGGTTGTTCCCATTTCCCATATAAATATCGCCAATAATACTTCCAGCAGATTGAATTAGCGTATCATCACCATACCCCATCACAATACTTTTTCCACCACTGGTGTTACTAACACTCCCTTTAATATTTACTGTGGTATTTTGTAGATTAAGCGAATTATTTATCGTCACAGATTCATCACCACTAGACGTGAGTTGTGCATTTTCACCGATATAAATAGTGCTAGATTCAGAGTTGATGTTGGTATCACCTAATGAGATGCTACCGGTAAATAAACTTCCAGTTGATATTGCTGATGAAGCATAACCACTGGTTGAAATTATCGTACTCCCCGTACTGCTGATAGTGCTTTGATCGCGGATGGTAATACCAGTATTAATCGTATTAATTTCAAGTTCGTTAAAGGTTGCTTTGTTTTCACCAACATTCAAAACAATACCTGATCCGGAACCATTAACTGTGGTTTTTCCGTCAACATTAACATATCCACCATTTTCAACATTGATTCCATTGAGGAATTTATTAATAGTAAGATTCCCTTTTACATCAAATAAACTTTTTGCAGCATTAACAAAAATACCATAGTTCCAATATTTAGCATCTGATGTATCACCAAGAAAATTAACTGTGGCATCACCTTTTACAGTTATATTGCTTGGTAAAGCGCCACTTTGTAAATAATAACCAACTTGGACCCCACGGCTGTTACCAGCCTTATGAACATAAATATTTACATCATTATCAAATATAATTGAACCATCATTTTCAGCTAATACGGTTATTGCATTAGCATGGAGATTAGAAATACTAACAGAACTTGCCGTGAATTCTAACGTGGAGCTTTCTTTTGAAGTAACCGTATTATTACCTTGATAATCTTCTTTTGTTGCAGTACAAGTAGAGCCGTCATTTGCCCTAACAGCATTGTTAGCAGCCGACGCTAAATCAACACATTCACCATAAACCGAATATGAACTTAAGCCAATTAAAATAGTCAGTAGTTTTTTATTGAGGATTTTTTGTGAAAATTTTATTTTTTTTATCATGTTCCCTTCCTTTCGTTATTTTTTTATCTGATTTAATACCAAAATTATTTTAATAATCATAATGGTGATAACGCTAACACCTCCTTTGGTGAAAACACAAAAAAAGACTAAGACTGATTATTTTTAATCATTCCAAACCGACTTAAGAAAAAATTAATGTATTGATATAAATCAATGTTTTTAATAAAAAATGATGAAATCATATATCAACATACGGAATGATAACCTAAACCGATTAATGCTGTAAATGAAATTAATTTTAAAAAATGTATGCTTATGTAAAGTAAAAAAAACAATTCAGTGACAATAACAGCCTGACAGTTTAGCAATAACCGTTGCCGCTAATAAAAGGTATCATGAAGCACATTGATAACTGGCTAACCAGTTATCAATGCAAAAAGAGGGATCGTTAAGCTAAAAATGTCGGAATTTTATCTTCGAAAGTGCTAATGGCATCTTCGTGTTGTAACGTTAAACCAATATTATCTAAACCATTTAATAAACAGTGACGTTTGAATCCATCAATTTTAAATGAATATTGCTTATCACCAGCAATCACCACTTCATTTTCAAGATCAACCGTAAACTCAATGCCTTCATTGGCTTCAACGATTTTAAATAATTCATCAATATCTTCTTCCGAAAGATTAACCAATAATAATTGGTTATTAAATGAATTATTATAAAAAATATCGGCAAAACTCGATCCGATAATGGTTTTAAAACCATAATCAGCTAAAGCCCAAGGTGCATGCTCCCGTGAAGAACCACAACCAAAGTTTTCACGCGTCAGTAAAATACTGGCACCGTGATAACGCGGTTTGTTCAGCACAAATTCAGGATTCGGTTTTTGGCCTGCATCATCTAAAAATCGCCATTCATGGAATGCATGTTTACCAAATCCTGTACGGGTAACTTTTTGTAAAAATTGCTTAGGGATAATCGCATCCGTATCGACATTTGCAGCATCTAAAGGAACGACCAAGCCAGTGTGTTTAATAAATTTAGCCATCATCAATCTCCTTAAAATGGTTTACGAATATCAGTAAAATGGCCCGTTATAGCAGCGGCGGCAGCCATTGCGGGGCTAACTAAATGTGTTCTTGCATCACGACCTTGACGACCTTCAAAATTACGGTTGCTCGTTGATGCGCAGCGATCACCGGGAGCCAATTTATCATCGTTCATCGCAAGACACATTGAGCAACCAGGCAACCGCCATTCAAATCCTGCATCAATAAAAATTTTATCAAGTCCTTCTGCTTCTGCTTGTGCTTTCACTGGGCCAGAACCCGGTACTACCAGTGCTTGAACGCCACTAGCAACTTTCCGTCCTTTAGCAACTTCTGCAGCAGCACGTAAATCTTCAATACGTGAGTTGGTACATGAACCAATAAACACTTTGTTAATTTTAATGTCAGACATTTTTGTACCGGCAGAAAGTCCCATATAATTTAAAGCTCGTTCTGCTGAATGCTTTTCAATTGGATCATTGAAATCACTAGGACTAGGTACTGTTGAGTCAATAGATGTTACTTGTCCAGGGTTCGTTCCCCAAGTCACTTGCGGTGCGATATCTTTTGCGGCTAATGTAACAACTTTATCAAACGTTGCGCCTTCATCCGTTTTTAGGGTTTTCCAATACGCAACGGCTTGATCATACTGCTCACCTTTAGGTGAGAACTGACGATCTTTTAAATAGGCAAACGTCACTTCGTCTGGTGCAACAATCCCGGCTTTAGCCCCCATTTCAATGGCCATATTACATAATGTCATACGTCCTTCCATTGATAATGAACGAATTGCATCACCACAAAACTCAACAACATAACCCGTACCACCAGCACTGGTCGTTTTACCAATAATAGCCAAAATAATATCTTTAGCAGTGATACCAGGAGCAACATCGCCTTTTACTTCAATTTTCATTGTTTTAGCACGGCCTTGTTTTAGTGTTTGAGTTGCTAAAACGTGCTCAACTTCAGATGTCCCAATACCAAATGCCAATGCACCAAATGCACCATGTGTTGCGGTATGGGAATCGCCACAAACAATTGTCATACCCGGTAACGTCATGCCTTGTTCTGGTCCAACAACATGGACAATACCACGTAGTGGACTTTTTAAATCATACAATGACACACCAAATTCTTTGGCATTTTTAACTAATTCAGTTAACTGAATTTGTGCCATTGGCGTACAAGCATTTAAATCATTACTCTTCGTCGATGTATTATGATCCATTGTTGCAAACGTTTTATGTGGTTGGCGCACACGACGATTCATCGCACGTAAACCATCAAAAGCCTGCGGTGACGTCACTTCATGAACTAAATGACGGTCAATATATAAAATGGGTGTTTCATTAGGAGCTTCATAAACAACATGTGCATCATACAATTTTTGATACAATGTTTTTGGATTTAATTGTGACATTGCGGTGTTCCTTTATTGTATTTATCAGGGGATATGTGTCTTTATGAATCCCCTGTCTAACATTAAATCATTAAATTAAACGGCAGATGGTATCGCCCATTTCATCAGTAGAAACGTGTTTACCACCGCGAGCGAGGTCAATCGTTCTGATGCCTTGTTCTAAGGCTTTCGTCACTGCTTGTTCAATTGCTTTTGCAATATCGTCACGTTTTAAGCTATAACGTACAAGTAATGCTAATGACAATATTTGTGCAGCAGGGTTAGCAATATTTTTACCCGCGATATCTGGCGCACTTCCCCCTGCGGGTTCATATAATCCAAAACCTTGTTCATTTAAGCTTGCAGACGGTAACATTCCCATTGAACCGGTAATCATCGCACACTCATCTGATAAAATGTCGCCAAATAAATTTGAGCATAGCAACACATCAAACTGTGACGGATCTTTAATTAATTGCATTGTTGCGTTATCGATATACATATGCTCAAGAGCAACATCTGGGTATTCTTGCGCAACTTCATTGACCACTTCACGCCATAAAATGGATGTTTGTAAAACATTGGCTTTATCGATTGAAGTTACTTTTTTGCGACGAATTTTAGCGGCTTCAAAGCCCATTCTTGCAATACGTTCAATTTCAAAACGATGATACACTTCTGTATCAAATGCACGTTCTTGTGGACCATTGCCTTCACGGCCTTTTGGTAAACCGAAATAAATGCCACCGGTTAATTCACGCATGCATAATATGTCAAAACCACGTTTAGCGATATCATCTCGTAATGGACAAAGATCTTCAAGGCCTTGATAAAGACTTGCTGGTCTCATATTAGCAAAAAGTTTAAAGTGCTTACGCAAAGGTAATAATGCACCGCGTTCAGGTTGTTGATCCGGCGGTAAATTAGTCCATTTTGGCCCACCTACTGAACCAAATAAAATAGCATCAGCCTTTTCACACCCAGCTAATGTATCTTTAGGTAATGGGCAACCATGAATGTCAATTGCCGCACCTCCCACATCATATTCACTAGTAGTAATCGCTAATTGATATTTTTCACGAATAACATCAAGCACTTTATAAGCTTGTTTCATTACTTCTGGACCGATCCCATCACCGGGAAGTACTGCAATATGATACGACTGTGACATAATAATCCTCAAATATTTTATACGTTGTTATTTTACAATTTGGTATCGCTATACATTAGCCGTGCAAGCGCTGTTTTGCTTCCGCAACAATTGTTGCACGATAGATATTATTTAACGCATTAATCAATGCTTTTGCAGACGCTTCAACGATATCGGTGGCTAGCCCGACTCCATGAAAACGGCGCCCATTATGCTCAACAACGATGTCAACTTGACCTAATGCATTTTCGCCTTGTCCTTTTGCCGCCAATTGATATTTAACAATAGAGACTGGAATTTGGGTAATGCGATGAATCGCTTGATAAACGGCATCAACGGGTCCATTACCTGTTGCTGCATCTGATTTTTTCTCATGACCAGCAGTTAAACTGACTGATGCAGTTGAAACCACTGTGGTGCCTGATTGCACATTAAAATATTCTAGTGAAAAATGTTCTTCATCATCTTTAAGACTGTTCATAAAGATTAAGGCTTCTAAATCATAATCAAAGACTTGACCTTTTTTATCCGCTAAAGCTAAAAAGGCAGCGTAAATTTGATCTAAATCGTAGTCTTCATCACGATAACCTAATTCTTCTAAACGGTGTTTTACCGCTGCACGACCAGAACGCGACGTTAAATTTAATTGAACTTGATTCAAGCCGATTGACTCAGGAGTCATGATTTCATAGGTTTCACGATTTTTTAATACACCATCTTGGTGAATCCCTGAAGAATGGGCAAAAGCATTGCTACCAATAATTGCTTTATTTGCAGGAATGGGCATATTGGCAATTTGGCTGACAATTTGGCTAGTACGATAAATTTCTTGATGATTGATATTGGTGTGAACATTTAAGATATTTTGACGAACTTTAATGGCCATAATCACTTCTTCTAAAGCAGTATTACCCGCGCGTTCACCTAATCCGTTCATTGCCCCTTCAATTTGTCTTGCACCTTCTTGAACAGCACTGATTGAATTGGCAACCGACATGCCCAAATCGTCGTGGCAATGTACTGAAATTATCGCTTTATCAATATTAGGAACACGTTCAAACAATGTTCGAATAATACCACCAAATTGATAAGGAACGGTATACCCTACAGTATCTGGGATATTAATCGTGGTTGCACCGGCACTAATTGCTGCCTCAACAATACGACATAAGTTATCAATAGGTGTGCGGCCTGCATCTTCACATGAAAACTCAACATCATCTGTATAATTTCGAGCACGTTTCACGCTATGCACAGCCCTTGCAACCACATCATCAAACGTCATTCTTAATTTATCTTGCACATGTAATGTTGATGTTGCCATAAAGGTATGAATACGAAATTGCTCTGCAACTTTCAATGCTTCTGCGGCGACATCAATATCTTTATCCACACATCGTGCTAATGCGCATACTCGACTATTTTTAATTGTCTTTGCAATGGTTTGGACTGATTCAAAATCACCAGGAGACGAAACCGGAAAACCAACTTCCATAACATCAACTCGCATTCTTTCTAATGCTAGCGCTATTTGTAGCTTCTCTTTAACACTTAAACTCGCTTGCAATGCTTGCTCACCATCACGCAACGTTGTGTCAAAAATAATAACTTGATCGCTCATTTTGATTTTCCTTTTTTATTAAGCCCTAAATTGCGAATTCATTTGCGAGTTTTTCATGTCGTTAAAAACAAAAAACCCGCAACTTAGCGCGGGTTTCTGTTTGTTATGAAGTTGATGACTAGTTCAACTTTACTCCGAATACAGACTATCCGCGCAATTAAATGCGAGGAGGAGGCTGAGGAGTAGGTTCATTGAACTAAACATTAAATTCTCTTAATTTTTTTATACAAATATTGGTGCTATTTTTATCAAATTTTAAACAGTGCGTCAAGCAACAATTTAATCAGTAAGGATATATTTCGTTAAATTTTTATCATAAGCTATAATTATAGTGTAAAAATCATCATTTTAATGGAAATAATTTTATCATCAGTACCATAATTTTAAATCGATGAAAAGCAGCCGACCTGAGTTGATAAAGTCCAAACTCAGGTAAAACCCTTTAGTCTTAATAATAATTTCTCACTATTTTTACAGTTGAAAATGTGTTTATTGTCCCAATATACCTTTTATCAAGCGCAAAGTAAGTACATAAAATTCATGATGTACAACAGGTTTAATTAAGGAGCAGATTGTGACTACAATTGTGAGTGTCCGTCGTAACGGACAAGTTGCCATTGGTGGAGATGGTCAAGTAACACTAGGGGAACGAATTATTATGAAAGGCAACGCCAAAAAAGTGCGTCGTCTCTATAACAATAAAGTGATCGCAGGTTTTGCTGGTGGAACTGCCGACGCTTTCACGTTATTTGAATTATTTGAACGTAAGTTGGAATTACACCAAGGTCATTTGACGAAAGCCGCCGTTGAGTTGGCCAAAGATTGGCGTACAGATCGTATGCTGCGTAAACTCGAAGCCTTGCTTGCTGTTGCTGATGAAACCGCTTCTTTAATCATTACGGGTACTGGTGACGTGATTCAACCTGAAGATGATCTTATTGCAATCGGTTCGGGCGGTCCCTATGCTCAAGCAGCCGCGAGGGCTCTATTAGACAGTACAGAATTATCAGCTAAAGACATTGTACAAAAATCATTAACAATTGCAGGCGACATTTGTGTTTATACCAATGGCTTCCAAACAATTGAAGAATTAGATTATTAATCAACCGAATTGAAGAGAATACATTATGTCCGAGATGACCCCAAAAGAGATAGTAAGCGAACTTAACCAACATATTATTGGTCAAGATAAAGCTAAACGTGCCGTCGCTATTGCGCTACGTAATCGCTGGCGTCGCATGCAACTTGATGAAGCACTGCGTCATGAAGTTACCCCTAAAAATATTTTAATGATTGGTCCAACAGGTGTTGGTAAAACGGAAATTGCTCGCAGACTTGCAAAATTAGCCAATGCGCCATTTATTAAAGTGGAAGCCACCAAATTTACCGAAGTCGGTTATGTTGGTAAAGAAGTGGATTCCATTATTCGAGATTTGACAGATTCTGCGGTCAAAATGATACGCTCACAAGCGATGGAAAAAAACCGCAATCGTGCCGAAGAACTAGCTGAAGAACGTATTTTAGATGTTTTAGTTCCACCGGCGAAAGATGGCTGGGGGCAAACGGAAAATAATACTGATTCAACAGCCAGACAAGCATTTCGTAAAAAATTACGTGAAGGTGCCTTAGATGATAAAGAGATTGAAATTGAAATATCTGGGGTCAATATTGGTGTAGAAATTATGGCTCCTCCTGGAATGGAAGAGATGACAAATCAACTTCAATCCATGTTCCAAAATTTAGGTGGTCAAAAAAGTAAACCGCGTAAAATGAAGATCAAAGAGGCATTTAAGCAGTTGATTGAAGAAGAAGCAGCTAAACTCGTCAATCCAGATGATCTGAAACATGAAGCTATCGAAGCCGTGGAACAAAACGGTATTGTCTTTATCGATGAAATTGATAAAGTCTGTAAACGCGGTAACTCATCGGGGCCCGATGTTTCACGTGAAGGAGTACAACGTGATTTATTACCACTAGTAGAAGGATGCACGGTTTCAACTAAACATGGTGCGGTTAAAACTGATCATATCTTGTTTATCGCCTCTGGTGCATTCCAAACGGCAAGTCCATCGGATCTTATTCCTGAACTTCAAGGTCGTTTACCGATTCGAGTAGAATTGCAAGCATTAACTACCGAAGATTTTGAGCGTATTTTAACCGAACCGAATGCGTCATTAACAGTGCAATATAAGGCATTAATGGCGACGGAAGGGGTGGATATTGAATTTACACAAGACGGTATCCGTAAAATTGCTGAGTCAGCATGGCAAGTTAATGAACAAAATGAGAACATCGGTGCTCGCCGCTTACATACCGTACTTGAGCGTCTGATGGAAGACGTTTCATTTGATGCAAGTGAACTCGGTGGTAAAACGATCACTATTGATGCGAATTATGTTAGCGATCATCTTGATAAATTAGTGGCAGATGAAGACTTGAGTAAATTTATTTTATAAAAATAAAAAGGGCTAGTTAATCTAGCCCTTTTCTTATCGAGTAAAACATTAATTATTAAACGCACTTTCACCATGACTATTGATATCAAGCCCTTCTCGCTCTTGTTCTTCTGGAACGCGTAATCCAACCAATTTATCAGCAATTTTGAATGCTATAAATGCAACAACGCCAGTCCAAATTACACATGTCACAATACTCATCGCTTGCACACCTATTTGTGATAACATCGTTACACCTTCGCTATAACCAACACCACCTAATGATTCTGATGTAAACACCCCAGTTAATAGACAACCGACAATACCACACACACCATGAACCCCAAATACGTCACACGTATCATCAACGCGTAACATACGTTTTAACGCTGAAACACCCCAGACACCTGTTGCACCACACACTAAACCAATAATTAGCGCGCCACCCACACCAACAAAACCCGCTGCTGGAGTGATGCCGACTAAACCAGCAATCACCCCCGAACATGCGCCTAAACAAGAAGGCTTACCACGGTGTATCCATTCAACAGCTGACCAAGCAAGAACTGCAGCTGCTGTTGCGGCAACAGTATTGATGAAAGCGAGCCCTGCAATTTCATCCGCATGGGTTGCTGACCCGGCATTAAAGCCAAACCACCCGATATATAAAATGGCTGCACCGATGTAAACATAAGGTAAATTAAATGGTTTTAGTGCTTCTTTGTTAAAGCCAAGACGAGTACGAATTAAGTATGCCCCCACTAAACCGGCCACAGCCGCGTTAATATGAACCACTGTACCACCTGCAAAATCAAGTGCGCCTTCGTCCCCTAAAATGCCCCCACCCCATACCATATGTGCCATTGGAATATAGGAGAAAGTAAACCAAATCATCATAAAAATGATCACCGCAGAAAACTTGATACGTTCAGCAAATGCACCTGGAATCAAACAGCATGTTATGCAGGCGAATGACCCCTGAAAAGCAATCCAAATGAACTGATAAATTGTGCCTTGCACATCTGTGATTTTAATGCCTGATAACATGACCCAATCAAAATTACCAAAAAACCAGTTACCCTCACCAAACGCTAACGAATAACCATATAAAATCCACAATACAGAGATTAAAGAAAAGGTGAATAATACCTGAGATAACATGGAAAGCACATTCTTAGAACGTAATAATCCGCCATAAAATAATGCAATACCCGGTACAGACATAAATAAAACCAATGCTGTACATATCATCATAAAACCATTATCTGCTTTATCTGCTACGTTAACCGCATCATCGGCAAATACACTGGCTGAGATAAACATTGTTGCTAATACCATTAATTTTTTTAACATAACCGCAGTCCTATCTTAAAAATCATTTATTATTACGTCGCTGACAATTAAAGTGCAGCTTCATCGGTTTCGCCAGTACGAATACGTATTGCATTTTCAAGGTGGCTGACAAAAATTTTGCCATCACCAATTTTTCCAGTATAGGCAGCTTTAGTCACCGTAGTGATAACGTCATCTAATAACTCATCAACGATTGCTATCTCAATTTTCACTTTTGGTAAAAAGTTAACGGTATATTCTGCACCGCGATATAACTCAGCATGGCCCTTCTGGCGACCAAATCCTTTTACTTCAGTAACGGTTAATCCATTGACGCCAATATTCGATAACGCTTCACGAACTTCTTCTAATTTGAAAGGTTTAATGATGACGGTGACTAATTTCATTGATTGATCCTCATAATTGAAAATAACAATGATAACTTTGCAAATGCCATGCCAAGTTGTGCTATTTATTATTGAGGGACTAAAAAATTGAGTGAAAAGAGTTAGATAATAATAAATTTTTGGTTGCTTGTACTAAATATTAATCCTACAAAAAGCCGATTCAATGCTGATTGATATTGGATTATTAGTAAGCTCAATAGTAATCGATAAATGAATAATCTCATCGTCAATTACTGTTGACTGACAAAATGGGATTATTCATCGATTGAAGGGACTAAAAATGAACACACGGGCAAATAATCACTGTGATGTCGCAGTCTTTTGCACCATTTTAGTGCTAGTCACTCACCATAAGCTTGCGATATTCATCATAGGCAAAATGATCTGTCATTCCGCTGATATAATCTTGCATTAATCGTGAACGGTAATAAAATTCCCAAATTCCAAAACTAGGATCATTTTGATCCAGTAATTTAATTGCCTGTTTATAAGCAACGCAATGTTTTGCCGAAAGTTTATGATAGAGCCGTGTTTCGATCATATATTTTGGATGTTTATCTTTTTCAACTAACTGTAAAAAATCGACCGCAGGCATCGCTAACAATGGACTGTAAATGTCCAGTAAACCATTGATGATTCGGTAACCTTGTAATTCAATGTTTTCGACGGATTCATGATTAAAAACATACTTAAAACCCACATTTTTAAAAATACCCAATAATTTAAATTCAGCATCATGATCTTCAAGTAAAGCATGATTAAATGATCCATCGTAAATGGCTTCAATATTTTCAATAAATCGCTCCGCCGCATGAGGAACTAATTTACCAATCGTATTTACACGCAAGTACATAAAAAATTGGTCAACACCAATAGGGTAATATTCACAGTTTTTTAAACCATCAAAGGCTCGTTGGACAACCAAATCAAAAAGATCGCCATCTTTTTTTGGTCCCCACTCTTTTAACAAATATTGATAAAGCTGCTCAACCGTAAAAATGCGTTTTTCAACCGCATCTTCTAAATCAGCAATGCAGTAGGAAATATCATCAGCAGCTTCCATAATATAAGTCAGAGGGTAGCGATGATACGGTTTTTGTTCAACACTGTCGGTTAATGTTTGGACAAAGGCTTCTTCGGCTAAATAAAAACCCGGTTTTTTCATTAAATAACTAAATTCCGCAGGTGTTTCGCCAATCCAATAAGCGGGTTTAGAATATTTTAAAATACAGGCAATCTGTGAATACGTCAGATTTAATTTTAAAATCGTATGCACTAAACGTATCGCTTGTGCATTACCTTCAAAATTGCATAAATCCTGACGCACTTTTTGGCGTAATTCATTTAATTCGGGTTGTTTTGCATGATAACTCAAACACGCAAAATCAGATTGCCCATCAATACCTAATCGTTTGGTAAACCAGTGGTTAATAGCAGCTTCGCCAAAATGTCCAAAGGGTGGATTACCAATATCGTGCATTAAACATGCCATTTCAACTAAACTTTCAATGACCACACTTAGTTTATCGAGTCCATATTGCTTAAGTTGATTTTGACCTGCAAGTCGTTGATAAATATCTTTAACGATATAGCGCCCAACCTGTTGGACTTCTAATGAATGCGTAAGGCGCGTTCTAACAACTGCGTTGCGTTCAAGCGGAAACACCTGTGTTTTTTGTTGCAAACGCCTGATGGCTGCAGAATTTAAAATTCGACCACGATCACTTTCAAAACAACGAATCAATGCGTATTCATCAAATAAACGATCTTTTTGTACACCACTGTGACGTTGATAACTGATTTTATTATTGAAATTGATCATGCTCACCCTTAATCATTGTTATTGCAATTTATCTTGTGCCCATCGAACGGCAGTGATGTAATCATCAGGCAACTGATTGGTCAATGCTTCTAATGTTTGATGTAAACACGTATAGTTATGGTGAGTAAGATTTAAATGGCCAACTTTGCGACCCGCTCTCACAGCCTTTTCGTACCAATGAACATGCACTAACGGTAGCGATAACCAATCAAGATTGTATGGTGTTCCTATTAGATTAACCATTACAGAAGGTGCAAATACATCTGGTTTGGGCATAGGTAAATTTAAAATGGCTCGCAGATGAAGTTCAAATTGACTGATTGATGCCCCATTTTGAGTCCAATGCCCACTGTTATGTACACGAGGCGCTAATTCGTTGATCAGCAATGTATCGCCAACGATAAAACACTCCATTGCCATCACACCAACATAGTTGAGCTCATGCATGATAGTACTTAACATATTTTCGGCTTGTTGCTGCATGATGGGATTGACATTGTTGGTAACAACGCTCATTTTCAAAATACCATCTTGATGTAAGTTGTGTGTTAAAGGATAAAAAACAGTATGGCCTTGTTTATCACGAGCCCCAACTAAAGACATTTCACCATCAAAATCAATCGCTTGTTCGACAATCGAAGCTTGATAAGCATCATCAGGAACGAGTGATGTAGAATCACTTCTTACTCGCCATTGACCGCGACCATCATAGCCACCGACTCGGCGTTTTACGATTAGTAAAGGGGTCAAAACATCAAATAGTGTTGACCAATCCGTTGATTTATCGAGTGTTCGCCACTTGGCAGTAGGTAACGCAAGTCGATCAAATAACTGTTTTTGCGTCAAACGATCGGCAATAATCGGAAATACATCCCGATTAACAAATGCCGCATGCTGTGCCAAAATTTGTGTGAATGGGGTATCTGGCCAGCGTTCAATTTCAGCTGTAATCACCGAGTCTTGATAAGGAACTAATGCAGGCTCCACATCTAAGCCGACGGGGAAAACATGAATACCTAATGGCTCACCTGCTTGTTTCAGCATTCGCCCGAGTTGTCCATTACCTAACACACATACCGATTTCATGAAAAAGTCCTAATAGTAATTGATTAAATAACCCTTGGATCAGGATGAGCAAGTACTTCATCCGTTTGTGATTGCCTAAATGCCGCCAACCGTTTAAATAATTCATTATCATTTACGGCTAAAATTTGTGCAGCAAGTAAGGCAGCATTTGCCGCACCGGCTTTGCCAATAGCTAAAGTACCTACAGGGATCCCCTTTGGCATTTGCACAATCGAGTATAAACTATCAACACCGCTTAATGCAGCACTTTGTACTGGTACACCCAAAACAGGGACTAACGTTTTAGCCGCCAACATACCTGGTAAATGTGCAGCACCTCCTGCGCCAGCAATGATGACATGAATACCCTGACTTTTAGCTGACTGAGCGAAGTGAAAAAGTTTATCTGGTGTGCGATGTGCTGAAACAATGTCAACATCAAAAGGAACATCAAGTTGTGTTAACAGATCAGCAGCATGTTGCATGGTATCCCAATCACTTTTTGAGCCCATGACAATGGCGACTTTAATCTGCTTTGGTTTGACTGACGGACTTGCTAATGGTTTTTTAGACATAATAAATACTCATCAAAATCAATAGATAAGTATTATAAAGAATTTAGCTAATGAGTTATAGAATAATTTTCATCTAATATGTATTAATGCTGAGAATAGTCATTACCACCGTACTTTACCCTACAATTACTCAATTATCGATTTGTGATTCATTACAAAAATTGAAATGTTCTTGCAAGCGAATCGTAATTTTCATTTGCTAGCATATGCCTTGTCATTAAGACAAATCATTTAATAATAATTTAAGGAAAAATATATGAAAAAACTCGCTTTAATCGTTGCCGCTTGCACACTATCTTTTGTCTCTGTGGCAAGTTATGCAAACATGGGCACAGCAAAAGATTCAGAAAGACCTTGTAACGGTAAAATTGAAAAATTTACTGCGCCAAATTTAATTGATAATCCTCGTATTACCAATAAATAAACGTCAGCTTAAACATCGAGATTCATACCTTACCCTCTCTATTCCGCGAGATGATTCTCAAGGAATAGATTTCCCCAGGTAGATTGAATTAACATATTCTCTTATACTTATCATCAAATATCATTTAATTAACGAAACAAGCATGAAACTACTGATTGTAGAAGATGGGATAAAAACGGGTGATTACCTTAAACAAGGCTTAACTGAATCGGGCTATATTGTTGACCTTGCTCGAGATGGTCTAGATGGCTTACATTATGCGTTGACCGAAAGTTATGACCTCATTATTCTTGATGTCATGCTCCCCAAGCTTGATGGTTGGAGTATTTTAAAAACGGTAAGAACCGTAAATAAAGACTTACCTATTTTATTATTATCTGCCAAAGATCAAGTTGCTGATCGCGTGCAAGGCTTAGACCTTGGTGCCGATGATTATTTAGTAAAACCTTTCGATTTTACTGAGCTCCTTGCCAGAATCCGCACTTTATTACGTCGAATTAATAACAATACTCATGAATCGGATGTATTAACCATAGCCGATCTGCAATTAGATATGAAAAGACGCTATGTTTTGCGCGGTGATAAACATATTTTATTAACCCCAAAAGAATTTACATTATTGGAGCTGTTCATGCGCCGTCAAGGTGAAGTGCTTTCGCGTTCACTTATTGCATCACAAGTCTGGGATATGAACTTTGACAGTAATACCAATATTATTGATGTTGCAATGCGCCGTTTACGAGCAAAGATTGATGATGATTATGATGTCAAACTTATTCAAACAATGCGCGGCATGGGTTATGTTTTAGAAGGACCAAATTATGATAAAAAGACTATATAATTCCTTAACCTTTCGCCTAACATTTTTGTTTCTGATCGTTTCAATATTTGCTTTAGGTTTTGTGGGTATCTGTATTAATCGTTATATTTCGCAATATGCCGCAACCCAAGATCAAATTGCACTTGATGAAAAAATGTTTCATTTTAATCAAGTTATTACCGACATTTATGTTAACAACCATACACTAAACCTTAATCAACCAATAACAAAAAACCAAGCACTTGATAAACTTGAACGTAATCATAATTTTATATTTTTTGCGATCACCCCTGATGGCAAGGTTCTTTATACCAATTCGACTAATGATCGCTTTACCGATAGTTTTTTAAATCAATTTAAAAATAATGATAATGATGAAATCTTTATGTGGAATCATAACCATATTTTTTACCGTGGTATGAATGGCACCGTTAATAATGCAAACAATCAACCAATCATCAAATTAATTATTGCAAAAGATGTCAGTGAGTATCAAAATTTTTTCTCATCATGTAATAAAACCATGTGGATCAGCATCTTAATTGCCATTTTTATTATGGGTAGCAGCGGATGGATCGTGGCCAAAAATGGGTTAAAGCCGTTAAAGAAAATGGTTGATCAAACGTCAAAAATTGATGTAAACCAACTCAGTATGCGGTTACCAGCCAAACACATACCAACTGAACTTGCTGCATTAAGTCAGACACTTAACAGCATGTTAGAACGTCTTGAAAATTCATTTTCAAGATTATCGGGCTTTTCATCTGACTTAGCGCATGAGTTAAGAACGCCAGTTAATACCCTTAAAATGCAAACTCAAGTAACTTTATCACAGCCGCGTACGAATGAAGAATACCGTGATGTACTGTATTCTAATGCTGAAGAATTCGATCATTTAAGCCAGATGATTTCAGATATTTTATTTCTAGCGAAAACCGATAACGGCTTGAATTTGCCAAAGCCTTCACAACTCAATTTACGTGAAGAGATTCAAAAAGTGTTGGATTTTTATCTTTTTATTGCTGAAGAAAAAGGCAACACATTTAACATTATTGGTAATGCGCAGATTTCAGGCGATGCCATTATGTTAAAACGGGCACTGAGCAATCTGATTATGAACGCGATTACTTATAGTTATCCCGATTCAGACATTAAAATTATTATTGAGCAAAGCAGTGAGATGAACATGATCTCCATCAAAAACTCAGGCGAAACCATTACTGAAGAACATTTGCCATATTTATTTAGTCGATTCTATCGTGTCAACGATTCTCGACAAGTCGCGTCTGACGGTGTTGGCTTAGGGCTCGCCATTACCCGTTCGATTATTCATGCCCACGGTGGCAAAATCGATGTAAGTTCAAAAAATGATATCACTTGCTTTACTATCTATTTGCCAAAACATTAACCAAATGGGCCTGACATTTAAATTTATTCAATAAAAAAGTAGCTTTATCGAATAAATAAATGTAGAATGCTTCGGCAATATTTTATCAACTTTTTATCTCAATCACGGTGAATATTGCTATGTCTCGCATAATCAAAGAAGCACTAACTTTCGACGATGTTTTGTTAGTTCCTGCTCATTCAAATGTTTTACCTAATACAGCTGATATCAGTACACAGCTTACTCAAACTATTAAACTTAATCTTCCTATGATTTCTGCGGCAATGGATACCGTTACCGAAGCAAGTCTGGCTATTGCCCTTGCGCAAGAAGGCGGCATCGGTTTTATTCACAAAAATATGCCAATTGAAGTACAAGCTGACCATGTAAGACGTGTGAAAAAACACGAAAGTGGTGTTGTACAAGATCCGATCAGTGTATTACCTACAGCCACCATTAAAGATGTGATCAAATTGGCAAAAGATTATGGTTTCGCGGGTTTTCCTGTCGTGACCAAAGATAATGAACTGGTCGGGATTATTACTGCACGTGATGTACGTTTTGCGACAGACTTAACCCAACCAGTTACCGCCGTTATGACGCCAAAAGAGCGACTTGTCACCGTATTAGAAGGTGAACCTCGTGAAATCGTCTTACAAAGAATGCATGAACGACGTGTTGAAAAAGTATTGGTCGTCGATAATGCTTTCCGCTTAAAAGGGATGATTACCGTTCGTGACTTCCAAAAAGCAGAAGAAAAACCTAATGCATGTAAAGATGATAAAGGTCGTTTACGTGTTGGTGCTGCAGTCGGCGCTGCACCAGGTAATGAAGAGCGCATTGCAGCATTAGTTGAAGCCGGTGTTGATGTATTACTGATTGACTCATCACATGGCCACTCTGAAGGTGTTTTACAACGTATTAAAGCGGCAAGACAGGCTTACCCTGATTTACCAATTATTGGCGGGAATGTCGCAACAGCTGAAGGGGCACTAGCCCTAATTAAAGCTGGCGTGAGCGCTGTAAAAGTTGGTATCGGTCCTGGTTCAATTTGTACAACCCGTATCGTTACTGGTGTAGGTGTACCACAAATTACCGCGATTATGGATGCAGTTGAAGCCGCTAAAGCTTATAACATCCCGGTCATTGCCGATGGTGGTATTCGTTATTCAGGTGACATTGCGAAAGCATTAGCTGCTGGCGCAAGTTGTGTTATGGTGGGCTCAATGTTTGCGGGTACTGAAGAAGCGCCAGGTGAAATCGAATTATACCAAGGGCGTGCTTATAAATCTTACCGCGGTATGGGGTCATTAGGTGCAATGTCTAAAGGTTCATCTGACCGCTATTTCCAAAGTGATAATGCGGCGGATAAATTAGTTCCTGAAGGCATTGAAGGTCGCATTGCTTATAAAGGAGCCCTAAAAGAAATTATCCATCAGCAGATGGGTGGTTTACGTTCATGTATGGGGTTAACTGGTTGTGCAACTATTGATGAATTAAGAACTCAATCTCAATTTACGCGTATTACTGGTGCAGGTATGAAAGAGAGTCATGTGCATGATGTCTCAATTACAAAAGAGCCACCTAACTACCGTTTAGGTCAATAAATATTGAAAGGCGACCTATAGTCGCCTTTTTTATTGTTACAATAAACGATTGTCCCTATTTGCTCAATGATTTCAATATACTTCATTGGGTTATTTTGTTAAAATCGCTATATTAATTTTTATATAACGATTTTTTCAATGTAACAATCAAAAGTATCACAGCCATTGTGATACATCATCAATGTGAGCTTAAGTAGGAATAAAATATGAAAAAACTGACTGGAATTGTTTTTGCAATCAGCGCCATATTCATGAGCGTCAGTGCGAATGCGGCAGAAAAAGTGATGGTATTTGCTGCGGCATCATTAACCAATGCCATGCAAGATATCAGTACATTATATCAAACACAGCATCAAGATAGTGAAATCGTGTTTTCATTTGCTTCTTCTTCGGTACTCGCACGTCAAATTGAACAAGGTGCACCTGCGGATATTTTTATGTCAGCAGACCAAAAGTGGATGGATTACCTTGTCGATCGTCATTTAGCAAGTAATAAAGAAACGTTGCTTAAAAACTCACTGGTCCTCATTGCACCAACATCATCAAAACTCGATCAAGTAACGATTAATAACACAACTGATTGGCAGGTCATTTTACCCCACAATGAAAAAATGGCAGTTGGCGACCCTGACCATGTTCCAGCTGGACTTTATGCCAAAGAATCATTGACTAATTTAGGTGTATTTAATCAATTAGAACCCCAACTTGCGCGAGCCAGTAATGTGCGTGATGCGTTAATGCTTGTTGAACGCGGTGAAGCGGTACTAGGCATTGTTTACAGTACGGATGCAAAGGTCAGCCAAAACGTTAAAATAATTGCTGATTTTCCCGCTGACTCATTTAAACCCATTGAATATCCGATCACTTTATTAACACATTCAGACTCAGCCAAAACATTTTATAATTTCTTAAAATCATCACAAGCTAAGGTTATTTTTGAAAAATACGGTTTTGTGACTCAATGATGTTGACTGAATATGAGTGGCAAGTTTTACTACTCAGTTTAAAAATAGCCGCAATGGCGATTGTGTTCAGTTTACCTATCGCCATTTTTAGTGCATGGTTATTAGCACGTTGCCAATTTTGGGGAAAATCACTGTTTGACAGTATTATCCACTTGCCACTTGTTTTACCCCCCGTTGCATTGGGGTATTTATTATTAATGACAATGGGTCGACGCGGTGTTATTGGCCAATGGTTATATGATACATTGGGTATCAGCTTTAGTTTCAATTGGAAAGGTGCTGCCCTTGCCTCTGCCATTGTGGCTTTTCCCTTAGTAGTACGTTCAATACGTTTAGCAATTGAATCAATTGATACACGACTTGAAAATGTGGCTAGAACATTAGGTGCAAATAAGCTCCGTGTCTTTTTTACCATCACCCTGCCGCTGGCTTTTCCCGGTATTTTAATGGGTGTGGTTTTAGGATTTGCTCGCTGTTTAGGTGAGTTTGGTGCAACCATTACCTTTGTGTCAAACATTCAAGGTGAAACTCGCACCATCCCACTTGCAATGTATACGCTATTACAGGTTCCAAACGGCGAACAAGCCGCAATGCGATTATGTGTGATTTCCATTGTATTATCCTTAATTGCTCTCATTGCATCTGAATGGCTGAATCGTTGGCATAAAAAGAAACTGGCAGGATAATGTATGCTTGATATTCATATTGAAAAAAAGCTCGCTTCATTTCAATTTTCATTTCATCAATCCATTGAATGCCAAGGTATAACGGCGATATTAGGCGTCTCTGGTTCAGGTAAATCAACATTAATTAATTTAATTAATGGATTAATAAAGCCCGATACTGGAACCATAAAACTCAACAATACGACATTAGTTGATACAAATAATCACCAATTTGTTGACGCTCAATACCGTGGTATCGCGACTGTTTTTCAAGATCCGCTACTTTTTCCTCACTATAAAGTGATTAAAAATCTGAATTATGGATTACGTCAACCGATGGCTGAGCGATTTGATGAAATTGTGAATGTTCTTAATATTGGTCATCTGCTAAATCGTTATCCAGCAATGCTATCAGGCGGTGAAAAACAGCGAGTAGCAATTGGTCGGGCATTATTGACTAACCCACAGTTACTGTTAATGGATGAACCCTTATCGGCACTCGATATGCCACGAAAAAAAGAATTGATTAATTATATTCATCATTTAGTCAGTGAGATCAATATTCCAATTATTTACGTGACACACAATATTAATGAAGTCAAAAAATTAGCTAACAGGGTTGCGATCATTGAGCAAGGTAAGTTGTATGATTATGGTGATACTGAAACAATATTGCAAAGTCAATATCTCAAAGAATGGTTATAAATACGCTTCGTTAAAAATGTGCTGTTATCGTCGATTACAGTGTGAAAATAATCAAGCGTGTAAGCACTCATCAAAGTAAGGTCAGCCATAGCATAAAGTGATTTACGCTATGGCTCTTTTTTTATGCAAAACCTTTTAAACCAACCACATGAACAAATTCATTGTTATTCACGATTTTACGGACCAGTTTGTAGGTTGTACCTTTTTCTGGACTAATGTTTTCAGGTGCAGCAATAATCAATTGCATCTCTAATTTTTCACATAACTCAAAGAGAGTTGCAATCGATTTGGCATCTAAACGAGCAGCCTCATCTAAAAATAATAAACGACATGGTATGACGTCTTTGCTACGCAAACGTTTTGACTCTTCTTCCCAGCTCTGAATAACCATCAATAATATTGACATCCCGGTACCAATCGCCTCACCGGTTGATAACGCACCACTTTCAGCACGTAGCCACCCGTCAGCGCCACGATGAACTTCAACATCAAGTTCGAGATAGTTACGGTAGTCAAGCAGCTCTTCACCTATTGTTTGTGCAGTGCGTTGCCCCATATCAATATGGGGATTTAAACGCTGGTAAAGTTTTGCCAAGGCTTCAGAGAAGGTAATGCGATTATTATTAAAGAGATCTTGATGATCATCATGCTGATCAGCCAGTGCACTTAATAACGTCGCATGAGCTTCACGAACCGTCACATTTAAACGCACACCACTGACTTGACCAAAGGCAACGGATTGTAGACCCTGATTAAGCATGCGGATACGATTTTGTTCGCGTTGAATCGTTTTGCGAATAATGTTTGCGACACTTTTGGAACTGATCGCAAGTTGTTGTTCACGGGAAGTCAGCTCTTCAGTTAAACGTGATAACTCAATTTCCATCTGTTCAATGGCTTCAATCGGATCATCGGTTTTAACAATATCTTGTCTAATACGTTCGCGTAAATGCTGATAAACAGCGATATAAAACTGAATTTTACGCTCCGGACGTTTTGGATCTTCAGATAATCGCAGTACATCACGCAAGTGTTCATTATCAGCAACAGCAAGTCTTAAGGAACCTAACGCCTTATCCGACATTGACCGCAATTCGTCAGCACTTAAATACGCTAATTCACGACGATGTAATCGGCGCTCTACACGGTTATCTTTGACCAAACGCAATACAATGCACCACCCTACTTTGGCTTGTACGACTTGTTCACGTAATGCTTGATAATCTTTTTCAACTTGACGTAATTTTTTCTGTAATTGCGTCATGTCATTTTCACACATGACTAATTGTTTTTCGAGTGATGTGCAAAGCTGACGGTTTTGATTCACTTTTTGATGGATTTCATCGCGGCGTAAACGCGCTCTTTCTTCCGTTGCAGCATCCGCTTTAACACCAATTTGCTCAATCTCTTTTTTCAAATCATTGAGCATATCACGCTTCGTTTCAAATGCACTTTTTAGTGACGCTAATGTTTGATTATATTGATTGTATTGCTCTTGATATTGACGCATTTTACTACGTGCATCAACACGATCTTTTTCAACAGTTTCTAAACGTTTACGTAATTTTTCATTAAGGTCAGCGTTTTCACCCAACATACCAACTGAATCTGCATAACTGAAATGCGCACGGCGCTGGATAACTTCGGTCAACGCAAAGACTTGTTGCTTGATTTCGCGTTGCTTTAATTTGATCTCATTATACTGCTGATGCAAATTATCATTTTGCTGTGGATCACTTTGTAAAACAGCAACCATTGGCTCAAGCTCAGCAATCGTTTGCTGATGACGATTAACATAGCTTGCAGCATCTTGGGCATCGGATAATTGTTCACGGAGTTCATCAACGCGATCAGCTAAATCATCATCGGCTAATAAATGAAGATGTGCAGTTAATTTATTGAGCCAGCTAAGTTGTTCTTTGAGATCCGTAACTTGCTGCTGATTTTGTCGGTCAACGGCTTGCTGTTGATTTAATTCACGCTCAATTTCATTACGCCTTGCTGATAATCTTTGACTTTCAGCTTCAGGATCAGCGTCGAAAGCGGTCGCTAAATGCTGGCCAATAAACTGACTAAAGTTTTGTTCAATACGCTGTACTTTTTGTAAGTCAAACGATAAATTGGCATAACGTTCATGTAACGTATCACGTTCATCAGTTAATTTATCCAAATGTTTTTCACGTGCTGCACGACCAAATAGAGGGACTTGTGGGAACCGTGAATAACGCCATTGGCGATCACCACTTTTTACTAATACTGCATTAGTTAGCTCTTCACTTTCAAAAACGCTATCATCAAATGAAGCAGGATCACCTTCAATAAAATAGAGATCATCAGGACAATCATCCAAATTCTCTAATTGTGCTTTGACTTGTTCTAAATCAGGTACAACAATGGCTTGCCTTGACGGACCATAAAGCGCCGAGAAAAACGGTGCATCATCAATAGTAACATCTTCATAGATTTCCGATAATAATACCCCATTAAAACGCTCGGCTAAGGTGCTTAATCGGCTATCATCAGCCCCGTTCGGTTGATTTAACTGAGTTATCAGTTCATCAAGCGTGTCACGACGTGCAATGACGCGATCACGATCAACGGTCAACTGCCTTTCTTGCTCAAGCAGTTTTTGCATATGCTCAGTAACTTGTCCGCTTGATGTTAAAGGGGCATCAACTTGTTCACGCAAAGCCATTAAGGCATCTTGTGCTTTTAGCCAGTTGGGTGCTTTTTGGCGACATTCTGCGATTTTTGCCTGAATGTGTTCAAGTTCCTGGCGGATCGCAATACGCTTTTCACTTGATTCCCCCGCCATCGCGGCGTTCTCTTCAAGTGAGGCTTCTAACGTTTGTTTAAGTTCATCAAGATCTTCGTAACCAACTTTGCGTCCAATACGTTTACAAAACTGATTGAGGAGCTCTTGTGCCTCTTGTTGTTCAAAAAAGCGTTGTTCAAGCTCAGCGAGTTGTAAGTGTAACATTTCGGCTTTTTGTGCTTGATAACTTTGTGATGGCCAAGCTTTTAAAGCATTACGAGCAGCTTGCCATGCATCACTGCGCGTCACCTCACCCACCAATTTAATGACGAGTTGATAAGCACGCTCAAATTGATTCACCGCCGCATCTGCAACACTGAGCTTTTGCTCTAATTGTAAAACGGTCTCTGTAATTTCTGCTTCTTTTTCTGCAAAGATGTCAAGTTGCTCATCGGCATTATCTGCGCTTAATTTAGGTAACTGACACAATTTTTTAGCATTTTCCAATGCTTGCAAAGCTTGTTGATACTGAATTGCACGTGTTTGCTGTACATCAAGTGCTTGTTGATAATCGGCTAACTGAGTTTTAATCTCATCAACTTCTTGTTCAGTCGCTTCGGTTTGTTCTTGATAAGTTAAATACTGTTCATTTGCTTGCTCAACAATTTCAGTTTGTTCGATCAGTTTTTCATTTAACTCATCAATATCGATCTGGTAATGATCAATTTTTTCCTGTTGACGAAAAGCCGTTTGGACTAAATTAAGGTGATCACTGGCAGCTTGGTAATCGATTTCTAACCCTGATTGTGCTTCACTATTTTCTTGAAGCTCTCTGGCCATCTCAACATGACGATATTGATTGTCGACAAGTTGCTGTTTGGTTGCAAAGAGTTCACGACGCAAGCCAAGTACAGATTCAATATGCACTCGTCTTTCGTTAGCATGACGCATATAATCAGAAGCAACATAATTAGTTGATTCGGTAATTAAATGTTTAAATAAATCACGATCAGATTGCGTCACACGAATCGCTTCAAGCGTCATTCGATTCTCACGTAGTGCGGCTTCCATGTCTTGGAATGCTTTGCGCACACCACCATTTTCGGGTAATAAATAATCACGTAATGAACGCGTAATCGCACTCGAAATACCACCGTATAATGATGCTTCAATCAAACGGTAGTATTTACTCCGGTCCGATGACGATCGTAAACGTTTTGGTAAAACACCAAAATCGAACATAACAGAATGATAATCACTAATCGAGTTGAACTGTTTAAAAATAACACCGTCCAAGTTTTCGAGTTTATCTTTTAATTCCGCAAGTGATAAGATACGGGCCTGACGGTCGCCTAAACGTTCGGTGACTAAATCAGTTGGCGCAATACTGTTTTCAACACCTTGAATAATGAAGGGTTTAATATCAACTTTTTTATCACGACCCGCAATTTGTTGTAATCGAACACCGCAAATAATGCGTTGATTACGTGAATTAATCACATCAAGCATTGAGTAACAGACACCAGGGCGCAATTTACCATGTAAACCTTTATCGCGTGAACCGCCTGTTGCACCCGCTTCCGTTGTATTTCTAAAATGTAATAACGTTAAATCAGGAATCAACGCGGTAACAAATGCCGCCATTGTTGTTGATTTACCTGCACCATTACCACCCGATAAGGTAGTAACTAATTGATCAAGTTCAAATGTACGGGCAAAAAAACCGTTCCAGTTAACTAATGTTAATGAGTGAAATTTACCGTGACCTATCATAACTATTCCTCTGTCTCCTCATTAACGTCATTCTCTTCGTTCTCTTCACCGTCTGCTAATGACAGTGATGATTCGATCGTCATTGCTTCACCGTCACGAATTAAGCGTAATTGTGCTTCTTGCATTTCATCACTGCTGCGCACATCAGCCCCAAAGCGGAAAATCGCTTCATTAATGCGAAACTTACTACTGTCATTACCAATGATAAAAAATACCATACCAAGACGTCGTAAACGATTGAGTGATGTTTTTACTTTGTCATAAAGTTTTTGCCGGTCTAAATCCGAACCGGTTGAACGCTGGTTGACCAGTTTAAGTAATTTACTTTCATCAGCCAAAGACATCAGTTCATCTTGTAAGTCTTGCAGCGTAAAAATCCCTTCATGAGCTAATCTCTCGGGACTCAAATATAAATAACACAAAACTTTACCAACTAGCATATCGAGTTCCGATAACACTGAACGTGGAATCAACGTGGTTGAACGTGGTCTTAAATAAAAGAATCCTTCGGGAGCGCGAATAAGTTCAACATTGTATCGCCCATAAAATTGTTCAAGCTCAACTTGATAATCCATTAAAAATGCATGGTTATCCAGCTCATCGATGCCGATGTGGCGACCACTGCGTAATGAACTGTCCAATTCTGGAAAAATCGGATTGGCAATCGCTTGTGCCAATTTAACTGGCATATACTTATCAAGTGTCGCTTGTGACGCACCCGCAATGCGATTCATCACATCGTCGAGTGCGGCATTAGTTTCTGTTTCAAATTCTTTAGTATGAGTTGATGACATGTGCCTGTACCTTAGCTCCATAATCGTTAATCGGCTTCCATTGCGCTGGAATACCGGCTAAATCAGCATCAGCGACACCTAAACGAATCGCTTGATCAATAAATAAACGTGCCACATCAAAATGCTGTGCACGAGGAAACTGTTCTAAATAGCTGCGAATTGAACTGCCGATATCTAATGGTCGTTTTTGTTCTTTAAATACCAATAAATTTTGTTCAATATGCGCAATAATGTGTTCTTGAATGTGCTCAATATCTTCAAATTCAAGCTCATCGGGTAATTCACCTGTAACATCCGTATCTTGCAGGGCTAACTCTTCGTCACGCATATCGAGTAAACGGTCAGCATTAGCAAATGTTAACGCCCATGGCAGATCAAAATAGGTTTGAATCGAACGTCTTAAACGCTGTGAAAATACGCGATTTTTATCTAAATCAATCGCAGTACGAATAAACTTATGTACATGACGGTCATAGCCAATCCACAGATCGATGGTTTGTTGTCCCCATCCCATAATACGATCGAGTTTGGATTGTAAATCAATAACAACATTACTAATTTTATCTAATGAAGGATCATTTAATGTCGCATCTTGAATAAGTAAAAGGCTCGCTTGTAATTTATCGCCCGCGGCTTCAAGCGTATCTTGTAATTCACGCAATGCACCAGATGTTTCAGATAACAGACTTTCACAACTGGTAATGGCTGATTGCCAATCTTGACTTAACAACGACGCAATATTTTGTTTCACCTCTGTTTGTTGCTCATCCATAATACGTTGCGTCATATCAATACTGTCAAAGATTTCAGCAACAGAATATTTTAAAGGCGCAAAAACGTTACGGTGCCAGTGTATTTCATCACCACCTTCAACGGCAGCATCAGCTGCGCGTTTGAGTTCCTGAGCAACAATCGAAAGCTGGATAGAAAGGCGTAAAGATGAGAATTCGCGCTGCCGAATATAATAATCAGTTATGCCAATACCTAACGGCGTTAAACGATAAATGGCTAAACCGTCCGTCATTTCACTAGTAAAACGATTGATTAAGCGTTGACGCACTAAATCATTAATGGCATTGTTTGCTCGAAGTGTTATCGTATCTTGGCTTTGTGCAAAAATTTTACTGACGTGACGAAAGGCATCAATTAGCTCGGCTTCGCTCATCTCACCATCAAATCGTTCACCATTTAAAGCGGCAACAGCAAGCAAAAATGCTAACCTTTCAGGCGGTAAAGAGATTGAAAAATCATTCTTTTTTGCCCAAGAGACCAGTTCCGGCACTGATTGGGAAAAATCAGTCATAGTTATCCTTTCTAAAACATGCAATCTATTTCAATTTAGAACTGGCGCAACATGATTGTTGAGTAAATCAAATTAATGAACAATACGGCAACAATTCTGATTTGGCCTTGAATGCTCTAAACCACTACATATTGTGTTGAAAACAAAAATATTGCCGATTATATAACAAATTGCGATAAAATTGTAATGATATTATTCAATATCAACTCGATAAAAATCGGTCGCAATGTCACTGTTGGGGAAGCGTTGTCGACACTCATCAATAATGGATGCGTTATCGCTTAGACGATATCGAGGACTGATATGCGTGATAATTAATTTTTTAGTGCAACTTTGTTGTGCAATGCTTGCCGCTTGAAGCGTCGTTGAATGACCACGTTCATTGGCTTTATCGACAAGTTCGTGTTTCTGTGTCGCTTCATGAACTAGCACATCAACATTTTTTGCCAAATTAATCGCCGCATCACACGGAATCGTATCACCTAAAATCGCAATTTTTTTACCTGGTTTAGTCTCACCAAAGTATGCTTTTCCATCAATTATTCGACCATCTTCAAGTTGCACCGTTTTACCCAATTTTAATTCAGCATAATGGGGGCCTAGCGGTACATTTTCAGAGCGTAGTCGATCAACATCAAGTTTGGGCATTGTGTCTTTTTCAACAATTCGATATCCAAAACAGGGAACGCGATGTTGTAATGCATCACAAGTCACAATAAATTGTTCATTATCAAGCACCGTCATTGGTTTCTCAATTTCAATAATGGTCAGTGGATATGTTAGCCATGAGTAACTAATATTAATCACTGTTTCAATAAATTGTTTTATCCCCTTTGGACCAAATAACGTCAAGGGTGACATATTTTGCATCAGCGATCGAGTTGTTAACACACCAGGCAAGCCAAAGAGATGGTCACCATGAAGATGGGTAATAAAGATATGTTCGAGTTTTGCTAAACTTAATTTCGCCTTTAGCATTTGATGTTGCGTCCCTTCTCCACAATCAAATAACCACAAAGCATTTCGCTCTTTAACTAAATCAAGAACGATGGCCGAAACATTCCGTTCGACGGTAATGGTTCCGGCACTAGTACCTAAAAAAATTAATTTCATAAATCGTATTGATTAAACGTTTTTACGTTCAATGGTTTGTTCACCCCAAAATAATTGATCCGCGTTTGTTTTTGAAAATGCTAAGGGTAATACTTCATCACTGCCTTCTTGCCAGATTTGCTCAGCAACCACTTCATCATAGTTAGCAAGTTCAAAAATCGCTTCTGCAATTTCTAGTGACGTTTGACGTACTGTCGCCCATGATTTAATTTCGTGTAGCTCTTTTTTCATTGGATTCATTTTTATTTCTCCTTAGTGACGATGTCATTAATTAAATAATACTCTCAAAATAAAAATTTACGAGGTAGAATAGTAATAATTTTTCATCTTATTTTCTCTTAATATAATAGGAAAAGGCAATGATTACCGTTATTTCACCTGCAAAAACGCTTGATTATGATACACCGGTTAACGATGCAAAATTTACACAACCTGAGTTAATGAATTATTCTCAAACACTGATAAAATCATGCAAATCATTAAATGCTAATGCGATTGCTGATCTCATGAAAATCAGTCCAAAGTTAGCAGAATTAAATTATGAGCGATTTCAAAATTGGCAGCCAAATTTTACCACACAAAATGCACGACAAGCGATTTTAGCGTTTAAAGGTGATGTGTATGAAGGGCTGCATGTTGAAGATTTTAGCGAAGCAGATTTTTCATTCGCGCAAAACCATCTTAGAATCTTATCAGGGTTATATGGTTTGCTTAAACCATTAGATTTAATGCAGCCCTATCGATTAGAAATGGGAATTAAACTTAAAAATGGTACTAACTCAAATTTATATCAATTTTGGGGCGATATCATCACTCAGCAACTCAATCAGCAATTAGCGAGTGAAAAGCACCCCACTTTAGTCAATTTAGCCTCTAACGAATACTTTAAATCGATAAAACCTAAACAGCTCAAAGCCAATATTATTACCCCTGTATTTTTAGATGAAAGTAAAGGCCAATATAAAGTCATTAGTTTTTATGCTAAAAAAGCCCGCGGTTTAATGAGCCGTTATCTCATCAAAAATCAGCTTCAACAAGCTAATGATATGCTATCGTTTGATCTTGCTGCTTACCAATTTGATAAATCGCTTTCAGATGAACATCAATGGGTGTTTAAACGCAGTGAAAAACAAGCAGAACACGATAAACAACAGTCTAAAGCGTAATCATAGAACAACAGAACATTACTATGGAATTTTTGCAAACATTAGCCGTTCAATTTTTAGCAACGTTACCGCTTTTTATCTTAATATTGCTCGGTTTTTTACTCATAAAGATCTTTAAATGGCCAAAATCAGTCACTGACGGATTAACCAAATTCACTTTCTCTGTTGCCATACCGATTATGTTATTCCACATTATGAGTCATTTTTCGGAACAACCAAGCGCGGATTATCGATTATTGTTTGCATTTTTTGGTGGCACCTTCTTGGTGTTTTTACTTGGACGGATTATTGCAGCCAAATGTTTCAAACTTGATGGTTCAACAGGTACCATGTTCGCCATGGGAGGAATATACAGTAATAATGTGTTTGTTGGCCTACCAATTGTAAGAGCCTTGTTGGGAGATCATGCTGTACCAAGTGTCGCATTGGTGGTGGCTTTTAGTGCATTAATACTATGGACTTTGGCGACAATCTCAATTGAATTTGCCCAAATTGGTAAACTCACAAGTAAAAGCATTACAAAGGCCTCAAAAAGTATTTTAAAAAATCCAGTTATTTTAGGTATTTTAACGGGCTTATTGGTGAATTATGTCGGTTTACCAATGCCCTCATTTGTTAGCCAATCGACCAAAATGATAGGTGATATGGCTGCACCGTTATCATTAATCGTATTGGGAATGGGGCTGGCTGAATATAGGATTCGTGATGGCTGGCGGCTGAGTTCGACGATCTGTTTAATTAAATTAGTCGTGCTTCCTTTTGTTATTTATCTATTGGCAAAACTCCTAAACTTACCGACGCTTGAAACTTATGTTGTGGTATTGCTTGGTTCGATATCAATTGCGATTAACTGTTATATTATGTCAAGGCAATTTAATTTGTTACAAGCTCAAATCGCGTCAAGTTTACTGATTTCAACAATATTATCATCAATAACTACGCCATTTATTTTGACGGTTTTAACGCATTTATAAGTAAACACGCTTTTGCTTCGCTTTACCAGGATGATGTGTAAACAACGGCATATTATATGCCGTTTTAATTTAATGATATTACCAAAACAGCGGGGCTATCATCATCACTTCCTAATCGATATGACAGATAGATACGTCATGCTCCGACAATGAAAATATCATCAATCAATACAATCAATTTATCCACGATAAGCTTTATGTTAGAATAGGTAAGTTTATTGATTTTAGGACGGATCGAATGGCTATAAGAATTAAAACTGCAGATGAAATTGAAAAAATGCGAGTCGCTGGCAAGTTAGCCGCAGACGTACTCGAAATGATCGCACCACATGTGAAACCGGGCATTTCAACAGGTGAATTAGACAAAATTTGTCATGATTATATTGTTAATGTGCAAAAAGCAGTTCCAGCAAATATTGGTTATCATGGTTTCCAACACACCACCTGCATCTCAATCAATGATGTTGTGTGTCATGGTATTCCTAACTTTGAAAAGTATCTTAAAGACGGTGATATTTTAAATATCGATGTAACGGTGATAAAAGATGGTTATCATGGTGATAACTCGCAAATGTATATTGCGGGTAAACCAACCGTTACAGGACAGCGTCTTTGTGATGTTACCCAGCAAAGTCTCTATGAAGCGATTAAAATCATTAAACCGGGTATTCGTCTACGAGAAATTGGTAAAACCATTCAAAAGTACGTTGAATCATTTGGTTTTTCTAGTGTACGTGAATATTGTGGTCATGGTATTGGTGAAGTATATCATGATGAACCGCAGGTATTACATTATGATGCTGATGATGGTGGCGTTATATTAAAGTCTGGTATGACATTTACTATTGAGCCAATGGTCAATACAGGTGACTGGCGTACCCGCACTATGAAAGATGGTTGGACAGTGAAGACAAAAGATCATGGGTTATCTGCCCAGTATGAACACACGATTTTAGTCACTGATCATGGCGTTGAAATTTTGACCCTTCGTTCAAACGAAGATTTTCCAAGAACAATTGAACATAAATAGTCTCATTATCATTCAGCATAATGTCACATTATGCTGAATGACTCACGATTAAATCGCTATCGATTAGACGAACAATGTTTTTTCGTCGCTTGCTTTTGATTACATTCATCAATTTTATTGCGTTGAATCTCTCGTTTTAGCGACAAAGCATTACCGCTTAGCTGATAAACAGCCTGAGAATTAATGCTGATTAAGTTCACTAAATTTAAAAACGCATAACATCCAAAATATTTTCGTCATAACAGCGTTTAGTATAATAAAGTATAAAGTTTACGTCGATAACTTGCTGCAAGTGGATGACTTGTCCCTAATGCAGCCAACATATCAAGTAGCGCTTTTTTCAATTGCCCATCACCCGCATTCAGATCTTTACTCAATGGTTTAAAAATCAGTTCTAAAGCGTCTTCCTGACGACCAACTTGCATTAACTGTGATGCTAATTGAATCATTAACTCAAAATTAGTTGGATCATTGTGTAATGCATTTTGTAGTTGCTGAATTTCGGGTGAATTTGCAGCTTGTTCTAACAGTTCAATCTCAGCATTTAAACCATGAAACGTTGAATCTTGATCTTGTAACGGAATGGTGGCTAATGTGGTTTTCGCTTCATCAAGCTGTTTTGATGCAATGAGTGCTTTTGCTAACAAGAGACCGATATCACTACGTGGCTTGCCTAAATGATCTTTTAAATGAGTCCAGCAATGTTTTAATAACGGTAATGCATCAGAATAATTCGCCTCTTCCAGTAATTTTTTAGCATCCAGCAATTTAAGCTCATCTTCATTAGGGAGTACTTTTTCAAGTAATGCTTTAATTGTCGCTTCAGGTTGTGGACCTTGAAAACCATCCACGGGTTGACCATTTTGGAATAAATATACCGTTGGAATTGCTCTTAAGCCAAATTGTCCAGCAAGCATTTGCTGCTCATCACAATTTAATTTTGCTAAGATAAATTTACCATTATATTCACGGGCAATTCGATCCAGTGTTACGGTTAATTCTTGACAATGTGGACTCCTTTCTGACCAGAAATAGAAAAGCACTGGCAGTTCAGTGGATTGCTGTAATACGGTTTGAATATTCTGTTCATTAATATCAACAATAAATTGGTTTTGCATATATTTTCCCTATTAACTAAAACGTGATCGCTTGGCTATATTATTTATTGGCTAAGATTTTATCCATTAATTTATCTGGTAAAATGCGTTTTGCAATAGCTGCCAATGTTGTTACTAATGTCACACGATAACGAACTTTAGGATGACGGCTTTCAAGTGCATGATATAACTTAGGTAAAATCGCCTCTGGTGGTAAGGTAAAACGTTTAGCAATCGGTGGATTTTTTACCACGTGATTTTGCTCAGCCTGTTGTACATTAGTTGAAAATTGTGTTTTTAATGGACCGGGCTCAATTAAACACACTTTAATATCAGTGTCAGCCAACTCCAACCTTAATACATCTGACCAAGCTTCAAGTGCGTATTTGCTAGCACTGTATGCACCTCGACCGGGTGTGGCAATAATGCCAACAATTGAACTGGTTTGGATGATCCGTCCACCACCATGATTTTTAATGGCGGGTAATAGCAGATGCGTTAATTGATGAACGGCAAAAAAATTGGTCGAAAACTGAGCTTCAAGTTGTTGACGACTGATACTTGCTAATTTGCCATACACACCAAAACCCGCATTATTAAATAATGCATACAGTCTATTGTTAGTTAATGCCAAAACCTGTTTGGCCGCTTGTTCAACTGAATTGGCATCATCTAAATCAAGTAAGACGGCTTCAAAGCCTAATTCAACTAACTTATCATAATCTTGTTGCTTACGGCATGAAGTGATGACACGATAGCCTCTGGCTTTTAGTGCATTAGCGGCTAATAGTCCAATACCACTTGAACAGCCCGTTATAAAAATTGATTTCACGTTAAACCCCGTTTTACTCTCTATTAACAATTAGTATAAGGAATTATTTGTAATATGCCTATCCATTAGCTGCTATCGAATAAAAATTGCCAATATCATATTGTAATCACTCACTATTAAACTTATCATACTGGCTATCAATTAATGTGTATCATATTAAATTAACCATTTGATAAATCTATTTTTTTAGGACCATGATTATGCGAATTGCCATTATTGCCGCAATGGAAGAAGAAGTTGCTATTTTAAAAAATAAAATTACCGATTGCCAAGTAGATAATATTTTAGGCATTAATTTTTATTCAGGTCAAATTCAAGGTTGTGATGTTGTTTTATTACAATCAGGCATTGGTAAAGTTGCTGCGGCCACGGGTACCACACTTTTATTGAGCCGCTTTGACGTGGATGCGGTGATCAATACAGGCTCTGCTGGCGGACTTGATAAACGTTTGAACATTGGTGATATCGTAATTTCAACACAATCCCTTTATCATGATGTGAATCTAACCGCTTTTGGTTATGAACCGGGTCAAATGGCTGGCTGCCCTATCTCATTCCAAGCCGATAAAAATCTACGTGAAGTTGCACGCAATACAATTGTTGAACAAGGTGCAAACTTTGTCGAAGGGGTTATAGCAAGCGGTGATGCCTTTATCAATAGTGACTCCTCATTAAAAATGATTAAAAGTCAGTTCCCCGATACCATTGCTGTCGAAATGGAAGCAGCCGCAATTGCTCATGTGTGCTGGATCTTTAGTATCCCATTTGTTGTAGTTAGAGCTATCTCCGATAATGGTGATAAATCATCTGCAATCAGTTTTGAAGAGTTCTTGCCATTAGCCGCTAAACAGTCTTCAAGCATAGTTGAAGCAATGTTGAAAAAACTTAAGTAACGTCATTCGAGTCAACGATGAACTACATATTTTGGTGTGATATTTTAGGTACAATTGTATTTGCAATCTCAGGTGTATTACTGGCCTCCAAAAAAGAGATGGATTCAATTGGTGCATTAGTTTTAGGGGTTATTACGGCACTTGGTGGCGGAACAATCCGAGATATTATCTTAAACCATGGCCCCATATTTTGGATCACTGATTCGACCGATCTGTGGATTGCGATACTGAGCTCATTAATTGCGATGCTATTTATTCGTTATTCGTCAATGGAAAAATACCCCAAATGGTGGCTACCAGTACTTGATGCAATTGGTTTAGCTGTTTTTGTTGGTATCGGTGTCAATAAGGCTGCAGCCTCTGATGTTAATGGCTTGGTAATGACTTGTATGGGGGTTTTAACGGGAGTGGGTGGCGGTATTTTACGCGATGTGCTCGCTCGTGATATTCCCATGGTATTTAGAACCGATATTTATGCTACCGCCTGTTTAATTGGAGGTTCAGTCCATGTCACATCTTATTTGTATTTTAATATTCCACTTGATATTGCAACATTATTGGGGATTATTGTGACATTGACGATTCGCTTATCTGCCATTTACTGGCATTTAAAGTTGCCCGCAGTGGTTGCTAAAAACAGTTGTTTACCGAAAAATTAATCACGTTTTTTACGAATAACTTTAGGTTCTTCACCTTTAATTAGTCGCTGAATATTGCTGCTATGACGTACAATAATTAAGCAAGATAGCATCGCAACAGGCATGGTCAGTTCGGGTTTAATAAACCAAACAAATAATGGCGCTAGTAGGAAACTCACGATGGCGCCTACCGATGCATACCCGGTAACGCATACCACGATTAACCAAGTAGCCATGAATAGACCGGAAAAGTCAAAACCAATCATGACCATTGATCCTAACGCGGTAGCAACACCTTTGCCACCGCGAAAATGGAAGAAACAAGGAAATATGTGCCCAAGACAAGCACCGATCGCAATAATCCCGAGAAAAAAGGGAGAAATGCCTAAACGGTAAGAGATATAGACCGGAATTAGACCTTTTAACATATCAAAGATTAAAACACAGAGTGCCGGTAATATCCCATTAACTCGCAGCATATTCGTTGCCCCAGGATTATGAGAACCATAATCACTGGGATTACGCACGTGCAGTATTTTACTAAAAATAACGGCACCTGATAATGAGCCGCTAAAATAAGCGACTAGCAACATAACTGTAATTTGCAACAAGTTACCCTCTTATCGAGTTTCTATTTTTTCCCTAGTATAGGTTTTAAATAGATTCCTGTATACGAGCGTTTGCATTTTACAACATCTTCTGGGGTTCCTTCAGCAATGATTTCACCGCCGCCGCTTCCGCCTTCTGGACCGAGATCAACAATCCAGTCAGCTGTTTTAACCACGTCAAGATTATGTTCAATCACAACAACAGTGTTACCGCGATCTCGTAAAAGATGCAATTGGTTTAATAATTGTTTTACATCAGCAAAATGGAGACCCGTTGTTGGCTCATCTAAAATATAAAGTGTGTTGCCAGTATCACGTTTAGACAGCTCTTTAGCTAATTTAACACGTTGAGCTTCACCGCCAGATAGGGTTGTTGCCGACTGACCAATAGTAATATACGATAAACCAACATCGACTAATGTTTGTAATTTACGTGAAATCATTGGTACCGCTTCGAAAAACTCGCGCCCTTCTTCCACCGTCATATCCAATATTTCATTAATCGCTTTACCCTTATATTTGATGTCTAACGTTTCACGATTATAACGTTTGCCATGACACTGATCACAAGGCACATAGATATCTGGCAAAAAGTGCATTTCGACTTTGATTAGACCATCACCTTGACACGCTTCACACCGTCCACCTTTAACATTAAAGCTGAATCGTCCCGGATTATAACCACGGGCTCTTGCTTCTGGTACGCCTGCATAAAGTTCACGAATAGAAGTGAAAAAACCAGTATACGTTGCAGGATTAGAACGCGGTGTTCGTCCAATTGGACTTTGATCAATCGCGATTACTTTATCAAAATGTTCAAGGCCTTTGATCGCTTTATACGGCGCAATATCACTTTTTTCAGCACGATTTAATTCGTTTTGTGCCAAAGGATAAAGTGTATCATTAATTAAGGTAGATTTACCGGATCCAGATACCCCTGTAATACAGGTA
Source organism: Orbus sasakiae (assembly GCF_039542345.1). Lineage (NCBI taxonomy): Bacteria > Pseudomonadati > Pseudomonadota > Gammaproteobacteria > Orbales > Orbaceae > Orbus > Orbus sasakiae. The sequence goes on from NZ_BAABHY010000001.1 coordinate 1,574,691, forward strand.
AATAGACCTACCGGTATATTCAACGTCACATTTTTTAAGTTATTACCAGTTGCACCAATTAATGATAATAATTTCTTCTTATCCATTTTGGTACGCTTAGCCGGAATATCAATTTGCTCTTTACCCGACAAGTAACGACCGGTCAATGAATCTTTATTTTTCATAACCTGTGCAGGTGTGCCTTGTGCCACAATTGAACCACCATGAACACCCGCTCCAGGTCCGATATCAATGAGGTAATCGGCGGCTAAGATGGCTTCTTCATCATGTTCAACCACAATCACCGTATTACCTAAATCACGTAAGTGGGTTAAGGTATCAATCAGTTTTGAATTATCACGTTGATGCAAACCAATAGATGGTTCATCAAGCACATACATCACTCCGACTAGACCTGCACCAATTTGACTTGCAAGTCGAATACGCTGAGCTTCACCACCTGATAGGGTTTCTGCTGAACGAGATAGATTTAAGTAGTTTAGTCCCACATTAATTAAAAACTGTAGCCGTTCATTAATCTCTTTTAAGATTTTTTCAGCAATTTGTGCTCGTTGACCTGTTAACGTTAAACCATCAAAAAAGTGTTTCGCATTTTGAATACTCAATTCCGAAATAGTCGGTAAATTCGTATCATTTACAAACACATTACGAGCTTCGATGCGTAACCTTGAACCATGACAACTTGGGCACGCGCGATTGCTGATAAACTTGGCTAACTCTTCACGAATTGTTTGTGAATCAGTCTCTTTGTAACGTCGATTCAAATTATTTAAAATACCTTCAAACGGATGCTTACGTTTCACCGAATCACCACGATCGTTGGTATAAACAAATTGAATCTCTTCATCACCCGAACCATGTAAAATAATCTCTTTAACGTTATCGGGTAACTGTTCAAATGGTAAATCAATATCAAATTTGTAGTGTTCAGCTAATGATTTTAGCATTTGAAAATAATAAAAATTGCGACGATCCCACCCCTTGATTGCGCCAGCAGCAAGCGAAACATCAGGCATCTGTACAACGCGGTTTTCATCAAAATATTGTTGTACGCCTAAACCATCACATTCAGGGCAGGCACCTGCTGGATTATTAAAAGAAAATAACCGAGGTTCTAATTCTGACAAACTGTAACCACAAATTGGACACGCAAAATTAGCCGAAAACAGGATTTCTTGACTGCTAGGATCATCCAAGTTTGCAACTTTAATAATCCCATTTGTGATGGATAATGCTGTTTCAATGGATTCAGCCAGACGCAGTTTAAGATCGTCACGGATTCGGAAACGATCAACAACCACTTCAATTGTGTGTTTTTTCTGTAATTCTAATACGGGAGGATCAGACAAATCATAAATATCACCATCCACACGGACACGGATATAACCGCTTGCCGCTAACTGTTCAAACAGTTTAACAAACTCACCTTTCCGTTCTGTTACAACCGGTGCAAGTAGCATATAGCGATGTTCATCCGGTAACGCCATAATTGAATCAACCATTTGCGATACGGTTTGAGCGGCTAATGGTAGGTGATGGGTAGGACAACGTGGCTCACCAATGCGAGCATAAAGTAAACGTAAGTAGTCATAAATTTCTGTAATCGTACCCACTGTCGAACGCGGATTATGCGAAGTGGATTTTTGTTCAATCGAAATCGCAGGTGACAATCCTTCAATATGATCGACATCTGGTTTTTCCATTAATGATAAAAATTGACGCGCATAGGCAGATAATGACTCAACATACCGTCGTTGTCCTTCTGCGTATAAAGTATCAAATGCCAACGATGATTTACCTGAACCTGAAATGCCAGTAATAACAACTAATTTATCGCGTGGAATAGTAACATTAATATTTTTGAGATTGTGAGTACGAGCACCACGAATTTCAATATTTTTAATTGACATGTATCTCTTCTTAATTGGTGTTTTAGTAAACAGCTTTGGGCCAGACACCCAACAATGAACTGTATATTATATCAGTATTTTAAGCGTAAATATATTAAATATGTGAATTGTTGTGAAAGGTACAATAGCCCATTAAGCCCATGATAACTATCATATAGGGGCTAATATCGTAAAAATCAATCTAATTTATTGTTAATTCCAATAAAGTAAGAAAAAATGAAGTAAATCGTAAATGGATTCGTTAAATTATTGTCGTAAGGTATGATTATAGTGTAAAAACACGCTTAATCTCAAAGCGCAGATAACAATAGACTTGTTAGACCATTCTTATCTGCGCCCTGATAACGCAGTTTGCAATGTTTTGCTTTGCGTTGGAAACTGCCTTTACCTTTTAAGTTTTTCTCAATACGTTGTTTGAACAGTGGATCATTCATCAATGCGGCTAAGGCATTATCACGAATCGTACCTCTTTTGTGTTGATATTTTGTCATATTGACCTCCGATTGTTAATATCGCTTAAATTATACTCGCCTTAACAAAAAGCGCAAATGCTAACAGCCCAATAACTGGCTTGATTATTTAGGTGGTTTATTTTACTCTAACGACCTCAATGACCAACAGAATATTTATTGCAATGGATAAACGTTATCGACAAGCAAATAAAGAAGCGCGATTATCATTATATTTGACGCTGCTTTACCTTATTTTTTGGATTGCCTTTGCCTATTTATTAGGAGATCAAGCCGGGTTACTTGGCTTTCCGGCTTGGTTCGAATTATCATGTCTATTCGCCCCCATTGGATTTATTATCGCTTGCTATTTTATTGTTAAATATCAATTTAAAGACATTCCACTGGAAAGTCCTCAATCAATACCACCTCATGAGTAAAATCAATTATGCACACTGATATTATCATTCCATTAGTCCTGTATTTAGTATTGGTGTTTGCGATATCGGCTTATGCTTATCTCAAACGTAAAAAAACCAATCAGTTTACGGATTATTTTATTGGTAATCGTACCATGGGGGGATTTTTACTCGCCATGACACTTGCCGCGACTTATATTAGTGCAAGCTCATTTATTGGTGGGCCAGGCGCGGCATATAAATTTGGTCTTGGTTGGGTATTATTAGCCATGATTCAGGTTCCAACCGTGTTACTCTCACTTGGGATACTGGGTAAAAAATTCGCTATTTTGGCTCGCAAATACAATGCCATTACCCTAAGTGATATGCTATATGCGCATTATAAAAGCCGCTTAATCGTTTGGTTTGCAAGTATTGCTATTGTGATTGCTTTTATTGGAGCAATGACCGTACAATTTATTGGTGGCGCTCGCTTATTAGAGTCTTCCGTCGGTTTACCCTATGGCTATGGATTAATTATTTTTGGTGTCGGTACCGTAATTTATACTGCATTTGGCGGTTTTAGAGCGGGGATTTTGAATGATGCGTTTCAAGGGCTAATTATGCTCATCGGCGCAATAATTTTATTAGTAGCTGTCATTTATGCGGGCGGAGGTATCGCGCATATTATGGATTCGATGAGACAGATTGATCCTGCGCTTTTAACACCAGAAGGTCCGAATAACTTTATGGACTTTCCCTTTATGACTTCATTTTGGATTTTAGTCTGTTTTGGCGTTGTTGGATTACCACATACCGCCGTCAGGTGTATGGCATATAAAGACAGTAAAGCCGTACATCGTGGCATTCTTATTGGTACCGTTATTGTTACCGTCATAATGTTTACGATGCATTTATCCGGCGCACTCGGTCGCGCTATTTTACCTAACTTGACGATTCCTGATCAAGTCGTACCCAATTTGATTGTGACGGTCATGCCCCCCATTGCGGCGGGTATTTTTTTAGCAGCCCCTCTAGCGGCCATTATGTCGACAATTAATGCCCAACTCTTGCAGGTGTCTTCTGTTATTATTAAAGATCTCTTTTTATCAATAAAACCTGAAGCAAAAAAACACGATAAAGCCCTAACTCGACTGTCTGTGTTGATCACATTTATCTTTGGAGCATTATTAATTATTGCAGCGTGGAACCCACCAGACATGGTGATATGGCTCAACTTACTGGCATTTGGTGGACTTGAGGCCGTTTTTTTATGGCCACTGGTTTTAGGCCTATATTGGAAAAAAGCCAATGCATATGGTGCCTTAAGTTCAATGGTCCTTGGCGCAGTCTGTTATGCATTACTTGCCAGCTATAATATTAAATTATTTGATTTTCACCCGATTGTGCCAGCATTAATACTTGGCTTAGTCGCCTTTTTAGTCGCTAACCCGTTTGGCCAGCATTTACAACATAAGGATTAATGATGCCTTGGATTCAACTTAAAATTAATACCACTAATCAACTTGCTGAACAAATTAGTGATTTACTTGAAGAAAGTGGCGCGGTTTCAGTCACATTTCAAGATACGTATGACACACCTGTTTTTGAACCGCTGCCCGGCGAAACACGTTTATGGGGTAATACCGATGTCATTGGTTTGTATGAAGCAGACACCGAGACTGCGCAGCTGATTAATTTCTTACAAGCATCACCGCTATTTGCCAACACGCTAAACTATAAAATTGAGCAGTTAGAAGACAAAGACTGGGAACGTGAATGGATGGATAATTTTCATCCAATGCAATTTGGTAAACGCCTTTGGATTTGCCCAAGTTGGCGAGAAATCCCCGATCCTCATGCTGTCAATGTTATGCTTGATCCGGGTCTTGCATTTGGTACAGGGACACACCCAACCACATCATTATGTTTACAATGGCTCGATGGTTTAGACTTAGTGGGTAAAACTGTTATTGATTATGGATGTGGCTCAGGTATTTTGGCCATTGCAGCACTTAAGCTTGGTGCAAAAGCAGCAATAGGGATTGATATTGATCCACAAGCCTTACAAGCTAGCCGTGATAATGCACAACGTAACCATGTAAGCGATCAATTAGCCCTGTATTTAGCCAAAGATATTCCCGATAATTTATTGGCAGATGTGGTGGTAGCAAATATTTTAGCGGGTCCACTAAGAGAGTTAGAACCTCATATTCGTGTTTTGGTCAAACCGGCAGGATTATTAGGGTTGTCCGGTATTTTAGAAAGTCAATCCGAGAGTGTTTGTGATGCTTATCAAGCTCATTTTGACCTTGATCCCGTTGTCACACAAGAAGAATGGTGCCGTATTACCGGTAAAAAACACGCTTAATGTAAGATGTAGCCCGGTAATCCCGGGCTATTTTGCCATGTCAGGTTTTATGGCCGTGACGCCGTTCCATCAGGTGTTCTGGCATTCGTCCAAGAAGGTAATCCCCCTGTTATTGGGAATTTTTTCGCCTTTTGCTCATCAATATCAATGCCCAGCCCCGGTTTATCATTAAGATAAGCGTAACCCTGTTCAATCTCAGGACAGCCCGGGAATACTTCATGAAGTGCACTGTTCATCGGGGTATACTCTTGCACCCCTAAATTAGTAATACTCATATCGATATGCATATTGGCCACAACACCGATTGGTGAGATATCGCCTGGTCCATGCCAAGCAGTACGCACACCATGATACTCACACAAGTTTGCAAGTTTTTTAGCGGGCGTTATGCCGCCAATCATGCTAATATGGCAACGAATAAAATCAATTAAATGATGGGTAATAAGGTGTTTATATTCAGCAACATGGACAAATAATTCGCCCATTGCAATTGGCGTCGATGTTTGTTGACGCATAATTTTTAGAAAATCAACATTCTCTGGGGCCACCGGATCTTCTAAATAAAATAGACGATAATCTTCAAGACTCTTTGCCATTTGCATTGCTGCAACAGGTTGAATGCGTTCATGAATATCGTGAATAAATTCGACATCAAAACCGATTTTATTACGTAAATGATCAAAGAATTTCGGAATACTGCGTGCATAAGCATCTGGATCAAAATAGATACCGGGTGTTTTATGTCGAGGCGAACGTTTTGGATGAATGCTTTTTGCTTTATCGTATTGTGTATTAATCAGTTTTAGATCTTCTGTGCCAGCACCACCGTACATCCCCATTTGACAGCGAACATATTGGTATCCCTCCTCCATTGCAGCTCGAATATTATCTTCAGCAGCAATCGCATCGCCGCCATCACAATGACGATATAATGGAACACCATCTCGGCATTTTCCACCGAGTAAATCATAGACTGGCATACCGGCCATTTTACCTTTGATATCCCATAACGCCATATCTATCGCTGACACAGCATTATTCATCACCGGACCATTACGCCAATAGCCACTGACTACCGCTGATTGCCAAATGTCTTCAATTCGACGGGGATCTTTGCCAATGACAAAAGGTTTCATATAGTCGTTAATTGCAGCTTCAACAGCAAAAATACGTTGTGTAAATGTTGCACATCCCAAACCATATAAACCATCTTGGTTTGTCTCTACTTTGACGACAACCAAATCAATGCCGCCAGGGGCAGTTAAAATGGTCTTCACATTTGTTATTTTTATCATAAAAATCTCCAATCGATACGATTTAACTCATTAGGTTGTATGACATCATATTTCTATAATTAAAAATAGCACTATCCGAATAAAGTATGCAACAATTATTTAAACATTTTTGTTATTCGTCTTTTAATTTTTCAATCGCAATAATATTGGTTTTCATGGCACTATCGAGAGAACGTTTAGCCGTTTCAACATCATGGTCTTTAATCGACATATAGATTTTGATATGTGCATCAATACTTTCTAACGTAATCCCCAAGACCCGATTAAGTTCCTCTAAGTAAAAATAATACATATCTTTAATATCATGAAGGATCTTAATAAAAATCTTATTGTGTGATGCCGCCGCAACCGCAATATGGAAGTCTAAATCGGCTTGTGTATATTTTTTATAGTCATTTTTACTGACTAGCATTCGGTTTAAGGCTTCTTCTATTGCCTCAATATCTTGCTCATTAGCTCTTTCTGCCGCCAACTCAATACATTTAAATTCAACGGTTTGCCTAAAAATCATCATGTCCATAAACTCATCTTGACTTAAATGCATAATTGGTTGATTTTTATTTAAAATCTTATCTTTATCGAGATTTTCAGAGACAAATGAGCCCATACCATGTCTGGTATAAATAATCCCCAAATCTCGTAATTTTTGTACTGCACTACGAACACTCGTACGGCTAACATTAAATAGCTCAGTGAGTTCAAATTCTGAAGGTAACTTACTTCCAGATGACCAACTGTTATCTAGAATTTTATTTAACATCTGTTGATACACGGCATCAACAATATTACTTTTTGTGATAGTTTGTATTGTCATCTACATATTCTAAGTCGTGACTACATAGATATATTACAACTGATTTAACCCGCTTTATCAACCCATTTAGCCTTATACGCCTATTTTGATCTCAAATATTTGTGTTATCAAGATCACAAAAATAGATTTTATTCATTGATTTTAATCTTAAAGACACGGATTCTAATTAACACATATGTTGTCATACAACTAGTTATACTATCTTAATAACATCATTCATGTTGATAAAAAGGATACATAGATTATGCATAAATTATTTGATCTCTCGGGTAAAACAGCGTTGATAACAGGGTCAAGTCGAGGTCTTGGCTTTGCCTACGCGCAAGGGCTTGCCTCTGCTGGTGCATCAGTTGTATTAAACGGTACGCATCATGAAACGCTACAAACCGCAATCGAGACATTAACCTCACAAGGTTATCATGCAACCGGATACGTTTTTGATGTTGCAAACGAGACACAGATTATTGACGTGTTTAAGCAAATGGATCAAGCCGGCGTCACCATTGATATTGTCGTCAACAATGCTGGTATTCAGCATCGCCAACCCATGGTCGAACTTGAATTGAAAGATTGGCAACGCGTACTTGATGTCCATCTCACTGGCACATTTTTAGTGTCACGTGAAGCCGCTAAAAGGATGATAAAACGTCAATCCGGCGGTAAGTTTATCAATATCTGTTCATTAACCAGTGAGCAAGCACGCCCAACTGTAGCGCCTTATACCGCAGCAAAAGGTGGGGTAAAAATGTTAACGAAATCAATGTCCGCCGAGTGGGCTCAATACCATATTCAGGCGAACGCGATCGGTCCTGGCTATATCCTTACCGACATGAATGAAGCTTTAATTAACGACCACGCCTTTGATACTTGGGTCAAAAATAGTAATCCGACCAAGCGTTGGGGAAAAACGGAAGAACTCATTGGTACAGCGATTTTCCTTGCTGCCCCCGCGTCAGATTATATTAATGGACAAGTAATTTACGTTGACGGGGGGTGGCTGGCTGTTTTATAGCTCACCATCAGCCCAACACACTATATTTAAATAACTAATAATTCAACGAGATATTCAATATGAAACCGACTAAAACACGTTTTATGATCTTAGCGATGTTATTTATCGTCACAGCAATTAACTATATCGATCGCGCTAACCTAGCTGTAGCTGGCTCGAATATACAAAATGATTTTGGATTTTCAGCAACACAATTAGGCTGGTTGTTTTCAATGTTTACATGGACTTATGCTATCAGCCAGATTCCTGTAGGCTATATTTTAGATAGAATTGGTATTAGAAAGCTTTATGGCGGTGCGATTATATTGTGGAGCGTATTTACATTCTTAATGGGATTAGCGTCATATCATTGGTTCACGACAGTAACCGCATCATTTGCAATGCTAATGGTATGTCGGGGTTTAATTGGTATCGCCGAAGCCCCCTCTTTTCCATCTAATACAAAAATTATTGCGACGTGGTTCCCATCACAAGAACGCGCACGCGCTACTGCTATTTATTCAAGCGGACAATATATTGGTTTAGCGACTTTAACACCTGTACTTGCACTTATTGTTGCTAATTATGGATGGGAGATGTCTTTTTATGTCTCAGGTGGCGTTGGCATTTTGTTTGGTATCGTTTGGTTAATCAAATACCGAGAACCTTATGAAAGCAAAAAAACCAATCAAGCAGAACTCGACTATATTAAAGCAGGAGGAGGATTTGATCAGAATAAGCATACAGGTAAAGCTGAAAAAGTCGTTTGGAGTGACATTTTCTATGTATTACGTCAACGCACTATGTGGGGATTATTTATTGCTCAATTTGCGGCCTCATCGACCTTATACTTCTTTTTAACCTGGTTTATTGTCTATTTGGAAAAAGGACTAAATTTATCAATTTCTAATGCGGGATTTGGTGCCATGTTTCCCTATTTGATGGCGATGGCAGGTGTATTATGCAGTGGTGTACTTAGTGACATGCTAATCAAGAAAAATTATTCTAAAACATTTGCTCGAAAGTTACCGGTAATGTCAGGTTTACTGGTCACCACTATCATGTGTTTTGTTAACTTTTTTGAAGATCAACCCGCCATTGCCATTGCTATCTTATCCATTGCCTTCTTTGCGAATGCGTTTTCTAACTTAGGTTGGGTAGTATGTAGTGATGTTATACCCCGTAAAATCATTGGTACGATAGGGGGATTCCTTAATGTTTTTGGTAATTTATCAGGTATTGTTTCGCCGATTATTATTGGGATCATTTTGCATAAAACGAATAACTTTCAATATGCCATGTACTACATTTCAGCTGTGTCATTGATGGGATTTTTAGCATATTTGTTCTTAGTTGGCAAAATTGAAGTGATGAATATCCCAAGCCTAAGAGAGCCACAAAATCCCCATAATGCTACTCAATCACATTAAGGAGTAAAACATGAATCATACTTTAACGTGTAAAGCCTGTTTTGTTCATGGCAAAAAGACAATTAAAATTGAAGATCGGCAATTGACTTATACTGATAATGATGTGCTAGTTAAAATTGAAGCAGGAGGTATTTGTGGTTCAGATATCCATTATTATCAAGAAGGTCACGCGGGTTTATCTGTATTAAAACATCCCATGGTTATCTGTCATGAGTTTACGGGAAGCATTGCCAAAGCACCAACAGGCTCTAATTTAAAAGTGGGTCAAAAAGTAGTAATAAACCCGTCACAACCTTGTAATCAATGTGAATTCTGTTTGCAAGGAAAGCAAAATCAGTGCCCAAATATGCGCTTTATGGGAAGTGCACAATATAACCCCCATAATCATGGCGGATTTTCTCAATATGTAGTGGTATCTGAAAATCAATGTTTTACTTATGATGAACGAATGAGTGCACAAATCATGACATTCACGGAACCCACGACTGTCGCCATTCATGCCGTTAATGTGGCAGGTAGTTTAGTCGGTAAACGCGTATTAGTTATTGGTGCAGGCCCCATTGGGGGATTAATTATTGCTGCAGCCAAAGCCTCTGGTGCCGTTGAAATTGTTGCTGCCGACATCAGTGAAAGATGCCGTAAAATCGCCATCGCCATGGGGGCAGACCTAGCGATTGCTCCATTAGATGAAGCATCCTTTGAGGCGTTTTCAATCAATAAAGGATACTTTGATGTCACGTTTGAAGCAAGTGGTGCCACATCAGCGATAGCATCAACGGTTGCCGCCACACGTGCCAATGGCGTCGTTGTACAAGTTGGTATGGGGGCAAGCCCAGTACAGTATCCTGTCGCACAAATGCTTGCTAAAGAGCTTACATGGAAAGGATCGTTCCGTTTTATCGATGAATTTGCGGTTGCAGTTAAGTGGTTGGAAAAAGGAATCATCAATCCACAACCGTTAATTTCGAGTGAATTTGACTACCAGCAAGTCGAACAGGCTTTAATCACAGCCACAGACAAAAATATCTCATCGAAAGTGATTGTAACGTTTTTTGATTAGCAACCCTTTCATCAGCAAAACCGAATAAATTATTCGGTTTTGCTGTTCATCGTTTGGTTAAAATGTTATCGTAATCGGTAATCATAATGTAAAAAATTGTCCGCCCGATTAAAGAAATAATCGCTTATTTAGTCAAAAATTATAGAAACTCCTTTACATCTGACAATTTTTTCGGCATCATTTTGCCGCAATTTATCATTTTAAAAAATAGGTAAATACTCAGGTAGTCAACATTCCTATTTTGGGTAAATTTAGCAATTTTTAGTAAAAATAAACATCACGAGGACCCAATGGCAAAAGAAGATAACATTGAAATGCAAGGCACGATACTTGATACATTACCAAATACAATGTTTCGTGTAGAACTAGAAAACGGTCATGTCGTTACTGCGCACATTTCTGGCAAAATGCGTAAAAACTATATCCGTATTTTAACAGGCGATAAAGTGACTGTTGAAATGACTCCATATGACTTATCTAAAGCCCGCATTATCTTTCGTAGTCGCTAATTCTATTTTTTCTATATTATGTCATGTTGTATCGCGCAAGATTGCGCGATACTGGGATTTATTGACTGAGATTTAGTACTTAATACGTGTAAAATCCATATCTTGATATTTAATCCATTTTGTTTTCTTCAACAGTTTGTAGCTAAACATAATGATTAAAAATAGCGGAATACCAATATAAGTCGCAATGACACCATTCCAATCAATGGTATCTTCAAGGAACGCTGCATAGTTTTGTCCAAGTGTTATGGTTAAACATAATACAAAAGCAAAGACAGGGCCAAATGGGAATAAACTTGAACGATAAGGTAAATCATTCAGATTCAATCCTTGTGCTATGTACCCTTTTCTGAATCGATAATGGCTAATGGCAATACCTAACCATGCAATAAAGCCGGTCATGCCTGATAAGTTCAGTAACCAAAGATAGACTTGCTGATCTTCAAATTTCGAGGTTAAAAAACACAGCATTGCTACAAAGGTCGTCGCAATCAATGCCATTCTTGGTACACCTGAATGGGATAACCGAGAAAAGATTTTCGGGGCTTTGCCTTCTTTGGCTAACGCATATAGCATACGCGTTGAGGCATATAAACCTGAGTTACCTGCAGAAAGTACTGACGTTAAAATAACCGCATTCATTAATGCCGCGGCTGACAATAAACCCGCATTTTGAAAGACCAGTGTAAATGGACTTAAGCTAATATCAGTTTCATCATTACGTAATAAACGCGGATCAGTGTAAGGGATAATGAGGCTGATAACAAAAATCGCTAGTACATAAAATAATAAGATTCGCCAAAAGACTTGTTTCATTGATTTAGGGATGTTTTTTTCTGGGTCTTTCGATTCACCTGCTGCAATACCTATCAGCTCAGTCCCTTGGAAAGAGAAGCCGACAATCATTGCCACCCCAATCATCGACGAGAAACCACCAACAAATGGTGCATCGCCAATTTGCCAATTGTGCCAACCCGCGCCTTCCCCGCCACGGATGATACCAATAATCATCAATAAACCCACAGCGATAAAGATAATGACTGTCACCACTTTGATGAGAGAGAACCAGAATTCAGCTTCGCCAAACCCTTTTACTGAAATATAGTTGAGTAAAAAAATCAAGGTGAGAAACAATACACTCCACAGCCAGCTGTAACTGCCAGAGTCAAACCAATAAGAGATAACAAGCTGAGCTGCAACTAAATCGACAGCCACAGTAATAGCCCAGTTATACCAATAATTCCAACCAATCGCGAAGCCAAATGATTCATCGACATAACGGGAACCATAGGTCGCAAATGTGCCCGATACAGGCAAATAAGCCGCGAGCTCACCAAGACTGGTCATTAAGAAGTAAACCATAATACCGATAATGACATAAGAGAGTAAGGCACCAGCAGGACCTGCTTGTGCAACCGTTGCACCAGAGGCGACAAAAAGTCCGGTACCAATAGAACCACCGATGGCAATCATCGTTAAGTGGCGAGCTTTAAGATCACGTTTAAGTTTATTTTGCATAGTCATATTTTTTATTGAGAATAAAATTTAGCGAAGTGTAACAAAAAAAACAGCTTTGTAGATAAATAATTCTAATATAATTTATCTTTTATTAGAATTATTTACGGTCGAGTTAAATTTTCCAAATTATTTAAATAGTTCAAAGCATCTTGTTGATGTGTTCCACACATCTCAAAACACGGTTTTAGATGACCACAAACAGCGGGTCTTGATGATTGGCCAAATAATCCACAACGCATTTGTTCATTAAGATGGATACACGCAACATTAGCGGGCTTACCATTTGGCATGCCTGGAATATGACTGGTTATCGAAGGAGCAATACAACACGCTCCACAATTGGCACGACATTCAAAATGGCTATCCACCATCATCACCTTAATTAAATAAATTTACTGGTGACAATAGCAAGTTAGCGTTAAAATAGCGAGCTTATTTATCTTCTTTATTATTGATTGGAACACGAATTATGGCTAAGGCAAATGATGTAAAACGCGGCGATGCAATTGCTTACAATGGCAAATTATTATTAGTAAAAGACGTTGAGGTACAAAGTCCAAGTGCTCGCGGTGCAAGTACACTGTATAAAATGCGTTTTGCTGATGTAAAAACAGGTTTAAAAGTTGAAGAGCGTTTTAAAGGTGACGATATTTTAGAGACCATTGAATTAAACCGTCGTGCAGTAACCTTTTCATACATTGATGGTGATGAGTATGTATTTATGGATGATGAAGACTTTACACCTTATATTTTCAAACATGACCAAATTGAAGACGAGTTATTATTTATTCCTGAAGGTGGCATTCCTGGCATTCAAGTCTTAACTGTTGATGGTCAAATCATTGCGCTTGAATTACCACAAACAGTAGAACTTGACATTGTCGAAACAAATCCGGGAATTAAAGGTGCATCAGCGAGTGCTCGAACGAAGCCTGCAACGTTAACAACAGGTCTGACAGTACAAGTACCCGAATATATTAATAATGGTGAAAAAATTAAAATTCACGTTGCTGAACGTCGTTTTATGAGCCGAGCTGATTAATTTTAATGAGTAATGATAACGTGCTTACAAAACGTATAAGGCAGATTCTACTTTGGAATATATTGGCTGTAGTATTACTCGTCAGTCAATATTATACTTATCGCCAAGGTTTTTGGTTTAATATTGATGCGGCCATCTTTCATTTTTTTAATCAATTTTTAGATGGTAGCCATCAAATCTTTTTATACTTGATTGCGATAACTAATCATCGTAGTTTTGACATTGTGTCTTTTTTAGCTATGGCATTGCTGTATTACACCTATTTTCGTCAGCAAAATAACGAATGTAAGCGTAAAATGATCATCATTGGACTAATGATGCTTATCATCGCGGTAGTCATCAAACAATGGGGACGTTTCATTCCCATTGCACATGAAAGCCCTACACTCTATTTTGAACAGTTTGAGCATATTAATCGAATCTCAAAATTGACGCATTTTGGCACTAAAGATGCAGCAAGTGATAGCTTTCCTGGCGATCATGGTATGATGCTGATGATCTTTGCGGCCTTTATGTGGCGCTATTTTGGCGTAAAAGCCTTTATACAAGCATCAATAATTGTTGTGATATTTTCAGCTCCACGTATTATTGCTGGTGCACATTGGTTTACTGATGTTTATGTTGGCTCACTTGCCATCACCAGTTTTGTACTGAGTTGGTTTTTATTGACCCCTGCTTGTGACACCATCGTTAATTTACTCCTGCGTTTAATGCCTAAACGTTTTTTTAAATCCCCATAATCAGTTAATCAAATTACATGAAAGTTTACAACCAAAATAAATTACATAAACGCTTAAGACGCCAAGTTGGTGAAGCCATTGCCGATTTTAATATGATTGAAGACGGTGATCGTATCATGGTCTGTTTGTCAGGCGGTAAAGACAGCTATACCCTACTTGATATTTTAATCAATTTAAAAATCAGTGCCCCTGTGCATTTTGATCTCGTTGCGGTGAATCTTGATCAAAAGCAGCCTGGATTTCCTGAACATATCTTACCTGAATATCTGGCATCATTAGGTGTTGAATATAAAATTGTTGAAGAAAATACATATGGTATTGTGAAAGAAAAAATTCCAGAAGGAAAAACAACGTGTTCATTATGCTCACGTCTACGGCGGGGTATTTTATATCGCACAGCAACAGAACTTGGTGCGACTAAAATCGCATTAGGCCATCATCGTGATGATATCTTAGAAACACTGTTTCTAAACATGTTTTATGGCGGGAAAATGAAAGCGATGCCACCAAAATTAATGAATGATACTGGTGAACATATCGTTATTCGTCCCCTTGCTTATTGTAAAGAAAAAGATATTACCCAATACGCACAATTAAAAAACTTTCCAATTATTCCATGTAACTTATGTGGTTCACAGCCTAACTTACAACGTCAAGTCATTAAAGAGATGTTAAATGATTGGGATAAAAAATTTCCTGGGCGCATCGAGACAATGTTTCGTGCGACACAAAATATTACGCTATCTCACTTATGTGATACCAATCTGTTTGATTTCAAAGGAATCCAAAAAGGTGATGCGATTGTTAATGGCGGGGATATAGCCTTTGATAAGGAAGACATGCCATTGAATAGTTTTGATGCAACTGATATTGCTGAGCAAGATATCATTTTATGGAAAGACGTTAACTAATTTATGGGTATGATTCCACTTAGTCTTTATATCCACATGCCTTGGTGTGTGCAAAAATGCCCTTACTGTGACTTTAACTCACATAATATCAAGCAAGCACCTCAATATGAACATTATATTGAGCATTTGCTTGCAGATCTTGCCTGCGATTTACCACTTACTGCTCAGCGCCCTATCCATTCAGTATTTATTGGTGGTGGCACACCAAGTTTATTTTCAGCATCCTTGATTGAGCGCTTATTAAGTGAGGTTCAAACTTATTTGCCTTTTGAACCTGGTGCAGAAGTAACTATTGAAGCAAATCCGAATTCAGCTGATGCGGATAATTTTGCTGGCTACATTCATGCTGGCATCAATCGAATTTCAATTGGAGTACAAAGTTTTCAACCCGATAAACTCACTAAACTGGGTCGGATACATAATCCACTTGAAGCAATACAGGCTGCAAAACTCGCTCAATCCTTGCCTCTACGCAGTTTTAACACCGATTTAATGCATGGTTTACCCAATCAATCCCTAGCCGATGCCTTATATGATTTACAACAAGCGATAGATTTATCGCCGCCACACTTATCTTGGTATCAATTAACCATTGAACCTAATACCTTGTTTGGTTCAAAACCGCCAATATTACCTAATGACGATTTACTATGGGATATTTATGAACAGGGTGATCAATTATTAACAGCCCATGGCTATCACCAATATGAAACATCAGCATACGCTAAAACAGGAATGCAATGTGCACATAATCTCAATTATTGGCAATTTGGTGACTATCTTGGAATTGGCTGTGGTGCACACGGAAAATTAACCCAAGCAGATGGCTCAATTATACGGACAATAAAAACCCGCCATCCCAAAGGTTATATGGAAGGTCGTTACCTTGAAAAATCCTATTTAGTCCCACAAGATGAGCTACCTTTCGAGTTCTTTATGAATCAGTTCAGATTGTTTGAGCCCGCACCTAAAGCACGTTTTGAACAACGTACCTCATTACCATTAAGTCGGTTAGATAAGCCGATCTCGTTAGCATTACAAAAAGGCTATATTACTGAGGATAATGATTATTGGTACCTGACGAAACACGGTAAGCTCTTTTTGAATTCGCTGTTAGAATTGTTTTTATAATTGATAACACAAGCAATTCATAACGCTTTGAACATAAAAAATATTGATCATTTGGCTATTCATGACAATAAGATATAAAGACAGATAAAAATAAGGTACTTATTGATGCATAACTGATTTACCGTAATTTATTATCACTGATGTTTATATGTACCATTCCCTTTTTTAATTGTATTTTCACTTACATATATTGTGACATCGCAAATAATTACCAAGTAGATTTCACAATGACCAACATGTTGTCCTTACTGTCTGTGACTTATATCTTTATGTTTATACCCGCGCTAATCACGGTTTTTTTATGGATTTTTATTACAAAGATACAGTAGATGCCTATTTTTATGGTTACAGTCGATGTTAAGCGGGATGATTCACTTTATGTCTGTCGTTATTTTAGACCTGTTGCAGCCCCCTACTCTTGACCAAATGCTTGACGTCATGTCTATCATGGCATTATTAAGTATTGGTAGTACATTGATTGTAACGTTTTGTATTAATGTTATATTAAAAAGATAACGTTATTTGCTATTCAAACCAAATCATAGAGGCCATGCGGCCGGTCTGTTTTTCTCGTCGATAGGAATAAAACAGGTCAGTTTGACTATAGGTACAATATTCACCACCATAAATTTGCGTGATACCTAATTTTTGCAAACGTTGGCGTGCTAATAAATACAGATCTGCTAAATATTTTTGTGATTTACAGTCAATTAAATCAAAAGCTAATGAGGCATTGCAATCATGTGCTTCAAATTGCGCTTTAACTTCAGCACCAACTTCAAATTTTTGTGGACCAATGGCGGGCCCAAACCATGCCATAATTTGTGAAGGAGCACATTGGAAATGATTGACTGTATTTTCTAAAATACCATCACATAAGCCCC
The DNA here is from genome assembly GCF_039542345.1 of Orbus sasakiae. NCBI lineage: Bacteria > Pseudomonadati > Pseudomonadota > Gammaproteobacteria > Orbales > Orbaceae > Orbus > Orbus sasakiae. The sequence continues at coordinate 1,592,144 of NZ_BAABHY010000001.1, forward strand.
GCCACCCTGCATGCGCGGAGGCCACTTCATCGCCTGATAGAGAACAAAAAAGGACGGGCAAACAATCAGCGGTTAATACGACGCTAACGGTCATAGCTTGATTAACATAACTGGCATCAGCATCAGTTGAATCATAGTCACTTAAATTGATGACTTTGGTACTATGAGTTTGATTTAACCATAGCGGATCTTTTGGTAAATGATTAGCACACACTACCCGCTGACGATTGGCGATAACATGATGGATGTTATCGCCCACATGGCTACCTAAATTTAAAGACGAAAAAGGGACTTGGCTAACCCCTCCTTGACGCGTCGTGGTCAAAGCGCGAATATTGTGTGGTGCAGGCCAAGTTGGCGAAATTACCTTCATACTATTTTACCAATCAATTTGATCTTGATAGAGTTTAGTATCGTCTTGTAAGACTTTAATCAATTGCTGCATATCTTCAGGAATGGGGGCATGCCATTCCATTTGTTCACCGGTAATCGGATGAAATAATCTTAACATGGCTGCATGCAGTGCTTGGCGATCAAAATCACGTAGTGTTTGAATAAATTCTTCTGATGCACCTTTTGGTGGTCTTGGTCTGCCGCCATAAAGTTGGTCACCAACCAATGGATGAGCCATATGAGCCATATGCACACGAATTTGGTGTGTACGTCCCGTCTCAAGTCGTAACCGTAACCGGGTGTGGGCTCGATACTTTTCCATCACACGGTAATGTGTTACCGCGGGTTTCCCGGTTGGGAACACGGCCATATGAGTACGTTTAGTCGGATGACGAGTAATTGGCTTATCAATTGTTCCCCCAGCCGTCATAATCCCCATAGCTACTGCTTCATATTCGCGCGTGATTTCACGTAGTTGTAGTGACTCAACCAGGCGAGTTTGTGCTTCAATCGTTTTAGCCACCACCATTAACCCAGTGGTATCTTTATCTAATCGGTGCACAATACCCGCTCTTGGAACACTGGCAATATCTGGGTAATGGTAAAGTAATGCATTTAAAACGGTACCGTTAGGATTACCTGCACCAGGATGAACAACTAAATCGCGCGGTTTATTGATGACTAAAATATCATCATCTTCATAAACAATATTTAAGGAGATTTGCTCTCCCTGATGGTAAGTCTCTTCTTCGATTAATGCATTAAGCGTAATATGCTCACCACCGAGTACCCTTTCCTTTGGCTTATCAACAACAACACCATTAATTTTTACATGGCCGTTAACAATCCAATCTTTAATTCTTGAACGTGAATATTGTGAAAAGATCTCAGCTAAGGCTTGATCTAATCTCATTCCTAATTGATGATGTTCAATATCCGCGGTTAATTCTAAATTTTTTAGTGTATTATCTGACATAAAATTATCTATACTAAGTGGAGTTTTCACTCTTGAGTGTTTTAAGCTATAATAAATTAGAGTATCATATACGCTCAAATGGGTTAATGTTTATTTTCTTTCTTTGTGTAAAAAGTTTTGAATTTAACGCTTTGAAAAAGATTCTTAAAATAAATAACAATGGATTAATGACTGAATGAAATTATATCTTAAATATTCTGTTATCGCAGCAATGACGGGTTTGTTGATTGCATGTACTTCATCAAAACCGGATGTTGAAAATGTACCAGAACAAGAACTCTACACCAAAGCAGAGCAAGAATTACAAAATGGCAATATTCGATCAAGTATTACTATTTTAGAAGAAATGGATAAAGCTTATCCTTTTGGCCCTTATTCACAGCAAGTGCAACTTAACTTGATTTACGCTTATTATAAATCAGCCGATTTGCCACTGACAATTGCTTCCATCGACCGTTTTCTTAAATTGAATCCAACGCACCCTAATGTGGATTGGGTAATTTATTTACGTGGTCTGGCTAATATGGCGCAAGACGATAATCAAATTCAAGGATGGTTTAATGTTGACCGTTCTGACCGTGATGCCTCTTATGCACAGGCTGCATTTAAAGACTTTACCTATTTGATTTCAAGCTACCCGTATAGCCCTTATAGCTATGATGCAGAAAAACGCCTTATATTCTTAAAAAATCGTTTAGCAAAATATCAATTTAAAGTGGCGCAATACTACACGAAACGTGGTGCATATGTTGCTGTAATCAACCGCGTGACCGAAATGCTAAAAACCTATCCGGATACAGATGCCACAAAACATGCACTGTATTTGATGCGAAATGCTTATAATCAATTAGGTCTAAAAGACGAAGCGGATAAAACCACACAGTTAATTGAAGCAAATCTAAATAACGTGAGCACACCAATGGATGAAGATAAACCCTATTTATGGATTTTCTAAACCATAACGATTAAAAAAGGCGATCTCATCGCCTTTTTTATTCACACTATTTTAGTCACTTTGCTTATCAACGACTTCAAGCCATATATTTGGCCCGACCAGAATGGGGTTATTCGTTAAATATCGCCTTAAAGCATCATACCCAATTGCGCTAAAAATCGCTTGCTCTGTTAATTTATTATGTTTACGACTAGTATATTTTAATTGGTAAATATAAGTATTCGCGGGTGTGGCTAATATAAGTTTAAAGTGACTATTGTCACATTCAAAATCATATAACGATAAAAAAATTGCGTTATTATGCATCTGACGTAACTGCTGAATATACTGTTGCATATTGATTTGGCCAGTGATAATCTCTGATTTAATCAATGGCGCATCAGCACCAAGCAATTGATATGTCATTAAACCTGCGGTTTGCTGTTCAATGATAATTAAGGGCTGGGATTGTTCCGCCAATAATTCACTCACCACCTTAACTAGACTCGTTGCCCCCTCATAAAGCGTATTATCATTAACCAATACTTTAAGCTGTTGCCATAATTCATCCATAGCTGTTTGATTATGAGTATTGCCCGTTAATTTAAGCTCAATAATTGGCATTGCCGAGCGGTAACCCACACTAATATCAGCAGGTACCGATAATTTTGCATCAATTTCGGTCGCTAAATCACTTTCGCTTCGCCCCATCGTTGTAAGCCGATAACAAATAGGCTGAACATCCTGCGGAAATTGACTTTTAATAGCTGGTAATATTTGGTTTCGCATCATTGCTCTAAACTCTGATGGTACACCTGGGGTAAAAAAGATGACACAGCTATTTATCACCATTTTAAAACCACATGCTGTTCCGACCGGGTTATCCACAATATAGGCACTCTTGGGTAACATGGCCTGTTTCATATTTGCGGGAGGCATTGTTTTACCTCGAGTGGAAAAATAACGTTCCATTTCATCAACCCACTCTTGATGCAATACTAACTCTTCTTGATTAGCGATAGCCGCCGCTTGGGCAGTCAGATCGTCACTGGTTGGTCCTAGCCCGCCATTAAAAATAATAATGTCATTGACTTTACTTCGTGATTGTAAGGTCGTAATCAGTTGTGTTAAATCATCACCAACTGTATAGCGTGATGTTATTAAGAATCCTTCTTGAAATAAAAAACCCGATAACCATGCTGCATTAGTATCGGTAATCTGGCCATATAGCACTTCATCCCCCGTGCTAACCATTTCAATTCGTATCTTATGGTTCATCGTTTTCCTCAGCATCAGACATGTGTTCTTTGCTTTGTAGCATTTTTACAGCAAAATAAAGATCGTAAGAAAACTCAATATAATCTTTATCCATATGAATGTTCATATCTTTAAACCAACGCTTTAATGTTTTACGCCGTCCAGCCAAAATTAAAACCGTATCACGAACTTTTAATGCTCGAACTAACTCTTCGATACCAAGTAGAACGCTAACATCTTGATAGGTAAAACACGGTATCGCATCGACTACCACATAGCTGACTTTATCTGGCGCTTCATCCACTAAATTGATAAGGCGTTTTTTAAAGTAAGCAATATTAAAATAGGTCAATGGCGAATTAAATCGATAAATTATGGCATTATCGATTGGCATCACATTATTGCTTAAAGAGTGAATTCGCCCATCAGCATCCACACCTAGGAGCTGATCGGTTGGTCTAAAAACACGTCTTAAAAATAAAAATAAGCCCAGTAAAACAGCAAGTGCCATCCCTGGAATAATGCCAATCAAGAGCACCGCAATTAACGTCGTTAGGCTTAAATAAAAGGCATCACGATTTAATTTAAAAAAACGAATAATTGATTTTATATCGATAAGTGACCACGATGAATAAATCAAAATAATGCCTAATACTGCTGTTGGGATGTATTGTAAAGGTGAAAGTAAAAACAATACCACCATGGCAATTGCCACAGCCGCGATAATCGAGACAAGCTGAGTTTTGCCACCACTAACGTCATTGACTGCTGTCCTTGATGATGTTCCACTGACAACAAATCCATGAGATAAACCCGCCACAATATTGGCAATGCCTAATGCTTTAAATTCAGTATCTGCATTCGTGTCATAATTATTTTTAGCCGCAAAACTACGTACCGTAATCATCATACTAATAAAGCAAATCACCGCGATATTCAGTGAAGGAACAACCAATTCACGCATAAGACCAGGATCAAAATCAATCCAAGATGAAAACGGAATGATTTCATTGCTAAATTCACCAATAATTTTAATGTTGTAGCGTTGAAAATCGATTGCCCACGAAAAAAAGGTCATAACGACAACGGCAATCAATGGCGCAGGCCAACGTGGACGTGCTTTTTTAACAGCAATCAAAATCATCAACGTAAAAAAGGCAATACAAACAGTCCCAACATGAATCTGAGTTAATTTAGTCGGCAGGTGAATGATTCGTTCAAACAGACTGGCATAATCATATTTAAAGCCACATACCTTTGCAATCTGGTCAATAATAATGGTAATCGAAATACCATTAAGTAGGCCGATTAAAATCGGTCTACTGAGTAAATCAGCTAATGCTCCTAGTCGCAATTTTCCGGCGACAAGGCACCAGATCCCAATCATAATGGTTAAAATGATGACCAGTTGCCAACGTAAAACCACATTATCTGCGGCTAAAGGAATTACCACCGCCGCAACCACAGCACATGTTGCGGTATCAGGTCCAACAATTAATTGTTTTGAAGATCCAAATAATGCATACGCAATTAACGGTAATATAGTTGAATATAAACCTGCTATTGCTCCAACGCCAGTTAATTCAGCATATGCAATTGATACAGGTAATGAAACCGCAGCAACAGATAATCCAGCTCGAATATCAAAACTAAGATATTCTTTACGGTAGGAGAAAAAATTTTCTAACCCCGGCACCCATTGCAAGAGCTTTTGAAAAAATAATCGATTTCTAAGTTTTTCCATAATGACCACTTACTTCCCTGCAATGCTCATCTGTTCAATTAAAATTGAACCACATTGAATGCTTTTTCGCGTTTCAATATCGTTACCTATCGCCACAATATTTTGATAAATATGATTCAAATTTCCGGCAACCGTAAATTCATTAATCGGGTATTGAATGACACCATTTTCTACCCAAAAACCGCTGGCACCGCGTGAGTAATCCCCTGTGACTAAATTAACACCTTGACCCATTAATGATGTCACCACAATGCCTTTATCCATGGTTTTGACAAGTTGTTCAAATGTCTGTGTGTCATTGTCAGTCAATAACTGCCAGTTATGAATTCCTCCCGCATTAGCCGTACTTTTTAATGGCTTTTGAGGTGTCGATAATTTACGCGCAGAATAACAACTTAACAAATACGTTTGTAATACGCCATGGGTAATAATATCTTTATCAAAAGTACGTATACCATCACTGTCAAAAGGGCTAGACCCCACTCCTCGAAGCAGATGTGGTAACTCTTTTATTGTTAACCATGTAGGTAAAATTGTTTTACCGATACTGTCTAATAAAAACGATGACTTTTTATAAATAGCTCCACCACTAATCGCAGAGGCTAAGTGACCAATTAAGCCGGTTGCCACATCCGGACTAAATAGCACCGGTACTTGCATGGTATTAATTTGCCTAGCACCAAGATGGGACACTGTCTTTTGTGCTGCTTCTAAACCAATGTCTTCTGCTGATTTTAATGCAGCAATGTCACGTGAACTGGTATAAGCGTAGCCCCTTTCCATATGCCCCTCTCTCTCACCAATCACGCAACATGATAATGAATGAGAACTTGCTCGGTAGCCTTGTAGCATCCCTTCACTATTGCCATACACTCGTATACCGTAGCTACTATTGAAATAGCCACCATCACTTTTTTTAATTTCAGCATAATCTAAAGCAGTGGCTTCTGCCTTGGCTGCTTGCTTAATGGCATGATCAACATTGAGATCACTAGGATGAAATAGATCTAAATCAAGACTATCAAAGGCCATTTGTGATTTGTCACCTAATCCAGAATACGGATCGGGTGAAGTATATTTCATAATCTCTATCGCCATATTGATGGCATGTTCAATTGCTTGAGGTGAAAGGTCATTGGTGGATGCATTACCTTTTTGGTTATCTTGATAAACGGTAATACCCAGTACACCATCACTGTTGAATTCAATATTTTCTGTTTCACCCAAACGCGTACTGACATTAATGCCCGTTGATTTATTGATTCCGACTTCCACCGAATCAACTTTGCGTTTAGCTATTTCAATGGCTTGTGCAACGACAGCCTCGAGATCTTTTTGTTCCGTGTAGGATTGCTGTTTTATTTGTTTTATATTCATCAAATTATCCGGCTAAATGCTGAGTGGTTTTTATTATGTTTTTAAAGTATGTCGTTTCTTATGATCATTGCAATATAGCAGTAAAGTGAATCTATTTTTTGGAAGCCGATGCTATCTTATCGGCGAAATGCAATTTTTGTTTTTATGCATTCACAAAACCAATATAAACTACCCTTAAAGATGCATTTTGAATGATTTGAAATTTAAACGAGACAGAAATTATGCGTATTATCTTGGCAATTTTTATTTAATTTCTGATTTTACCTTAATGATACGTTATAATAACTCAGATTAGTATTTATCATTGATATATTTTTAATAATATTTATTTAAAGAAAACGTATGACACCATTTGAAAACGAAGATAATAATGCCTTAAATGACGATGATGAAATCATTTATGTTAGCAAAAGTGAAATAAAACGTGACGCTGAAGCCTTAAAAAAACTTGGCGTTGAGTTAGTTCAATTAAGTAAAAATGAACTGGAAAAAATTCCACTTGATGAAGATTTAGACCGCGCGATTGAATTAGCCCAAAAAATTAAAAAAGAGGGTTATCGTCGTCAAATTCAATATATCGGTAAATTACTCCGTAATCGTGATATTGAACCACTTACCCAAGCATTGGATAAATTAAAAAACCGACATAATCAACAGATTGCCCAGTTCCATAAAATCGAAAAATTACGTGATGAATTAATTGAAACTGGCAATGCTGAAACTGTTTTAGCTCTTTATCCTACCGCAGATCGTCAACAATTACGGAACTTAGCTCGTTCAGCCAAAAAAGAGCAAGAAGACAATAAAGCACCAAAATCAGCAAGGCAGATTTTTCAATATCTAAAAGAATTGAGTGAAATTGGATAATCGATATAATAACTGAACTTTTTAAACACAAATTAGATTTAAATTTGAGGAAAAATAAATGGGACTATTAAACGTACCTGCCGGTAAATCTTTACCCGATGATATTTATGTTGTAATTGAAATTCCAGCAAATGCTGACCCTATTAAATATGAAGTTGATAAAGATACTGGCGCAGTATTTGTTGATCGTTTTATGTCAACAGCAATGTTTTATCCATGTAACTATGGCTATATTAACCATACATTATCACTTGATGGTGACCCCGTTGACGTATTAGTACCCACACCTTACCCACTTCAACCAGGTGCTGTTATCCGTTGTCGCCCAGTTGGTGTACTCAAAATGACTGATGAAGCTGGCCAAGATGCAAAATTGGTTGCGGTTCCACATTCTAAATTATCTAAAGAGTATGATCATATCAAAGATGTTAATGATCTTCCTGAATTATTAAAAGCACAAATCAAGCATTTCTTTGAACACTACAAAGACCTTGAAGCAGGTAAATGGGTTAAAGTGGATGGTTGGGATAATGCAGAAGCTGCCCGTAAAGAAATCGTTGAATCATTTGAACGAGCAAAAAAATAATCACCTGATTATTGAATAGCAAATCAAAATTAAAAAGCTACTTCGTTTATAACAAGTAGCTTTTTTTATTCACTCAATACAATAATGTATTTTACTCATCATGTGGATGACAATTATTTGTGATCGATGCTATTGTGTTTTTTTAACAGCTCACGGTGATATAAATAATAGGCGCCACGCGATAGCATTCGCAATTGAAATATCAGGTTATCAATTAACTTTTGCTTTTGTTCAGGTTCAAAATCAATGGCATCGGCACCAGAGTTAAAAACAATCGTCACCATCGCTTCAGCTTGCGCTTCATTATAGCGACGAGGCATGTTGTTTGCATTATCCAGATAATCCGCTAATTCGACAATAAAGTGCTGAATCTCTCGGGCAATCGCTGAACGAAAAGCCGCAGATGTGCCAGCTCTTTCACGTAATAATAATAAAAAGACTTTTGGATTATTATCAATAAATTCAATAAACGTAGTCACTGATGTCTGAATAACGCTACCGCCCTTTTCAATACGTTTTCGAGCCTGACGCATTAATTGACGTAAAGTAAGACCACTTTCATCAACCATCGCCAAACCAAGTTCATCCATGTCACGAAAATGACGATAAAATGATGTAGGTGCAATACCAGCCTCGCGGGCAACTTCTCGCAAGCTTAAACTTGCAAAACCTTGCTCAGCATTTAATTGATTAAACGCGGCATCAATTAAAGATCGTCTGGTACGCTCTTTCTGCATCGCCCGGACACCGGACGATTGACAGTATTTAGGATTTTTCATAGAGTCTGACTTTTAACCCGCTTTTAAAAGCATCTCTTTTTCAGCAAAAACTTCTGGCATGTGAGCACGAATTTTTTTAGCGACCTGTTCATAACGAGAACGTAATGGGGAACCTGGACGATAAATTAATTCAATAGCACGTGATGGAATTGGGTCAAGGCATGGGATATAACAAATATTGTCACGAACTCGTTCATTTGGTGCCGCAAGTTCAGGGAATAATGTGATACCGCGTCCCGCCGAAATCATACTACGTAGTGTTTCAAGACTCGTTGCTTTAAAGCGTTTATCTTCTTCAATACCCGCTTGGAAGCAATAGCCCATTGCATGATTTCTTAAGCAATGACCATCTTCTAACATGAGGAATTTTTCACCCCGCAGATCAGATAAATTCACCAACGGCTGTTTAGCTAATGAATTACTTGCTGGCACCGCTAAATACATCGGCTCATCAAATAGTGGTAACTCAATAAATGGGCTGGTTTCTTTAACTTGAGCTAAAATCACGCAATCCAATTTACCTTGTTCTAATTGAGACACTAGAACATGAGTTTGAGCTTCATGAAGATAGAGTTCCAAAGACGGATAAGTATCATGTAATAACGTGATAATATGTGGTAACAAATAAGGTGCAAGCGTTGGTATTAAACCAATATGCATAGGACCCGACATGTCTTCGCCCTGCTTACTTGCCATTTCTTTAAAAATCTGAACATTACGCAACACTTCACGTGCTTGATCAACCAACATTAACCCCGTTTGAGTAAACAATACCTTACGGCTTGTTCGCTCAAGCAGCATAACGCCTAGCTCATCTTCTAATTTACGAATCTGCCCGCTTAACGTTGGCTGACTTACATTACACGCATCTGCTGCTTTACGAAAATGACGATATTCAGCTAGCGCAACGAAATATTCTAGATCACGAATATTCATGAATGCCCCCGATGGATCTGTTTTTATAAAATGAATATAACAAATACAGGGATGAAGTATAACGTGTTTTTATAACTTCATCATTATATTTATATTCCATTTTATACGATTCCGCATCACAAATTAAGCGCTAATTATCGATATTTTAAAGAAATTATTAATAACAATTTTATTCAATTAATTAACTTGCTGAATCCTTTAAGCTATTTTTTGCTTTTTTGATTTGTTCAGCGATTTGTAATGGTGACACACCACCTTTAGCACAACGTTTGTTCAAACACGATTCGATCGATAAAATGCTATAAACATCTGATTCAATTACAGAACTAAAGGATTTAAGTTCATCAATAGTCAACTCTTCAAGCGCTTTTTGCTTAGCAATTGCCCCCACAACAGCCTCTCCTACAATGTGGTGGGCTTCACGGAAGGGAACACCTTTAGCCACAAGGTAATCGGCCAATTCCGTAGCATTTGAATAACCTTGTTTAGCCGCTGCAAGACAAACGTCATAATTAATTTTGATATCATCTAAAACAAGCGAAGCCATATCTAAACACTCATGCCAAGTATCAAGCGCATCAAATAGACCTTCTTTATCTTCTTGCATGTCCTTGTTATAAGCTAGGGGTAAACCTTTGAATGTCATCATCGCACCAGTTAAAGCGCCTAACACACGGCCAGATTTACCGCGAATTAATTCTAATGCATCTGGGTTTTTCTTTTGAGGCATGAGTGAAGAACCAGACGTCACCCGATCAGATAATTCAACAAAATTGGACTCACCGCTATTATAAATAATCAAATCTTCAGCAAAACGTGAAAGATGATTCATACCAATTGAAGCATTTGATAAAAGTTCTAATACATGATCACGATCAGATACCGAATCCAGACTATTATTGGTCGCTGTTTTAAAACCAAGATATTGAGCTAATAAATCACGATCAATTGCATAGGCGGTTCCAGCTAGCGCACCTGAACCTAATGGACTGACGTTAAGGCGGTCTAGTGTATCAGTTAAACGACTTTTATCCCGTACTAACATTTCATAATATGCTAAACACCAATGTGCAAAGGTGACTGGCTGCGCACGTTGTAGATGCGTATAACCTGGCATCACTGCATTTTGATACTGTTGTGCCGTGTTCACTAATTTTAGTTGGAAATGTTCAATGGTTTGGATTAACAATGCAATTTCTTCTTTACACCATAGTTTTAAATCCGTGGCAACCTGATCATTACGACTCCGACCAGTGTGTAATTTTTTACCTAAATCACCCACTTTTTCAATCAATTTTTGCTCAACCCAGCTATGAATATCTTCAGCATCGCTAGCAATGATTTGTTGAGGGTCATTTCGCACTGAGGTTAATAATTCATTAAGGGCTTGTTCTAAACGTTTTTGTTCATCAGCAGTTAAGATATTCACTGTTACCAATGCTTTTGACCAACCAATTGAGCCGATAATATCTTGCTCAGCTAAACGATAATCAAAACGCAATGAATCATTAAAATGTTTAAAACGCTGATCTGCTGCTTGGCTAAAACGCCCACCCCAAAGTGCCATAATTACCTCAATCAAGCCAAATGGCTTATTTTATATTATATTTAAAATGTTTTTTAATATGTGATTACAAACATCGACTAAATAAGATATTTTATTCAATCTGTAATAGGGAAATAACCTATCTCCCTTACTTCCACCATTCTTCCTCGAACGATGAAAGTAAAAGGCGATTATTCATCGCCTTATTTATGCAAAATAAGCTAACACCCCCCTATAGAGTATGTTACTTTTTCTTCGCTGTCTTTGCTTTAGCTGGTGCTTTTTTAGCTGTTGCTGTCGTAGCTTTCGCCTCTGCTTTTTTCACCGGAGCTTTCTTCACTTTTGTTGTTTTTTTACTCGCTTCCTCATTTAACGCACGAATTCGTGACGATAATGAGAATAAACGAATAAACCCACCTGCATGGCTATGGTCATAGACATCATCTTCACCAAATGTCGCAAACTCTTCATTATATAAGCTGTTTGGTGATTTCTTCTGAATAGCGGTTGCATTACCTTTATATAATTTAACCACAACTTCACCGTTCACATCTTCCGCCAATACCTCAGCAGAAGCTTGTAATGAACGACGGTATGGTGCGAACCAACGACCATCATATACCACATAAGCCATTTCCAGACCAAGTTGTTCACGCCATTTAAAACTATCTCGGTCAAGCACCAGTTGTTCAAGGCCTCGTAGTGCCGTCATCATAATGGTACCACCAGGGGTTTCATAACAACCTCGTGATTTAATACCGACAAGACGATTTTCAATAATATCAACACGCCCAACACCATGTTTAGCACCGATTTTATTTAAGGTTGCGACACAGTTATAAGGTGATAATTTTTTACCATTAACAGAGACAACTTCACCCTTTTCTATACCAATGGTGACAAGCTCCGCTTTATTTGGTGCATCTTCAGGTGATACTGTCCATGCCCAACAGTCAGCATTAGCTTCATTCCAAGTACTTTCAAGAACACCACCTTCAGTAGAAATATGCCATGCATTCTCATCACGACTATAAATTTTTTCAATCGTTGCTGTCGTTGGAATTTTACGTTGTTTAAGATAATCGATTAACGCTTCACGTGAACGTAAATCCCATTCACGCCATGGTGCAATCACTTTTAATTGCGGAGCCAATGCGGTATAGGTTGTTTCAAAGCGGACTTGGTCATTACCTTTACCGGTTGCACCGTGACAAAGTGCATCAGCACCCACTTCTAATGCATATTCAACTTGAGCTTTAGCAATGATTGGGCGAGCCATCGATGTACCTAAATAATAAGTCCCTTCATAAAGTGCACCTGTTTTAAGTACTGGGTAAACATAATCTTTCACAAACTCTTCGCGTAAATCAACAACGCGACATGCAACGGCACCCGATGCTTTTGCTTTTTTCTCAACGTCAATCAGTTCCTTTGGATCTTGACCGACATTGGCAACAAAAGCATAGACTTCACAGCCTGCGTAATTTTCTTTAAGCCAAGGAATGATTGCTGATGTATCTAAACCACCTGAATAGGCCAAAACAACTTTTTTGATTCCGCTTTGTTTCATGTTATACCCTTTATGAATTTATGTTCTCAATGAATTAACACATTACTAACCAATAACTTATTATTGGCAATCGTGTTTAATATACTTGTTCAAATATGATTACGCAATCATTCTTGTGCCGATTGGCGTACCATTAAATAGTGCGATTAATTGTTCGCTTTCTTTCCAACTTGCAATATCAATTGGTCTGGCAAGCATCTTTGCCGCTTCAAATGCTGATTTGACTTTGACAACCATACCATCAGTAATGACACCTTGATCGATTAAGTGGTCTGCTTGTTGCTCTGTTAATGAAGCAATACGTTGTTTATTTTGGTCTAATACGCCTGCAACATCTGACAATAATACCAGATCCGCATCAATCGTTTTAGCAATTGCAACCGCAGCATGATCGGCATTAACATTCATTAGATGCCCACTGTCTGTTATACCAATTGAACTGATAATTGGCAAATAACCATTGGTTAACAACATGTTAAGCAGCTTAGGATCCCCTTTAGATGCTTCACCAACACAACCAAGTTCTTGTGATATCTGTTTAACCACGACACTATTACCATCTGCTAGTGATAATCCAACTGATACTAACTGATGTTTTTTCGCCTCAGCAAGTAGCGTTTTGTTCGCACTGCCAGATAATGCGCCAACAATAATATCAATTTGATCAACAGGTGTGACACGTAAACCATTACGACGCACGACAGGTAATGCAAGTTTATTCATTAATTCATCAACGACACATCCACCTCCATGTACTATCACTAATGGCCGCTGATATTGTTGTTTATATTGACTGATAACTGTAAAAAGTTTTTCTAGCGCATCTTGATTATCAAGCAATACACCACCTAATTTAATGACTAACGGATTCATGCTTATCCCTTACAGTTATAATAAAGATAAGGTTTCATCAAAACCAAATCGGATATTCATACATTGTACCGCTTGTGCTGCGGCGCCTTTTAATAAATTATCTTCTACCGAAATAAGAATTAAGTGATTACCTTTCAATACAAATCCAATATCACAAAACGGTAGCCCCACCACCGATTTTAATGCAGGCCAATCATGTTGATAAACCCGCACTAATGGCTTGTGAGCATAATATTTATTTAATGCAGCAAGAATATCATTCGCCGTTACATCGTCTTTAACGCGGCATGTAATCGTGGCATGAATACCTTGCTTAAAGCTACCAAGATGCGGGGTAAAGATCACTTCCTGTCCTAAGTGGGTAGCAATTTCAGGTTGATGACGATGGGTGAACAAACCATAAGCATGCAAGCTCACTTCACAAAAGTGGTTTTTTAATGACGCTTTACGCCCCGCTCCGCTCACACCGCTGACCGCATTAATCACTGGCCACTGAGAAGTATCGAGTAAACCTTCAGCTAATAATGGTTTTAACGGTAGTTGTGATGCAGTAGGATAACAACCAGGTACAGCGACCAGCTGTGCTTGCTTAATTTGTGTATCATTCCATTCGGCTAAGCCATAAACGGCTTTATCAAGCCATTCTTGATGCTGGTGAGAAAAACCATAGTAATCAGTATAAAAAGAGGCAGAGTTAACACGAAATGCACCTGACAGATCGAAGACAACACAACCTTGTTCTAAAAAGTAAGGGGCAATATCATGACTCACAGAGTGCTCTGTTGCTAAAAAGACAATATCAATATCATTGATTATTGATGAATAATCGGAGGTTGCAAGTAAAGGTAAATCGACCAGTCCTTTTAGCTGAGGGTGTAGATCAAAATCAGAAATGAGCTTACCTGCATCTTGGCTTTTTTCTGAAACCGTTAAGCCTGCTATTTCAATATGAGGATGTTTATGTAGATAATGTGCTAGCTGTGCACCAGCATAACCACTCGCTCCAACAATTAACGCTTTTAACATAATAATGCCTACTATTCGATTACCATAATTGTGCAATAGAATAATGGATTTTATTCACTATTTCAATACTAAATTGAATTTTTATTCATTAAAAATGAATTTTTATTTAAATTAAAAATAGCTATCCATCCACTAAACAATGAGCATAAAAATGTATGCCTGATGAATAGTGAATAAGCAGTATAAGCATCATCCTTTTTATCTCGATAATATTTTAACATAAAAAAAACCGACCATAAGGTCGGTTTTATCGGATTAAATCAATCATTATTGTTTCGCAACAATCTGGTTATCTTCTAACTCCAGGTTGATGATTTTACCTGGTATTAATTTACCGGATAACATTTGTTGCGCCAATGGATTTTCAACTTCTTGTTGAATTGCTCGTTTCAACGGCCTTGCACCATAAATCGGATCAAAGCCAACTTTAGCTAAGTGTTCCAATGCCGCATCAGAAATATGCATTGTGTAATCGCGTTCTTCTAAACGTTTTTCAACTCGAGCCAATTGAATTTTTGCAATCGCTTTAATGTTCTCTCTTGCCAATGGATGAAATACCACTGTTTCGTCAATACGATTGATAAATTCAGGTCTAAAGTGTTTGGTTACAACGGTCATGACTAAGGCTTTCATTTCATCATATGTCAATTCAATTTGACCTTGAATTAAATCCGAACCTAAGTTTGAAGTCATGATAATTACCGTATTACGGAAATCAACCGTGCGACCTTGTCCGTCAGTTAAACGCCCATCATCCAATACTTGTAATAAAATGTTGAAGACATCAGGGTGCGCTTTTTCAACTTCATCAAGTAAAATAACGGAATACGGCCGACGTCTGACGGCTTCTGTTAAATAACCGCCTTCTTCATAGCCAACATACCCTGGAGGCGCACCAATTAAGCGCGCAACGGAATGTTTTTCCATAAATTCAGACATATCAATACGTACCATCGCATCTTCACTATCAAACATAAAGTTAGCCAGTGATTTACAAAGTTCCGTTTTACCAACCCCGGTTGGCCCTAAAAATAGGAAAGAACCAATCGGTTTATTCGGATCAGAAAGCCCTGCACGACTACGTCGAATCGCATTAGCAACCGCCACCACGGCTTCATCTTGACCAATAACACGTTGATGAAGCGCATCTTCCATTCTCAGTAATTTATCTTTTTCACCTTCGAGCATTCTCGAAACCGGAATACCCGTTGATTTTGATAACACTTCAGCAATTTCATGATCCGTCACTTTATTACGCAACAGTTTCATGGTTTTCCCTTCAAGCTGTGTTGCTGAAGCGAGTTTCTTTTCAAGCTCCGGAATTTTACCATACTGCAATTCAGACATTTTGTTTAAATCGCCAGCTCGTCGTGCCTGTTCTAGCTCTGTACGTGCTTTTTCCAATTCTGCTTTGATAGTTTGAGTGCCCGAAACTGCAGCCTTCTCTGATTTCCATTCTTCTTCAAGCGAAGCATAATCTTTCTCCTTCTCTGATAGCTCTTCATTGAGCATCTCAAGACGTTTTTTACTCGCATCATCGGTCTCCTTCTTAAGCGCTTGTTGCTCAAGTTTTAACTGAATAATACGGCGTTCTAGCCTATCAAGTGATTCAGGTTTTGAATCCATCTGCATCCGAATACTCGATGCAGCCTCATCAATTAAGTCGATAGCTTTGTCGGGTAACATACGATCCGAAATATAACGATGTGATAACATTGCTGCTGCGACAATCGCTGGATCCGTAATTTGCACATGATGATGCAATTCATAGCGTTCTTTTAAACCGCGTAAAATAGCGATAGTATCTTCAACGGTTGGCTCTGCCACATACACTTTTTGAAATCGACGTTCTAAAGCGGGATCTTTTTCAATATATTGACGATATTCATCAAGTGTTGTCGCCCCTACACAGTGTAGTTCACCGCGTGCAAGTGCAGGCTTCAACATATTACCGGCATCCATCGCACCATCACTTTTACCTGCGCCGACCATTGTATGAATTTCATCAATAAATAAGATAATATTACCTTCTTCTTTAGAGATGTCTTTTAATACGGCTTTTAAGCGCTCTTCAAATTCACCACGATATTTTGCGCCAGCAATTAATGCCCCCATATCAAGTGACAATACACGTTTATGACGTAAACCTTCGGGTACTTCGCCATTAATAATTCGTTGCGCAAGCCCTTCAACAATCGCCGTCTTACCGACCCCTGGCTCACCAATTAAAACAGGGTTATTTTTAGTACGACGCTGCAATACTTGGATTGTACGACGAATCTCTTCATCACGACCAATTACCGGATCGAGTTTGCCTTGTTCTGCTCGCTGCGTTAAATCAATCGTATATTTTTTTAATGCTTCTCTTTGATCTTCTGCATTGGCATCATTCACGTTATCGCTTCCTCTAACTTGATTAACCGCTTGAGTAAATCGTTCTTTGGTTACCCCTGATTTTTTCAAAATATCAGCTAATGGGCCTTTATCATCTAATGCGGCTAAAATAAATAATTCTGATGAGATATAACTATCTCCACCTTTTTGCGCTAATTTGTCACATAAATTTAATACACGGATAAAATCTTGTGATGGAATAATTTCACCACCGGACCCTTGAACCTGAGGTAATTTATCGATTGCTTGGTTCACATCACGTTGTAAAAAATTTAAGTTAGCGCCTGCTGATGCTAACAATGGCTTAACACTGCTGCCATCTTGATTGAGCATCGCTGCCAGTACGTGGACTGGCTCTATATACTGGTTATCTTTGCCGAGCGCTAATGATTGCGCATCGGATAATGCTTGTTGAAATTTATTAGTGAGTTTATCTAACCTCATATTTACTATCTCCTTTGCAATAATTTGGTTTAAGCATGACATCGACTTAAACCCTTGCTTGGTATAATAAATATGGCCACATAATTAAATTTCAAGTATCTGTCAAGATTTTTTTTGTAATGAATAAAACGTCTTTATACAAAAATTGAACATTGCGATCTGAACGTAATGTCCCTAGAATAGTTTATTCATGTTTTTGATAAGCGAAGGAACCTACAGGACTAAAATCGTAATGCAAAATTATCTTTTCGATCTATTAACTCGTCACAATATTGAACAAGCAAACTGGATTTCGCTTGGTTTAATTATTTGTTTAATTGTTATTATTACCATTATTATCCATTTTATATTGCATAAAATATTACTAAAAAGTGTCACACATCATTATGCCAAAAAAGGCAATCATCAATGGGCTAATATTTTAATCGAACATAAATTATTTAATCGGATAATCCTCACATTACAAGGCTTTGTCATTTATTTACAAGCAAAGCTTTGGTTAAACAATGGCGAAACAGCGCAAACCATTTTGATGGTGGCAGCACAAGTCTGGATTTTAATTTTTATTACATTATCTGTATTTTCTTTATTAGATATATGGCTACATATTTGCCAAAAAAGTGGATTAGCTAAAAAAATTCCTATTCGAGGAATTAATCAAAGTATTAAAATCATCATATCGGTATTTATTACCATTTTGATTATTTCATTATTGATTGATCGTTCTCCCGTACTATTATTAAGCGGTTTAGGTGCCATGACGGCAGTGCTAATGTTAGTGTTTAAAGACCCATTATTAGGACTTGTTGCTGGTATTCAATTGTCAGTGAATAAAATGCTTAATGTCGGTGACTGGCTTGAAATGCCAAAATATGGCGCAGATGGTGACGTGATTGATATTACATTAACGACGGTCAAAGTCCAAAACTGGGACAAAACCATCTCAACCATTCCGACTTATGCATTGATTTCTGATTCATTTAAAAACTGGCAAGGTATGAGTGAATCGGGTGGTCGTCGTATTAAAAGAAGCATTTTTATTGATACCACCAGCGTGCATTTTTTAACAAAAGACGATTGTGATAAACTCAAGCAAGCACAATTACTTGCTCCGTACATTGATAATAAAATTAATGAAATTTCACAGTATAATCAGTCAAATCAAATTGATACAGGGTATCAAATCAATGGTCGTCGTTTAACTAATTTAGGGACATTTCGAGCCTATTTAGAAGCCTATTTACGCCATCATCCGAATATTCATCAGAATATGACGTTAATGGTTAGGCAACTTGCCCCGTCATCAAATGGTTTACCGCTAGAGATTTATGCCTTTACCAATACGACGCAATGGATTGCTTATGAAAATATACAAGCGGATATATTTGACCATATTTTTGCCGTCATTCCAGAGTTTGGTTTACGTGTACATCAAACTCCAACAGGTAACGATGTGCGTGAATTAGGTCTACAATTAAAATCATAATACAACAAACAGTTATGCTGGTGTAATAATCGTTATACCAGCATCGATTTAATTATTTGTCTGCTGATGGCGCTGAATTATGTTTGCCATCGCGGCAAAAAGTTCAACAAGCGTATGTTGACGTAAGCGTCCACACACTTTAGCCGGTTCACCACAGACAAGACACCGACGCGGCGGATAAGAAAATTGTGTACGTGAAACACTGTTTTGTGTCACGGGATCGATAATATCAATATCCCATAATCTCCCCAATGTATGCTGTTGTTCAAGCATGATACAAAGCTGTTTTAATCGGTAAGCACAACAATCAACCACAATAATTGCCTCATGCCCAGTTTGTAATGAAATACACTGTTTTTCAAGTATTAGCAAATGTTTGATTGCTAAACTGTGTGTAATCGCCTTAATCGCTTGATCAAAAAGATAGTCGGTTATTGGACTTTTTTTGATTTGACCTGGCATGACTAATGTTAATGAAATGATTGCAGACTGATAGCGTTTAATTGCTAGGTGTTGACGCTCAACCCGCTGTTCTTTGGCAGCTAAAACTTGTTCGAGAGTCACGGGTAAACCATCATTAAAATCAATAAGCATAGAATGTTCTCAAATAGAGCGTAGTACAGAAACTCGAAATCTGTACTACTTTTTTACTAGACTAGTGTTGAACTTGACGCACAACATCAATAATTGAGCCATCTCGATAATGAACAATGCCCACGATCTTGTCGTCAAACGTAATCGGTTTAGGTTCACCCGTTAATGAAATAGCACGTTCGTATAAAGCTTCAATCGTCATAATGGGTAAATTAGCTGCACGAAGCTTTTCAGCAATATCTGCTCGTGTCGGATTAACGGCAATACCGTGATCAGTCACAATAACATCCACACTTTCCCCTGGGGTTACAACAGTGGTAACCTGTTTTATCACGGTAGGAATTCGACTACGGATCAATGGTGCGACAATGATCGTTAAATTAGCGGCTGCCGCTGTATCACAATGCCCACCTGATGCACCTCGCATTACGCCATCAGAGCCAGTCAATACATTAACATTAAAATTCAAATCAACTTCTAACGCACTCAATATGACAATGTCTAATTCATCACAACTTGCGCCTTTAGACGCAGGATTAGCATAACCATTCGTTGAAATCTCAATATGATGTTTATTGCGGCCTAAGGATTGACCGGCTGCACCATCAAAACTTTGTGTATCAAGCAGTGTTTTGATTAAGCCCTTTTCATGTAAATCCACGATGCTAGCCGTAATACCGCCGAGCGCAAATGATGCCGTAATATTTTTGGACCGCATTTTTGTTTCTAAAAAACGCGTAGCTGCAGTCGACGAAGCACCTGAACCGGTCTGAATAGAAAAGCCATCTTGAAAATAACCTGAATGTTCAATGACCTCCGCTGCATAGCGGGCAATCATTAGTTCCCTAGGATTATTCGTTATTCTTGCGGCGCCGACACTAATTTTACTCGGATCACCCACTTCATCGACTTTAACAATATAGTCAACTTGGTCTTGGCGAATACTGGCTGGGCTATTTGGGTATTGCACAATCTCTTCCGTTAATAAAACAACATGATGTGCAAATTGTGCATCAACCATTGCATACCCTAATGAACCACATTGCGATTTTCCTGATACACCATTGGCATTGCCCAATTCATCAGCGGTCGATACAGCCAAAAAAGCGACATCAATGTTAATTTCACCATTTTGAATCAATTTTACCCGCCCACCATGAGAATGAATATGAACCGGATTTGCCATGATACCATGCGAAATAGCCTCCGCCAGTTTGCCTCTTAAACCGGATGTATAAATTTGAGTAATTACGCCAGACTCGATGTACTTAATTAATTCAGCATTACACCCCAAGAGTGAACTAGAGGCTAACGTCAAATTTTTAAACCCCATTTGGCTAATAACGTCAACGACTTGATTAATCACTTTATCACCTTCTCGAAAAGCATGGTGAAACGAGATAGTCATACCGTCTTGTAACTGACATTTTTTAATAACTTGTTCAATTGATTGACACAATTTTCTTGAATGTCTAGCTTCATCATTCATGAGATAAGGCGTCGAAGTATTAGCACCACTAAAAGGCACAATGTGATCAAGTGAAGGATATTGACTCATTAAATCATCTATTTTTTTATTTATAACCGTTGTCATCTTAGTCATCCTATTAAATTTCTCGACGAATACCAGAATATTTAGCCAGCTCAATTGTTGTCACTGCTCGTGCAATAATCGGTGCATCAATCATTTTGCCATTTAACGAAATGACACCTAAACCAGCCTGTTCACCTTCTTCTGCTGCTTCAACGACTTTTTTAGCATATTCAAATTCAGCTAACGTTGGTGCATAAGCATTATGCAGTAATTCAATTTGTCTCGGATTGATTAATGATTTTCCATTAAAACCAAGTTTTTTGGCCAAATTCACTTCTTTTAAAAATCCTTCATCATCGTTAACATTTGCGTACACCACATCAAACGCATCAATTTTAGCAACGCGCGCTGCATGTAATACTGCACAACGTGCGTAAAATAGCTCCGTGCCATCACCCCGTTCCGTTTGCATATCAACTAAATAATCAAAAGCAGCTAATGCAATTCCGATTAAACGAGGTGAAGATTGTGCAATTGCAACGGCATTGACAACACCTAATGCCGATTCGACTGCAGCCATCAATTTAGTACTGCCAACTTCACGCCCACAGGATTTTTCGATACGCGTGACCTCATCTTCTAATTGATGAATATCATGAGCACAGTTAGTCATGGGTAAACGCACTACATCAACACCTGCACGGACCACGGCTTCAAGATCGTGTAAACCAAACGGTGTAGTTAGCGCATTGATTCTTACAACAGTTTCAATACCACTTTCTCGATAAATCGGCAGTTGTAACGCCTGCGCAACTAATAATCTGGCAGAGTCTTTCTCTTTAATGGATACGGCATCTTCCAAATCAAACATAATTGAATCTGGCTTATAGACAAATGAGGTTGATAACATGGCAGCATTTGCCCCAGGTAGGAATAACATACTTCGACGGATTCTTTTCATAGCAATTGACTCCAATCTGAATGCTGTTCCACAGCTCCACGTAATACTGCACATTGAACTCTTGCTTTGATCGCACAATCGAGTGCGCCCTTATCATCAATGATGATCAATCCATCCGTTAAATTGAGCGTCTGTAATGTGTTACGGACAACGGTAAAGATTTGTTCCCCAAACTGCTTATTAACATCACTATTAATAATAATTTCAATACCTTGATTTGGCATAACCTTAACCAACAAATCACTTGATTCGAGCGTTCCTGCCATTGCCTCTTGCTGTATTTTCATATATTTACCTTTTAAACTCATCTGAGAGAGTATTTAAATTTGATTTGAGATAGTCCCAAGTCGATGGGGGAACTAACTCTTCGAGTTGCTGATACTGTTTTTGTGCCAGTTGCCGCCGGACTAATGATGCTGAAATAACTTGATCACCCACTGTGATACGTTCAATTTCAATTTGCTTAATAACAGGATAAGCACTCACATGAGTATCTTCTAGCCAATGTAACATTGCGTTGTTGTAAGCCTCCGTAACTGGGCTATGTGGCTCACTCCCAACAAATCGATGTGTGATATTCAATGCAGGCGCAATGTAATTACGGAAAATCAGCAGATCAATCCCCATATAGGCATAATCAACTTTGATGTTATCTTTCAAAAAATAAGTCGGAAATGTTGCTTTTGATATAATGTAAGATGAGCTAGGAAAAACAGAGATATTGTTAATCGATGCTGTCCCTGCTTTCACTAATTGTAAACGCGTGGTAAACGGAAACAAGGATGCGTTTTCATTAACCACAAAAACATGTAACCAATCACACTGACTTGCTGCACATTCTATTAAGTACTGATGACCTTTAGTAAATGGATTTGCATTCATGACAATACTACCAATTTTAGTGCCATCTCGACGTTGTAATGCTAAATGTTTACAGTATTGTTTAATGCCAATCGGCGTATTTTCCATGAGAACAACTAAATCTTTAATCTCGATTATCGGATAAAAACCACATCCACTAAAAAAAGGTTGATTGTCAGGCTTAGTGTATAAAAAAAGGTGAAAATGACCCTTTTCATTAGCATATTTAATCGTTTTATCCATTAAAGCGAGATTCAATTGGTAACCTCGATAATCAGGATGAATTGCCACACATTTAATAATGTTGTGTTCGATTCCAGCACAAGCAATGATGCGAGAATCGAGTTTAGCTACAATAAAGAGTATCACATTTGGATCTAAATCAAGTGCTGATAATTGTAATAGCTGTTTTATCTGCACCTTATCAAGCGGACATTGAGTAATATTAATCACGGTATAATCAATTAGGCTATACATAAAGCTTACCTTTTTTCTGAGACAACCGTATTTGTGAGTCGTCCAATTTGCGTGATATCCACTTCAATCTTATCGCCCTCTTGCATAAATAAAGGCGGATTGCGTTTTTTACCTACGCCACCAGGTGAGCCCGTAATAATGACATCCCCAGCTGATAAGTGTGTAAAAGAACTAATATAAGCAATTAATTCGGGAATCGTATGAACCAAATTCCGAACTGTATCATGTTGAACTTGCTGACCATTTAAGTAAGTCGTAATAAACAGTGTTTGAGGATCAGGAATTTCGTCTGCCGTCGTTAAACAAGGTCCAAAAGCCCCCGTATTTGGCCAATTTTTACCGGCAGTAAACCATGAGTATTGCCAATCACGAATCGAACCATCCATATAGCAACTGTAACCAGCAACGTGTGTTAATGCCTCCTCTTTTAGAATATGCGATCCGGCTTTACCAATAATCACCGCAAGCTCCCCCTCATAGTCAAGCTCATTAGAGACTGTCGGTTTGATAATATTGGTTTTATGACCGGTTTGAGAATCAGGAAAACGCACAAAAATAGTGGGAGCAGAACAGGTTTCATTAAACTCAACGCGTTTTTCAGCATAATTCATGCCCACACATAAAATTTTATTGGGATTAGGAATGGTCGGTAGATACACAATATGTTGTTCATCAATATCACAAGGTGAATGAACAAAAGTTTGAGCAATCGCTAATCCATCTTGATCCGTAATCAATGATTTTAAATCTGAAAATTGCTGTCCCAATTTTTGGCCTAAATCAATAATGCCATATTGAGTTAAAATACCAAAACTTGCTCTTCCTGATACGAGATAACTTACCAGCTTCATAAATACTCCTTAATAAAGCTATTTGTACTAATAATGTTAAACAGATAAGACGAACAACTTTAGTGAAAACTAAAGTTGTTCTTAGAACATTAGACTAAAAAATTTCCAAGAATCAGTAATGAAACGGAGACATTAATCGCACCACCAATTCGCGTTGCAATTTGAGCAAATGGCATCAGTTCCATACGTTCTGCCGCCGTCAAGATGGCAACATCACCCGTTCCCCCTTGACCACTTTGACAACATGAAATAACCGCCGCATCAATTGGATACATGCCTAATTTTTTAGAGACAAAAAATCCCGTTGTGACAAGACTGACAACGGTGCAAACAATCACAATTAAATTCGTAATGGTAAATGCCTCAACAATTTTTTCCCATGGTGTAATCGCTACCCCAACAGCAAAAAGAATGGGATAAGTTACTGAAGTTTGGAAAAATTTATAGACCACTTGTGAACCGCTTAAGACTTTTGGTGATACACCGCTCACTAATTTGACAAACACTGCAGCGAACAACATCCCGACTGGTGCGGGTATGCCGGTAACTTTATGACCAATCATTCCGACCATATAAAGCATTGCAGCCAATAGGACTCCTGATGCAAACGTTGTTACATCCATTGCTGATTCTGTTTTTGTGATTTTATGTGCAAGTAAGTCATCTTTTTCTGAAGGTGGTAATAGTTTTCCATTACCCGTTAAATGCGGATACATTTTTCCTAGACGATTTAAAATACCACCACAAATAATGCCCGTTAATCCCCCTAACATCACAATAGGTAAAACTCGACCTAGCGCATCTCCTTGTTCCATACCTAATATCGCTGCATAACCAATCGAAAGCGGGATAGCCCCTTCACCAACCCCACCAGCCATAATAGGCAACACCAAAAAGAAGAACGTCTCAAATGGCGATAATCCCAATAAAAAGCCTACACCAACCCCCACTAACATACCAACAATTTCACCACACACCATTGGTACAAATATTCTTAAAAATCCTTGAATTAAGGTACGTCTATCCATATTCATAATACTGCCAACAATGATGCAACAGATGTATAAATAAAGAATGTGGGTATCTTTATAAAACTTTGTGGTTGCTTCAACTATCGGCGTAGGCAAAATACCGTAATAGACTAAAGCGGAAGGAATAAAAGTGGCACAAATGGCTGCGGCTCCCATTTTTCCAACGATTGGTAATCGTTTACCAATTTCGCCACATAAAAAACCAAAAAAGCCACATGTTACAACCATTACTACAATTTCACTCGGTAATTTCCCTGTGACAAAGACTTCGGTCAAAATGAGTATGCCGGCAATGATAAAAAACGGTAACGGGATCACCCCCACTTTGTAATCATCCATCAGTTTCCACCACCCATAAGGCCAAAACTTGGGTTTTGAATCTAAATTAACTGTGTTACCTGGCTGACTTTCAGGCTGCAGTTTTTTTGCTGAACTTAAGTCTGTCATACAATGCGTCTCTCCAAAATTATTTATAATCGGAGCTCATGATGACAAAATATTAATATTAATTTTGTGATATAAATCATAAATTAACCGTGGTTTTTATGGTGTTAAAGGCTCTATATTTTTTAATGCTGTGCTACACTTTTCTGCATATTTAATAATAAAAAATGAAGATAAAATGTTCACAAAAAGACCCCTATCTTTTACCCATAAACTATTTGTATCTTTATTACTCTTTTCCTTAATTTGTCTTGCCCTTTTACAAAGCTATATTTGGAATGTGACCGAGACAGCGCTATATCGCAGTTTAGGTGAAAAAGCCCAAATTCAAGCCAAAGAATTGTCAGTAATTCCTAATTTAATTAAGTATGTTGAAGATAAAAACACGCAAAAAATTGCCGAACTTGTTACCTTTATTTTTGAACAAAGTGATGCTAGTTATATTGTTATCGGTGATAACCATGCTTACCGGCTATTTCACACTGCCAATAGCCCTTTATATGCACCAATGGTAGGAGGAGATAATATTGAAGTATTAAATGGCAATAGCATTATTACTATTCGCGAAGGATCTTTAGGATCATCTCTGCGTGGTAAAGCCCCGATTATAAATATCAATAAGGAGGTGATTGGAATTGTTTCTGTGGGATACATGATTGATGATATTTATGAACTGCATAAAAAACAGTTCATTCCATTTATCTTATTTTGTTCAATGCTATTTTTTGCATTATTTATGTTTTCATTACTGTTTGCTAAAGCAATAAAAAAACAAATGTTCAACTTAGAGCCGAAAGAAATTGCATTATTAGTTAAGAGCCAGAAATCGATTATGGAGTCCATTTTTGAAGGAATTATTGCGATTGATCTGAATTATAAAATTATGAATATTAACCAATCTGCGCGTAACATGTTAAATATTAAAATCACAGATAATCAATTAATTAATCAAAACTTATCGACCTTAATTAAATCAACTGATTTTATTTATGGCCAAGCTAATCAAATTGAAGACGTGCATGATCACATCTGCTACTTTAACGATATTATTGTGATTGCGAGTCGAATACGTGTCATCATTGATAACCAGATCCAAGGGTGGGTGATTACCTTTCGTAATTTTAATGATATCAATTTATTAAGCATGCAATTAACACAAATTACACAGTACGTTGATAACCTGCGAACCTTGCGGCACGAGCATTTAAACTGGATGGCAACGTTATCCGGTCTTATTTACATGAAACGGTATGATGAAGCCCAAGCATTTATCACATTACATTCAAGCGATAATCAGAAAAGTTTAGATTTCATTACCCAACATTTTAAAGTACCCGCAATTTGCGGACTACTGATTGGAAAATACTCAAAATCACACGAAATCGGTCTAAAACTGATCTTTGATCCTGCTTGCCAACTAAAGGCACTCCCTCCAACAATCACTGAGACAGAGTTTATGTCAATTGTCGGTAATTTACTCGACAATGCATTTAATGCCTGCCTTAATAATCCACAAGGAACAAAAACAATTCAATTATATTTAAGTGATGCAACTGATGAAATTGTATTGGAAGTCAGTGATCAAGGTTCAGGGATTGATGACGCAATACGAGATTCAATTTTTGAGCCAGGAGTCACCTCACAAAATCCCAAAGAACATGGCATTGGTCTACATCTAGTATCAACTTATACAAAGAAAGCAAAGGGTTACATTATGTTTGACGATAATCAACCACATGGTGCAATCTTTTCTGTTTTTATACCAAAATAATAAAAAGAGATAATCCTATGAATAAAACAAAAGAAAATATCATTGAGGCGCTTATTGTAGAGGATGAGCCAATTCTGGCTGAATTAAATGCGGATTTTATTCAACGTGATACGAATGTTAAAGTATTAGGTATCGCGTCAAATTTAGCCGAGGCCAAAGTCATGGTGGATAAACTAAAACCAACCTTGATTCTGCTCGATAACTATTTACCTGATGGTAAAGGAATTGAATTATTTGAACATATTATTAATCATCACTTGTCATGCTATGTGATTTTTATTACTGCAGCGAGTGATATTGATACGTGTAGTAAAGCCATTCGTTACGGTGCTTTTGATTATTTGATTAAACCGGTTTCTTATCAGCGGTTAAAACACTCACTTGAACGGTTTGAACTTTTTTTATATCGACAAAGTATCCAGCAGCACCTTAATCAACGTCGTATCGATGAATTGTTTAATTTACAAACCAAAGATTTTGTTGATATTAATCGTCATTCCAAAGGAATTGAAGAGATCACCTTACAAAAAGTCAAAGATCTCTTTATGCAAACAAATACAGCACAAACAGTTGAAAATGTCGTGGAAAAAACACAAATTAGTAAAACTACCGCTAGACGGTATTTGGAGTATTGTGTACAAATCAAATTATTAACGATAGAAATTAACCATGGAAAAATTGGTCGTCCAGAAAGATTATATCGACGTTTAGGTAAATAATCACACACAGTTAAGTTAGGGATATTGGGCTAAGAACCAAGTAATCGCGATCAAATCAGCACTTCCACCTGGACTTAAATTGCGTTGAATTAATGCCAGATCAAGTTCATATAAAAATTGGCGCCCCTTTGGGTGACAAATTCCGCCTTTATCGATTAACTGTTTAGCGGCTTCTTGGACAAAAGCTAAACCTTGAAGCCCACCACGAGAAACCAGATTAGTATCTTGATTATAAGCAAGTAAATACAATAATGCTTGTAGCAAACTGGTTTCCTCATCATAACCATCACTTTGCATCTGACAATACACGGGTAATGAAATCTCCCTGACCGTGCGATAACCTGACTCAGCTTCGCCCCTTGCACCTGTCAATTGATGCAATTTAAACAATTTTTCACCCACGGTATTTGCATGCTGTTGCCCTGTTAATTCCTGTTTGACAATACCTCGGCAAATTTTAGCCACTTCCTCACAAATTAATTGATAATCAATGGGTTGAGCGTATTGTTGCAGTTTTCCAATGGCACCAAGTAATAAGCCAAACGCAAAAATACCACCTTTATGCGTATTTACTTGATGTGTGGCCTGAAACATCGCATGTTCACACTCAATACCAATTGGCCTGATTCCTGTTAAAAAGTTTTGCTGTTGCTGAAGGGGAAATGATAATCCATACTGATAAAAGGCATCTAACCAAGGAACAATAGCGCTAATGCTAGAAACAAATGTCGAAAAATCCATATCACGGTGTGCACCACTATTATTCATATCCACTAAACCTGGTTTTGGTGATAGGCAAACCTCTTTTAATAACGCTTTGGTTACCCATTGGGCTGGTTGATGCTGTAAATCAGATACTGCAATTGCCGAATTTAAGAGTACATCTTGACGTGAGTAGTAATCCATTTTTTGCCTATAATCTGTTGATTTTGCATATCTTATCAAAAAACACACTGAGAGGAACATTAAACATTCCCTTCAATCACGCTAAACCCTCGATCTGATTAATATGAGCGTTAATCGAGTATTAGTAATAGCATAAACTCGAAAGGTTATTCAATCGCTTTCGACAATAAAAATACGATGTCGACAGCTACCTCCTAATGATATGGATAAAAAATATTGCACATTTATCTGCACATATGTGCTTTTATCATTTTTGACGCATTAATTCTGTGACTCATATTTTATTTTTAAAAACTCAGGTTAAATATGATTTGAACTTGTCAGTCAATAATGTATAAATACAATCATATTAAGATGATACGTTGCACATATGTGCTAAAGGTTGAAGGGATATGGATAATAATGAACTCAAATTGTTAATCACAATTGCACAAATGTATTATGAGCAAAACTTAACACAAAATGAGATATCTAAAAAATTATCAATTTACCGGACAACCATCAGTCGATTATTAAAAAAAGCCCAAGAACAAGGTATCGTTTCTTTTTCAATTAATTATGAATTAAGCAGTACATTTTTACTCGAAAAACAACTCAAAGAATTATTTAACTTAACCCATGTTATTGTCACACATAACAGTGATAGCAGTACAATACAGGACAAACTCAATACGATGGGGCTTGCCTGTGCTGATTACTTAAAACAGATCATTTGTGATGGCGATATTCTTGGCCTTTCTTGGGGAAGCTCTTTAGCGGCCGTCGCTGAACAACTTGATGCCTCAAGTTATAAAGATATCCTTTGCGTACCGATGGTTGGTGGTCCTGCTGGTAAACTCGAAAGCAAATATCACGTTAATACTATTGTCTATAACATTGCATCAAAATTACATGGTAAATCATTATTGATGGACTTTCCGGCGATTTTGGATGAACAGTTTTTACGTGATGCTATTGTCAAATCACAACATTATCAACAAATATCAAAATATTGGGATTCACTGTCTATCGCCATCTTTGGAATTGGTTCATGTGAAGTATCAGATAAATCGATTTGGTATGGATTTTATGGCGATGGCGATGATGTTAAGCCAATCAATCAAGAACCAATTGCAGGCGATATTTGTTCTCGTTTTTATAGTTATCGTGGTCAACCAATTCAAACTACGATTTCTGAAACCATTATTAATATTCATTTACAGCAACTCAAAAAAGCAAAACACCGAATTGGTGTAGCGCAATCTATCGAAAAAGCCGACGCCATGATTGGAGCAATGAAGGGGGGGTATTTAAATACATTAATTACCACCAAAGAAACAGCTCAAGCAATACTGGATCGCACATTGTCACCTGACTAATCGTCAATTAGTTTCAATATTCATTCTTAAAACAACAACTTAAATTTCACATTGTTATGTGATAGGGGCACTTTTGTATGAAAAATTGGTTAAATCTCGATAATAAAGTCATTATTGTTACGGGTGGGGCATCAGGAATCGGTAAAGCGATTGTTGATGAATTAATTGCACAACAGGCACATGTCATCTTAGCCGATCTACAAAATAACACCGATTTTAGCCAGCATCATCAAGTCACGTTTATTAAAACAAATGTGAGTAATAAACATGATATTGATCAGCTAATCACAACAGTACTCGATAAATTTGGTCATATTGATGCAATTGTTAACAATGCTGGCATCAATTTACCGCGTTTACTCGTTGATAGCAAAACACCACAAAGTCAGTACGAACTATCTGAAGCCGATTTTGATCGATTGGTCAACATTAACCAAAAAGGGGCTTTTTTACTAACCCAAGCAGCGGCACGAAATATGGTCGCCAATCAACATGGCGTTATTATCAATATTTCCTCAGAAAGTGGACTAGAAGGCTCAGAAGGCCAAAGTGCCTATGCGGCAACAAAAGCGGCAATCAACAGTTTTACGCGTTCTTGGGCTAAAGAACTGGGCAAATTTAATGTTCGAGTGGTTGGTGTCGCGCCGGGTATTTTAGAAACAACCGGTTTACGCACCCCTGCTTATGAAGATGCATTAGCCTATACACGTAATAAAACAGTCGACCAATTGCGAGCTGACTATGGCAAAAGTGCCATTCCAATTGGACGTGATGGTAAGTTATCTGAAGTGGCTGATCTGGTTGCATTTTTGATCTCCGATAGAGCAAGTTACATCACTGGTGTGACCTATAACATTTCCGGCGGAAAAAGCCGCGGCTAAAGGAGAATACCATGACAAAAGTGATTATGTGTGGCCATGGACAGTTAGCGCACAGCATGAAAGAGTCGATTGAAATGGTTTATGGTGATGTTAATTATTTATTACCGATTTCATTTGAAAAATTAGAAGGTCGCGATGATCTTGAACGCAAAATGAGATCACTCATTAACCCACAAGATCATGTATTGATTGTTGTCGATTTGTTTGGTGGAAGTCCATTTAATGCTGCCTCATCAATCGCACTAACCACACCCGATGTTGAAGTCATTGCAGGTATGTCATTACCGCTTTGCCTTGAACTTGTCGACAATCGAGAAACGTTAGCGTTACCCGAGCTTGTCGAACATTTAGTTGATGTCGGTATGCAATGTGTCAAAAAACTTAATAAAACCGTGATATCAGAAACAGAGGAAGATTTTCTATGATTATTCAATTTTCTAGAATCGATGACAGACTTATCCATGGTCAAGTAACTACCGTTTGGGTAAAAGAAGCGAAAGCAGAAAGAATTATCATTTGTAATGATGAAATTCATCAAGACCCGATTCGGACTACGTTACTCAAGCAAGCCGCACCACCCGGCATTAAAGTCAATGTGGTAAATATTGAAAAAGCGGTATCGGTCTATAACAATCCAAAATATGAAAAAGATACAGTGTTTTATTTATTTACAAATCCACACGACGTTGTCCGCTTAGTTGAACAAGGTGTTGATATTAAAAAAATCAATATCGGGGGAATGGCTTACCACGAAGGTAAAACTCAAATAACCAAGGCTGTTTCACTTGACGCAAACGATGTTGATGCTTTCAATCAATTGGATAAATTGGGTGTTGAATTAGATCTCAGAGTTGTTTATTCCGATCCAAATGTTGATTTTATAAAAAAAATTAATGAATTCAAATGGGACTAAATACGTCCCAACCTAAATCGATTATGAGGGAAAACACATGGAAATTAGTATCTTACAAATTATTTTAATTTTTCTTTATGCGTGTATAGCTGGTATGGGCAGTGTGTTAGATGAATTTCAAACACACCGCCCCCTCATTGCCTGTTCCGTAATTGGACTAATACTTGGTGATGTTGAAAAAGGAGTGGTATTAGGCGGTGTATTGGAATTTATCGCACTAGGCTGGATGAACATTGGTGCAGCACAATCCCCGGATTCAGCACTTGCCAGTATTATCTCCGCTATTTTGGTGATTGTGGGTAAACAAGAAATTGCCACCGGTATTGCTATTGCGCTCCCTGTTGCCGCGGCGGGTCAGATCTTAACCGTATTTGCACGTACTATTACCGTCTTTTTCCAACATGCTGCCGATAAAGCGGCTTTAACAGCAAACTTTAGACGGTTGGATATGTTACATGTTTCAGCCCTAATGGTACAAGCGCTACGCGTTGCTATTCCCTCGCTGATTATTGCCATTTATGTTGATGCAGCCACCTTAAACACGATGCTTAATTACATTCCTGATGTAGTAACGAAAGGATTGCAAATTGCAGGTGGATTTATCGTGGTTGTGGGTTATGCAATGGTACTGAATATGATGTGGGTTAAATATTTGGTGCCATTCTTCTTTGCTGGATTCATTGTTGGCGGTTACCTTAACTTTAGCCTACTTGCCTTCGGCGCAATCGGTGCAATTATAGCCGTGCTTTATATCCAACTGAATCCCAATTACCGCAAACAAAATCATAACGATAGTCAAGCATCTGCAACGCAAAACGATGTTGCTTTTGATGAATTAGATGATTAAAGGATACCAATATGAGCGAATATAGCAAAAAACTGACCAAATCTGATTTAGTAAAAATGTTCTTGCGTTCAAACTTACAACAAGCTTCATTTAATTA
The DNA here is from genome assembly GCF_039542345.1 of Orbus sasakiae. Taxonomy (NCBI): domain Bacteria; kingdom Pseudomonadati; phylum Pseudomonadota; class Gammaproteobacteria; order Orbales; family Orbaceae; genus Orbus; species Orbus sasakiae. The sequence goes on from NZ_BAABHY010000001.1 coordinate 1,625,577, forward strand.
TGAACGTATCCATGCTTTAGGCTTTTGTTATGACATGATCCCCGCTATCAAGCGACTTTATAGCACTAAAGAAGAGCAAGCTGAGGCGCTAAAACGTCATTTAGTTTTCTTTAATACAACCCCTGCAGTTTGCGGACCGGTAGTCGGTGTTGCCGCGGCAATGGAAGAAGCAAAAGCAAATGGCGCTGACATCGATGGCGGCACAATTAACAGCATTAAAGTGGGGTTAATGGGTCCACTTGCTGGTGTTGGAGATCCCCTCGTTTGGGGAACATTACGCCCTATCACCGCTGCACTTGGTGCTTCAATTGCCTTATCAGGCAGCATTATGGGACCACTGCTATTTTTTGTCCTATTTAATGCGGTACGTTTGAGCCTTAAGTGGTTTGGTCTGCAATATGGCTTTAATAAAGGCATTAATATCGTAAAAGACATGGCGAACAATATTTTACAAAAACTGACCGAAGGCGCTTCCATATTAGGACTTTTTATTATGGGCGTTCTGGTCACCAAATGGACAACGATAAATACCGCGATTGTTGTTTCGGTAACCCCATCACCAGATGGTGGTGAAGTGGTTACTACTTTTCAAGACATCTTAAATGACTTATGTCCAGGTCTATTAGCATTAGGATTGACGTTATTGATGATGAAATTATTGAAGAAAAAAGTGAGCCCTATCACCTTAATTTTCTCATTATTTGGTGTGGGAATTATCGGATATTGGCTAGGGATACTTGTGTAATGTTTATTGCGCTTGTACGTCATGTGCAAGCGTCATCAATTTAACAGCAAAATCAGTAAGAGGCGATATATGTTAACGACAGCACTCCGTTTATACGGTAAAAATGATCTGCGTTTAGAGCAGTTTGAACTACCTGAAATCAAAGATGATGAAATTCTTGCGTCAGTGATCACTGACAGTATTTGCTTTTCAACGTGGAAAGAAGTCAATCAAGGGGCGGACCATAAAAAAGTGCCAAATGATATCGCGACCAATCCCATTATTGTTGGACATGAATTTAGTGGCAATATTGTCCAAGTTGGTAAAGCATGGCAACATAAATTTAAAGTGGGCAGTAAATATATTATTCAAGCTAATTTACAGTTACCTTCTTTAGCTTGCCCTGGTTACTCATTTCCTTATATTGGCGGTGAGTCAACTTACGTTGTTATCCCTAAAGAAGTCTTAATGCAAGATTGTTTACTGGCCTACAATGGCGATTCTTATTTTGAAGCGTCAATGATTGAACCGCTATCTTGTGTGATTGGAGCATTTAATGCCAATTACCATTTAGTTGAAGGCACCTATAACCATAAAATGGGGATAAAAGAAGGCGGTAATTTGATTATATTAGGCGGTATGGGACCAATGGGAATGCTCGCCATTGATCTCGCATTGCATGGTCCAATTAAGCCAAAACGTCTAATCGTTACAGGTCGTAGTGATGAACGTGTGGAATATTGTAAAAAACATTATCCAGCAGAAAATGGCGTAGACGTATTTTATGTAAATGTCAGTGATGTTGATGACCATAAACACTATTTGATGGATTTAGTCAATAATGAAGGCTATGACGATATCTTTATTTTTGTCCCTGATAAAGAACTCGTTAATTTAAGCTCAAATATTTTAGCGACAGATGGCTGCGTTAACTTTTTTGCCGGTCCTCAGGACAGTAAATTTGAAGCCTCAATTAATTTCTATGATATTCACTACGCGTTTACCCATTATGTCGGTACATCGGGCGGGAATACACAAGATATGCGTGAAGGGATTGCATTAATCGAAGATAAAAAGATCCAGGTAAATAAAATCATTACCCATGTATTAGGACTCGATTCTGCTGCCTATGTCACCATCAACCAACCTCAAATTGCTGGGGGTAAAAAACTCATCTATTCTCAAAAACGATTACCGTTGATTGATTTAGGCAAGTTATTGTCAGAACCTGCACCAGACACATTCCAGCAGCAACTTAAAGAGATTTTAGTCAAATCAGGTGGATTATGGAGTAAAGAAGCAGAGAACTATATTTTAGATCATGCCCCCAATATTTGATCGGTAAAAATTGAGAATCTGTGTAGTAATTAAATCATCGTTTGGTGTCCTGCATTCGTTGATTTAATTACTCGCGTTGTCATTTGTTAAATGCACCCAATCTCATCATGATGATTTAGATAAACTATCAATTCAAAATAAAAAGTCAGTGATTTTTGTGCAGTCATATTTAAATAACCTAAGGGGCTGTTGCTAATAATTTGTGTTAAAAATATGATTTTATCCATTTTCTAACAAAATTTTACTTCACAAAAAACAGGATCTCTCTAAAATATGTCTTCAAAATTTAAAATGAAGATAGTTACATGTTAAAAAAATATTTACTTCCTGTTTTATTATTGTTGCCTTTTTCTGTTTTTGCTCAAGAGAATGATACTAGTTTATGGCAAGATATTAAACAAAGTTTATCGGACACATGGCATTCAGATAATTATGAATTATATGTTCCCGTGAATACTTGGCACAACCGTGCTACCTATGATAAAGATAAGATTGATAGCTATAACGAGCGCCCATGGGGAATTGGTATTGGTGTTTCACGATTTGATCAAGATGGTGACTGGCATTCATTATACATCATGGAATTTCAAGACTCGCATAATGTGATTGAGCCAATTGGTGGTTATGCTTATCAAACATACTGGCGACCAGGTAATAGTGATAAATGGCGAATCGGTGTTGGGTATACACTCAGTATCACCGCGCGTAAGGATTACAACTGGATTCCTTTCCCTGCCCCTTTACCACTATTTTCGGTAGAGTATGATCGTTTATCGATTCAAAGTACTTATGTCCCTGGTGTCAAAAAAAATACCGGTAATATTTTATTCACTTGGCTTAGATGGCAACTCTAGTGATTCTAATCGGGCTTGATGAATCACAGCTTTAGCAATCCACTGCGATAATGAAATAATCTTTTCATTATCCAGTTGCCAGATATCTTTGAGTACCATAAAAATCTCAGAACCATAAATAATTGACATGGTATAGATCACCGTATCGTATAAATCTTGCGATAACTCTTTTTTCAGCGGTGCTAAAATCGTTGAGAGTATCTCTTTACGATTACCTCTGATCAATTTATTTTTTTGTTTTTTCTTCGTAGAGCGTTCTTCTGCCCACTGTTGTAAAGAAACTTGTAGTGCACCACGTAAAGCCCCTTCATGCTTTAACATCTGCGGAAAGGCAAAGGCTAAAAAATCACAAATCCTTTCTTCTGGGTCATCTTTATCTGATTGCCATTGGAAAATGGGTCCTAAAGAACTCTCTACAATCGCTGAAATTAACTCACTTTGGGTTGGAAAGTAACGGTAAGCTGTTGCTCGGGAAAGTTTGGCTTTTGTCGCCAATTCGGTAATGGATAATGCATTACCATGTTCATATTCTTCAAGTGCAATATTAATTAGGCGCTCATAATTCCGTTTTTTTACACCACAATACAACTGTTTTTTGTCCATAAATATCTAAAATAAAATTGAGTAATAGCAATATGATAACTCATTTATTGTGGTTAGTTTACAAAATTCACCATAAAAATTGAGACTTGCGTCTCATTAATGTAATATAATCGATGACATCTCACATTGCTTTTGTTAAAAATAATAAAACTATTTTCATTAATGAGGAAAAATCATCATGAATAAAAATGCAGTGGCATACCTTGTAACAACGCTGGATACAAAAGGCGAAGAAGTTATTTATGTTCGAGATTTACTGATAAAACAAAATATTACAACTAAAATCATTGATTTATCGACTCAGCCTTATACATCTAAATATCCCATTGACGTTGATGCTGCAACAGTTGCAAACTATCATCCACAAGGTCAACAGGCTGTATTTTGTGGTGATCGCGGAAAAGCAATTATTGCCATGTCTATCGCCTTCACCCATTTTTTAAGTAGCCAAAACGATATTGGCGCGGTATTAGGGCTCGGTGGTTCAGGTGGAACCGCACTTATCACCCCAGCGATGCAAGCGTTGCCTGTTGGCGTTGCTAAATTGATGGTCTCTACCATGGCATCTGGTGATATTTCTGGTTATATCGGCGCGAGTGATATTGCTATGCTCTATTCGGTTACTGACATTTCAGGCTTGAATATCATTTCACGTAAAGTGTTAACGAATGCAGCCAATTTTATTGCTGGTGCTATTTTATTTCATTTAGATGAAGTGATCGAAGATAAACCCGCCGTCGGTTTAACCATGTTTGGGGTGACCACCGCGTGTGTACAACTGGTTGCGAAACAACTCCATAATCAATACGACTGTTTAGTTTTCCATGCAACAGGCAGTGGTGGGCAAGCCATGGAAAAATTAGCCGATAGTCATCTTTTACGTGGTGTGTTAGATATTACTACGACGGAAGTGTGTGATTATCTGTTTGATGGTGTACTCGCGTGTAACGAAGACCGCTTTGGTGCGATTGCACGTAGTCAAGTGCCTTATATTGGTTCTTGTGGTGCATTAGATATGGTTAACTTCGGCAGTCCTGACACCATTCCTGAAAAATATAAAGATCGTCATTTTTACGCTCACAATCCTCAAGTCACATTAATGCGAACAACACCTGAAGAAAATGCCAAAATGGGACATTGGATTGCGAATAAGCTTAATCAATGTGAGGGTGAAGTCAGATTTATTATTCCACAAGGTGGATTTTCAGCACTTGATATTGAAGGTGGCAATTTCTGGGATCCTACGGCAGATCAAGCTTTTGTCGATGCATTTGAGCAAACATTTATTCAAACAGATAAACGTAGATTAATCAAAGTCTCCGATCATATTAACTCCTTAGAGTTTTGTCAGCGTGTAATAAATGAATTTAACCAATTAATGAAGTAACAGGAGAAGATGATGAAACTAAATCGTGAACAATTACTTAATAAATTTCGAGATATGATAGCCAAAGGTGATCCGATCATCGGTGGTGGCGCTGGAACAGGATTATCAGCAAAATGTGAAGAAGCTGGTGGGATTGATCTGATCGTCATTTATAACTCAGGTCGTTATCGAATGGCTGGCCGAGGTTCACTTGCTGGCTTACTTGCCTATGGCAATGCCAATGAGATCGTTATGGACATGGCAAAAGAAGTCTTGCCAGTTGTTACTCATACACCAGTACTCGCTGGCGTCAATGGTACCGATCCATTTTGTCAATTCGATAAATTTTTAGATGACATTAAAGCTACCGGTTTTGCTGGCGTACAAAACTTCCCGACTGTTGGCTTAATTGATGGTAATTTCAGGGCGAATCTTGAAGAGACCGGAATGGGGTATGGCTTAGAAGTTGAGATGATTCGCAAAGCACATGAGAAAGGTTTACTAACAACACCTTACGTATTTAGTGAGCAAGATGCGATTGATATGACAAAAGCAGGCGCTGATATCTTAGTCCCACATATGGGATTAACCACAGGCGGTAGCATCGGAGCAGAAACCGCATTAACCCTTGCCGATTGTGTACCATTAATTAATCAATGGGCAAAAGCAGCGAAAGCGATTCGACCAGATGTCATCATTTTATGTCATGGTGGACCCATTGCCACGCCAGAAGATGCTGCTTATATCTTAAAACATTGCCCAGATTGTAATGGCTTTTATGGTGCAAGTTCAATGGAACGTTTACCAACTGAAGTCGCTTTAAAAGAAACAACAAAACAGTTTAAATCCATAAAACGTTAATCGTCTCGATATAAGGTACCGATTTTAATGGGGTATCAGTCGTCATATCGCGATAGTAAACTGACATGGCTATCGATGATATGACGCTGATACAACATTAATTTAGATATAGTAGGAAAATAGCTCTACCATAAAAAACTCACAATAAGGGATAGCAACATGATGAAACATATCGTTTTTTTACAATTTAAATCTGATACACCAAAAACACAAATTGAACATGCGTTTGCTTTACTTGATGGTTTGCGCCAGCCCATCCCACAAATTAAATCATTCAAGTTTGGTAAATATGACAGTAAAGAAGGTATGAATCACGGATTTGATTATGGTTTTGAAATGGAATTTGATAATGCTGAAGATCGTGATATTTATCTGTATCATCCGACACATTTAGAGGTTGCCAATCAGATTATCCCATTATTAGAAAAAGGGACTGATTCATTAATTGCTTTTGATTATGACCCAAGTAAAGGTCTCTAATTTAAATAAAAAAAGCGACGTTTATGTCGCGTTTTATTTATGTCAATCTTACTTAGTAACCATAGTACTCATCGTGCGAGCCTTCATCACCCGATTTGCTACCATCTGGTAACGAACGAGTTCTATCAATAGGAATAAATGATCCTCTTGGCGTTTCAATTTGACATTCACCTAAATAAATAGAATATTTTGTATTGGCTTTCATGCTCAAACCACGGAAATAACATTGAGTGGCACTATAGAGGTGATTCCAACATAAAATAGCAATGATCAACCAAACTGCAACGATAGCTAATGAAACCCATTTTAACTTTTGCCAAACAAACGACCAAAATCCCTGTTTACGAAAACGACAATAGATAAATATTAGCACTAAAACCGCGATAAACCCCAATGCTTCAAATAACCAAAATAGCCACATTTCCTTTCACCTCATTGCTGGTAATTTTGGTCATTTTACATGAATTCATTCACAATTACATCCACGACCCATTACGAATGACACCAACTGCTAAACCTTCAATTGAAAACTCTTGTTTTTGCAAATCAACCTCAATGGGTGAAAACGCATCGTTTTCAGCTAACAAACGCACTTTAGTGCCTTTACGCTCTAAACGTTTTACGGTAACTTCTTCGCCAATACGTGCAACGATAACCTGGCCATTACGGGCATCTTGTGTTTTATGTACAGCCAGTAAATCGCCATCTAAAATCCCAATATCTTTCATTGACATCCCATTAACACGTAATAAAAAGTCAGCATTAGGTTTAAATAGTGCTGGATCTACTTGATAACGACTTTCTATGTGTTCTTGGGCAAGGATTGGGGAACCTGCTGCAACACGCCCAATTAATGGTAAGCCTTCTTCCTCTTCTTCTTCAAGTAAAAGTCGAATACCTCGTGAAGAACCGGCAATCATTTCAATCGCCCCTTTACGCGCTAACGCCTTTAAATGTTCTTCTGCTGCATTTGCTGAACGGAAGCCTAATTGTGAAGCAATTTCGGCACGAGTGGGCGGCATCCCGGTTGATTGAATATGGAGCTTAATCAAGTCATAAATTTGCTGTTGACGCTCTGTAAGTGGTTTCATACTTTATTCCTGTGTTTTTATACAGATTATGTGATTATATACAGTTAAATTCAGAAAGCCAATAGTTTTATCATCATGGATGGGGATATTTTAAAATAAGCGCCCTATTACTATTCAATAGGGCGAATAAAGCCTAATCAACTGGTTATTACAAGTTATCAGAAGATATTATTTTGGCGTTTTTATCTTTAAGTGATGAAGAAATCGCCCCAATAAAGACCACATCACTTGATGAGTTAAGTGCCGTTTCGACTGAATCTTGAATAACCCCAATGGTAATCCCTATCGCAATGACTTTTACAGATATCTCATTTGGAATACCAAACATACTGCATGCAACCGGGATCAATAATAGTGAACCGCCCGCAATTCCCGACGCACCGCACGCACAAACTGATGTCACAATGCATAGCAATACCGCAGAGTATATATCAACACTAATGCCCATTGAATAGACTGTCGCTAGGGTAAGTACGGTAATGGTGACCGCCGCACCAGACATATTAATTGCCGCACCTAATGGTACTGCAACAGAATAGGTATCTTCGTCCATTTTCAGTCGTTTACACAGTTCCATATTCACCGGAATATTGGCAGCAGAGCTTCGGGTGAAAAACGCTGGAATTGCACTCTCTTTTAATGATGTCAACACTAAAGGATAAGGATTTTTACGCATCACAAAAAAGGCTAACAATGGGTTGATAACCAATGCCACAATTAACATACAACTGACTAACACGATAAGTAAGTGACCATAGTTTAATAATTCAGCAAAACCTGTTTCTGCAAGCGTTGAAGCAACAAGGCCAAATACCCCTAATGGCGCAAAGCGAATAATAATTCTTACAATAAATGAGATAGAATAAGAAAGATCCGCCACCATCGTTTTCGTTGTTTGATTGGCATGACGTAATGCTAAACCAATCCCAATTCCCCACACAATTAAACCAATGTAATTCGCTTGAACTAATGCATTGACAGGATTATCTATCATTCGACCTAATAGCGTGGTTAAAACTTGTTTAACACCACTTGGCGGCGTTAAACCAATTTCTTGTACGTTTTCAACAATGGTAATGTGTGATGGAAAAACGAAACTCACCACGGTGGCTAAAAGCGCGGCAGACATCATCCCAACAAAATAGAGCACCATTAAGGTATTCATATTGGATTTTTTGCCATGTTGGTGATTTGCAATTGATGATATGACCAAAACTAATACAAGAATAGGCGCAACAGATTTTAATGCATTAATAAATAAGTGACCTAATAATGACACATTCATTGCAGCATCTTTAGAAATGAATGCTAGTGTAATACCTAAAATTAAACCTAATATTATTTGTGGGATTAACCCAACTTTAAAATAAAATCGGACTAAGGGATGTTGGTGATGAACCATATTGTTTTCCTAATTCTTAAAATAAGGCGAAACTGTATCATTATCAATGTATTTTTAGTAGATAAAAATGATTTAAATAACGTTTTTTTATACAGTAATTAATAAATATTATGGCGGATTATATTTAATTTGAAATGTTCAGATTATTTGTTATAGTTTTTTACTATATCTAACTATATACAAATTCAATTAGTAATTGAAACCCTTGCCCTCTATAATTATTCTCATTTAGACGTCTAAACGTCTTTAGATGTAAATAACAGAATATAAAAGGAATACACTATGAGCACTTACCCTATTTTTCGTGCAGACCACGTCGGTAGTTTTTTACGCCCTAAATTTTTACTCGATGCTCGTGAACAATTTGCCAATAAACAAATTACCTTTGAACAATTACGTCTTGTTGAAGATAAAGCCATCAGTGAAATTGTCAAATTTCAAGAAGATGCAGGAATTCGCAGTGTGACAGATGGCGAGTTTCGTCGTACTTATTTCCATTTAGACTTTTTACAACAGCTTGGCGGTGTGACAACTGACGCACCCGGCACAGTGATTGATAGTGACGGTAAAGAAAAACTATTACCACCCAATATCCGCGTTACTGGAAAAGTAAAACATATTAAAGATATCCAACTCGCTGACTTTAATTTCTTAAAAAGCCAATCAAGCCCAACGTCAGTTCCAAAAGTGACGATTCCATCACCGACTATGCTACATTTTCGTGGTGGCCGTGGTGGGATTGATGAGGCCGCGTATCCGATTTTAGATCCAGACTTTTATAATGATGTTGCTAAAGCCTATGCGCTAGAACTTGAATCATTATACAAAGCAGGTTGTCGCCATGTTCAGATGGATGATACCAACCTTGCTTATCTTTGTGACGAAAAGATGCGTGAAGCAGCACGTCAACGTGGCGATGATCCGAATCAATTACCTTACAAATACGCTGAATTTATTAATAAGGTGGTTGATTTAAAACCAAAAGATTTGATCTTATCTATTCACCTTTGCCGCGGTAATTTTAAAAGTACATTTGCTGCAAGTGGTAATTATGGTCCAGTTGCTGAAGCACTATTGAGCGAAATGAAATTAGATGGTTATTTCCTTGAATATGATGATGAACGAAGTGGTGGATTTGAACCATTAAAATATTTACAAAAAGGTAAAATCGCAATTTTAGGTTTAATTTCCAGTAAATTCCCACAACTTGAAAATCCAGATGATATCAAACGTCGCCTTGATCAAGCCGCAAAATACGTGTCACTCGATCAGTTGGCACTATCACCACAATGTGGTTTTAGTAGTACTGTGCATGGTAACAATGTGACCGTTGACGATCAACGCGCCAAACTAAAATTGACGGTTGATATTGCTAACGATGTTTGGGGCTCACTCGAAATAAAATAACCCCATTTAACATCATAAAATTACCGCCGTCATAGCGGTAATTGGGCTATTTTTGCCCTCATTTTACTGTATAGAGAACACATAATATGAATGTCAGCCAAATAAAACAGACGATATACAACAATCCCATGAGTCCCTTTCAAATTTTTGCAGTGAGCGTTTGTGTACTCATTAGCTTAATTGATGGGTTTGACGTGTTAACTATCGCATTTGTAGCGCCATCTATTTCTGCACAATGGGGGCTTGCACCTCAACAACTCGGTGTTTTATTCAGCGCTGGATTAGCCGGTATGGTTATTGGAGCATTGATCATTTCACCGTTTGCCGATAAATTTGGTCGACGTTTTATCATCCTATGTTGTTTAGTCATCCTAACAGTTGGAATGTTTGCATCGGGTTTATCAACAAACCATACCGAATTAGTGATTTCACGCATATTCACAGGTCTGGGTATGGGGGCCATTTTACCGGGAATTAATACCGTAGTTGCTGAATACTCGTCAAATCGTTATCGCTCTTTGGCAATCAGTATTATGGCTGCAGGTTACACAGTAGGTGCATTAATTGGTGGCGTTATTTCAATCTATTTAATTAAACACTTTGGTTGGCAATATGTGTTCTTTTTTGGTGGTGTATTCTCTTGTTTGATGATACCCGTGGTATTTTTTCAATTACCCGAATCACTTGATTTCATTCTAACCAAAAAAAGTAACAACGCACTGGATAAACTCAATCACCTGCTAAGTAAACTTGGATTACAAACATGTAGCAGCTTTCCACAGGCATCAATTGAAACTCACCAAAAAAGTTTTAAATTACTGTTAGCGCCAAACATATTAAAATCGACTATTTTACTGTGTGTGAGTAATTTTATGTTAATGTGTTCGTTCTATTTTTTAGCAAATTGGACACCTAAGATTTTAGTCAGTTTGGGATATTCAACCGATTTAAGTATCACCGGCTCGTTAGTCATGAATATTTTTGGGATTGCAGGTGGATTACTGTTAGGTTGGTTCTCAAAAAAATACTCAGTACAAAACGTCGCCGCACTCATGCTGGTAACGGCTTTTATCGTCGTCACAGCCTTTGGATTTAGTGCAAATGTGTTACCACTATTATTTACGTTAATTGCATTTATCGGCTTTACCATATTTGGCGCCATGGCGGGACTTTATGCAACTGCGCCCGCTGTATTCCCTCCGCAAATTCGTGCAACAGGTACTGGGATTGTACTGGGATTAGCTCGTTTAGGTGCAACACTTGGTCCCTATGTTGCCGGACTCTTGATTGCAGCAGAATTACCACGAGGTTATTATTTTTTAATCCTGGCGTTACCACTACTGGTGTCGGCAATTTGTGTGTTTGTCATCAAACCCTATCAAGAATAAAATATCATTTTGATGCATGCCGCAGTACGGTTTTGCCTATACTGCGGTCAATGATGATATATCATTATATTGAACCAATTAAATCACCGCCCAAAAAGTAGCTGGGCCTCAAAATACCCGATGACATCTTTTCTAAACAAGCATTCCACATCGTTTTTGAATTTATCCGCGGTTTTTACACTATAATCATAGGTTATGACAATAATTTAACGAAAATCAAAGATGATATCGGCTAATCACAATTTATTCATAATCGGCTAGTTAAACGTTTAGCGGTTAAGATAATGTTAAAAAATGCTGCTGAGTCAGATGACATAACGATGGCAATTTAATATCCGCTAACCCCCACTGTGGCAATTCGTATTGCATTGAAGAAGGGACGACAATTGAGTGCATATTTGCGCTTTTACTTGCGATCATTCCAACAATGGAGTCTTCAATTGCGACGCATTGTTCGGGTAATAACGCTAATTTTTCAGCTGCGAGTTGATAAACTTCAGGATGGGGTTTTGCATAATCAAGTTTATCGGCCGATAACTTACACTCAAAATCATTACTAATACCGAGCAACTCAATCACCGTTGCAATATAGTAAATAGGTGATGAAGACGCTAATCCAAGACGTAATCCTGATGATTTACAACACTCAATGGCTTCCATCACACCAGGTAAGATAGGCGGATTAGCTTTAATTTTCTCTAAAGCAAAATTTAAAATATCATGGGTAATTTTATCATTATCAGCAATCACATCAGGAAAATAAGTCTGAAAACGTCTGACTAAGTCAGTGATACGCACACCGGTTGTTGATACCCCAGAATGTTGATAAAAATACTTTGTATCATAACCATAATCATTGAGAACCGTGTTTTTGGCTTGTTGCAACAAGGGTTCAGAATCAATTAATGTACCATCTAAATCAAAAATCACGGCCTGCAATGTTAAACTCTTGTTCATAAGTAAGTCCTTATCGAATAATTAGCTGATGATATCCTCAAGATCAGCCTGAAAAATCAGCAATGAGATTGCATTAATTTCATGTTATCAGTAATGACCGAATCCACACCATAGTCATACATTTGGGCAACACTTGCCGCATCATTAACGGTATAAACCATGACAAACCGACCTTGTTGATGACACTGTTCAACAATACTCTTTGAAATAATCTGGTAATTAGTTATCAAACCGCGACAATCAAGCTGTTCAAGTAAGTCAAACGTATTGTCATGCCATTGATGAAGTAATAACGCACGAGGAATGTCGATTTGATGATCGAATGCTGCTTGCAGTGCAAGCGGACTAAATGAAGATAATAAAAAGGGATAATGTGACTGCGCAGTAAAGGGATAATGTTGTTCAAGAAGCGTGACACATGCTTTACCTGTTTCATACTCTTCCCCCGGATTTGCTTTTAATTCAATATCCAGCTGATAGCGATTATGAAGGATAAATTGCATGATATTGTCTAATCGAGCTAATGATTCACCGGTGAACAGTGATGAATGCCACCCCCCAGCATCAAGACAAGACAGATCTGCCCAAGCTTGCTGTTTCGGTGAACCTTGTCCATTTGTGGTCCGGTCAAGCGTATCATCATGCAATAAAAATAATTGCTTATCTTTTGATAGTTTGACATCACACTCAAACATCGTGTAGCCATGTTGAGCACCATAACGAAAAGCCGCTAATGTATTTTCGGGAGCGTGGTGACCGGCACCACGATGTGCAATTAAATTCGGATAAGGATAATTCAATAATGTCATACATAATGTCCTATTCTTTTAAAATCATTAATAAGCGTAAGCAGACCAATTACGAGGCTACACTTAATAGACTCTCTGCATCGAACCAGTGTAATTTGGTCTGATCCAGTTGCAAAAATAACTGATTATTTTGCCGAGAAAAATCCTTTAAATGTGACTGATTAGCCGTACGAATAATAATTGGCTGGGTATCGATTTTGGCATAAATTAATTGTTCGGCACCGAGTGTTTCCACCATGGTTGAATCAATTTGCCACGCATGTTTTGTACCATAAGGGACAATGGTAAGGTGTTCAGGCCGAATGCCTAAAATCCATTTTGACTTACCGCTATTTTGAATCGACGTGGGAATAATGATATCTTCAAATATTGTATTATCACAGCATACTTTTTGATTGAAGATTTGAACATTCAATAAATTCATCGCGGGGGATCCCATAAAGCTGGCGACAAACGTCGATGCGGGTTGGTGATAAATGTCATACGGTGTTGCAAACTGTTCAATTTTGCCCTTGTTCATCACGATAATACGATCGGCTAAAGTCATCGCTTCGGTTTGATCATGCGTCACATAAAGCGAGGTAATTCCAATTTCGTGATGACGACGGCGTATTTCTAGTCGAGTTGACGTCCTTAATTTCGCATCTAAGTTAGATAAGGGCTCATCAAACAGAAATAACCGCGGTTGACGCACAATTGCCCGTCCCATTGCAACTCGTTGTCGTTGTCCGCCAGATAACTGTTTTGGTTTTTTATCCAAAATACCGTCAATATCCAACATCTTAGCGGTTTGTGTGATGCGTCTTTCAATTTCATGGGTAGGCATTTTGGCAAGTTTAATCCCATATGCCATATTTTGTTTAACTGTCATATGCGGATATAAAGCATAATTTTGAAATACCATTGCAATATCGCGTTGTGAAGGTTCTAAAGCCGTTACCGTTTTATGACCAATCACAATATTACCACTGGTTGGCATTTCTAATCCTGCGATAACTCTTAATAACGTAGATTTACCACACCCTGATGGACCGACAACCACTATAAATTCACCATCATCGATTTGGGCATTAATACCTTTGAGGATCAATGGTGCTTGTTGGTTCTTTTTACCATAATGCTTGGTAATATTATCTAATAATACGGCAGCCATAAGATGGACCTCCTGTTTTTTCTCTTTCACACTCAAGTGACGCAATGGTGCACATGCGTTATTTTTCAGTATCAATCAAACCATCAACGAGCCAACGTTGCATCACTAAGATGACGGTAATTGGAGGAATGAGCATTAATACCACACTGGCCATAACCAAATTCCAATCAACGGGCACATCACCATTACCAATCATTTGTCGCAAACCAATTGAAAGCGGAAACATGGACTCATCCGTGGCCATTAAGAGTGGCCATAAATATTGATTCCAGCCATAGATGAACTGGATAACAAATAAAGCGGCAATGCTTGGAATGGATAAAGGAACTAACACATCTTTAAAAAAGGTTAAAGCGCCAGACCCGTCCATTCTTGACGCCTCCATCAACTCATCAGGTACCGTAATAAAAAATTGTCGAAATAAAAATGTTGCTGTTGCTGAAGCAATTAAGGGAATAGTAAAACCAGCATAACTGTTAATCATATGCAAATTTACGACCACGTCATAAGTTGGGATAATACGAACTTCAACAGGTAGCATTAAGGTAATAAAAATAAGCCAAAAACAGGTTTTACGGAAAGGGAAACGAAAATAAACAATCGCGAATGCTGACAGCAATGAAATCGCTATTTTACCAAAAGTAATGATAACCGTTATCACTAATGTCACCCATAACATGCGTGATACTGGCAGTGAAATACCATAGGATTGTTGTCCCGTTAATGCAGCCCAATAATTGTCAACTAAGTGACTACCTGGTATTAATGACATTGGTGCTTGCAAAACCTCAGCGCTGGTTTGTGTTGATGCAACCATTGCTAAATAAAGCGGGAAGCAGATGAATAAAATGCTGATGATTAAAACGCAGTGAGAAAAAAATGTTAACCATGGACGATTCTCTACCATTATTGCCCTTTCCCCTTTCGATCAATATAACGAAATTGAATGACGGTCAGGAGTAATACAAATAGCATTAAAATCACTGACTGTGCAGCTGAACTGCCGTAATCCATTGCTTTAAATCCATCAAAATAAATACGATACACTAATGTAGATGTCGCTTTACCTGGGCCGCCGTGCGTTAGTGCATCAATAATGGCAAAGGTATCAAAAAAGACATACACAATATTAATGACACACAAAAAAAATGTGGTAGGCCCAAGTAATGGCAATTGAATTGTAAAAAAACGTCGCCAGGGACCGGCACCATCGATTGCCGCCGCTTCGATGAGTGATTTGGGAATGGCTTGTAAACCGGCGTAAAAGAAAATAAAGTTATAAGACAATTGTTTCCAAATCGATGCCATAATCACTAGCCACATGGCATGATCTGCATCCATTTGATAATTCCAGTCAATACCTAATTTTTTTAGCCAGTAGGTTATGACCCCAGATGAAGGCGAGAACATAAACGTCCACAATACACCGACTACAATAGGTGAAATCGCATAAGGCAGGATCAAAGCAGTACGATAATAAAGTGATGCTCGTACAATTTTTTGAATAAAAAAAGCCAATAATAACGATATCATCAAGCCAAGTAGCGTAACCCAAAAAGCAAAGTAGAGCGTTGTGTAAATAGATTGGATATAAGTTGGATCGGCAAACAAATTAATAAAATTATCCCACCCAACCCAGTAGCTAACCGCACCAAAAATATCTTGCATCAGAAAAGACTGGTATAAAGCTTGTACGGCTGGCCAATAAAAGAAAATCAGAATAATCAGCAATTGTGGCAACAATAATGCCCAAGGCAACCAGCGATAGTGACTGTAATAAAGTTTCATAGGCTTTTCACATATAGTCAAAACAAGCTGAGTAGGGTTATCCCCTACTCATAAACACACTTATTGATTAATCGTTTGAAAACGTTCAAGTAACACATTCCCACGTTTAACAGCACTATCTAAAGCTTGTTTGGCCGTCTTTTGACCCGTCCAAACTTGCTCCGTTTCTTCATCGATAATCGCGCGAATCTGTAGCATATTGCCTAATCGAATACCGCGTGTACGCTCTGTCGTTTTACGGATCATTTGCTCAACGGCAATATCGGTACCCGGATTTTGTTGATAAAACCCAGATTGTTCAGTAATTTGATAAGCCTTAAGCGTAATGGGTAAGTAGCCTGTTAACATATGATTATTGGCTTGAATTTGCGGATCAGATAAAAACTGGAAGAATTGTGCGATCCCTTGGTAATGACTTTGTGGTTTACCCGCCATCACCCATAAACTTGCACCACCAATGACGGTATTTTGTGGTGCGCCTTTAACATCCTCATAATAAGGTAAAGCAGCTTCACCAAAATCAAACTTTGCATCACGTTTTACTGAGGAATAAGATGCTGAAGAACCAATAAACATCGCACATTCACCAGATAGGAAACTTGGCTGAGAAGCACTCGCTCGGCCTTTATAAACAAATAATTTATTTTTAGCCATGTCACTTAAATTTTCGATATGACGAACATGCAGTGGTGAGTTAAAGACTAATCGAGCATCTAAACCATCAAAACCATTATTTTTAGAGGCAAAAGGAACGTCATGCCACGCTGAAAAACTTTCTAGTTGCGTCCACCCCATCCATGAAATTGTTAATGGGCATTGGCTTCCTGCTTTTTTTAGCGCGTCTGCGGCGGTCCGCAATTCAGTCCACGTTTTAGGCGCTTTTTCAGGATCAAGCCCTGCTTGTTTAAATGCATGTTTATTATAGAACATCACCGTCGTTGAGCTATTAAATGGAAACGATAACATCTCACCACTTGGCGCAGTGTAATAACCACTCACGGCAGGAATGTAATCGGCAGGATTAAATGGAATATTTGCCGTGTTCATGATCTCAGTAACGGATTTGGTCACCCCTTTTGAGTAAAACATTGATGCCGTTCCAACTTCATAAACTTGTAAAATATCAGGTGCACTGCCCGCACGAAATGCCGCGATGCCCGCGGACATCGATTGTTCATATTCTCCTTTGTAAACAGGAACAATACGGTATTCATCTTGGCTGTCATTAAAACGTGTAGCTAAATCATTGACCCATTCATTCAGTGAACCACTCATTGAGTGCCACCACTGTATATCGGTTTTAGCTGAGGCAACATAACTGGTTGTAGCAAGTACTGCGGCAATAATGGTTTTTGTCACTTTTCGTTTCATTTTGCTTCCTTCTTATACACAAAAATCACAGCTAAAACGGGGTTTAGCCAAGCGAATGTTCCATAAAAGTATAAAAAAAGAGTATGTCAATTTCATGACAAACCGTAGCGAAATGTGGTACGTTTTGCTTAAGATGGATAGAATGATTAACTGGCTGTGATATTTGACGATATTATTGGCTAACCAAAGAGTTTATCTAATTGCTCAATAAATTGAATATCCGGTTTGGTATAGAAAATACCATGCGATTTATCGCCAGTCGTCATACCGCGTACAAATAAGTAATAAACACCACCAAAATGGGTTTGATAGTGATAATGAATCATGCGACTTTTCAAATAGCGATGTAAAGCTAAAGCGTAAAGTTGATATTGTAAGTCATAACGGTGTTCACACATCGCTTCTTCAATTGAAGTTTGACGATAATCGTCGAGCGTTTCACCAAGATAATTTGATTTATAATCGACGATGTAATATTTACCTTGCCACTCAAATACCATATCAATAAACCCTTTTAACATACCTTGTACAGTCGAAAAATTTAATACATCACACTGTTGTGATAAAGGATCATATTGCTTACAAAGACGGTCTAACTGCAATGCAGAAACTTCTTGACGAATCGGTAAATAAAACTGAAGTTCATTTAATCGCTGCTCGAGTGATAAATCAGACAAACTTAAACGTTGCTGTAACGGTGCATGCAGTACATCACTAAACCACTGTGATAACGGTGTTAACCAAGCAGATTCTAGGTTTAGCTTTGTGACCAATTGTGCGGCAATCTCATCGGTATTAGGGTGTTTAAAATCACTATTTTCAAAACACTCATGCAGTAACGTCCCGACAATCGCACCTTTTGGAAAATGGTGAATATCATACATAATGCGATCGTTATCATGGCTTAATGTCATTTCGTCATCACGAACATTATCAGCGATAACTTCGATATCAAAAGTCGGTAAAATGTCGTTGAGCAGCCCCGCAGATCGAGAATCATCATAGCTTGAAGCATGTAATAATCCCGTGTAACTCGTGACCCGCCAACTGCTATCAAGCTGACGTTTAAACACATTGGCTGTCAACTCAAGTTTCGACTGATTTTGCTCTTGATGTAACATTGACAGAGGAACCGGTAATTCGACAGGAATGACTTTGGTAGATGCCAATTGATTGAGTGCATCAACCAATCCTTGATAGTCTTGGCCAGTTTGTTCAAGTAATAAGAAACCAATTGCACTATGCCCTAAACTCAACTGATTCGCCCGCCCTTTTTTTAATCCCGCGATAACAAAACTGCAATGATAAATAGAACGTGTCAGTGCGACATATAATAAGCGCAAGTCTTCTGCCAGTCTCTCTTGCTCAATCAGCGCTTTAACCTCATTAGATAAGTGATAGGCAAATTTGAGCTTATGCGTTGCACTATCGTGATAGATTCGACTATCTGACTCACGATGAATGCCAATAAAGGGTAAAAAAACAATCGGATACTCAAGTCCTTTTGATTTATGGATTGTCACAATATTGATTAGGTTTTCATCGCTTTCTAAGCGTTGTTCATGGTTTTCAATATTACGATCAGGCTGATTAATTTGTTTGGTTAACCAACGAATGAGGGCATGAGGTGTATCAATATCTTGTGACATTTCTTGCAAAAGTTCAGCCAAATGCATAAAGTTCGTGATAATGCGTTCACCATTAATCAGGCTTAAATGATTTTCGACTAGGTGGCGTCGATTCATTAAGCGTCGCAACATGACCAATACACCATATCGTAACCAAATTGATTGATATTCTCTAAATTCCTCCACCACACTTTCTAAATGGCTAGGATCATGATTTAAGCGATCAATATCAGCCATTGATGCACCCACTAATTGGGTTGCTAACGCACTGCGTAGGTGGCTTTCATGTGTCGGGGACAAAACAGCTTGTAAAATTCGTAATACCTCACGGGCCTCCAATGATTCAAACACACTTTTATGGTTTGAAACATAAACACTTTTAATATTACGTTTAGTTAATTGTTGCTGAATAATCTCAGCTTCTCTTCCTGTCCTGACGAGAATCGCAATGTCTGATGACTGGATTTTTGTATCACCAAATGCGGAGTCATGTAAATAACTGTTTGCCGATAGCCATTGGCTAATCTGTTCTGCACACTGTTCCGCTGCACATTGCAAATAATCGCTGTTACTGGTCACCGATTCAGGTAATAAATAGCAGTGCATTGCACTGATTTCTTGCTCATCAACAAAGAGTCCTTTATGCTGATTTTTGCGGGCACTGTTCATTTCAATAAAGGGAATTTCGGCAAAAATAAACGGCCGTGTTTGACGAATGAAAAGACAATTCACCGCGTTGACCATGTTTTCACTTGAACGCCAATTTGTTAGCATCGTAAATTGATGATCGACCGATGACTTCGCTTTGATATAAGTAAAAATATCCGCGCCCCTAAAACCATAAATGGCCTGTTTAGGATCGCCAATAAACAGTAAACACGATTGCGGTCTTTGATGATATATTGTATCAAATATTTGATACTGAATGGGGTCCGTATCTTGAAATTCATCAATCATCGCAGCAGGATACTGATTAAGAATTTGTTTAACCAAGGCGGCGCGATTATCACCATGCAATGCTTGATTAAAAAAACTCAGTAAGTCATTAAACCCCATTTGAGCAAGCGCAAATTTTTGTTTGGTTACTTGCTGACGTATCACGTTGACGATATCAAATAAGATAACATTACGCAGCTTAAATTCAGTTGCTAAAAATTGTTCAATCTCTGTAAATAATGGGTGCTCCGCGATGCGTTTATCAGGTTCCGTTTTGCTATTGAGTTCGCTTTGTGTAAATTTAACCAGTTCTGATGGCACACTATAATCGCTTGTTGGGTTGGTTGCCCACTCAGATATTGTAGTCAACCATCTTGGTAGGTTACTTTTGCTATATGAACGCTTACTCACGTCTGAATTGGTAATGAGCGTTTCAATATCATTAACTGCATCGTGCCAGTGCGATTTAAGCACATTGATTTTAGTAATATTATCGGAATGAAATTGCCTAATGATTTCTGATATAGGGGACGCCGATAAGCTAACGTTTACTGGCAAGACTTGATTCAGATAAGGCATAATGTCGGCTAATAATGCACTCGGGTCTGCCCAGTTTTGCCATATCACTTGTGCAATATCAGCAGGCAACGGCGTAAAATTGTCGCGCCAAAAATCACTCACAATCTGTAAATAAAGTGCACTTTCATCTTTAACTAACGTCTGGTTAAATAAAATACCTGATTCAAAAGCATAGGTACTTAACATACGCTGGCAAAAGCCATGGATAGTAAAAATGGCAGCCTCGTCCATATTTTGTTCGGCATACAATAAACGTTTTAATGCACTGGGTTTATCGTCAATTTGATTGAGCAACTGCTGATAATCATGGTCAGCATGATATCCTTGAATGCAAGCAAGTCGTAATTGATGTACATTTTGGCGGATGCGATAACGTAATTCTTCGGTTGCTGCTTTAGTAAAGGTAACAACTAAAATTTCTTCAATAGATAAAGGTCGTGGATAATTGTTTTCACCTATTCCTAAAAGAAGTCGTAAATAGATAAATGCCAGCGAGTAAGTTTTACCCGTTCCGGCTGAGGCTTCAATTAGCGAACGCCCTGTTAATGGTAATGTCAGTAAATTAAGTTCATCAAACTGTTTTAAAGTGGATGATGAAACCATTCCAATTTCCCTTCACTGTCTTGAGATAGTGAAATACAAGCGACATCAGCAGTTGAGAACATGGGTGGTGCTATTTGCGGACATAACTCATTCACTAAATAGCCAACTAACGGTAAATGAGAAACAATAAGCACGGACTCGATACCCGTTAAAGGTAACATGGTTAAATTATCAACAATATGCGTTGCACAGCCACCTGGCGTAAGCAATTCATTGGTTTCTGTCTGCTTAACTGAAACAAGATCAGCAACAATTGAAAAGGTTTGTTGAGCTCGTAAATAAGGGCTAACTAGGGCTAAATCAAATGTAATCGCTTGCTGAAGAAAATAGTGAGCAATCGATTTACATTGCTTTTCACCAAAAGGTGTTAATGGGCGACTTGAATCTGATGATGCACTATAACCGGCCTCACCATGACGCATAATATATACTTTCATTTTGATAAACTCGTCAAGCAAAGATGCAACATTTTCATTGATAGTAAATACTGCATCTTAAATTTATTGGCAATAGTAAAATGATTAACGCAATTTTAATTGAAAAATCAAGCATTCAGCGCCACAGCAAAAATGGAATTTGGCGGAAAGTTGATACCCATCTTCAACGTTATCAATTTGACTAACAATTTGACAAGGCTCTGACTCAACATCTCTAGCAGCTTGTGTTAACGCTTGGAGTTTTTCTTGTGCTAATGATTCAGATGTAAACACATTTTCATACTCAGCGGTACAATCTTCGTTATCGATAATCGTACCGACATCAACACAACAGCACGCCGCTGTTTCGTTACTTTTACATTTATTAATAGAATTTGACATATCTTACCCTCACAATGTTCTCGACTAAACAGATTATCAAGCCAATACACTCACGTAGTATAACGTAATCATGGCTTGATTACCATTAAGAGATTTTGACCTATCACCGTTTATTGATGGTGGCGATCACAGTTAAAATCGCCATCCTCTGGTGGAAGTTCGCCCGTAATACTCATTTGGGATTGTTCAATCAGTTGTTTTAATGTTTCACTATCTTTTTCATACTCATTTGCAACAATCGGTACATACTCAATCAATGTCGATGTCGGATCTAAGTCAAACATTTCAGTATCAGACGTAAATTTACGTTTAATCCAGGTATACAACACTAATAATGGTTTTTGGATAAAATAGATATCAACATTACGTAATGTTCGTTCAACAATGACATACAAGCTATCACCACGTTTATCTTTTAAGGATGAATATCGTGAAGATAAACAAACCAGTTTTTGTTGTTCCATTTTTGTTGCAATCAATTGAATATACTGCTCTGCATGCATGTCGACTTTAAACCCTAAATTAATGTTAATCCTAAACACTTTATAAGGCACTAATATTTCAATTTCATAATCAAACTGATAGGGTTCATCCATACGATTAATACCGACAAACCAATAGGTATCTGCACGTTTTGGCTTTTTCTCAAATAAAGAATAACTGATCTTACTTTCAATGGAGTGTGGGCTTTGTGCACGGGTTAAATAGAAAAGATGCGTCGCCACTTTGTCCACGGTTTTATCGTGACTGACGGCCACAATTTTGGCTAAATAGTCACTGTCTAAACGGTCAAAAGTATTGTATTCACGTTTTAAGCGTCGGCCACAATACCAAGCATACATAATAGCAAAAACAAAGCCGGCGATTAAAATCGATGCATAACCACCATGGAAGAATTTTTGAATGTTGGCAACAAAAAACCCACATTCAATCACTAAAAAGAAAAACGTCAACGGCACGCTATACCAAAGTGGTTTATTATTTTTCATAAAATAGAAAAATAATAAAATTGTCGTCATTAACATGCTGAGTGTAATGGCAAGGCCATAAGCCGCTTCAAGATTGACGGATGAACCAAAACCTAGCACCATCAAAGCACATAAGACAAAGAGTATATAATTGACAGAAGGGATATACATTTGACCTTTAATTAAGGTTGGGTAACGAATGTGCACATTTGGCCATAATTCTAATGAAATGGCTTCACTAATAATGGTAAAAGCACCACTAATTAATGCCTGACAAGCAATAAATGCCGCCACTGTTGACATAATAATACCGATCAACCTAAACCATTCAGGCATCATCATATAAAATGGGTTAATTGTTGGATTAACACTCTCAGGATTATGAATTATCCACGCAGCTTGTCCCAAATAATTGATAATCAAACAGGTCTTAACAAATCCCCATGAAATACGAATATTTTTAAGCCCACAATGCCCTAAATCTGAATATAACGCCTCCGCACCCGTTGTACACATAAAAATAGCACCGAGAATAATTAACGCATTTGGCGCGTTAATTATAAATTGTATTGCATACAGTGGATTAAATGCCGCCAATACCTCTAAATTAGGCAGTAATCGGTTTAAGCCTAATATCGCAAGCGTTGTAAACCAAATCGTCATACCAACGCCAAAATATCGCCCGAGTGATGCGGTACCTAATGGTTGTATTAAAAACAATACCACAATAATCAATAACGTTACCGGAATAATGGGGATACTCGAATAAAGTGAGTTAAGCCCTTCAACCGCCGTGATGATTGTAATCGCGGGTGTAATAGCACCATCAGCAAGTAATGCGGCGGCACCAATGATTGCAATAACAAATGTCCAACGATAACGACGGCGAATGAGTGCATAAAGCGATAGAATCCCCCCTTCACCTTTGTTATCTGCTCTTAATGTGATAATGACATATTTTAGCGTAGTTTGAATTGTTAATGTCCAGATAATACAGGACACCGCACCAAGAATGTAAGTCGGGTTTGCCCATTGATTATCGGGTAAACCATAAATAATCGATTTTAAGACGTAAAGCGGTGAAGTACCGATGTCACCATAGACAATACCCACAGCACTAATAATACCTAGCATTCCGACAGGAATTTTATGATTTGTGTTATTCATAATATTTACATTAATTGAATTGTGATTGAATGATTAATTTGAGCAGCAGCGAACTGCGTTATGAAGACGCTTGAAAGATTGTGATGATATGACATATATCATTCTGTTTACTGTATTCATTTGATAGAATTGTCGTAATCAAAATAAGGAAGTTGCTATCATACTGCTAATTTTTATATTGTACATACTGGATAGAGGGCTTTTAGGCGAAAATTATTATTTAATCTTTCGTAAGAAATTTGTTAATTTTAAATAAATTCAATGCTTTATTTTTAATTGTTTAAAATCAAATGGTTGAAAGTCATTTTTTTAAATTTATTTAATTATATCAGATAGATATATAAAATCTCAAAATAATATAAATAATGCTAATTAGCACATAACTGCAATGACTGGAAAAGAGACAGATTAACGAATCAATTTTAAATATCACAATAAGGAGAATGTAATGAGTTCAATTCATGGTCACGAAGTGTTACATATGATGGTTGGCAATCAGTATGATGATGCCTCATTATTAGCTGCAATTAATCAAAAATTTGGTACCGATGCAATATTTCATACTTGCTCTAAATTCGATATGAATGCCCAACAATTGATTGACTTGTTAAAAGCAAAAGGTAAATTTACACCCACAGCACAATCCGGTTTCACGGTTGACAGTAGCAAAATTTGTAATCATTAATTCTTCGTTAACGTTTATTGCTTTGATTGATATTAGGCGATTCGAATCAAAGCATTTATCTTGGGCGTAATCATGTCTTGATACCCTATCAGTATATTATGTCGCCCAAGTCGGATTTTGCACAATAATTCAAACCGATGTCACGCTGAGCACCGTGGTACAGTCATCTCCCCGCTTATCGTTATCTGTACCTTACCTAGCACCGAGTATCGCATATTCCTGTTTGCGCTTAACTCGTTTTGCTTTCTTGGCAACATTTATTCCGTGAATTCTTCACATAACATTCAGTAAGGCAACAAAAAAATAAAATTATAAAATAGAGGCTTAATACTGAGCAGCTCACGAAAAGGATATGGTTTTAACTTTTGTTCTGAACAAATTTATTAATACTGAGATGGACTCGAAAACCATAAACCTTCAAATATCCCTCTTTATGTCTTCTAAATGGATAAACTAAGGATACCAAGGGGCGTGTTAACACCCCTTCTTACCGTAGAGCCAATAACCGAGTCTATTTTGATCTGTCTTTGAGTCGAAAATCATCGCACTTCCTAAACAAAGTGTTTTTCAAAAAAGGTCAATATATTTATTATGTTATAGTTCTAATCATCAACAATAACATAAAACCTAAAACTCAAACTGATAGATTAAATCTACCGTTTGATCAAGCCCAGATGCAGCTTCCAAATATAAACGAGGTAACAATCGATAACGCAATGTAAAGGTCGCTAATGAATCAAAAATACCGATTCCGTATTTCAATTGTAGATGAGGTAAAATATAACCACTTACCACAACTTTTTGACTATCTCCAACCCCTTGCGTATCTAATGATAAGTTTTTAATACCAAATGCATCACCAATATCACCGATAATCTTACCGCCCTGTGCAGTACCTAAACCAATCAACAATGCAGTCATCATATCATTGTCACTTTGCTCAGAGCTATCTAATCCCTGACCACGCAGTAAATAGGATAAAGCTTCTTGCTGCGACATCGTCGGGTCGGAAAAGACTTCAACTTTAGGATCATCAGCAACACCCGTTACACGAATCCCAGCTGTCACGCTATTTTCAATCGATTCAGGATTACGGATTGCCTCAATATTAAGTCGAGGTTGATCAGCAGGTCCGACAAAGACAATCTCACCTTTACGTACAATGAGATCTTGTCCATAAGCATGGAAACGTCCTTCCGGAACGGTGATTTGCCCGTTGACGGTTAAACCTTTATTCGTTTGCGTAACAAACACACCACCCGTTAAACGCGCAGTCAGTCCAAAGGCGTCCAAATTAACTTTATCGCCTAGAGTAACCAGCACTTTACTGTTTATACGCATACCAAAGTTTTGTGGTGCGATCTCTTGCATATTCGTATCAAGCATGACTTCATCAGATGATACATCAACCGTTGATGGCGGCAGTGATTCCACTTTGATGCTGGCTTTAGGAATGTTAATTTTACCGGTGAGATCCAATTGATCTTGATTAGCTTCAATACGAATATCCGGCACCACTGACATGGTAATCATCGGCGGGACACTCACTTCTATTGCTGCACCTTTAACCGTGACATAGGCTTTCCAAGCTTGAATATTTTGCCAATCTGCTCGTCCATCAATATTCACCATACCATCTTTAGTTTGCAACTGCCCTTTAAGTTCAGAAGATTTCCCTTTGAAATTAATATCAAGCATGATTGATTTAATATCTGCAGGTAACTGAGTGGTTTTAATATCACTGTGTTTTAGATCTAAATTACCCACAATATATGGGTCAAGTAATGTTCCCGAAAATTTTAGATTGCCATTAATCACACCGTCAGCATGTTCATTATTATCAAGCAGAGGATTAATAATCGATAATGATAAATCATCAATAATGGCTTGACCGTTTAGACGTTTTTTGTCCATTGGATCATCAATTTGCACATTACCTTTAAAACGACCAAACTCTTTCACACTAAATTGCCAATCAAGTTTTGCCTGTTTATCATTAATATTGGCATTAATTGAGAAGAGATCAAAGGGGATCGGCAAGACTTGTGAAGCAACTTGCTGTCTCACATAAACATCTTTACTGTCAATGCTCGCGACAATACTCGGAATCTTATATAGTGGATCCCACTTAATACTTGCTTTTCCGTGAACAGTACCCGCTAGTTTTGTTTCACCTTGATTTATCGCTTCAAATATCGCTAGATCAATATCTGACAAACTTACCGTTGCTTCACCTTTGTTAGCTAACACCACATTATTATCTAAACAGATATTAGATTGATTATTGACCCAACAATGTGCATTAATCGTAGCCAAACTTTGCTTAATATCATATCCCAAATCAAGTGGCTTGCTTAACTGCCAACGATTTTTCTTATTTAGTGAAATGACGGCATCGGCTAACTGACCTTGCCATTTGGTTCTCGCTTTATTGAGCTGACCATCTAAATTCAGTGTTGTCGAGACAGGTTGCCCCGTCACATTAACACTAAGATGATGTTTTAGTTCATTACCAGAAAACACGATATCCGCATCATTTATGGTCAAGCTCGACATCTCAAAACGATTGGCATGTAATGTAATATTCCCCTCAAGCATCTCAATATATTTCACTTGCCCGGTTAATTCAGCTTGATGTAATAACATGCCTTGCCAACTTAAATTATTCACTAATACATGACTTTCAATAATCGGTTGACTTACCGAACCATGCACTTTTAATTGACCGGTAACTTCGCCTTTTAGATCTTTTTCAATGACTTTTAAGTCAGTCAGATTTAAATCAGCAATTAAATTGCTTTGTGTTGTTGAACCATTAAGATCAATACGGTTATCACCCCATTTAAGATTAAACTTATTGGCAGTGACATATTGACGTGAATCGATGGCAATATTTCCGCTAGTTTGTAATGGGGCATCGTTGATATTTCCGTTTAGCTGCATTTCGCTTAAATTCACCATCCAGTCAGCGCCATCAAGTGAACCATCCGTTTTAATTTGGCCATCAACTTTGATCGGATAATTGGGTATTTCTTTACTTAAATCCACTTTATTAAAATTAACGACGGCATCCCACTTTAATGCTTTTAGCCAGTCAAGTTTTCCAGATAATGCAAATTCGCCTTGCGGTAAGGCTGCCGCCATACGTTTAATATTTATCGATTCATTGGTTCCATTTGACTGCATATTAAATAATACGGTCGGTAAATCATTACCGTAAAAGTCACCTTTGGCATTTAAATCGTATGCTTTAACCGAGCCCGATACATCAACATCAAAATTCTTTAATTGATAATCTGCTTTACCAAATATAGGCCACTGTATAGCTTGACCTTTTACTTTTAGCATGACTGGCATATAGGTTTCAACGAAATCAATTTTTGCATCAATATCGGCTTGGTTCAGACCTTTTATTTGAGTTTGTGTTGCCAAAGTCCCTAAAAGTTTACCGTCAATCTTGCTGGTCACCTCTGTCGCAATCTGATTTGTTGCAGGTACTGTTTTAATTTGAATATTCGCACTCACAGGCCAATCATCACCTAATGTAATTTTACCTGTAACACTAACATTAGCATTGGCATAAGGTGTTTTTGCATCCGTTTGAATTGATTTGGCATTAATGAAATTATTTTCGGTACTTGCTGCAATCGCGACTTGGTTAAATTGATAATCTTGCCCACCAATATGTAATAACCAATTATCCCCTTTCAAGTTATTGACATAAATATCCAGTGGAATATTTACGGTAGGTAAAGTGGCAATTAAAGGCTTATTAAAGAGCTGATTGATTGTTTCACCGATTGATAATGAAGTTGTTGTTTCAACTTTAGGTGCAGTCTGAATCGCGGGTTGATCGGCAAAAATGGCTTTAACATCCATGGCTGTCGAAGGAAAAACATACACCTTTTCATTCGCCCATGTTGCACTGCCTTTAAATGATGATAAACCAAAATGCATATCATCGACATTGACAGCGACATTCGATAAAGCAGCATTACGTAGCTCTAATGGTAATGGCATATTAATCACTGTTCGCTGTGCATTAGCGTCAGGTTGTGGTTGATTTTCATCCACAGGGAAGGCTTGTGTATCAATATTTACCAATACATCACTGGCATCCAGATTTTTAACACAGATTTTACCTTCGATTAAGCACAGACCAGATAATGACAAGCCGACTTTACCAACTTTCACTTCGACACCATCTAGCACCATTGAAAAGCCTTCGATTTCCAAATCATTTAGTGCGCCACTGGCATGCTCAATTTTAATTTCAGGCATGACTTTTTCAAGTACTGTCGTAATAATTTTAATCCCCAAACTGGTATAGATTAAAACTAATAAAAAACAGATCAAAAAGATAAAAGAACAAAGCACGATTAAGCTACGCTTTTTCCATTTACGGATACGCTTAATTCGTTTGATTTGTTTGACTCGGTGTGGACTTTTCATAACTTATAACTCTGACCCTAAGCCAATGTAAAAATGCGCTGATTTTTCGGATTTATCAATAGGTGTTGCAATATCAAATTTAATCGGACCAATAGGTGATGCCCAACGAATTCCAATACCTGCACCGGTATGGAAATTGGCTTTATCTATTTTATCTATTGCTTCACCACTATCGATAAATACAGCTCCCCACCACGCACCAGTGACATTATATTGATACTCTAACGAGCCTGTAATTAATTTTGAAGCCCCTTTTAATTTGCCATCACGATCTTCTGGTGAAATAGATTGATAACTGAATCCACGGATACTTCTATCCCCCCCAGCAAAGAATCGAAATGAAGGTGGAACGCGATCAAAATCATTTGCTTGAATCAGTCCAAGATTCCCTCGTGCGACAAAACGATGACGCTCTTCCATTGTCCGAATCCACACTTGTTGAATCTGAAAGCGAACAAAATTGATGTCAGAACCTAAATCAGCCGCAGCGGTTTCTAACGAATAGCGCTGTGAATCCCCCCATAAAGGAAATAATTTACCGTCGGTTCTTGCTCTTGAAAAACTAAATGAAGGATAAAGTAAGAATGTTTTATAACTATCACTCGCTTGAGTAAAGTTATCAAACATCACATTAAGACCGACAGCACTTTGCCAACCCTCAAAACTGTCCCAGTTACGAATAACGCCCGCAGAATAAGAATTAGAGTAGGTATCGTTGTTATCTATTTTTTTATAACCACCTTGAATCGTGTAATAATCTTCCAATGGTGATTTATGTAATGGAATTTTATAAAGTGCGGTAATAGTTTGTTCTGGTGATGACAAAGCTAAATCACTTTGGAAACTATGACCCCGGTCATTGAGCCAAGGTTTATTCCACGATAACTTACCTCTTATCCCATTATCACTTGAATACCCTAGACCAACATCAACTGAGTTTTTCTTCCTTGGTACTGTCACAACATGTACAGGTAATATTTTATCTTCGCCAACCTTGTTAAATAATGGAATGACTGCCACAGAACTAAACCAGTTAGTCGAAGACAAGCGTCGACTTAGCAAAGAAAGTTGCTCAGAGGTATAGGGTTCATCTTCATCAAAAGGGACGATATTTCTTAGATAGGACTCACGTATTTGAGATTCACCAAACGTGACTGCTCCAAAACGATAGCGCTGTCCGGTATTAAAATCAATACGCCAAAAAGCTTGCCGCAAAGAGTCGCTCACTGCTAACTGATGTTTGGTCATATCAGCATCAAAATACCCTTTACGCAGCGCAACACTTTGTAATTTTTTCTTAAAACTGTCGTACTCACCATGATTCAATATCGAACCTTTTTTAGGCAAATCAGTATCCAAGATATTGATATAATCTTTATCTTGCGCACCTTGACCTGTAATATTAACATCAGTTTGTTCAATTAAGATGGGATCACCCGCATCGACGGTGACAATTAATTGATTGCCCTTCTCAGGAACATCATAGGAAAACGTTGGATTATAATAACCTAATGCACGTAACCCTTTTTTAATTTCACTTTCTAAATAGCGTTTAAAATAAGGTGTATCATCGATTTTATTTTCATCAACCATCGATAGACGTGCATCGACGTTATCTTTTAGTTCACCCGATAGGCCGTCGACAGATAACTTCATCTTAGCTGACACAGTATTTAGAACCATTATGAGTGACAAGATGAAGAAAAGAATAAATCTACGCACATTTACTCCATACTACCTATACTAAAACGTTTCAGTATTGGGTGTAACTAATTTTAACAATGAATGAACTCTTTGACCTAACATGAGGTCAAAAGTTCACTTGATAATTAAATTATTCCAACAATGTCACATGACCGATATAAGGTAAATGACGATAATGCTGGGCATAATCAATGCCATAACCGACAACAAATTCATCAGGTATAGAAAAACCAATATATTTAACAGGTACATCAACTTCACGACGTGAAGGTTTATCTAATAGAGTACAGATTTCAAGTGATCTTGGACCACGAAGTTCAAGTAATTCTTTCACTTTGCTTAAGGTATTACCTGTATCGATAATATCTTCAACAATGAGGACATCTTTGCCACGAATATCTTCATCAAGATCTTTTAAAATTTTAACATCACGATTACTGTTCATCGCACTGCCATAGCTCGATGCTGTCATAAAATCAACTTCATGACCTACTGTAATTGCTCGACTTAAATCCGCCATAAAAATAAATGAACCGCGTAATAATCCCACTAATACGAGTTCGTTATTACTTTTACTATAATCTTCACTGATTTTTTGACCTAATGCTTGTACTCTTTTTTGGACATCATTTTCAGATATCATGACTTCAACTGTATGTTTTTTCATCTTTTAACCAATTCACTATAAAATTGGCGTAAATTCTATCAACATTTAACATCAAATCATAGCAAAGTTGTTGTCACAGACGAAATAATATCAGCTTTATTTATGAGACTGGCATTGATTATTGTAATTTGCATTACCTATACTAAATTCTTGCATATCGTTCTAGAATTTTACGTTATTTTAACGACATTAGGTGTCAATATTTAAAATGTGTTATTCAAACTCAATGTTGGGTTGTTCCAATGATAATTGAGAGTTAATGGCAAGCGGAATTTTTAATGGGTTTGTCATTGATAAACATCGCGTAAAATAGATCAATTATTTGACAAAACCTACAACTCAAATCGAATTAAGTATATACTACTGAGCAGACTTAGACGGGAGATAGAATATGGCCAAAGCGCAAGCAAAAGCGACCTCTTTTGAAGACACATTAAAAGAACTTGAAAATATTGTTAGCAAATTAGAAGTCGGTAATTTACCTTTAGATGAAGCACTGACTGAATTTGAAAAAGGTGTAAAGTTAGCAAAACAAGGTCAAGTACAGCTTCAAAAAGCAGAACAACGCATCCAAATACTGCTCAATGAAAGTAGTGAAGCTCCGCTCACTGACTTTACTGATTCTGAAAATTAATCCTATTGACGTTATGATGAACCATTCATTTATTGCATTACAAGCGCGATATTCACAACGCGTTAATCATCAATTAACTCAATCACTCGCGACAATAAGCCCATCTATATTAAAAGAGGCTATGTCATACAGTTTACTTGCCGGCGGTAAACGTATCAGACCATTTTTAGTCTATGCTGTTGGACAAATGTTTGGTTGTTCGCTAGACAAACTTGATGCACCGGCTTGCGCAATTGAAGCAATTCATACGTATTCCTTGATTCATGATGATCTACCTGCAATGGATAATGATGATTTAAGACGTGGTATGCCAACTTGCCATATCAAATTTGATGAAGCCACTGCCATTTTGGCTGGTGATGCTCTGCAAACCTACGCTTTCTCATTAATTGCTCAGGCGCCTGAATTACCTGATAGTAGCAAACTTGCAATGATAAAAGAATTAACCCAGGCCAGTGGTGTGTTTGGCATGTGTCTCGGACAGTCTTTAGATCTGCAATCAGAGCATAAAACAATTACGATTGAAGAACTAAAATATATCCATATCAATAAAACAGGTGCTCTAATTAATGCTGCGGTTAATTTAGGATTATTTGCCGCCGATGAGTCTGCGCTAAAATATCAATCTGCATTAAAAAACTATGCTGAATCTATTGGGCTTGCATTCCAAATTCAAGATGATATTTTAGATGTGATTGGTGATAAAAATATTATGGGTAAAAATCAAGGTGCTGATGAGCAGTTAGCAAAAAATACATATACATCGTTGATTGGCTTGGATGCCTCCGTTGAAGCTTGCCAACAACTTTACACACAAGCTATCGAAGCATTAGATAAAATACCTTATAATAGTGAAGCACTACGTCAGTTAGCTGATTTTATTATTACACGAAACAGTTAATTTATCCTGTTATAACTTGAGATGTTTAAATAACGAATGAATCTTGATAATTACCCATTACTAAAACAGATTAACTCCCCAAAGGATTTGCGTCTTTATCCTCAAAATAGCCTGTCACAAATCAGTGATGAATTACGACGCTTTCTTTTAAATAGTGTTAGCCGTTCAAGTGGTCATTTGGCATCAGGGCTCGGGGTTATTGAACTCACTGTCGCATTACATTATGTATATAATACACCATTTGATCAGCTTATTTGGGATGTTGGCCATCAAGCTTATCCACACAAGATTTTAACGGGTCGCCGCGATCAAATGCTCTCCATCCGCCAAAAAGATGGACTACACCCTTTCCCTTGGCGAGAAGAGAGTGAATATGATGTCTTAAGTACCGGCCATTCATCGACATCAATCAGTGCCGCACTTGGGATTGCTGTCGCCGAACAACAAAATCAATCACATCGTAAAGTGGCGTGTGTAATTGGTGATGGTGCATTAACAGCTGGCATGGCTTTTGAAGCGATGAACCATGCTGGTCATATAAAACCCGATATGTTGGTCATCGTTAATGATAATGACATGTCAATTTCAGAAAATGTGGGTGCACTAAATCAACATTTAGCTCAAATTTTATCAAGTCGTACCTATGCTTCATTACGAGAAAGTAGCAAAAAAGTCTTTTCAGGTATTCCGCCTGTTAAAGAGTTTTTAAAGAAAACAGAAGAACATATTAAAGGGCTTGTCACTCCAGCTATTTTATTTGAAGAACTTGGATTTAATTACATTGGTCCAATTGATGGACATGATATCGATACATTAGTGACCACGCTCAACAAAGTGCGTGAATTAAAAGGACCCCAACTGCTACACGTTATTACTCAAAAAGGCAAAGGGTATGCTCCAGCAGAACAAGATCCGATCCTTTGGCACGGCGTACCAAAATTTGATCCGATTGAAGGTATCATTAATAAAACTAGCAGCAAAGCACCGACTTACTCTCAAATATTTGGTGACTGGTTATGTGAAACTGCGCAACATGATAAACAACTTGTCGCCGTCACGCCAGCAATGGGGGAAGGTTCAGGTATGACCACATTTGCCAAACTTTACCCAAAACAATTTTTTGATGTTGCGATTGCTGAACAACATGCTGTTACATTTGCAGCTGGACTTGCAATTAGTGGCAAAAAACCTGTTATCGCGATTTACTCAACCTTTTTACAACGTGCATACGACCAAGTGATCCATGATATTGCAATACAAAACTTATCGGTTCTATTTGCAATAGATCGCGCAGGAATTGTCGGTGCTGATGGCCCGACTCATCAAGGGGCATTTGATATTAGTTTTTTACGCTGTATTCCTAACTTGGTGATCATGGCACCGAGTGATGAAAATGAATGTCGTCATATGCTTAATACAGGTTATCATTATCAAGGTCCCGCCGTTGTTCGTTACCCTCGTGGAGAAGGTAATGGCAACGCATTACAACCGATAGAAATGTTAGCTATTGGTAAAAGTAAAACAGTGCGTCAGGGTCAACATATTGCCATTTTAAATTTTGGTACATTAATTAATGAGGCGCACAAAGTTGCTGAAGACCTTAATGCTACACTGATTGATATGCGTTTTATTAAGCCATTGGATGAGGATGCCATTTTACTTGCTGCGCAACATCATACTACGTTAGTAACGGTTGAAGAAAATGCCGTTCAAGGCGGTGCCGGTAGTGCTGTCAATGAATTTATTATGACGAAAAAACTGAAATGTGATATGTTAAACATCGGCTTGCCAGATGAATTTATTTCACAAGGTACACAATCTGAAATGCGTCATAGCGTTGGCTTAAGCGCAGATAAAATTATCGAAAAAATTAAATCATTTATTAATCAATAGGTAACATATGGATACTCAAGTTGTTAATATTCATGTTTTTGGCAGAACATTAAAGCTCACTTGCCCTGTTGATGAAATTGAAGCGCTTAATATAGCAGCAAAAGATCTGGATGATAGACTCAATGAATTACGCCGAAAAACACAATTAATGAACAGTGATCAATTGATTATTACTGCAGCATTGAATATTTCATATGAACTGACGAAAGAAAAATTAAAAAATAATCAGCTCGATGGTGAATTCACGGAAAGACTAAAAAATCTACAGCTCTTGTTAGATCGTGCTTTAAATTTCAGCAATTAGTGATCTGTATCGTAAAAATAACAAAAACGTTATTGTTTCATTTGATAAATTTTGTATTATTATAACTATCTCTGAGATGTTCGCGATTGGGTCAGTCCCCTGAGCCGATAATCTTTATGATAGAGCTACTATGAATATTGTTCGGTGTGTATGCCTTCTCGTTAAGGAAACCTAAAGATCAAACATAGCGCTCACCTTGAACCGTGGGTTCAAGGGTTACAACCCGTAACGGCATCTTGGAGTCTTCAATCTTACACAAGAAAATTATGCAAAAAAATTCTCCTGTTTTGGCAACACATGATATTCGTAAAAAAGTTCGTCAACGACGACGTGAATTAGATTCTTCCTTACGTTATCAAGCAGAACAATCAATTTATCAACAATTGCAACAACACCCCAAAATTTTAGCCGCCAAGCATATTGCAATCTTTCTTTCTTTTGATGGTGAATTAAATACCCAACCCATTATTGAATATCTATGGCAACAAAATAAATCAGTCTATCTTCCCATCATTCATCCATTTAATCGTAAACATTTAATGTTCCTACGTTATGACAGACACACCCAACTTGCCCGTAATCAATTTGGTATACTCGAACCAAAACTCAACGTTAATCATGTTATTCCCTTTCATCAGTTAAATGTAGTTTTGACTCCTTTAGTGGCATTTGATCATCGCAATTATCGTATTGGAATGGGCGGTGGATATTATGATCGTTTACTTGCTGATTATCAAAAAACATCAGTATACCCGATTGGCATAGCCTTTAATTGTCAACAAATAGCACATATCGATAATCAGCCTTGGGATGTACAATTACCCGAGATCATCAGCGCTTAATACAATATCAGTTGCGATAATATAGATAAACCGCTATAATCCCCCCGCTTTATAAAAGCAATGAATGTTTGCTAATTGCTGGGTCGCCTGTAATTGGTTTTATTAATAAAAAGAGAGATATTATGTTTACATTAAATGCACAAGCTAAAACTGAGCAGGGAAAGAGTGCGAGCCGCCGCCTGCGTCACGCGGGTAAATTCCCAGCGATCATTTACGGTGGTTCACAAGAACCTATCGCTATCGTACTTGACCATAACCAAGTATTCAACATGCAAGCAAAACCAGAATTTTATTCTGAAGTGTTAACTATTGCTGTTGATGGCAAAGAAGTTAAAGTAAAAATTCAAGCAGTACAACGTCATCCATTCAAACCAAAATTATTACATATGGATTTTGTAAGAGCATAATGGCTGTCTGTTTGATAATTAAGGTCGCGTAACGCGGCCTTTTTTATTAATATATTAAATACACCACAAATTTATCCATTTACCGATTTGCTATTCCTCGCAAATGATTTAAGTCACCATAAAATTTTTTAAATATCACTTAATCCAGTAGTTACAACGCTAAGCATTATTACCTATTAATCCGATAAAAATAAATGACTGGATCTTTAACAACAAAGAATGATAATAATTAGAAAAAATTTTATTATATAAGCTACAATCTTATCGTCAGCAGTATTGGATGTGAGCATAATAAAAAAACAATCTTTAAATAGATTAATATAGATGTAGTTGTATCAATACATTCATTTAATTATTAGCAACTGTAGGAGACTTTTATGTCCGTTGATAATTTGGACATCCCGGCATGTGATTTAGTTATTTTTGGTGCCAAAGGGGATTTAACAAGACGAAAATTGCTACCCTCTTTATATCAGTTAGAAAAATATGGTCATTTACCAAAAGGGACTAAAATTTTAGGGGTTGGTCGTGCAGATTGGGATAAAAATGCCTATGCCGAAATCGCTAAAGATGCCTTAATCACTTTTATGAAAGATCCCATTGATGATGAAATATGGCAACGTTTTTGTGCAAGGTTAGACTTTCACAAATTAGATGTTACTGACACGGCTGCATTTGATGGTTTAAAAAATGAGCTTGATGCTGATAAACCCGCTATTTTCTATTTTGCCATGCATCCAGGTGCATTTGGAACGATTTGCCATGGATTAGCGCATGCAGGCTTAAACCAAAAACAAAATCGTATTGTGATGGAAAAACCATTAGGGACTGATTTACAGTCTTCACGTGATATTAACAATGCAGTTGCAGAATTTTTTGAAGAGTCACAAGTCTATCGTATCGACCATTATTTGGGTAAAGAAACGGTTTTAAACTTACTTGCATTACGTTTTGCCAATCCGATCTTCTCTGCACTTTGGGATCGTAATTCTATTGATCATGTTCAAATTACAGTTGCAGAACAAGTGGGTATTGAAGGGCGTTGGAGTTATTTTGACAAAGCCGGTCAAATGCGTGACATGGTACAAAATCATTTATTACAAATACTAACGATGATCGCCATGTCTCCTCCTGCTGACTTACAAGATGATAGTATTCGCCAAGAAAAAATTACTGTATTAAAAGCATTAAGACCGATTAATAAAAGTAATATCCGTGAAAAAGCCGTACGTGGTCAATACACTGCCGGTTTTGTCAATGGCGTGAATGTACCAGGTTATCTTGAAGAAGATGGCGCCAATAAAACCAGTAATACCGAAACATTTATTTCAATTCGCGTGGATATTGATAACTGGCGATGGGCTGGTGTACCTTTCTACTTAAGAACCGGTAAACGTTTGCCAAGTAAATGTTCAGAAGTGGTGATCTATTTTAAAAATCAGCCACTCAATTTATTTAAAGACTCATATCCGCAACTTCCTCAAAATAAATTAACCATTCGTTTACAACCTGACGAAGGTGTAGATATTGAGATTTTAAACAAAGTCCCAGGTTTAGAAAGCAATAATAATTTACAAACCACGAAATTGGATCTTAGTTTTAATGAAACGTTCCATCAACATATTGCTGATGCTTATGAACGTTTATTATTAGAAGTTATGCGGGGTCGTCAGGCACTGTTTGTACACCGCGATGAAGTAGAAGCCGCATGGAAATGGGTTGATTCGATTATCAAAGCATGGGCTGATGAGAAAGAACCACCAAAACCCTATCAAGCAGGGACTTGGGGACCAGTTGCATCGGTTGCCTTAATTACGAAAGATGGACGCTCTTGGAACGAATTTGAATAAGGTGAAATCAATGTTTACATTAAAAGAATATGGCTCATCAGAGCAACTTATTGAAGAGATGGTCAGTAATATTGTGACCGAGTTAAATAAAGGTATTGCAACTCGTGGTGTTGCATCGATTGCGGTATCAGGTGGTAAATCACCGATTCCGGTTTTCCAACGGCTCAGTAAACAACCTTTACCATGGAATAAAGTCTATATTACGCTAGTTGATGACCGTTGGGTTGACGATACTGACGATGCAAGTAATGAAAAACTGGTCTATACCTATTTATTGCAAAATGAAGCAAAATTAGCCAATTTTATTGGCTTAAAAACCAGTGCTGCAACGCCATTTGAAGGTGAGCAAGTTGCACAACAAAAATTAGCCGAAGTGCCTATGCCATTTGATGTGCTAATTTTGGGTATGGGTGAAGATGGGCATACCGCCTCATTGTTCCCACATGCTAAACATTTAGCCACAGGTTTAGATATGTATTCAGATAAGTTGGTAACAGGTATGACACCGCTCACCGCACCATTAGATCGAATTACATTAACGTTACCTACTATTTTAAATAGCCGTAATATCTATTTACATCTTACTGGTGCAAGTAAAAAAACGGTTTTAGATAATGCGCTTAATGGTAAAGATGTGACAGAAATGCCAGTTCGTGCAGTATTACATCAAGATAAAGTCAATGTGATTGGCTATTGGTCTAAATAATATCCGTAACATTCAGGAATACCAATAGTTGCTTTTGGTATTCCTTTTCAATTCCCCTCTTTCAAACCAGTACAAATGATCTTATCAATAGTGAATTTTAAAAAGCCATATAGACTAATAGCATTATCATCAATCTTGATTATCTAATAAGCGTTAATTCTTCATATTAAGCTTGCAATAACGTCATGTTATTTCTCTTATAAGTAATGGTCATACTGTTGGCTATACTTACTTGCTTGATTTATTTGCCCAACAAGTAGTAAGCTACTACGTTTTATACTATATTATTGACAAAAAGTACCTCGTTTAATAATACATCAAGGAACCTGCGATGGATATATTTGACAACACACAAGAAAATGAACTTTTGACCGAGATAGCGGTTGCTTATTACGAACATGAGCAGACTCAGGAAGAAATTGCAAAACGTTTCGGTATATCGCGCATCAAGGTGGGTCGTTTACTCAAAAAAGCACGTAACGAAGGCATCGTCGAGATAAATGTAAAATACCATCCAATCTTTAGTTCTAAAATAGAGCAACAATTCGTTAATGCATTTGGCATTAAGCGAGCGCTTATTGCCGTTGACCACCAGGATGAAGAAGAGCAACGTAGACAAGTCGCTGCGCTTGTCACAAATTATCTATCAAGTATGCTAAAAAATGGTATGACGGTGGCGGTTGGGCAAGGACGTAATGTCGCAGCAGTTGCGAGCCATGTTGGTATTTTTCCTGAAAAACAATGTAAATTTATTTGTGGTATTGGCGGCACGCTACGTGATGGGGAATTAATCGATGCGGATCATATCAGTCGTAACCTAGCTCGAAAATTTAATGCCGCAAGTGAAACATTATATGCCCCAGCCTATGTTGAAAATCGTGAACTTAAAAAAGCCTTTTTACAAAATCGCGTCATTAAAGAAACGATCGAACGAGCGAGCAAGGCTGATATTGCACTAGTTGGGCTGGGTGATATGAATGAAAACAGTTATATGGTACAGCTTGGGTGGTTCACGCCACAAGAGGTCACAAACGCGAGTATTAATCAAGGCGTCATTGGTGAAATTGCCGGTTATGGTTTTTTTGATATTCAGGGTCAGCCAGTGGAAACTGTCATGAACGATCGGGTAATTGGACTGAGTATTGAAGAACTGAGGAATATTCCTTGTGTTATCGCAATAGCATCCGAAAACACTAAATCGATGGCTATTTTAGGCGCATTAAGATCAGGTGTTATCGACATTATTGCGACCAGCGCCTCCAATGCTCGCACTGTTTTAAATTTACAACAACAAAAATAGCCGTCATAGATTGACTGCTAATCATATAATTTTATTTGATTTGATTGACTCAAATATCTCTCTCACTCATTAACATTTGTTCAAATAATATTTATTTGAACAAGAATCTGGCTCAAATGCAGTGAGCATGTTATCTCAGTGTAATCAATCAATTACTACACACAACTTCCTATTTGTCTTTCGATAGCAGGACATCAATAAATCGTTGCTTAATAATGCAGGTAAAATCAAACAACCAAATCATAATAAAATATATAAAAATCAACAATTTGAAAGTAAAAATAAAATTAATCAATTGCAAGCTTGATAATCAAGCTTTTTCAATTTATATTACTAAGTAACAAAAGTTAACAACATGAACTTTTGATCATTTTGGGCGTGTAATTTTGAACAAAAATACAATAAAGGCATTATTTGCAACCGTTAACAGTGAATTAATAAAACAATTAATCTGCAAATGATTCGTTATTAATACGACCCGATTACGGCATAAAACTTATGTCATTAACACAATAACTCTACTATAATAGTTAGTCAGTTTTATTAATTTATAACGCACACGTTTTTCTTGTTGAGGATATTCATATGAGTCAATTAGATGAGTTTAAAAAATATACTGTTGTTGTTGCCGATACCGGTGATATCGATTCAATCAAACAATTCTCCCCTGAAGATGCTACGACTAACCCATCGTTAGTTTTAAAAGCAGCACAATTACCACAATACAAACACTTAATTGATTCAGCGATTGAAACAGCTAAAAAACTAGGTGGTTCTAAAGAGCAACAACTGATTAACGCAAGTGATCAAGTGGCCGTTAATATTGGTGCTGAAATTTTAAAATATATACCTGGTCGTATTTCAACAGAAGTTGATGCTAGACTCTCTTTTGATGAAGAAAAATGTATCGAAAAAGCACGTAAGCTGATCAAACTTTACCAAGAAAAAGGGATTGATAAATCACGTATTCTCATTAAGTTGGCTTCAACATGGGAAGGTATTTGTGCTGCCCGTAAATTAGAAAAAGAAGGCATTAACTGTAACTTAACGTTATTATTTTCATTTGCTCAAGCTCGTGCTTGTGCGGAAGCCGATGTATTTTTAATTTCACCATTTGTCGGTCGTATTTATGACTGGTATCAAGCGAAACAACCGGCTCAAAACTATGTTGCAGATGAAGATCCGGGTGTTGTTTCAGTCCGTAATATTTACAACTATTATAAACAGCATGATTATAAAACGATTGTAATGGGTGCAAGCTTCCGTAAAGTTGAACAAATTCTTGCGCTAGCAGGTTGTGATCGCCTAACCATTTCACCAAATCTTTTAACAGAAATGCAAAATTCTAATGCTGCAGTAGTACGTAAACTTGAACCAAATCAAGCTCAAGCGAAACGACCTGCGCCAATGACCGAAGCTGAATTTAGATGGCAGCATAATTCTGATGCAATGGCGGTTGAAAAACTCGCTGAAGGGATTCGAGCCTTTGCCGTTGATCAGGGTAAATTGGAAGATATGCTGACTTCACAGCTATAATTTTACGCATTTTGCTGATGCGACCGACAATTCGGTAGCATCACCGTTTACAAATATAATTCTATTGGAGAGAAGATAACATGAATGCAACGACACTATCTCATCGCGAACTTGCAAATGCTATCCGCGCGTTGAGTATGGATGCAGTACAGAAAGCAAAATCAGGCCACCCCGGTGCACCGATGGGTATGGCAGATATTGCTGAAGTTTTATGGCGTGGTTTTTTGAGACATAACCCAAGCAATCCACAATGGGCAGATCGTGACCGCTTTGTTCTATCTAATGGTCATGGTTCAATGTTAATTTACAGTTTATTACATTTAACTGGCTATGAATTAACTATCGAAGATTTAAAAAACTTCCGTCAATTGCATTCTAAAACACCGGGTCATCCAGAGTACGGTTATGCACCTGGCATTGAAACAACAACTGGCCCATTAGGTCAGGGTATTTCAAATGCAGTAGGTATGGCAATTGCAGAAAGAACGCTGGCTGCACAATTTAACAAACCAGGTCATGATATTGTAGACCATTATACTTATACCTTTTTAGGCGACGGCTGCCTTATGGAAGGGATTTCACACGAAGCGTGTTCATTAGCAGGAACATTAAAATTAGGTAAATTAATTGCACTTTATGACGACAATGGTATTTCGATTGATGGTCACATTGAAGGCTGGTTTACTGATGATACCGCTAAACGTTTTGAAGCTTATGGTTGGCATGTCATTCGTGGAATTGATGGCCACGATGCTAATGCAGTTAAAATCGCAATCGAGCAAGCACAAGCTGTAACGGATAAACCATCGTTATTAATGTGTAAAACGATCATTGGTTTTGGTTCACCCAATAAAGCAGGGACGCATGATAGCCATGGTGCTCCACTTGGTGATGCTGAGATTGAAGCGACACGTAAACAGCTTAATTGGCATTATGCTCCGTTTGAACTTCCACAAGATTATTATTCAGCGTGGGATGCGAAAGCAAAAGGTCAACAGTTAGAAGCTGATTGGAATACACGTTTTGCTGCATATGAAAAAGCCTATCCTGAGCTTGCAAAAGAGTTTAAACGCCGTACTACAGGTGAGTTACCGGCTAATTGGCATCAACAAGCAAAAGCGTTTGTTGAAAAGTTACAAGCTAACCCGGCTTCAATTGCTTCACGTAAAGCATCGCAAAATGCTATCGAAGATTTTGCTAAATTATTACCTGAATTTTTAGGGGGTAGTGCTGACCTAGCACCAAGTAACTTAACGATGTGGTCAGGTTCAAAAGAAATTTTAGCAAATCCAAATGGTAACTATATCCACTATGGTGTACGTGAGTTTGGTATGTCTGCAATTATGAATGGTATCTCATTACATGGTGGCTTTATCCCTTATGGTGCAACATTCTTAATGTTTATGGAATATGCACGT
This sequence comes from Orbus sasakiae, assembly GCF_039542345.1. Taxonomy (NCBI): domain Bacteria; kingdom Pseudomonadati; phylum Pseudomonadota; class Gammaproteobacteria; order Orbales; family Orbaceae; genus Orbus; species Orbus sasakiae. The sequence continues at coordinate 1,669,167 of NZ_BAABHY010000001.1, forward strand.
AATGCGGTACGTATGGCTGCTCTCATGAAAATTCGTAATATTTTTGTTTATACGCATGATTCAATTGGACTCGGTGAAGATGGCCCAACTCACCAACCTGTTGAGCAGATCGCAAGTTTACGTTTAACTCCAAACATGAGCACATGGCGTCCATGTGATCAGGTTGAATCAGCGATTGCTTGGCAATATGCTGTGGAACGTAAAGATGGCCCTTGTGCCTTGATTTTCTCACGACAAAACCTGAAACAACAAGATCGTACTGCAGAACAACTTGCTAACGTATATCGTGGTGGTTATGTACTTAAAGATTGTGTTGGTACACCTGAACTGATCTTTATTGCAACAGGTTCTGAAGTTGAACTTGCTGTTGAAGCTTACGAGCAACTTTCAAAAGATGGTAAGAAAGTGCGAGTTGTTTCAATGCCAGCAACTGATGCATTTGATAAACAAGATGCTGCGTATAAGGAATCAGTATTACCTGCATCTGTCAGCAAACGAATTGCAATTGAAGCAGGTATTGCGGATTACTGGTACAAATATGTTGGTTTAAATGGTAAAGTGATTGGTATGACGTCATTTGGCGAATCAGCACCAGCTGAATTATTATTTAAAGAATTCGGCTTTACCGTTGATAATGTGCTTGCTCAAGCAAAAGCATTATTAAAATAAACCTAAATACGGTATGCAAAGGGCGAAATCATTCGCCCTTCATTGCTATCTCAAGACGTCAAAAAACTGCCTGTTTTATTTTCATTATATTTTTATCATAATATGTCATTATAGTATAAAAAATCAGTTAAAATATCTGCTGATATCTCTTAATTTTATTCTGCCTATGTTATGATATAACATCTCTAATTTGCTGATTGTTGTATCAATGATTCGACGTACTTTTTTAAACATTCTCCTGTTGATGAGTCTTTTTATCTCTGCTATTGCCTATAGCCATCCACACAGTTTTATCACCTTAAAAACTGAATTTTATACCGAGCAAGATAAACTCACCAAACTGCATTTTATCTGGACGATGGATGAACTGACAACCAGTTACCTGAAGCTTGAATATCAACAAAATCCAAAATCTGTCTTTAATGAATTAATGATTAACATTTTTGAAAATCATTTCTTTTCCGAATTTTGGCTTAAATCATCACCTAAAAATAAACCGATAATTTTGATGCCATTAGAACAAGATGCAAGAATCGATTTTAATAGCGACAAAGCAACTGTTAGCTTTTGGGCAAGATTAAAAAATCCGTTGACATTAGCAGGTAACCAATTTGAATTGATGACATACGAAAAAACATTTTATGTTGATATGTATTATGCCAAAGAGGGTAATATTACGATTAACCATCCAAATTGTAAAATAACCATTACCAAACCAACACCAGATGATTCAACCTTAGATTATGCTCAATCATTAGATCAAGATGAAACACCGATTGAAACTGATGATTTTATTCTCGGTAAATTGTTTGCACAAAAAGTCGTTGTATCATGCCAATAAAAAAAACCGTTTATTTTTATATTGGACTGAGTCTATTGCTATTGTTAATTATCTCAGTAACCGTTTTGCTATCCATGAAATGGTACGACTTGATAGCCTTGGGCCAAGATTGGCAGCGCTATTTTCATCAAAAACTGGTTCAATTTTTATTACAAACTAAAAAGCAACCTTTGCAAACAGGATTATGGTTGCTCCTTTTTAGTTTCTTATATGGCATTTTACACTCAGCAGGGCCAGGTCACGGTAAGGTGATTATTACGACTTACTTAGCAACCCAACCTAAACAGTTGAAAAAGAGCCTTGTGTTAACATTATTTTCCGCGATTATGCAAGGCATTGTTGCTATTACCTTAATAAGTGGTTTATTAATTATTTTAAATTTATCGACTAAACATTTAAAAATGAGTGAGTATTGGCTTGAATTTGCCAGCTATATTTTAATCATTATGGTTGGTCTATTTTTATGTTTTCGTTCGCTGAAAAAACTTTTGGGTATGATGAGAAAACCACGACCAAAATCGCTTCATATTCGTCAAATTCGCTCACTTGATGCGTCAGTAAAACTCACGCAGACGCATCATGCAAGTTGTGAGTGCTGTGGCCACAAGCACATCCCTAATCAAACAGAGATGAACCATTCAAAAGGATGGATTGGCGATTTAGGTATTATATTTGCTATCGGTATGCGGCCTTGTTCAGGTGCATTACTTGTGTTGATATTTTCATATACTATTGGTGTGTATTATTGGGGAATGTTAGCTACCTTTGCGATGTCTATTGGTACAGCAATAACCACATCATTGTTTGCTTTACTGGTACATTTTGCTCGCCGCTTTGCAAAGTATTTAGTTGACCAAAAATGGGTTACTTCAGTCTCTTTATTACCGATGACAGCACAATCGATCGCTTTAGTGGGGGGAATTATCTTTATCATTATGGGCATCATTTTAAGTCTTGGCATGAGTAGCTCACCATATACGATTGGAAATCCATTATTGCTCGGATAAGGTTAATTGACTTTATGCCAAATATACACTTGATGGGCACTATCTTGACATTCAAAACAATCACTGCACTTGTGACCACTTGTGCAGTTAATCTGTTGGGTATCAATTAGCGTGATTTGCCCCTTTTTAAGCCAAAATGATAACATATGTTGTATTGCACTTTCTTGAACATGAAAATGACGCGCTAAATCCAACAATGAAGCTCGCCCATGTAATTGAAGATACGCAGAAATATCAGTCATTAACATGTCAGTTACCCAGCCTTTTAATCTTAGTTTTACTCAACGATATACATCAGTTTTTATGAATGCGTGTTCAAGTTGAGGGTAATCCCTCAACTTAAGCATTAATCAATATAGCCATCATGAGCAACAACAACTCGATTTGTCACATTTGGCTGGTTTTTTATATATTGCCGATGATGACGCAATCGTCGTATATTTACCCACAATTCTCATGATGAAAACGATCAACATAAATAGTAGAGCTAATCCCACCAACCAAACCAATGCTGTTGAAGATGTACCTAGTAAAGTAAATTGATAGTAGGCACTTGCACAGATCCAACCAATGATAAATGTCCACAGTGCAACAAATACCGTCCATTTTGCACCAGCTTCACGATATACTGCACCTAATGCCGCCGCACAAGGTGTATAAAGCAGGATAAAAATAAGGTAGGCCATAGCAGCAGCACCCGTTCCAAATGACGTTTCAATTTTGGTCACCGCACTGGCATTCACATCAAGTTGATCTTGCAAAGCATCAATATCTTCATCAACAGTTGATAAGCCTAATGGGTCTAATAATGCATCAGTAAGGCCTGCTAAATTTTCAGGAATCGTCATAGTCGCATCAAAAATACCACCCCATAAATTGAATTCGCTCGACGTTTCTTCACTGTCATCTTCCATCGAGTAAAGTGAATTCAATGTAGCTATGACAGCCTCTTTGGCAAAAATACCCGTAAATACCCCCACTGTCGCAGGCCAGTTATCTTCAGTCACTCCCATCGGTTCAAAAACTGGTGTAATTTTTTGGCTGACAACGGATAGTACTGAATTATCTGAGTCTTGATGACCAAAGCTACCGTCAGTACTCACAGAATTGAGGACGCTCAATACCGTTACCATTAAAACAATCGCTTTACCGGCTCTAAAAATAAAACTTTTTAGACGCTGCCAAGTTAAGCTTAGCATACTGCGTAAGGTGGGAATCCGGTACACGGGCATTTCCATGATAAAAGGGGTTACATCACCTTTTAGCAAAGTAAATTTAAGAACAAACCCCGTAACAATAGCAACTGCAATGCCCAATAAATAAAGCATAAATACCACTGTTGATGCATTATTAGGGAAAAAAATGACTGCAAGCAAAGCATACACGGGTAAACGAGCACCACATGACATAAAAGGAATCATACAAATTGACATGATTCGATCACGAGTACTGTCAAGCGTACGCGTTCCCATAATAGCAGGGACTCCACATCCAAACCCCACTAACATCGGTACAAATGCCTTACCAGGTAAACCAATCATACGCATACCACGGTCCACAACCATAGCAGCTCTTGCTAAATAGCCAGAATCTTCAAGAAAGGATAAACAAAAGAACATCGCTGCGATAACAGGAATAAATGTTGCAACGGTTTGAATCCCCGTGCCAATACCGTCGGCTAAGATTACGGTTAACCAGCTAGGGGCGTCAATACTATTAAGTAGATGGCTCAATCCATCGACAAAAATTGTTGCAAATAATCCATCAAAGAAATCGATAAAGACTGAGCCAAAGTTGACGGCAAGGATAAACATCAAATACATGGCTAACAAAAAGAAAGGAATACCCGTTATTCTGCCCAAAGTTATCCGATCAATTTTATCGGATAACGACGTGCTGGCTTCACGCGGTTTATCTATTACCATTTTACATACTTGATCAATGGCTTCATATCGGCTACTGGCAATCGCAATATCAACTTCATTATCACACCAAGCAGCAAGTTCTTGGCGACATTGTTCAATCACTTTTAATTCATCTTCATTAAATGCAAATTGATGGTTATCAATAAATGCTTCAATCAGTTGCCATCGATTTAAATGATGTATATCGCTATCGCTGGGTAGGGATGAAAGGTGTTTTTCTATAATTTTAGTTTGAGTCTGTTCTAATGTACTGATTGTTGGCTTAGCTTGTGACATACTCGCAGCTAAGCGTTGGATTTCATGATAAAACTTGTCTAACCCGCTTTTTTTAGTGGATGAGATCGCTACGACGGGACATCCTAAAAGTTGCGATAGTGTATCAACATCAATGTGTTCTCCAATTTCATCAACCGCATCAATCATATTTAATACGACGATCAATGGTAAATTCAGATCAATTAATTGGAAAGTTAAATATAAACTACGTTGTAAATTTGTCGCATCAATAATATTAACAATGACGTTACCTGTTTCAGATAACACGTAGTCACGTGCAATCATTTCATCTTGTGAAGTTGTATGAGTATTACTTTCTATCGCATAGGTACCAGGCAAATCAACAATTTCAAATTGTTGTTTATTGTAACTAAAAACACCAGTTTTTCGTTCTACTGTCACGCCAGGCCAGTTGCCTACACGTTGCCGAGAGCCAGTCAATAAATTAAATAAGGTGGTTTTCCCGCAGTTTGGGTTACCAATTAATGCAATACTCATTTTTCAACCTCTACCACAGCAATCGATGCCGCTTCTTGACGCCTCAAACACAAAAAGAAACCTCGCATCTTAATTTCTAAAGGGTCACCTAGCGGTGCAGATCTCACGATTGAGACTTTACAGCCTGGCGTTATGCCCATTGCAAGTAGCTTACGGCGAAAAGGTAAAGATTCGGGTAATAGTTTAGCGATAACCGCTTCTTTGCCAAAGGCAAGACGGTCTAATGTTAACTCAGAGGTGCTCATGATAGACGTTCCTGTCCGAGCTTAGTCGGAACCAATAATACGAATTGTTCTCAATCTTAATACAAATGAATTAAGAAAGGAATCTTAATCCATACAAAATCTAAGCTTTTTATGGCATTTTCTATGTTAAACCCATAAATTTCGTCATTATTTTAAGCAAAACCACATAAAAAACACCTTACTATCATACAGTATAGTGACTCAAGCATTACAGATAAATCCGTTAACTCATACCGTCACATTGCTTGCTGTTCATAGCCAGCTTAATCAGGTCATTTACCTTATGATAAGTATTGCCACTCTTTGTAAGCAAAGTCTTCTGAGCATGGCGAAAAACAAGCTAACAGAATAATATCATTAAGGAAACGGCAATGACACGCATAATCACACCGTTATTTTTATCATCATTAGTACAGTCAGTATGTTACATCAGCCATGCTTGCCAACACTGGCTAACATATGCACGTTCGTGCTCAAATAGGTGTAAATCAACCTTGCTTGATAAAAGCTGCAATGATAATCGGTGAATTTCATTACGCATATTAATATAAATTTGTGTCAATTTTTCTGCTTCATCGCTTGGCATAATCTCATATCTTGCTGCCAACTCTAAAATACGAACATTATCGCTCCAAGTTGTCATTTTAGGTTGAAAATGAGCATAATTGAGCACTAAATATTGTGAAATAAACTCAATATCACCAATTCCGCCGGCATCAACTTTAATGTTAAAGTAGGTAGTATTTGTACTGCTCAGGTGAATGCGTATTTTTTCACGCATTTGTCTTACATCTAGTTTTAATGCTTGCTCATCACGTTGTCGGATCAAGACTTGATGGCGAATTTGATTAAAACGAGATTGTAATTGCGATTCCCCGTATACCACTCGAGCCCTTACTAATGCCTGATGTTCCCATGTCCAAGCGTCATTATTTTGATAATCAGCAAACGAGTCTAAACTACATGCAAGCAAACCCGCATCCCCTTGAGGACGTAGTCTTACATCAACCTCATACAAAATACCTGAATTAGTCCGAATACTAAATAAATGGATAATCCGTTGTACTAAACGTAAATAGAACTGCCGGCTATCGATAATCTTTTCTCCCGTGGTCATGCTATTTGCGGGACAATCATGTAAAAAAACCAAATCCAAATCAGAGCCATACCCAAGTTCAAGCCCACCAAGCTTACCGTAGCCAACAACAATAAACCCTTTTTGTGTGTTATCAATTAAAAAATCAGGTTTACCATAACGTGCGATCATTTGGTTCCAAGCAATTTGCACAACAAAATCTATCATCGCTTCAGCTAAATAGGTTAAATGATCGCTAACTTTCATCGTCGGCAAAATCTGTGCAATATCACTCGCTGCAATATGCAGCAATTGCATCTGTTTAAACTGTCGTAATGCCTCAATTTGTTGTTCTTCATCATCAGATTCAATTCGTAGTAGGTATTGATAAAGTTCACTTTTATATTGATCAATAGGAACCGTTTTATAAAGTGAATTGAGGTCAATTAACTCATCTAACAATAATGGGTAACGCGTCAATTGATCACTGATCATGGGGGAAGCTGCACACAGCCGAATGAGCTGTTTGAGTGCATTTGGATATTCAACTAAAAGTTCTAAATAAGTAGTACGGCTGACAATATTGACTAACAACTGTAACACTCGACCTAAAATTGTTAGCCGTGATTCTTCTTCACAGGCGAGTGATAAAAGGCGAGGAATAAGTTGATCAAGAATATCTCGCCCCCGTACTCCAATCGTCCGTTTACTGATGTTTTCTCGAAATTGAATGATCAATTGATAAAGTTGTAATGACTCTTGAGTATTGAGATGCGGTAAGATATGTTTAATATCATCAGCAGTAACATCTGACGCCCATAATTCATCATATTGTTCATTATAATTTGACGGCGCACTTTCAGACTCTTCATCACCGATAAGCTCATTAAAAATAATGCGGTTAGTGAACATACAATGGGTTAATGCATGGTGAAAATCGAGCCAATTATCAAATCCCATCCCGAATGCTAGTCTTAATTGATCAAGTTCATTATCCGGTAATGTTTGAGTTTGTTCATCATTAATGCCTTGTAATAAATTTTCACAGCGTCTTAAAAACAAATAGTTATCATGTAAAACTTCAACGTCTTGTTGAGATAACAGTTTTTCATGTTCTATCACGTTAAGGGCATCAAGCAATGAACGTGTTTGCAACGCAGTAACCCGTCCACCACGAATAAGTTGAAAAACTTGTACAATGAACTCAACTTCTCGAATACCACCTGCGCCCAATTTAATATTATTTGTGAGTCCTCGGCGACGGACTTCACGCTCAATCATGCCTTTCATATTTCGTAGCGACTGTAAGACACTAAAATCAATATAACGTCGGTAGACGAACGGCTTAAGCATCTGATAGAGTTCTTTAGCATAGGGATCATTTTGATCACCTAATATTTTAGCTTTTACCATTGCATACCGTTCCCAATCTCGTCCTTGTTCTTGGTAATAATCTTCCATTGCAGAAAAACTTAACACTAATGGCCCGCCCTCACCCAATGGACGAAGTCGCATATCAACACGATATACAAAACCATCTTGTGTGATTTGATCAAGCGTTTTAATCAAGCGTTGGCCGAGCCGAGTAAAAAAAATCGAATTGTCTAATTCTCGTCGTCCCCCTTGGGTTGAACCGTGTTCAGGATAAGCAAAGATAAGATCAATATCGGATGAAAAGTTGAGCTCCCCCCCACCTAATTTACCCATCCCTAAAATAATCAGTGGCTGAATGTCACCTTTACTATTGAACGGTGTTCCCCATTCTTTACAACTCAATTTATACAACCAATCTCGTGCCGTTATGATCAAGATTTGTGCCAATTCACTAAGTTGTGTGAGGGTTTGTTCTGTGGTACTGGAATTCACAATTTGTGACCAATTGATTCGTACTAACATTTTGCGTCTAAAGTGCCGTAAGATCGCCATTAATTGTTCTTCACTACTGATCTCAGTGATAAGTTCATTTAGCCAGCGTTGATAATGAATATAATCATCATGTGCAGGCATATTCTGTGTTAATTCAACGAGCCAATCGGGAAAACGATAGAATGAATCAACAATAAAATCACTTTTAACCAATGTATTAATATGTTGATTAACCAGTAGCTGATTGCAATTAGCTAATTGCGTTAAGACTTTTTGTTGTTGTGCGATCAATAAAGACATAGGCCACCATTTATATCATCATGAAAAGGTTAATAAAATTAAATATAATTTTAGTTTGGTATTTAATTCACTATAAGCAAATTTTTTTATGCTATCAAAATGCTGGCGTTGCTGGTTCCAATTGTGGTAACTCTCATTGAGTTGTGGTGAATATTGATGATTTAGTACTGCTAAAATGTGTTTCAAATAGACCGCTACTGCATCTAATACAGTTTGGTATAATATTGGGTCATTATTAGCAAGTGCATATTCTTCATTTGTCTGCCAATAATCTAACCATTGTGGTAGTTCTGAAAGTGATACACTATCCGAATTCGCCCTAATATCTATTTTTTTTAATTGCCCATTATTGATCAAACGATAACCCCGAGCCGCTTTACTTTGAGAAAATAAATGGATATTAAACTGGCTTAATTCAAGTGCGAAGAGGACTAAATCAAGCTGACTGCCAGATTTCAATTCCAATTCAATTTCCAAAATAGGTAAATAGTTTTTCGAATCTGTAATTTGACCTTGATCTAAAGCAATTTCAATAACACTATTTGCATAGGTGATAAGCCAAGTCCGGCGTTCAAAATTTGTCGTAAACTGTGGGATAAGTTGTGATGCTAAATCAATGATATGAATATGCGGAGGAAATGTGTTTGGTGGTAGTACAGTCAGATTGAGCTGGTCATTAGGTAAACTGACATTTATTTCCTGCCGAGCATGCAACCCTGCAACAGCAGAGCCAGCAGATTTTACGGTTATTTCATATTGCGCCGTTTGACCTAAGCGTGCAGTACCGCGAATGCGAATACTTGACGCTATTTGACGTAAAATACTCGCATGACTATCGTAATACGTGTTAGTTAATTGCAGGGTCTCAGCGTGATCAATATAGTGTGTGTTTAAAAAATTCGATAAAGGGGCTATTGTCGATGCATCAATTTCGAATTTAAGTTCAATTTCTTGGCTCATAAATCCATGCCTTATTGATAGTATTATTGGTAATACTATAACAAGCAATAGATATCTCTGTCTAATCACACATAAAATTTAATCTATTCGAAATTTAGTAATATTTGTTTCAATATAACAAAGATAATGTTCAAGAGAATAAAATTCAGTTTAAGTTAAATTAGTGAAACAAAAAATCCTCCAAAATGGAGGATTTGAATTCAAAACTTAGATATTACCGTTTTCAACTAAATATTTAACGAAAGTGGGGAATGGTTGATCAACAATTTCAATCGTTAAGCTACCTAATGATTGTTGTTCTGCAAGACTTGTCATACGTGACCAGCCATCAGTTTTATTGTAGCTGATTGAAATATCAATTGCATCACTTGACTCGGTACGTAAACCTTTTGGCTCATCTAAAGCATCTAATGCAAAACCTTGTAAAGGTAAGTTAAGATCTTCAATTTGATTATTTTGATCAAAAGAAACACTTGCTAATGTGGTAAATAAAACCACTTTTTGATCTGCTGGAACCGTGACTTTAACATATTTATTTTGATATTTAGTGTCAGCATAACCAGCTAGTTTAATGTATAAATAGGTATTTAAATCCCAAGATACATTAGGCTTTGTACCACCAATTTGAATCGCACTACCTTGATAACTTTCATCTAAAACAAATGCACCACCAGTTGGAATGATAAGTTCTGGTTTTTTATTATTTAACATATTCAATTTTCCTTTATTATTATTTTTTTTAGATTGTATATTTTAAGCTTAACTCCACTCAAAATACTGTTTAAATATACAGCACTTATTGGTATTTGTCAAGTTTATTTAAATAATAAATAGGCATGAAATATTACATATATGAAACAATAAACAAAAAAGACCCGGCACAATTAGCCAAGCCTTATTTGTATTTCCGTTGAACAATGAGATAAATATCTACTTTTCAATGACGCGAAAATCGATTTTTTGTGGAATGCCAGCCGATAAGCGTACTGTTTGTGTTTGGCTACTGATTAATTGATACGGTTCAGGTAAACTATCTTTATCAAGCTTAATGATAAAATTGATCCCTCTTTCACTCAGACCTCCAGCTATTGCCGCTAATGAATAACGACCATGCTGATCGGTAATAATAATTTGCCCTGTTGCGGTGACCAGCCTAACACCACCAATGCCTTCTTCGCCTTCATCTTGTATACCATTTTGATTACGATCATTATAGACTGTGCCCATAATTGTACTATCATCAAATAACGAATTATTGTCTTGCAAAGATTGTTCAAAATGAGGTTGATTCGCTAAACTCACAAAATGAAATGAGCAGATTAAGCCTGCAATGGTAATCACTGTCATGAATTTTCGATAAACATTTTGCATAATATCATCCTTATAATTTTAGCCATAAGCGGATTTATTTTGCGTATCATAGCCAAAAAGTTATTTTTATGCGATAGTCAATTCATCGATATGAGATCAAAAAAATGCGCCAATTAGGCGCACTTAATGTTTTAACTAAAAGCAGTCATTATTTCTCGTAAACCGGTAAACGACGACAGATTTCTAGTACTTGAGCTTTGACTTTTTCAATCGTTGCTTCATCATCCAGATTATCGAGAATATCACAGATCCAATTTGCTAATTGTCTTGCATCTTGTTCTTTAAATCCGCGACGCGTAATCGCGGGAGTACCCAAACGGATACCAGAAGTGACAAATGGGCTTTGTGGATCTTTAGGAACACTGTTTTTATTCACGGTAATATTCGCACGGCCTAGTGCTGCATCGGCATCTTTTCCAGTAATATTTTTATTCACTAAATCAATCAGAAATAAATGGTTTTGTGTTTCACCTGATACCACTTTGTAACCACGTTTTAAAATTTCTTCAACCATGGCTTTGGCATTTTTAATAACTTGTTCTTGATACGCTTTATAAGCAGGTTCCATCGCTTCTTTTAAAGCAACGGCCTTACCAGCAATAACATGCATTAATGGGCCACCTTGGGCGCCTGGGAATACGGCAGAATTTAATTTTTTATATAATTCATCACTACCACCATGGGCTAAAATCAATCCGCCACGTGGACCGCCTAATGTTTTATGCGTTGTTGTTGTGACAACATGAGCATGAGGTAATGGATTAGGATAAACACCCGCAGCAATTAAACCCGCAACATGTGCCATATCAACAAATAAATATGCGCCAACGCTATCGGCAATTTCACGCATTTTTTTCCAATCAACCACACCTGAATAGGCAGAGAAACCACCAATAATCATTTTAGGTTTCGTTTCTTTAGCAATTCTTGCCACATCATCATAATCAATATGACCCGTCTCATCGACACCATAAGCAGCAATATGATAAAGTTTACCAGAGAAATTGACAGGTGAGCCGTGAGTTAAATGTCCACCTTCTGACAAATTCATACCAAGTACGGTATCGCCAGGATTTAAAAGTGCCGTATAGACAGCAAAGTTTGCTTGTGAACCTGAATGCGGTTGCACATTCGCATAATCCGCACCAAACAGGGCTTTTGCACGGTCTATAGCGAGTTGTTCAACAATATCAACATATTCACAACCACCATAATAGCGTTTACCAGGATAGCCTTCAGCATATTTATTTGTAAGCTGTGAGCCTTGTGCTTGCATAACGCGGGGGCTAGTATAATTTTCTGAAGCGATTAATTCGATATGATCTTCTTGGCGTTTATTTTCACCTTGAATGGCATCCCATAGATCTTTGTCATACTCGGCTATTGTCATTTGTTTAGTAAACATCTTTGCTCCTCACAGCTTTAGTTAATAATTAGATAAAAACAGGTGTAATCAATGATATGTTACTCAATTTCTTAACAGAAATTTTAAGTCATTAAATGAAATCGATCCATGAAAATATGCACATATAATAAAGAATAACCTAGCTATTTACTAGGTTATTTTCAACGTTTTTTACTATTGCTCATTAGTGAACTGGCTATCAATACCATGTAACAACAATTTGCCAAGTATATTTCACCATTGCAACAATAAGTCATTATCTGTCTGAATCTGAGTTGTTAGTCAAGTTGTTAGTGAATATAACAAAGAAATAAAGTACATCCGACATATTATAAAAATAACTCTACGATCATGATGAGAAGAATATAATATGGTAACTCAGTGAATCACCATATTATGGTAAATTATAATTCTTATAACAAACACGCTACATTTTGTTTTGACATAGTTGGATGGCTAAAACTATTTGGAATAATCGATCCACTCGACACGGCTACGGTATAAAAATAATTAGGTTTCCACTGACCTGCGGTAAAATACGTTGACCAACTCCATTGACCATAAGCATAATTCTCTGCGACATTTCCCCATTCAGCAAAAAGAGACCCATCTATTGCTCGGGTACCCACATTATAGTTACCATCCCAATTTTCATCGGCAGAAGTTTGAGGTGAATTAGTAAAAATACTGCGCTCTGGTAAATAAGTAGAAGCAATCTCATCAGAGGTAACTGAGGGACCATCAATACCTAACTTGATTTTTTGGTAATAACGACAATATTCTGCTGCCTCACGGAAAGAAACATCACTGCCAAGAGGAACTATCCATTTATTAATCGTAAAACTGTAATCAAAGTCTTTGCCACTTTCAATATGCGATGCGCGAATAACAATTGGCCCTGATGGCTTACTGATTAATATCACTTCACCTTTCGTACTGTCAAGAGTGACCGCGTTTCCGGGATTGCTGATAATTGACCAAGTATATTGTGTTGCCCCACCAGACATATCATAAATAAATCGAGCATCTGGATAACCGATAGTTGGAAAAGTTTGAGCAGAAAGCGTAGGTTGATATTTAAAACCATGAATAGGATCAAAATCAGCAGTGTACCCCCCTCCATTCATCGTTGGAGCCGTATTTCCACTATTTTTGTTAAACGTCTGACCATCATACCAATCTAAATTGTTCGGCTTGATACCACAGACCCCTGGCCCGACATTAATGGTGTACGCTTTGTTTAAAATTGCTACCGTGTTACTAGACGGATTCCCATATTTTGATTTAATGTGGATATTATTTGCTGTGATAGTTAATTCATAAGGCCCAGCTAAATCATCGCAACCAAGCGTTTTATCCATATCATCACTATCTATTGGCTTTCCAGTACTATCCTTCCAAGAAAGCATCATTGATTGAGTGGTAATTGCATTAATATCGGCTTTTAAATCACCATCGAGATCAAAATACACGTCATCCGATAAAGCTTGAGTTGTAAAATCATTAAATTTTAAAGTAGGTAAGTAGTTATCAAGAACAGAATGATTACCGAGTTCACTATAAAAGTATTTGCCATCATAACTAAAACTTAAATATTTATCCGCATTTTCAATTAGTTGAGGGGCATGACCAATAACTTGGTCTTCGGTGATACCAATATTTTTAGTATTAGCAAATAGTGTTATAGGAAGAAAAAGTGTAAAAACACTGATAATGAACTCTTTTTTATTTATTGTTTTAGCCATTTTTTTCATCATTAATTATTATATTGTTATTTGATTTAATTGGCACAAATTAGCGAAAATTTGTCCTTATATAGGATATATAATGATCAGAGTGGATTCCAATTGTTTAATTCGATCAATCAGATCTGTTTGATAATTTTTTCCTATTATTTAATATTAAATTGATCGTGAAAAACTATATAACTATTTGAATATGATGGCTATTTTTTGATATTCATCTAATTATAGCTAAATCATTATTCAATGAGGATTATCACTTCATTAAATGAGTGGTAATAATATATATTTTTATTAAGCACTTAAAAGAAATTTTCCCAAATAAGTTTAATACTCATAACGGTTGAAACAATAATCAACATTGGTCTAATCAGTTTTTTACCTTTTGAGATGACCATTCGAGCACCAATTCGAGCGCCAATAACTTGTCCAACCAACATCACTAAGCCTACAATCCAAATCACTTGCCCACTAAAGATAAAAAACAATAATCCGGCAATATTTGACGTGAAATTTAGCACTTTCGTATGAGCCGTAGCCTTGGTTAAACTAAAACCAGCAAGAGTGACATAGGCTAGTGCGTAAAAAGATCCCGCACCAGGGCCAAAAAAACCATCATAAAAACCAATTACCATTGCAGCTAAAATAGCAAATTGAGTTTCTGATAAACGTCTTTTACGATCATCTTCACCAATTTTAGGACAAAAAAGAAAATAAAGACCGACACTAATCGTCAAAATAGGTAATAAGATACGAAGAAAATCAGCTTGAATATGAAGGACCAGCAACGTCCCGAATGCTGAACCAGCAAATGCTAATAATATGGATAATTTTATATCGCTTAAATTAACCATGCGTCTGCGAATAAAATACAAGCTAGCTGAAAACGATCCGCCACAACTTTGTAATTTATTGGTTGCTAAAGCAGCCTGAGGGGCGATACCAACCGCCAGTAATGCAGGGACTGTTAATAGGCCACCACCGCCAGCAATCGAGTCAATAAAACCAGCGAGCAGTGCAACAGCAAAAAGGAGTGCAAGTAATTCGTAACTGATCGAGATAGCCATTTTAATCCCAAAGAATGAATGCGAATTTATCTAAACATATTAAAAAAAATGAGGACCATAAAAAATCCACCAATAATGATCCATCTCACTTTATAATTCAGCAAAAAATTAGCAACTCGACTATTAAAGTAATGTTTATCAAGCATAACCATAATAAAAAAAATAATTGCAATAGCAATCGCTAATATAAAACCAGTGAATCTTGCATTTTCCATAATGTTTATTTGAAATAATTAAGTTGGTTAACATCTGCACATTGTGCACGGTTGCGTAAATAATGATCCATTAATACAATGGCAGTCATTGCTTCAGCAATCGGTACTGCACGAATCCCGACACAAGGGTCATGTCGTCCGTGAGTTGATACTTCAAGAGTATTGCCGTGAATATCAATTGATTGCCCAGCAATTTCTATACTCGGCGTCGCTTTTAATGCAATATTAGCTTTTATCGTTTGACCAGAACTAATACCACCTAAAATTCCACCTGCATGATTAGATAAAAACCCTTGTGCAGTGATTTCATCTCTATTTTGACTGCCTCGTTTATTCACTACAGCAAAACCGTCACCAATTTCAACACCTTTTACAGCATTAATACTCATTAATGCATGAGCAAGGTCGGCGTCTAGACGATCAAATACGGGTTCACCAAGACCAACTGGTACATTTTCAGCTAATATCGTTATTTTAGCGCCAACTGAATCCCCTGCTTTTCTTAATGATCGTAATAATTCATCCAAGGCTTCTAACTTAGATTCATCACCGCAAAAAAACGGATTTTGCGAAACTTGTTGCCAATCTTTTAATTCACAGTGAACATCGCCCATTTGTGCTAAATAAGCACGAATAGAGATCCCTAATTTTTCGTGTAAATATTTTTTAGCAATACTCCCTGCAGCTACACGCATCGCGGTTTCTCGTGCTGAAGCACGACCGCCACCACGATAGTCACGAATACCATATTTTTGCTGGTAAGTATAATCGGCATGGCTTGGACGAAAAATATCTTTAATTCTGCTATAATCTTGTGAACGCTGATCTGTATTTTCTATCAGTAGACCAATACTCGTCCCTGTTGTTTTACCCTCAAAAACACCGGATAAAATTTTAACCTCATCAGCTTCACGCCGCTGTGTCGTATAACGAGATGAGCCTGGTTTGCGGCGATCTAAATCTTTTTGTAAATCCTCTTCACATAGTTCAAGTCCTGGAGGAACACCATCAACAATACAGCCTAATGCAAGTCCGTGTGACTCACCAAAAGTGGTGACTTTAAAAAGCGATCCAATCGTATTACCAGCCATAATAAACCTTTTCTTTTTATATCGTTAAAAGATATCACTAAATTCGATGAGTTGTTTTTTCGTTAACATAAATACCCCATCACCACCATGTTTAAACTCAATCCATTTAAATGGAACTTGTGGATATTGCTGTTGTAAAGCAACACTACTGTTACCAACTTCACAAATTAACACACCAAATTTGGATAAATGATCGGCTGCTTCTTTTAAAATACGTTTCACAATATCCAAACCATCATTACCGGCAGCCAAGGCCAGTTCTGGCTCTGTTTTAAATTCTAATGGCAGATCATCCATATCTTCTTCATCAACATAAGGTGGATTAGTAATAATCACATCATATTGCACATCAGGTAAATCATTAAATAAATCAGACAGGATTGGTAGTACACGGTGTGAAAGTTGATGAGCTTCGATATTCGTTTGCGCGACTTCCAATGCATCAGCCGAAATATCAGCAACATCCACTTCTGCATCCGGATATTCATAAGCACATGCTATACCGATACAGCCACTCCCTGTGCATAAATCCAAAATGTTACGCGGCTCAAAATCAATAATACCATCTAAATGCTGCTGAATTAATTCACCAATTGGTGAACGAGGAATCAATACGCGTTCATCCACATAAAACTGATGCCCACAAAACCAGGCTCGATTCGTCAAGTAAGGGGTTGGGATATGTTGCTGTGTTCTGGCTAATACATTCTCGATAATAAGGTGTTTTTCTTCTAGTGTTAAATTAGCCGCATAAAACTCACTTGGGATTGTTAACGGTAAATCTAAACTGGGTAGTACTAACTGTTTTGCTTCATCAATCGCATTATCACTGCCATGACCATAGTAGATATCCGCACGATTGAACATAGATGCTGCCCATCGGATAAAATCTTGAATTGTATGTAGTTGGTTAATGATTTGTTCCATAGTATTCCACCTGCTTTTTTTGCTATTTTAGGCGCAATACGCTGATAACACAACGAATAGTTAATCAATAAAATGGGATTAAAGGGTAATCGTCCAAAACATTTTCGATCATTTTTATTGAAGACTGTCACTCTCTCCAACGAATAATACGTTGAAGAGAGTGATTATCATGATTAAAAACTAAGATTTAGTAGTTGGTAATTCAATTGTATCAAGTTTTTTAATAACAAAAATATGTGCTAAAGCACCAATTAATGATACTGCGGAAATATAATACATCGCATAAGCAAAACTATCGGTATATTGTAAAATTAATCCCATTACAATGGGTGTTACAATACCCGCAGCGTTACCTGAAATATTAAAAAAGCCACCGATAGTTCCCATCACTTTTGCAGGTACAATATCACTTAATAATACCCAACCAATATTGGCAAATGCATTAGCAAAGAAAGCAAATGAAAGGATAGCAATGGCAATTACTGGTTGACCTTCAAAGAAATTAGCTAAACACATGGTTCCGGCAAAAGTTAAACCTAAGATTGATGGTAACTTACGTGAAAATGTACGACTTTTACCTGATTTCATTAAACCATCGCTGACAAACCCACTGCATAGTAACCCTATCATTGCCATCATATAAGGGAACATTGCACCAAAACCCGCTTTTGAAATGGATAAGTTTAACCCTTTTTCGAGATACACGATAAACCAAGTCAGGAAAAAGTACAGCGTTGAGTTTAATGCAAATTGAGCTATACATAATCCTAAAAAATTGCGCTGTTTAAGTACATGGCTGATTTCAAACCATTCCACTTTTTGTTTAACTTTTACACTTTGACCAAGCCCACCGCCTTGCTTGATGTAATCAATTTCAAGTTGATTCGTTTTTTTGCTATCTAATGGATCACGGTATCGAATTAGCCAATAAATACCAAAAATAATCCCCACACCACCTGATGCATAAAATGACATTTCCCACCCATAGTTAGCAACAATAAATGCTAATACAGGGGTTAAAAATGCTAAACCAATATATTGAGCACACCCATACATTGCGGTAGCACTTGCGCGCTCTTGAGTTGGGAACCAGGTTGATATGATTTTTGTATTTGCCGGGAAAGATGGCGCTTCAGCAACACCGATTAAGGCTCGACAAACAAGTAAAAACAGAAAGGAAGACGAGGCTGTTGTAAAAATATTGTGTGACGCAAGACCAATCAGTAAAGTAAAGATACTCCATACAATAATTGCGCCACCATATAATTTTCTTACACCAACTCGGTCTAAAATGTACCCAACCGGAATCTGACTTATCACATATGCCCAAGTAAACATCGAAAATAGTAGACCTAATTGACCCGCTGATAAATTGAATTCAGCTTGTACGCTAGTACCTGCGACCGATAAGTTTGCCCTATCCATGTAGTTAATTGCCGTAACGATAAAAAGTAGTACTAATACAAAATATCTGGATTTTGTTGCTTTCATATTTTTACCCTATCAATAAATTACGCATCAATGCGTTTTGATTCATCATGGAAAACACCACAATCAACCATAATTTGTTTAGTTGTTTTATAAGCTTGCGCAATAACCCATTGCGGCGTTTTTTGCCAATATTCAGGGCGGAATGTCTCAATAGAAACCATCCCTTGATACCCCATTTCTTTTAGATTAGTTAAAAAACTGTTTAAATTTACAACACCGTGATCACAAAAACGTCGTAATGCTTGAGAGAGTTGATGATCTGGTGCATCATCGCCATTGTTAATATGCACGGCAAAAATTTTATTCACATCAACATGTTTAATGACTGAAAAATCGTTTAAGCGTTGATACAAATAAAGATTATATGAGTCTAATACTAAGCCAACATTATCTTTATTCACTTTCGTGACAACTTCCCATGCTTGTTCAACGGTTCTGACTGAGCTACGGTCAAATCCGACTAACTCAAAGCACAGTTTTATATCATATGGCTTCGCGATATCCGCTAAATGGTTAAGAATTCTCACCGCATTGCGACAATTATTAGCCCAAGAGCCAATAAAAGGACCACCATTAGGATCTCGCTGCAAGGGGGGGACGATAATAAAATATTCACAGCCAATTTGCTGAGCGATTTGACAACCCCAAATAAATTCGTGTGTTAATGCTTGTTCTTGCTGGCTATTAGCACCATCAAAATAGTCAGGGAATGTATAGAGTGCATTGAGCGCATGAGGCTTTATACGATGTGTTTTGAAAAATCGAACTAAGTCATCCACAGTATGTTGTTTTAAATAATCATGTAACATATCAAGGCGTATTTCGATATAGTCAAAACCGTTTTCTTCACATAAAATCAAATCTTGTTCTAAACTAGAACAATTCATTGCTGTTGCTTCGTTATATCCGATTTTCATGAGCAATCCCTTAGACTAATGGAAACTTAATAACTTTATTTTCTTTAGTACTGCGATATATTGCTTCAATTAACTCGACCGTTCTTCTCCCTGCATCACCATCAATCAATGTTGGGCCCTGACCCGTTAATGAATTTAGAAAATCTTCAATTTGTAACTGATGGTAATAGTACATTGAATCTACGCTATTGAAGAATTCGCTATCTTGCGTTTTCCATGCATCAAGATGACTGGCTTCACCATCAACAGTCCAAATATCATTGTAGGGTGGTTCAGTAATAGATGATACGCCAGCAATAAACATTGCTCCGCCATCCGTTTGAACACCAATTGAAGCACCATTTTCACCATGAATATGCACTTTGCCGTAAAGCGCTGGATTTTGAGAATTACTCACTAAAATATTACCTATACCGCCATTTTTAAATTTAACAATCACAACAGCAGTATCTTCAACTTCGATATAAGGATGATTCAAATTTTTCCAGACACCATAGACTTCATCGATTTCTCCCATATACCAAAGTAAAAGATCCAATTGATGAGGAGCTTGATTTACTAAAACCCCGCCACCTTCACCTTGCCATGTACCTCGCCATGGATCACTTTCATAATATGCTTTATCGCGCCAACCAAGCATGGTGACAGTACCTATAATCGGTTTACCTATTTTGCCGTCATCAATGGCTTTTTTCATTCTCATACAAGGACGATAGAAACGACGTTGACAAACAGTCCCAACTTTAGCGTCACCCTGCTTAGCTGCAGCCAAAATTGCATCACAATCTGCTAAATTTGAGGCTAGTGGTTTTTCGATCAACACATGGCATCCCATTTTGGCGGCAGGGACTGCAATTGCGGCGTGAATAGGATGTGGTGTACAAACACTTAACATATCAATTTTTGCATCGCGAATCATCATTTCAACATTGTCATAAGCTTTTACCCCATATTGTTTGGCAAACTCTTGTGCTCTCGATAAATTGGCGTCACACACGGCTGTAAATTCTGACTGCGCTAAACGGGCAAATGCTTTAGCATGAAAATGCCCAACTTTACCACAACCTACTAATGCTGTTCTTAATTTAGTCATAGCTCAATTACCTTTTTTTTTAATATTCATCAATAATGTTACTGGTAACAATTTAGAATATTTGTATGGTATAAATACATCAAAAATTGTTCAATATCAGTTTTCTGATTTTTTGATACCGGTCACATTTTAAATGTATTTAGTCAGGGACAGTCTACATAACCTTCCCCATACTTTGGCTCATATCAAAATCAACCCTATGATTATTCTATAAATAAAATATTTTTACCTTTTTATATCTTTTGATTAGAAGAGGTTTACACAACGATTTTGATAGATTGATGCGCCATAAACGTCATCTCGTTAATAACATTTATAAAATCGAGTACAGCCTAGTCAGTTACCATGTGTGAACACGCACCTAGGAAAAAGTTTAATTAATGTACGCGTTGTTCAGCCAATACAATTAACATTGATGATATTGAGTATAAAGATAGATAGGCAAAATATTTAAACATTATCACGTTAGCCACATCAAGCAACCTATAGTCAGTTAGACTGATTATGAGAGAATGATTTGCGCACCATTTTAAATACACTTCCATAGAAAGCCATGTTATAAACTTATCTCGCTAATTTAGAGATGAGATTTGCTATCATAAAAAAAGGTCTCCCCATTTCACAAAAAACAAGCAAGAGGATCAATAAAAATATTCATTTAAATTATCATTAAAGTGCTTATAATAAAGATGTAATCTTAAACTGGAGCCAAGACATGAATATTGTTGAAATTTCGAATTACCGTTATACCACCAAACATTATGACAAAAGTAAAAAAATCCCAGCACAGCAAATCGAGCAGCTATTAGCCGTGCTAAGAAATACCCCGTCATCTGTTAATTCACAACCTTGGCATTTTATCGTGATTGAAAGTGATGCAGCGAAACAAAAAATCGTGCCAGCCATCCCAGATTTTAATCTTCCTAGAGTGGTTGATTCATCTCACACTATCGTATTTTGTGCAAAAACCCCTTTAGATGAAACGCATTTACACAATGTTTTAGAACAAGAAGATAAAGATGGTCGCTACCCTTCAGCAGATCTTAAAGAAGGACAAGACAAAGGCCGCCACTATTTTGTTAATCTGAACAGCACAACAGTTGAGTCACAAATTCAGTGGGAAAGTAAACAAATTTATATCGCATTAGGTCAATTACTATTTGCTGCGGCAGCAATTGGCATTGACTCAACGGCCATTGAAGGCTATGACAGTGCAAAAATGGATGAAATTTTAGATCTCAAAGCAAAAGGTTTAAAAAGTGTGGTTGTTGCCACGATTGGTTATCGAGCAGCTAACGATAGCAATGCACAACGTCCAAAATCACGTCTACCTAATGAACAAATTTTTACGATTTTATAGTGATTTTTATCAATACAGGATTCTAGGGATACCCCTAAAATCCTTTTGTTGAAGTGATTAATAACGATTTACAGAACCAAATAAACGCATTCTTTCACTGATTTTATCTGCCACTGGTTTTAAACCCTGATTAATGACTTTACGTGGATCATTAATATCATGTTCGCCCTTTTCTGCAAAAAGACGTTCAACCTCAACACACCAAGTGTACATATTTTCAGTATTAACATTGATCTTAGCGGTACCAAAGCTGATTGCTTTAAGCATATCTTCATCACAAATCCCCGTTCCACCGTGTAATACTAACGGAATATTGATAAGGTGAGAAATATGTTCCATCTCTTTAAAGCCTAATTTAGCTTTGTCCTTATACAATCCATGTGTTGAACCCAGTGCTGCAGCTAAACAATCAACCTGAGTTTGCTGTACCATTTGTAAACATTGTTGTGGATCAGCATAAATGACATGTGAATTAACAATACCATCCTCACTACCTGCAATCGTACCAAGTTCCGCCTCTACTGAGACGCCACGTTTATGTGCATAATCCACCACACGTTGTGTAATAGCAAGATTCTCATCAAAGGGAAGATGCGAACCATCAAACATGACTGAACTAAAGCCTGCTTTAATCGCATCAATACAAGATTCATAGCTTTGACCATGATCCAAGTGCAGCGCGATCGGTACATCAATATCAAGATAATCCATCGCATTTTTAACAATATCACTAATGGTTTTGAATCCTAACATATGCTTAATCGTACCGCCAGATACCCCTAAAATAGCAGGAGAACGATTTTGCTTGGCCGTTTTTAATACCGTTGCAACCCATTCAAGGTTATTGATATTAAATTGACCAACTGCATAGTGTTGTTGATAAGCACGATTAAGCATAGCATTCATTGAGACTAACATAATGGACTCCTTTAGACGCTTAAAATTAAGCAGTAATAAATTTAGATTTAATTAATAACTATTTAAAATAGTCGGTTAAATTACGTTCAAAGCGATTTTCAGCTTTATTAATTTCAAATAAATTTGGCATAGCATCACGCACCCCTTTGCGTTCAATTGATATCGCCGCAACTAAGCTGGCAAATGAAATCGTATCGTCAATGCTCCAGCCATAACTCACACCATAAATAAATGCGCCATGAAAAATATCTCCAGCTCCTGTCGTATCAATTGACTGGCAAATAAAAGCGGGAATAATTTTTACTTTATTGAGTTCAAGATAAGCACAGCCTTTTTCACCCAACGTAATAAAAACGTTCCCTTTGGTAATGGACTGAATTTGTTTTAACGTGCTTTCAATCTGTTTTTTACTAGTAAAGGTATCCAATCCAGCATATGACAAAGCAAAATTTTCACTGGCAACCAAGTAATCGGTGTACTTTGCCAAATCCAAATTACTTTCACGTAAACTCCCCGCATCCATCACGACTTTAGCGTGGGGTAATTGTTCAATAAGATACTCGCTCAGTTCGGGTTCATGGCCATCGATTAAAATGGCCAACTCACGTTCATTGTTTAGTAAATGTGAGACTAATTGATTAAGCTTAATTTTATCGGCATCGATTAATGGTGGTGGGAGATTAAGTTTACGCGTCACGATAGTACGTGAACCATTTTGGTTATTAACGAGTACCGATGCCAGTGGTGTAATCATTTGATCTGAGAAGATAATGTGTTGAGTATTGACGCCAACTTCGTCAAATTCACTAACGATTTTTTGTGCATAAATATCATTATTTAAATGGCCTATATAATAAATATTTTCACCCCACAATCCCAATAGATAAGCTGCATTAGCACAAGGCCCTCCACCACTTTCTATAAAATCATAAGAAAATGCTTTGCTATTCTCTTTTGGATAAGTTGTAGTAAAGAAAAACTGATCGTAACAGGCAAAGCCAACAGAAAGTATTGTCATAATGATGCCTCTATCTTTAATTTAGTTACAAAAACCCTATCTACCAATTTTCATTAGTAATAAAACGTTATGGATTAGGAGATTGAGCTTATTTTTAAGCTCAATCGAAGATGCTATTTAGATGATTTATTTAATTCATCTAACGTTTTGGTATCACCCACCACTTTGACTGACTTAAAGCAAAATGGTAGCAATAGCGTAATCAGTAATACGACACAAATAGCATAAATAGCGATTTGACCAAATTGTGTAAACAAGTTACCAATTACGATTCCCCATACGGCAAAGTCAAAATCAGCAAACGTTGAGTTTTGGAATCCTAATTCACCTAAAGCAGGCAATAATAGAGCAGGTAGAAATGCTAATAAGATCCCGCCAATAAATGAAGCAATAATACAGCCGCGTTTACCACCCAATTTGTCAGCAAACACACCAGATGTACCACCACAGAAGAAATGAGGAACCATCCCTGGAATAATCAAGGCCATTCCAACACCACCAAGTATAAACATCCCAACTAAACCACCAATGAATGAACAAATAAAACCGACCACGACTGCCGTTGGGCTAAACGTAAAAAATACAGCACAATCAACAGCTGGAATTGAATCTGGAATAATTTTTTGACTAATCCCTTGGAAAGCGGGCACCAAATCACCTAAAATAAGACGAACACCGTTGTAAACAATAGCCACACCAACGGCAAACTGTAGACCGCATAAAATCGAGAAGATTAGCGGGTTAAGTTCGGTAATCGTTTTCATGTATTGGGTACCAGCCACTAAACTACAAATTAAGTAAATAATGACCATGATAATCCCTGTTGTTACAGTCGTATCACGTAAAAAACCCCATTTTTCTGAAATTTCTGTATCCGCAAATGAGTCTGCTTTATTACCCACTCGCTTAGCGATAAAAGCCGACAAATAATAGCCTAAGGAACCAAAATGCCCCATTGCGATGCCACCATCATCAGTCACTTGTTTGGTATAGCGTTGACCAATTGCAGGGGAAATAGCGGACCATGAACCTAATAAAAAGCCGCCAATCGCAATTAACCACCAGCCAGAAAAATGCGCTGCTTGTAAAACCGCAGAAAATAAGCAAGCTAAGAAAAATGAGTGATGTCCAGTTAAAAAGATGTATTTATATTTAGTAAAGCGAGCAATAATGAGATTAATAATAAAACCTAGTAACAAAATACTCATTGTCTCTACACCTAGCATTTGCTGAGCAACAGAAACAATCGCTTCATTATTTGGAATCACACCTCGAATATTAAATCCTGCTTCAATGATATCACCGAGTGGATTTAAATTACTCACAATGACACCTGCCCCTGCACTTAACATCAAATAACCTAAAATAGGTTTTAATGTCCCAGTTAATAATTTGTTAAATGGTGAGCGTAGTGCGACTAATCCAACAAATGCGATGATACCCATCAAGAATGCTGGCTGACTAAAAATATCGGTTAAGAATGAAAGTAAAGCTTGCATAGTAAACCTCATAAGATAATAGGATTATTGATTGGCGGCTAGTTGTTGTAATCTTTCGGTAATATCTTCGGCAATCTGTTTCTTATTAACATAACTGCGAATAACAACCACTTTTGATTGATCAGGAAATTGCCTTGCTAAATCTTTAATCGTGACATAGAGATCAGCCCTTTCACCTACGGCATTTGCAAAATCAATCGATGCGACATCAGCCTTAATACCTAATTCATTACATAGATTTTTAACATGATTCGCTGCCATTAATGAGCTACCGATACCATTACCACACACTGCACGAATTCTTAACATAGCAAACCTCTCTTATTTCTCTTCAGTTATAAGTGGATGAATAAAATCAAATAAATATTTTTGTGTTGTTGCCTGCATCGCGACTTTTACGATGCCCTGTTCGATTAAATTTGCAATAAGTTGGATCATTGTTAGATGACTAGAAGACTGTTGACTGGCGATACTAATCACAACATGTACCGGATCAAATTCGGGATGCCCAAAGCTAACAGGTTGTGCAAGTGTCATTATTGAAAATCCGTTAGCTAAAACACCGCGATCAGGTCTGGCATGCGGCATAGCAATACCATGATCAAGCACGATATAGGCACCATATTCGTGGTAGACTTGTTTCATCGCAGTAATATAATCCGCTGAGCAGAGCTTTGCATCAAACAAAAGTTGTCCTGATTTTTCAATCACCTGCTCAGGTGTTTGACATACAACATTGAGTGCAATTAGCGATGAATTGAAAATGATACTCATACATAATCTCTCACTAGGGGTCATTAAGTGAGAATATTATGCAGAGCGTGTGAGTGAGAGTTTGTGATGGCCATCACACCATAAAAAATAGAATGTGATTGAGTTCAAACTATTAGTAGTTACAATAAAATCAATAAAAACTCAATTATATGATTTTATTTAACTTTATAAAATTTATCTAATCAGTAATAGCCAGTTTGACAGTAAAAATTGTATGTAATTGGCTATTTTTTGTGATAACTATCACGGAAATTTGCTATTTCTGCTAAATAAATAAACAAAATGATTAAACTTTAATCGCTAGAAAAAATGCAATTATCATGCAACGTGAATCAATCCTCTCGTCTTATCAGCAATGCATCACTCCAATTCACTTTATTGGGATCTTTTTTACGTGGTGTCGTTACCGGCTGTGGATGATAATTCGGATTCAGTTTTGGTTTTGCTTTAACGGGTCTATCTAAAAATGACAACAATTTTTTAGTATAAGCTTGCTCGGGATCATTAAACACTTTATCCCGACTACCTTGCTCTACAATTTTACCTTCTTGCATAACAATGACTTGGTGACAAAATGTATAAACAACGGATAAGTCATGGCTAATAAATAAATAACTTAATTGATGTGACTGTTGTAACGATTTCAATAAATGAATAATTTGCAATTGTACTGTACGATCGAGGGAAGAAGTCGGTTCATCTAAAACCAATAATTCGGGTTCCAAAATTAACGCTCTTGCAATCGCGATACGTTGTCTTTGACCACCAGAGAACGCCATAGGATAGCGATGTCGGCTATTTGGATCCAGACCCACTTCTTGCATAATATCAATCACTTTCTGTTCTCGTTGTGCCACAGTCATTTTTTTATGCGTCAATAACCCTTCGCTAATAATTTGTTCTACATTAAATCGAGGATTAAGTGATGAAAAAGGATCTTGAAAAACAACCTGTATTCTGCTACGGAATGGTAAAAGTTTTCGCTGACTTAAATCTGAGAGCTGTTTACTATCAAATACAATTTCACCCGTCGATTTGATAAGACGTAAAATAGCTAAAGCGGTTGTGCTTTTACCAGAACCTGACTCCCCCACCAATCCAACACATTCACCTTGATGTATAGCAAAACCAACATTATCAATTAACATCCTTTTTTGCTTTTTAAATAGGCCTTTACCTGTTTTAACTGTGACATTTAAATGATTAACATTCAGTAAAATTCCAGGTTCTTTAGGGAGAGCAACAGGATCGCCTTGTGGCTGTGAATTCAACAATAATTGAGTGTATTCATGTTGCGGTCTTAAAAAAATGCGTTGTCGATTATTGAATTCTACAATTTGACCTTTATTCATTACAGCCACTTTATCGGCGACTTGTTTCACAATGGATAAGTTATGGGTAATAAATAACATACTCATATTGAGTTCTTGTTTCAGTTCTTTAAGCAACTGAATAATTTGAGCTTGAACCGATACATCTAATGCCGTTGTTGGTTCATCTGCAATCAGTAATTTAGGGTGCGTCAAAATGGCCATTGCAATCATCACGCGTTGTCTTTCACCACCAGACAGCTGATGTGGATAGTTATTTAAACGCTGCTTGGCATTTTTAATGCCAACGCGGTCAAGATATTCAATAATCTCAGTTCGTGCTTGGTTTGTACGCATACCACGATGAATAGATAAAACTTCATTCAACTGTTTTTCGATGGTATGTAAAGGGTTCAGCGATAACATCGGCTCTTGGAAAATCATACTTATTTGATTACCGCGAACTTGTCTTATCGATTTTTCATCAACGTTTAGTAAATTTTTATTTTCAAACCAAATTTCACCTGAGGGATAATTTACCAGATGTTCATCAAGCAAACGTAAAATGGACAATGCGGTAACCGATTTACCACTCCCAGACTCGCCGACTAGGGCAACGGTTTCTGATGCATGAATATCGAGATCGATTTGTTTAACAACAGGATTATGCTCAAACGCAATACTCAGATCACGAATCGACAATAAAGGTTGATTCATCGTAAACCTCCTTTATTTGGATCGAAGGCATCACGTACCGCTTCTCCAATAAAAATGAGTAATGATAACAATGTCGCGATGACTAAAAAGGCGCTGATCCCAAGCCATGGTGCCTGTAAATTATTTTTACCTTGTAATAGTAACCGACCTAATGATGGTGCATCTAGTGGTAAACCAAACCCTAAAAAGTCAAGTGATGTTAATGTTGAAATGGCGCCACATAAAATAAAAGGTAACAAGGTCAAGGTTGCCACCATGGCATTAGGTAAAATATGTTTAAACATAATTTTACTGTCACTCACACCAAGGGCTCTTGCTGCACGGATATAATCAAAATTTCGTGTTCTTAAAAACTCAGCTCGAACGACGCCAACTAATGCCATCCAACCAAATAATACAGTAATGGCTAATAACCACCAAAAGCTTAAAGGCATAATACTGGATAATAAAATGATCACAAAAAGTACCGGTAAACCACTCCAGATTTCAATAAAACGTTGTCCGACAAGATCAACCTTACCGCCATAGTAGCCTTGTATTGCACCAATAAAAATACCAATGACCGACGTGATCAATGTTAATAGTATGGCAAAAAATATCGAAATTCTAAAACCATATACAATATTAGCGAGTACATCGAAACCTGCATCAGTTGTTCCTAACCAATTTTGTGATGATGGTGCCGTCGGAAACGTTGTTTTGGTATTATAAACTAAGGTGTTATAACTATAACGAAATGGTGGCCAAATAATAAAACCATCTTGCTTGATTTTACGGCTAATGGTTGGATCCAAATAATTGGCTGTGGTCGAAAATTCACCACCAAAATCGGTTTCGACATAATCTTTTACAATTGGGAAATAGAACTGATCCTGATATTTAATCATGATTGGTTTATTATTAATAAAAAATTCAGCAAATAAGCTCATAATAAAACAGATAATAAAAATCCATAATGAAATATAACCACGTCGATTTTGTTTAAAACGTTTTATACGCATTTGGTTTATTGAAAGCGGTTTTGCCTGCCGATTTAAAGCGTGTTGAGTGACCATATTAGCGTGCCTCAAAATCAATACGAGGGTCGATTAACATATAAGTCAAATCCGTAATCAGTTTTGTGATTAGCCCAATTAAAGTAAAAATGTAAAGTGATCCAAAAATAACCGGATAATCGCGCTGGATGATAGCTTCATAACCGAGTAAACCAAGTCCATTTAACGAAAAAATAATTTCAATAAGTAAGGCTCCCGTGAACAAGACTCCAATAAAGGCAGCAGGAAAACCCGAAACAATTAAAAGAGTCGCATTACGAAAAACATGACGATATAACACCTGTTTATTACTCAGTCCTTTTGCCTTGGCTGTCACCACATATTGTTTACGAATTTCATCTAAAAATGAATTTTTAGTTAACATAGTTAACGACGCAAAGCCACTAATCACCATTGCAATTGTTGGTAAACAAATATGCCAAAAATAATCTTTAATTTTTGACCATATATCAAGTTGATCAAAGTTTGCTGACACAAGCCCTCTTAATGGAAAAATATCCCAATAACTTCCCCCTGCAAAAAGCACAATTAATAATACTGCCAATAAAAATGACGGAATAGCATAACCAATAATAATGATAATACTGGACCAAAAATCAAATTTAGAGCCATCTTTTACTGCTTTACGTATGCCAAGCGGAATGGAAATAAAATAGATAAGTAATGTACTCCACAATCCCAATGAAATTGAAACCGGTAAACTTTTAATGATTAAGCCAACAACCGATTCGCTTTTAAAAAAGCTGTTGCCGAAATCAAAACAGATAAAGTTTTTTACTGTCTCATAATAACGTTGCCATATCGGTTTATCAAAACCATATTGCTTTTCAATCTCGGCAATAATTTGAGGGTCGAGCCCTCTGGCACCACGATATAACGGATTATGATCACTAACATTTTGGATCTCACTGCCGGGTAATAAACCAGAACTGGATTGCGGCCCCATTTCCAACATTGTAATGGCTTGATCAACCGGCCCACCTGGAGCGATTTGTACAATAAAGAAATTAATCGTTAAAATAACCAATAATGTAGGAATAATCAGTAATAATCGACGAATAAGATAACTTAACATATGTGATAATCCTTACTACTCATTATTTTTGGTTAACTGCGTTGCTTTATCAGCATCATACCACCAAGTATCGAGCCCAATGCTATACCGTGGTTTAGTTTGCGGTTTCATAAATTTATTCCAATACGCGTAATAAATATAACGAGGATACCACATTGGAATCATGGGATATTCATGAGTTAAAATACGATCTAATGCTCTAGCCAATGCAGTTAAATTTTGTTGGTCATCAATATAATGAGGAATTTGTTCGATCAATTCATCAATCGCTCGATTATGTAAACCCGACGAATTCCAACTTGAACTTAAATATTCACTACCCCAAATCACTTTTAACTGAGACGTAGGATAAGCAATACCATAATAGAGGGTCGGCATCATATCGTAATCGCGTTCACGCATTCGATGGTTGATTTGAGGGTAATCGACGGATGCAATAGTCATCGTGATCCCTAATTTAGCTAAACTTTGTTGAAAAGGAATCGCATATTTAATATCTGAAGCCATATAGGTTAATAATTCAAACTCAAAAGGTTGACCTGATGTTTGATTGATTAATTGATTATTTTTAATAATCCAACCCGCTTCGAGTAACAATTCTCTTGCCTTTAATAAATTTTGACGATTAAAACCGTTACCATCACTGGCATCAATATGATATGCCTCATTAAAAGCTGCTTTAGGAATAATATCGGCATAAGGCACTAACCACTCTAATTCCATCGGGTCAGGTTTACCAACAGCGGCATAAGTTGTATTTTCAAAAAAACTCATTGGTTGCTTATAACTATCATAATAATAAGCATGATTAAGCCACGCAAAGTCAAAAGCAAGTGTTAAAGCTTGTCTAACTTTAACATCTTTAAATATTGGCCTTTCAAGGTTGAATGCTAACCAACGAGCATTAACTGCGCTTTTAACTTCATCTTGTTGTTTAATGATTTGATGATTATCAAAGTAAGTGCCTTGATACTGAGTAAACCAATTTTTAGGCTGCCCTTCCGCTCTAAAATCATATTCTCCGGCTTTGAAAGCTTCTAATGCAACACTATCATCTAAATAATAATCGATACGTTTTTCATCAAAATTATAACTACCGCGATTGACAGGAAGATCTTTTGCCCAATAATTAGGATCTCGCTGATAAATAGCATATTGACCTAATTTATAGCGACTAATAACATAAGGGCCGCTACCAATAGGTGGCGTTGTTAACG
Organism: Orbus sasakiae; assembly: GCF_039542345.1. Classification (NCBI taxonomy): domain Bacteria; kingdom Pseudomonadati; phylum Pseudomonadota; class Gammaproteobacteria; order Orbales; family Orbaceae; genus Orbus; species Orbus sasakiae. The sequence continues at coordinate 1,701,091 of NZ_BAABHY010000001.1, forward strand.
GCTCTGCAAAATTTTTATCTTGCCAAAAATGTTTAGCTAAGACTTTAAAATTCCCCACAAAACTGAGTAGTTGTTCGCGGTTGGGGGTAGGAATTTCAAACCGTACATGATCTTTATCAATGGCTTTAACTGTGACACCAGCATAGTAGACACTATATTGAGATACACCTTCTGTCATGAACTTGTGAAATGAAAATTCGACATCTTCTGCCGTAATAGGTACGCCATCGCTAAAATAGGCATTGGGATTTATCGTTACCTCTGCCCACTGATATTTATCTGAATAGGTAATTGATGTGGCGATTAATGGGTAATAGCTCGTTAACTCATCACTTGATTGGCTAAAGAGTGATTCATCAATCATATCAGTATTACGCTCTGTTGAGCCTCGGCTTGCATAACGATTAAAATTATCGAATGAACCGATTTCGGCAAGTGTGATACGACCCGCTTTTGGAGCATTAGGATTCACATAATCAAAATGTGTAAAATCAGACGAGTATTTAGGGTCTCCTATCAAGGAAAATGCCGTTTTAGTGATGATTTGTTCTGTTTGGGGCGCCGCTACCGCATCAGTAACTTCGATGATATTATCATCATCAGCAAAAGCTAAAAAAGAAAACATACCCAGTGTTATGATTAAGAATGTCACTGACTCTAATACTTTTTTTATAGCGTTCAACTTATGTTCTCCATCACTTAGTGATAGTCAATGTATTGCTGACTAAAACAATCATGATTAATGATACGGTTTTGTAACTGTTTTAAATAAGACAGGTAAGTGTCGCGCGGTATTTCATATGCGCCTAACGAGGCGGTATGCTCATTTAACACTTGGCAATCGATTAGCTGACCGCCATTTTGAGCAAAATGAAGCGCGAAGGCATATAAACCAATTTTAGAGGCATTTGTTTTAAGACTAAACATCGATTCACCACAAAACAAAGCACCTTGAGCGACACCGTATAACCCACCAATTAAATGATTATTTTGCCAAACTTCAATTGAATGAGCAAAGCCTAATTGATGAAGTTCAATATAAGCGTCGATCATTTCATCTGTAATCCATGTATCTTCATGAAAAGTTGCACATCCTTGAATAATAGCAGAAAAATGTGTATTCATTGTTACTTCATAGTGACATTTATTTAAGAATTTTCTAAACGTACGATTAGCATTGAACTGGGTTGGATTCAGAACTGCTCGCGGGTCAGGTGACCACCATAGAATTGGCTCATCTTCACTAAACCATGGGAAAATACCGTGCTGATAAGCTGCAAGTAATCGATGAGAAGATAAATCGCCTCCCACTGCTAACAAACCATTGGGTTCACTCAGTGCGGTATGTGGAGAAGGGAAAATCAATGAATGATCTAACACGGGTAGTGACACAATTTATCCAATCCAAATTCACATGGTTAATTAATTTAATAGTATACACAAGTCCAGTGTAAAAATGTGTTCTTTTATAAACGACGGTCTTATTAAATCTCGTCAGATAGATAATGTGTAACGCGTTGTTTAATCTCTTGCCATAAATACATCCCTTGCGAATTAGGTGCTTTATCAGAAAGGGTTAATGTTATATGGTTTGGTGGATTATTGGCTGTCAATGGTACACCGAGATGAATTTGTTCAAACGACTGATAAAGATATTCAACTTTAAAATAGTGCTGGTCAACATGACGATCATAATAACGACACATCACAACTTTACCACCAATGGGTGTCGTTTCACACTGCTCAGGCAATTGATAATTTTTAAATCCTAATGCCCCAAGAAATGCGGCAATATTGCTATCGTGTCCCACAAGCAAACTAAATTTATGTTGTTGAGATTCAAATAGTGATGCGATAAATGTAATCAAAGGTTTGGCAATATGCCGAGATAATGTTGGTGACTTAAATAATAAATTAATATACTGATTCTTAATATCAGTGATTATTTTCCACTGTTCATGACTATTTATCATCCCCCATGCAATATCCTGTTTTGCAAATGCCGAATAATATTGTAAGGTCCAAGCATCAGCAACCGCGGTCCCAATAGCAAGAGGACCATTCAAAATCGGCTCATCATTTTTAACAAAATCAATCATAGTCGGTAATTGTTCAAACTCACATTGATACTGTTGATAAAGTGAAGAGTGCTTGTAATCTAAAATATTCGCCAGTAATCGATAGGCAGGTATTAACTGTTCATCGAGTTTTTCAATTAATTGTGATGACCCCGTAAATTGTCTAATATTATCAATCAACCCATTTTTGAAGTCGGCACAATCATTATGAATAATGGGATTAAAAATAGGATCCATTCTTTCGATAGGATATTTATGCTTAACAGGAATATCTAAACCCGAAAAAGCACCGAGCGTGAAATATTGTGCCGTAGCCACAGTGCGGTGGAGACTATTAGCATACACAAACACATCTTCTGCCGAGAGCTTCAAGTGTTTGCTTGCTAACCATTTAATAAAATAATCACCAAAATAACTCTCTAATATACCACCTCGAGTGGTTAAATACCCCGCTGGACAATCCCAACTAGGCCAATGTTTTAGCGTCACTGTTTTTAAAAAATTAATCGTATTTGGTAAAGGAGTTCTAATACCGTGTCGACTAAATACAATCACTTGTTGCAGTTCAAGCGCGTCCATTATTTCGTAATCCACCCTTGTTTATGTAAATAGCTAAGCATAAAATCTCGCTGCTCTTTATTAATCGTTGTAGGAATTTTATCACTCCAACCACCCGGTTTTTGATTTGTTGGGCGTTCTGAATAATATTGACTCATCTGTTGATCATATTGGCTCAATATAGTCTTATCCATCATTTGATATTCATTATCAAAAAATATTAACGATCTTGGTAAACGCGGTTTAGGGTCAGGATTTTGATCGGGATAACCTATGCATAGCCCAAACAACGGTAAAACATAACGCGGTAGCTTTAACAAGGTTGTTACATGGTCAATATGATTACGGACACCACCAATATACACGCAACCTAACCCTAATGATTCCGCAGCGACTACTGCATTTTGAGCCATGATTGCAGTATCAATGCAACCTAGTAATAGCTGCTCTGCTTTACCTAAATTGACTGAAGAATCAATCTGATGATGTCGATTAAAATCGGCACAAAATACCCAAAATTCAGGTGCACTCATGACATAAGATTGCTCACCTGCATCGTGTGCTAATTGTTGGCGCTTATCCTGATCTGTGATGCGAATGATAGTAGAACATTGTAAAAAACTTGAACTTGATGCAGCTTGTGCCGCTTTAAATATGCAATCAATTTGCTCGTCAGAGAGGGCTGTCGATAAATAAGCACGAATGGAACGATGGCGACAAAGTAAGTCAATTGTTGAATTATTCATAACATAGCCTTTTAATAAAAATAGCCAAAATAATTTTTCAATTATGCTTTATAGCGAACAATTTTAATATATAAATTGTGCTGATTTAGAGTGTTTTCTCGGATTTAATAAATCCATATAAACAATAATAATCCAGCATTTAAGACTCAAACTTCACTGCAAGTTAACGTTTTGAATAAAACTTTTTAATGTAATAATAGGGCTATTTACATAAAAAAACATCAATGTTATGGTCTTCAAAATAATGCCGATATTTCTCAGGAATCGCCTTAGAGGTCACAATAGCAGATAAATCCGTTAATTGTGCATAAGTGAGTAATGTCGCATGGTCAAATTTTGATGCGTCAGCTAATAAATAAACCTGATGCGCTTTACGCACAATACGTTTTTTTAACTCATACTCCTGTATATCAGAATTAGTTAAGCCATTTTCAATCGATACGGCTGTTGCAGCCATAAAAGCTTTATTAATATTATACTTTTCAATAATATCAAGCGTATCATTACCCACAAAAGAGCGCGTTGAATGTTTAAAAATATTACCAAGCACAAGCAGGCTAATGTCGGGTCTATCGGCAACATCATTAATGACATCTAAGTTATTCGTTAAAATGGTTAACTTAGTCACCTTTTCAGGTAGATATTTTAATATATCGCGTGTTGTTGTACCTGAATCAATAAAAATTAATTCATTTGAATCAATAAGCTGAGCTGCTTTTTTTGCGATTAGTGATTTATCTGATTTATTAATCGTATCGCGGTTTTCAAATGGAATCAGTCCATGCTCTTTTGAAGCGACCCCACCGTATACTTTTTGTACGCTATTTTGACTGAGCAAAATATTAATATCACGTCTCAATGTACTCATCGAAATCGCAAAATGTTCACATAGCTCATCCATCGATACGACCCCCATCGATTGAATATAATCAGCAATTTGATAAATTCTTTTTTCTTTCATATTTTGCTTCGCTCTTGAGATGAATAAAAATAAACTTTTTCAGTCTGTATTTAGTATGTACATATACTTAATTTCTGTATTCTGCCATAAATTATTTATCAAGAATATATAAAACGCTAACAAAAAGAATCAAAATATATTCATTTATTCTTATTAAAAATCTTAAATTCAAAAAAAAATCAAAAAATAGTCAAAGTATATTCATCAAGTATCAAAAAGTTACGCTCATCACAAAAAAGATTCTGACTTACGATATAACTAGACTGACATTTTATCTGTGCTACTTAATTAGAGAAAAACAATGAGTCAGATCAGAAAAATTAAAAATAATGTTAATAGGCAATGGATAGAGAGTCACACTGATCGTTTTGAGAAAGTTATCAATCCAGCCACAAAAAAGTGATTGATGTCGTCACCCTATCGACCAACTCGGGATTATCAGACGTTGCTCAAATTATACATAATACATTGATTAAATGGTCTAACATTGCGGTTTCGCGTCGTCACGTATTCTGTTTAGTTATCAACAGTTATTAATGAAAAATAAACAAGAATTAGCCCATTTGATCACATTATAAAATGGTAAAAATCGATCTTAAGCATTAGGTGAAGTGCAGAGAGGAATCGTATCGATCTTGCAGCTGGCGCCGCTGCGCTAATGATGGGGGATTCTTTATCGACGATGGCAACGAATGTCGAAAACCGCCAACTACCGCTACACAGCCAAAGTGGTCAGCGGCATTTAGAACAGATTGAAGAGTGCGTACTTGAAACGTTTTACCATCAATAGAACCGAGCTCAATAACCCCACCCAATGGTAGGGCTAATTATACTGAAACACTAATCAAATTTCATCTCACCTAACGTAATTTTTGTACTCATATCAAGATTAATCTCCCCACCTAGATCAGGGTAAAGCTTTTTCATACTGCTTATTACATCATTTACTGAACTTCGACTTAATAATATATAGTCGAATGTTTTGAGATACTGATGAGTAAAATCAATTGCCTCAATACCTTGTGGCTGCGGACCTAGATAATGACCAGGAATAGCTACTTGTGGCTGTAAATTCAGCATATCAACAATCGTACTATCCCAATTTAAGCGAGCTTGTGGTGTTTTGGCATCAGCAGTCCAAACATACATATTGTTTGATAAAAGAGCCCCTCCAACAATCATTTTCATTGAGGGTAACCAAAGATAAGTATGTGATGCATCATGACCTTTAATTTCAAAGACTTCATCGCCAAAATAAACCACATCATTCGCTAATATATTTGGCACAACAATCTTTGTTGGAGCTTGTTTACCTAATTGGCTACGCCAATACTTTAATTTATCAGTACTGGTTTGTTTAATTCTATCAACGGTTGCTTGTGTTGCCACGACACGTGCATTGGGATAAGCGTTTAAAATTGTATCAAGACCAAAATAAAAATCAGGATCACTATGACTAATATAGATTAATGTTAGAGGTTTACCACTTTTTTGAATTTTTTCAACAATATGCTGCGCATCTTGTACGGTAAATTGGGCATCGACTAACATCGCCTCATATTGATTATAAAAAATCGTCGAAGTAACTGGAAAAATCGCGTTATTATTTGGGTTATAAACTGAAAAAGCGCTAATTTTTCCTGCTTGCTGAGTAGTACAAGCCGCTAACATCAATACTATTGAGCATAAAAACACTAATCGTTTTAACAATGCCATATGACCCTCTCCCATTTTAGTTATTTAAAGCAATAATGACTAACACTAGTCAATGCGTTCAAATTGTAAATCCCATACACCGTGCCCTAAATTTAAGCCACGATTTTCAAATTTAGTCAATGGCCGATAGTCAGGTCTTGGAATATACATGCCATCTCCCGATAAATTAACAAGGCCACTTGCACTGTTTAAAACCTCCAACATATGTTCTGCATAATTTTTCCAATCTGTTGCGAGATGTAGCACTCCACCGATAGTGAGCTTTTGCCTTAATAACTGTACAAATTCAGGTTGTATGATGCGTCGCTTATTATGTTTAGCTTTATGCCAAGGATCGGGAAAAAAGATTTGGACTTTAGCTAATGAATTATCAGGAATCATATTGTTAAGTACTTCAACCGCATCATGGCACATCACTCTGACATTACTTAGTTCAGCTTGTTGCACAGCCATTAAACAGGCCCCAACACCAGGCTGATGCACTTCGATACCTAAAAAATTTTCCTGTGGCGCGGCAGTTGCCATCTCAACAAAAGAAGCTCCCATACCAAAACCTATCTCTAACGTAATGGGATTTTGATTATTAAATATCTGTGTAAAATCAATTAGACTTGCACGATAGTCAATTCCCAACGTTGGCCATAAAGCATGAAATGCATGCTCTTGACCTTTTGTTAGACGCCCTTGACGTAACACAAAACTACGAATCTGACGGCGAGGTCGGCCATCAGGCATAATTTCAGATGTCATCATGCTGTTTTTAAGATTTATCTCGTCTTTTTTATTCATTTGATTATCTTGCTATACAATAAATTAGCTTAATAGTTTATCGTAAGTTAGAATCTGTCGCTAGCGTGTAACCAAATTATACAAGACAAATATGTTTGAATTTAATTTAATATTACAACTCTTACAACAAATGTGCGTGTACTTAGTTATTGCCTATTTACTGAGTAAAACACCATTGTTTATTCCTGTTATGCAAGTGACAGTACATCTTCCGCATAAATTATTGTGTTATGTCATCTTCTCTTTCTTTTGTATCATGGGAACTTATTTTGGCCTACATATTGAAGACACCATTGCTAACACGCGTGCAACGGGGGCAATTTTAGGTGGGTTGTTGGGCGGTCCCTATGTTGGGCTCTTGGTTGGTCTAACTGGGGGAATACATCGCTACACATTAGGTGGAATAACCGCAGAAATGTGTATGATCTCAACAATTTTAATTGGACTCATTAGTGGTCTGGTTCATTATGTTTTAATGAAGAAAGGCCGTGTTGATCTTATCTATAATCCACTGTTAATTGCCATCTTAGCCATTTTAATGGAGTCATTAGAAATGGTGATGATTTTACTCTTTTCTAAACCATTTGATGTTGTGCTTCATGCCGTGCAAAGTATCGCTGCGCCTATGATTGTCGCCAATAGTGTTGGTGCAGCTATGTTCATGCGAATATTGCTAGACCGCAAAGCCATGTTTGAAAAATACACCTCTGCGTTTTCATCTAAAGCATTAAGTATTGCAGCAAGTACAGAGGGGCTATTACGTAATGGCTTTAATCAGGAAAACAGCACTAAAGTTGCACATATTATCTATCAGCAACTTGGTGTTGGTGCAGTATCAATTACGGACCGCGATAAAATCTTAGCCTTTATCGGTATAGGAAGTGATCATCATCTACCCGGCACGCCTATCGCCTCAAAAGCGACACTACAGTCGATTGAAGATGATGAAGTAAAGTATCTAGATGGTATTCATGAGCCTTATCAATGCTCTATCAACAAACATTGTCGATTAGGGTCAACATTGGTCATCCCATTACGAGGTGAGAATAATAAAGTCGTGGGTACGATTAAGCTTTATGAGGCTAAAAATACCTTATTTAGTACGATTAATCGGACTTTAGGCGAAGGTATTGCAAGCTTACTTTCAGCACAAATTTTAGCAGGGCAAAACCAACGTTATCAGCAAATGTTGTCACAAACAGAAATTAAACTATTACATGCCCAAGTTAACCCTCACTTTTTATTTAATGCTTTAAATACTTTGCTTGCTGTGATTCGACGCGATGAACAACAAGCCTCTCAGTTAGTTCAAAATCTTTCGACGTTTTTCCGTAAAAATTTGAAGCGACCAGAAGAAATAGTAACACTAAAAGATGAACTCGATCACATAACAGCCTATCTGGAAATTGAAAAACTGCGTTTTATGGATAAACTAGATATTATAATCAATGTCCCTAGCAAATTAGAAAGTGCACATTTACCCGCATTTTCGCTTCAACCGATAGTAGAAAATGCCATAAAGCATGGCGTATCACAAATGCTTGGGCAAGGCGTGGTGACGATTCGAGCTTACCAACTACATGATTTATTAACACTTGAAGTTGAAGATAATGCGGGTAATTATCGTGAAGCGTTTAAAGATAACCAAGGATTGGGAATCAACCTAGTACATAAACGTATTCAAATCCGTTATGGAGAACAATACGGAATGAGAATTGAGTGCCAGCCTGATATTTATACCCGTGTAATTTTGACACTACCAATGGAAAAGGATAAAAATTGATGCTAAATGTCATGATAGTAGACGATGAACCTTTTGCTCGTGAAAATTTACGCTGTCTGCTTAATCAAAATCAACATATCCATATTGTTGCTGAATGTAGCAATGCATTTGAGGCAATAAAAACCATACATAGTGTCAATCCTGATGTGGTTTTTCTGGATATCCAAATGCCAAAAATCAGTGGTCTTGAGATGCTCAGCATGCTAGACCCAGAGCACATGCCGCATATTGTGTTTTTGACTGCCTATGAACAATATGCAATTAAAGCTTTTGAGGAACAAGCATTTGATTATCTGCTCAAACCAATTGAATCGGGACGTTTGAATAAAACAATACAACGGTTATTGAACAGCCCAAGTAAACAAGATGTAACGCGCCTTGATAGTAGTCACCAATTAAAATATATTCCAAGTACTGGTCATAATAAAATCTATTTACTCAACCCCGATGATATTTATTATGTGAATTCTAGGGCAAGCGGTGTTTATGTTTTTAATAAAGATAATTGTGAATACTTTACCGAACTGACGCTTAAAACATTAGAGGATAAAACATCTCTGATTTACTGCCATCGCCAATATTTAGTAAATATTAAACAACTGAAAGAGATTCGTTTTGATCAAGCTGGTCACACTGATATTATCTTAACAAATGGCGCGTCGGTACCCGTCAGTCGCCGCTATTTAAAACCATTAAAAGAACAGCTAGGGCTTGTCTAAGTGACATTTTATTTAATCGTGATCCACTTCTTTCAATCTATTGAAAATAAAAATATGGGATTGATTTATTCGAGATATCCTAATTGACCGATTTGATTGCATATGACTACCACTATACGAATAAATCCAATCCTCATAAAAGTACTATTAAGCTTTGAGCATAAAGTTACGACTAAATAACAAGATAGTAAAACCATTTATCCCCAGTTTTAAACCACTCACTTTAACTATTTAACCAGTCAGTTAAATCACAATATATTTCAGTTCTTAGCTTATTTACTATAGCGTTGGTTAATTTTAGAAATTAATTGTTCTAGTATCTAAGGAAAATATAATGAATAACAAATATCTGAAGCATATACCATGGGTGCTGCTGGCATTTATTGGTGCATGTTGTTTAGCAGTAGTAGCATTAAGACGCGGTGAACATGTCAGCGCGCTATGGATTGTTGCCGCAGCGGTGTCAGTCTATTTAGTGGCTTACCGTTATTACAGCCTTTATATCGCGAATAAAGTCATGCAACTCGACCCAACCCGAGCCACACCAGCCGTTATTAACAACGATGGCTTAAATTATGTCCCGACCAATAAATATGTTTTATTTGGTCACCACTTTGCGGCAATCGCAGGTGCTGGCCCATTAGTTGGCCCAGTTCTGGCTGCGCAAGTTGGTTATTTGCCAGGTACTTTATGGCTGCTTGCTGGTGTTGTGTTAGCCGGTGCTGTACAAGATTTTATGGTATTATTCCTTTCATCTCGCCGTAATGGCTCTTCACTGGGTGAAATGATCAAACAAGAGATGGGGCAAATTCCAGGAACAATTGCACTATTTGGTTGTTTCTTGATTATGTTAATCATCTTAGCCGTACTTGCATTAATCGTGGTTAAAGCCTTAGCTGAAAGCCCATGGGGTGTCTTTACAGTATGTTCAACCGTACCTATCGCCTTATTTATGGGAATTTACATGCGATTTATTCGTCCTGGTCGCGTTCTTGAGGTGTCTGTCATTGGTATTGTTTTACTGGTATTATCCATTTGGTTCGGTGGCGTGATCGCACATGACCCATATTGGGGACCTGCATTAACATTTAAAGACACCACCATTACTTATGTATTAGTTGGTTATGCTTTCATCTCAGCCCTACTACCCGTATGGTTAATTTTGGCACCTCGTGACTATTTAGCAACCTTTTTAAAAATTGGTGTGATTGTCGGTTTAGCGATTGGTATTGTGATTATTAATCCTGATCTTAAAATGCCTGCAGTTACCCAATATATTGATGGTACAGGTCCGGTTTGGAAAGGGGCATTAATGCCATTCTTATTCATCACTATCGCTTGTGGTGCAGTATCCGGATTCCATGCATTAATCGCTTCAGGGACAACACCAAAACTGCTTGCTAATGAAAAAGATGCCCGTTTTATTGGTTATGGTGCAATGTTAATGGAATCGTTTGTTGCAATTATGGCTTTAGTTGCAGCATCAATCATTGAACCTGGCCTATATTTTGCCATGAATACGCCTCCTGCCGGACTTGGTTTTACCATGCCGAATTTACATAATTTAGGTGATCCGCAAGCGGCACCATTAATTATGGAACAACTAAAAGATGTTACAGCACACGCTGCTGCAACAGTCAGTTCATGGGGCTTTACTATTTCACCTGAAGAGATACTGCAAACAGCCAAAGATATCGGCGAGCCTTCAGTACTAAATAGAGCAGGTGGTGCTCCAACCCTAGCTGTCGGTATTGCACATGTCTTCCATAAAATTTTACCTGGTGCTGATATGGGCTTTTGGTATCACTTTGGGATTTTATTTGAAGCGTTATTTATCTTAACTGCACTTGATGCCGGTACACGTTCTGGCCGCTTTATGCTTCAAGATTTATTAGGTAACTTTGTACCCTTCTTGAAAAAAACGGATTCACTGATTGCCGGTATTATCGGGACAGCAGGTTGCGTGGGTTTATGGGGTTATTTACTCTATCAAGGCGTTGTTGATCCACTCGGAGGAGTGAAAAGTTTATGGCCTCTATTTGGTATATCAAACCAAATGCTAGCAGCGGTAGCATTAGTCTTAGCAACCGTTGTACTCATCAAAATGAAACGTGCACAATATATTTGGGTAACGGTTATACCGGCTATCTGGCTATTGATTTGTACAACTTGGGCTCTTGGTCTGAAACTATTTAGCGACAACCCACAATTAGAAGGTTTCCTATACTTAGCGAAAGAATACAATCGTCGTATTGCTGAAGATCCAACGCTCACCACACAGCAAATTAGCAATATGAACCATATCGTGATTAACAATTACACGAATGCCGGACTCAGCATTTTATTCTTAATCGTCGTATATAGCATTATTTTCTATGGTATTCGAACGGCACTTAAAGTTCGCAATAACAAAGAGAGAACCGATAAAGAGACACCTTATGTCCCAGTACCAGAAGGTGGCGTAAAAACATCCATGTCTCATTAACATAAATCGACTCACCCTATCACCCATAGGGTGAGTGTTTTATAAAAGCAGTACTTTTTAATTGTAATAGATGTATGTTAAGTTAAAACGGTGTAAGCCAATACCTGATGCTTAAACGCATCGGGTATTTTTTTGCTAAAATCGTGTAAAAATAAAATAAACGTAAGCTACGTGATAGTAATAAAGACATTGCATGAGAATAGTTGTTTAATCAGACAATTAATGACTATTTTGCATGCCCTTGTACACAAAATTTGGTATTCTCACAATGATACACAACGCGTGAAAAATCGAATGGCTCACCTGATGTCGTATAAAAAATTTCTTCCACAAATAGTGCAGGATCCCCTTCAGGAAGGCCAATATAACTTGCCATTTCAGCATCCAATTTAGTAACTTGAATGTATTTATCTGAAAAACCAATATTAATATTACAGATATCTCGGATATAACTAAAAATCGAATTTTCAGCAATTTCCTTGTTTAAATATGGCACCAATTTTTTACGGTAATAAGACTGTTCAAGGCCATAAACCTTACCATCAACAAAACGTAATCGCTTAATGAAGTAGACTTCCTCATCGGCATCACATTGTAGGTTTTCTTGAACTTGCGCATCAGGTTTAACAATATCAACATTAAAGACGGTTGATGAACCGGGTAAATCTTGTAGGTCAACCGTAAAACCGTGGCTTTCCATAAAGTTGAGATAACCACTTTTTTTGCGCTGACGCACAAAAATACCACTTCCTTGTACCTGATAAATTACACCATGACGTTCAAGACGATCTAGTGCCTTAATAATCGTACTACGACTCACCTGATATTGGTTAATCAACTCTTCAATATTTGCCAACTGGGTACCTTTAGGTAATTCCTGCTGATAAATCATGTGTTTAATTCGCAAAGCAACATCTTGATATTTAAGCATCCAATATTCTCTTTAATCGTTTGGTAACAGGCTCACCGCGCTATTTTATATTGGATACTCTAACATTTAAACTAAAAATAAAACCTGATCAAGATCACAATCAATAAAATTGGTTATTAACAATTTTATTGATTGTGTATAGTATAAAAAAACTTAATATAAAGGAGTTTTAATAATGTCATCAAAAGTCAGAGACTACACCAAACTCGCTCATGATATTTTGAACGAGTTAGGTGGTGAAGAGAACATCGTCACCGTAGCCCGCTGCGCAACGCGTTTACGTTTAGTGACACAAACAACACCTGAGGGTGCTAAAGAACGCATAGCAAAATTACCTGGCGTGATTACCGTTGTTGAAAAAGGGGGACAAATACAAATCGTAATAGGAACCCATGTTGATAAAGTTTATGATGCATTTACTCAACTAGTAAAAACAGATGGAAAAGTCACCACTACCGATAAAAACAGTATATTAAATCGTGTGATCGCAACCATGTCTGCCGTTTTTGCACCATTCATCTATATACTTGCGGGTGCAGGGATTTTACAAGGTTGCTTAATTTTACTCACATTAGCTTTCCCTTCTTTTAGTACAACAGGGACCTACCAAATTTTTAGTTTTATTTCTTGGTCACCCTTTGCTTTTTTACCTATTTTTATCGCGATTACCGCATCACAACATTTCCGTTGTAATTTATACATTGCGGTAGCCTGTTGTGCAGCCTTACTTTCACCGACATGGAGTGAGCTGGCAATGTTAATAAAATCAGGTCAAGAAATTGATTTATTTGGTATCGCATTATCAGAAACCACCTACGGTTCAACGGTATTGCCGCCACTATTTTTAGTCTGGCTTTTATCTTATTTAGAGCGTTTTTTAGAACCGCGCTTGCACAGTGTTATGAAACCGCTGTTATTGCCATTAATCAGTATGATCGTGATGGTTCCATTAACATTACTTGTTGTGGGTCCCTTAACTGCTAATGCGGCGCATTACATCGCTGATAGCTATAACTGGTTAGTGAATATTGCACCATCGATTGCAGGTGGAATTATTGGCGCAGTTTGGCAAGTATTTGTTATTTTTGGTGTACATTGGGGAATTACACCCGTTGTATTAGCTAACTTTGAAATGTATGGCCGTGATTCTTTCCAAGCATTCCAAACCATTGCGGTTATTGGTCAAGTGGGTGCAGCAATGGGCTTTTATCTTAAAACCAAAAATAAAGATATGAAAGGCGTTTCATTATCGGCATTTATTACCGGTTTATTTGGTATTACTGAACCCGCCATATATGGTGTCAACTTACGTTATAAAAAACCGTTTATTTATGGCTGTATTTCAGCGTGTGTTGGTGGCATCGTTGCTGGTTTCTTTTCACCATACTATTTTGCTTATGCCGGATTACCCGGACCATTAACAATTGTAAATGGTATAAGTCCCCTATTTCCAACGTCATTCATTGGTATCGTTATCGGTTGTGCGATTGGCTTTTTTGGTCCAATTTTATTCATTCAATTACTCGGTACTGGTGAAGATAAAACAACCACCACAGAGTGTGAAGATGACACACCAAAAATTTTACTTGAAAGTGTGCAGATCACAAGTCCAATGACGGGTGATGTAGTTGAACTCAGTCAAGTCCCAGATCCCGCATTTGCTGAAAAGTTAATGGGTGATGGCATTGCAATTATTCCAACAGATAACCATGTTTATGCCCCATGTGATGGAGAAGTCTCGGCGGTATTTGAAAGTTCTAAACATGCAATCGGATTAGTCTCAAATGATGGGGTCGAACTGCTTATTCATGTTGGCCTTGATACCGTGAATTTAACCAATAATGAGTTCCAATATCACGTTAAATTAGATCAAAAAGTCAAAAAAGGGGATTTACTGATGACATTTGATGCCGACGCAATTAAACAAGCTGGATACCCGTTAATTACACCAATTATTATTCTTAACTCGGCTCAATATCAGCAGATAACGGTGACCGAAAAGACCCGAATTACACCACAAGATGATTTATTTACAATTAAGCAATAACGAGGTAGCGATATGACTAACAAAACGTTTTTATGGGGCGGAGCATTAGCCGCTCACCAATTTGAAGGTGGCTGGGATGCAGGCGGAAAAGGGCCAAGCGTTGTTGATGTAATGACAGCAGGTGCACATGGGGTTGCAAGACAAATAACGCAAAATATCGAAGCTGATAAATTTTATCCAAACCATACTGCAATCGATTTTTATCACCATTATAAAGATGATATTAAAATGTTCGCAGAACTTGGCTTAAAATGCCTTCGAACCTCGATTGCTTGGACTCGAATTTTTCCTAAAGGCGATGAATTAGAGCCTAATGAAGAAGGCTTACGTTTTTATGACGCAGTATTTGACGAGCTAATTGCCCATGGTATTGAACCGGTAATTACCTTATCACATTTTGAAATTCCATTGCATTTAGCCCGTGAATATGGCGGCTTCCGTAATCGTAAAGTCGTCGACTTTTTTGAACGCTTTGCCATTACGTGTTTTGAGCGTTACAAACATAAAGTTAAATATTGGATGACATTTAACGAAATTAACAATCAAATGGATACCAGCAACCCTATCTTCTTTTGGACAAACTCTGGTGTTCAGGTTAAAGCAGGTGAAAATCCACAAGAAGTACTTTACCAAGTTGCACATTATGAACTTTTAGCAAGCGCTAAAGCAGTCATTGCTGGTAAAAAAATTAACCCTGATTTCCAAATTGGCTGTATGGTTTCGCATGTCCCTATTTATCCATTCTCATGTAATCCTGATGATATGATGGCATCTGAAATCGCCATGCATCAACGCTTTTTCTTTGCCGATGTACATGTACGTGGTTACTACCCCTCATATGCATTAAAAGAATTTGAGCGTGAAGGCTATCAATTAGATATTACTGAAGAAGATTTAGCCTGTCTTAAAAAAGGTACCGTAGATTACATCGGTTTTAGCTATTATATGTCAACCGTTGTTAAAGCCGATGTTAAGAATGAAAACCGTGATAACATTGTTAATGGCGCGTTACCTAATGCTGTTGAAAATCCTTATATTAAAAGTAGTGACTGGGGTTGGCCAATCGATCCTGAAGGTTTACGTTACACACTAAATCGTTTATATGATCGTTACCAATTACCATTATTCATCGTCGAGAATGGTTTTGGTGCTATCGATGAAGTTGAGGGTGACCACCAAATTCATGATCAACCGCGTATCGACTATCTTGCAGCCCATATTAAAGCCATGTTAACAGCGATTCATTATGATGGCGTGGACGTAATGGGTTATACCGCTTGGGGAATCATTGACGTTGTATCATTTACTACCGGTGAAATGAAAAAACGTTATGGCGTTATTTACGTTGATCGTGATAATGCGGGTAACGGTACGATGAAACGTTATAAGAAAGATTCATTCAACTGGTATAAATCGGTTATTGATACCAATGGTGAAAATTTAAAATAATGATTTTGTAATTTCAAATTTCCTGATTACCATTTTAGTCATTACTATTTTGACTAAAATGGTAATATTTTGGCTTCTAGCATTTTATTAATAAAAACAATCACGCCGTAAAATCGCCTTGTGTCACCCTATTTTTTCTCATCATTTATTCAAAATTATGTTGTTAAATACCTTAATATGCTGAGCTTTAACTTGCCAAATTATTACGCTAATTAGATAATACATTTTATTTTTATAGTTCCGATGATAGCTATAAACTTAAGGTATTGATGAATCTTCATTTGAATTAATTAAAACATGTAACATTATAATAAGGAATAGAAAATGACAGGATCTACAAGTAAGAAGCTCGCTAGTTTAGAACGCAATGAATATCTAACCAGACAACGACCTAAAACCGCCAAATCTGAAAATCCACTTGCTGATATTAAAGATAACGCTTTTTTCAAAGTGATCTTTTCAGATAGCTTTTCACTTGAAGAAAAAGTCGAAAATGTTACACAAATTCTAGAATTTACTGATGACAAAGAAGTGGACCGCTTAAAAGTCCAAGAATTTGATACTTTTAAAGAGTATTTACAATCGATTTCAGAAGAGATGTCTAAGCAACGCATTCAAATGACAGATACTGAAGTGTTTGCTGAATTACAGAAAGTGTATGCTGATTTTAATGATGACCTTAATGATTTTATTGATAAAATTACCCCATTAACAGAAATCACTGACGCATTATATAATTTACGTCAAAATGGCGAAACACGAAACGCACTTGCACAAATCAAAGCAGACCAAGAATGGGATAGTGCTAAAAATCAACAAAAAAACGATATTGAAAGCCATATTACCCATCTTCAATCAGAAATCACGACTCTGCAAGATGAAATTTATCTATTACAACAAGACAAAAGCTTTTTTGGATTAGGCCAAATCAAAGCAGCATCCAAAGCTAAAATTCTTTCCAATGAAAATAAAATAGAAAGTCTTAAACAAGATATTGACAAAAAACGTCAAGAACTTAACAACATCAATCAAGAAATTCAAAGCCATCAGGCTGAGCGTTCAAAATCAATCGAAGTTGAAAAACTAAAAGAACTACTGAATTTAACATCAGAAGAACATACTCAACGTCAAGCTGAAATGGTGGGTTCAGCTTTAAAATTTGTTAATCAAGGTAAAGAGCGTTTTGGTGCTATCCGTGGTCACCTTGAAAAAATGGTAAAACAAATTGAAGGGCTCGGCGATAATAACGGTAACATGATTCAAATCTATGCCATTATGAATGAGGCGACGAAAAAGGTCGAAAAAGCACATCGTGAACGTCGTAAAGAACTTGATGAAAAAAACACTGGCGATAATTTACTTGAATCTATGAAGTTAGATGAAACTTGTCGTAATTTGGATGAACATATTGATACAGTATCGACAGCAACGGTTGATACAATGCAAACTTATGGTGAGCTAACTACTGAAGCCATTAAAATTCGTAATATGCAAACTGCAACAAAAAAACAAGTCGAAAGTGCACGAGCAATGCACTCACGAGGTATTGCATCAGTAGCATCACAATTAAGTGTGGTCGTGACAGCCGTTAACTCTGCTGCAATAAATGAAGCGCAATCTATGGCAGGTAACACACTTGCTGAAATGGCTCGAGTAACAAACGATATAGCTAAAAATGAAGCCATCCGTATTGCAACGGGTCGCGATGAAATTAATAATGATCTTGAACTTATGTTACAAAACTTGGCTGAATTTGGTGATACACAACGTGAAGCAACAGAAATTACGCGTTCAGCACTTGAAACAATGCGTTCAAACTTAGAAGAAATCGAAAAAATGGCTAAGGATGTTCAGACCGATACACGTGATTTTATTGCTGTCACAAGTGATGTTTTATCACAAAAAACTGACACCAAAAAGACCGAGTCAGGTACGACCTCACCATTTAAACTGTGATAAGGAATTCACTATGTACTTAGTCAGAGGACGTGAATATCTAGCTAAACATCCCCATTTTTCGTTGGTTGGTAGAGAACATGATCTAGAACGTATTTCATCAATTCTGATCCGTCGTTCATCAAATTCACTTTTATTAACTGGACCAACTGGTGTGGGGGTTTCAGCCCTCACATTAGGATTGCAAGCAGCAAAAACATTTCCAGACACTCCGTTTGATTTAATTGTCAAAAAACTTTTTTGGTTAAATACAGATGCCCTTTTTGCTAGTGGTGATAGCAGTAAAATCAATAATGAATTTCAGGGTATTTTAAAAAAATTAATGCAAACCCCTGAGTCTGTATTAATCATTACGGATACTGCAAATTTTTTGGAGGGAGCCCATAATACAGGTAACTCTCATTTTATCAATGCATTAAACAATGCCGATAAATCGAATAACTTTCAGGTAATACTGGAAGTTCGAGACGAAAAGCTCAGTAGTGTTTTAAAAGCTAGTACAAATATGGCTGAATTATATACGCTATATGATGTAAAAGAACCAATGGGTAGTGATTTAAAAGCAATCGTAACAGCGGTTGCTAAAGAACTCTCGGAACATCATAAAATAGAAGTAGATTCCGCCGCGGTCGATGAGGCAATTCATTTAACAAGTAAATATCGAGATAGCTTAGGTCTTGGTGGTGCACAACCACAACGAGCTATTTCACTACTGGATAGAGCCTTAGCAAGCTATCGACAGTTTACCCATAAGCAGCATCCCGTCATTACAGAATTAACATATCAAATTGCAAAAACAACCGATGAGGCAAAACGTCATCAGCTGCAAAGCCAACTAACACAATGGCAAAATGATTGGCAAGATTTAAAAGCTGAAATCAGTAAAACTTATCAATATCAACGTGATGCTGAAACATTACGTTTTACCTTACAAGATGAAATCAGTGTTCTACAGGAAGAAGAAAAGAATAATATAGTCCCTGAATCCGCCGCGGTAAAAACATTTGCTCAACTGACATCGAGTGGCTTTGATTCACCTGCTGTGAGTAAAATTAAAGAGAAAATTCGTCAGATTGATAAAGAAATTGAGCAAAATAATGTCCGACACAATCAACTGGTTATGCTAGCGAATAAAGATCTACGATTAATGCGTCATGAAGTTATTGCTGAATTTAGTAAAATATCTGGCATTTCTGCTAATAAACTTGATGAAAATGAAGTGGAAAATCTGATCAATCTTGAAACGAATTTACTCTCACGTATTTTTGGTCAAGATAGTGTTGTCAAACATGTTGCAAACTCAGTTAAAGTTGCCAAAGTTGATACATTAGATGAATCAGGCCCAGCGGTATCTTATCTATTCTTAGGTCCATCTGGAGTTGGTAAAACTGAGATGGCAAAGGCATTGGCACAATATGTTTATGGTGATGAAAAATCATTAGTCCGTTTTGATATGTCTGAATATATGGAGAAGCACGCTGTCGCAAAATTGATAGGCGCACCACCAGGTTATGAAGGATTTGAAGCTGGTGGTATTTTAACCAACTCAGTTCGTAAAAAACCAGTCGGAATTTATCTTTTTGATGAAATAGAAAAAGCACATCCTGATGTGTTTAATATATTTTTACAAGTCCTTTCTGATGGGCGGTTAACGGATAATGTCGGTCGAACTGTTGATTTTTCAGATATTATGATAATTATGACATCCAACATTGGTCAACCTTACTACTTAAATCCAGAATTATCAGATGAAAGTGCACGTGAACTTGCAACCAATGAGCTGAATAATACTTATCGTTCAGAACTTCTTAATCGTTTTAATGGACGTGAAAATATTTTACATTTTAAACGTTTGCCGATTGAGGTTATTGAAAAAATTATTCGACGAGAGATAACCAAATTAAATAAATCTTATCAAGCAAGAGGACTTGCTATTAATATGCAAGATAGCTGTATTAGTGCATTTTGTCAGGATCATTATGACTTAATTCGCGGTGCGAGGGGATTACCTGGATATATTAAAACAAATATCAGACCAATTATTGTTAACCATATTTTGCTTAATCCTCATGATCAAGGTCATTTTAATGCCGTTTATAATAGAGAGTCGCATAAATTTGACATTACATTTTCTAAACATTGAGGAAATAACCAATGCAGCAACTGCGTAATTTTTTGCAAAAGCTCATTGCTTTAGTGCAATATGTGAGTTGCAAACTCAGTATTG
The DNA here is from genome assembly GCF_039542345.1 of Orbus sasakiae. Classification (NCBI taxonomy): domain Bacteria; kingdom Pseudomonadati; phylum Pseudomonadota; class Gammaproteobacteria; order Orbales; family Orbaceae; genus Orbus; species Orbus sasakiae. The sequence goes on from NZ_BAABHY010000001.1 coordinate 1,721,536, forward strand.
TTTTGGGTTGGTATAAGAAACTATGGGTAAGATACACTTATAACAAGTATGATGAATTTGTATACAAAAGGGGCATATTGATGCTCCTTGGCACTTTATTGGTCCCTTTTCTACTCTATTTTATTTTGTTATTAGGCTATTACTTTGCAACATACAAACAAGAAGTCGTTTATCTTAATCATTCAGAAGAAATTTACCCTGACGATAATATTTGGGGAGTAAGGGGATGCCATACACAATTTTGCGATAGTGAATCGTCGCTTTATTTTAGGATTAAACCTTCGATTTTTCATCACGCATGGAATATCATACATCATGGTAATATTTTTTTACCTGATGCGATCGGTTCAAGTGTACCGACAGGATTAACTCGATGTGAAGTCACCTCATATGGGGTTCGTATGCGTATGACAATGTATTTTAATATTTATCCAAATGTATTGCATATCAATTGCCACGAATTATCTCCAGTTAATCAACCTTCTCAACCTTGATAATGTTTAATAGTTAATGTATGCAACAAAAAATAATCATCATTGGGGCCGGCGCTGCCGGCTTGTTTTGTGCGAGTATTCTGGGACAAAACGGTTTTAACGTCACTGTTATTGATAACGGTAAAAAAGTGGGACGCAAAATTTTAATGTCTGGTGGCGGCTATTGTAATTTTACCAATCTAAATATTGACGCTGGCAACTATCTATCAAATAATCCTCATTTTTGTAAATCTGCGTTAAAACGCTATACTCAATGGGACTTTATTCAACTCGTTAATCAATACCAAATTGCTTATCATGAAAAAGAGCATGGCCAATTATTTTGTGACGTAAGTGCACAAAATATCGTTGATATGTTGCTAAATGAATGTCATAAAGGGCATGTCACTTTAAAAATGCAAACTGAATTGCTTGATCTTAAACAAACTGAATCCGGTTTTTTATTAGATACATCTCACGGTCCAATCAGCGCAAATAAAGTGATTGTTGCAACGGGTGGCTTATCAATGCCTAGGCTGGGTACAACGCCTATTGGCTATAAGATTGCAGAAAGATTTCATTTACCCGTCACTCCAATTAGAGCGGGTCTTGTTCCTTTTACATTACAACCGACATTACTTGACATTTTATCACAACTTGCCGGTATTTCAGTATTTGCCAATGTCTCGGTTAAGCATCAGCAGTTTAAAGGTAATGTTCTATTTACGCACAGAGGGTTATCTGGACCGGCTATACTTCAGATTTCAAGCTATTGGCAAGCCGGCGACATCGTACATATTAACTTGGTCCCAGACCTCGATTTGGCTGATTTTTTTGACCAACAACGTGAACAAGCCGCCAATCAACAGTTAAAAACCATTTTAGCTAAAATATTGCCTAAGCGACTGATTGAAGTACTGATTGAGCTTCATATTATAGAAGATATTACGCTAAAACAGCTTAATTTAAAGCAACAATCCCAGTTGATTGAACAGCTTTACGATTGGCAGATTATTCCAAATGGTACTGAAGGCTACCGTACCGCAGAAGTCACCTTAGGCGGCGTAAGTACTGATGCCTTATCGTCAAAAACAATGGCAAGTAAATCAATCCCTGATCTCTATTTTATTGGTGAAGTGGTCGATGTTAGTGGCTGGTTAGGTGGATACAATTTTCAATGGGCTTGGAGCAGTGCCTATGCCTGTGCAAGTGAAATCATTAATGAAAAATAACAATGCATTCGAAAATTAACCAATAACTTTCACGGTAAATAGGGTATGTTTACATCAGAACAAACACTTTTGGGGTAGGAAACGATATCTGGAATAAAAAATAGCCACTAATTGAGTGGCTATTTCTCTTATATTTTAAGATTTTTTGTGAAATCGTAAAATTAGTTAAGACGCTCTTTAATACGAGCAGCTTTACCACGAAGTTCACGTAGGTAGTATAGTTTAGCTTGACGAACATCACCACGACGTTTAACGCTGATTGAATCAACTACTGGTGAGTGAGTTTGGAACACACGCTCAACACCTTCACCGTTTGAAATTTTACGTACAGTGAATGCAGAGTGTAAACCACGATTACGAATAGCGATAACCACACCTTCATATGCTTGAAGACGTTTTTTGTTACCTTCAACAACCCATACTTTTACTTCAACGGTATCACCCGGACGAAAAGCAGGAATGTCTTTTTTCATCTGTTCTTGTTCTATTTGCTGAATAATTGCATTTTTCATATTAATTCTCTTCCTAGTTACACTGAAAACTTAGCTACTTTGTTTTGTGCTGTATTCTTGTTTGAATTCAGCAAGTAAACGCTGTTCTTCGTCAGTCAGAGCTAGATTATTTAGAAGATCTTCTCTTCTAAGCCAAGTCCGTCCTAGAGATTGCTTTAATCGCCAGCGACGAATTTCTTCATGGTGACCGGACATTAACACGTCAGGCACCGCCATTTCATCTAACACTTCTGGGCGAGTATAGTGTGGGCAATCAAGTAAACCATTAGCAAAAGAGTCCTCTTCTGCTGACGATTCATGATTCAATACACCAGGAATGAACCGAGCTATTGCATCAATCATCACCATTGCCGGTAACTCACCACCACTTAACACATAATCCCCAATTGACCATTCTTCATCAATTTCGGTTTGGATTATGCGTTCATCTATGCCCTCATATCGACCACAAATAAGAATCATCTTACTTTGCTTAGATAACTCATAAACCCCTTTTTGATCGAGTTTACGCCCTTGTGGAGACAGATAAATCACTTTTGTATCAGATCCCAATTGCGCTTTTGCCGCATGAATCGCATCACGTAAAGGTTGCACCATCATTAACATGCCAGGGCCACCACCGTACGGTCTATCATCAACCGTCTTATGCTTATCATAAGCAAAACTACGTGGATTCCAATACTGAACGTCCAATAAACTGTTTTTAACGGCCCTACCTGTTACACCATAACTTGTAATTGCTTGGAACATCTCAGGAAATAGGCTAATTACGCCAATTTTCATGCTTTGCCCCCAAAGACATTAGTGATTTTAATTTTGATAACAAAATTAAAAAGCAGGATCCCAATCCACTGTGATTTGTTTAATTGATAAATCAACTTGTTTAATAAATTGATCTTCAACAAACGGAATCAAACGTTCTTTTGCTCCAAATGCATCTTTTAAATTTGCTTTGACCACGAGCACATCGTTTGAGCCGGTTTCCATTAGATCAACAACTTGACCTAAATCATAGCCATTTACCGTTACCACTTTACAGCCGATCAGATCTTTCCAATAAAAATCACCGTCTTCAAGATCTGGCAATTTTTGTACATCAACAAAAATTTCAAAATTCGTTAATGCGTTGGCTTCATCTCGATCGTTAATGCCTTTAAGTTTGACAATGGTATCTTGATTATGTGGCTTAAAGCTTTCAACTTCAACTTCTTGCCATTTACCCGCTCTTTGAATATACCACGGTGTATAATCAAAAAGACTATTTGGATCTTCTGTAAATGAAAAAACCCTAAGCCAACCACGAATGCCATAACTTGAACCAAGCTTGCCTACGACGATTAAATTTTCAGTATTCATTTACATGTTACTCTTTAGCTGTTATTCAATAATGATTAAGCAGCTTTTTGTGCTTGTTTGATTAGTGCGTTAACACGATCAGAAACAGTAGCACCTAAACCTACCCAGTGATTTACGCGATCTAGATCTAAACGTAATTCTTCTGCATTACCTTGTGCGATTGGGTTAAAAAATCCAACGCGCTCGATAAAACGACCATCACGTGGGTTACGGCTATCAGTCACAACGACTTGATAAAATGGACGTTTCTTAGAACCGCCACGAGCTAAACGAATAGTTACCATAACTTCCTCTTAAAATTAAATTATATATTGCTTGGTTAATGACTATCTTGCAAATGCACTAAAAAGCACATCGGCAAAACAGAAATAAAAGCCCCAGAATTATACTCTTTTTTGACTAAAGTGCAATCATTGATTTCAATTGCCAACAACGGTGTTTTTTGGACTCGACGACAGTAAATGAATTTACTGTCAGCTCGCCAATCGAGATTCCCAATTAGCTAACCAAACCTCATAAGCAGCTAAATTAAAATCCCCTACTAATTGATAGCCCCACTCGGTAAACACTGCGTCTGGGAAGAGTTGCATAAATTGTTTAGCCGGAAACCCACCCTTAATCACAAAACGGTTATTGGCACTTTTAACATAGCTGCACGTTGGTATTAGCTTTTTACCAATTAACTCGGTCACAATATAAAAAGAACGGTTATGCACTTTAATAAATAAACCCTGCAAAATAAAATTAACGGTTTTAGGGTATAAATCCTCAATTTCAAGGATTTGTTTTGTGTTCATTAAAATAACCCTTTTTAATTGATTGTTCTATAAAATAAAACAACCATTGTTAAAATACTTAGAACTAAGGTTGGACTGGCTACTCGCGCTTTTCGTTTACCCAAAAGGCGCGAGAAAGTAAACCTTGATACCTCATGTCTGCATGACTTAAATTTTGCAGCTCAATCTTGTAACATGATATTGCACGTTACTTCTAAGGCGTGACGCACGCCGCGCTATACTCTATTGTGGAGGAGTCTGCATAAGCTATTCCGCCAAAGGGTGATAACACATGGTACTGATAGGTGCGGGAGCTATCCTGCTCGACCGCCCAGTAGCGGTTATACTGAAAATCACTACTGCTGTAATAGCCATTATAAGCGAAGCCCCACTCAGCAAATAATCCCCCTCCTATTGCTCTGGCATAAGTATTATTACTCCAACCACTCAAACCACCAGTCCAGCCACTGCCATTCCCATTCGTGTACTCGCTCACACTCGGTACGCGATAGCCACCTGTTAAACCACTACAATAGGTTTGTGTTGCAGAGTAACCCCCAGCACCGCCTGACTTCGCAACATACCATTTGCTTAATTCGAAACTATAGATTTCATTCGTTGCACTCGATTTGATTATGAAGCTCGATGGCGTAAAGCTACCTCCCCCACTTGCGTTGTTTGGGCCAGTTAACGTCACCCTTACCACATTTGTTGACTGAGACGTTAATCCTACCGTTACCCCTCCCAAGCTTATTGTTGAACCAGTAGCTGTCATCACATCATCAACCGTCGCACCAACAACCGTTAAGTCAAAAAATGCACCGTGAAAGCCCGTTCGTGGGAAATTACTACTTGGTAAACCTAAGTCTTGTAGTTTAAACCCTTTAGTACTAATCCATTCAGCTTGGCTGCCGTAGTTAAACATTAAATTCGGCCGAGCAAAGCACACATACGGCGCGTTAAACTTCGGTTTGATATAGTAACTTGTACTCGTGGTGGTGAAAGACGTGCTATGTGGGTCGCCATATTGCGTACTTAATGTACCCTCTGTGCTCGTTAACGTTAACGTATAAGGCGATTTACATCCTTCTAACGTATCAGTTAAACCCACTGGATTATTATTCACATCCTTTAAACTCAAGCTTAAACTTCCTGTAGCACTGACACCTACAGCTCCTTGTCCATCCCCATCATCATCACCCCAACGATTATACGGCGAACTTATCAACGTACTTAAGTTCACCGTCGTTAACGTAACAGGAATTAAGGTTTTAACATCACTGAATGTCTGATCAGCAACCGGCAATTCTATAGGTGACAACGCTGTTGATGTATTAGTTAACTTCGTATAACTCGTTCCGTCCGATAACTTAATCCCTAAAAGCTCATCCGTGTTCGTCACCTTCGTCTCACCGTCAAATGTTAAATACGGCGCAGTGCCATGAATCGTATTCGCCGTTTTGGCTGATAACGCAGATTGCCCAGTTGTTACTGTTGTTACAAATAACGCTAAACACGATAATAGCCCCAATATACTTTTGAATACGCGGAACAATGTAGGGGGGTAGCTTGATAGTCCAGCTGGCGCATTGGTATTTGATTCCAATGCATTTGTATGAACATTCCGTCGCAACAAAAAACGCGATCTTTGATTAAAAACAATAGTGGTTAGCAATAAACTTAATACGTTGAAACGTGACGATAACTTTGAATTTATATTCAGCAATAAGATGGAATGGAAATCAGATTGTGGATTTAGATTAGAACTCGATTTAAATAAAGAATGTCGATATCGGTACGCTGTACAAGAATTTGTACCTTCAGATGAGTAACTACTTATCTGTGTGCTGTGCTGTGCTGTGCTGTGCTGTGCTGTGCTGTGCTGTGCTGTGCTGTGCTGTGCTGTGCTGTGCTGTGCTGTGCTGTGCTGTGCTGCTATCTACATTATAACACATTTACCTCTCCTTTTATAGTTAGTCGTTTGTTTTTTATTTAATTTTACCAAATTTTTATATTAATAATGCTTATTAATATATTGTTGTAACATATGATTTCAGTATAAAAATGATGTACTATGCATTACATTTTTATATGAAACCAATAATAATTGTGCTGATTATAATTTGAATTCCTTTCTTTGCAAAGTGGGTAAATCACGAATATATTGATATTTTGTCTTACTTTTTAATCAAAGATATCATGTTCTTTTTTGAAAATTAATGAAACATAATATTTTTTAATTGCGACTATGTTAATCAAATAAAATCTGTACAATACGGTAAACACTGATTTTATAACGGCATTTTGCTGAGAGTAATAACGAGGAAAAGATGAGCAGTCCAAATCAACCATGTGTTATCGCAAAATTTGGTGGCACAAGTGTTGCCGATTATCAGGCAATGTGTAACAGTGCAAATATTGTTATTTCAAACCCTAATGTAAAAGTCGTCGTACTATCCGCATCAGCAGGCATTACCAATTTATTGGTTGCTTTAGCTGAAGGCCGCGAAGCCGAAATTCGTAAACAGCACATCGCTAAAATTCAAACAATTCAATATAATATACTCGAGCAATTACCTGAAAATCCATCACTACGTGAAGACATTGATCAAATCATTAGTAATATTGCGTTCCTCTCAGAAGCAGCAAGTTTAGCGACATCTGCAGCGCTTACTGATGAGTTAGTGAGTCATGGTGAAATGATGTCATCGCGTTTATTCGTTGAAGTGCTAAAAGAACAACACAAAAATGCATTGTGGTTTGATGTACGTAAAGTCATGCGAACGGATAGTAAATTTGGTAAAGCCAGCCCTAAAATTGATGAAATCAAACAACTTTGCTGTGCGCATTTAAAATCCTTAAACAGTAATCAAATCATTGTTACTCAAGGCTTTATTGGTAGTGAAAGCTCTGGTAAAACGACAACACTTGGTCGTGGTGGTAGTGATTACACCGCAGCATTATTAGGTGAAGCATTAAACGCATCTCAAATTGACATTTGGACTGATGTTGCCGGAATCTATACAACAGATCCGCGCATTGCACCTAATGCTAAGCGAATTGATGAAATCACCTTTGCTGAAGCGGCTGAAATGGCAACATTTGGCGCAAAAGTACTTCACCCAGCAACATTAGTGCCAGCGGTTCGCAGTAACATTCCCGTATTTGTTGGTTCAAGCAAAGCCCCTAGCGCTGGTGGAACCATTGTTTACAATGCAAACAGCATTACCTCGGATTTACCATTATTTAGAGCTGTAGCATTACGCCGTAAACAAACTTTACTGACATTAAATAGCCTTAATATGCTACATGCACAAGGCTTTTTGGCGAATGTGTTTGCCATATTGGCTAAACACAGTATTTCGGTTGATCTCGTTACAACATCAGAAGTTAGCGTTGCAGTAACAATTGATACCACCGGTACAAATACTGATGGTAGCAGCCTATTAACTAAAGAATTGATTGATGAACTGTCAACGGTATGTTGTGTTGAGGTTCAAGAAGATTTAGCCTTAGTAGCGCTCATTGGCAATAACCTAACGACAACTAAAGGCATGGCAAAACAAGTGTTTGGGCAACTTGACCAATTTAGTATCCGCCTAGCCTGTTTTGGCGCAAGCACACATAATATTTGCTTCTTAGTTAAAAGCAGTGATGCTGAAAATATTGTTAAAATTCTACACCACGCGATATTTGAATAGCCATCTATATTCCTAATGGGCAGTCATGCCCATTGATTAAATAACCATCTTAGAGCATTTTATTTTTATAAATCAATTGATAAAATCTATTTCATCCAATATGATTAGCCGCTAGATTTTTAAAATCTAGGTAGTAGAATAAAATTATAATCAATGGTAAAAGAGGAAATTATTATGGGTATTTTGAGTTGGATTATTTTAGGCTTAATCGCAGGCTGGTTAGCTAAGTTTATCATGCCTATGCGTAACGTTGGTCTTATTATGACCATTATTCTAGGTATTGTTGGTGCTGTTGTTGGTGGCTACATCAGTACATTTTTTGGTTGGGGCGGCAGCGTGACCGGATTTAACCTATATAGCTTAATTGTTGCTGTTTTAGGTTCATTACTGGTGATTTTTATTTATCGTCAAATCAAAAAATAATTTTCTACTCTCAATATTGGCGGAGTCCATCCGCCAAATATTATTCCTCATCTATCTGCAACGTTTCATTTTAATCTGACTTCTCCCATAATGTATTGAATGCGTTCATTCAGAATGTCTTATCACAAAATAACGAATTAGATGATTATTTGCCCTTATACTTTATAAGTAATTTCACCTGACACAAATTTTTGCTATATTAGCCATTAATGTGAACTCAATAAAATAAGTAGATAAAGATGCTGAAAATCTTCAATACATTAACGCGTGAAAAAGAGCTATTTAAACCGATCCATCATAATAAAGTTGGCATGTACGTTTGTGGTATTACTATTTATGATTTATGCCATATTGGTCATGGTCGTACCTTTGTTGCGTTTGATGTCATTACACGTTATCTACGATTTTTGGGTTATGACCTAACTTATGTGCGTAATATTACAGATGTAGATGATAAAATCATTAAACGTGCACTTGAAAATGGTGAAACTTGTGATGAATTAACACAGCGTATGTTAGATGAAATGTATGCTGATTTTGATGCACTCAATATCAAACGACCCGATAGCGAACCGCGTGCAACACGCCATATTGTTCAAATTATCGAGTTAGTTGAAAAATTATTAGCAAAAGATCATGCATATGTCGCGGATAATGGCGATGTCATGTTTGCTGTTGATAGCGATCCGACCTATGGCATTTTATCGAGACAAAATTTAGACCAGTTACAAGCAGGTGCGCGTGTTGATGTTGTTGACGTGAAACGTAACCCAATGGATTTTGTATTATGGAAAATGTCTAAACCTAATGAACCTAGCTGGGATTCACCATGGGGTAAAGGCAGACCCGGTTGGCATATTGAATGTTCTGCAATGAATAGTCATGAATTAGGTCAACATTTTGATATTCATGGTGGCGGATCTGATTTGATGTTCCCTCATCATGAAAATGAAATTGCTCAATCAACCTGTGCCCATGATGGCCAATATGTTAACTATTGGATGCACTCAGGTATGGTCATGGTCGATCAAGAAAAAATGTCAAAATCATTAGGTAACTTTTTCACGATTCGTGATGTGTTAAAACATTATGATGCCGAAACGGTACGGTATTTTCTCCTGTCAGGTCATTACCGTAGTCAGCTTAATTACAGTGAAGATAATTTAAAGCAAGCGCGTATAGCATTAGAACGCTTATATACTGCTTTACGAGATACGGATGCCAATACTCCACATACCACACCTGATAGTGACTATTATCGCCGTTTTTGTGAAGCAATGAATGATGATTTTAACACGCCTGAAGCTTATTCAGTATTATTTGATTTAGTTCGTGAAATCAATAAAGCAAAAGCAGATAATAATATGCCTCAAGCTAACGAGTTAGCAGCCGAATTACGTTATTTAGCAGAAGTGCTCGGTTTGCTTGAACAAGATCCTATTGCATTTTTGCAAAGTACACATCAAAACGATGTCGATGTGGCAAAAATTGAAGCGCTGATTCAACAGCGTAATGATGCTCGCACGACTAAAAATTGGTCACTTGCAGACAAAGCTCGTGATGAGCTAAATGCGCTAAATATTGTACTTGAAGATAGCCCGACAGGTACAATTTGGCGTAAGAAAAGCGTTTAATAACGAGACGTAATCAAATCTGATACAGCATAACTCTCGTGTTAATGTTGTATCAGATATTTCGTTAAATAATTATCATAATAGCTAATTATAGTGTAAAAATTAATGAGACGTTTTACATTTAGTCCATTTTTTAGCGATGAGCCAAAATATGGCAAATATTCCTATTGCATACAAACTCTTATAACCAATGACACACAGCAGCCCCATACAAATGATTGCACAAATAATGGATAATATTCTTGATTTACCTTTAAGTAGTTTAACCGCAGCTATCATTGCTAACAGGTAAATGAGTACAAATACACCATTGGCATACTCTAATAAACTATTGAGTGAAAGACTAAAAAAGTGAATCACACATAGACAAAATAGGCTTAATAAGATAACTAAACTAAGTGCATTTACCGGTGTGTGTCGTTTGGATAACTGAGCAAATCGACTAGATGAATAATCCATTGCGGCTTGAGCCCACACTAGCCTTGCAAAACTTTGACAATAAATATTAATGGATGCAAAGCAGGCTAAATAACCAATAATGCAAAAAAACCAGAGTGCTGATTGACCGAATAATGTTTCAACAATATACGGGAGTGCTATTGTTGGGCTGCTGACATGCGGTGCATAAAAGATCACAGCGGCAGTACATGCCCAATAAATAAATCCAGCTAACACCAACCCAATCATTAATGCCCTTGGAAAATCTTTTTCTGGTCGTTTAAATTCAGTGGTTAAATGTACAAATGCTTCTAACCCTACAAAACACCAGAACATCACAGCTAAAGCGCTCAAAACCGGCTCAAGGTTAATGTCAGTGAGTGCTGGCCACTGTATGGTAAGTACTGATGGTGACGATGCAAAGCAAATTGCGGCAACTAATGCAATAATTAAAATGGCGATAATAGATTGTATCCAGCCACTTGCACCTGCACCAAATAAACCAATACACCAGATGAATGCCAATGTCATTACCTGAATAGCCAATTCAGTTTCAGGTGGTAGGTAAAATAATGAACGCCAAAATCCAGAGGCAATATAAAGTGCAGCAGGTAATCCAAAGGGAATGACTGATAAAAAAGCCCAGCCGGTAACTCGTCCAAGCTGGGGATTAAAAGCGCGAGCAATAAAATAGGCCACGCCGCCAGCGCTTGGATACAGTTTACCCAATTCAGCAAAAATAATCGCGATGGGGAAAACAAGTAATAGCAACACTGGCCAAGCCCATAATCCATCATAACCCGCTATTTGCGCGACAATCGCAGGCACGGCAAAAACACCAGTACCCAGTAAAGATGTAGCTAATAATCCAACACCTTGTGTAAAACCTAACTCTTTTTTCAGTTCATTCATAATATGTGGGCTTAATATACAAAATCGCCCCTTCTACCATATGATAAAAGAGACGAGATGTTAAAGAAAAGAATGATAAAATTTAACGCTGATTCTTGATTGCATTAATAATATTTGTGGTAGAACACCCATCTTCAAAGTTGAGTACTTTTACTTCTCCCCCTGCGGCAATCACTTCTTGACCACCCGCAATTTGTTCAGGCTTATAATCCCCACCTTTTACTAAGATATCAGGTAAAATCTTCGCGATTAAGCGTTGTGGCGTTTCTTCCTCAAATGCAACGACCCAATCAACCGAATCTAATGCCCCTAATACAATCATTCGCTGCATTAAAGGATTTATCGGTCGTGATTCACCTTTTAATTTTTTAACAGAACTATCACTATTGACGGCAACAATCAAACGATCGCCTAATTTACGCGCATTGGCTAAATAAGAGACATGTCCAGCATGTAAAATATCAAAACAGCCATTGGTCATCACAATTTTTTCACCACGCAAGTGCGCTTTGGTAACGGCATCTTGTAACTCATTTTCGGTCATCACACCAAAGCCATTATCAGTACGAGCTCGTAAAGCATCTTCGAGTTCAACCTGTGATACCGTTGATGTGCCCAGTTTACCCACTACCACACCTGCTGCCGCATTAGCGAAAAAACAGCTCTCTTCCAGAGTACAACCCGCTGACAGTGCTGCCGCAAGTGTGGCAATCACCGTATCACCCGCACCAGTAACATCATAAACTTCTTTTGCTTGCGTCGGTAAATGATAAATTGGCTTGCCAATTTGTAACAATGTCATGCCCTTTTCACTGCGAGTCACTAAGAGTGCTTTAAGATCATAATCCTCAATCAGTTGATAACCTTTTTCGACAATATCATCATCACTTTCACAACGACCAACCACGGCTTCAAATTCCGACATATTTGGCGTTAATAGCGTTGCACCCCGGTAACGGTCAAAATCAGTACCTTTAGGATCCACTAATACCGGTACATTTGCGTTATTGGCTAATTGAATCATTTTCTGTACGGAAGATAGCACGCCTTTTGCATAATCCGATACGATCATGACTTTGGCATGAGGTAAGGCTTGTTTTATGCGTTCATGAAGTACCGTTGGATCGACGTTTGCAAAGCCTTCTTCAAAATCAAGGCGAATTAACTGTTGATTACGCGATAATACACGTAGTTTCGTAATTGTTGGATGAGACGATAATGCCACAAAATCACAGTGAACATGGTGTTTAGCGAGTTTTTCGTCAAGGATTTTAGCGGCTTCATCGATTCCCGTTAAGCCGATTAACCGAGCTTGTCCCCCGAGTGAAGTAATATTCATTGCAACATTAGCTGCACCGCCAGGACGTTCTTCTAAAGATTCGATTTTAACTACAGGCACGGGGGCTTCTGGTGAGATACGATTTGTTGCGCCATGCCAGTAACGGTCAAGCATAATATCACCAACCACTAAAACATTGGCAGAACTAAAACCGGGTAATGAATTTTTCATTTTGATATCCTAATCAAAAAATAATATATATTTAACATAGTAATCTATACAAAGAATGTTAATCAATATTTTCTTCGTCTGGCTCGGATTGACGTGGTGTGTAGAACCGAGCAAAAAATAGACCAATTTCAAAAAGTAAACACATCGGGATTGCAAGTAATGTTTGCGAAAATACATCTGGTGGCGTTAAAAACATTGCTACTGCAAAAACACCGACAATAATATAAGGTCGCTTCTTTTTCAAACTTTGTGTTGAAGTAACACCCGACCAACATAATAAAATAATCGCAACCGGTACTTCAAAAGCGAAACCAAATACCACAAATAAAGACATCACAAAATCAAGGTATTTTGTAATATCAGTATTAATCGCGACATCAGGTGGAGCGCTATTGATAAAAAAGTAGAAAGCCAGAGGGAATACCACAAAATATGCAAAAGCCAAACCGATATAAAAAAGAATCGTACTTGAAACAACAAGCGGTAACACTAAACGTTTTTCTTTTTGATAAAGTGCTGGTGCGATAAAGCCCCAAATCTGGAAAAGAATATAGGGAATCGAAACAAACAGTGCAACGATAGCCGTCAATTTTATCGGTGTAAAAAAAGGTGCGGCAATATCGGTTGCGATCATCACGCTCCCTTCAGGCAATTGCCTAACTAACGGATTGGCGACAATTGAATAAATATCATTAGAAAAATACAGTAGCGCTAAAAACACGACAACAATACAGATCAAGCACCGTAATAAACGTGAACGCAATTCAATAAGATGGCTAATAAGTGGTTGTGCATTATCTTCTGACATTGTCATCGATTCCTGATGGCGATTTCGCTACTTCATTGTCAGCGTTAACTTTATGATTATCTGAACTATCGGTGGTAACATCACGATACTCTTTTTGAATGGATTCCGTCACACGTTTAAGGTCATCAATAGATGCTTTAATTTCAGGTGTAATTTTATCTAAACCACTTTGTTGAGCTTTAGTTAAACTGTCTTGCAATTCCTGTAGCTTGAGTTCTTTATTCAATTCAAGTTGCACGGTTGCCGAAAGACGCCTTAAGGCTTTTATCCAGCTTGCTACCGTTTTAATCGCTTCAGGCAATTTGGCCGGCCCTAACACAATCAAAGCAATGATAAAGACAAGTAGCAGTTCGCCAAAACTAACATCAAACACAACTTACTCTTTTTTATCGCTATTTGGATTATTTTCAACACCACCATTTGATTGATTTGATGAAAAATTAGCATCATTACTGCTGTCTTTTTTATCATCGTCATCATTCATGGCTTTTTTGAAACCCTTGATGGCTGCACCAAGGTCTGAACCTAATGTCCGTAATTTTTTGGTTCCAAATAGTAATACAATAACCGCGATTAGTATCAGCAGTTGTGGCCAACTTGGCATCATGATCTGTACCTCTTAATTGATGAAAACGCTTTATTATACACGCAATTTATTTAAAATTGTACCGGATATACTTGACCGAACAAAGCACAGCACAATTTTACACTGTGACTATTTTGGCGTTAACCATTTCATAAATCGGTTAAGTTGACAACTTTCACTTATAAAATAATGGAAACGGCAATACCTAACACAATTAAACCTATCGTTAAATAGCAAAACTGATTTTGCTTTTGTTGGGACCGTTTTAACTGTTCGGTTAATTCTGCAATATGACGATTTAAATGCTGATGCTCTCTTTCATATTGTTTAATTTTAGCGGGCAACGCGGGCAATACTTCTTGCCACAGCGGTAAGGTATTCATAAACTGCTTAGCAATATGTTTAACACTCATCTGCTCTTGATACCAAGACTCAAGGAAAGGTTTTGCGGTTGACCATAAATCAAGCTGAGGGTACAACTGGCGCCCTAATCCTTCAATATAAAATAATGTTTTCTCAAGTAAGACTAATTGAGGCTGAATCACCATATTGAATTGACGTGCTACTTTGAAAAGATTAAACAGCACTTGCGCAAACGAAATTTCGCCGAGTGGTTTCGCAAAAATCGGTTCACACACTTCACGCATAGCCGCTTCTAAAGCAAACCTATCGGTATCTTCATCGACCCAATTTGATGAAATATAGAGCTCTGCAATTTTTTGATAATCGCGATTAAAAAAAGCAATAAAATTTTGAGCTAAAAATCGTTGATCTTCAAGACTTAGTTCACCCATGATAGCGCAATCAATACCAATATAGCGAGGATTGACCGGATCAGTTGCATCAATAAAAATATTGCCAGGATGCATATCAGCATGAAAGAAATTATCTCGAAACACTTGTGTAAAAAAGACTTTGACACCGCGTTCAGCTAACAATTTCACATTAACGTTCTTAGCAACAAGTTGCGCTGTATCGCCAATTGGAATTCCTGCTATACGCTCTTCGACCATCACATTTTTACGACATAACTCGCGATAAACGTAAGGGATATAGAGCATATCACTGTTGATAAAGTTGTCACGCAAACGCCGTGTGTTTTCTGCCTCTTGTTGCAGGTTCAGTTCTTTTAAAATGGTTGTTTCATAATCTTTAACGACTTCACCAGCACGTAATCGTTTTCCATTCGGCACATTTTTTTCGACCTGCTTAGCAAACCAATACATTAATTCAATATCAGCTTGAATTATCGGCATAATATCAGGACGTAAGACTTTGATAACGACTTGTGCAGCGGTCTCTTTAAGCGTTGCCGTATGAACTTGTGCAATCGAAGCCGAAGCCAATGGCGTCAAATTAAAATCATCAAAATAATGCTCAATAGGTGCATCTAATGCTTTTTCAATGATGTGCTTGGCTAACTCACCCTCAAAAGGGGGAACTTGATCTTGTAACTTTGCCAGCTGAACCGCAACGTTATCCGGCAGTAGATCACGCCGAGTTGATAGCATTTGACCAAATTTAACCCATACCGGACCAAGTTCTTGTAAAGCAAGGCGTAAACGTTCACCAATATCATTATTTTTTGCCTTTTTCCTTACCCAAAACATAAGGGCTAAAGCAAATTTAAATTTTGATGAAAGGTTGTGTTTAGGTAACAGCTCGCCTAATTGATACGCTTTAAAGATCGTAATAATGTTATACAGTCTTGAATACTTCACAGTAATACTCGTTAAAATTTAAAGCCAATATGTAAGGCAACAATACCACCCGTTAAATTATGATATTGCACATCTTTGAATTTCGCGTCTTCCATCATCTGCTTAAGTTTAGGTTGATCTGGGTGCATACGAATTGATTCGGCAAGGTAACGATAGCTTTCAGAATCATTGGCAACAAGTTTACCCATCAAGGGTAACATCGTAAATGAATAAAGATCATAAGCTTTACTAAGCAGTTTATATTCTGGCTTTGAAAATTCAAGGATCAATAAACGTCCGCCAGGTTTTAGCACACGCCACATAGAACGCAGTGCCTGATCTTTATTGGTCACATTGCGTAAACCAAATGAAATGGTTATACAATCAAATGTGTTATCCGCAAACGGTAATGCTTCCGCATTAGCTTGCACATATTCAATATTCTTAAATAAACCTTTATCACGTAACTTATCGCGTCCAACACGTAACATAGATTCATTAATGTCAGCTAAGACAACCAGACCATCATCGCCAACTAATTGCGAAAACTTAGCGGTTAAATCACCCGTACCACCGGCCAAATCAAGGACGGTTTGCCCTCGTCTGACGCCACTGTATTCGATAGTGATTTTTTTCCAAATACGATGAATGCCTAATGACATTAAATCATTCATGACATCATACTTATCAGCCACCGAGTGAAACACTTCCGCAACGCGTTTTTGCTTTTCTTGTTTAGGTACCTGCTGATAACCAAAATCAATTGTTTCTTGGGTATTGTTAGGATTTTTATGGTCTTGATCATTCGACATAATAGTATAACCGTGAACAAAAATTTTGCTTATCTTACCACAGAGTCTGCCACTGTACTATTTTTAGCGCAGATAATTAGTATAATTGCGCATCAACCTTTTTAAGGGCAGTTTCAAAAATAGCAACATTGCTTTCTTTTTGCTTAAACTCAGCTTGATCAATCACCAGATCAAATGGATAACGATTTTCTAACTCAGTTAGCGTGGCATTTTTCCGTTTAAATGCAGACTGATAATAACGATGTAATGTTGAAAAATCAGGTGATGTAAATAAAACCTGATTTGCCGTAATAAGTGCTTCATCAATTCGCTGTGCATGTAACATTGCGATGCGTATAAAATCGGTTTCCGATAAGGCTAGCTGTTTATTATCTGCACGTCGATGATAGATATAATTAATATAACCATTTGAAACATATTGAGTGTTATAGATATTAGCAAGCTGAATTGGTAATTTATCGATATCGCCCCCCACAATCGCAATTTTTTTAACAAAAAAAGGTCTGGCAGCTTTTGCAATAAATGGCCAATTTTGATACGGTGCTTGACGAATTTTCGTTGCACTAATATTAATAAACTCACGATTAGCATCAATTAATTTTACGTCACAGCCAAAATATTGTTGGTGATTTTGCACATCTTGCGGTTCACTGGTAAAAATAACGGTCGGCGTGACCTGCTGTTTTTGGAGAATAGATTTAACACGATCGCTCCAGTCTTTCCAACCATTTGGATAGTAAGAAATACCCGCTTCATCTAAGATATGAATATGAATATTATGACGACCTTGAAAGGTATCTTGTAACCAATTGAAACGGTCTTGAACGTGTGGCTGCTTCGGCATATGACTCTCTTCAAACAGCTTTAAGTCACGATCGTGTTCACAACCTAAGATAACATGTAATTCATCAACCTGACTGACTGCTTTTTCGATCAAGTAGATATGCCCGCAGTGCAATGGATAGAACTTACCAAAAATTAAACCAACTTGATGTTTTTTAGCCGCTTGAATATTCATATAATATTGCAAATTTTGGTTGTGAATAATTATACACTCTAACCAAAATTTAATTTCTTTCTATTCAAAAGATGCTATTTAATCAGTTGATCGGTATTTTGTGATTTCGCCCATTAATGACTGGCTTAATGGGCGAAAAAGAGACATTAAAGATTCGTGATATTTTCTTGCCACTTAGCCAATAAAATCCCCGTTAAAACAGAGATATTCAGCGCTGACATGGCTTCGCTACCAGGCAAATAAACACAATGATCTGCCAGTGTAGCCAATTTTGGATTAATTTGTTGGAAAATCACAAAAACCGTTTTACGGCTCATTTTAACTTTAGTGAGTGTATCCGCCTTCAACGAGCTCACTTTACATGGTAATAAGGCAACAATTTGGTAACCTTGTTGTTTAAACTGATCAATCGATGCTAACAGATCATCGGCTTTTACAGGTGTTAACGATTCCGCACCACCTTCAGAAACACGCAGCGCTGCACCACTTTCTAAAATATCAGGCTGTCTTAATAACATCGCGCCCACACCGAAAAAAGCGGCCGTACGAGCAATACCACCCAAATTGTGAGGATTACTAATATCATCAATCGCTAACACGCAATCTTGTTCAACTTGTGCACTTTTTGATAAATAATCACCAACTAATTCAGCTTTACGCTTTTTCACAATTAGACAAACACCACCATGGTGAGGTGTTTGAGCAATTTTAGTCATTTGTTCATCAGTGATAACATCATAACCTAAACGATATTCAACTAAATGCGCAATCAGACTTTTAAATTCGTAGGTTTTTTCTTGAACAAAAAACGCTTTAATGATCGTTTCTGGTCGATTTTCAAAGACCGCTTTACAGCTGTTTTCGCTATAAACTAATGTCTCTTCTTTACGTTGACGCTTAATCTGCTCATGGACAACAGGTGCTTTATTATCTGCATCGAAGGTCGGTAACTGTTCGGTATTTTGAAAACGACTTTTCCAAGGCGAATCACCATCACGACTTACCGATTGCTGACCACGAGGTTTAAACGTCTCAATTCGGCTATCGCTAGCACGACTATTTTCGTTACGAGGACGATTAGAACGAGGTTTATCGCCAGATGGTTTTCCGTATCCACCGCGTCCTGACGGTTTTGATTTATCACCATCTCGTTTTGCATACGGACGTTTTGATTTGTCTTCCTGTGATTTTTGTGCGTAAAAAATCGTCGGTTTAGCTTTATTATTTGATGACTCATTGTCACTCATATCGATCTCACTATTTAGCGTGTGCGAATGGTTGGTGCAACTTTATCAAGAACACCATTAATAAATTTATGACTCTCTTCAGCGCCAAATGTTTTCGTTAGGTCAATCGCTTCATTTATCACAACTTTATAAGGAACATCTTCACGTTTTAGTAATTCATATACCGCAATCCGTAAAATGGCTCGTTCAACTTGACCTAACTCATCTAATGAACGTTCATTTAAAAAAGGTTCCATTTTGTTATCAATTTCATGCGTATTAAGTGCAACACCATTTAATAGTTCACGAAAATATTTTTTATCAACGCCTTTCATATCTTGTTCAGCCATAAAACCGACTTCAACATCAGACAGATCGTTTTTAGAAACTTGCCATGAATAAATCGCTTGAACTGCACACTCACGCGCTCTACGTCTAGGGTTAACCGTTGTACTCACACCTTACCCCTTAATTGTTTTTAAGGTATTTAACATTTCGAGCACCGTTAAAGCAGCTTCGGCACCTTTGTTGCCCGCTTTCGTCCCAGCACGTTCAATCGCTTGTTCAATATTTTCGGTGGTTAAAATCCCAAAACCGACTGGAATAGCATACTCTAAAGAGACGGATAATAAACCTGAACTTGATTCGCCCGCAACAAAATCAAAGTGAGCTGTACTACCACGAATCACCGTCCCCAATGCAACAATGGCATCATATTTTTTGCTTTGTGCCGCTACTTTTGCGGTTAAAGGGATTTCATAAGCGCCTGGCACTTTGATAATGGTGATGTTTTTATCATCGACTTGACCAACGCGTTTTAACGCATCTACTGCGCCTTCAACTAAACTGTCATTAATAAAGTGATTAAAACGTGCCACGATGATAGCAACTTTTGCTTTAGGTGCAGCAACTTGACCTTCGATAGTTTGCATAATAATTCCTCTAAATCTGACTAAGTATAACTTAGCCTTGAATAATGCGGCAATTTTAGCACAGATTCAAATTTTCGCTATGCGGATTTTATTTAAATCAGGCTAAGCCCCTCGTTATTTTTTATCTCGTTCAATCGACGTCAAAATACCACGCAGAATATTGATCTCTTGCTGCTCAATTCGAGCTCGTGTAAATAAGCGGCGTAATCGGCCCATAATTTGACCTGGGTGATTGGGATTAATAAATCCAGTTTGTAATAACGTCTGCTCTAAGTGACAATAAAAACGTTCGATATCATCACTTTTTGGGTATTCAAGTTCGTGATGTACGGTTGATTTATTTTGTTGTAGTGCTAAATATGCCATACGAATTTCATAACACAATACTTGAACTGACATTGCTAAATTTAATGAACTATAATCAGGATTTGCTGGAATTGACACATGATAATGACACTTTTGTAGCTCATCATTCGTCAAACCAACACGTTCGCGCCCAAAAACTAATGCAATTTTATGGCCCAACAATGCTTCTTCCATCATTTTTTGACCACTTTGATCGGATTCTAAATGTGGCCATTCAAGATGACGTAATCTAGCACTGGTACCAATCACTAACTGACAATCGGCAATCGCATCATCCATTGAATTAACAATCTGAGCCTGTTTAATGATATCGCTAGCACCTGCGGCAAGCGAGATAGCTTGCGAGTCTGGTTTAATTATTGGATTAACTAAACACAATTTAGACAACCCCATGGTTTTCATCGCTCGAGCAGCAGAGCCCATATTTCCAGTATGTGAAGTTTCAATTAGTACAATTTTAATTTGATCGAGTAATGACATTAACCTAGTATCCCATAAAAATTTTACAGGCATTCTAACATAAACTAGAAAAAGCCTAAAATACTGCTATACTATGCGACAAAATATTCTCCGCTCATTAGGAGAATGTGTTTTCTGTTCTTTAACATCAATTGGAAAAAATACTATGCATCCGATGCTGAATATCGCTATTCGCGCTGCCCGTAAAGCTGGCAATGTAATTATTAAATCATATGAGAACCCTGCTTCAGTCAAAGTGGACACGAAAGGGGAAAATGACTTTGCAACTAACGTGGATAGAGCCGCCGAAGCCTTGATTGTTGAAACAATCAAAAAAGCTTACCCAGATCACACCATTATTGCCGAAGAAGGTGGACTTGTTAAAGGCAGTGATAATGATGTTCAGTGGATTATAGATCCTATTGATGGCACCACAAATTTTATCAAAGGTATTCCACACTGTAGCGTTTCAATTGCTGTTCGTCTTAAAGGCAAAACTGAAGTTGCTGTGGTTTATGACCCAATGGCAAATGAACTGTATACGGCAACCCGTGGTCAAGGCGCTCAACTTAATGGTTACCGTATCCGCGTTTCAAATGCCAAAGATTTAGAGGGTACCTTACTTGCTATGGCCTTCCCATTCAAACAAAAACAATATAGTGATTGTTATTTCAATGTGCTGCAAAAAGTCTTTACTAAATGTGGTGATTTTCGTCGTAGTGGCTCTGCAGCTTTAGATTTAGCCTATGTTGCAGCTGGCCGTTTTGATGGCTTTTTTGAACTGGGTTTAAAACCGTGGGATATCGCAGCCGGTGAACTGATTTTACGTGAAGCGGGTGGGATTATGACCGATCTCGTTGGCGCAAACAACTATATGGTTTCTGGAAACATTGTTGCTGGTAATCCCAAAGTGGTTAAAGAATTTTTAACATTAACCCAAAATGACTGGCCAGATCGCCTAAAGGTGTAGTCAAGCAATCAAAAAAACCTGCATTTTGCAGGTTTTTTTATGCCGGTAATCCGCTATGGAAACGAAATTCCGTATCAGGCAGCTGGATTAATTCTGCTTCGGTGTGCCCGATAATGGCGACTCGTTCGCAAATATCATCCGCAGATATTTGCTGAGCAAGTTTGAGGTAATCTTGATAATGCCGAGCTTCTGAACGCAGTAAGGAAATATAAAACTGAGCGAGATCATCATCTACATAAGGGGATAAACGTGCAAATCGTTCACACGAACGCGCTTCTATGTATGCGCCACAAATTAATTTATCAATTAGCATCGCGGGTTCATGTGTACGCACTTGCCCCATCAATCCTTTTGCATAACGACCTGCACTAATACTCTGATAATGAATTTGACGCTGAGTCATTATCTCTAACACTTGATAAAAATGGTGTAATTCTTCTTTTATCAACATCACCATTTTATCAACTAAATCTTCACCATAAAGGCAGTGCTTACGCAACGTCAATTTTTTTGAAATAGTCTGCTGCTGCTGAGCCAAATCCGCTAATGAGCCTTCTTTACGATAAATAAAGTTTTCATAAGGTGCTAACCATGCGAGTAATACCGTTGCACTTTGTTCATCGACAGCATATTTACGTATTAACCAAGCGGCAGTTTGTGCCGCTTTCAGTTCACAAATCATGTGATCAATTAATAACATAGGCAGATTTGAGGGTTTACTTGCCTCAATCAGCCATGCTGTCGGAGTTTGACATAATAAAAAATCATCAATTGGTACAAGTAGTGATTGATAAGCAGATAAATTTGCCATATTAACTAAACACGAAACTCATAACTTTAATGTTTTTAACCATGCCGTCACATCTTGACCTAAATCTTGATGGCGCATCGCATATTCAACAAAGGTTTGTACATAACCTAGCTTATTGCCACAGTCATGACTATGCCCTTTAATGCAGTAAGCATCAATTGCTTCATGTTCCAACAACATCGCAATAGCATCCGTTAATTGGATTTCATCGCCGGCACCCGGTGGCGTTTTTGCCAATAATGGCCAAATCTTTTCAGATAACACATAACGACCAACAATTGATTGGTTAGAGGGTGCGTTCTCAACCGATGGTTTTTCTACAACACCGTACATTTGCACATTGCAACCGGCAGATAGCGCTTCACCATGACAATCCACAATCCCATATGATGAAACCAGCGCCTGGGGCACAGGTTCAACCATAATTTGACTGCGTTTAGTATCATGATAATTGGCAATCATTGCGGCTAAATTATCTTTACATAAATCGCTGTAATATTCATCAATGAGCACATCAGGCAATACTACCGCAAAAGGTTCATTGCCAACTAATGGATAGGCACATAACACCGCATGACCGAGACCTTTTGCCAAACCTTGTCTCACACTTGTAATCGTCACATGCTTAGGCAAAATAGATTGTACTTCT
Source organism: Orbus sasakiae (assembly GCF_039542345.1). NCBI lineage: Bacteria > Pseudomonadati > Pseudomonadota > Gammaproteobacteria > Orbales > Orbaceae > Orbus > Orbus sasakiae. The sequence continues at coordinate 1,744,840 of NZ_BAABHY010000001.1, forward strand.
GATAAAAGCTGGCGTTTTACACGTGCTTCAAGCATGGCTTCAAGCTCAAAGCTGGTATCAAAGTGGTTTTCAATTGAGTTTTTAGAGGAATGAGTCACAAAGATAATTTCGGTGATTCCAGCTGCAATGCACTCTTTGACTACATATTGAATCAGTGGTTTATCAACCACAGGTAGCATCTCTTTTGGGATTGCTTTAGTCGCAGGTAACATACGTGTACCAAGCCCTGCTACAGGAATAACGGCTTTGGTGACTTTACCTTTTAATGAACAAACAAAATTCGTATTCATATTTTATCCTTTACTCAATCAGACAGTTAGCTGACTAACGTCGGCTTTTGCCCCATCATATCACAACTTGGTTTACCTTCGACAAAGGTATTTTTCACACGAATTGAAACTGCAAAATAAGGAATCCAGATAGCGCAGTAAATTACGAGACGGATAAGGTCAATTGCTGTTTCACCATCAAACATCGGCTCATCAAATATCAATCCTGCAAAAATGGCGTCAACGACAATGAAAGCCAGATTTCCTAATAATATCATCGTAAACAGTTTTGGCGTACGATAGTTTTTGGTGAAAAATTGTATATTTAAGTAAATATACGCAATGAAAAATAATAAATTAGTTACGCCTTCAAAAATCAGAAAGGGTAACAAAAAAGGATAATCACCATCCGCGATCACTTCCATACTGTCTGAACTAAATACACTGCTACACCAAGACATAAGATCAATCACAAAGCGAATAGCTGTAATAACGAGTGATATAGCGACTAAAATAAGCCAGCCACCAATCCCTTTGAGATGATTAAATTGAGAATTATTGACGTTAACGTTTTCCATTTTATTTCCTTACTTGTTATTATTGATGAATAATGTTTAATTCTGCACGTTTTATTAAGAGTGGATTATCAAGATCCTGAGCCAATGAGTCAACTGAAATATACACAATCTGACAGTTTTCTAAAATGGCTTGTTGAAACACAGATTTCGCTTTGCGTTCTCGCAGTTGTCGCTGTCTTGCTGTTAGATAAAAATCATCATATCGGTCATCATCATATAAAAATGAATTCCTAAATGGACTCCCCCTATGCCCCCATAAATAATTTTGAGGATAGTTCCGTTCAATCACTTGCCCGGTGAGTTTACCTTTTAAACCTTGATAACTTGCAGGCAATGTTGCACTTCCTTTGCTTTGCGCAACATAAACATGATTAAACCCTTTCTTTTGTTGATTATCCGGCAATTGATTAAATTTAAATTCGATGCCTGTCATCGCCCTATAATCACATTGCGGTGCAATGTCTGGTTCAGTTTGAAAATTAAGCGCATGACACCCCGTCAGGGTTAAAACGGATAAAAGCAATAAACATATTCTATTCATGGCGTGACTCACTCAATACCACTATTTATGAAAGACAAATAAAAACGGGGCTTGAATTCATTATCAAACCCCGTTTTTTATTTGGTTACTTAAGCCAATTAACTTGCTGCTTTAGAGATCGCTTTGCCACCCGCTTCAACATCCTGCCCAACACCACGAACCGTGTTACACCCAGTTACTGCGCCAACAACCATAATTGCACATAATACAGCAATAATCTTACGATACATATTTATCTCCTCACAGGTCTATTTTCATTATAATGCAGCAAATGCTTTAGCAACTTGATCAACATTGTGATTATTTAATCCGGCAACACACATTCTGCCACTGCCAACTAAATATACACCAAATTCAGTTTTCAATTTTTCAACTTGTGCTTTTGTGAACCCTGTATAACTAAACATACCTTGTTGCTGTAATAAAAAATCAAAGTTACGGTTTGGAACAGAAACGTTTAGTGTATCAACTAATACCGTTCTCATTTGCATAATACGATCATGCATAGCATTAACTTCCTTAATCCATAAGGCGTTAAGTTGTGGATCATTTAAAACATAAGAGACAATCTGAGCGCCAGTATTAACAGGACTTGAATAGTTACGTCTTACGGTAAACTGGAGTTGCCCTTGTACTCGCATTGCAGCGGCTTTATCTTCACAAAGCACAGACAATCCTCCAACTCGTTCACCATAGAGTGAAAAAGTTTTCGAAAATGAGTTCCCGACCAAACCACATAGCCCCGATGCCGCTAAAGCGCGGATTGCATACGCATCCTCATCAATGCTTTTACCAAAACCTTGATAAGCAATATCCATAAATGGAATTAAGTCTTTCTGTTTTAATAACGCAATAACGTCATCCCACTGAGAAGGGGTTAAGTCTGCACCCGTTGGATTGTGGCAACATGGGTGGAGCAATACAATACTTTTAGCCGGCATGTGACTTAGGGTTTGCATCATTCCATCAAAGTTTACTCCCCCTGTGTTTGCATCAAAATAGGGGTAACGATTGACAGTGAATCCGGCACCATTAAAAATAGCGACGTGATTTTCCCAAGTTGGGTCACTGACCCAAACTTGCGAATCAGGGAAATAGCGATATAAAAAATCAGCGCCCACTTTTAATGCCCCTGAACCACCCAATGTTTGAATTGTGGTAATGCGTCCTGTTTCGACAGCTGAACACGTTGCACCAAATAAGAGTTTTTGAACGGCAGAACAATAAGAGGGTAAACCACTCATCGGTAAATAAAGCGCCGCCCCTTTTTGATGATGATACAAATGATCGATTGCTTTTTTGACGCACTCTAATTGCGGCACAATACCATTTTCGTCATAGTAATAACCAATACTTAAATTAACCTTTTTTTCTCTTTGATCATTATTAAAATCATAAACCAAAGATAAAATCGGATCGCCTGCATATGATTCAACTTTTTCAAACATAATGATGCCTTTTCTTATTAGAGTGATAATGAAAATATTAATTTTTCGATTATTACATCAACTATTTATCCAAGCAATATGTATAACGAGATATTTTTATTTAACCGCTGATATTAAATATTTTTACTGAATTTTCGTTAAATTTTTATCATAACCCCTAATTATAGTGTAAAAACACGTTCAATAATCAAAAAAAAGTCTAACAGTGGCGCTGTTAGACTTTAAAAAAATCGGTTTAGAGTGACGGTTTATCGTACTGACCAAACTTATCAACAATATTGGCACTCGCCTGACTGATACCTATTACCTTCACTGTTATGCCTTTTTGGCGTAATTTGAGCACTGCTTTATCAAGTGCATTAACCGCAGTGATATCCCATAAATGTGCGCGGGTTAAATCAATAACCGCATGCAGGCATGGTTCATCGTGGTCAAAATAGCTAATAAATCGGTCAGACGAGGCAAAAAATAGCTGGCCAATCACGGAATAGGTCATCGTTTGTGTATTGTCATCATATGACGTTTCAACCCATAAAAATCGTGCAATTTTATTGGCAAAAAATAAGGATGCTAACAATACGCCAGCAATAACACCGTAAGCAAGATTATGGGTAAAAACAACCACGATAACGGTTGTTAACATAATGATGTTGGCGGACAGCGGATACACACGTAGTTTTCGAATTGAATCCCAAGAAAACGTACTTATCGACACCATAATCATCACCGCAACCAACGCAGCCATTGGAATCTTAGCGACCCAATCACTTAAAAAAACCACTAAAATTAATAATAAAATACCGGCAGTAAACGTTGACAAACGCCCTCGTCCCCCCGATTTCATGTTAATGACAGATTGACCGATCATGGCACACCCTGCCATTCCACCAATAAAACCAGCACAAACATTCGCAATACCTTGTCCTTTACATTCACGATTTTTATCACTTTTGGTTTGTGTATAATCGTCAATGATGGTAGCCGTCATCATTGATTCAAGTAAACCAACAATCGCCAATCCCATTGAATAAGGTAAAATAATCCATAATGTGTCTAAATTTAACGGAATATCTGGCAACATAAATATCGGCAATGTATCTGGTAAATCCCCCATATCACCAACCGTACGAATGTCTAAACTCATTACAATTGAGATAATGGTCATCACTAAGATGCAGACTAGCGGCGATGGAATGACTTTATTGATATAAGGAAATAAGTAAATGATGGCCAAGCCACCCGCAGTCATCGCATAGAAGACCCAGCTGACATTAGTGAGTTCAGGAAGCTGTGCCAAGAAAATCAAAATCGCTAAGGCATTAACAAAACCGGTGACAATTGAGCGAGATACAAATCGCATTAGACTACCCAGTTTTAAATAACCTGCTAATAATTGCAAAACCCCTGTTAGAATCGTGGCAGCAAGTAAATATTGCAAACCATGATCGCGTACCAGCGTTGTCATTAGCAATGCCATAGCACCTGTTGCAGCCGAAATCATCCCAGTCCTTCCCCCGACAAATGAAATAACAACGGCAATACAAAATGCGGCATAAAGTCCGACTTTAGGATCAACGCCAGCAATAATTGAAAAGGCAATGGCTTCAGGAATTAGCGCCAAAGCGACGACAGTACCCGATAAAATATCACCGCGGACATTACCTAACCAGTCCTGACGTTTTGAAAGGAAGAGCATAAAAAACCTATTGAAAAAGTGAAAGAATTGATATGAAACAGGACATTGTAGAAATTGGCCGTTGACTCACGCACAGCATCCATCCTAATGTATCGGGATCACACCTAAAAAAGACCCTGAATAATAATCATTTTTTAATCAGATGACAATATCAAGCACAAAGATTAGTAGGGATAATCTGTGATATGTTTTATGTATAAAAAAGGTCATGTTCCAATGAACCTATATCGAATATACTTGCATTGTATGCGATCGAAATGACATACCATGTCGATAGCGTTGTTAATATATCCGTCTTAAACCATTTCACTCAATTGCTGGCAATTAACGACACTGGCGATTTGCTTTAGAAACGCAATCGAGCTCTCGTGTTCAACTTGAGTGGGTGCCGCACAAGCCTCTTCAACAATCACGACTTGGTAGTCTCGATCATGCGCGTCTCTGGCAGTACTTTGTACTGTCATCACAGTACTCACACCGGCGATCACCAACCGTTCAATTTTGTTGGCACGCAAAACAGCTTCGAGTTCTGTACAATAAAAGGCACTAACACGAGGTTTAATTATCACCATGTCCACTTTATCAGCGTGTAAATCAGGATGAAAATCAGTCCCTTTGTGACCTAACATTAACGCACCAAACTGATTGGCTTTACTAAACATAGGTGAATCTTTTGGCTGTTCCACATAATTTGCAGAAAAGCCCACTTTGACCAATAATTTTAACCAACCGCGTTGTTCAGCCAAATGTAAAATCTGATTCGCTTTACTGATCACATCGCTCTGTGTTGCTTGTTCTGCAGAACGCGCAATTTTGCCATCGGGGTGCATGATATCAATAATATAATCTATACCAATAAATGCGGTTTTCATCGATTATTCACCTGACATTTTGATAAGTTCATTTAGCTTATCTTTAGTCCCTTGATAATGATTCGAGCTATCAAGCAGTAACTGATATTGATTATTCACATAAATGGATGGCACATATTTAAGTTGATATGCATGTGACATTTCGACCGCTTGTGCTAACTTTTCAGTCACTTCATTTGAATAGTAATAGTGTTCGAGCAAGCTACGGTCAACGTGTTCACTTTCTGCCCAATCAAAAATTTCATTAGCATTCTCAAAATTCAATTTTTGTTCATGAATTGCACTATACATTAATGTTGTAATACGTGCTTGTTCTTGAGGTGAGATCATGCCTAATGCATAGTATAAACGTGCATACTCGATCCATTTTCCTTTACGTGGTATTGCTACACGGGTAAAAACCACATTTTCAGGTTTATCCGCTAGCCATTGTGAAATTTCATCTTCAACCACATAACAATAAGGACAACCATAAGAGAAAAACTCAACAACTTCAATTTTATCTTTATAAATTGAATACGCTTTAGCATGCCCTTCTAATACGACATAATCTTTATTTTCAATTAACGATGAAAAAGAGGAACTGCTGACACCAAATAAGAGCGTGATTAACAACAGTTTAGCAATATTGGTCATATGTGTCGCCTTATCAAATCAAATTTTACTATTATCAGAAAGTCTCAATTACGTATTTGGCCATTCAGTCAAATCGATAAATCAACAATACATCAACCCATCAGAGAATGGAATATTACGCCGCAAAAATAATCGTTTATTTTTGTTGTGCAGAACGTAACAAAATATTTTCTAATATACTCGAATACAAAGGTCTACCGCCGAGAGCCTGAGCAGCTAGCGTTGCGCCTAAACAGGTAATAATCATGGGTAAGATCAATTGATAGTTATCTGTCATCTCCATAACAAGCACAATCCCCGTGAGTGGCGCGCGGATAGTCGCAGCAAATAAGCCCCCCATCCCGATAATCGCACAGGCGCCCAATTCAATTTGGTAATCGGGAAAAAGGTGTTGAATCAGCATGCCAAATAAAATCCCTAAAATGGTTCCTAATGCTAACGTTGGTGCAAATATTCCCCCTGGCGCACCAGAACTAAAGCATAATATTGTTGCCGCAAATCGCAGAATAAAGATGGTCAAAAGCATGTAAAAAAAGTAATCACCAGCTATTGCGGAAGGAATAAAGGCAAAGCCACCACCAGTGATTTCTGGCATCACAAACGAGAGGATACCAAATCCCCCCCCTAATACAGCCCCCGTAGCCACAAAACGGTATTTTCCCTGTTGATAAAATTGCTGAAAATATTTTTGACAGCTTAATACACATTGATTCGCTATCACACCAATAACCCCAAAACAGGACCCTAACAACAAATACAACCATAACGAATTGACGGGCACGGCATGGAAATAACCAATGTGAAACACTGAGCCGGGTTGAATTAAAAACTGGTACATCACACTAGCCATAATCACCCCAACAAATATGGCTTTGATCGATGTCAAACTGTAGCGAAACTGTGGCCGCATCTCTTCAATAACAAATAATATGCCCGCTAATGGCGCATTAAATGCCGCCGTGACCCCTGCTGCGGCACCCGTTGCAATAAAGGTATGTAAATAGCTGTCCCCCCTTACATGGAAAAAATCAGCAACCATTTTACCCACATTGCCACCAATTTGTACGGTGGGCCCTTCCCGCCCAAGAACCATCCCCGATCCTAAAGCACCTAAGCCACCAATAAATTTAACGGGTAATACTCGTTGCCAGCGCACCGGACGTAAGTTAGCCAATGCACCTTCGATCTCAGGAATACCTGAACCACCCGATTCTGGTGCAAATCGCCTCACTAACCAATACGCCATTCCTGCCATCAATGCAGCGACAATGAAATACGCGATATAAGCAAAATAAAATGAAGATGACCATGTTAGACTGAGCGTTATCCGAGCATGTTCAACCCAAATAACCAGATATTGAAATGCAACACCAATACAGCCAGTAATGCTACCAATAATGGCAGCAATAACTAATACCATAATAGGTGCTCTATCTTGCATACTGCGAATTTTATGAATAAAAGAAAGGCGTTTTTTTAATACAGCGTATCGCTTACGATCCATTTTATGCGTACCGATTGATACAAAGGTGAGCTAAGATTTTATCGCTTATTCGATACGATATTCAAGTCTAAAAAGGACAGGCAAGGAATAAAAAATAACATCAATATGCCCAAACAACACATAGTGCCTTAAGGAATCAAAGTTAAACAAGAAGATAATGAGTGTTTTGATACGATTTGGGTTGATAGCTAACCGGACAAAGTCCGGTTAAACAAAATTGGGAATAGATCTATCAAGCGTAATTATCGAGCCGCAATAACTTCAATTTCGACTTTGGCATCTTTTGGAATACGAGCGACTTGAACACATGAACGAGCAGGAAATCCGGCATTATGTTCTTTAAAAAACTGCTCATATACAGCATTCACTGCTGCAAAATCATTCATATCCGCCAAAAATATGGTTGTTTTAACAATGTTTGCTGGCTGGCAATCCGCGGCAGCTAAAATAGCCTTCACATTAGCTAAGCTTTGTTTCGCTTGCTCACTCACATCATCAGGCATCGTACCTGTTGATGAGTCTAATGGGATTTGACCAGAAACAAACAATAAATTACCTAAATCAATTGCTTGCACATAAGGACCGATAGCGGCTGGCGCTTTATCTGAATTAATCACTTTAACCATGGTGTTTACCTCATTTTTTTTATTTTGGTGACAAAAGACAAAACTAAGTAAGTCAGTATATCACAGATATTATGTCAAAAATTGCTTAACAAGCAGCTAATTTACCACTTACATTCAGTAAACTACCAGTGATTAATTCGATCCCCATAACATAAGGTTCTGGTATAGCTGTTGACGACACAATATTAAATTCACTAATCGATTTAAAACCAAAACGCGCATAATATTTTGGATCACCGACTAAAAATACACTCGTATAACCAAGCTGCTTCGCTCGTTTAAATGCTTCGTGAATTAATAAACGACCCACACCCTGATCTCGGTATTCTAGTTTTACCGTAATAGGAGCGAGTAACAGTGTGGGGATAGATTGTGAGTCAGTCTGAATAATGTCGGTTTTAGTCAGCATGATATGCCCTATCAATTCACCTGCTGATTCAGCAACTAGCGCTAAATCAGCAATATAATTGTCACTTTCTCGGAGTTGATTTGCAAAATCCTGTTCGTTACCATCTGATACCTTAGCTGTCATAAAACCTGTTTTAATCAAATGATAAATGGCATCGAGTTCTTGTGTCTTTTCAGGACGAATTGTGATTGCGTTATTTTTCATGTTGACAATCTACTCTAAAATAATAAAACGCTATCATATCACGAAAAACAGCTCTTCATCCTATTTTGCAGCATCAAGCCAAGTCAAATCAGATTTATCATGATTAAAAAATAAGATAAGCACGCCAATAATCAACCACCCTACCCCGACCATTTTCGCATCAATATCGATATGTAATAATACGGGCAATAAAACAATGATACCGATAATAGGGACAACAATATCGCTAACTAAAGCGGATAACCCACGCGTTTTTTTCTTAAATTTAAAATAACCAATTACTGCAACATGTAACATAATAAACGCACTTAATGCACCCACATCGACAAAAGAGACTAAAGTCGGTAGCCCTTTAGCGCTGTTGGCTGCAATCGCTGCCAAACATAAATTGAAACCAGCGGCAAATAAAATCGCAATCGTTGGTGCACCACTGTGTTTACCTACTTTGGCTAATATTGAGGGTAACCGTTTATCACGCCCCATGCCGAACAATAAACGGCTGGCGGCGGCTTGACCTACCATGGCCGCAAATGCAGCCCCAATCGCTTTCATTAGAGCGAGAGCCCAACCTAACCAAACAGCGAGTTCTTGATTGACAATGTCATAATATGCTTTGCCTTGTAAGCCAGGGTTAGCACGTAAATATTCTGGTGAATATGGACTTAATAAAGCGCCAATATACGTTTGAACCACAAATAATGTCCCGGCCAAGATTAAACATCCGATGATAGCCTTACTGACTAAGCTGCGTTTTCCCCCATTTTCTTCAGCAAATGTGGCGATCGCGTCAAACCCTAAGTAGGATAAAACAGCAATCGAGACAGCCGTAAATAAATTACTCCAACTAAATAACGCCCCACCGACAAATGGATGTAACCAGTCTCTTTGCGCACCGCTGGTAATTAAAATCCAAATCCCCATAATCAATACAGCCGCTAATACCACAATTTCAAGGACTAAAATGATCAAGGTAATTTTGGCTGATTTTTTGATTCCGACCAAATTTAATGTGGTTGTTAGCGCTACCGCAATACATGTCCATACCCAAACAGGTACACTTGGAATAATGGCATTTAATGAAATGCCGCTAAACAGATATGCAACAGCAGGAATAAACATATAGTCGAGCAATAATAACCAACCAACGAGAAAGCCTGCGTTAGGATGGATGCCCGCAGAACAATAAGCATAAACTGAACCTGCATGTGGCAGCTCACGAGACATTCTGGCATAAGAAAATGCCGTAAATGCCATCACTCCCGTGGCAACAATATACACTAATGCAATTGCACCATCACTAATGGCATCAAGTACACCAAATAAACCCACGGGAGCGGCGGGGCCAATGAAAAGCAGACCAAGAATTACTAAATCCCGAAACCGCATACTTTTTGTTAATTGTTGCATAGATTATCTCAATTCGTTAAACCACATGCTGATATCATAATGAGATTACTAAAATATGCTAAGAATTTATCCGCATTATCTTATTCCAATCAGTTATATAAAAATGGGCGTATTGCCAGTATGCCGATAAGCAATAATGACACCACTCTTTATCGAGCAATATCAGTTTATGTTCTGGATCAGATACAATAGATAATAATGGAAGACAAAACCGACACATTATTGCCGTAGATAGGATAAAGTGCCTAAATTTAGGCACTTTCAAACAGGGGAGTAAATTAGTTTTGTTCTCTAATTTCGTAGGTATAACTCATTTTTGCCGTTTTACCTAACATGATTGACGCACTGCAATATTTTTCAGATGCGAGTTGAATTGCTCTTTCAACGGATTCATTGGTCACTGATTTCCCTGTAATCACAATATGGAAATTAATGGTGGTATAAACTTTAGGAGAGGTGTCAGCTTGTGTCTTTTCAATATCAATCCACATATCACGGACATCTTGTTTTGCTGTTTTTAAAATCGCCGTAATATCATATGCCATACAACCCGCTGCACCATGAAGCAATAGTTCCATTGGTCTTGCTCCGCGGTTACGACCGCCATGTTCTACGCCACCATCCATAATTAATGTGTGACCACTTGCCGTCTCACCCATAAAGCAGAATTCATCAACCCATTTTAAACGATCTTTCATACCGACTCCTGACAAAATATTAAATAAATTTAGACTAAAATTATTCTATTATGTTTAAACAATAAAATCACGATCCAATTATTTTAATTTATTCTTTTGACAAACTGCACGCCATATCAGTCAATTTCTAGGGTCAAACTTACCCCGACCTCATGCACAGGAATCGCCTGATTAATCTCAGATTTTGCGATAAATGAGACACAGTGACACGGATAAAGCTGTCTAATCTCATTTTTCACAAAATATTCAACTGTATGGCTGAGTTGTTTAGAACGTTCAAATAAATGAAAGCCACCAATGATGCCCACCACTTTGGTTTCATTACAAACCTGCTTAGCATATTCAACAATATTACAGATACCACTATGTGAACAACCGGTAATAATAAATAGTCCTGTTCTACTTTGATACACTAATGCCGAGTCATCTAACACGTAATCAACGTCCATCTCATGATGACATGGATCGACAATACAGCCAAAATGCTGACGGTGTTCAAAATCATTGGATGATGGGATTTCGCCTAAAAACGTGATATTTGGACTAATTTTGATTGGGGTTTTCGATAATTGTAATGAACACATTGTTTGCAGTTGTGATTCATCAAAAGGTGAACCAATCGATTCATTTTCAAATATTTTCGTTTTAAATGCATCGGGATGAGCAACAAGATTAACCATTTTTAGATCCATTTCTTTGGCTAAAAATTGCAATCCTCGAGTATGATCGTTATGACCATGAGAAATCGCAATTGTTGAAACAGTGGTGAGATCAATCCCCATTAATTTCGCATTTTTAATGAAAATATCAGAATAACCAACATCCAACAATAACCTTTGCCCTTCATCTTCAATATAATAGCAAACACCGGGTTCACCCAAATAATAGTGATCAATCAGGGTATTATTATCAACCAGTACAACGAGTTTCATCACACGACCTCTAAAAATTTATTCACTCACCAAATAACGGATTGTTGTGTATAATTCATATTATTGTTCCAGTTTAATATTAACAAGTTAACGATGCTAAGCCAATCTCAACAAATCATAATCAATACACATCATTACGTAAAAGAAAAACTTGCTCATGATTTTTCGGGTCATGATATTGCCCATATCGAACGTGTCGTTAAACTCGCCACGCATATTCAAACAACCGAACCTGAAAGCGATCTTTTTATTGTCACAATGAGTGCCTATTTGCATGATGTTATTGATGATAAAGTCACCGATAATAGTGAACAGGCACGACAAGATCTTATCACATTTCTCAAGCAACAATCTGTGACTGAATCTGTGCAAAATGCGATTTTGGACATCATTGACAATATGTCATTTCGTAAAAATTTATCCACCAAACAATCCTTGAGTAAAGAGGGACAAATCGTACAAGACGCGGATAGGCTCGATGCATTAGGTGCAATCGGCATTGGTCGCACGTTTTATTATGGTGGTAATAAAAAAAATATGATGCATGACCCAAAAGTGTTGCCACGCAGTGACATGACGGAAGACGATTATAAGCGCCCTAATACCGTGATTAACCATTTTTACGAAAAACTCTTTCTACTTAAAGATCAGATGAATACCCATGCGGGAAAAAAACTCGCCGCAAAACGCCATCAAATTCTGGTTGATTTTGTCAAACAATTTGAAGATGAATGGACAGTTAGCCTTAATTAAATAATCCAACAGACTATGGTTGACAATTATGATTCGCTGCAATAAATTAGTTAGATGGCTAACTAATTTTACTAAACAATATGATAAACCTAGAGAAAAAATACTTAACACTGATTGATCTTGTTAAACATCAAGATCCCCATCATGCAAAAAAAATCGCAATTTGTTTGCATGTTTTGTCCGCAGCAAACAGAATTGATAAAAGCTGTGCAGATAAGCTGTCACACTATAATCTATCAGAAGGACGATTTCTGATTTTGGCTTTATTAATGCAATATGACCACTTATCACCTTTAGAAATCGCTCATCATTGCGGAGTAACAAAAGCTACTATTTCGGCTTTACTGCAATCTTTAATTAAAGATCAATTCATCAATAAAGCACTCGATCCACAAGATGGTCGTAAACAGATCATTACCCTAACCAAAACAGGTCGCCAATTAATTAGTCAACTGTTTTCAATTCATACGAAATGGATAGAACAATTAACCGATAATTTCAGTCAGGGGGAAGCTGAACAATTAACTCAATTACTCACCAAGCTGTTGAATAACCTTAGAGACAAGGAATAATAAAATGACTTTACTTACCACATTGCAAAATATTCAAACACAATTATTAAGACAATTACCGCCAGAGATAACAGCACAATTAGAATCGTCTTTGACTGATATGCTTAAACAAAATCTGGATAAAAATGCACTCAAAGCTCATGATATAGCGCCTGATTTTACACTAACTGGCTCTGAAGGTAATATTTACTCATTAACACAATTACTGAATAAACAAGATCCAACTTTTATCTTTTTCTTTCGTGGTAGTTGGTGCCCATTTTGTGTCGCACAATTACAACACTATCGTGATAAACTTTTAGCAGGTAAACAAGCCACAGTTATTGCTATTTCACCCCAAACCCCAGCAATCAATAATCAGTTAAAACATGATCATCATATTAACTTTACCCTACTTTCAGACAAAGGAAACCTAGTCGCTAAAAAATTTGGCTTAGTTTTTACATTACCAGAGGATATTCGAACCTTATACCAAAATTTAGGCGCTAATATTGCAAATTTTAATGGAGATGATAGCTATCAATTACCTATACCTGCAAGCTATGTGATTGCACCAAACAGAGAAATTTTATATGCGTCAGTTAATGTAAACTATATGTTACGTCCTGATTTTTGTGAAATAGAAAAAAATTTAGGCTAAACCAAATTTCGTGATCTTTTTCACATTTTTATATTGATTTGGCTTTTTTTTCGAAAAATTATTGCTTAGCAAGAAAAATTATGTTGTTATAACTCCCAATTAATAACAAAGAGAAAATGATCCCATGACTACATTAACGTCGACACAGCTTATTGCTACACTGATTAATTCAGTGCTCGTCGTCGTGCGTGTGGTGGTCGGCAATGCGCCGCGACGGGATTAAATCAACACGTTGACGATAACCCCGCCGGTGCAAACACCGAGCGGGGTTTCTTTTTAGTATCCTGCTCATGTTATCCCGGCAATAGAATGATAAGGATAAAGAGCGATGCAATCTTCCCATACCACACAACCTTTGCGCTTAACGGGTGCCGAGCTTATTGTAAAAATTCTTGAACATTATGGTATCACACAAGTTGCGGGTATACCTGGTGGTGCAATCTTACCTTTATATGATGCATTAGGACAAAGCCAACAGATACAACATATTCTTACACGCCATGAACAAGCTGCAGGATTTATTGCTCAAGGAATGACGCGAACCAATGGTAAACCTGCCGTATGCCTTGCTTCAAGTGGGCCTGGTGCAACCAATTTGTTAACAGCGATTGCAGATGCCAAACTGGATTCAATTCCAATCGTCTGTATTACGGGGCAAGTTTCCTCATCAACGATTGGTACTGATGCATTCCAAGAAGTGGATACCTATGGTATTTCAATTCCCATTACAAAACATAACTATTTAGTCCGCAGTATTGAAGAATTAGCCGGTGTTATGCAAAATGCATTTCGGATTGCGCAATCTGGTCGACCTGGGCCGGTATGGGTGGATGTGCCTAAAGATATTCAAACCGCAACCATTGAGATTGAAGCCTTACCCGATTTTTCTGTCCATCATCCGCATCCCCAGATAGAGAGTATGCAAATTGAACAGGCAGCAAGTTTAATTAATGATGCTAAACGTCCGATTGCTTATCTTGGTGGCGGTATTGTTTTTGCTGATGCACATGAAGCCGCATTGGCATTAATTGAAAAGTCAAATATTCCGACCACAACAACATTGATGGCATTAGGTTGTATTGCAAGTGATCACCCATTATCACTGGGTATGCTGGGCATGCATGCTAAACGTAGCACTAACTTAATTTTGCAAGAAGCTGATTTACTGATTGTACTTGGTGCACGCTTTGATGACCGAGCGATTGGTAAAACTGAACAATTTTGTCCCAATGCCAAGATTATTCATGTTGATATCGATCGCGCTGAATTAGGTAAGGTTAAGCAACCCGATATTGCGATTCATGCTGATGTTGCTGACGTTTTGCAACAACTATTAGCCAACATTACGCCGCAACCAAGACATGAATGGTTGAAGCAAATTGAGCATATCAAACATCAGTTTCCATGCTCACATCACAGTAATGATCCACTCAGCCATTATGGATTAATTCAAGCTGTGGCAAAAATAGCCGGCCCTAAAGCTGTCATTACGACAGATGTTGGCCAACACCAAATGTGGGTAGCTCAAGCGTATCCGTTTAGTCGACCAAGGCAACTACTCACCTCAGGCGGTCTTGGTACGATGGGATTTGGGCTACCTACTGCAATCGGTGCCGCGCTGGTTAGTCCTGAACAGGTGGTTATCTGTTTTACCGGCGATGGCAGTATTATGATGAATATCCAAGAACTGGCAACAGCTGCTGAACATAATCTCAATATAAAAATTATTTTATTGAATAATCAGGCGCTAGGTCTAGTTCATCAACAACAAACGTTATTTTATGGTCAACGTATTTTTTCATCAACGTTTCCCTATCAAGCTGATTTTATCAAAATAGCACAAGGATTCGGCTTAAATACATGCAATTTAAATGATCAGACTGATCCAGTACACGCACTAACCCAAGCAATCAACACACCAGGGCCTTGTTTAATTCATGCGTACATTGATATTAATGAAAAAGTTTATCCAATGGTACCACCAGGCGCTGCAAACATTGAAATGGTAGGAGAATAATATGTCACAACCCGCAACTCAAATAGTTTTAACCTTAACCGTCCTTAACCACCCCGGCGTTATGACGCATATTTGCGGATTATTTGCTCGTCGCGCATTTAATGTTGAGGGTATTTTATGCTTACCTCTAAACGGTTCAGGCTATAGCCGTATTTGGCTCTTAGTGCAAAATGACGAGCGATTATCCCAAATGATCAGCCAAGTTGAAAAATTAGAAGATGTGCAAGATGTCAATAAAAGTGATAACTTAAGTATCTTTGAAAGACTCGCTGATTTTCAATAACCGTCATATCGTTCTTAGCGAAAATGCAATACATTCGTTTTCGCTAAGTCGATTATCAGTTTAACTTAATTGATAGCGTAACAGTTTCTCGTTATAATCACGGCCGTATCAATATAACTCTGCATATGATACCACTTAAAAAATAAAAAAAGATAAATAATAACAATATAATATAAGGAGTAGGTATGTTTTTCATCTGGGGGAGAGGTGGTAATCGAGTTACGGCTGGAGAAGCGACACATCAAACATGCAGTACGTGCAATGATGTCACTCAATTCAACACGGTTATCGATTATCGATTTTTTCACTTATGGTATCTCTTTAGTTTTCTGACTTCTCGACAATATGCTGTTGTTTGCGAACGTTGTGGCCATGGAGCCTACATAACGAAATCAGAATTCAAGCAAACCCATCACAAAGAGAAGATTCCGATTATTCGAAAGTGGGGCTGGCTTATCAGCTGTTTACTCATGGTGTTTTTAGTAAGCTATGCAATATACAGTAGTAAACAAGAGGCTGCACTCGTTAATCAATATATGACTCAACCACAAGTCAATGATATCTATTTTGCCGATTTAGCGAAAATTGACAGTAGTGGATATAACAGTGAAATTCATGCTTATGGCACGATGAAACTCGTCGGTTTTGAAGATGAATATTATTTATTTGCAATTGCTAACGTCGCTTATGATAAGAAAAAAGGCATCCCCAAAACGCTATCAACCATTGAGTATGTGGAAAATGACGACGAAATTGTCGCTTTAACGGAACCGGAAATTATAGAATTAAAAAACAGTAATATCATTTATGATATTCGTCGCTAATCACATATCAATCTTATGATTCAAGGATTGTCTTAAAGCAAAGACAGATTTAAGACAATCCCTAAATTAAATTAATAGCCAATACCAACAAATTGATAACCTGCATCATCAACCGCTTTAATAGCAGCCTCTTGAGAAATAGAACCACCATCAATAGTGACTTCTTTTTTGGTTAGGTCGACCGATACTTTTGCGTTAGGATCAACATCATTAATGGCTTTTGTTACAGCTTTAACACAATGATTACATGTCATATTATCAACAATGAGTTTCATAATTATTTTCCTTAGTATATTGATGATTGTTCAATATGATACGCCGACCATCAAATGATTCAGTATGAATTTGTGCTATTTTCGTAATAATCTCAATCCATTTGCAACAACTAATAAGCTTGTCCCTATATCTGCAAATACGGCCATCCACATATTTGTCTCACCAGTAAATGTTAAAATAAAGAACACCGCTTTTACTACCAAGGCAAATACGATATTTTGTACTAATATCGAAAACGTCGCTTTCGATAAACGAACAAATTGTGGAATTTTACGTAAATCATCATCCATTAAAGCCACATCAGCGGTTTCTATCGCTGTATCCGTTCCAATCGCCCCCATGGCAAAACCGATATCCGCTCGGGCAAGCGCAGGTGCATCATTAATGCCATCCCCCACCATACCAACAATACCTGACTGTGCTAATTGATTAACAACATTTAATTTATCTTCAGGTAATAAATTACCTTTAGCCTCAGTGATACCGACTTGTTTTGCAATCACATTCGCAGTATGAACATTATCACCAGTTAACATCACCGTTTTAATGCCTAAACTTTTTAGTTCAGAAATTGCCGTAACACTGCTTTCTTTTATGGTGTCCGCGACAGCAAATATGCCCTGCACACCTTGCGGCTCCATTAGCATAACGACTGTTTTGCCTTGTTGCTCTAATCGATTAATTTGCTGTTCTAAGGATGGCTTGCATACCCCTAACGCTTCTGCCATGCGGTGATTACCTAAATACCATAACTCACCATTAATTTCACCTCGTGTACCCTGCCCTAATATCGCAACAAAATTGCTCACATTCTCGAGTGTAATCTGCTCCATTTGTGCAGACGCTGCAATGGCTTTAGAAACCGGATGATCTGAACGGGCTGCAAGACTTGCCGCAATGTGTTTAACCTGTTGCGGGTCAAGATGACCTATATCAATAAAATCGGTTTGTTTAGGTTTACCGTATGTAATTGTGCCCGTTTTATCTAATGCAAGTGCGGATAATTTGCGTCCTTGTTCAAGGTACATCCCGCCTTTAATTAAAATACCGTATCGCGTCGCCGCGGCTAAACCACTAACAATTGTGACCGGTGTTGAGATAACCAATGCACAAGGGCAAGCAATCACAAGTAAGACCAATGCTTTATAAACCCAATCAAACCAAATACCGTTCATGAATAACGGAGGAATAAGGGCAACACCTAATGCAATGACAAACACCACAGGTGTATACACTTTAGCAAAATTATCAACAAAACGTTGTGTCTGTGCTCTACTGCCTTGAGCAGATTCAACCGCTTTAATAATTCGTGATAAGGTTGATTGCGTTGCCAATGCTGTCACACTATATTCAAATGAACCTGATTCATTGATCGTACCGGCAAATACCGGATCACCAACCGTTTTTTCAATTGGTAAACTTTCGCCCGTGATTGGAGCTTGGTTTATTGTCGACTGGCCGGATATGATTTGGCCATCTAATGCAATACGTTCACCCGGATTGACGCGAACGACATTCCCAACGGTTACCGTTTTAACATCAACTTTAAGCCAATTGCCATCACTTTGCCGTACCATGGCTTGTTCTGGTGTTAAACTCAATAGATTTTTTATTGCATTACGTGCCCTATCCATTGATTTTGCTTCAATCGCTTCAGCTAAAGTAAATAGCACCATAACCATAGAGGCCTCTGGCCATTGCCCAATCACCAATGCGCCTGTAACCGCAAACGACATTAACGCGTTCATATTTAAGTTAAAATTTTTGAGGGCAATCCAGCCTTTTTTATAGGTTGTAAAGCCGCCTAAAACAATCGCTAAAATGGCTAGAGTCAAAACGAGCCAATCCGGTCCAGCAATAAAATGGGTAATTTCTGATGCGAATGCAAATATGCCTGCCGTAACCAATCGTTTCCATTTAATCACAGGCGAATAATTCGCATTTTGTGGTGTATCTGTTGCTAAAATGATTTCAGGTGCCATATCAATCGCAATCAAGGCAGCTTCTATATCCGTTAATGATGCTTGCTGATGATGCACCGTTAACAAACGTTGCATCAAATTAAACTCTAAACCAATAATACCATCCATGTTAGCCAGTTTTTTACGAATCAGCGCTTCTTCGGTTGGGCAATCCATATTATTAATGCGGTACACTGCTTGTGTATCATTACTCACTGGGAGGCGATTGTTATCACTTAAATTTATGCTTACAGCAGTATGACTACAGCATGAGCTTGCATTGTTCGATTCTGAAACGGCGTCATGCTCAGGTGTTTGTGGTGAATCGCAACACGTTGTAGATTGGTGACGATGTTGACTCATAGCTGACCTCATGAAATTAAAGGATTAATGGCTTTGTTAGAAAGACCAACAAAAGCCTTATTTGATAGTTAGCACTTTAAACCCTAAAGTCACTACAAGGTCAACACATTATTTTTATCTGAATAATATTTATCAATAAGCGTGATCTAAATCGATATTAAATAGTCCTAGCATCTTGTTCTCAAACATTTAGTATACAAAATCAGATTTTGGCAAATCGTTTATCAGCAAAGCGCTCACGACTATCAATGGATTGTGAACACATTGCAAAAAAACGAGCCATCCTATGATGACAAGTACAAGTGACATAACAATATTGCAATCGGTCGTCGTTAGCTCGACTTTAATGTAAATCAGCGGTTATAGAATAAATACCTATTTTTTATAGCGTTTTATACTGCTTTTCGCATCTAAATCGGCTAACCAAGTCAGTTTTTCTTTATATTGCCGCTCTGCACCGCGTTCGGTTGGCTGGTAATACTGACGGTCTGCAATTTCTGGTGGGAAATAATTTTCTCCAGCCGCATAAGCATTATCTTCATTATGTGCATAACGGTACTCCTGACCATAGCCCAAACTTTTCATTAGCTTGGTTGGCGCATTGCGTAAATGCTCGGGAACATCATAATCAGGCAAACTTTGTGCGTCTTTCATTGCTTGATTAAAGGCCATATAGACCGCGTTACTTTTTGGTGCACAGGCTAAATATACAATAGCCTGAGCAATAGCACGTTCGCCTTCTGCCGGTCCCACGCGCGTAAAACAATCCCATGCTGACAAGGCTACCTGCATCGCTCTTGGATCGGCATTACCCACATCTTCTGAAGCAATTGCCAGCAAACGACGAGCAACATAAAGAGGATCGCCTCCTGCACTAATAATTCTAGCATACCAGTACAGCGCCGCATCGGGCGCCGAGCCTCGAATCGATTTATGTACAGCTGAAATGAGATCATAATATCGATCGCCTTGATTATCAAAACGCGCACTACGCTCACCAACCACTTCTTTTAACAATTCAGGGGTTAACATTTGATGATCACCAGCCATATCAACCAGCAATTCAAGTGTGTTTAATGCACGTCGCGCATCACCACCAACAAATTGTGCAATCTGTGTTTTGGTATCATCTAATAATTCAAATGAGGTACTACCATAGCCCCGATCTTTATCTCGCATTGCTTGAGTCAGGATCTGCTCAATATCCTGTTCAGTTAATGATTTAAGTAGATAAACTCTAGCGCGTGATAACAGTGCTGAATTCAATTCAAATGAAGGGTTTTCGGTCGTCGCGCCAATAAAGGTTACCGTACCGTCTTCAACAAACGGTAAGAATGCATCTTGTTGGCTTTTATTAAACCGATGTACTTCGTCAACAAATAAGATGGTTCTAAACCCCATTTGTTGATTTTGCTTTGCGCGTTCAACCGCTTCACGAATATCTTTAATCCCTGATGTCACCGCAGACAACCGCTCAACTTTTGCGTGACCATGATGCGCAATAATCTCAGCGAGTGTTGTTTTTCCAGTTCCAGGCGGGCCCCATAAAATCATGGAGTGCAAATGACCCGCTTCTATTGCTTTAGGTAAAGGTTTACCCTCTCCCAACAGATGACTTTGCCCAATATATTCGGACAAAGTCCGCGGACGCATTCTGGCCGCTAAAGGCTTAAATTGTTCGTTAGAGAAATCAAATGAAAACGTCGACATCCTACCTTCCAACTAGCGTTGATCATCCACAGTCACATTATCTGGGATAGTGAATTTAAAATGTTTCATATCAACTTTACCTAATGATTGATGAGACAGTTCATACTGGCTACGTTGACCATCACCTTCAACAATCGTGAAATCAGCAATCATTCCAGTTGGGAGAACACTAATCACAAAATGCTGTGCTGAATTATCATTGGGCGTTAACGTAAAAGTATTTTGTTGCCGAGCAACTTGATATTCATTCCACACCGCATTATGGCTATCGGTAATTAACAGTAATAATCGGTTATCAACAGCTTGCTTTAACGACATGACCGTGACTTGTTCAACCATTGGCATGTAAATCCATAAGTTTTGATTATCTGACAAAATAACGGTTTCATCAGGTTCAGTCATCGTCCAATTGAAATAATTAGGACGATTAACCCATAATTCACCTTTACCTTGCTGAATTAATTGCTTTTCAGCCGTTGTTACCGTTTGTGTAAAGCGTGCAGAAAAGCCATCCACTTTATCCAGACGTTGCTGTAATACCTCTTTCGCATCAGCCCATACTGAGCAAGACACTAATAATCCCAATACTAAAATAAGTTTTTTCACCAAGTACCTGCCCATATCAACGGTTAAATAGACAACTATAATAAAGCAAAATAAATAATTTATCAGCTATTATGAACGTAACAACTGTATAAATAAACATATTTTTATGGTCTAATAACACGAATTGTTAAATTGACTGGGTCGATGCTAAATTCACGATAGATCGATAGATAACACACCTACTTAATCATGATTCAATAAACTCAACTGATTAAGTAGGTGACAATTACGATTAATAATCTTGTCCTGACGGTGGGGCTAATACTTCACGGTTACCATTATGACTTGGCGCACTCACAATACCTTGCGACTCCATCTGTTCAACAATTCTTGCTGCCCTATTATAACCAATTCGGAACTGACGTTGTACCCCTGAAATAGAAGCCCGTCGTTTATCCACCACAAAAGCTACCACTTGGTCAAACAACGGGTCAAGCTCTTCATCACTATTATCAAATCCATCTCCGTCACCATCATCTGAGCTGCTAGTAATATTTTCAATGAATTTGGTAGGAATCCCTCGTGCTTTCCAGTCTTGCACCACACTATGCACTTCTTCATCTCGAACAAATGCACCATGAACACGCACGGGTATCGAACTGTTAGGTGCTAAATAAAGCATATCCCCCATCCCTAATAGGGATTCGGCTCCCATTTGATCTAATATCGTACGTGAGTCAATTTTACTCGACACTGTAAAAGCGATTCGTGTAGGGATGTTTGCTTTAATCAACCCAGTAATAACATCAACCGATGGCCTTTGCGTTGCCAGCACTAAATGAATCCCTGCTGCACGAGCTTTTTGAGCAAGACGAGCAATCAACTCTTCAACTTTTTTCCCGACAGCCATAATGAGATCAGCAAACTCATCGACCATTACCACGATATAAGGTAATTTTTCCAACATCGGCATATCAATATCCATGCTATCACCTGGTCGCCATAATGGATCGGGAATAGGTCGTCCCATCTCTTCTGCTAATTTTATTTTTTCGTTGTAACCAGCAATATTGCGCACGCCTAATGCTGACATTAATCGGTAACGTCTTTCCATTTCGTTAACGCTCCAATTAAGGGCATTGGCAGCATCTTTCATATCGGTCACTACATCGGTCAATAAGTGAGGAATGCCTTCATAAACCGATAACTCGAGCATTTTAGGGTCAATCATAATAAACCGCACATCTTCAGGTTGCGATTTAAATAAAATGCTTAAAATCATGGCATTGACACCAACAGATTTACCTGATCCCGTTGTACCTGCAACCAATAAATGTGGCATTTTGGCTAAATCAGCAACCACGGATTGCCCGGCAATATCTTTGCCAAGAACAACAGTTAACGGTGATTGGGCACCTTTAAATTGAGGACTATCAAGCACTTCCCTAAAGTAGACAGTTTGTCGATGTAAATTAGGTAACTCAATCCCGACATAGGGTTTGCCTGGAATGACTTCAACTACACGTACCGATGGCATTGACAATGAACGTGCTAAATCGCGATCAAGGGTTGAAATACGCGACGCTTTAACACCGGGTGCTAGTTCAATTTCAAAGCGAGTAATGACGGGCCCAGGTAAATAATCGACAACTCGCGCTTTGACTCTAAAGTCAGCTAAACTTTTTTCAATCAAATCCGCCGTTGCTTTAAGTGCAACATGATCAACTTCCACCTGTTTTACTGGTGGTGCTGTTAATAAACTTAAAGACGGTAATGGCGTCGTTGGCTTCTGCACCAACTTATTCTCTTTTTGTAATAAAGGATGAATTAAACTATCGTGGATATTCTCTTTGGTTATTTTATTCACAGGAAGTTCATCTTCAAAATCATCAACAACTTCATCGACATTTGCTGTCACGGAATGTGGCTTCTGCTCATCAACGGCCCCATAACTTCCCACCGGTGCTATCACGTCATCTTCTTCAATTTTGACCATTGCAATGGTTTGCTCATCATCAACAGGCACATGTTCTTCTTTAGCTAATGATAATGGCGAGTAATAGTCTGGATTAATCGTAAAATCATGATGTTGAACGACTGCCTCGTGTTCGACTAATTTAGGTGGCGGATTATTTTCATCAATGACACTCTGTTGTTCATGCTGATGTGAGGCATAAATCGGTTCTTCTTCCTCAGCCATTAGTTGCGTTGACACTTGATGTGTAACCTCTGCAACAGGATCAGGCTGTTCCGCTTGAATGAGTGCACTTTCATGATGCGATAAGTCTGTTGTTGTTACCTGATGTTGCTGTACCTCATGTGAATCCTGCTGATTGTCGTCTTGTAATTCAGAGGTATCTTGTGATGCCTTGATTTGAGATGTTGATGATTCAATCGGAGCCAAATCTTCAACTTCCGCCAGTTCAATATCAAGCTGCCGATTTTGTTCATCATCTTGACGCTGTTTAATTTTATGTGTCGAGCGTTTAAATAACGATACGATGAGGGTCAAAATAGGCGTTGCGATCATCACAACACATGCCCCCACCATTTCGGCAATAAATAACCACGACAGGCCTGTTAATAAGGTAATACAAGCAATACAAATAGCAAACAATAGGACTGAAGCGCCAATATGATTGAAAAAAGGCAATACTTCATCTGCAACAATGTCACCTAAAATGCCACCGGCTTGAAATTGTTCTAAGTCTTGAATATTAAGCGCAAAAAAGCCCGTTGCACTAAATAAAAAAGCTAAAATACCAATTACTCGCAGTGATAAACTGAAATAATTTACTGGCTTATCATTATGGTAGTAATAATGAATCATCGCTTGAACACAAAGCACAACCATCAAAATGGGCACACTATAAGCAACAAATCCAAAAAACTGCAATAATATATCCGATAAATAAGCGCCAACAACCCCGCCCCAATTGCGAATCGGCTCATGCCAAGCGGTTTGTGACCAACCTGGATCGGCGGGATCAAATGAAATAAGTGAAAGTAACAGGTATACTGCGGCCACAGTCACTAACAATAAAAGGACTTCAATTCCAATTTGTCTATTGGTAAATTTCGTTTTTGGGGGTTTCTTTACAGCTGTGTCTGACTTTTTCAAAATACACCTAATTGTTTTTGCTATTCGATGCGCCTAACTTAGGCAAATTATGACAATTTTATCATACATGCAATCAACTTGAAAATGAACGTTATCGGCAAATCTCGATTCCTCTCATTTTTGCTGACTTTCTCCGTGCAACGAATTATGAGCCCATACAATCTCAAATAAGTTATTTAATGCAAAAAAACCAAATAACAATCACTCTCATTTAATATTTATTAACGATTAATACTTGATTATTAATTGCTCAAACAGAGCCTAGCTGTTTAATTTGATCTTTATCAAATTAAACAATTAAACCTAAAAAAATTTAACCATTTTTATAAAATTTGCAAAATAAGTTATTAGCTTTCATATGGTTATTAGTAAGAGATATTAATAATTATTATTTTTTATTTTAAAAAATTCTTTATAATTGATGACAATTTAATCTTCAATTATCAAAAAAATAATAATTACACACGAAGTAATAGTACAAAAATAAGACATACGGATATCAGTAGAAAAGCATCTGTCAATGGACTGACGATTTTCTGCCTGTTGCTGTACGTGTTATTTGATAATTGGAGCAAATATGACGCAATTTATTATCGCTAATCCCCAAACTTGTATTGGGTGCCACGCTTGTGAAGTTGCCTGTGTGTTCACCTATCATCAGGGCCAACATCCTGATATACGTGAGCAATTTCAGCCAAGAATAAAAGTTCACAAAATTACTCAAGGACGCAAAAAAGTCTATACGGCTTTAGCATGTCGTCAATGTGAAAATGCCCCCTGTGTCAGATCATGTCCATCGCATGCACTTAAGCAAGGGCAAGAAAAAGTCTACTTAGATAAATCACTGTGCATTGGCTGTAAGGCATGCGTCGTCGCTTGCCCATTTGGTGCAATCCGTATGGTTGATGAATCGATTGAAGGTTCACTCGGCATCGGTAACAGTGAAGGCGTCTTTAATACGATTGTCGCCCATAAATGCGATCTGTGTGATGGGCGACGTGAAAGCCCAGCTTGTCAAGCTGCCTGCCCTACTGGCTCAATTAAATTGGTCAGTATCGATAAGCTTTATGAACAGCGCATGCAAAAACAACAGCAAACCGCCTTTAGTACAACACAAGATAGAGCGATCACGCGTAAACAAATTTCCCCCTTTACCAGTGAAGAAACACCGTTTGCTAGGTTGATTTCCATTCCCCGATTGGATGCCGAGAAAACGCCATTAGCACAACGTAAAACCACTTACCATGAAATCTATCGTGGGTTTACTAAACAACAAACAGAATTACAAGCATCACGCTGTTTTAGCTGTGGGCCTAATTCAATTTGTGAATGGACATGCCCACTACATAACCGCATTCCCCATTGGATAAAACTGGCAAAAGAAGGCAACATCATTGAGGCCGCAAAACTATCAAATAGTACTAACAGTTTACCTGAAATTACTGGCCGTGTTTGCCCACAAGATAGATTGTGTGAAGGTGCATGTACACTGAAAAACGAAGGTGATGCAGTCACGATTGGTAACATTGAACGTTATGTGACAGAAACAGCGTTCGCTATGGGTTGGCGTCCAGACACGTCTTATGTTGAGTCTACCGGAAAACGTGTCGCCGTGATTGGTGGCGGCCCAGCGGGGCTTGCTTGCGCGGATGTGTTAATCCGAAACGGCATAACACCGGTCGTGTTTGATCGCCATCCTGAAATTGGCGGCATGCTGACCTTTGGTATACCCGCATTTAAACTTGAAAAAACGATTATGGTGCGTCGGCGTGAAATATTTACTGAAATGGGAATTGAATTTCAGCTGAATACCGAAATTGGCAAAGATATCATGATGACCGATTTATTAAATGATTATGATGCCGTATTTGTGGGCATAGGTACCTACGAATCAATGAAGGCAAAACTTGAAAATGAAGATGCTAATGGCGTATATCAGGCATTGCCTTTTTTAACCGCCAATACCAAACAGGTCATGGGGCTAACACAACTGGAGACTGAACCTTATATCGATACCAAAGACAAACGGGTTGTGGTACTCGGCGGCGGTGATACGGCAATGGATTGTTTACGTACATCGATTAGGCAAGGCGCCAAAAGCGCTATTTGTGCCTATCGACGTGATGAAAGCAATATGCCGGGTTCAAAAAAAGAAGTTAAAAATGCCCGTGAAGAAGGTGCTGAATTTATGTTTATGATGCAGCCAATCAAAATAGAGGTAGATGAAAACAATCATGTCATTGGTATTCGTATGGTCAAAACAGAACTTGGCCAACCGGATGCCAAAGGTCGTCGTAGTCCACAACCAATTGAAGGGTCTGAGTTCGTGCTTGAAGCCGACGTGGTGATTGTTGCATTTGGTTTTTTACCGCATGACATCTCATGGCTACGTGCAGAAGGCATTCAATTAACTCGTCGTGGTACGATCGCGGCGATTCCAATCACATACCAAAAATTGGCCTGTCAAACCGACAATCCTAAAATTTTTGCAGGTGGCGATATAGTACGAGGCGCAGATTTAGTTGTTACCGCAATTTCGGATGGTCGAATGGCCGCTAAAAGTATTATGCAGTACTTGAATGTTGCTGAGAATAGTCAATCAAACCAATTAGCCGATATGGAGAAAGCATCATGACAAACCGATTTATTATAGCCGATGCCAATAAATGTATTGGCTGCAAAACATGTGAAATAGCCTGTGTGATGTCACATGCTAATGATATCAATATGACTTCAGATAACTTTAACCCACGTTTACGTGTCATTAAAGGCATGAACGTTACGGTGCCAGTCATGTGTCGACAATGCGATAACGCACCTTGCGCTAATGCATGCCCGACTGATGCGATTATTCGTAAAAATAACAGTATCCAAGTCATTCAAGAACGTTGCATTGGCTGTAAAACCTGCGTCATTGCTTGCCCTTTTGGTGCGATGTCAGTGGTGACGCAAAACTTAGGCTTTGACCAAGCTCGTGGCAGTGAACAGTATCAAACACAAGCCCTAAAATGTGATCTCTGTGCAGAAAACCCTAATGGTCCAGCTTGCGTTTCAGTTTGTCCAACCAAAACCTTAACACTCGTTGAACCGCGTGCTGTTGACAAAATGATTCAAGAAAAACAAAGACGAACAGCCCTTGAGGAAATGAACATTTTTATTCAGCTTTAAAATCAATAATCGAATGTTATGTGCTATGCAAATAGGCACGGCATCAGCTGAATATTCACACCTAATAAACAGAGAGCCAGATTATGAAGAAATCATTAACCGTTTGCCCATATTGTGCTTCAGGCTGCAAAATTAATCTTTTAGTTGAAGATAATAAAATCATTGCTGCAGAAGGTGCTAATGGTGTTACCAACCAAGGTGAGTTATGTCTAAAAGGATATTACGGATGGGATTTTTTAAATGATACACAAATTTTAACCCCACGCCTTAAAACCCCCATGATCCGTCGTCAAAAAGGCGGTAAATTTGAAGCCGTCAGCTGGGATGAAGCGATTGATTATGTCTCACATCGCTTAAGTGATATTAAGCAGCAACATGGGCCTGATGCAATTATGTTAACCGGATCATCACGCGGTACTGGCAATGAGACTAACTATGTCATGCAAAAATTTGCCCGTGCTGTCATCGGTACCAATAACATTGATTGCTGTGCAAGGGTCTGCCACGGTCCTTCTGTTGCTGCCCTACAAGTTACGCTCGGTAACGGCGCGATGAGTAATTCAATTGTCGAACTTGAAGATACAAAATGCCTACTCATTTTTGGTTACAATGCCGCAGACTCCCATCCTATTGTGGCAAGGCGTATCATTAAAGCCAAAGAAAAAGGGGCAAAAATTATTGTGTGTGATCCACGCTACATTGAGACTGCGCGCATTGCGGATATTTGGTTACCACTCAAAAATGGTAGCAATATGGCGTTAGTTAATGCCTTTTTAAATGTGCTCATTAATGAAAACCTCTATAACCAAGAATATGTAGACCGAAATACTGAAGGTTTTGAAGAACTCAAAGCCGTCATTGATAAATATACACCTGAATATGTCGAAGATATCACTGGCTTAAAAGCAAAACAGATTCGCGAAGCCGCCTATATGTACGGTAAATCTTCCGCTGCCACCATTTTATGGGGAATGGGGGTGACACAATGGGGGCAAAGTACAGATGTCATTAAAGGGTTATCCAGTATGGCCTTAATTACTGGAAACCTTGGTAGACCGAACGTTGGTGTGGGGCCGGTACGTGGTCAAAATAATGTACAAGGTGCATGTGATATGGGCGCTACGCCCAAAGATTATCCTGGCTATCAAAAAGTGGCTGATACACATGTACGCAAAAAATTTGCTAAAGCTTGGAAAGTCAAAACATTACCTGAAAATCCAGGCTATACCATCACCGAAGTTCCTCATAAAATTTTAGAAGGTCACGTTAAAGCGTATTACATTATGGGGGAAGACCCACTACAAACTGATCCTGAATTATCAACAATGCGTGAAGCGATCAATAAACTCGACTTTTTGATAGTACAAGATATTTTTATGACGAAAACAGCCGCTGAAGCTGATGTGATTTTACCCGCAACCTCATGGGGAGAGCATGAAGGGGTTTATACCAGTGCGGACAGGGGCTTTCAGTATTTTGAAAAAGCCATTGAACCAACTGGCAATGTCAAAGTTGATTGGCAAATCATTAGCTTAATTGCCACAAAGCTGGGGTATCCAATGCACTACGATAATACCAAACAAATTTGGGATGAATTGCGTATGCTTTGCGATCAATATCAAGGCGCAACCTATGAAAAAATGGCTGATTTAGGTTATGTTCAGTGGCCCTGCCCAAATGAAGATCACCCTGGTTCACAATATTTGTACCATGATAATAAATTTGACCGACCTAATGGCAAAGGCTTATTAGTCAGTGCAGATTGGATCCCGCCAAAGGAGCAATTAAGCGAGGAATTCCCAATGGTATTGTGTACTGTCCGCGAAGTGGGCCATTATTCTTGTCGTTCGATGACAGGCAATTGCCGTCCATTACAAACGTTGGCAGATGAGCCCGGTCATGTACAAATCAATCCTGCTGACGCAAGCCGTTTAGGCATAGAACAAGGGGATTTGGTATATGTTCAATCACGACGTGGTAAGGTCATCACCCGTGCTGACATTACCCCAAGAGCAAACAAAGGTGCAGTATACATGACATATCAATGGTGGATTGGTGCGTGTAATGAGCTGACCTTAGATCACCTTGATCCGGTTTCTCGAACGCCGGAATATAAACACTCAGCCGTGAATGTATTAAAAATCGATGATCAACGTTGGGCAGAGCAACATGTACAAAAATTGTATACAGAACTCAAAGATCGTTTAAAACAGGCAGCTAAAGTCGCATAATTCATCATGACAGAATAAAATAGCCCACTCAATGTGGGCTATTTTTTCGTTAAATTATTGTCATAACCTATAATTATAGTGTAAAAACTCACTGAATGTATTGCATATGCATCAATGGAAATGGATTACCTTGAGCATCTGTTGCGCTGCGCCCTATAAGGGTAAAACCTTGTTTTTGATAAAAAGCGAAACCCGCAGGATTTTGTTCATTCACATCAAGGAATAAAGGGTCATAACGGGTTTTAGCAAAATCAATCAATTGGCGGCCAAAACCTTGTCCTTGATAAGGCTCATCAACAAACAACATTTCAATTTTATGTTCATCAAACCCGATAAAACCGACAATGCGCTGATGATGTTCAATGACCCATAATTCAACGCTACTGAGCCACTGAGTCTTTAACCCATGATAAAGTGTCTGAATATCAAGTTCAGTTAAAAACAGATGGGTTGCTTTAACGGAACGATACCAAATTGATAATATGTCGGGATGATCATTGGATGACGCCCTGAGTATATTATTTTGTATCATTGGTTTTGTTTCTTTCACGCATTAAACGCCAATATTCATCAACGGCTTGCTTATGATGCTTATAATTGGTGGTAAACGTATGCCCACCATATCCATCAGCAACAAAATACAGATAATTTGTTTGTTCCGGATGCGCAGCCGCTTTTAGCGAAGCTAAACTGGGCATCGTAATCGGTGTTGGTGGCAAGCCCGCAATCACATAAGTATTATAGGGGTTGTCTTTATTCCGTAGATCTTTACTCAGTAAGCGTCCATTGTAACTATCGCCCATGCCATATATTACAGTTGGATCTGTTTGCAGTTGCATTTTGTATTTTAAGCGGTTAACAAAAACAGATGAAACTTTACTGCGTTCAGCATCCACACCCGTTTCTTTTTCAATGATCGATGCCATAATGAGTAGTTCATACGGTGTTTTATACGGTAAACCCTCATCACGTTCATCCCAAACGGTTTGCAGTGCTGTTTGCATTTTTTGATAAGCACGCTTTAAAATGGCTACGTCTGAGGTATTCATCGTGTAATGATACGTATCGGGATATAACCATCCCTCAATAGAGGTATCAATACCGAGTTGTTGGCTGATTTCAGCTAATGACAGACCACTGAGTTTACGCTCAATATCTGGGGCTGCTTCCAGCGCACTAATCCACTCCTTTGCTTGTTTACCTTCAACAAATTGAATCGCAAATTGCACTTCTTTACCACTCACGAGCAGTTGTAAAAATTGCTCTACGGTCATCGTTGGTGATAAAACATAAGTACCCGATTTAATCTCTCGCAAAGTTGGATTGAGTTTCATCAGATAAGGGATTAAATATGCATCGTCAACAAGTGCTTGTTGCTCGACTTGTTTAACAAAGTGGCTAACGGAAGTACCACGTTTTAAAGTAAAAATTTGGTCAGGTTGTTCTAAGTGAATAGGCTTTTGTGCAAAATTTTGCAAATACCAATACGCGGAACCAATGACACCACTGAGAAGCAGCATCAATACCAGTAAACCATAAATAAAGCATTTCTTTTTCATAAATGATTAATCAACATAATGTAATTTAGCGCGTTCTGTTAGGCGCGTTAAGAGTTCATAAGCACTCATCCCGGAATGTGCTGCAATTTTTTCAACAGGGAGTGATTCATTCCCCCAAAAAACAACTTCATCGCCGGCTTGCACTTGGGTATCTGGCCCTAAATCAATCAAGATCATATCCATTGCAACACGCCCGACAATAGGTACTAATCGTCCGTTCACCCAGACTTGAGTATCTGGCAAAATATCTCTTGGATAACCATCACCATATCCCATTGCCACCACACCAAGTAGCGTATCGCGAGCACTTTGCCATATCAGTCCATAACCCACTGATTCCCCTTTTTTATGTTCACGTACCGTGATAATTTCTGATTTCAGCGTCATGGCAGGCTGTAAACCGAAATCAACACCGGTCGCTTTACCCTCTTCATTATAGTTAAATGGAGATACACCATATAATGCAATACCCGGGCGGATAATATCCCGATGAGACGCTGGCCAAGCTAAAATACCACCAGACGCAGCAATCGATTGTTTACCAACGATAGAACAGTCTGCAACAGAATCAATAAACTGATCAAATTTAGCAAGTTGTTGCAAAGTTTGTTCGGAGTTTAGCACATCTGCTGAGCTAAAATGGCTCATGACATTAATCGGTTTTTGTATTGCTTGGCACTGTGCTAATTGTGTAAAGTAGGACAATGCATTATCACAACGAAACCCTAAACGATGCATCCCTGTATCAAGTTTAAACCAGACTTTTAAAGAGGTAGGTAATGCTATTTCAGTCAATTTTGCCAATTGTTCAGGGCAGTGAATAACTGTTTCAAGTTCATAATCAAGCAACAATTGAATATTATCGTGTAGGAAAAATCCTTCGAGTAACAAGATGGGCGATTTAACACCAATTTTTCTTAATTCGATGCCTTCTTCTAAACGAGCCACACCAAAATAATCAACACGATCGTCTAACACACTGGCCAGTTTTTCTTTTCCATGCGAATACGCATTGGCTTTTACAATTGCCATAACTTGACTTGCTGGACTTAATTGTTTGAGTAATGCCACATTATGGCATAACGCACCTAAACTGACTTCAATTGTCGCAATTGACATATTCTTCTCAACTTATATTTATTAATTTAGTTTTTTAGCGCCGCCTTTGACTCGCTCAGCTGGCGCATTCCAGTCAATATGACGTGTCATGATGATAACCACGACAAAAGCAACGACTAAACAAATCGCACCATACATTAAAATATTATCGATTTCACTGACCAAATAAAATGCCAATGTGTAAATCATTAATAAACCAATACCAAATACTGTACCTGCAACGACATTCCTTAGTGCGCTTGTTACATAACCCGACAATAATAAAGCAAAAATAATCGCTGGAATGAAAAACGCAAAACCGGGTTGGACATAACGTGCAAATACTAATTCGACTAAGTAAAATAACACCAATCCAACACCCACTAGCAGATAGCTTACCAAACTTAATCGTGATGAATTTATTACATCAATAACCAGCAACCATAGAAACACTAGGCCTAACGTCAATGGTGCACTTTGTAGATGATTGAGCGCAAATTGATAACGGCTTTTTAAATCTATCATCGGTTGGGTGGTCGATTGCCCCTGCACGGAATCCATTAATCCTGAAAGGTAATTTGCGGATTGCGCAGCCAAATGATTCAAGGTTGATTGTTCATTGATGACAGCTTGGGCATAGTGTTGCATAAAATAAAACGGGACCAGTGAGACTAAAATAAGTATCACAATAAACAGTACTTTCCAGATCACTTTGATTCGATTTTCCATTCTTTCATCTCTATTGATTATCATATTTTTGTTTTATACCGCTCACATCATCACGTTATTGGACGAAAGGCATGTTTACGGTGTCGATCTTTGGTATGGTTTTTTATGTTGAAGATCATCATCAGATTGTTTACCGAATATATTGATACCATCCCCGATGTTACCTAACTGGCACAAAATACAATTATCTATTCTAATTTTTGTTTTTAATAATGACAAACAAATTTGCAAGTATTATATTTGTATTCTTAAAATAAAAATTCTAAGGTATTTATCATGTCATCATCTATGTGGCAATTTTCTAAGCGTGCTGCCGCACTAAAAAGTTCAGCAATCAGAGAAATTCTTAAAGTAACAGAGCTTCCTCATGTGATTTCATTTGCTGGAGGGTTGCCTTCACCAGACACCTTCCCGGTTAAAAAGATCAAACAAGCAGTAGATGATATCATGAACAGTGATGAGGCCTTTAGCGCTTTACAATACGGTCCTACAGAAGGATATAAACCATTACGTCAATGGGTCGTAAACTTAATTAACCAACGCGAACAGACTAACCTAACCACAGATAATGTTTTGATTGTTACAGGTTCACAGCAAGCACTTGATTTGATTGGTAAGGCCCTGATTGACAAGGGAACTAAAGTCCTGGTTGAAACCCCAACCTATTTAGGTGGCTTACAGACATTTACCCAGTATGAACCTGAATACGTATCCATTGCCAGCGACGAACACGGTCTTAATCCTGATGAATTAAGCGATAGTGTTGCTCAATCAGCCAGTTTTCTTTATACCATCCCGAATTTCCAAAACCCAACGGGAAGACGCTTATCAGCTGAAAGACGTAAAAAATTAGCCGATAAAGCAAAAGCCAATCAATTACTCATGATTGAAGATGACCCTTACGGGGAATTGGATTATCAAGGACATCGTTTACCAAGCCTACTTAGCTTTGCGCCCGATAATACCGTTTACCTGGGTTCATTTTCTAAAATTTTAGCACCCGGTATGCGTTTAGGTTATGTTGTTGGTCCTGCAGATTTTATTCGCAAATTAGTCCAATTAAAACAAGCTGCTGATTTACATACACCAAGTTACACACAGCATATTGCCTACCACGTGATCAAAGATGGCTATTTAGGTGATCATATTCCTAAAATTCGTGAATTATACAAAACACGTTGTCAATTTATGTTAGAACAACTTGAAAAATACATGCCTAAATCAGTACGTTGGACAAAACCAGAGGGAGGGATGTTTATTTGGGTGGTATTACCAGAACACATTGATACGACGACATTACTCGCTGAAGCAGTCAAAAATAACGTGGCGTTCGTGCCTGGGGAATCGTTTTTCGCGACTCATCCACAAAAGAACTGTTTACGTTTAGCCTTTGTTACCGTACCTGAAGAACGAATTGAGCAAGGTATTAAAATTTTAGCTGATTTGATTAAGTAATTGCAGCCCTTCAACGTGGTTAATAACGACGTTGAAGGATGACTTCACTAATCAAGTAATCTTTGCTGTTTGGTTTCTTGACCCAGCACGATAACCGCAATAATAGCAATGAATAGTGATATCGCAAACACCATAAAAATGGTCGAAATCGCAAATCCTGCTGTTACCATTGACCCAACCATTAAAGGCCCGAGTATTCCCCCAATCCGCCCTATCGACGCTGCCATACCCGCCCCGGTTGCACGAATATGCGTGGCATATTGCTCGGGCGTATAAGCATACATGGCCCCCCATGCACCTAAATTGAAGAAAGACAATAAGACGCCAAACAATAATAAACTTTCTGTCGTTTGAGCCATACCAAACAAATAAGCGCTCATTAAGGTACCCAATAAATAACTGGCTAAAATCCACTTACGCCCAACACGCTCAATTAACCAAGCGACAGTAAAATAGCCAGGTAATTGCGCGAGCGTCATAATAAGCATATAACCAAAACTTTGGACCAAGCTAAAGCCTTTAAGCATCATCACATTCGGTAACCATAAAAACATCCCATAATATGAGAACACCACACAAAACCATAAAATCCAAAGCATCAATGTACTTTTTCGATAGGATTTTTGCCATAACATTTGGATTTTTAGCCAAATCGATTCGCTTTTAGCTGACTGATTTAACACATGATAACAAGGAGAATCAGCGAGATTAAAACGTAAATAGAGCGCATAAAAAGCAGGAATTGCACTTAACAACATCACACCCCGCCAACCAATTGCAGGCAACGGAATTAAGAAATAAGCAATAAAAGCAGCTAAAATCCACCCTAATGCCCAAAAACTTTCAAGTAACACAATAACGCGACCACGAATTTCAGCAGGGACACTTTCGCTAACTAAAGTCGAGGCAACGGGTAATTCGCCACCCAATCCCATACCAATGAAAAAACGAAGTACCAGTAAACTGCCTAATCCCCAGGCAAAAGCGCTTAGCCCACTTGCAATACTGAACATCAATAAGGTGATAATGAATGCAGATTTGCGCCCTTTTTTATCAGCATAAAGACCAAAAACAAATGCACCAACAGCCATCCCAATCGAGTTAATACTGCCAATTAATCCTAATTGTTGAGCTGAAAGATGCCAGTCAACTTTTAACGCAGCTAAAATAAAAGCCAATAGACCAATATCCATGGCATCAAATAGCCAACCCGTTCCGGCAATCAAAAGTAATTTATGACTTGATGTGACTCGACAATTAAATTTTTCCATGTTTGTATGATATATAAAACAAAGAGTTTGTATATCAAAGCAGATTTCCTAAAAAATGTCCATAGCTTAATCTAATATTTCCAATTGAATCTCCAAAATTTTCACCTTTAGCCACAAGAATAGATTTTGCTAACCATATATTTAAAAACTCATCAAATTGTTTATTATTTTTAACATTAAGGTGTGCATACAAATGAAACCCACCCTGTGGCACACAATAAGTAATCTGACTTGGATAGTGGGCATTGAGCTGCTCAATCAATTGATCTCGTTTTATTTTTAATTGATGTCGTAAAACGTCTTGATGGTATTGATAGTGATGTTGTAAATAGTCCTCAGCCAATAATTGAGGCAAAATACTTAACCCCGAATCAATATGTTGCCTAATTTCAGCCAAACGCTGAATAATCTTGGTAGGGGCAACCATCCAACCGATTCGAATACTTTTCCCTATATATTTAGATAATGATCCCAGATAGATCACTTGATTATGATTATCAACTTTTTTTATTGGGTGATAATTGACCTGTGAATCAAAATAGAGTGCACTATAAGCATCGTCTTCAACAATACCAATGCATGCTTGATAGCAAAAAGATAACACCGCTTGCTTCCTGCGTTCACTCATCACAGTACCCGTAGGGTTTTGAAACACCGGATTTAAAAAAATCCATTTTAAATGAAAGGTGTCATGTGTTTTTTGTAAATCATCAATAACAATCCCTTCATGATCCATTTTGATACCATAGATACGCACCCCCGCAGCCTGAAAAAGCGGTAATGAATAAAAATATGAAGGCGCTTCAACCCCAATTGCATCGCCGGGCTTCAGTAGCCCTTGCGTAATTAAGAACAATGCTTGTTGAGTACCCGATGTAATTAATATTTCGTCTTGACTCACCGACATATTAAATTGTTGCTGCATATAGTTTGCGATGTGTGACTTAAGTGATGGTAATCCAGTTTGTAGCATATCACTGTTTTTTTCTTGATAAACAAGCTCCTGCGAAGTCATTTCAGGCAACGTCAATTTAGGCATTAAGCTAACAGGCAAGTCACCATTGGCAAGATCGCAAAGTGGCTGTTGTTTAGCAATAGCTTGGTCTTTTCGTTGTTGTGTTTTTTGCTGATAAACGGAATATGTTTTATTAAAATTAGTCGGCAAATGCCAATTAATGGTAGGATAAACTTGTAATCCCCATTTTTTTGCATTCACAAATGTACCACTGCCTCGTTTCCTGACTAAAATACCGCGTTCCGTTAATTGATCCAATGCATGAACAACCGTTGATCGGTTAATCTGTAATTTTTTGGCCAGTTCACGCTCTGCTGGTAATTTTTCATCAGGAATCAGTAAACCTTGCTCAATGTGTTTTTCGATCAGTGCAATTAACTTTTTAAATAGTACAC
The DNA here is from genome assembly GCF_039542345.1 of Orbus sasakiae. Classification (NCBI taxonomy): domain Bacteria; kingdom Pseudomonadati; phylum Pseudomonadota; class Gammaproteobacteria; order Orbales; family Orbaceae; genus Orbus; species Orbus sasakiae. Next base: position 1,782,647 of record NZ_BAABHY010000001.1, read on the forward strand.
CATCAAACTGGTTTAATTGTTGTTGAGTCCACATAATTCGCCTAATGTTTAATAATGTAATGTTTAAAGGCTACTGACTAAGCCAGCCTATGCCCTTCGCGATTTTCTGAGGCAATGTAATCAGCCATAATAACGTTGTGAAGCTGATTTAGCATGGTCTAGTCGAGATGATTTGAAAACACAGTAATTGATTGTACAAGCGACGGATAAACAAAAAATTATTATGTAGCAATCTAATTTATGCATCACCGGGTCAATTTGCTCCCCGATTTAAAGTATTTTCGTCAACTATCATACAAAATTGGATGGTATAAAAATAGTCCAATTGGCTGTTTTTTTGCTTTAATTATTTTTCCATAATAACCAAGTCGAATAGAAACTGGATTTGGAGAGAAAAATGAATAATAAAACATTAGGTTCACAAACGGTAAAACGCGGGATGGCACAAATGCAAAAAGGTGGCGTGATTATGGACGTTATCAATGCAGAACAAGCTCGAATTGCTGAACAAGCAGGAGCCGTTGCGGTTATGGCTCTTGAACGTGTGCCATCAGACATCCGTGCAGCAGGTGGCGTTGCAAGAATGGCAGATCCAACGATCGTCGAAGACGTCATGAATGCCGTTTCAATCCCAGTCATGGCAAAAGCCCGAATTGGTCATATTGTCGAAGCTCGCGTACTGGAAGCAATGGGTGTTGATTACATTGATGAAAGTGAAGTATTAACGCCTGCTGATGAACAATATCACTTATTAAAAAATGAATTTGTTGTCCCTTTTGTATGCGGTTGTCGTGACTTAGGTGAAGCGTTACGTCGTATTGGTGAAGGCGCTTCAATGCTAAGAACTAAAGGTGAACCAGGTACGGGAAATATTGTTGAAGCCGTCAGACATATGCGTAAAGTTAATGAACAAATTCGTATTGTAACAAGTAAAAATAATGATGAGCTAATGACTTACGCTAAAGAGATCGGCGCTCCTTATGAACTTGTTTTACAAATTAAAAGTTTAGGAACACTCCCTGTGGTTAACTTTGCAGCAGGCGGTATCGCCACACCCGCTGATGCCGCATTAATGATGCAACTTGGTGCTGACGGAGTATTTGTTGGTTCTGGTATCTTTAAATCAGATAATCCTGAAAAATTTGCAAAAGCAATTGTACAAGCAACGACACATTTTGATGATTACCCGCGTATTGTTGAATTATCCAAAAACTTGGGTAGTGCAATGAAAGGGATTGAAATCAGTAAACTTGCAGATTCCGAGCGTATGCAAGATCGAGGTTGGTAATGAAACGGATCGGGGTTTTAAATCTACAAGGTGCGGTTAGCGAACATTTAACCATGTTAGCTAAACTAGATAACGTTAAACCAATACTAGTGAAACAACCGGATGAGATTCAATCGTTAGATGGCTTAATTATTCCTGGCGGTGAATCGACCGCTATTAGCCGATTAATTAAAGAAAATGGCCTGTATGACCCCATCAAACAGTTAGCAAAATCGGGTAAAGGCATTTTTGGTACCTGTGCCGGATTAGTCTTATGTGCTAAAACAACAACACACATTACTCAGGCCGATCGAACGGTAATGCCATTAGCACTGATTGATATTGTGGTCGAACGTAATGGATTTGGACGTCAAGTGGATAGTTTTGAAACGAATCTGGATATTGTAAACATTGGTCAGCACATTCCGGCTGTTTTTATTCGAGCCCCTTACATCGAATCGTTTGCAGGTAATGTCACACCACTTGCTTATATTGATGATCATTGTGTGATGGCTGAGTCTGATAATATTTTAGTTTGTTCGTTTCATCCAGAGCTGACTGGCGATGCAAGAATTATGCAGTATTTCGTTGATAAATTTTGTTAACACTAAAACAGGCTATTACTAGCCTGTTTTTCATTAAAAGATCAACTATTTGGCTTGGTGTTTTTCAAGCCACTGTTTCATAAATTCAATTTCTTTTTCTTGGGCCTTGATCACTTCTTCAGCTAACGCTTTAATCTCAGGATCTTTACCATATTTCAATTCAATTTTAGCCATATCAATCGCCCCTTGATGATGTGGGATCATTCCTTTCACAAACGCAACATCAGGATCTTGTGACATCACACCATCCATCATCGGTTTATGCATATCATCCATGGCTTTCATATACTCAACTGTCATAGTATTCGCATTTTGCTTAACAGCATGATGATCTGTTTCAGCGAGGGCATTTTGAGCAGATAAAACAAAAACAATTGAACACGCCGTTAACATAATTTTTTTCATAACACATCTCCAATATTTGATGTAACACTGCTTTTAATTGTAAAGATTTTTTCCAACAAAATCTGTTAACAATCATTATCTTTGGTTAAATATTATGTAAATTTTAATGTTGTTTCAAAATCATTTTGCTTTTTAAATCTTAAACATGTATTTTATATATATGTTTTAAGCATAATAAGATTTATATCAATAAACAATAAATAATAATTAAAGGAGCAATGATGTTTTGTATTCAATGTGAGCAAACTATAACAACGCCTGCATCTAAAGGATGTAGCTATGCACAAGGCATGTGTGGTAAAACGGCTGAAGTATCCGATCTGCAAGATGTTTTAGTCGCAGCATTACAACGTGTTTCGTTTTGGGCTTCAATCTGCCACCAATACCAAATTATAGATCGTGATATTGACCGTTGGTCTTTTCAAACGTTTTTTTCGACATTAACCAATGTTAATTTTGATCCTGAACGAATGTTAAATTACATTCAACAAGCTGAAATCAATAGTCAAAAGCTTGAACAATTAGCGAAAGCTGCTGTGTTACAAGCAAATCATACCTTACCTTCGCTGACTTATTGCGCACAAATTCGTTATCCAAACAGTAAAGAAGAGCTATTAAAAATGGCACCGCATGTCATCCTTAATCGGGGTAAAGGTGAAGTGAGTGAGGATATCATCGGCTTGCGTCTCCTTGCTTTGTATGGTTTAAAAGGTGCCGCTGCATATATGGAACATGCCGCTGTATTAGGTCAATTTAATGACCAAATTTGTACTGAATACCATCGCATTATGAACATATTAGGTGATAATCCAACGGATCTTAATCAATTACTGACATTATCAATGGACATTGGTACATTAAATTATCAAGTCATGGCAATGCTTGATAATGGTGAAACCAATACATTTGGACATCCGACACCAACTCAAGTGAATACAAAGCCGATTGCTGGTAAGTGTATTTTGGTTTCTGGACATGATTTTCATGATCTACGTTTAATTTTAGAACAGACCGAAGGCACTGGGATCAACATTTATACTCATGGCGAAATGCTACCAGCCCACGCTTATCCAGAATTAAAAAAATTCTCTCACTTAGTTGGTAACTTTGGTAGTGCATGGCAAAATCAGCAAAGCGAATTTGCTAAATTTCCGGGCGCGGTAATTATGACGTCAAATTGCATCATTAACCCGTTTGTTGGTCAATATGCCGACCGTATTTTTACCCGCAGTATTGTCGGCTGGCCTGGCGTTACCCACCTTGAAGGTGATGATTTAAGTCAGGTTGTCGATGCAGCACTCGCTCAACCAGGATTTCAGCATACTGAATTAGAACATTATATTACAATTGGTTTTGCACGTAATACTTTAATGAATGTCGCGCCAACTGTTGTGGAACAAATCAAAGCTGGCAATATCAAACACTTCTTTCTTATTGGGGGTTGTGATGGAAGTAAAGGTGAACGTCATTATTACACCGATATGGCAAATCAAGTGCCACAAGATAGTGTCATTCTTACCTTAGGCTGTGGTAAGTATCGATTCAATAAACAAAATTTTGGTGATATCAATGGTATCCCACGTTTACTCGATATTGGTCAATGTAATGATGCCTATTCCGCAATTCAATTAGCACTTGCCTTAGCCGAAACCTTTAATTGCAGCGTCAATGAATTACCCCTTACGCTGGTTCTCTCTTGGTTTGAACAAAAAGCGATCGTGATTTTATTAACGCTTTTAGCACTGGGTGTTAAAGGCATTTATACCGGACCAACGATGCCGGGGTTTTTAACCGATAATTTGATTCATATTTTACAAGAAAAATTTGATTTACGCGCCACCACTGACGCGACTGATGATTTAACAAAAATTTTAGCGCCAAAAGCCGCTTAATCATCGTTAAGTTCAATGTAGCCCTTATTTTATAAGGGCTTACAATAATAAGTTAAGGTCAAACCATGTCATTTAAAACGACTTCTTTAGTACTGATTAAGCGTCACGCAGAAACCGAGGATACGGAAAGTTTTTATTTTCAAACGAAAGAAGCCTCACCACTTAATTTTAAACCTGGTCAGTTTATTTTACTCAGCGTGACAATTAATAATACAACGCAAGTACGAGCTTACTCAATCAGCTCTCAGCCAAATAACCAAATTATTCAATTAACCATTAAACGAGTAAACAATGGACTTGTCTCTAATTGGTTAATTGATCATCTTCAACCTAACCAAGAAGTATTGGTACAAGATATTGCGGGAGAATTTAATATTATCGACCGTCCTTATCGACAAAAAATACTCTTCATCAGTGCGGGATGCGGTATTACACCAGTCTTTTCAATGGCCAATTATTTATTAAACCATCAAAGCGATATAGAAATAGACTTTTTACACTGTGCAAAAGATGAAGATAACATTATTTATGATGCTAAACTGCCACAATTAGCCGAATTAAACACGCAATTTCATTATCATTTACGTTTAAAAAAACGTATCAGTACGCAGGCACTTGACTGTTCATCGGTTGGTCGTGTGACACCTGAATTTTTAAGCGCGAACTATAATCGCATACAACAATACACGATCTTTTTGTGTGGCTCGCAGCGCTTTATGCAAGACATTACGCAATCACTCAATACATTGGGCTTTGATATGGCCCATTTCTATCATGAAAGCTTTCATGTTGAGTCAACTAACGCAACTCACATAAATTCTCATCCTTCTGTCACCGTTAGTATACCCAGCTTTGATTTTGAACAAACCGTCCCTTACGATGAAAATTTACTTCATATTCTTGAGTCAGGGCAATTGCCGATTATTGGCGCATGCCGCGCCGGTGTTTGTGGTTCTTGCAAGTGTAAAATAGAACATGGTGAAGTCGAATCAACGAGTACCGCCACATTGACGCCACAAGAAATCGAACAAGGTTATCGGTTGGCCTGTTCAAGTAAGGTTAAAACAGATGTGCGAGTTTCCCTATTTTAAGTAAGGTTAAGTTGATTTATTGGTGATTTTACTATAATGTACGCCCTTTAATCATCTCAATAATGCGGAGAAAAAGTGCAGTTATCAAGTTTTACCGATTACGGTATTCGTGTGCTTATTTATTTATCGGCGCTTAAAGAAGATGAGCTAACCAATATCACAACGGTTAGTGAGCATTATAACATTTCAAGAAACCACCTTGTAAAAGTTGTCCATAAACTTGGGCAACTTGGTTATGTAGAAACGATACAAGGTAAACATGGTGGCATTAAACTCAAGCGTCCCGCAGAACTCATTAATGTTGGTTTAGTCATTAGAGCACTTGAGCCTTTAGAAATATTAAATTGTAGTATTTCTTTTTGTCACATCAGCCCGGCATGTCGTTTGAAAAAATACCTCGTCGACGCGAAAGAGGCTTTCTTAAAAGAACTTGAAAAATATACCATTTACGATCTCGTCAATGATAATCCGAAATTAATTGATCTTTTATAACGTCTCTAAAATTTCATCAGATTAAACCAAAGTGGCAATCATAATATTTTCTGGATTGATATAAATATCCAATATTTTACCCTGTTCTATTTGTGAAGTATCGAGTTCACAAATAGGTCGGGAAGCATAGAGTTTGACACCTGAATTAAGTAACAGCTCAAGTTCACACCAATGTTGATCAAAGCTGACTTTATTGATATTCACCGAATAATGATTATATTTACCGCAAGCGGATAATTCAATTTGAGGAGCCTTGATAAGTAACACAATATCTTTACCAACACTAAGCTTTAATCGTGTAACACTTGCATGCGTCACATAAACACAAATTTTGGTCTGTTGGTCTTGCAGCAATACCGATACACGTGCACTGATCTCATTAAGATCAATCGATTCAATGACACCATATAGTTGGTTTCGAGCACTTGTTTGTAATGAAACCTTCGCAGCCACTTTTAAAACATCATTAAGTGGAATGGCTTCATTTTTAAGAATACCAAACGCATCAGTTTGCATTTTAGTTAACAAATCATAAAGATCAATAAAACGGATTGCATAATCGCTTAATGTTGTACCACCACCACCTTTTCCGCCTGTTGCGGTAATAAAAAAAGGTTTATCGGATAAACGATTAATGTCATTAATCGCATCCCAAGCCGTTTTATAACTGATGCCAATTTGCTTAGCTGCCTGACTTAGGCTACCGGTTTGATGAATCGCCTTTAGTAACGCTATACGCCGAGCATCAGCAAAAAGTGCATTACTGTATTTTAGCGTGAGTAAAATATCCGGATTTGACATGATTATCGCCTGTTAGCTGGGATCCCAATACTCGATGACTCGTTTATAAATAACCTGTTCATTATCAAAATATTCTGTTTTTTTCAACCAATTCCCATACTGATCAAAATCACTATACACAATACGCGTTGTCACTTCATCAGCCGGTTCGTTCATAAATTGATAATGCGAAAACTCACTCGCCTCTTTTAACTTTTGCGTTTCATCATAAGTTAACGACATTTTAATGATTGATGTATAACCATAGAGATTTTCATCAACATTTTCAAAATTAAATGAATTTAATTGGCCATTATCAGCAAACTTATATTCAATATTTAATTTTTCATTATGCATCGGTTTTGCATAACTAAAAAAGACACGCAATTGTTGGCTATTTTCTATCGTTTCAACATGTTGAGCGATTTGGCGTTGTTCATCAAAATTATACGAAGGTAATAAAGTAATATTGATGTTATCGCCTTTTAAGGCATAGGTACTGTTATCTATTTCATAACTACCCATAGTCTGTTTGCGCTGCCACTTATTATCTTCAGTGCGCATTAACGTTGTAATCATGGTACTTTGTTCTTCGGTTGTAAACCCAATCACAGATGCCGAATAATAGTTAATTAATAAACCTTTTTTATCGTACTCAACAATGGTCTTGCCTTGGCTTGCATCAGTGCTTTTTTCGATTGATACACTCGCCTTTTTCACGGTCGCTGAAGAGGGGGTAAAAATCTGAATATCATCGTTTTCTAACAACAAATTAATTTGTTGCTGAGTCAGTTTTGCTGAGCATACTTGACTTGCAAATAAAACACTGACTGCGATAGCACAACAATAAATAATACTCTTTTTCATTTAACACATAACCACTTTTTTTATTATTACCAATATGTTATAAGAAATAATAATCAATATTTTGATTGCCTAGAGTAAATATTGATTTGTATTTTCATACATTAATTTAGCTGAAAGTGTACCATAAAAAACCCTACAAACCCTATACCTTTGTGTGCTGGAAAACGAAAGAAACATCATAAAAAAACCCGCCATTATTTGGCAGGTTTATCTGATTGCATATGGCATAAAAAGATTATAAGGTTAAATCAACAAGTTCTGCAGTCGGTGCATTCTTTTTAACGGAGGCAATACCATTATCCCGAGCAGTTGTTGAGTTGTATTGTTCACTGGTTGCCACCACTTGCCCATTAGCAACTGATTTTAAATTAAAATATTTAGGGTGGACGTCATATGCTTTATCAAGGACTGCGTTTTTAATTACCGATGCGATCCCATTTTTACAATTGGCTTTTCTCGTATAAGTTTCACTTTGAAGTATTACCTGCCCGTTGCTTGCTTTTAATACAAAATGAAACTGACCATTCTTTGTTTTTTTCACTTCAAACTTAGCACCACTCATACTTAACTCCTTATTTAAAATATAGTTATTGATAACTATCCATACCGTTATATCACTGATAAATAAATTTGTCGAGCGGCAGCAAAGATGATTCCATCGATAAGACTGATAGGATATACCCTTTGTTAAAAATGGGAAAAACACAACTGATAAATGATGTTTTATTTATAAAATTCAATTAATTATAGAAATGGTCTCAGCGTTTTTTATGATTAAACACTGAGACTTGGGAAAATCTTATTTGATGGCTTGTGATACCAGATGCTGGGCTTCTTGTTGAATTGTGTGTAAATGTTCATCATCAATAAAACTTTCAGCATAAATTTTGTAGGCATCTTCAGTCCCTGATGCGCGTGCAGCAAACCAGCCATTTTTTGTGACGACTTTTAACCCGCCTATTGCAGCATGATTTGCAGGCGCTTGCGTCAAGCATTGCTGTATTTTTTCACCAGCCAGACAATCCGTCGTCAATTGATTAGCATCAAGTTTAGCTAATTTTTGTTTTTCAACGTAACTTGCCGGTGCCTGAATACGACCATAATAAGACTTACCAAATTTTTGTTCTAGTTCATCATACTGATTTTGCGGGTTTTTACCGATTTTGGCTGTCATTTCAGCCGCTAACAAACATAAAATAATGCCATCTTTGTCGGTTGTCCAAACTTGACCATTTTTCCTTAAGAAAGAAGCGCCCGCGCTCTCTTCACCTGCAAAACCTATCGAACCATTAAATAAACCTTCTGCATACCATTTGAAACCGACTGGAAACTCTAATAAAGATTTATTCAAATCAGCAGCAACCCGATCAATCATTGAGCTGGTCACTAATGTTTTACCAATCGCGGTATGCGTATTCCACTGCGGTCTATGTTTAAATAAATAACTCACGCAGGCTGCAAGGTAGGCATTGGGTTTCATCAATCCAGCCGGTGTCACGATGCCATGCCGATCAAAATCGGTATCATTACCAAAAGCAAGATCAAACTTATCTTTTAACCGCAGAACACCTTCCATTGCATAAGCACTCGAGCAATCCATACGAATCACACTATCATGATCCAAATGCATAAAGCTGAAGGTTGAATCGACTTTTTTATTCACTATATTCAAATTCAATCCATATTGTTCAGCAATTCTTGACCAATATGAAATCCCCGCGCCACCAAGAGGATCAACGCCGATATTCAGTCCTGCTGCCGCAATCACTTCAAAATCGATAATCTGTGTTAAATCATTGATATAATCGGTTTCATATTCTTTAACCGTAATATAACCAGAGTTCATTGCTTGCGCTAATGACAGCCTTTTAACACCAATCAAATTATTTTTTAATAGTGTATTAGCTCTTGCTTCAATAATCGAGGTAATCGCTGTATCCGCAGGCCCGCCATTGATGACATTGTATTTAATACCGCCATCTTCTGGTGGATTATGTGAAGGTGTAATGACGACCCCGTCAGCGAGTCTATCTGGGTTGCTTTGATTATAATTGATAATTGCATGTGAAATTACTGGTGTTGGCGTATATCCCCAATTGCGCGCAATAATACTGTGTACTTGGTTAGCACTAAACACTTCTAATACTGATTTCAAGGCTGGTTCAGACAAAGCATGCGTATCTTTACCAATAAAACATGGTCCATTGATATTTTGTGACTTGCGATAATCAACAATCGCCTGTGCGACAGCAACGATGTGATTTTCATTAAATGTCCCTTTATTAGCACAACCACGGTGTCCTGATGTTCCAAAAATCACCAGCTGGCTTGGTTCATTGTAATCGGGTTTGATTTTATAATAATTATTTAACAAGCTATCAATATCAATCAGATCGTGCGTATCCGCTAATTGTCCTGCTCTTGAAATCGTCATCGAATGTCTTCCTTCTAGCTTAATGATTATTTTGCAATAAATTGTTTTTTAACAAGATCAATAATCTGCTCTGATATCTGCATATTACGCATTAACAATTCAATAATATAAATTTTTCGAGCAGTATTGCTGTTCGTGATAACCATATAAGGAGTTGATGGTATTTGCTTAGGTTTAGTGTTATTACCTGAACGTAATAACGTTTGTTCATCTTTAGCTAAATAGCGTCTTTTACTTCCATGCAAAGAGGCGGCCGCAACAGAAAATAAACTTTGGTTACATAAATAGAGCGTAGAAAGAATCGATAAAAAACGGTTAACCAATTTCTTTTCTGATAGAAAATCATCACTATTAACCAGTGTAATCAATGCTGAGGAATCAAGTGGTTGGGAGACGACAACTCCCGTTTCACTTTTCATATCAACAGCCAGTAAGCGCCTAAGTATTGTTGAAGCACTTTCACCAATGTGTTCGGTTTTACTGGCAATATACTGATATAATTCATCATCAATTTCGATTGTTTTCACGCAATATTCCTTTATTTTTATCAAAATAACAAAACGTATAATGTTTTATGGCTCGTTAATAGGACAACCTTGGGCTTTTATTGATTGTAATGGTGAAGTCGGGATTGTAACATCATTGTCATCGCAGCCGTCTGACTCAACAGAAGTCTGCATTAATGCACCATTATCTGTTTCATTTTTTAGCTGATTTGTCGATGAAACAGAATGATCACAGCCACCAAGAATCAACATCACCATAATACCAAAAATCATTTTGATTAATGAAGATTTCACTATAGCACCTTGTTATTTATTACCTACAAATAGTATGACTAAATTGTATCACCAATTATTAAAATAATAAAAAGCTGATTGTTATCTTATTACGCGCTTGGCATACTGCCAGAATCTATTTTATTCATATTTAACACATTTTATCTATAAATGCCTAATCACTGATTATTTACAATAAAATAACGATCATATTTATAAAGATTTGATAAGATAATGGCTAAATGCTTAATATTTTATATTAAAAATAATAAAATAGTGATAACTCGGTATTCAAGAGGATGAAACATATGAAAAAAATAATCGTATTAGCCTGCTTAGCAACTTTAGCCGCGGGCTGTCAAAATAGTGATATCTATTCTGGCGACGTTTATACCGCAGATCAAGCGAAACAAGTACAGCATGTGAGTTATGGTACGGTATTATCTGTTCGCCCAGTGAAAATTCAAACTAATGCATCAAATGGTTCTTCTAATAATGTAGTCGGTTCACTTGCAGGTGCAGTGCTTGGTGGTTTCATCGGGAACACGATTGGTGGTGGGACAGGAAATAAACTGGCTATCGCTGGTGGTGCAATAGGTGGTGCCCTTGTTGGCGGTGAAATTCAAGATGCAGCGAGTCAAACAAATGCTGTTGAACTCGAAATTAGACAAGAAAGTGGTTCAACCATCGTGTTAGTTCAAAAAGCCACGGCAAACCAATTTCAGGTCGGTCAACAAGTCCGCTTAGTCACCAATGGTAAACAAATCAACGCGTCACCTCGTTAAATACATCAATAAGGATATAAACATGCGAATATTACATACAATGATTCGAGTTGGTAATTTAAAACGCTCTGTCGATTTTTATACTAAAGTCATGGGTATGAAATTACTTCGTGCTAGTGAAAACCCTGAATATCAATATTCATTAGCATTTGTTGGCTATGATAATGAAAGCCAAGCAGCAGTCATTGAGTTAACGTATAACTGGGGTACGGAAAGTTACGATCATGGTAATGCATTTGGCCATATCGCGATTGGTGTCGATGATGTTGCAAAAACGTGTCATGATATCAAACAAGCTGGTGGTAAGGTAACACGTGAAGCTGGACCTGTTAAAGGTGGTACCACGGTTATTGCGTTTGTTGAAGATCCAGATGGTTATAAAATTGAATTGATTGAAAATCGACAAGCGGATAATGCTTTAGGTAATTAATACCTTATTCGACAAACAATAAAAAAGGGCTTGTTAGCCCTTTTTTATTGTTCAAATAACACACACTACATTATCGACGATCGCCAAGAATTCGTAACAACATAATAAATAAGTTGATGAAATCAAGGTATAACGTTAATGCACCAAGAATAGCGTAACGTCTAAACTCACTGCTGTTATCCGTTGATAGTTGTTCACCAAATTCTTTTAATTTTTGAGTATCATAAGCGGTTAAACCAGCAAAGACAAAAACACCGATATAGGTAATGGCCCACATTAGTGGTTCACTTTTTAAGAAAATATTAACGAGTGATGCTAAAACAATACCAATGAGTCCCATAAATAGAAAACGACCTAAACCAGATAAGTCCCGTTTAGTTGTATAACCAAAAATACTCAAAGCAGCAAACATACCTGTCGTAATAAAGAATGTGCTTGCAATGGATTCACCTGTATACACAAGGAAATAAATAGAAAACGTCAGTCCCATTAATACCGAATAAAGCATAAACAGTGCTGTTGCAACAGTACCAGATAAACGGTTAATCATACCTGAAAGAACAAACACCAAACCTAATTGTGCAATTAATAGAACCCACATTCCTTTGTACAGTAAACTTAATAAAGCCATATTGCCTGATGCATACCAAGCAACTAAACCTGTTAGTAAAAGACCAACACTCATCCAGCCATATACATGACTCATATAGGTTTGGACTCGACTGCCAGCTTGTTCAATAATTGAACCGTTTGGAGAATAATTATTCATCTAATAACCTCTTATTAAAGGGGATTGTAAAAAAATGTTTATTACTTTTATTATTATAACTAAATTGGGCTTTAATACCATTTTTTCAAGGCATCTTTATCGGATTTTTTCGCTTCAACCCAACTATCGCTGTGTACGGTTTTTTCTTTTTTCCAAAATGGTGCTTCATTTTTTAAGACATCCATAATGAATTCTGCTGCGGCAAAAGAATCTTTTCGATGGGTACTGCTCACACCAACATACACAATATTATCATTTGCCAAAATTTCACCCACACGATGAATGATGACAACCCGATTGAGAGACCAACGATGGCGCGCTGCATCGATGATTTTTTGTAAAACAGCTTCAGTCATACCTTGATAGTGTTCAAGATACAAGGCAGACGTTTGATTAGCAACAGACCTGACTTTTCCGGTAAAACTGACAATTGCACCATCTTCAGCCGATTGAGATAACCATTGATAATATTTATCAATATCAATTGAAAGCCCATCAACAATAATAATACTTTTATCATTCATATTGTTAGCCGCCTGTTACCGGTGGAAAAAATGCCACTTCGTCATGGTGAGTCACGATGTAACTTTCATCAACCAATTGTTTATTGACTGCGCACAATGGTTTTTTTTCACTTAACGCATAAAACCATTTATCGCCTCTTTGACTGAGTAAGTTAATTAACTCAGCAACAGTCATTGGTGAAATATCAAGCGTGATGGCTGATTCACCAATTAATTCACGGGTTTGTGCAAAAAATAATATTTTAATCATAGCTAACTTTAAAATCTCCTGATTTACCACCGGTTTTTGATAGCAATCTGACTTGTGAAATCACCATATCTTTTTGAACTGCTTTACACATATCATAAATTGTTAAGGCCGCTGTTGATGCAGCAACCAACGCTTCCATTTCAACCCCTGTTTGACCAGATAACCGGCAAAGAGATTCGATTCTGACTTGAGAATGCGCCTCATCAGGTTCAATCTTAATTTCAATTTTAGTCAGCATTAAAGGGTGGCAAAGAGGAATCAGTTCCCATGTGCGTTTAGCCGCTTGAATACCCGCAATTCTTGCTGTCGCAAACACATCGCCTTTGTGATGTTTTCCATCAAGAATCATTGCTAAAGTATGGGGATGCATAGAGACAAATGCTTCAGCAATCGCTTCTCGCATGGTTTCTTTTTTGTGAGTAACATCAACCATATGAGCCTCACCTTGAGCATTAATGTGACTAAAATGCGCATGATTTTTTTGATCTGTAGAATGTGACATCGCAAAAACTCTTAGAAAAATTTGAGGTTAAGATAACAAATTTATTGAATATTGAGAATAGATTCTTAACACCAGCAATAACAAACTCTGTCATACACATTTTTTATGATATAATCGCCCTTCTTAGGTCATGAAATAAAAAAGAAATAACAATATGTATAAAAAGAAATTATTACTGGTATTTATCCTGTTCCTTGCTTCACTTGCCATGATTAGTTTTGCTGCTTTTGCGGCAGATAAATACATTACTGATGATCTTTCAGTGTATTTAAGACGCGGTCCTGGAACACAATATGGCTTAATTGGCTCATTAAAATCAGGTGACAAAGTCACTGAGTTAGAAACCAGTAGCGATGGTAAATACACCCGTATCAAGGATGATCGTAATCGTATATCATGGGTTGAATCAGAATTGTTGACTAACTCACCGAGTTTAAAAGAGCAACTTCCTGCGCTTGAACAGCAAATTGCTATTTTGCAAGAAAAAGAGAGCAGTGCAACACAAGATAAACAGACCTTAATTGATGATTATACGAGTCAATTAACGATTGCCAACCAAAAGATCGCAGAGCTTGAAAAGCAAAATAACGTCTTGCAAACGCAAACCAAAGAACAAGTATCACAGATTGAGTCACTGAATAATCAACTCGATGAAAGACGCCAAAGTTTAATGTTAACGTGGTTTACACGCGGTGGATTAGTGGCAGGAATTGGCTTAATCTTAGGTTTAATTTTACCGTTAGTCATTCCTCGTCGACGTAAAAAAGATCGTTGGATGAGTTAGTTTTGATGAAAAAGTATCTTGTTGGTGGTGCCGTTAGAGACTTTCTACTTAAACATCCCATTACTGATTCAGATTGGGTCATTGTCGGCGCGACACCACAAGAACTTTTAGCTCAAGGGTATACCCAAGTCGGTAATGATTTTCCTGTTTTTTTGCACCCAAAAACAAAAGAAGAATATGCTTTAGCTCGAACAGAACGTAAATCAGGTCAAGGTTACGCTGGTTTTGTTTGTGACTTTAATAATACCATCACCCTTGAACAAGATTTAGAACGCCGGGATTTAACCATCAATGCGATTGCCATGGATGATCAAAATAATTTCATTGATCCCTTTGGTGGCATTGATGATCTCAATAACAAACTGCTCAGGCATGTTTCTCCAGCTTTCCAAGAAGATCCTCTTCGGGTATTGCGTGTTGCAAGATTTGCAGCCCGCTTTCATCATTTAGGATTTACAATTGCCCCCGAAACACTGTTATTGATGACGAATATTGTTAAATTGGGTGAAATTGACTATTTAACCGCCGAACGAGTTTGGAAAGAGACAGAAAAAGCCTTAGCAACAGATGATCCACAAATCTATTTTGAGGTACTTAGACATTGTGGGGCTCTAAGTATACTTTTTCCTGAATTGGACCGTTTATTTGGTATTCCACAACCGCCAAAATGGCATCCTGAAATTGATTGCGGTATCCATACGTTATTAGCATTAAAACAATCAGCAAAACTCACAACAGCATTAGATGTTCGCTTTGCTGTGCTATGCCATGATGTTGGTAAAGGACTGACACCACCCGCACAGTGGCCTCACCACAGGCAGCATGGAGAGCATGGGGTTGAATTACTTGCGCAGCTTAGCGAAAGATTAAGAGTGCCTAATCACTATAAAAAAGTTGCCACATTTGTCTGCCGCTATCATGACGAAGTACACCATATTGAAACACAACCCTCAATGGATATTGTATTACTCCTTAATCATATTGATGTATGGCGTAACCCAGATCATCTCGAAAAACTGATTTTGAGCAGTTTAGCAGATTTTCGTGGGCGGCAAGGTTTTGAAGATAAACCGTATCCTCAAGCAATTTTTTTACAAAATGCTTATTTTATTGCCAAATCCGTATCGATTCAGGAAATCATTAAATCAGGAATTCAAGGTTCAGCAATTCAACAAGAATTACTAAATCGTCGAATAAAAGCCTTGGATGATTGGAAAAACACTAATTTTTGATTACATCATAAACAATCAATCAAAAATTTTAATTTATCGAAAAAAAAGTGTTGACGATTTAGTTTAAGACAAGCATAATGCGCCTCGCAGTGTTGGTTATGACGTTGCGAATGAATGGCTACGTAGCTCAGCTGGTTAGAGCACATCACTCATAATGATGGGGTCACAGGTTCGAATCCCGTCGTAGCCACCATTAAGATTAAAGAAGTATCCGTGCGGGTGTGGCGAAATTGGTAGACGCACCAGATTTAGGTTCTGGCGCCGCAAGGTGTGTGAGTTCAAGTCTCTCCACCCGCACCATTTAATCTTAATTTATTCCTTAATTGGGGTATAGCCAAGCGGTAAGGCAGCGGGTTTTGATCCCGCCACTCCCAGGTTCGAATCCTGGTACCCCAGCCATCTTTTTACAGTTCAAGTTGTCAATAATAGTAAAATTAACTAATATTGTTGCCGAAAGGCAGATACAACTGAACGTGTAAATGTATAAATTCAAAAAATTTTCCTAAATAATGCGATTTAACTGTCATTATTCGCATAGCATAAATGTGGTAAATATTTAGCGTTGGGGTATAGCCAAGCGGTAAGGCAGCGGATTCTGATTCCGCCACTCCAAGGTTCGAATCCTTGTACCCCAGCCACTTTTATCAAATAACATTATTTATCATCAATTCCAACGACTTGCCAATTATGCTTTGACTCATCGGTTATATCTCCGTGTTTAGCTTCCACAATATATTTGATCACCATGTTACGAATCGTCCCAGCTTCACTGCCAAACGCCGTTCTAGAATTCCAAATAGGTTCAATGCGTCTACCTGCTAATGGCCCCCCTTCTTTCACGAGCATTTCATAACGATAAGCATTCATTCCCATTTTAATGGTCATGTCTTCAGTA
Source organism: Orbus sasakiae (assembly GCF_039542345.1). Classification (NCBI taxonomy): domain Bacteria; kingdom Pseudomonadati; phylum Pseudomonadota; class Gammaproteobacteria; order Orbales; family Orbaceae; genus Orbus; species Orbus sasakiae. Next base: position 1,799,430 of record NZ_BAABHY010000001.1, read on the forward strand.
ATAACCGTGCCATCGGTCAATGTCAGATGTTTTATTCGCTGACCAACGGGCTCTCGTAAATCAATATGATATTTTACCCCACCGAACATGTCATAAGTCATGTATTTTGAAGCACGTCTTATTGGGTCATAATGGTACTGTGTATCGCCAGGTGAAAGCTGCGCAAAATAACCGGCAGACCATTCCATATAATCTTTAAGATCTTTACCACTAATTGGATATATGCTCGTTTCACCAGCGGTATATTGGTAACTGTTAGCTATATCTTTACGGGTAATATTGCCTTTGTCTAACATGACATTTTGATTATTGATTAAAATAGAAACCACATCGGCATCACTATAATATAGCTGCGCATTATTAAATAATGCTGTTAAACCTGTATCAACCATATAGACGGCGGGTAGTCCTTTGACGGGGGAATGTGGTACTAAATCTTGATCTGTTTTGCCAATAATCTCATTAGCTATACTACGCAATTTATTATGATAAGGCTCATAAATTTTTACTATTTGAGGATCGGCTGGATAAGACTGCACTGATTGAGTGGTTGATTGTTTATTGATTAAACTTACTTGATCCTGCTTCACATCAAAGGTCAAATTAATCACAGAAACGACAGTACCATAACGATGTGGCTCTGTAATCACGGTATTATTAATAATTTCTTGGCTAATATTTTGGTGATTGTGGCCGGCAATAATCACATCGATCCCATTGACCTGTTTCGCAATATCCACAACGCCAGTGCCGGGCTTATTGTTTTCATTTTCAAGCCCCATATGTGCAACCAGCACAATCGCATCAACGGATTGTTTTTGCAGTTGTTCAACTTGCGCTTTAATTTCAGGAATCGGCATGGTAAATAGCATGTGATCAACATGACCTGTTTTCGCTTCAAATTCAGGGACAAACGGTGTGGTTACGCCAATAATACCGATTTTAATGCCAGATTGTTCAATAATTGTGGCAGCAGGGAAATAACGCTTACTATCGGCTTTGTAATAAATGTTTGCAGCCAAAACCTGCCCTTTAAAACCCGCTAAAATATGATTGAGCGCAGGTATCCCAAAATTGAACTCATGATTACCTAACGCAATGACATCATAATGCATGGCATTCAGTGCTTCGATAGCAGGATGTTTATCCACATTATAGAATAGCTCAATTTGGTTATCCTGAATGATATCACCAGCATCAACAACGATGACATTAGGATGATCCACTTTATAGTGGTTAATAAATGATGAAATCTGTGAATATGAGCCCGAAAAATTTTCGGTATCAGTACCGTAATCCCAAGGTACCATCCGGCCATGTACATCAGAAGTCGCTAAAATTGAGACTTCAACTTGCTCCGCTGAGCTATAGGGTATAAAAGAACAGATTAATGCACAGCATAATAATAATTTTGTTTTTAAAAACATTGCGTTTCCTTATTTAACAGGTAAAAAGTAGTCCATTGAATATTCACCAACCTTTTCATTCTAAATAACCCGTTAAGTTTTTATCAATTGATAAAATGAAAATCTGTTAACTAGCTCAAAAAATTAATCTCACAGTGAAATAAGTAAGAATCAATTCATCGCCTGAACTTTTATGTTTGTCTACGTAATTACCTCCGTTCACCAAGCCAGTGAGACGTAAGAAAATATATTCCGCTTTCAATCACTAAAAAAGTAAAGAAATCATGCTTATAATTTTAAATTTATTACTTTTGTAAAAACCGATTGGGGACAAATGATAAAGTCTTGATTCTGCATGGCAAAAGCAAATTTTAGGCTATCGAATGGATACATTAAACCGATTATAAAAACTGAATCGATTTTGCTATTATGTTTTTCGGGAACTTCCTATTCCCTTATTTTCATCATGTTGCCCAGTATGAATTTTCTTATTGGGCTTTTTTTTTGACTTTTATACGAACAACACCAATTCTTTATACCATGATGAACCCTGTTCAAATCGGTAATTCTTTGTTTTTTATATTTTACTTTACAAAAAACCACTACGAATTCGTGTATAAACTATTGATATGCTTAATCGATTTTGCTACTATTCATCTCGAGTTGTATTCCTACTGTAGTTCTTTCCCGATAATCCGTATTGATTATCGGGATTTTTTTAGCAAAAGATAAACCTAAAAATGATCACACTAACCAATCTAGATGATTAACCGTGAATTAATGATGATAATTGACAGAAAACATCATCAGCAAGGATAGATTGCATATTTTTTTGTGCTGAAATCAAACTATTTTGATTTGAACCATATCCGCCAATCAATTGCGGATCAGTTGGACCATATAGGGTTATGTTAGGCTTATCTAATGCGGCAGCTAAGTGACTTAATCCTGTATCAACCGATACAACCGCTTTTGCACCAGCTAAGACTGAGGCGACTTCAGCTAGCGACAATTTAGGTAAAACATCGACATGACTAAATCCTTGAGCTAAACGCAATGAACGTTCATGCTCGAGCTGACTTCCCCAAGGGAGTTTTACTTTCAATCCAGTGGATTCAACTAATGCGATTAATTCACGCCATGCATCTTCAGTCCAATGCTTATTATCACGCGTAGTGGAATGTAAAAAAACCAGATACTGACCGTGATCTTGTGGCAAATGAGTAACAAAGTGTTTGGCAATAGCATAATCACCAACGTCACGACTGAGTGAATACTGTAGACTTTTAGCAAATAGCTGTCTAATACGTTCTACCGCATGCAGATCTTTAGCAACATAATGTTTCACATCGTAAAACCAACTGGCTATAGGCTCACGAGCACTGCGTTTATCTAAGCCATGTTTCACGCCGTCAGCTTTACGTGTAATCAAAAAGGCACTTTTAATCAGCCCTTGAGCATCAATCACATAATCATATTGCTGCAATCTTAACTGCCGAATGAAAGCTTTTCGTTCTTGCCTTATTGCATTAGAAAACCAATTTTTTCGCCAACGTCGAATTGCAACAGGGATCACACGATCAACGGCAAAATGCCAAGACGGAATCTGAGCAAAGTTTTCTTCTACTACCCAATCAAAACGGACATCTCCTAAAGCCTGACATGCATCCGTTAAGGCTGGTAAAGTATGTAAAACATCTCCCATCGAAGACGTCTTAACTATCAGCACTCTCAGTGTCATTTAGCAGATTCCTTTTCTGAACTTTTTTGCAATCGGTTCAACAGAGTCATTAGCTTATCAAAAACAAGCTCAGGTTTAATATCGATTAAACTTTGATGATAGCCCTCTTGTGCATCACCCTTACGAACTTTATGATAACCACTAATTAAACGTATCACTTCTGCCTTCTCAGATAAAGGCGGCGTAAAATCAGGACTACTTGGCCCATAAAGCGCAATGAGTGGCCTGTCTAGCGCAGCAGCAATATGCATCAATCCTGAGTCATTAGTCACAACGGCTTTACAACATGAAATTAAATTAACGGCTTTCTCTAGCGATGTTAATCCTGCCAGATTAATACACTTATCTGCAAATGCCATTTTACTGATAATCGATTCCCCTACCGCGCGATCTTTTTCTGAGCCAAAAATCACGATCTTCGCTTCTTGTTTTGCTAGCATATCTGCTAAAGCGGCATAATGGTAATCAGGCCAACGTTTAGCTGGGCCAAATTCAGCACCAGGGCAAAAACCAATCAACGGCAAATCATCCGGTAAATCAAATTCAGCTTTTGTTTCACGCGCTTCTAATGAGTCAACAACCAGTTGTGGGTATAATAAGGGCTGTGGTAAATCCGTTGCGGCTTGAATATCACCTTTTGGATAGGCTAGCGCAATGTAACGCTCAACCATCAAAGGAAAAGCGTATTTATCAAGCGTACGTCGATCATTTAATAAACCATAACGCGCTTCACCTTTCCAGCCTGTGCGCAATGGTATTTTGGCAAAAAAAGGAATTAAGGCAGATTTAAATGAATTCGGTAAGACAATGGCATGATCATAACTGTCACTGCGTAATTGTTTACCCAACTGATACCGTTCTGATAATGCGAGTCGACCATGACCAATTGGCATTGCAATGGTTTGATTGACCTCTGGCATTTTATTTAATAACGCACGACACCATGCCGGTGCCATTACGTCAATTTCTATCTCAGGATGAGTCATTTTCAATGTACGATAAAGGCTTTGTGACATCATCATGTCACCCACCCAAGATGGTCCAATAATCAATGTTTTCATAAAAATTCCCAGTTATGAAAAGTCAAACAGTCACTTATTGATTATTCAACCATTTCATATATTCGGTAGTGCCTTGTGCAACTGTTTTAAATTCAATAGGGCAACCTGCTTGCCTAAATTTAGTTAAATCGGCCTGAGTAAACGATTGATAACGACCTTTTAAATGCTCAGGGAACGGAATGTATTCGATTTGTCCAGTTTGATGATATGCAAGCACTGCATCAGCAACAGCTTGGAAAGACTCAGCACGACCTGTTCCACAATTAAAAATACCTGATTTTTGATTTTGCCAGAACCATAAATTGACCGCAACCACATCTTCAACATAAATAAAATCACGTTTAAAGTTATCACTACCTTCAAATAATTTCGGTTTTTCACCTTGACTGATTTGACTATTTAAATGATATGCCACACTTGCCATACTACCTTTATGATTCTCTTTTGGCCCATAAACGTTAAAATAGCGGAAACCACAAACTTGTGATTTTGCTTCTGGTAAAATTTCACGGACATATTGATCGAATAAAAACTTAGAATAACCATAAACATTTAACGGTTTTTCATATTGGCGTTCTTCGATAAAGTTATCACTACGCCCACCGTAAGTTGCCGCAGATGAAGCGTAGATAAATGGAATGTTGAAATCAAGACAATAGTGAAGTAAATCTTTTGAATAACTGTAATTATTCTCCATCATAAACTTACCATCCCACTCAGTGGTCGATGAACAAGCACCTTGATGGAAAATCACGTCAATATCCAGATCTTCACCCGACACAATTAGCGCAATAAATTCATCTTTATCCATATAATCGGCAATATCAAGATCCACAAGGTTAGTAAATTTTGTGCCATCAGTTAAGTCATCAACCACTAGAATATCTTTACGGCCTAGCGCATTTAATCCTTTAACAATATTACAACCAATAAAGCCCGCCCCACCTGTTACTACGATCATATTATTTACCTTCTTTTAAAAATACTCGATTAATTACTTTATATCATACCGATTTAAAGGCTTATTTTCGAGTAATCATTTTATATAAATGACTCAATGGCATAATACCGAAATGGCAAACCTGCTCGTTGATTCATTAATTCAATCGATACTATAGTTTAGCTGTAATATGGATATATCTGGCTAAATGAATATAAGGTTCTTGTCGGCAAAACTGTTTTTCCATTTCAAGCAGTTCATCAAAACGGGTTTGCTGCTTTTGTTTATCAATTAAATAATCATGAAATACACGAATACCCGTTTTTTGAGTAATCGTAAAATTCAGATCATTCAACCATTGGTAAACATCATTTGGCATCCGTGGATAATCAGGAGACAAGGTTTTCTTTTTACGTTTTGTTAAGCCAGCCTGTACATAGCCAAAATTACCTAATGTCACTGTTCTAAATAATAAACCATGATAATTATAAAACATCAATGATAAGTATCCATTGGGTTTGAGGTGCGCTTTAAGCGTGGCTAAAACGTGCTGAGGATCATTAACCCATTCTAAAACAGCATGACAAATGACAATATCAAATGGATGATCAACACATTGTGCAAGCTGTTGAATTGAACAGTGATAATAGTGTAAAGAGAGACCCGCTGATTCGGCATTATGTTTTGCAATATCGAGCATTTGCTGCGAAATATCACACATGGTCACATCATGTCCAAGGGCCGCAAGTTTATACGCTATTTGCCCCTGACCGCCACCGGCATCTAAAATCGTCAGCTTCTGATGACTTGGCCATCGATTTAAAATATTTTCAATGTCTTGCCAGACAATGACTTCTCGAATTTTACCCTTCGTTGTTCCGTAGATATTTTTTGAAAATTTACCGGTAATATCGTCAAAATTACGATCTGCATTCATCATCTTATGCTTTCTTTTTGTCTAATATCGCCGCTTCTTGATCTAATTGAGCAATCTTATCCGACATTAATTGATAACAACGTTCCATCAATGCTTTTGCATCTTCTTTTTTCATATCCTTTGTATCAATCGGCTCAAGCATTTCAACGATCATATGACCATTATTAAAACGGTTTAATTTAATATTGTTCGTATTCGATACGCAGATTGGCACGACAGGTACGCCAGCTGCAATTGCAGCGCGAAATGCACCCGTTTTAAAAGGGAGTAAACCACGTCCTCGGCTACGTGTTCCCTCAGGGAACATCCAAATCGACAACGCTTTTGTTTTAATCTCATTAACAACTTGCGATAGGGTATCTCGTGCTTTTGATTTATTATCCCGATCTAATAAAATATTACCACTAAGCCAATAGAGAGGACCAAAAAAAGGAATCCATACTAAACTTTTTTTCCCCACCGTGACCGTGCCGGGTTGAACAATCTGCCCAGCAACCAAAATATCATAGTTATTTTGGTGATTAGCAATAAAAACGCAATTACCGGCTTTATTGATATCAGGGTATTGCCGTAATACCAGTTTCAAACCAAATAATGGTGTCAGGACACTCCCAAAAATATGAGCAAAACGCGCAACATGATTTGGGTTACGAGGACTGAATAAACAAAAAATCACCCCAAAAATACAAATCAATATGGCTAAGATAATCCCAAAAACCATTCTAAAAAGAAAAATCATAATTTACCTCTCAAATTATTATCAGCTATTATATGCAACTATACGAATTAGAGAAACAGTTAAATGAAGACAGACAATATTGTTTGGAATGAAAACAACACACCCATTTCGACACATTTTGATGATGTCTATTTCAGCAATGATGATGCTATTGCAGAAACACAGTATGTATTTATTGACGGTAACCACTTAAATGAGCGTTTTTTAGCTCACGAAGGCCACTTATTTACCATTGGGGAAACGGGATTTGGTTCAGGACTTAATTTCTTAATCGCTTGGCAACAATTTTTACAATTTAGACAACACAATCCAACTCATCCTTTACAACAACTGCAATTTATTAGTATTGAAAAATATCCGTTATCAACAAACGAATTAATATCAATTCATCATGCCATTATTAAACAACCACTGTTAATGGAACTCGCTCATCAACTTCAACAACAATGGCCGAGTACAGCATACCAATTTAATTCAGTACGATTACATGTTTTATTTGCTGATATTTCAGAATTTACTTCACATCTTAATCATTTTAAAAGTGGCATTGATGCTTGGTTTTTTGATGGCTTTTCGCCAGCCAAAAATCCGGCAATGTGGTCAAATGAGCTATTTAGTGAACTGTATAAACACACCAATAAACAAGCAACATTTGCAACATTTACTGCAGCAGGTCAGGTAAAACGACACTTATTAAATGCTGGTTTTAGTGTATCAAAACGTAAAGGCTACGGGAAAAAACGTGAAATGCTAATCGGCTATAAAGACTAACGCTAAATTGCCACTCAGCCACAAAAGCAAACTTTAATCAACGACTTGAATTAAAACGTGTTATTTTATAATCAGTCTTAATTATTAAAAAATTCTTTATAAAAATAAAATAGTTATAATAAATTTCCACATTATAGTTGAGGATTATCCCTAATTAATTATATAATTGGAGTTCCGATTTAACCGATTACAGATAAGTAATCATTATATACATGCTTGAGGTTTACTCGTGCCTGATATGAAGCTTTTTGCTGGTAATGCAACACCTGAGCTAGCAAAACATGTAGCAAATCGTCTTTACACATCGCTAGGTGATATTGTTGTAGGTCGTTTTAGCGATGGAGAAGTGAATGTCCAAATTAATGAAAATGTCCGTGGTGAAGACGTTTTTATTATCCAGTCGACTTGTGCGCCAACCAATGATAATTTGATGGAACTTTTGGTAATGATCGATGCGATGCGCCGAGCATCAGCGGGTCGTATTACTGCCGTTATCCCTTATTTTGGTTATGCAAGACAAGATCGTCGTGTACGTTCTGCTCGTGTGCCAATTACTGCAAAAGTTGTTGCTGACTTTTTATCAACAGTTGGTGTAGACAGAGTGTTAACCGTTGATCTTCACGCAGAACAAATTCAAGGTTTCTTTGATGTTCCAGTTGATAACGTGTTTGGTAGCCCGATTATTTTGGAAGATATGTTGCAAAGAGACTTTGAACGTCCTATCGTTGTGTCGCCAGATATTGGTGGTGTGGTACGTGCAAGAGCCATTGCAAAATTACTAAATGATACAGATATGGCAATCATTGATAAACGTCGTCAACGAGCTAATGAAGCTGAAGTGATGAATATTATTGGTGATGTTGCTGATCGTGACTGTATTTTAGTTGACGATATGATTGATACAGCCGGTACCTTATGTAAAGCAGCGGATGCCCTTAAAGCACGTGGAGCAAAACGCGTATTTGCCTATGCAACGCATCCTATCTTCTCTGGTAAAGCGGTTGAAAATATCAAACATTCAAAAATTGATGAAGTCGTTGTGTGCGATACCATTCCACTTAGTGCAGAAGTCAGAGCGTTAAAAAATGTTCGTCAATTAACATTATCAGGAATGCTTGCAGAAGCCATTAGACGAATCAGCAATGAAGAGTCAATTTCTGCTATGTTTCATTACTAAGCATTAACCGTTACTTAATAAGACCAATAATTCGTTATTGGTCTTAATTTTATATCACTATGACATCAATCAAACTTATCGTTGGTCTTGCCAATCCCGGAAATGAATACGCACAGACGCGCCATAATGCTGGTGCTTGGTATGTGGATTTATTGGCTGAACGCTTCAATCAATCGCTAAAAAATGAGCCAAAATTTTTTGGTTACACGGCACGGATTAACATCGATGGGCATGATATTCGCCTATTGGTCCCGACTACTTATATGAATTTAAGTGGCAAAGCGGTACAAGCCATGGCGACGTTCTATCAAATTAAACCTGAAGAAATCTTAGTTGCTCATGATGAATTGGATTTAAATCCAGGTATTGCTAAGCTGAAGTTAGGTGGTGGTCATGGTGGACATAATGGTTTAAAAGACATTATTAATAAATTGGGTAATAACCCTAATTTTTACCGTTTACGCATCGGTATTGGTCACCCGGGCGACAAAAATAAAGTCGTTGGCTTTGTCCTAAATAAACCGCCTCAATCTGAGCAAGATCGGATTGATCAAGCCATTGATGAAGCAGCACGTTGCTCTGAGATCCTAGTAAAACAAAGTCCAGAAGCTGCAATGAACCGATTACATAGTTTTAAAGCCAGTTAGTTTCCCCCATCAATGACTATGATGGCATGATGTGCCCATCAAAAATGAGCACAATATGATAGTAACATTACTGTTCGTGACTAAAAAAAGCACGTCGAATCGCGTATTCAACGCCACGAATTTCAGCTAATCCGCGTAAACGTCCGATTGCCGAATAGCCAGGATTAGTGGTTTTCTTCAAATCATCTAACATTTGATGCCCATGATCAGGTCGAACAGGTATGGCTCGTTTAATACCGTGTTTTTTACGACGTTCTTCTTCAGTAACTAACGCTTTAATTACTGCATACATATCAACATCACCCGCCAAATGATCCCCCTCGTGGAACGATAATGGATTTCCTTCACGGACTGTTGCACGTAAATGAATAAAATAAACACGATCAGCAAATGTGGTCACCATTTTAGCTAAATCATTATCGCTACGTACTCCATATGATCCTGTACAAAAACAAAAGCCATTATGCAAACTATCAACGGTATCTTTTATCCATTGCATATCGTCAATCGTTGATACAATACGCGGTAAACCTAAAATAGGCCGCGGAGGATCATCTGGATGAACGGTTAATACCACCCCAACCTCTTCAGCAACCGGGACAATCGCTTTTAAAAAATAGGCATAGTTTTGACGTAATTGAGCTTTGTCAATCCCATCATAACTTGCAAGATGTGCTCTGAACTGTTCAAGAGAGTAGCCCTCTTCAGCCCCTGGTAATCCTGCAATAATATTTTTTACAAGTTTGGCTTTTTGCTCATCACTTGCGGTTAAAAAATAGTGTTTGGCTTCAGCCACATCTGTACTGGAATAATCTTGTTCAGCATGGGGCCGCTGCAAGATAAAAATATCAAATGCAGCAAATTCAATTTGATCAAAACGCAAAGCTTTTGACCCATCTGGTAATGAGTAAGCCAGATCAGTTCTTGTCCAATCAAGCACTGGCATAAAGTTATAACAGACAGTATCGATACCACAAGTCGCTAAGTTACGAATCGACTGTTGGTAGTTTTTGATATATTGTTCGAACTGACCTGAATGGGTTTTAATCTCTTCATGAACGGGAATACTTTCGACCACAGACCAGGTTAATCCTTTCTGTTCAATGATTTTTTTGCGTTGTAAAATTTCTTCAACTGACCAAACCTCACCATTTGGAATATGATGAAGTGCAGTCACAATTCCAGTTGCGCCCGCTTGTCGAATATCATCTAATGATACCGGATCATTGGTTCCGAACCATCGCATTGTTTGTTCCATTTAGGTCTCCTCAATGTTGCTTTTAACTATTCCTATTTGAGGTGAAGAAACAGACTATGCGTAGGTACTATTCGTTAACAATAATGCCGACCGGTATCGAATCAAATAAATAACCATCAAAGTTTGGATCTTCACTGTCTGAAACAGTCATAAGAGTCTGTTTCACATTTTCTAAATGCTGCCACATTGCCTGACGCGCTGCTTTTGCATCTCGGATTTGTAGTGCATGTAAAATCTTTTCATGATCAAAAAGCCATTTTTTACGGTAACTATGATCTTGAATACGGCTATGCAATTTATTCCACATTTTACTGGCATACCGTTTTTGCCAAAAATCCGTCAATAAGCTTTCTAATACAGAATTTTTTGTTGCTCTTGCTATCGCAATATGAAACATTTCATCAGCACTGTAATCATCTAAAATACCGTCTGCCAAGATTTGGCGTTCTTGTTCTAAAATGGCACGTAATTCCAGTACTTCTGATTTTACAATTTGCGTCGCAGCAAATGCCGCAATATTACTTTCAATTAACTGTCGAGCCTGTAAAAGTTCAAAAGGTCCAAAATCACTGTCTTCAAGTTGCTTATCGTGTTCAGATAATTCGTCATCTGGTAAACCAATCACATAAACACCAGAACCTTTTTTTACTGTCACAAGATTTTCCAGTTCAAGCATAATTAATGCTTCACGAACGACGGTTCGACTTACATTATATGTTTCGGCGATATCCCTTTCTGGCGGTAATCTATCGCCAATTTTGTAAGTACCGATTTTTAATAAAAATTTTAATTCGTTGCCAATTTCTTGATAGAGGCGATTAGGTGCAAGCATGCCAATATAACCTTCGTGATAAACCGATTAATGACACAAATTATACGTTAATTATCGGCGCTATCAGAGCATTTTATAATGATATCTAACAAATTTCTTCGTTACCCATTAAATTGGTATACCAATATTTAAATTTAAAACATGATCCTTGTCAAAGATTAAGTAGAAATAAACCAATTTATGTGATTTAAATCACATTTAATAAAAAATTGAGATGAAAACATCACATATAAATGAAAATATGTCCAACCAAAATAGGATAGATATGAAACACATGACAAGGTGAAGAACATGCTTAATATTTCTGACTTACCTCAATCAGTAACAAATCGCCCTACATATGATAGGGAGCGCATGCAAGCGCGTATCGTTCATTTAGGGTTTGGTGCATTTCATCGCGCTCATCAAGCTTTACTTACAGATCGATTACTCAATAGTGGCAAAAGCGACTGGGCAATTTGTGAAGTCAACATTGTGGGTGGTGAGCAGCTGATTGAAGATATTCGTAAACAACATCACCTCTATAGTGTGCTGGAAAAAGGCGCGCAATCAAAAGCGCTTTTTATTATTGGTAGTGTAAAAGAATCACTACTGGCGACCGTTGATGGTATTGAATTGATACTTGAAAGAATGGCAAGTCCAATTGTTGAAATTGTATCATTAACTGTTACCGAAAAAGGGTATTGCATGCTCCCCGGCGGTAGAGGACTGGATCTCAATAATGCTTTAATTGAAGCTGACCTTGCCAATCCATGTGAACCTAAATCAGCGCCAGGTGTTATTGTGGAAGCCCTTGCCAGAAGAATGCAGCGAGGCATTTCATCATTTACAGCCCTATCTTGCGATAACATTCCAGAAAATGGTCATGTACTTAAAAAAGCCATATTGGATTTAGCAAAAGCACGTGACCCCAAATTAGCACAGTGGATTGAAGCCAATACAACCTTCCCATGTACAATGGTTGATCGTATAGTCCCTGCCGCAACTGACGAAACACTGACTGAAATACAGCAGGAATTGGGCGGAATGTATGATCCTTGTGGCATTGCCTGTGAACCTTTTATCCAATGGGTTATTGAGGATAATTTTGTTACACAGCGTCCTAATTGGGATGAAGTTGGCGCTGAATTTGTTGATAACGTCGTGCCATATGAAGAAATGAAATTACGCATGCTCAATGGTAGCCACTCATTTTTGGCCTATTTGGGCTACTTAGCGGGTTACCAACACATTAATGACTGCATGAATGATAATGATTACAAAAATGCCACTAAAACATTAATGATAAAGCAACAAGCACCCACTTTAAATGTCCCTGCTCATGTCGATTTACACCGTTATGCCGATAAATTAATAGAACGCTTTAGTAACCCATCACTAAAACATAAAACATGGCAAATCGCGATGGATGGGACACAAAAATTACCACAACGGCTTCTCGACTCAATTCGTTGGCATATTAAACATCATTCGGATTACTCACTATTAGCATTAGGCGTTGCCGGTTGGATGCGTTATGTCAGTGGATTTGATGATAACAATCAACCGATCGAGGTTAGGGATCCGATGCTCGATGAGATCAAACAGCAAATCAATACGAGTAAAGATGGCGAGGAACGCGTTAATCACTTACTCAGTTTAACCCGTGTTTTTGGTGACGATTTATCAAATGACCACCTATTTAAGCAAACTGTTACTCAGCATTATCTGGCTTTAATGACACAGGGTGCAAAACACACCATTAAACACTTAACGCTTTAATTAAGGGGAATTGAATGATGAAACAGTTTCTTGATGACAATTTCTTATTACAAACGGATGCTGCTCAACGTTTATATTTCGAGTATGCACAACAGCAACCGATTTACGATTATCATTGTCATCTGCCACCAAAAGATATCGCCGAAAATAAAAATTTTGGCAATTTAGCTGAAATTTGGTTAGCGGGTGATCATTATAAATGGCGAGTATTACGTACAGCCGGTATAGATGAACATTTTATTACGGGTGGAGCAAGCGATTATGAAAAATACCAAGCTTGGGCAAAAACCGTGCCTTTAACCTTAGGTAATCCCGTCTACCATTGGACTCATCTTGAATTACGACGCCCTTTTGGTTTTAAAAATATCGTTTTTAATGACAAAACCGCGGATCATATCTGGCATGAAGCAAATCAAAAACTGGCCACTCCACAATTTTCTACGCGTGGCATTTTAGCCGAAATGAACGTCAAAGCAATTGGGACAACCGATGATCCGATTGATTCATTACAATACCACCAACAAATCGCGGCAGATGCAACCTTCAAAACGGCTGTTAGGCCTAGTTGGCGTCCCGACAAAGTCTTTAAAATTGAGTTAGCCAGCTTTAATGATTACATTCAACAATTAGGCCAAGTCACTGATATTAACATTGTCCGTTTTGACGATTTATTAACCGCATTAACAAAACAGCTTGATCACTTTCAACGCCATGGTTGCCAAGCTTCTGATCATGGCATTGAAATTTTACGCTACGCTGCAGTACCGAGTGAAAAAACGCTCGATAATATATTGACTAAGCGACTGAATAATCAAACATTAAGTGAAGAAGAAATCGCAGAATTTTCAACAGCCGTATTGATCTGGCTGGGTCAACAATACCATAAACGCAATTGGGTCATGCAACTTCATCTTGGTGCGCTACGTAATAATAATCAAAGAATGTTTAAGCTATTAGGGCCAGATAGTGGATTCGATTCAATCGGTGATCGCCCTATCGCCGAACCGCTTTCAGCATTGTTAGGTCAATTGGATTTGACCGACCAACTTCCTAAAACCATCTTGTACTGTTTAAACCCACGCGATAACGAAGTATTAGCCACCATGATCGGTAACTTCCAAGGTGGCGGTATTGCCGGCAAGATTCAATTTGGCTCGGGTTGGTGGTTCAACGATCAAAAAGATGGTATGGAGCGCCAAATTATGCAGCTATCACAAATGGGATTACTCTCGTTATTTGTCGGTATGCTCACCGATTCACGGAGCTTTTTATCATTTACTCGCCACGAATACTTTCGACGCATTCTATGCAATATGGTCGGTCACTGGATTGAAAATGGTGAAATTCCTAGCGACTACTCACTCGTTGGGAAGATGGTTAGTGATATTTGCTACAACAATGCTCATCGCTATTTTTCACACACAGTATAGCGCTCAATGATCGATGATATAAATGCATCAAGCGCACGGGTTAATCCAAAAATGATAAACAATAAAAAATCGGTGTGCTTGAACAATAAAACATAAAATACACAGGAATAAGTCAATATGAAAAAAATTAAACACTTTCGTTGGTATATGATTTTACTGGTTTGTGCAATTACCATCATTAACTATTTAGATAGAACTGCATTAGGGGTTGCTGCGCCAACAATTTTAGAAACCACAGGGATTACAAAAGAGCAGTATTCGTGGATTGTCAGCGCATTCCAATTTGCCTATACACTCGGGCAACCGATTATGGGATTTTTTATTGATACCATAGGTTTAAGAGCAGGCTTTGCTATCTGTGCAGTCATTTGGGGGCTCGCCACCATGGGGCATGCCCTAACAGGGACATGGCAAGGTTTAGCAGTTATGCGCGCTATCATGGGCTTTAGTGAAGCATCAGCCATCCCTGCAGGTATCAAAACCGCATCAACGTGGTTTCCAGCAAAAGAACGTGGTATTGCCGCAGGTGTCTTTAATATGGGCACCTCTTTTGGTGCGATGCTTGCGCCGCCGTTAATTGCCTGGTGTATTATTTTTCACAGTTGGCAATTTGCTTTTGTGGTATCGGGTGCATTAGCACTGGTTGCAGCAGTGGTATGGTTTATCTTCTATCGCGATCCAAAAGATTCTAAATATCTATCAGAGCAAGAGCGCCAATATATTGAGTCTGGACAAGAAAAGTATTTAGATACGGGTAAAAAAGAAAAAGTGTCATTTAAAGTTATTTTGACACAACGAAACTTTTGGGGAATCGGTATTGCGCGTTTCTTAGCCGATCCCGCTTGGGGAACCATTAACTTCTGGGTACCTATTTTCTTTGTTGAAACCTTGCATTTTAGCCTAAAAGAGATCGCAATGTTTGTTTGGTTACCGTTCTTAATGGCTGACTTAGGTTGTTTAGCCAGTGGTTTTGTTGCTAAATTCTTTAATGATCGTGGCATTTCATTAATTAATTCGAGACTGATCACCTTTACGATTGGTGCGGTAATTATGATGACGATAGGTTTAGTCAGTATTGTTGAAAATCCTTATCTTGCCGTGTTCCTAATTAGTTTGGGCGGGTTTTCACACCAATTACTTTCAACGGTCGCCTCGACACTTGGTGGTGACTTATTTAAGAAAAATGAAGTCGCCACCGCAGTAGGCATGGCAGGTGCTTGTGCTTGGACTGGTCAATTAATCTTTAACCTGTTTATCGGTGCTTTTGTCGGCATCGTTGGTTTTGGACCATTCTTTATTGCCCTTGCTTTTTTTGACATTATTGGGGCTATTGTCTTATGGACATTTATTCGAGAAAAAAAAGAGCCTGATAATCAACAAACGGTTACATCATAAAAAACGCATATGAATAGGCACCGGTCGGTGCCTATTTTTGTCACAAATGGTCTTATTTAATGCGTGATATTTATATATAATGTGAGAGACCGATTTTTATTCACATTTTAAAACGAGTAGAGACTATGAAAAACTGGAAAAGAAGTGCTGAAGACATTTTAACTATTGGCCCTGTTGTGCCTGTTATAGTTATCGAACGAATTGAAGAAGCGGTACCGCTTGCAAAAGCATTGATTGCTGGCGGAGTAAAAGTGTTGGAAGTCACGTTAAGAACACCCTGTGCGCTTGACGCCATTAAGAAGATCATTAAAGAAGTCCCAGAAGCTGTTGTCGGCGCAGGAACAGTGACCACAGTTGAACAACTTAAGCAAGTCACAGATGCAGGCGTTGAATTTATTATTACTCCAGGTATTACTGATTCGATTTTAAAAGCAGCCGTTTCGGGACCGGTTCCAGTCATACCCGGTATCGCCACAATATCAGAATTATTAACTGCTCAAGAGTACGGTCTGACCGCATTAAAATTCTTCCCAGCAGAAATTAATGGTGGCGTAGCAGCACTCAAAGCCTTTGCGGGTCCATGTGGTTATATGAAGTTTTGCCCAACTGGTGGTGTTAATCCGCAAAACTATCGTGAGTACCTTGCATTAAGTAATGTACTTTGTGTTGGTGGGACATGGTTTATCCCGACTGATGCGATAGCGAAAGGGGATTTTGCAAAAATTACTGAACTGGCAAAACAAGCCATTGCAGGTGCACAATAATCGCATAGGCAATCAGCAGGTTAGCCTGCTGATTTTACATTGATTTAACTTCTTAATCCTCGACCACTTTCGATAATTTTCCAAGCAATCGCGTACATCACAACCACAAACAAAATTAACATTGAAAATGTGACCGTTAAAGAGACGTCTGAAATACCTAAAAATCCATAGCGAAAACCATTAATCATATAAACAATCGGATTAAGTTTTGAGATCCATTGCCACACTTGTGGTAATAAGGTTAACGAGTAAAACACACCACCTAAATAGGTTAATGGAGTTAACACAAAAGTCGGAATAATACTAATGTCATCAAAAGACTTTGCAAAAACCGCATTTAATAGACCGGCTAACGAAAACAATATTGATGTTAACAATAACGTACATACAATGATCGCCCAAGAGTGCACATCGTAACTCACAAATAACATTGAGATAATTGTCACTAATATGCCAGTACAGATCCCTCTCGCTACGCCGCCGCCCACATATCCCCAAATAATAATGTGGGTGGGTACCGGCGCCACTAACAGTTCTTCAATATTATGTTGAAATTTAGCGCTAAAAAATGACGAACAGACATTCGTATATGAGTTAGTAATGACCGACATCATAATTAAGCCCGGTACAATAAACTGCATATAACTAAAGCCACCCATCTCCCCTACGCGTGAACCAATCAAATTACCAAAAATAACAAAATAGAGCGACATGGTGACAACAGGTGGAATTAATGTTTGAACCCAAATACGCAGAAAACGCGTCACTTCTTTACGCCAAAGACTTTTTAACGCAATCCAATATAAACTATTCATTTTCACCTCCTTGCCCTTGTGACTCATGAACAAGATCGATAAATAACTCTTCCAAGCGGTTGGTTTTATTATGCATACTGACGATATTAATGCCCTGTTCTGCAAATAATGAAAATAGGTGGTTTAATCCTTGCCCTTTATTCACTTCAACTTCAAACGATCCTGGTTCATTCATTTTAAAGTAATAATCGGGTAGCGTCGGCTGTTTATCTACTGGTACATAATCAAACACAATCGTTTCTGATTTAGAATTCGCTAATAACGCTTTCATTGAGGTATTAGCGATTAATTCGCCATGTTGGATGATACCAATATTTCGACATAACATTTCGGCCTCTTCCAAATAGTGCGTTGTTAAAATAATGGTAATGCCTTGCTGATTAATTTGCCGTAGAAATTCCCACATTGAGCGGCGAACTTCAATATCAACCCCAGCAGTGGGTTCATCTAAAATCAGTAAACGAGGTTCGTGGACTAATGCCCTTGCGATCATTAAACGACGCTTCATTCCCCCTGACAACATACGCGCTCGGCTATTGCGTTTATCCCACAACTCTAAAATACGCAAGTATTTTTCCGCACGCTCCATCGCGAGCTTACGTGGTAACCCATAGTAACCACCTTGATTGGCAACAATCTGAAAAACAGTTTCAAAAGGATTAAAATTAAATTCTTGTGGCACAAGGCCTAACTGGCGTTTTGCATTCACGACATCGTGATCTAAATCATGACCAAAAATCTGGACCTGGCCCGATGTTTTTGTGACAAGTGAACTGATAATGCCAATGGTGGTCGATTTGCCCGCACCATTGGGGCCAAGTAAGGCATAAAAATCACCTGCTTGGACGGTTAAATTGATACCTTTTAATGCTTCAACACCATTTTTATAGGTTTTTTTGAGCGCAACTAACTCTAGCGCAGCGACGGATGACATTAAGATTTCCTAGATATGAAAAAACATTATCAAGATACTATAAGCTCATATTCGCTAATTTCAACCAATTATATTGATTTATATTTATCAAGCCACTGATATCAGATTGCCAACTGCATTTTTCGTTAAATTATTGTCATAACCTATAATTATAGTGTAAAAACACCATATTATGCGATCTGCGAGTACACACTTAACGTTGATGATCAAATAAATACGAATTGATCAAAGCCAGCGGTTCCCGCCATACACCATTATATTTATCTTTATTATCAAAGTGGGTATTTGCGGATAACGCCGATACATCATGAAATCCTGAGCGCTTTGCTAACATAATTGAACGTAGCATATGAAATTCATTCGTTACCACAACTGTTTTACCCAATGGATAAAGATTATTGGCATAACGAAATTGTTGCGCGGTACGTGTGGATTGATCTTCTTCGTAAATTTGTGTGGCCTTTATACCATGTTCAATCAGATAGTTTTTCATCACACTGGCTTCGGTTGCTGATTCATCTTTACCCTGCCCACCACAGACAATCACAACAGTATCAGGATTTTGCTGTAAATAGATCAACGCCGTGTCTAATCTTTCTTGTAAAGTGATATTTGGCCTAGCTGGATCACCTATCACCTGTGCACCTAAAATCACCATGGTATCCGCCCCTGCTTGTGGCTCTTTAAGTGAATAGAGGTAAATAATGACATTGCAAAAAATAAAATACAGTATGATGGCGATGACTAAACGGCGTAAGTAATAGATAATTGTTTTCATTGTTGTGTTATCGTTGTTGTATAAAATGATGGCAGAATAATGTCGCTTTATGAAGATTATATGAAGTGTAAAACACGCTATAAATTAAATGTTGTTGATTGATGTCTCGAAAAAGGTCAACCTTGAGCCACCGCATAAAAAATGCCCGATAAAGGGCATCTTAATCATTAACAACGGGTTGATATCAGTAATTACTTACCAATACAAAATGAACCAAAAATCTTACCCAGTAAATCATCGGAGGTGAAAGCACCGGTGATTTGAGATAAGGCATCTTGCGCAAGGCGAAGTTCTTCCGCTAATAATTCTCCGGCATGGTAAACCGTTAATTGCTCTTGACCTAGTGCCAAGTGCTTAGCCGCTGTTTCTAACGCTTGTAAATGGCGCCGACGAGCTAAAAATCCACCTTCTGACGTCGCTGAAAATCCCATCGTTTCTTTTAAATGTTCACGTAGTAACTCAATGCCCGCATTAGTTCTTGCGGAAAGTCGGATAAGTGAGTAATGATTGACTTCACTGTAACCAAGTGTTTCTGCCGTTAAATCAACTTTGTTACGGATCACTGTCACCGGGACGTTAGAGGGTAAACGCTGCATAAAATCAGGCCACAATTTTTCCGGATCGGTTTCATCCGTTGTCGTGCCATCAACCATAAACAGTACGCGATCTGCTTGTTCAATTTCACACCAAGCACGTTCAATGCCGATACGTTCAACTTCATCACTGGCTTCACGTAATCCGGCCGTATCGATAATATGTAGTGGCATGCCATCAATATGAATATGCTCGCGCAATACATCGCGCGTGGTGCCGGCAATATCTGTTACGATCGCAGCATCGCGTCCAGCTAACGCATTAAGTAAGCTTGACTTACCCGCATTGGGCCGCCCTGCAATCACCACTTTCATCCCTTCACGCAATAATGATCCTTGTTTGGCTTCTTTGCGAACATCATTCAATTGTGCGACGACATCATTAAGTTGTGCTTCAATTTTACCATCAGAAAGAAAATCGATCTCTTCTTCTGGAAAATCAATTGCGGCTTCAACAAAAATCCGTAAATGAATTAACTGATTAACTAAATGATTAACTTTGTTAGAAAATACCCCTTGCAATGAAGACATTGCCGATTTTGCAGCCTGTTCAGAACTGGCATCAATTAAGTCAGCGATCGCTTCTGCTTGTGCAAGATCCAGCTTGTCATTTAAAAAAGCACGTTCAGAAAACTCACCCGGTTTTGCAATGCGAACATGGGCAACAGTTAAAATACGTTTTAACAGTAAATCAAGAATAACAGGCCCACCATGGCCTTGTAATTCAAGGACATCTTCACCAGTGAATGAATGCGGATTAGGAAAGAATAATGCAATACCTTGATCTAATACCGAACCATCTTCATTTAAAAAAGGTAAATATTGTGCATAACGGGCTTTGGGTACTTTACCCAATATTGTTTGAGCGACTGCCTTTGCCTGATTACCCGAAATACGTAAAATGCCCACACCACCCCGGCCGGGTGGTGTCGCTTGTGCAACAATAGTATCTAAATTCATGTTATCTGTTTATATCACCGTTTATTCAATAGGTATAATCATATCATGACCATAAAAATCAGTTATATTAAATTTTATAATATTAAATTTTGTCTTAGCTATGTGGAAATGCATTTTTTTGTGCCATAATCATCCACCTTATCCTTTTTTTGAGTCATTATTTGCATAAATTTTTCATAAAAGTTGATATGAAATCCTATTAATCCCTCTCAACCGGATAAGTCAGTTAATAATACAATCGAATAAATAAGGTATTTTCATGAGTAATTCTGACATGACAGCAGAATGGCGGCCGAGTGCTCGACCATTGAATCGAAAAGATTTAAAAACCTTAGTGCTTTCATCACTAGGGGGAACCCTTGAGTTTTATGATTTTGTTATCTATGCATTATATGTTGATCTGATTGTTGCCCCACTGTTTTTCCCTGATTCACTGAGTCCTTTTACAAAAGAGCTATTTGCATGGGGAATTTTTGCCGCAGGTTATTTAATTAGACCTGTCGGTGGAATCATTATGGCGCATTTTGGTGATAAAGTTGGACGTAAACAAATGTTTACCCTCAGTGTTGCAATGATGGCTTTGCCAACATTCATTATTGGTATCTTACCTACGTATAGCTCTATTGGGATGCTAGCACCCATTTTACTTTTATTAATGCGCATGTTACAAGGTGCCGCAATTGGTGGTGAAATGCCTGGCGCTTGGGTATTTATTGCAGAACATACACCAAAACAACGTTATGGTTTTGGTGTCGGTACGTTAACATCTGGTATTACTGGTGGTATCTTACTTGGTTTCTTAATCACTATTGTGATCGATATGTTCTTTAGCCGTGGTGAAGTTTTAGATTTTGCATGGCGTATCCCGTTTATTATTGGTGGTATCTTTGGTGTTATCTCTGTTTATTTACGTCGTTTCTTATCGGAAACGCCTATTTTCAAAGAATTAGCGGCACGTAAAGCACTCGAGAAAAGTATTCCCGTTGTCTCCGTTATCAAAAATCACAAAATGGCATGCTTACTAGTGGCATTAGTCACATGGTCACTATCAACCACGATTATGGTCGGCGTCTTGATTACACCAGGTAAAATTCTTGGTGGTATGTATCATGTGCAGCCAATTGATTGCCGTGTTGCGGGCTGTGTTGTTGCGTTAATGTTAACCGTTGGCTGTATTTTATTTGGTTGGTTAGAAGATAAGATCGGTACAACCGTCAATATGATGATTGCATGGGGTGGATTGGCCGTTACCAGTTTGTATTTTTATGCCTCGTTAACACCCGATATGAGCCTATCAATGCTGTATTTTAATTATGGCTTATTCGGTTTATTTACTGGTGCAATTGCAACGACACCAATCGTTGGTACTCGCGCGTTTCCACCATCAATTCGCTATTCAGGATTATCATTTTCTTATAATCTTGCTTATGCGGTGTTTAGTGCCATTACACCAACATTAACCTTATATTTACTTAACCCAAATCATATTTTAGGTGAATATTTCTATATGGGCGCAGGTATTTATATCTCGTTTGTCGCCATTTTGGCTGCTCTGGTTGGATTCTGGCCACTCGCAAAATTTGGCTGGCGCGCTAAAGAAGCGTAATGCTGATGCATCGCATGCGTACTAAGCATGTGATGCATGATTTCATTATCCTTGCACTAATTATTATTATCCACGACAAATCACGGCTAAGACATTCGTCGTTGGATTGCTATAGCCCACCGATCCTTTAACAACATAAAATTGATTGGTATCATCGGCTTTATCTGCAGTCCAATAATACTCTCTTGCAGTCCAAGGCGAATTAGCATAAGTATACACATTTCCCCACTCCCCCATGAATGTACTATCAACATCGCGAGAATAGGCGCCACCACGTGAGGTGGTCGGTAAAGGTTCATTCGCAATGGGACTATTTGTAAACTCATCACGTTTAAACAGATAACGCGATGCAATACTTTGATTAGCCGAACCTGCTAAATTTTCATCTGCCCCACACGCAATTGCTGCAAGGTAGGTACCACTAAAATCACTTGCGGTGTTATACGCGAGCATGCTTTTAGGCGACGTTGCCCATTTTATTGGCGGTGCAATCGTATAACGATCAACTGGTTGCCAAGTTGAGCCACTATCTAATGTGTATTCCATATTAATTATTATCGATGAGGTCGGCTTGGTTGCACCATAAGTCACCATACAGTTTTGACCTAACTCGCTACTTGCGCTACCTGATAAGGTGACATATGGACTATTGGTACTACAGCGATAAATACTTTGATCACTGCCCGAACCAATTAAACTAAATGCCGCATTTTCAAATGCAACGGTTGGGAATGTAACACCCGCAATCCCCATTTTTGAATATGAAAAACCAAGATGGGCACGCTTTGTTGGTAAGCTGTTATCATAGTCCCACACAGTTGGATTATAGCCGCCCGGATTTGCCGCTGATTGATAAGGATATTTAGTTTCCGTCGAATTTCGTCCTGTATACACCTCAGTGCTTGCAGGCTTGATATAGCAGATATTTGGACCACTTGCCATAAATCGGTAGGTTTTTCCCGGATAACTGCCGTAAGTTGTCGTGCTAGGATCACCAAAACGTGTTTGGGCTTTTACATCATCAGCACGAATATAGAGTAAATAAGGACCACCACATACCGATAAGGGTAGCGCCAGATTCGTCACTTGTTTACTGTCAGTAATCCAGCTAGCCGTAATAGTACCACTTGGCGTACCGAGATCGCCATCTGGGTCAATTTGCAACGATGCAGAGAGACTGTTTGCTTTACCATCAGCCAGCACTAATGCCTGCACATCGTTGTATTTCATTCCTTTAGGTGCAATAATCGTATCGGTTTGAGAAGGCCCGATATAAACCATCCCACCTTTACCATCAGGCATACTAAAGCTGACTAATTGTTCTGTTGTCGTGACTAACGTACCATCAGTTAATTGTAAATAAGGTGCCTCACCTTGAATGGTGTGTGCAGTCGTTGCTAACAGTGTGGCTACTGCATGGTTAGGGAATAAAAAGGCGCTAAAAAAACTAACACCGATATATAAACATGTGGCAGTTGGCGTCACTGTTGCATTTTGGCTAAATTGAAGCTTATTTAAGTTATTGTTATGTTCAAGTATCCTACTCATTATCTTTCCTTGTTTTCAATACTTTTATTATTATTTTATTAACATGTCTTATTTACAGAATATTAGACATGACTTTTAGCGGGTTTAACGTCAACTTCCATTTCTGCAAGTTCTTGTAATATTCCACAAGTATCATCGGTTGGGTGGCAATGGTTTTGCAGCTCAACTAATTGTGAGCGAAGTGACTTTAGCTCTTCAATACGTTCATCAATATGCTGTAAGTGACTTTGTAATAAAGCATGTGCACTTTCATGTTCAGATCGATTAGCTGGATCATCAGCAATCATAATCAAAGTTCTAATCTCATTATGACTCATTTCAAGTGCACGGCAGTTACGGATAAATATCAAACGATCCAAATGCTTTTTACTGTAAACACGATAATTACTCTCGGTTCGATCAGCTTGCGGAAATAAACCGATTTTTTCATAAAAACGAATGGTTTCAGTCGTGCATCCAGCAGCGTTAGCTAATTGCCCAATTTTCATCATGAATGACTCCGGCAAAAACAATCGACAAAATGATCATCGACTAATCCCATTGATTGCATAAAAGCATAGCAAATTGTTGAACCGACGAAGGTAAAGCCGCGTTTTTTGAGCGCTTTTGACATCTGATCTGAAACCGCCGTACTTGCGGGTACTTGTGATAGGTTTTGGTAATGATTAATCACTGTCTGTCCATCGACAAAAGACCATATAAACTGTGCAAAATCTTCACCGTTTTCTTGCATAACTAAATAGGCCTGTGCATTTTTCACAATTGCATTTAATTTTAATCGATTACGGATTAAACCCGTATTTTGCATTAATACCTCAATATCATTTTGATTTATTGTGATAATTTTTTGAGGGTCAAAATTAAAGAAACAACGTCGATACTCGGCTCGCTTTTTCAGTACGGTGATCCATGATAAGCCTGCCTGCTGCCCTTCAAGGCAAATTTTTTCAAACAATTTTAAGCTATCATGTTGCGGTTTACCCCATTCATTATCGTGATAATCAATATATAACGGATCATTATTCACCCAGCCACAACGTATTAATTGTTTCGCCATACTTTTTTCCTGATTTAGATGAATGTATTCTTAGTAAATTTAGCCATAATTTGTTAAGATTAACACTTCCACAATGATTAATAAACAGTATAAAATAGCCAATTATTTAAATCATTTTATACAACTTGATAAAAAGATAACATCATGCAAAAGTTTAATGTAAAAACCTTTCAAGGGTTAATTCTGACATTACAGGATTATTGGGCGAATCAAGGCTGTACCGTTATTCAGCCTCTTGATATGGAAGTTGGTGCGGGGACTTCTCACCCAATGACGTGTCTACGAGCACTCGGGCCTGAACCGATTAATGCTGCTTACGTGCAGCCATCACGTCGTCCAACGGACGGACGTTATGGTGAAAACCCGAACCGATTACAGCATTATTATCAATTTCAAGTTATTTTAAAGCCGTCTCCTGAAAATATTCAAGAACTCTACTTGGGTTCATTAAAAGAATTAGGCTTAGATCCAACAGTTAATGATATTCGTTTTGTCGAAGACAACTGGGAAAACCCAACACTTGGTGCTTGGGGACTAGGTTGGGAAGTTTGGCTTAACGGTATGGAAGTCACGCAGTTTACTTACTTTCAACAAGTTGGCGGACTCGAATGTAAACCCGTCACAGGTGAAATCACTTATGGCCTTGAACGTTTAGCTATGTATATCCAAGGTGTTGATAGCGTCTACGATCTTATCTGGAGTGATGGCGTATTTGGTAAAACAACCTATGGGGATGTTTTCCATCAAAATGAAGTCGAACAATCAACGTATAATTTTGAGTATGCCAATACCGATTTTCTATTTTATTGTTTTGATCAACATGAAAAAGAAGCGCGTTACTTACTTGAGCTGGAAAAACCATTACCACTACCGGCTTATGAACGAATTTTAAAAGCAGCACATTGTTTTAACTTACTTGATGCGCGTAAAGCCATTTCAGTTACTGAGCGCCAACGCTATATTTTAAGAATCAGAACATTAACCAAAATGGTGGCTGAAGCTTATTATGCATCGCGCGAAGCCTTAGGATTCCCTATGTGCCAACGTCAAAATGAAACTGCGTCAAAGTAAGGAATGAATATCATGCAAAACACATTTTTAGTTGAACTGGGTACTGAAGAGTTACCACCAAAATCACTGCGTACCTTTGCTGAAAGCTTTGCGGCGAATTTTATTGAACAGCTTGATAATGCCAATCTCAAACATGGTGAAGTGATTTGGTATGCTTCACCACGTCGCTTAGCTTTAAAAGTGCTAAACCTAAATGATACCCAACCCGATACCCAAATCGTTAAACGTGGTCCGGCAGTCAGTGCCGCATTTGATGCAAATGGTAATCCCACTAAAGCCGCTGAAGGCTGGGCTCGCGGTTGCGGAATTACCGTTGA
Organism: Orbus sasakiae; assembly: GCF_039542345.1. Lineage (NCBI taxonomy): Bacteria > Pseudomonadati > Pseudomonadota > Gammaproteobacteria > Orbales > Orbaceae > Orbus > Orbus sasakiae. The sequence continues at coordinate 1,825,968 of NZ_BAABHY010000001.1, forward strand.
TCAAGCCGATCGTGTACAAACCGATAAAGGTGAGTGGCTATCTTATACGTTAAATCAACAAGGGCAACCTGTTGTTAACTTATTGTGTGAGATGGTTAAAACGGCACTTAGCAAGCTACCTATTCCAAAACCAATGCGCTGGGCAGCAAAACAAGTAGAATTTGTTCGTCCAAGTCATACGCTCACCATGCTTTATGGTGATGATGTTGTCCCTGGCACAATTTTAGACATTGAATCAGATCGTGTCATTCGAGGTCACCGTTTTATGGGTGAACAAGAATTTACGATTGATAGTGCTGATCAGTATCCACAAATTTTAGAACAACGTGGTAAAGTGATTGCAGACTATGATAAACGTAAATCAATCATCAAACAGCAAGCCGAACTGGCAGCCGAAAAATTGGGTGGTAAAGCAGACTTAACTGAAAGCCTACTGGAAGAAGTGACTTCATTAGTCGAATGGCCCGTTGTATTAACAGCAAAATTTGAAGAAAAATTCCTTGATGTGCCGGCAGAAGCACTGGTTTATACCATGAAAGGCGATCAAAAATATTTTCCAGTCTACGATAAACAAGCCAAATTGCTGCCTAATTTTATTTTTGTGGCCAATATTGAGTCCAAAGACCCACAAGTGGTCATTTCGGGTAATGAAAAAGTGGTTCGACCACGTCTGGCTGACGCAGAATTCTTTTATAAAACCGATTTGAAACAAACATTAGCCGATCGCTTACCACGCCTTGAAACGGTGTTATTCCAGCAACAACTGGGGACCGTAAAAGATAAAGTATTACGTCTTGAAGAGTTAGCTGGCTTTATTGCGCATCACATCCATTGTGATGTCAAACAGGCTAAACGTGCTGGTTTATTATCGAAATGTGATTTAGTGACCAATACAGTGTTTGAGTTTCCAGAAACTCAAGGCATTATGGGGCGTTACTTAGCAATAAAAGATAACGAAGACATTGATGTTGCCATCGCCATTGAAGAACAGTATAAACCGCGTTTTTCTGGAGATGCGCTGCCAAGCACATTGGTTGCCAGTGCCGTATCGATTGCCGAGAAAATGGATACGCTAGCAGGGATTTTTGGCATTGGTCAACATCCGAAAGGCGATAAAGACCCGTTTGCATTACGCCGCGCTGCGATTGGTATTTTACGCATTATTGTTGAAAAATCATTATCCATTGATTTAGTTGACTTAACTCACCATGCGGTTTCATTGTATGGCGATAAGTTAACCAATAAAAATGTGGTTGAAGACATTGTGAGCTTTATGCAGGGACGTTTCCGTGCATGGTATCAAGAACAAGGCTTTGCAATCGATACCATTCAATCTGTCCTTGCCCGCAATCCAACAAAACCGGCTGATTTTGATGCCCGCGTTAAAGCCGTTACTCACTTTAGAACCTTACCTGCTGCGGTATCATTAGCTGAAGCCAATAAGCGTGTATCGAATATTTTATCTAAAGCGGGAATTGCTATTCCAGAAAAAGTCAATGCCTCATTACTTGAGGATGGTGCTGAAGGAGAATTGGCGAAACAGATTGCCGTGTTGACGGATAAGCTCGAACCTTACTTCAATCAAGGACGATATCAAGAAGCACTGATTGAACTCGCCTCATTAAAAGAGCCCGTTGATAACTTTTTTGTTGCCGTGATGGTCATGGCCGATGATCAGCAAGTTAGACTCAATCGACTCGCATTATTGAGTAAATTACAAAGCTTATTCTTAAAAGTTGCTGATATTTCGTTATTACAATAACGATACTACACTAAACCGAATTGGCATTAATCATGTCAATTCGGTTACCATTTATTCAAAAAGGAGTTTGTTTTGTTGTCGTTTTCTTCGGTATTATCTGATGCTCGTAATTTTATAAGTAATAACTTTACTATAATCGTCACTATTGTTGTGATTTTATCGATCATCACGCAAATGATTAATGTGCTTCTTTCCCCAAGTATTGAAACGATTAGTCCAATTAAATCCATACTCGAACAGACAATACAACAATATGGTGAATTATCTGCTGAAGCGCTAACAAATACACTCAATTCACTTTCCGAACAACAAAAGCAACAACTGGTTCCCGTTGCAATGAGTTTTTTATTTAAAGTCGGTTTGGTATTTTTAGTCACTAACTTGATTGCAATGAGTTGCGTCCTTGCCACGATTTATACCATTTCAGCACAGCAATTCTCGTTAAATAATCTGTTACAAAGCCTGATAAAAATAGCCCCACAAATTCTATTTTTTATGCTGTTGGCGATACCTGGTTTTATTATTTTATCACTGGTTGCATCGGTATTAGCACCGATTGCTGCGCCGCTTGGCATGTTAGCCGCTGTATTCTATATGGCCGCGTATATTGTTTTTCTTGCTGTGATTATTGATCCGATGCCCTATGCAGGTTTTATCTATAAATTGAAAATCACGCTGCATTTTTTGAGACGTGAAATGCGCTTAATACTACCTATGGTTGCAATTTGGCTCTTGGCATCATTTTTATTAAAAGCAATGGCAGGCATGTTAGCGGATAATAATTTTATTGTGGAAACGATTTTTAGTGTATTTAAATTGTTGTTAAGCTTCCTGACGGTATGTTATCTCTATCGTCTTTATTCATTATCTAACAATATGTTACCTTATGACGCCCGCAATTAATTTATTAAAAAAATTAAAAATCGTGTTCAATATTCACCAATATGAACACGATCCACATGAAACACAATTTGGCAAAGAGGCTGTTGAAAAGCTGGATCCTAGCTTGAATGTGGTGGCAGAGCAAGTATTCAAAACGCTTGTAATAAGCCTTAATGGTAACAGCAAGGAATTAGCGGTGTGCGTGATACCGGTTGATGATCACTTAGATTTAAAAAAAGCAGCTAAAGCACTGCATAGCAAAAAAGTGGACTTAGCTGACCCAACCCTTGCCCAAAAAATCACAGGCTATTTAGTCGGTGGCATTAGCCCGCTTGGCCAAAAAAAACAGCTCCCGACATTGATTGATATGAGTGCCACACAATTTAAGACCATGTTTGTTTCTGGTGGTCGACGTGGACTTGAAATAGAAATAGCCCCTCAGGATCTTGCCAAAATAGTCAATGCTCAATTGGTCGATATCGCCGTTTAGATTATTCTTATCCATGACATCGTTGCAACAATTTTATTGCCCTTTTTTGTGTGTTACCGACCACTTATTTTAATTAAAGTTCATCTCTTACTATATCTCAAATAGGTTGACTATTTCTTATTAGTATTTTAATTTTATCTTTAGTTTTGACTATAACTAAATGATGTTAAACTATTTTTTGGTTTTATCATTAGGCAAAATTGATGTTATAACCCTGCATGTGAAGTTGATCGACTTTAATTTCAAGTCTTCGTTTATAACATAATGGTTTTATACAACACGAAAAGAAGTTTTATTATGTATCCTGAATTACAAAATAAAGTTGCAGTGATAACTGGCGGTTCAAAAGGTATCGGTAATGCGATATGTTATCGCTTTGGTGAAGAAAAAATGAACGTTGTTGTTAACTATAATTCAGATGCAAGCGGCGCAGAAGAAGCCGTTAATCTCATAAAAAAAGCCGGCGGTAATGCAATTGCAGTCAAAGCGGATGTCGGAAGTGAAGACGGTAATCTGCATTTGCTTGAACAAGCCATCAACACATTTGGAGGTCTTGATATTTGGGTTAACAATGCCGGAATGGAAAACCAATACAATACTCATGAGCTTCCGCTTGCTGAGTGGGAAAAAGTCATTAACATCAATTTAACTGGCGTCTTTTTAGGTTCACGTACTGCACTCAATTATTTTGTTAAAAATGGTAAAAAAGGCAATATTATTAATATGTCCTCCGTCCATGAACAAATTCCATGGCCGACTTTTGCGCATTATGCAGCATCAAAAGGCGGCGTGAAATTATTTACCCAAACAATCGCGATGGAATATGCGCCGCATAATATTCGAGTCAATAGTATCGGCCCTGGTGCGATTAACACGCCAATTAATGCCAAAAAATTTGCTGATCCAAAACAATTAGAAATGACCACCAGCATGGTACCAATGCAACGGATTGGTGATCCCGCTGAAGTTGCTGCTGTTGCAGCTTGGTTAGCATCAGACCAATCGAGTTATGTAACGGGGATAACATTATTTGTTGATGGGGGAATGACGCTCTACCCATCATTCCAAGGTGGGCGTGGTTAAACATTACGAGCTGGTGGGTTATCTCATCAGCATGTTATCGAGAACAAAAGGGTTTATAAATGGAAATTTTAATTGCACTGTTACCTGCATTGGGTTGGGGTATACAGCCGCTTATATTGAAAAAATTAGGTGGTAAGCCTACAAATCAAATACTAGGAACAGGTATTGGCGCAATTATTGTTGGTTTAATTGTCCAATTTTCGTCCTCCCCTGATAGTATCTCCTTAACCATATTTTTAATCAGTTTAGCTTCTGGTGTATTTTGGGTTATTGGTCAAACAGGTCAATACCATGCATTAGATATTATGGGTGTTTCAAAAACCATTCCCGTCAGTACTGCACTGCAACTTATTGGTACATCGATAATTAGTGTCATTGCCTTTAATGAATGGCCTGGCTTGACATTTAAACTGATCGGATTAGCCGCGATTATTTTACTGATTATTGGTGTAGCCATGACATCAGTGAGTGAAAAGAAAGCAGATGTGCGGTCATTAAAACTCGGTGTAATGATATTATTTTATACCAGCGCAGGTTATTGGATTTATAATGTTTTACCGAAAATGGTTAATGCCCCCGCCCTATCCATTTTCTTTCCACAAATGTTAGGTATCTTTTTAGGCGCATTAGTCTATATTTTATTTAAACATCCTAAATCCATTACTGAAAGCAAAACATGGCAAACGGCCGTAGTGGGTATTATATTTAGCTTATCAGCATTAGCTTATATTTTTGCGGCGAAACTCACTGGGGTGGCAACGGCGTTTATCATTACACAGTTAAATGTGGTGGTTGCTACAATCGGTAGTTTAGTTATTCTAAAAGAACGAAAAACGCCAAAAGAATTAAAAAGTACATTAGTTGGATTAGCATTAATTGTGGTGGGTAGTGTTATTACCATTTTTATTTAAATGACTGTAATGACATTAAGCACCATCATCAAAATGGTGCTTTTTATACCATAAAAGGTGACTTTAAAATTAGGATGTCAATCTTATGAAATTCGCCCGAAGCTGTCTTTGACAATTGCTTGGAATTCACTAAAAGTTCGGCTGTTTAATAAACGTTTAGTGGATTTTTCTTTCACGAAATTAACAAACAAATTATAGATACTCATCGCATCTTCATACTCATCTTTACTGATGGCTAATAAAAAGATAACGTTGGCAACTTCATTTTTGTTTTTATCCCAGACGATGCCCTGTGGTGCCAATATGGTGACCACTTTGGTTTTTTTAGCTAATAAACCAACAGAATGGGGAATCGCAATATTTTCACCTAATAATGTTGAAACAATCGCTTCACGCTCAATTAAAGAAGGGTAAAAATCAGGATCAACATATCCGCCGGCTTCCAGTTTTTTACACACCATTTTAAACAGCTCTTGCTGAGTGATCGGTTTATTAATTACCATGAACAAACGTTCATCAAAAAAACGCTCTAAAATATATGGCATCGTGCGATCAACCATCGCTAAACGCCCTAATTGTTCTAATTGATAAGGTGTTGGAAAAGGCGCAATTTTCACAATCGGTTTATCTTTTTCGGTCAGCCTAACCGTTGTGACAATAAAATCCTCTTCAACAGAACTAAGCTGCTCATACTCCCGATAAGACAAAGGTCGAGAAATTTGTATTTGCGGAAAATCACGTTTGATTTTTGATTCAATCATACGCAGTGTTGAGTTACCCAATTCACTAACTAAAAGCACTCTAGGGTGCCTTTCATATTCAACACTGTAGTTTCTTTCTAATGCTACGCCAATATGTACTGCAAGATAACTGATTTCATCCTCAGTTAATGTAAATTCCGTATACTTTTCAGTGTTATTTACCGCAGACAACGTAATATCGTAGGCAAATGGATAGTATTGTTTGATTTCGTTAAGTAATGGGTTTGTTGAATGAATTTGATACTTAACACGAGATAGCATAGATGAAATATGCACAAACAGATCTTTCTTCAATTTTTCATCATGACGCATATCATATTTATAATGGTCATTGATGTAATTTAAAATATGTTCAATTAAACCATCGCTTTTTTCTTGTATTGCATTGGATAACGATGATGCATCGCCCCGAGAACGGGACGCAATTTGAACACAAAGGTAATTAAACTCAGCTTCTGACAGCGATGAACCGAGGAAATAAGCAAATCCTTCGGCAATTTCAGCAGCGGCAGCAATAATGTTACTGTCTAATTGATCCGTTTGATACTGAATCAACTCTTGCCCCATCGTAATACGTGAAATGGAAACTGCGCAGCTATATAACAGATAACCCTGACCTTCTGCGGTAAGTTTCAAATCAAAACGTTCAAATTGATTTTGCAGGATTTTTTCTAAATAATGTAAATCAATATCATGCAAAACGGTTTGTTGAAGCCGTGCCATTGTGCGATGATCTTCAGCCGTATAAATCTGCCATAAAATATCTGTCAAACAGGTGCGAATCGCAGGCTCTTCACCCAATAATCGCATGCCTTGATACGGTTTTTTTTCTAACAACAAACCGTATTTATCTAAATAATCTTTAACTTCGGCAATGTCACTTTGGATTGTGCTACGACTAATAAACCAACTGTCCGCAATATCATCCAGTTTAACGGCTTTGACTTGAGTTAAAAAGCGGATCAAGAGATCAAGAACTCGCTCACGGCTACTTCTTGGCAGTGGTTTAAGTTGGTTTTCTTCAAGTGGCAACGTTTCATAACGTTGGCTATCGAAAATCACTAATTGGTAACCCACATTTTTTTTATAATCAATCTGGGCACCATATAAACTTAAAATTTCGTTAAGCGTGATGACATCAGTCCGAATCGTTCTTGCAGACACATCAAAACGATTCGCTAACTCTTGCTGAGGTAGGGTTTCATTTTTAATTGCATCATAAAGATATGCAAGACGTTGATAAGGAAATAATGCCATCAAATTGACCTATTTAAGTAGTTTTTCTGTGATAGATAATAGGGTTTTCACATCTTCCGGTCGGGTTTTTCCTGACACCGGGTCAATGATTGAAGTGTAAATGTGAGGAATCACTTTTTTCACCCCTGCATCTAAGGCAATTTTCAAAATTGCTTCGTAGTTATCTAAATCAATACCGCCGGTTGGTTCAAGATAAAAATCAAGTTCTGCACAGCATTTAGCAACATACTCAAATTCATCTTTATGTTTTAAGCCACCCATTGGGAAGTATTTAATTGAGCTACCGCCCATATCTTTTAATAGCTCAATCGCCGTTTCAACTGGCACCACACCATCTGGTGCTTTAGAACTTAATGGACCTGTTGAAATTTTAACTAAGCCCACTTTACCCGTTGGTGACACTAAACCGTTGATGACGGTATCGTTTTGGCCCAATAATGCACGGCTTGTTGCAACACCTGTAAAGACTTGATTCACATGTTGTGGTTGTAATACAGCAGAAATTTCAGATACCATTTTTGATTGATTTGGATCACCAGCACCAAGACCAACTGAAATCGCATTATCAATCGCTAATGCATATTTTTTCATGTCTTCAATGGCAGATTGATTGTCTGGGTAATTTTTTGATAATACGCCAACAACAACATAAGTTTGTGCCGCATCATAGACTTCTTTTGCATTCTCAATTGAGTTAGCAAGGACGTTTAAACATACGCGGTCATGTAAATAATTAGGTAAACATTTTGACATTCTTTTACTCCTTTCGACGACTATACTTCGATAATCGCTTTAATCTTGTGATAAATTACATCTAATTGCGCGGCTGAAACACTACGCACATCGGCATCGACTTTACCTTCATTGGCTTTATATTCACGGAAATAAACCGCTGTATCGCCCTGTTTCATCAACTTGATCATCTCGACTGCATTTTTGCCAATCACTTTTTCATCAAAACTGATTTCAGCACGTGCAATGTCTCGGCCTGCGCCATCCCAAACAACTTTTGCTGAAATACCATTTAATGCATTGAGTTGATTAATAAATGGTGTCATTTTATCAACCATTTGTTGACCCGTTTCACCTGCAGGCTCAGTCATATACAATTCGATTGCTTTCGTCAGGCCCAAAATGCCTTCTTTACCAACTTTCATTGGGCGACCAATACCATTAGATTGTTGTTTGACCCATTCAATCGCTTGATGGCGACCAACAACCAGACCACTCGTTGGGCCTTCAATGGCTTTTGCACCGCTGTAAATGACAATGTCAGCACCCATATTGTAATAAGCTTGGAGATCTTCTTCAGCTGCAGCATCAACAATTAATGGAATGCCATGCTTTTTAGCAATTGCTGCTGTTTCGCTGACCGATAATATGCTTTTTTGGACACAGTGATGTGACTTAACATATAAAATCGCCGCGGTATCTGCATTGATCATTGCTTCAATATGTTCAGGCTTACACTCATTAGCATAGCCTGCTTCAACAACAACGCCCCCACCTAATGACACCATGGTGCCTACTGGTGCACCAAAATTCACGTTGTGACCTTTTGGTAAAATAATTTCACGTGGTACATATTTATCTGATGAGTGCAGATCATAAAGCAGTTCTTTGTCATCTTTAACAATAAACGCGGCTACAGATTGCACAATCCCTGCTGAAGCACATGAAATTACAGCCGCATTCTCTGCATTAAGAAGTTTAGCAATATATTGACCAGTTTTATCAACTAAATCTTTCATCTCAAAATATTCATTTAAACCATGAGCAACCGTTTCAGTAACTTGTGGTCTTGGCGTTGATACACCTAAAATAGTCATACGACCAGAGGCATTAATTACCTTTTTTAGATTATATTTTGAATAGACATCATCGTTAGTCATTGAGCCCATTTTTACGTCCTTCTTCTGTTATTTCTGTTTGACCTGAAACAATACACGCTAATGGTACAAACCGTTCGTTACTTTCCCGAACTTCACCTTCAGCATCTGATAATGCTATTTTTTCTTGTTTTAAATCAAAAATAGTAATATCTGCATCGTACCCGACTGCTAATTCACCTTTATTTTTAAGGTGTAAAATCTCAGCTGCATTGCAAGTAACGCTATCAATAATACGTTTAAGGCTGTATCCCAGACAGATAAATTTAGTCATCACATTTGCAAGACTAAATACAGGCCCTTGCAGACGATTTTTTGAATAAATATCTGAGCTAATCGTATTAGGGTAGATATCCAGACATTTTGCTCGCTCAGCGACAGCAAAGCTGAAGCTTTCACCACCATGTCCAATATCTAAAATAACACCACGTTCAATAGCACGTTTGATTGAGTCACGTAAGTTATTTTCTTTATCAAAAATTTTGTTAGGTTTGCCATTAAAACAGTGAGTAATAATGTCACCTTTTGTCAGTAAATCCGCAACTTCATCAAGTTCTGGTGGATTATTACCAACATGAATCATTAAAGGTAAACCACTTTTCTTTTGCATCTCTTTTGCTTGAACAAGAGGTTTGATACCATTCTCACCCACCACACTGCGACTCATTCTTACTTTGATACCAATAATAAAATCAGGATATTTTGCTAAAGCTTGATCAAATAATGGCACATCAATGTCATTCATATCGGACAATTCACTTTGTCTGATAAGACCAATTTTAGAAATATTTAAGAATGAATACACATTTGTCTTTGACTGTTGTGCGAGATGATAAAACTCATCAGCATCTAAAGCCCCAACACTACCGGCATCGACAACGGCAGTAACACCTGCATGAACACCGATTAAATCAGGTTCATCATGATATATAGGTGATCGAGCAAAACAATGGGTATGAGAATCAATCCACCCTGCACTAACGTAATGCAGACCTTTTAAATCAATTGTTTTTTGAGCCGCAGCATCAATCTGACCAAGTTCAGCAATTTTGCCTGCTTCTATTGCAATATCAACAATGCTACCGTCAATAAGCTTGGCATTTTTTAGGATTAAATCATACATAATCATGTCTCTGCTTTTGATAAGACAACTGAATCAATACCCAGTTGTCTTGTTATAAATCACCATGTCTTAGATGACTAAACGATAGGGAAAATTCCACCAAACGCCATTGCACCTAAAATAGCACCACCAGTAATTGGTTTGCGCCAAACATAGAATAGTAATGCGCCGAGTAAAGACCCTAATCCGATAGGAATCGATGCAGCCATTGCAGATAAAATAATCATTGGCCCTAAGAAACGGCCTGATGCATTACCAGCACCCATCATCACATCCGCACCGAAAGTAGAACCACCACCACTGTTGATGGTAAATTTACGGATCATGATAATGATCAAACCAATTGCAACACCAAGAATTAAACCGGTCACTATTGCAGCAATAAAGTTTTCAACAGGGAACGTATAACCACCAGCGAGAAGTAACGCTGGTACACCGAGGCCAATACCCGTTTGTAGCGCACCACCAATATCTAAAATACCGACCAATGAACCTTCAATTACTCGCGCAAAAAGGAAACTTGCACCAAATGCTGCAATAGCACCGTAATCACCTGTTGACATACCTGACTTTAACATCGCAACGAAAGCGATTTCATTAAATGCACCAACACCATACACATAAAATGTGTGAGTCCCGGCAAAAATACCTGCTGATAAAATTCCGCATAGAATTGGGAATGACCAGTCGGCAAACCAAAAACTTTTATTCACTACTGTTTCTGTATTCATAATCTCTGTCCTAATTATTCTGTAATGCTACTATTTAAACCAATATGCAAGGCCGTCTCTAAAAGAATTGATCACTTTCATATCAAATCCACGGAAATATCCGCTTAGGACAAATAAAACAATCACTGCAACTAACATCACTTTCATCACTCGGTTCCAACCGCTGTCATCAACGCCTTTACCGATCAAAATACCTAATACTAAACCAGGTACCGCATTACCCATGATTAATTGCGCTAAACCACCGAACAATGTGCCCCAAAATCCACTACGACGACCTGCGTCTAATGCTGCAAGCCAGAAAATGACAGGCATCACCATTGCAACCAATAAGTTTGCAGCGGGAACAAGTACCGCTGTTGCTGTTGTTTTTAATGAATCAGGAATAGCAGAAGTTGTTGTGTTTAAAAATAACACGACGATCATACCGATAATGGTACATGCAATCGCCATTTTACGGGGATCATGTAACGTTTCTGCAACATTCCGGTTTTTAAACATAAGAAGTGCTGCACCCCAGTTTGGAATGATTCGGTGATCAACGTCTTGTGTAAATGCACCGGTTGCAACTGATGATGCCCACGCATTAAAGAAGAAACCTAAACCAAATGAGAAGTGCGCTGCTGGGTCACCTTCACACGAGTTAAGTTCACCTAATGTACGAAATGCCCCCATTCCTTGAGAAGTTGGTGCGTGAAACATTCTTGCTGCCCCTGCGCCAACACCAAAGCCACAAAGTCCACCAATGATAATAGACTTTAAAGCTATAATTAAAATTTCCATAAAAACTCTCTTATTTAAATTATTTAGAGATAAACTCAATATTACTCATATCAACAAATGTCACATCAATCACTACATCTAATGTGATTTCATAAAATTCTTTTTTACGTGGTAAAAAGAAAAATAGAAATTTTTCAGTCGAGATATCTGCAAACGCTGAAACAACACTGACATCCAGTGGTTCAATGCGCAAAATAATATTGCTGCTATTTTTGAGTACTTCACGCTGAACTTGACCTAAAGCAGTTGCGAAAGCCTTTTGCTTTGAATTGCCAGCGCCTTTTACTCTAACTGTCATTTGTTGATTATTTTTCATTTAATCCTACTCTATTATTTTGTTGTTATTAGCGTGGATTTTTCTTAAGGTATGCGGTAGCAATACGACGACCAAGTTCTTCTGTATCCATGAAGCCAAACCCTAATACTTTACATCCATCAGCAATTGCGGTTTCACCTTCTTCTGGTGAACGCATACCGTGACGCTCAGAATAACCATATTTATTTTTTGCTGTTAATGCGCCAGCACCACCGCTACCACAAAAAGAAATACCAAGATCTGCATTTTCTTTGTGCATAACATCACCTAATTTCATATCCGCTGCCATTCCAGGAACAACAATGGCACGACAACCTGCAACTGAATCAATTCCTGCTGCAACTTTTTGGCCTTTACCCATTCTATCGCCGATTACAATAACAACTTCAGACATAACATTTACTCCTTTTATCATCATTAAAAATAATTATTCTTCATTCGCTCTAGCAACTTCATAATGAACTGCTAATAAGTAAGCTTCTTCAATTGGTAGATTATCAAACAGCGCAACGGTTCGACGCGCAAGCGCCATTGACTCTTGTGATAATTCATCAAACATACTTGGATCGACTTCTGGTAATTGTTCTAATGTTTTAGAACGGTTAACCATTGCTTTGACATGAGACAACATCATGGCTTTTTGCACATCATTTTGTTTAATTTGCTCTTCAATTAACCATGTATTAATAATATCAATGGTTTTTTCAGTAATTACTTCGGGATCTAAGTTGTCTTCGATCATTCGAAATTGCGCTTGTGTCATAGTTACGATTTCTCTTTTGCCTTTATTGATGTCATAAGCGTAATTCAACCAATAATCAATGTTGATAGCGATTTTTTCCGCTACCAAGAGGAAATTTTTTAATAAAGTTCAGTTTTTATACTGGGGATAAAATGGATTAACGCGGTATAAAGCACAGGATTTGATTATAGTATCATATAAAAAACAATAAATAACAAATAATTATGATAAAAAATACCAAATAGTCTGTTAAGATATTTAAAAGTGTTTTTTACTTGCAAACGGAAAAACCAAGCGGAAATATTTGGCAAAAGTCAGATCATGATAAAAATAACTTTCTATCAATTTTGTGATCTAGTTCAAAATTTTTATTGGCGGCGTCATAAAATAGCAATGATAAGCTGGTTATTAGTAACGTCATGTGGTGATGATCAGCGATTCAACATGAAATACTGTCTTTTTATCACCAACAGCGCTATGATTTATGGGTCTTGCAATATCATTTATTCCCATCATATAAAAGGATGCCAGCATGTTTAAAGCAATATTGATTAGCAATGATAATCAAACATACCAAGCCAAATTGTCACAACTTAACCAAACACAACTTCCTTCTGGTGATGTGACTGTTAAGATCAGTTATTCCTCATTAAATTATAAAGATGGACTTGCTATTAGTGGAAAAGGTCCAGTTGTGAGGTCCTTCCCAATGGTTCCAGGTATTGATTTTGTCGGTACGATTATCCAAAGTCAATCGGCTCAGTACAAAGTAGGCGATAACGTTTTACTTAATGGTTGGGGGGTTGGAGAACGACATTGGGGTGGGCTTGCTCAATTTGCAAGCGTTGATAGTCAATGGTTAATCCCGATGCCAGTCAAATTTACTGAAAAACAGACGATGGCGATTGGGACAGCCGGTTATACCGCAATGCTTGCAGTGATGGCATTGGAAAAAAACGGCATAACACCTCAATCGGGTAAAATTTTGGTAACAGGAGCAAATGGTGGTGTTGGAAGTTTTGCTATTGCAATTTTGGCTAAGCTGGGTTACCAAGTCACGGCTTCAACTGGTAGAGTGCAAGAACATGACTATTTAATGCAACTTGGGGCAAATGAAATCATAGATCGGAATGAACTATCAAGTCCAGGCAAACCATTACAAAAAGAGCGCTGGGCTGGCGTCATTGATAGTGTGGGTAGTCATACATTAGCGAATGCTTGCGCGAGTACAATCTATGGTGGAACCGTCGCTGCATGCGGACTTGCGCAAGGTATGGATTTCAATAGTAGCGTTGCGCCCTTCATTCTACGAGGCATCACATTAGCCGGGATTGATAGTGTCATGCGTTGTTATGCTGATAGAATTGATGCATGGCAACGTTTATCTGACTTACTTGATAGCTCGTTACTTGATAAAATCTCAACCGAAATTTCGCTGAGTGATGTCATCACGACAATTCCACAATTAATGCAAGGAAAAATCCGCGGACGTATCATTGTTGATGTCAATCGTTAATCAATAAAAATAGCCGAGAATGTTAATCCATTCTCGCTAGCTTAATGAAAGTGCGCTGTATCCGTTTTTAATTCAATCGTGAAATCACAATAATCATTGATATACCACGAATAAGTATATTCAATCGCCACATTTTGTTGTGTAAAGCCTTTACGGATGACGAATAATAAAGGCGTTCCTATCGCCACATGAAGATGTGAAGCTAAGTAATCATCAGCAACCGCACCACGAAATGACTGTGTCGCATATGCCACCGTATAACCGATCGCATCTAAATACTGATAAAGTGAAGTTTGATCAGCCATATTGATGCAAGAGTCGGGCAATGACAGCACTGCTTTTTGCAGTGACACAACCACCTGATTGATTGATTGCACACGTACGATTTCACAAATATCTTGTGTCAAAGCGATGCCCAGCACCTGCGCTTCAATTGCCGTGGGCACACGTGTAATATTGGTTAACACATGATGTTGGGGCTGATAATCTTGTGTTTTGGCAATCTCATTAAAACTTTGCAATGTAAGCAATGATGGTACAAGTTTCGGCGCAATAAATGTTCCTGAACCTTGTGCTTGAATAATCAACCCCTCTGTAATTAATTCCTGTAATGCTTTTCGTACCGTCCCTCGAGAAATACCTAGCGATTTTGCTAAATCACGTTCAGTAGGTATGGCTTCACCGGCTAACCATTCCCCTTGCAAAATTGCTGATTTTATTTGTGTAATCAACTGCATATAAATTGGTTGTGGTGAGGAATAATCGATTTGTAACAAATTGATTTTTTTGGTCATATTTAATTACATTAGCTCTATTACCATAACATATAGCTCAATATTGTATCTTTAATCTTGTTTTGACTAAAGTAAATTTTCATTAATATGATCTAAATTTAATCTTATTGGTATATAATTGGTTTATACATTATTCAATATTGAGGAACTTATATGCTAAAACGCTATCTTGATTGTAATGCATCAGATTTAGTAAAGATGAATAAACATGATCTTATCTATGCAATTAAAGCCAGTGAAGGAAGAGTCTTGCTGAGCGAGACAATTGCAATCACCAGTCCACTCCTTAACACAATTACCAATGCTGAGCTTGCTGCGTCACAAGGCGCCGACTTATTATTAGTCAACATGTTTGATGTTATCAACCCAGTATTACTAGGCTTACCCGCTAATATCAAACCCCAACATATTATTAAAACATTACAGACATTAACCGGTCGTGTGGTTGGCATTAATCTTGAAGCAGTCGATCCACTCGTTGATTTGCAGCATGAGGATATTTGGAAAATGACGCAAGGTCGTTTGGCAAATGCAGAAAATGCGAAAAAACTGGTTGAAATGGGCGGCCGTTTCGTTGTCATAACGGGCAACCCCAATAATGGTGTGAGTAATAGTGCAATCAACCATGCAATTAAAGACATCAAGCAAGCAGTTGGTAATGAATTGATCATTATCGCAGGCAAGATGCACAGTGCAGGGATCGTGCAAGAACATGGTGATGCAATCATTAACCAGCAACAGATCCATCAATTTATTGAGAATGGTGCTGACATTATTCTTGTTCCAGCACCAGGGACAATACCAGGTATGAGTTTAGATAAAGTGTCTGATTTAGTTCAGGCAATACACCATAAAAATTGTTTAGCCATGACCGCAATCGGTACTTCACAAGAAGGCGCTGATAAAGAAACAATCCGGCAAATTGCATTAATGAGTAAAATGGCGGGAGCCGATTTACATCATATTGGAGATACTGGCTATATGGGGATTGCGTTACCAGAAAACATTTTCACGTATAGTGTTGCAATTCGAGGGGTAAGACACACCTATGCACGCATAGCTCGTTCAATCAACCGCTGATCGCTCATTTTGTCCATCTGATAATTTATCAGACATTGACACAATGCTGACACTGTAAGCATTGTGTCTTTTTATTGACTAAAATAGGTAAAGCCTATAGATGAGATTGTGCTTTTTATTAAATTATATTAACAACTTAAAATATCATTACAAATCATTACGTTAAATCAAATCCAATGTGTAACTAATTGATTTTTAAAAACTGTTTAATACTTGAAACTATGTAATACATGGTATAGTGTATTTGATAATAATTAATCACATAAAATTAATTATTTTTATCCTAGTAAAACAGTTTTTGTCCTTGATGGGGGAACGTCATGAAATTTTTAAAAAAACCGGTTTTACCAATAGCAATGTTTAGTATATTTGCAATGACCTCTCATCAGGCATTAGCTGCAGATAGTGTAAATGGGACTGTTGGTGTCACAATGAATGTTACGGGCTCATGCTTAATTAACGGTGGTCAAGTATCGAATGGTGGATCGTTTGGTAATTTAGACTTTGGTTCACAAATCAGCTTATTTGATACAGCAGGTGCCACCGTCAAAAGTAGCGGAGGTTCATTGCTAACCATTCAATGTAATGCGGGTTCAAGTAGTACACCAACGATGACGCTAATTAGCGGAGCCAACGATGCAAGTGCAACATCTTCGTATAATCATGCCATGAAAAATGGTTCAAGTTATATCAATTACTCTCTTTATAAAGATTCTGGCTATACTAGTGTGATAAACCCTAACGATGCCTTTTTTTCAAGTCGCAATGATGGCTCAACTGAAACCGTCGCGATCTATGCAAAAGCCGTTGGGGCAAATGGATTAGCAGTCGGTTTATATACAGACACTATCACCCTAAAAATTGATTTCTAAGTATTTCAATGTTTTGAGTGCGCCAATGAGAAAATATGGCTTAACATTTTATATAAAAAGTCATTGCTTACTGGTATTGCTAATACTGGCAGTACCAGCCTATTGTGCCACAAATTGTCAATTATCCAATTCACCCGCCGGTTGCCCAATCTTAGTTCAAGCCGCTATTTTACCAGGATGCCAAATTGCAGGGGCAACCACCAGTAAGTTGGGCGATATTAATTTTGGTCAAGTCGCAAGTTTATCTTCAAAGACGGTGATCAGTGCTTTAGTGCTAGATTCAACAATTAGCCTAAACTGCACACCTAACATAAATCTAACAATCAGTATTGACCGCGGTCTCTATTATGATGGCAGTCGTAATATGAGTCGTTCCGGCGGCTATCGGCAACCTTATCAACTGTATTCAGATGTGGCTTTAAATAATCCGATTGGTATTGATCAACCCATAACATTAATCACGTCAAGCAGTGGTAATAATATTACCTTGCCTGTGTATGCAGCCGTTAAGCTCAATAACAGTCAACCACCGGGTAACTACACGGATACTTTAACGGTGGTCATTTCATGGTAATGATAAGATGGAGTAAATGCGATGTTTCACAATTTTTTTAATCACGTAACGACGTGGAAAATCTATGTATTGAAATTAATAAAATGGGGATGTTTATTTCATCTCCTTTTTATCAGCCAATCACTGAATGCTTCGATTGTCATTTGGCCGACAAATTTGGTCATGGAACAAAATGAAAAGTCGGTTATCTTGCGTTTAGAAAATCGTGGTAATCAACCCGTGGTATTACAAATGCGAATTTACCAATGGACTCAGGTTAATGGTGAAGAACAACTGCTCCCACAACAAAATGTCATTGGTAGCCCACCCATGATGACCATTGCCTCTGGAAGCCAACAAATTGTTAGAATTATAAATAAAAAAACCGCACTGGCTAATGAAGAGCTAACCTATCGTTTGGTTTTAGATGAAATACCCACTCAGCCGAAAGGACAGCAAGGCGTCAATTTCCAAATGCGTTATTCCCTACCTCTATTTATCTATGGTGCAGGATTAAAACACAACGTGATTGACGAAAATGTACAAAATGATTTGAGCTGGCGCTTTGTTAATAGCAAAGGAAATAAGTGGTTAGAGTTTAATAATCAAGGTAACACACATTTACACCTAAGCCATATTGATATGAATCAAAAAACAGCCGGCCTGCTATCAACGTATGTTTTACCTCATTCGGTCATCCGATTAAAAGTGAACAACACATTAAATGAACCAAGCCAGCTCACCATGACGATTAATGGACAAAAATCATATACCGTAAAAAAACGGTAGTATCAGTCGATTCGCTAAACATTGAATGAATTGTTATGACGTTAATCAAAACGATATTGCAAACAGTATTGCTTTTTTTAGTGCTTACACTGGCGACGTGGCAATCATCAATACCGCTTGTGTATGCCCAACCAATCGATCTATCAGATAATCCTGTTGATAGTGGAATGGAATTATATTTAGAACTGGTCATTAATCATTTTCCAACTACTCATATTGCTGCAATTGATTATATTCCACCCAATTTTTATATTTTACCCGAGGATTTAGCAATAACAGGAATCGATGCCAAACATTGGCAACGATTAACTCCGCGCAACGATGGAAAAATTGCGATAAACCAAATCACAGATCTACAAGCTGTCTATCAACAAGAAAATCAACAACTCCTGCTTTCTGTCCCAGCAGCTTGGCTTCCTAATCAAGTTCTCTCATTATTAAATGATGCACAAACATACTATCCGGCTCAAAATAGTAGCGGTATTTTATTTAACTATGACACATATTTGAGTCGACCTAAAAATGGTGATGCGTATACCGCCGTATGGACAGATTTGCGTATATTTAGTGATTATGGCACGATTCAATCAACGGGATCCTATTGGCATCAATTCAACCAACACGCTAATCGCTACCTTCGCTATGATACATCTTGGCAGTATTCTGACCAAGAAAACATGCTAACATTTGAAACGGGTGATTTTGTAACACGTACCTTATCTTGGAGTAACCCAGTTCGCTTGGGTGGTTTGCAAATTTCACAAAATTTTGCAATTCGACCTGACATCATTACCTATCCGCTACCAAGCCTATCGGGTGAGAATAATTTACCATCAACGGTGGATTTATTGGTTAATGGCTATAATGTCGAAAGTTCATCACTCAATTCTGGACCATTTACATTAAACAATGTGCCTTTTATTAATGGTGCCGGCGAAGCAACGATTGTCACAACTGATGTTTTGGGGCGTCAAGTTTCAACGACCGTTCCGTTATATGTGACAAGTAGTTTATTAAAAAAAGGGTTAGTCGATTATAGCTTAAGTGCTGGGTTTATTCGGCAAAAATACACTGTCGAAAATTTTCGTTATAACCAATTGGCAATGAGTGGCAATTACCGCTACGGTTTAACCAATTATTTAACCGCGGAATCACATATTGAAGCGACCAAAGATTTACAGCAATTGGGTTTAGGCGCAACATTAAAACTTGGCGTCTATGGTGTGCTAAATGGGTCATATGCCAAAAGTTATTACGATAATTACCGCGATAAAAAACTTTCTTTAGGTTATCAATATAACCATAGAATGTTCAATGTTGCGATGCAATATAATCAGTTTGGTGAGCATTTTTATGGTTTATCGAATCTTGAATATAAAAATCAAACAGTCAAAAGTAACCAACAGGTGACATTTGGGTTACCACTAGGCTATGCGGGTAATCTGGTTGCTGGTTATTTTAAAATCACATCACAAAATGGCGCCAGCAATGAGTTACTCAATTTGAGCTGGAACCGCTCATTTGATCAATTTGGCAATCTGTTTTTGTCAGTCAGTAAGTCAAATACTCATGATAATTGGACTGGTTTTTTGCAGTGGATGGTTCCATTAAGTCATGGTCAAGATGCCGTATCAATCACCACGAATCGAGATAATCAAAAACAATACTCACAACGCATTAATTATAACCATTCGCAAGCTTATAATGGTGGATGGGGCGGGAACCTAAGTTATCAAAATACGCCCCATACCGATAATTACTATCAAGCTGATATTGCTTGGAGCAATCCTCAAATTGAACTTTATGGTGGTACTTATGGCACAAAACAAGATAATACCTGGTGGGCAAATGCGATTGGTTCATTTATTTTTATGGATCAGCAGCTCTATGCTGCAAATTCAGTATTAGATTCATTCGTTGCGGTAACTACCGATAGGATACCTAATGTTGACATTTATTATGAAAATAATTATGTGGGTAAAACGGATAAAAATGGTTATTTATTGATTACGAAAATTCCAGCTTATTATGCTGCGAAATATTCAATTGATCCTTTTACCTTTGCTGAAAATATTCGCATAGAACCTTACGAACAGCGCATCGCGGTTAAATCCAAAAATGGCTATGTGTTAAAGTTTGCGGCGAAAACAATCACACCAACCTACTTAATGTTAGTTGATGAACATCAGCAAGCGTTACCGCTTGGTTCTGAAGTTATCCTTAATGGTGATTTAGCCACAACATATGTTGGTTTTGATGGCTTTGTGTATTTTGATCACATTGAACAAAATAATCAGCTAATCGTCAATTCACCACAACAAACCAAATATCGATGTGCATTTTCAGCAGGTGCAATCCAACCTGACAATGCAACACTGGTACACACCTTAATTTGCCAGCAGGAGTAAACACATGATAACAACTGACGATTTAAAATATCTTATTTTTGATTTTTGTTTAACGCATATTGGTAAACGAATTGTCATGGTAAGTGTGTTGATATCAAGTATGCTATTTATACCGTATGCACTCGCTGATGCCGGCTGCACAGCAACAACATCAAGTGGACAGATTTCATTTGGTCAAGTTTCATCACTCAATATTAGGAATTCACAACAAAGTGCCTCAACCAAAGATATGGGGCTCAATTGTGGTGGAGGCATACTCAGTTTACTTTCTGTGACAGGCAAAATCAGCGCTCACATAACAACAAGCAATACTGCTGTTTTGAAAAATCAGTTAGGGGATTCAATGCCTTATTCAATGTATATGACGCCTGATTATCAGTATCAAATTCAGCCCAACACCACCGTCGATTATTATAATGGAACTATACTTGGATTATTGGGTTTAGGTAATAGCAATTCAGTCAGTATTCCCTTATATTTACGCACAAACAGTGGTACATTCAATCTGAGAGCCGGTACCTATACTGATACTATTACGGTAAATTGGGACTGGAAAGTCTGCAAAGGTGTTAGCATTCTTTTTATTTGTTTGGGATATAGCCAAGGACAAGCGACCTGGGTTGGTCATGTTTCATTAAATGTACAAAATGACTGTATGATTAATGCGCCAGATATTAATTTTGGTAGTGTACCACTCACTTCATCATTTAACCCTGTTAGTCAAACCATTAGCATTTATTGTACCAAAGGAACTAGCTACTCGGTTGGGCTTAGCAATGGTTCAAATGTCAGTGGTAATCAACGACGGCTCGCTTATAATGGCCATTATCTTAACTATGAAATTTATCAAGGAAGTACGAGTAATTTACGTTGGGGAACAAGCGGTAGTGAACGGCGTTTTTCAGCAAATGCAGACATCAATCCCGGTGTGGGTAGCGGCAGTAATTCATTGATTCAGGGTTTTATTTACCAAGCCATTATTTTACCAGGGCAAGCCACACCACCAGCAGGGACATATACCGATAGAATCATTTTGGATATCTCGTTTTAGTGGTTTAATCGTGCCTGTTAATTATCTTGTTGATGAAATTGCGCTAACCAAACGGTGCGACCACCACAATCAGGATCACTGGCGACCATATCAATCACATCAAAACCATGAGAATTCAATAATGAGTGATACTCATTGGGCGACAAGCTAGCATGATAAAGTGGCTCACCGAGAAAATCATTAATGGCTTCACCATCATGAGTACCACTTGTAAACATTAATACTGAGCCTTGTATCGCATGTTGTTTAAAAATGTCAAATATAGCTCGTTGATCATCTTTGACCAAATGAAAAAAACTATCCCAAGCCAATATTCCTTGATAAGTTTGGTTAAGTGATAGGTGGCGCATATCAGACACCATCCAACGTTGAGTCGGAAAGCGCTGTTGACAGAGATTAATTAACGGTTTTGAACTATCAACCCCTGTAATATGATGCTGATGGTCAATAAAATAGGCGGCAATAGGACATCCACTACCACAACCTAAATCCAAAATTTGGCTATCAGGTGCAAGGTAACTTAAAAAACGGTCTAACCAAGCTTTTTCAGCAAAATACCGCTGTCTTAGCGTATCCCACTGTTCGGCATGACGATGATAAAAACCAATCACGGCTTTAGCTGCTGGATGTGACATAATCGTATTTGATTTAGGTATGTAAGACCAATTTTACAAATGATTTCGTCAATTGACAAATTTTGGTCATAATTGATTTATAACATCATCTAATTTACCGCAGATGCGGCAAATTAGTCATTGTGTGGCGTTATTGTTGATTTAACAGATGGACAGGAATAAAACTATCACCAAGTTCATCGATATTATAGTTGGTTTTAATCATCACGATATCGATTGATTTAGTCTTCATTCGTTTAGGTAATATTGATAACCATTGCTTAATCATATTGCACCTCATTGAATATTGCCATTTGGCAAGCGTAATATAGCAATAATATATGTCAATATCATGACAAAATCACAATATATCGATATGATATACCATTAGTTTTACTCAAAAAGACCCTATTATGCTAAAAATCATTCTGCTTTTTATTATTACTGCTTTTGCCGAAATAGCTGGCTGCTATTTTGTTTATATTTGGTTTAAAAAAGCTGCATCAGCGTGGTTTTTAGTCCTTGCTACAATCAGTTTAGCGCTATTTGCTTGGTTGCTTTCTTTACATCCAGAAGCAAGTGGTCGTATTTATGCAACCTATGGCGGGATCTATATTATTATGTCTTTAATTTGGTTACGGGTTGTTGACCATGTTAAATTATCACTATTTGATTTAGTGGGTGCGGGTATTATTTTACTCGGGACAGCAGTTATCATCGCGGGTTGGCGAACGAATTAATCTGGCTATTATTACTAACTGACATAAACACCTTTCTATGCCGGTTGGCACCATAGCCAGTTGGTTGATTAACCTTGGTATTGTTCATCACTAACATGTTCAAGCCAGGTAACGGTACTGCCGTTAAGCTGTTCTTGAATTGCAATATGAGTCATTGCCGTATTTGGTGATGCGCCATGCCAATGTTTTTCCCCCGCAGGAATCCAGATGATATCACCAGGTTGAATCACTTCCATCCTCGCCCCCCATAATTGGATGAGACCTGATCCAGCTGTCACAATTAGTGTTTGCCCTAATGGGTGGGTATGCCATGCTGTACGAGCGGACGGTTCAAATGTGACCGTACCCGTCGTAACTCTGGCATCACCATCTGTCACGGTTGGCGAATCGATGCGTACCGTACCAGTAAAATAATCACTTAAACCATGCGTTGAAGGTTGGGAGCCATTACGATAGATCTTCATATTTATCATCCTATTAATTTCTTTTTCAGCAATTTATCTTGCACACTACTCTGTAAGCTTAATTTAACAGATGTTTAAATTTCAGGCTATATAGTATAATTCGATTAAATATATGAGGAAATTTCATAAATGATTCGAGAAAACATGAATAGCTTAGTCGCTTTTATCACCGTTGCAACGGAGAAAAATTTTACCAAAGCAGCGGCTAAACTTGGCGTCTCACAATCAGCACTTAGCCATACTATTCGAGAACTTGAAGCTAGACTCAATATACGATTACTGACGCGCACCACGCGTAGCGTTTCACCGACTGAAGCAGGTCAACGCCTGCTAGAACGCGTTGCTCCGCATGTCAATGAGATTCAACAAGAACTGATTTCACTCAGTGAACTGCGAGATAAACCAGCGGGAACAATTCGTTTGACCACAACAGAATTTGTCATTGATCACCTATTGTGGCCAAAACTGATCGATTTTTTACCTCAGTATCCTGACATTCATCTTGAGCTGAATATTGATTATGGCTTTACGGATATTGTTGCCGAACGTTTCGATGCAGGGATTCGTAATGGGGAACAGGTTGCTAATGGTATGATTTCGGTACGAATTGGCCCAGATATGCGAATGGCTGTTGTTGGTTCTAGTCAGTATTTTGCTTTACACCCAAGACCTATCACACCACAAGATTTAACCGCTCATCAGTGCATTAATCTACGTTTACAAACGTACGGAGGTCTTTATGCATGGGAATTTAAAAGAGGTGAACAAGAACTGAATGTACGTGTAAAGGGTCAAGTCATTTTTAATACGTCAACACAAATGCTCCATGCCGCACTCAACCACTTTGGTCTGGCTTATTTACCAGAAACAATGGTAACGCCTTATCTTGAAAATCATCAACTCATCCGTGTTTTGGATGATTGGTGTCCGACATTTGCCGGATTCCATCTTTATTATCCCCATCGACGTAATGCTTCACCTGCTTTTAGATTGCTGGTTGAAGCATTAAAATATCGTCCATAAAACGTTTCAGTATGGATAGCGGCTACGATGTGTGTTCTTGTGGATTAATCAGTTGTCTAACCAAGTCAATACACTGTAGATAACGCTCATCATAATCAGCAGATGTAATGGGTACAAATTTAATATGATTTTTTTTCAATAACGTGATAAGCATTTGTTGAAAGTCACGACGCTGCCCTACACTCCCTAAATGGCGTAGCCCATCAGCAACCCATGGCGTATTATTTTCAAGCAGAATAACCAAATCAAACCGGTAATTATTAATCATGGCTTGCACAAAGGGATGTTCTTTTCCTTCGTATTTTTTACAAAATGCTTGTGTTGTCACAAAATCCGTATCAATAAAGGCCACCCGATTTGCATATTTTACTGCAAAATCAATATATTGAGCCTGACCTAATGCAATTTTATCATAATCTGAAAATTGTAATGCCCTTTCGTCCCCCCCTAAATGAGAGAAGACATATTCTCGCCCAAACTCCCAGGCACTTGTCGTATTAAAAACATTAGCCAGCTTATTAACTAGCGTCGATTTACCACTTGACTCACCACCTAAAATAGCAACAGTTCTGACAAAAAATGGCCTTACTTCAGTTGGAATATAGTGCCAATTTTTTAATGGTGCCTGACGAATCTGAGTAGAACTGACATTCATAAAATGGCGGTCAGGATCAATTAATACTGTGTCAAGATTAAACAGATCACGATACATTTTGACATCTTGTGGTTGACTTGAATAAACACAATTTGGGGCAATACCTTTATCATTAAACAGTGACTTTACACGTTCGCTCCATTCATCCCAACCATGTGGGTAAGATGGGATACCATCTTCCTCTAACAACTCTATATGAATATTTTTTTGATACTTAAACGTTTGTAATAGCCAGCGCATACGGTCATTAATGGTTGGCTGACGAGACATTGCACTGTCATGGAATAATGCTTCATCACGTTTAGTATCGGAACAAAGAATAATATACAATTCATCAACTTGACTAATGGCACGTTGAATTAAATAGATATGACCAGTATGAAGTGGGTAAAATTTACCAAAAATCACGCCAACTTTTTTGTCTTTGATCGGATATTCTAACTGTAAATATCGATGTAATGCTTCCAGTTTTTGTGCACTAGGTCGTTTAACTTTATCATTAATTAACTGACTCAAGTATCCTTTTGTCATGCCACAGGCATCTGCAATGGTTTGTAATGAAACATTTTTACGTTTTATCGCTGCTTTCAAATAATTAAAATTGGCCATAGCATACCCTCAGGTTTAGAATATCAAACAATAATAAAATAATTTTTCAATAATGTTTAATATACAAGTTTAAAGATTAACAATCAATCGTGTAACGTCTATTACATCAATATTTCACTTTTCTTTTACGCTATAATGATAGGTTATGATAGTTTTATAACGAAAATAAGCATGCCCTATCATTGTCCTTGATTTAATTTTCTTTACATAAGATGCTTTATATCCATATGATTAATCTAAATAAATAAGTTTTTTTGAAGATGCAAGCATACATGTTATAATGTGCGCCTTTACATTATTCTGGTAATAAAAATTTGGTCAAAAAAGTAGCTTTTTGGAGTGGTAGCCTAATTACAATAATATCCATCATTCTGGCTATTACCGCTGCTCTTTTTTATAAAGAAAGTATTGGATCTAGTTTTAATAAAGAGCATAACACAATCATAAACCAAATTACTGCTCGTCAAGAATTACGTGTAGGAATGTTGCGTTCATTAACCACACTCTATATTGATTATCGTAACCCGAATCAAGTTGGAGGGTTTGAGTATGCGCTATTAAAAAAATTTGCTGATTCACTGAGTGTTAAACTCAAAATTACGTTTGCCAATAGCCTGGCGGAATTAATAGAAAAGAGCAAAGAGGGTAAAATTGATATTATTGCCACAGAACTAAAAGGGTGCGAAGATGATATCGACTCTTTTGTTGCCAGTCAGCCTTTCCATTATATTACCCAGCAATTAGTTTATCGCAAAGGATCAGTAAAACCCTATTCGTTTGATGATATTGAAGGTAATTTAACGGTACCCAAAAATTCCTTACAAAGTTATATTTTAAACAATCTCAAACTTGAATACCCTGATTTAACTTGGAACCAGTCAAGTATCTTCACTCAAGAAGAGCTTTTAAGGCTGGTTGAGGACCAAGAGATCGATTATACCATTGCGAATAATCGTACCATATCGATCATGCAGCGCATTTATCCATTACTCACTGTCGCTTTTGATGTGACAAAAGACTACCCGAGAACATGGTATTTTATTAAATCACCCGATAAATCGTTGTTAAATAAAATTAATCAATTCATCCAAAAATCACGCGAAGATGGCACGATTAAAAAGTTAGAATACCACTATTTTAGTTATATGAATAAATTTGACTATGTTGATACCCGAGCCTTTATTCGTGCTATTGAAGGTACGCTACCCAAGTATCAAGCCTATTTTGAAGAACATGCTAAAACGAGTGACTTAGATTGGAAACTGGTCGCAGCGATGGCCTACCAAGAATCACATTGGAACCCTAAAGCCATCTCATCAACTGGCGTGCGGGGCATGATGATGCTGACGAAATCGACGGCTGAATCTTTAGGTATCACAAATCGTTTAGATGCAGAACAAAGTATCCGTGGTGGGAGTATCTATTTAAAACAGATCATTAATCGTATGCCTAAAAGTATTCCAAAAGAAGAACGGGTATGGTTTGCACTTGCAGCCTATAATATGGGAACAGGTCATTTATGGGATGCGCGAAAATTAGCAACCGAATTAGGTAAAAATCAGGACAGCTGGCAAGATGTACGTCAGGTATTACCATTGCTCAGCGAAGAAGAATATTATACTGAATTAAAATACGGTTTTGCTAGAGGCTATCAAGCCGTTCACTTTGTGGATAGTATTCAACAATACTATATAAGTTTAGTTGGATATTTGTTAGAAAAAGAATACCGCCAAAAACACATTGATGAAAAAATTTTTACGGTTGTCCCTCAGTCATCAACAACGCATTAGCCTTTTTCTTCATTTTGATTTCAGCTCGGCGGCGCCTAAAAAACTGACTTAATAAGTCAGCGCCTTGCTGAGCACAGATACCTGACTCAATAACGGGTTGGTGATTCATACCAGGGTAAGCAAGCACATTAATAAACGATCCTGCTGCCCCAGTTTTATGATCAAAAGCGCCAAACACAACGCGTTTAATGCGGCTATGAATAATCGCCCCAGCACACATTGCACAAGGTTCTAATGTGACATACAGTGTTGCATCAACTAAACGGTAATTATGTAAAGAGTGAGCCGCTTGGCGAATCGCCATAATTTCTGCGTGGGCTGTCGGATCATGGCTAGATATTGAGTGATTCCAGCCTTCACCGATTATCTTGTCATTGACGACAATCACAGCCCCAACGGGAACTTCTCCGCAACATTCGGCTTTTTTAGCTAATTCAAGCGCATATTGCATCCAATATTCATCCGTTAAGGCTGTGTTCATGATGACATTCACTAATAGCAATAATTATAATGTATTGAGTCCTAAAACATCACGCATATCATACAAACCGGTTGGTTGGGCACTTAACCATATTGCGGCACGTACAGCACCGTTTGCAAAGGTCATGCGGCTTGATGCTTTATGTGAAATTTCGACTCGCTCACCAATATCGGCAAAAATTGCTGTATGTTCACCCACAATATCGCCAGCACGGATAGTCGCAAAGCCTATAGCACCTTTTGGACGTTCACCTGTGTGCCCCTCTCGGCAATAAACAGCATGATCAGCAAGCTTAATATTTAAGGTATCAGCAATCGATTCCCCCATCGCTAAAGCCGTGCCTGATGGGGCATCAACTTTATGGCGATGATGCGCTTCAATAATCTCTATATCACTATAATCGCCCATGATTTTGGCCGCTTTTTCTAGTAGCTTAAGGACTAAATTAACGCCAATACTATAATTGGCCGCAAAGACGATACCAATATTTTTTGCTGCTTGCGCAATCATCTCTTTTTGACTATCACTAAAGCCGGTTGTACCAATAATCATATTTTTGTGGTTTTCGACGCAAAATGCCAAATAATTTAATGTACCTTCAGGTCTGGTAAAATCAATCAAAACATCAAATTGATCTTTCTCTTGTTCAAGTTGATCTGTGACACGAATGTTTAATTTGCCCAAACCCGCTAATTCGCCTGCATCAACGCCCAATAATGAAGAACCGGTATGCTCAAATGCTGCGCCTAAAATAACACCTTCGATTTGTAAAACCGCATTAATCAGCTGTCTCCCCATTCTGCCACCAGCGCCGGCAATGGCAACTCGGATTGAATTATTGTTCATATTTGTTCTCATATTTAATTAGGTTATTAATTTATCATAGTGTAGGTAATACTTATAGTACCTATGTTTTTAATTAATTTTTAATCAATAAAATTAAAGTACTTTATATAATAGTTTACTAAATTAGATTACCATTAGATGGTCATATGGTGAACTAATTATGAAAATTATTTTATTGCACACATAGCACATAAGGACTAGTAGATGTTTTCGTCGTGTATTGAACATTACCTTCAACCAAGCCAACCGTATAATTTACTGTTTTACTCACTGAACTATCAGGTATATCTTTAGTCCAATAGTACCAATAATAGAAATTTTTAGACAAGTCACTCACATTTGCCATCATATCCCGTTTATTTCCATCACTTGGCGAATAATAAAAAACCTTCCCCCACTCTGCGGTTAAGCCTTCCCCAATCGTTCGTGAAAAACCATTATTTTGAGCATAAGCCGACATAGAGATAGTTGATGTATCTGTAGAATAAATGGAATTAGTCAATTCTGCGCGAGTTGGTATATCAGCACCTAATGTGTTACAAGAACTCTGCGCATTAGCAAATGTTGGTCTGGTTGAAGGGGTTGCCAAAAAACTGAACCAACTTCGTGACGAACCTAATTTAAAACTATAATAATAAGGTACACTCGTCGTATTATTAACAACCTTTAAGACATACGGCTGGCTTTGATCAGGTGTCACGGTAGTAAATTTAAATTGGCCTTTCGCATAAGTCTGTTGATCGGCTAACGCACTATTTGGGTTTTGTTCTAAACTAACCGTATAGCCCGATACGCTATTGTATGGGACAATTTGGAACCGAGCATCAGGAAAAGCGGTTGTTGGAAATTTTTTATCCACCCAAGCTTTAAATCCCTTACTTTGAACAAACACTGACGAATCAAATGCTGGAGAGCGATTCACACTATTACTCCCACTCGCTGCATTATTCCCCCCCTCAGGCCAGCCATTTGGGATATTTAACGCTAAATTACCTGGCTGAATATAACAGATCCCATCATTTGCATTTACTGTATAACCTTTTGCAATTGAAGTTGTTGTTGAATTCGGTACCCCATATTGGGTATAAGCGGTAAAATCAAACGAAACGTTTAGTGAATAAGGACCATTGTAACTTGATGAGTCAGTACAAATATCTCCCCCTAAATTACTCGATGAGCTATTGCTGATGACCGTATTATTTTTATCTTTCCAAACATAACTCAAATTATTGACTGAATATGAGTTAGTTGTAGATAACAGATCACCATCAATATCCGTGATATCCGATTCACTTAAAGAAATCTGCCCGAGTTGAGGATTGACTAAATTGAATTGACTATTGAGCGGCAAGTTGATATCACTCACTTCGCCAGGTGAATAGTCATAAGAAAAGCCAACGGTATCCGTGATTTTAAAATAGATACTGTTTTTAATTTTATCAAGTGTCGCCGCTAAAATTTGAGGCTCGTTGCCAACAATATATTGTGCGGTTGTTGCTGTTAATGAAGAGAACGCGTTTACACTAAATAACGCGAACACTGGTAAGGACGTTAATATCGCTCGATGAGCGCATTTTTGTTTTAAAGCGAAGAATACCATTATTATTTTCCAGTTATATTTATTATATGGATAACAAACTTAATATTCGAGAATTCATATATACCCATTGAATCAATGAATATATATGATTGCTTATAAACTTACAATATTTTTAATAGCTCAACATCAAAAACTAATGTGCTAAATGGTGGAATTGCAGCCCCTGCGCCTTGTGAACCATAGGCAAGTTCTTGAGGAATATATAATTGCCACTTAGAACCGACTGGCATTAATTGTAACGCTTCTACCCAGCCACGAATCACGCCATTGACGGGAAATTCAGCAGGTTGACCACGTTGTTCAGAACTATCGAATACCGTACCATCGATTAAACGGCCAGTATAGTGAACACTAACACGATCATTCGCAGTTGGAATCGCACCATCGCCTTGTTTTAGCACAGTATACTGTAAACCTGATTCAGTCGATTTAACGCCATCTTTGAGTAAGTTGCTTTTTAAGAAATCGACACCAGCTTGAGCTACTTGCTGCGCGGCTAATTCTTTTTCTTGCATTGCTTTTTCATGTACTTGACGTAGTGCATCATGTAAAACTTCTAGCGGGAGTGCGGGTTGCTGGTCAGTTAAGACATCTTCTAAACCTTGTTTGAGGGCTGAAAGCGCTAAATCTTTTAAACCTGACTCTTTCAATTGTTGACCTATTTGCAAACCGATACCATAGCTTGCCTTTTCTTCGACGGTTTCAAACTTCATGTTTTCTCCTTTTTCGAAAATGAAAAACCCGCAAATATGCGGGTTTTATTTATAATCCACGAATGTTGAATTGCACCAATTATGCTTCTGGTACGATATCAATCATTACTTTAGCGAAAACTTCGCCGTGAACTTGGAATGAAACTTCGTGCTCACCAACAGTACGTAAAACACCGTTAGGTAAACGAACTTCACTTTTAGATACGTTAATACCACGCGCTTTAACTGCGTCCGCGATATCACGAGTACCAATAGAACCAAATAGACGACCTTCGTCACCTGCTTTAGATGCGATGGTTACTTTAACTAATGCATTGATTTCAGCGGCTCTTTCTTCAGCTGCTTTTAACGCATCAGCAAGTTTTGCTTCTAATTGTGCACGTTGTGTTTCAAAAAACTCAACGTTTTTCTTAGTTGCTGGTACTGCTTTACCTTGTGGAATCAAAAAGTTACGAGCATAACCTGCTTTAACATTAACTTGATCACCTAAGCTGCCTAAGTTAGCAACTTTGTCGAGTAGAATAATTTGCATTATGTGTTCCTCTGTTGCTAATTACTGATGGTTGTCAGTATACGGTAATAAAGCCAAATAACGAGCACGTTTGATTGCACGAGCTAATTGACGTTGATATTTTGCACTTGTACCTGTGATACGACTTGGTACAATTTTACCACTTTCAGTGATATAACTTTTTAGTAAAGAGATATCTTTATAATCAATCTCTTTAACACCTTCTGCTGTAAAACGGCAGAATTTGCGACGACGGAAATAACGAGCCATTTGGCAGTTCTCCTATTTAATCAATAAATTTAATTTCGCTGGCATGTAACACAATTTGTTGAATATTATTACGCTTCGTATGTGTACTAATAAACCCTATCACTGTGATTTTACTGCCTTTTTTAATACTGTGAGTTAATTCATTCGGTCCACTGACAATCACTGGTATGACGCACCATGATTGCCTTTTTAATTCCGCTTCCATTTGTTCTGAAACATGTTCCAAAAAAAACTGGCAATGCGTAATTCCATTAGGACTTACTTTTCGAATGGGTGTCTTTAAAACAGAACCGGACAGCGCCAAACGATTATGCATTGATTAATCTTCTGATTCTTCAACGTCATCTGAATCAACACCATCCGCATCGTTAAAGTCACCTTGTTGACCTTTACGATCATCTTTAGCTTTAAGCATTGGAGATGTTTCTGTCACAGCGTGCTTAGTACGCATAATTAAACTACGAATTACTGCATCGTTGAAACGGAAGTTATCTTCTAACTCGTCTACCGCTTCTTGTGTCGCTTCTACATTCATAAGAACATAGTGTGCTTTATGCAGTTTTTCAATAGGATAAGCCAATTGACGGCGGCCCCAATCTTCTAAACGATGGATAGTACCACCCGCAGTAGTTAAAGTACCAGTATAACGTTCAATCATACCTGGAACTTGTTCACTTTGGTCTGGATGAACCATAAAAACAATTTCGTAATGACGCATTATCGCTCCCTACGGATTAATCAGCCTTCTGTCTGGGTCAACCGTAGCCCAATGAAAGCAAGGAACATGAAAATTAAGCGGTTGAAATCGACGGCGCATTATATATCAGCACTCTTCAAATAGCCAGTAAAAATACCAATCAATTTAATGTCATCATTACCGCGGTAAGAGACTCAATTCGTTACACTCTTTTTTTAGTTGATTCTTTTGCTTTTCACTCAGCGTTGCAACATGTTGCCCCTTTAAAGCGCAATGTAATGTATACAATACATTGATTGAGACGCTTTTATTATTGCGTTTTAATTTTAAAAAACAACGATGTGGGCCTTGACGCTTAAATTCGTCTAAATTGACAATTCCAGCCCGGTATAATGCCCGTTCCAATGAAACGTTCATATTAGGGAGATCCTTAATACGCGATTCTTTTACACGTTGTCTTAATTGTTTATCTTTGAAAGCATATTCAATGACCATCTGAATAATACGTTTTAATTGCTGTTGATTTTGCCATAAGCGATCTGTTACTTGGTAGTATTGCAATAATTTCACAATCACACCAGTGTCAAAAGCTAAAGCTTTCATGTTGAGTTCACTAAACATTGTTAAATATTCTGAATGCCCCCTTAAGTAAAGCTTATCGGCATAAATCCAAGCAAACATTGTGTCATCAAAACATACTCCCGATCCCCCAAAAAGCGGCTTAATAGTGATTCGTTCAAGATTGTCTGCGGAAAAACAAGCTAATAATTTGTCAGTTATTGTTCTGGTATTTTCTTTCATTATTCCATCACCATCGTGTTGATTGTTTGACTTACTGATTTAACTTACCTTATTGTTAATTTAACGTAAATTATTTGTAAGCAAAACGTTTTATTTGAAATGAAATAATGTTTTGCGATCTCTATTCCAAATAATAAACAATGAATTAACGTATTTTACAGTCTGTTTATATTCAGGTAGGTCATTTGGTATTATCTCTGGCGATTATTTCTTAATATAACTTTACTCAATAAACCACCATGCAACCGATAATATGATTGTTATTCTAATCTAAAGATAATACAATTCTGGCTAATGATAAAAAATAGTCCCTATTTAGCGGAACATAATGAAAATTATTTTCACATTTTTAACTCTTTTGTGTTCATTTACAGCAATAGCTAATGACAAAAATAATGATATTAATCAATTAATTATATCCTTCGTGGAATGTGATGCACAATTCTTTTCTGACATTTCAAGTTACAAAGAGGAACTGTCTTCTTACACACCAGTTAACGATCTTAATCCGCAGCTTGCCTATATTCCCGTCGCGGATCGCAGTAAAAATGGTTATAACTATCATATATTTAGCAAACCAATTCACTATAAGTCACTTTTACTGACCGGTTACTATGACAGCGCATTACCATTAGGAAAATTTGGGGATTATTATTTTTGGGGATTTATTGTTGATAATTCACTCGATGAAATTAAATCATCGCTTGATTTTTTAAGTTGGAGTGAAATGGAAAAAGATTCACTTTATACCGCTAATCCTAAAATCCGTTTTTCTGACGATGGATTAGATATTTGGCATGAAAAAACAAACATCATCGCGGGTGTTAAAACGATGCCTGCATTGGGGACTACCGAAAAATTATTACTGCTGGAAAAAAGCCCTGAAATGACATTATTAGTCTGTTCAGTTCAAGGATTTTTTCCACCAGAGTTACTACAAACAATTCGTCCCGATATCACACTGAGTCATCTTGTAAAATAGTAATAAGCCTGCTTAAATAGCAGCTTCGTCCATTTCGCCTGTACGAATACGAATGACTTGTTCCACATCATAAACAAAAATTTTGCCATCACCAATTTTACCCGTCTGAGCTGTTTTCATAATGGTTTCAATACACATTTCAACAATCTCGTCTTGAACAATAATTTCGATTTTGACTTTTGGTAAAAAATCGACCATATACTCTGCACCACGGTATAATTCTGTGTGCCCTTTTTGGCGACCAAACCCTTTCACTTCAGTCACCGTCATTCCCGTGATACCTTGATCGGCTAACGCTTCACGAATATCATCCAGTTTAAATGGTTTAACAATTGCTTCAATTTTTTTCATCATGTAATCCTTGTCTTCTTTCTCTTAAACTGGCCAGTTTTTCATACCAAAAGCAGAGGTAATTGGATAACGACGCCCCTTACCAAAATTGCGCGAAGTAATTTTCGGCCCAACCGCTGACTGGCGGCGTTTATATTCATTAATATCCACTAATTTAATGACACGACGTATCGTTTGTTCATCATAACCTAATTTCACTAAATCATTAACCGATAGATCTTGCTCAACATACCCTTTTAAGATTCCATCTAAAATATCATAGGGTGGCAAACTATCTTCATCTTTTTGATCCGGAGCCAGTTCCGCTGAAGGTGGTCTTGTGATCACACGTTCGGGTATCACATATGATAAAGTATTACGGTATTTAGATAATGCAAATACCAAGGTTTTTGGCACATCTTTTAGCACATCAAAGCCACCGGCCATATCACCATATAACGTTGCATAACCCACTGACATTTCACTTTTATTGCCCGTTGTTAAAACTAACTGACGACGTTTATTAGATAATGCCATTAATATGACACCACGACAACGTGCTTGCAGGTTTTCTTCGGTGGTATCACGTGTTGTGTTACCAAACAGTGGCGTTAATTGTGACATAAATGCATCAAACATCGACTCAATTGAGGTAATATTAAACTCAACCCCTAAAATTTCGGCTTCTTCTTTTGCATCAGCAATACTGATATCAGCTGTATAACGAAAGGGCATCATTACCGCTTGCACTTTATCTTTACCTAGTGCATCAACGGCGATAGCTAAGGTTAAAGCAGAATCAATCCCACCAGATAAACCTAAAACCGCGCCATTGAAACCATTTTTAGTCACATAATCTCGTGTTGCTAGCACTAATGCCTGATAGATACACGCTAATTGATTTTCTTCGCTACACACTGGCTGAATGTCAGCCTTAAGATAATCCTTAATGACAGCAACATGGGGTTCAAATGATTTCAGCTGGCAAGTCTTATTACCTTGCGAATCACAAATAAAGGAACCACCATCAAAAACCAATTCATCTTGCCCACCAATTTGATTCACATAGACAATCGGTAATGCCGTCCTTTTAGCATGATGTTGAACTAACGTTTGTCGATGCGACTGTTTTTCATAATCATAAGGTGATGCATTAATGGCAATAACAAGCTCAGCTTGTAAATGATGTAGTTTGTCAATAGGCTGATTTTGCCATAAATCTTCACAAATTAATAACCCAATTTGCTTGCCTTTAAATTCAACGACAACATCTTTTGTTCCAGCCGTAAAATAACGTTTTTCATCAAAAACATCATAATTAGGTAAGCACTGTTTATGATAGATAGCGATCTGCTTGCCTTGATAAAAAAATGATACTGAATTATAAATTTTATCATCTAGCCAAGTTGGATGACCCACAACAACACCGCAATTTTGGCTTGCGAGTTGAATTTGAGCTAAAGACGATTCACAGCGTTGTTTAAAATCTGCTCGATAGATTAAATCCTCTGGCGGGTAGCCACATACGGCAAGTTCTGAAAAAATTAATAAATCTTCACTTAAATGATGATTGATTAATTCAATAATACGTACTGTATTTCCTTCAATATCACCGACTCGAAAATTTTGTTGGGCTAAAACAAGAGACAAAGACATATAAAACTCATTATGCAGACAAAAATAAGCATTAAGTTTAAATGATTCTAAGTTGCGCTGCTAGTTTTTTATGTTTAAGATATTTCGATTATGTGACATATTGTTAGTAACTGTTTTAAGTATCAGGATAAATGTGTTTTCATCTTCATGTTTATCTAAAAAAATGGTGATTCATCTTATTTCAGTGCTAACCAATATCTATAACATCACAGATGATACTTGCCATTTCATAAACAATAACAGGCGCGCAGTACAACACTTTATAGGGATAATTCACCATGTTAAAAACACTGATGGTTTCATTGAATGAACGTAGTTACCCAATTACAATAGGTGAAAACACATTAAATACGTTCGAACACTTTCAATTAAAGTCAGGTCAACGTGTTCTTATTGCAACGAATCAAACCATAGCACCGATTTATCTTGCTGATTTAACCACTATGCTTGAAAAAAATGGTATCAAAACCGACCATGTTATTGTTCCTGATGGTGAACAATTTAAAACGATGGAAACATGGAACACCATTTTATCGGCATTATTAAAAAATAATCATACGCGAAACTCGATTTTGATTGCACTTGGCGGTGGCGTTATTGGTGATGTGGCTGGCTTTGCAGCAGCGTGTTATCAACGTGGCATTAAATTTATCCAATTACCCACCACCTTATTATCACAAGTTGATTCCTCTGTTGGCGGTAAAACAGCAATTAATCATCCGCTAGGCAAAAATATGATCGGCGCGTTCTATCAACCTCAATCGGTTGTCATTGATCTTAATTGCTTGAAAACACTACCGCAACGAGAACTATCAGCCGGTCTAGCTGAAGTCATAAAATACGGTATTATTCTTGATGCAGACTTTTTTACATGGCTAGAACATCATATTGAAGATCTTTTAGCACTCGATCCTAAGGCAATGAGTTACTGTATTTATCGCTGCTGTGAATTAAAAGCGCAAGTCGTCGCTGCTGATGAAACGGAGCAAGATTTGCGCGCGATTTTAAATCTGGGTCATACTTATGGTCACGCTATTGAAGCTGAACTTGGATATGGTAATTGGTTACATGGTGAGGCAGTCAGCGTTGGTATACTAATGGCGGCGCATGCAGCAAGACAGCTAGGTTGTTTTAATGAAAATGATATCACGCGAATCAAAGATCTTTTAATGAAAGCCAAACTTCCCGTTAGTCGACCAAAACAGATGTCAACGCAATCCTATATTGCGCATATGTTGCGTGATAAAAAAGTGTTATCGGGACAGTTACGTTTAGTATTGCCGACCAAAATCGGTCATGTTGAAGTGGTTGATAACGTTAGCCAAGATGTGGTCTTGCAATCAATCGACAATGTCGCTTAACGATTTGCCTGTCAATCTCATTGTTTGACAGGCAATGTAATATTAAAACGATGTGTTTAAGCTTTCTGCATAACGTCGCTTGCGATACAAGATAGCCAAAACAATGCCTACAATACAACATAAGTAGGGCGCAATAAAAATAAAAGTTATATAGCCAAAAAATATTGGTATCATAAAAAAGAGACCAAATAATAATCCCAAGATTAAACAAACCCGATTATTATTTTTTGGCGCCATTGCACTACCAAAAAAACAAAAAGCAAACGTGCCAATCACTTGTCCTATCATACTACCGAGAACAAAACCGATCCAAAATGCCGCATCGGGCGTGATGCCTGGAATAATACTGATGAGTATAAACATCACAAGAAGTAAAATAAACTTCACTACCACGTAACTTAAAATAGCAATAGGTAGGACAAATAGCCAATTCATCACAGGGGGTAAATTAATAGCAAATGTAAATTTCCCCGTATCTGGTGTGATGATACGGTGATATAAATTCGTGATTCGAT
Source organism: Orbus sasakiae (assembly GCF_039542345.1). NCBI lineage: Bacteria > Pseudomonadati > Pseudomonadota > Gammaproteobacteria > Orbales > Orbaceae > Orbus > Orbus sasakiae. The sequence goes on from NZ_BAABHY010000001.1 coordinate 1,864,419, forward strand.
TCTTCATTTATGTGTTCTCTGTATAATGCAGTTATAATGATTTAAAGGCGATATCGGGTAAAATCACTTTACCTTGAAAATAAAGTTCTGCTGCAATACGATCAGCAAGTTCATTGTATATCTGGCTAAATGGGTTATCTGGCTGGCTTATCACAGTAGGACGACCATTATCAAGATCTTGTCTTAATACCCGATCTAGTGGAATTTGTCCCAATAATTGGGTGTGATAGTGTTTGGCAAGTTGTGCTGCTCCGCCTTCCCCAAAAATGGCCTCGTGATGGCCGCAGTTTTCACAAATATGGTAGCTCATATTTTCAATTATGCCGATTGTTGGAATATTGACTTTATTAAACATCGTGATGCCTTTTTTGGCATCAATCAAGGCAATATCCTGCGGCGTCGTCACAATGACACTCCCAGTAACAGGAATACTTTGTGCTAACGTCAATTGAATATCACCCGTACCAGGTGGCATATCAATCACAAGATAATCTAATTCAGGCCACATTGTATCTTGTAAAATTTGTAATAGCGCTTTACTCGCCATCGGACCACGCCAAACCATCGCATTGTCTTGCTCAACTAAATAGCCGATTGAATTGGTGGCTAATCCAAATGCCATAATCGGCATCATATGCTGATTATCAGGAGACATTGGATGTTGATTTTGTGTTCCCAACATTGTCGGAATTGAGGGGCCATAAATATCAGCATCAAGTAAACCCACTTTGGCACCTTCGTGTTGCAAGGCTAAAGCAAGGTTGACCGCCGTCGTCGATTTCCCCACCCCCCCTTTACCTGAACTCACAACAATAATGTTTTTAATATTCTTAACCGCATGCTGCTCATTGGCGCGCTTTAACGTTGCAATATCATATTCAATTGACCAGTCAATGTGACGTGCTTGGGTACATTGCTGTAATTCGTTACCAACTGTCTTTTGTAATAAACCAAAAACAGTTTGCCACGCAAACGGCATCACTAATTTAATCGTTAATATTCCATCATTTAACTCACACTGTTTGATTGCATTGAGTTCCATTAAATTTTTAGATAGTGTTGGATGCGTAAATGCGGCGAGGATTGATTTAACCTGAGATAAATCGTTCACAGACATGATTTAACCTTTGTAACAAAATTATTTATGATAAATTATCGCACAAATCTGGCGATAATCCTATGTTTGATGTAGTATTTGTAAATCATTTTGAAGGTATCCTTTGATTTATCATACAACGATCTGATGATGAAAAATAAATGTTTTTTCATTATATTAATCTGGCAAAGTATACTATCAATAGTTTAAATCAATATCCCAATCAGCAAGCATTAAAAGGTAAAAAAATGACTGACAAACGTAGAATTTTGGTAACATGCGCCCTTCCTTACGCTAATGGCTCGATTCATTTAGGCCACATGCTTGAGCATATTCAAGCAGACGTTTGGGTTCGTTACCAACGAATGCGAGGTCAAGAAATCTACTTCATCTGTGCTGATGATGCTCATGGTACGCCGATTATGCTAAAAGCAGAGCAAATGGGGATTTCACCAGAACAGCTTATCGCAAAAGTGAAAGAAGAACATCAACACGATTTTGCAGGATTTAATATCAGTTTTGATAATTATCATTCAACGCATAGCCCTGAAAACCGAGCACTATCTGAGCTCATTTATGGTAGATTAAAAGCAAATGGTTATATTAAAACAAAAGTCATTTCACAACTTTTTGATCCTGAAAAGCAGATGTTTTTACCCGATCGTTTTGTAAAAGGGACCTGCCCGGTATGTAAATCACCAGATCAATATGGTGATAATTGTGAAGTCTGTAGTGCCACCTATAGCCCAATTGATCTCATCAACCCAAGATCGGTTGTTTCTGGTGCAACACCGGTTATCAAAGAATCAGAGCACTACTTCTTTGACTTACCTGAATTTAAGTCAATGTTACAAGAGTGGATTCGCTCAGGTTCATTACAAGAACAAGTTGCAAATAAAATGCAAGAATGGTTTGAATCTGGGTTACAACCGTGGGATATTAGCCGCGATGCACCTTATTTTGGTTTTGAAATCCCCGAAGCACCTGGCAAATACTTTTACGTTTGGCTTGATGCCCCTATCGGCTATATGGGATCATTCAAAAACTATTGTGATCGTGTCGGCAATGTAAATTTTGATGACTTTTGGCATAAAACATCCAACACCGAGTTATACCATTTTATCGGTAAAGACATCGTTTATTTCCACAGTTTATTTTGGCCTGCCATGTTAGACGGTAGCGAGCATCGTAAGCCGACCAATATTTTTGTACACGGTTATGTGACAGTAGATGGCGCAAAAATGTCAAAATCACGCGGGACATTTATCCAAGCAAATACCTATTTAAAACATCTCGATCCTGATTGTTTACGCTATTACTATGCTGCAAAATCATCCGCAACAATTGATGACATTGATTTAAATTTAGAAGATTTTGTACAACGCGTTAATAGCGATATTGTGAATAAAGTGGTTAACTTGGCTTCACGTTGTGCTGGGTTTATTAATAAACGTTTTGACGGTCAATTGTCTTCTCATATTGCTGAACCAAAACTTTATGAGCAATTTGTACAAAAAGCGGCATCGATTGAAAACCACTTTGAAAATCGTGAATTGGGTAAAGCCATTCGTGAAATCATGGCGCTAGCCGATGAAGCCAATCGTTATATTGATGACAAAGCGCCATGGGTTGTCGCAAAACAAGATGGTCAAGAGCAACAATTACAAGATATTTGTTCAATGGGTATTAACCTATTTAAAATTTTAATGACTTATTTAAAACCCATTGTACCTAATTTGGCTGAACGTACAGAAGTCTTTTTAAATGCACCCTTGCAATGGGATGAAATTAATCAGCCTTTGATTAGCCATCAAGTCAATAAGTTTAAAGCACTGTTTACACGTATTGAAATGATCAATATTGAAAAATTAATTGAAGAAACAAAAACATTATTAGCTCCCGTTGAAACACCATCGAACAGTGATGTTGAAGCGATTGAACCAACCATCAACTTTGATGATTTCGCTAAAGTAGATTTACGCGTTGCATTAATTAAAGAAGCTAAATTTGTTGATGGTTCTGATAAATTGTTACAGTTAACATTGGATATTGGTAGCGAAATTCGCAATGTATTTTCAGGTATTCGTAGTGCTTATCCTGATCCTAAATGCCTTGAAGGTAAACTCACAGTGATGGTCGCGAACCTTGCGCCACGTAAAATGCGTTTTGGTCTATCACAGGGAATGGTGTTATGTGCTAGCGGTAAAGATGATAAAGGTGGATTATATCTACTATCACCTGATAGTGGTGCTAAACCCGGTATGAAAATCAGTTAATCTTCAAAGGGGCTCTGCTCCTTTTTAGATCAAATCGGTTAATAATCTTAACAAAGTTACGCATAATAAGGCTAAGAAAATGTCGAAATATCCAATTAATCATTAGCATTAAAAGTATAATAATTATCAATTAAATCCTGTTTCCCCCTATTCCAAAACATCTAATTTACTGTCATACTAATTAAGCCTAGACAATAACAAAGAGAACAAAATGACGTCAGGATTCACTTTCTTTATACTGCTTATTTTATGTGTTGTTGCATTGATTGCCTTCTTAAGTTTACAAGGGCGAGTGACTGCATTACAAATCCAATTACTGACATTAAAAAAACGTTTAGATGAACTTGCTGATCAAAAAACGGTTCCTGTAGACAAAACGCAATCCGCTGAATCAAACAGTCTAAAAAATCCAAGTACGCCAACCGTTACCAACACTGTGATATCCAAACCACTCGTGGCACCGTCATCGATGACAACAAACATAGTCAATCAACCAATTCAATCGATGGTACCGACGCCACAAGCAAGTCAACTTAACCCAGTGACGCCACCGCAAAATAGCAAAACGATGCCTAATCGTGTCGCGGATGAAAATAGCCTCGGTCATCGCGTTATTCAATGGTTAGTAAAAGGTAATCCAGTGGCTAAAGTTGCTATTATCATTTTATTCTTTGGCTTATCCTACTTACTCAAATACAGTATTGACCACGGATTATTATCACCCCAAATCCGTATTCTTGGTTCATTAGCGCTTGGTATTGCACTACTCACGATTGGCTGGCGCTTGCGTAATAAAAAATCATTGTATGCGTTAATTTTGCAAGGTGGCGCAATTGGTGTTATTTATCTGACCTTATTTGCTGCTTTCAAGTTATATGGCTTAGTGCCTTTACTGTTAACCTTTGCGTTGTTAATTATCATTTGTGCAACAAGCATTATGTTTGCGATTTTACAACGCGCAATCAGTTTGGCTATTATCGCCTGCGTTGGTGGTTATTTAGCACCAATTCTATTATCAACCGGTAGCGGTAATCATATTGCACTTTTTAGCTATTATTTACTGATTTCAACGGCTATTTTAATTATTAGTTTTTGGCAATCTTGGCGCTTACTCAATTTAATCGGTTTCGTCTTTACTTTTGTTGTCGCCATGCTGTGGGGTTACCGCAGTTTCCAAGCACCATTCTATATTGAGTGTCAAATTTTTATCCTTGCTAACATGTTAATATATGGCGTACTTGCAGTATTGCTATCAGTACGAAATCAACAAAAAGAGCCCTACCAAAATGTGCTTGATTTAATATTACTATTTTCGGTTCCTTTAACTGCATTTAGTTTGCAGTACGCAATCACGCAACAATGGCAGTATGCTCCTGCTTTCTCAGCATTAGGTTTCGGACTCTTTTATTTAGTCGGATCATTTGTTGTGTTACGTGTTTGGCGTCAGCAAGCCAAACATTTAGCGCTTTATGGGCTGGCTATTGGTCTTGGATTTAGCACCTTAGCTGTTCCGCTCGCATTAACAGCCAATTGGACGGCGATCGTTTGGTTAATTGAAGGGACAGCAATAAGTTATGCCGCTTTATCTCAGAAGCAGTATCGTTTCGCTTGGGCTGGTGCTTTAATCGTCATACTTGGTGCCATCAGTGCACTATTTGCCAATGTCACTTATATCAATGACGTTAACTTTATCACGTTATATGGCGTGATGAGTGCCATCATTTTATTTAATGGCTGTTTATGGCACCACTATCGAAACTTAGATGCAAGCTCGGATGGAATTAAATTATTATTTATCATTATTGCAATAATTTCTTGGTCAACATGGATTATCCAAGGGGTTGTACGTATCGATCAAACAACGTCTTATGTGGTTCAACCAATCATTGCTTGTTATGTGATTGCTGTTTGGTTATGGTTTGTAATCGGTCGTAAAATTGATTGGCCTTTATTACGCTATGCGGTGATTACATTGTGGCCAGTATTAGCATTAGCACTTGCGAATAATATTCACTTTTACCTTCATACTTATTATGCTGGATTATGGGGGCTAAGTTGGTTAGCTGCGTTTATCAGTGCTTATTGTTATCTGTATTTTGATAAGGATAACTTAAAAGATAATCAGCAATTGTCGATGATATTACATATCAGCTTATTATGGATTGTTTTGGCTTGGCTTTACTACGAAATAAACGGGATGTTAACATTCCTACCATGGGGCTTTGATGTCATAAAATGGTCGGTATTGACCGTCTTCACATCAGTCATTATTTTGGTCTTTTTCCTACTGAGTCAATACCGCCGTTTCCCAATTGATGGTTTTGCAGCGCAATATTGGAAAATTGGGCTATTACCTGTTGGTTTTTATTTGGCATTCAAACTTGTTACTGGTTTATATAGTAGTGGGCAAATTATTTATTGGACGTATGTTCCTTTCATCAATCCATTAGAAGAAGCAGCTGTATTAGGGCTAATGATGTTTGCCATTTGGTTAAATCAACTTGTTGCGTTGACAAGCGGTAATCAAAAAATGCCAACCACATCAAGGCAGCATTCAGTGATGGCCGTATTATTCATCATCACACTCACCTTCTTGTGGTCAAACAGTGTGATTTTACGTTCTCTGAGTCAATGGCTAGAGATCTCATGGTCATTTTATGCGTTATGGCATAATAATATTGTTCAAGTCGTCTTATCACTCGTTTGGACATTAAGTGCGGTGATATTGATCGCAATTGCACATCGTTATTTGTTACGTAACGTTTGGTTTATTGGGGTGATTTTACAGGTCATTGTTGTACTCAAACTTATCATTATTGATAGTGTTGAACTGGACGGATTGATGAGGGCCTTTGCCTTTATTGGCGTTGCATTACTCATGTTAGTGATTGGTTACTTAGCTCCGCTACCGCCCAAAAATAATAAAAAGAATCCATTGCAAAGCATAGATTCTAACGTAAAAGATCATCGTGCTAGCATAGAATAACTCTGCTAGCGGAAAAATATAAATATTAGGATGGATAAAATGATAGCCAAACATTTTTCAGTGATATGTTTATCATTAATGGTTAGTTTTAATGCGTTGTCAGTTCAAACTGACTCAACTGACAAATATGCGTACGGTGCTGAACTGTATGTCACAGATAATGAAAGCATGTTTAGTCGGGTTGAACTTGATGGTAATATTTACACTCAAACTGTGTCACCCCTTTTAGATGATGTCAGAGTATTTAATCGCAATGGTCAAACTGTTCCGTTTAGTTTAATCGAAGTTTACGACAAACAACAAAGTAAACAACAATTTAATATGGTGATGTATCCTGTCAGCCAAACGAATGAGCCAGCCCGGAATTCACAACAAGGTGATTATGCCGTTTCAATTCAAGGACAAAACGTTAACATCAAAGTCGATAAACTGAGTGATAGTCTAGCCAAGTATTCCACCACTTACCTTCTACAATTACCTAAAGACAGTAATGTAGTAAACCCGATCAGTAATTTAAAACTGACATTTGAGGAACAAGCTGAAAACTGGCAAGCGGTTGCTGATATCTCCTATAGTACAAATCTAAAATATTGGGAAGATGTGACGACAAATGTCCCGATTATGGTTCTTAATAACAATCAAGACCAAGTGCTTAAACTTACCGACATTAGCTTCCAACCTTATTCCTATTATAAAAATGTCACTTGGCTCATTACCTTATATTCGCAGAAAAAGATCCCTAAACTCACAGGGGTGACCGCTTCAGCAAATAATACATTACTGAGTAATGCCTTACACCCTATTGATTTTACCTTAACGAGCTCTGACGGACAAAATGCCATCTACACTTTACCGATAGCCATCCCCGTTAAAGAGCTTGGTATTGCGCTTTATCAATCACGCAGTGTGTTACCCGTAAGTATTTTTTATAAAGCAAGTAGCAAAGATGAACAGTGGATTAAACTTGAAGATCGCATCATCCGCCAAACTAACTATGATGACGAACAAACACGGATTGCCGTTAATCAGCGTTTAATCTCTCAACTTAAAATTGTTTCGCTCAATAGTAATTTTGATGAAGCGCCAAAAGTGATAGCTTACCGTAATAAGGTGGATTTAGTGTTTAATAGTGCAAACAACGCACCATTTATTTTAGCCTGGGGATCAGCAACAGCAAAACCCGCGGCATTATCTTCGTCGGCATTATTATCAGCTAATGACTCTATTTCATCGTTACCACTCGCCTATATCGGCGATCCCGTAAAACTTGCTGGTGATAAAGCGCTACACGATGACGGTAATGTACAATCTTCGGGTATAGCTAACTGGATAATCTGGTTAGGGTTGATTATTGGTGCAGGACTTTTGGTAATATTAGCGCTAAAATTATTAAAAGAGATAAAAAAGAACAGCTAATAAAAGGATAGCAACAAGCTTGATATCCTAATTAAAACAGCTGTTTTTTTAACAAATAAAAGGCGGTTATCATAACCGCCATATTGTTACTCATGTCATCGAGCGAAGACAAATACAAGTGAGAGGATTTATTTTTTAATAAAATTATCTTTAATTAAATCAATAAAATCACCACCTTTACCTTCTAATGTTGCTTTAGCACTATAAAGCGCCATTCCTTTCACATCACCCACCGTCACCATTGGCGGCATAATCAACTCATTTGCACTTGTGTGAACATCTAATAGCGCAGGACCATCATACGCAAGGAATTCCTGTACCGCTTGTTCAAGTTGTTCAGCTTCAGTAACCTTACGGCCATAAAAACCAATGCTCTTAGCAATATCAGCTAAATTTGGGTTGTTAAGATCAGTATAACGGTTAACTAGCCCTTCTTGTTTTTGCTCTAACTCAACAAAATTCAGTGACTGATTATTTAATACGGCAATTTTAATCGGCAGTTTTTCTTGTACTGCAGTTAAAAGATCACCAAGTAACATGGTTAATCCGCCATCGCCAGATATCGAAATCACTTGTCTTTGTGGGTAAGCTTTTTGCAGACCAAGAGCCTGCGGCATAGCATTAGCCATCGAACCATGTTTTAGGCTACTGAGTGTTCGTCGTTTACCATTAACATGGATATGACGTGATAACCATACCATTGCAGACCCGACATCAGCGGTAAACAGCGCATCTTCGGCGGCATGTTTATCAAGTAAATCGACTAAATATTGAGGATGAATTAATTGGTTACTGGATACCACCATTTTCTTATCTAATTTAGCCACGGCTTTTTTGTAGAGTTCAACGTATTTGTCTAAAAACTGTTGATCTTGACGCGCGATCAATAAAGGGATAAGCGCTTTGATCGTGGCTTTTACATCAGCAATAACACCAAAATCGACAGGATGACGTAAACCAATTCGCGTTGCATCATGATCGACTTGAATAATGGTTGCATTATCAGGGTAAAATTGAGACCACGCAAAACCACAACCAAGTAGTAACAAAGTATCGCAAGATTTAATCATCTCAAATCCACCTTTGGTACCAAACATTCCGGTCATACCAACATTATAAGGGTTATTTGGCTCAATAAAATCTTTGGCTCTTGAAGTATGAGCTATCGGGGCTTTTAGGATCTGAGCTAATTCAACCAATTCGTCATGCGCATATCGGCAACCAATACCCGCGTAAATACCAATATTTTTACCTTTATCTATTAACGATACAATTTTTTTGAGGTCATCTAAATGAGGAACCGTCGCTGATTTAGATTCGACAGGCAGATAGCTTGCGTGATCAATAATTTCAGCTTTACTAACATCGACCGGTAAAACAATCACGGCAACACCGTGTTGGTTAATTGCCGCTTCAACAGCTTGAGTAAAAATACGACGAGCACTGTGTGGATGAATCACTTGCTGACAAAATACCGAACAATTTTTATAGACACTAACAAAATCGACTTCTTGTGGTAAATCAGATCCCAATCCATCCGATGCTAGCTGGCTAGCAATCAAAACAACCGGTGCGCCATTACGTTGCGCTTCATAGATACCATTAATGAAATGTAAGCTTCCTGGACCACAAGAACCGGCACACGCAGTCAATTGATCAGACACAAACGCTTCAGCGCCTGCAGCAAATGCCCCCGCCTCTTCATGACGAACATGAACCCACTCAATATTACTGTCATGTATGGCTTCTGTAACATAGTTTAATGTATCACCAACGACACCATAGCAATGTTTGACGCCCGCTTCTGATAAAACGTCAACCAATATCTGAGCAACTGTTTTTTTTGTCGACATGCGAAATACCTCTTGATAAGTGTTTGATATAAATAATTGTTATTATTTAACCGTGTTTGACAAACTGAATCAATCTTAAATAGTATTGATCATTTCACTATTCTATAAGAAAACATAACATGATTTTATTCATTTTGTGGTTTAGCAAGATGGCTATTGGGTGGCGGTGTAAGTAACCAAACTCGACCATAATGATTATAAAAACCGGCCTGATGGCCCGCATCATCACCAATTCCTTGATAAATATCCAAATGTTGTCCCTTAATAGCACCGCCGATATCTAATGCAATCATTAAACGTAATTCACGTTGCCCATTATAAATCCCCTTATCATCGAGTAATGGCACATCAATTAACATCACTGAGCCTGCAGGAATAATCGATTGATCGGATGCCACTGAGGCTTTAGCCACAAGCGGAATTCCCGTTGAACCAACAACTGCAGCATTCGGTTGTGGCTTAAAAAAGACGGCAGACGCATTTTGTTTCAATAACTCAATTACTGTTTGGGGATCTTGTTGCTCAGCCCAAGCTTTAATAGCTTGCATTGAAATTTTATCACGATCAATTTGTCCCTGTTCAATCAATAACCGCCCAATACTTTGGTAAGGATGGCCATTTTTACCACTATAACCAAAAAAGACTAATGGCTCACCATTTTCGAAATCAATATAACCACTGCCTTGCACTTCCATAATAAAATTATCAATCAATGATTGAGTATACGCAATTTCAAGCTGACGACCCGCAAATATACCGTTATAAATTTGTTCTCGTGTTGGTAGCTCTCCCTGCCAGTTATCAGGCTTAGCGTAAAGCGGGTAGCGAAATTGGTCATCAGGATAATGCCTTGCTTTCAAAACAGGGGTGTAATACCCCGTAAGATGAACATTCGCATAGTTATCTTGACCTGAAAGTAAATAGCTTGTTAGGCCAACTCGGTTAAATTCATTCGTGGCTAAATTTGTATTAATCCATTGATTCACCGCCTCATAAATGACTTGGTTTTTTTTATACAGTGACGGCGAAACTTGCTCAATAAGCTTGACTTGTTGTAAATAATCGTCAATATTAACGGGCTTTGTTAAACGGGGCTGAGATACGTTAAAAATGGGTGATAGTGTGCCATCTAAATATTGCTGACCTTGTTCAGTCGGGTAATTTTTACATCCCGTTATCATAAATAATGGTAATAAAATGCCGCAGCAGCCTTGTATTAATTTGCTTTGAAATCTATTTTTCATTTTCGTTACTCGCTAAATTAGTGCAAAAAAGCTCAAAAATAGTTCATTATAAGTGCATAGCTATAATCATTTTTACATCATAAAAAGATTTAATGAATATCTTCAATAAAAACATTGATATCACTATATAGAATCTTTAATATCTCAAGGCTATTACTCAAATAAAATAAATCAAGGAATAAAGATACCATGAATTCAGTCAATGATACTGGGTCTTCTCAAGAAAATAAACTTAAACGTCATCTATCTAATCGACATATTCAATTAATTGCAATCAGTGGTGCAATTGGTACCGGATTATTTATGGGATCGGGTAAAACAATCAGTCTTGCCGGACCTTCTATTATTTTTGTTTATATGATCATCGGATTTGTGCTCTTTTTTGTTATGCGCGCAATGGGTGAAATCTTATTATCAAACTTAAATTATAAATCATTTAGTGATTTTGCAGCCGATCTACTCGGACCTTGGGCCGGCTTTTTCACGGGGTGGACGTATTGGTTTTGTTGGGTAATAACGGGTATCGCTGATGTGGTTGCCATTGCCGGCTATGCACAGCATTGGTTTGAGGCATTACCCGCTTGGATTCCAATGTTAATTTGTATTTTTGTCTTACTTTCGCTGAATCTACTGACGGTAAAAATGTTTGGTGAAACCGAGTTTTGGTTTTCAATGATTAAAATCATCGCCATTCTTGCATTAATTGTCGTGGGTATTGTGTTAATTGCTACAGCTTACTACTCAGAACAGACACAATCTTCTGCAGCACTAAGTAACCTTTGGCAATATGGTGGTATGTTCCCGAAAGGAATGATGGGCTTTTTTGCTGGTTTCCAAATTGCTATTTTTGCTTTTGTTGGGATTGAATTAGTTGGTACGACTGCGGCAGAAACAAAAGATCCAACAAAAAACTTACCACGAGCGATCAATTCTGTGCCGATGCGTATTATCTTTTTCTATGTGTTTGCACTGATTATTATTATGAGCGTGACACCTTGGACCTATATTTTACCGAACAAAAGTCCATTTGTTGAACTCTTTACATTAATTGGTCTACCTGCGGCGGCAAGCTTAATTAATTTCGTGGTACTGACCTCTGCGGCGTCATCTGCCAATAGTGGAATATATTCAACTAGCCGTATGCTATTTGGCTTAGCCAAAAAACACGATGCACCGTCTTTATTTGGTAAACTATCATCTCGCTTCGTCCCAGCTAACGGCTTAATGTTTTCTTGTATTTGTTTGCTTGGCGGTGTGGTATTGATTTATATGGTTCCTGATGTTGTGGAAGCATTTACTATTGTGACAACCATTTCAGCGATTTTGTTTATGTTTATTTGGTCAATTATCTTGATCTCTTATATTGTTTACCGCAAAAAACGTGCCGCACTTCATCAAGCATCATTATTTAAAATGCCTGGTGGTGTATTTATGTGTGTTGTGTGTCTTGCTTTCTTTGCTTTTGTCATTGTATTACTCACATTTGAAACAGATACTCGACAAGCCTTGATTGCGACGCCAATCTGGTTTATTGCGCTGATTATTGGTTATTTATTACGTAAAAATTTAATAAAATCGAATTAACCACCCTATCATCCTGAGTAAAACCGCCTTATCATCAGGCGGTTTTTTTATCTTCACGATTTATGGATCACTGCATTTTTTTATGACTCGCATTTCACGCTTATGTTATGATAATTCCATTGTGGCAATAATAACCTATTTACTGGCTAAGACTGACTATGGGCTATACATTAACTTTTAACGAGCTACCTGAAAATATCCAAAACTGGCAAGCTTTGCCATTATCTTTAAACGGCTGTGAAGTTGTTCCACTCGATTACAATGCAGGGAAAACAGGCTGGATTATTTATGGTAAAAAACTTAATAAAACGTTGTTGTCAAAATTCCAAAACAAATTGGCAATTCCCATTGTCATTGTGTCATCTTGGAAAATAAAAACGTATCAAGTGATTCGAATTGCAGGCGTTATGCCAAAAAATGCAAAAGAAATTGCCATGGGATTAGGAATCGATATTTCGATTATTGATAATCTACCGACCCTTCAGTCCCAAGGACTGCTGGTTATGGATATGGATTCAACCGCGATTTCCATTGAATGTATTGATGAAATTGCAAAACGTCACGGTGTTGGTGAATTAGTTTCTAATATCACTGAACAAGCCATGCGCGGTGAAATAGATTTTACAACCAGTTTACGTAAACGCGTTGCCACACTAAAACATGCAGATGTATCAATTTTAGAAACGATAAAGAAAGAGTTACCCATTATGCCAGGGCTGTCTTTTTTAGTAAAAGAATTGCATAAACGAAATTGGAAAATTGCCATTGTATCGGGTGGATTTACCTATTTTGCTGATTACCTAAAAGGTAAATTTAAATTGGATGAAGTGTATGCCAATCAGCTTGATATTAATCATTCGGGTAAACTCACAGGCAAAGTAAAAGGTGAAATTGTTGATGCAAAATTTAAAGCTAGAACCTTACAAAACTTAGCTAATCAATTTAATATTCCCATTGAGCAAACTGTTGCCATCGGCGATGGCGCCAATGATCTGATGATGATCCGAATTGCAGGACTCGGGGTGGCTTATCATGGCAAACCCAAAGTCGTTCAAAAAGCGAAAATTAGTATCAATTATGCTGATTTAACCGGGCTTGTCTGTATTTTATCAGCCAGCCTCGATAGTGAAGGTTAATCAAGAATTACCATTGTATTGGAGATAAAATTTGGCGAAGTCCCCTAAACGTGCTTATGTTTGTAATGATTGCGGTGCTGATTATCCCCGCTGGCAAGGTCAGTGTAGTGAATGCCATGCATGGAACACGATTACTGAAGTTAGGCTTGCTTCGACAACGACGCGTAGTGACCGTTTTAGTGGTTATGCTGGCGACCTAGGTCTTTCAAAAATACAGAAACTTGCTGAAATTAGTCTCGAAGAGTTACCACGTTTCTCAACCAGTTTTTCTGAGTTTGACCGTGTCCTCGGGGGTGGGGTTGTGCCGGGTAGTGCGATTTTAATTGGTGGTAGTCCAGGGGCTGGTAAAAGTACACTGTTGCTACAAACGATGTGTCGCTTATCAACCCAAATGAAAACACTCTATGTCACTGGCGAAGAATCATTACAACAAGTCGCGATGCGTGCTCACCGATTAGGGCTACCGACTGATCAAATTAACATGCTATCAGAAACCAGTATTGAGCAAATCTGTTTATTGGCTGAAAAAGAGCAGCCAAGGTTAATGGTAATTGACTCCATCCAAGTCATGCATATGGCCGATATCCAGTCATCACCAGGGAGCGTTGCGCAAGTTCGTGAAACGGCTGCCTATTTAACGCGATTTGCTAAAACAAAAGGAATTGCAATTATTATGGTTGGTCACGTGACCAAAGATGGTTCGCTTGCCGGACCGAAAGTCCTTGAACACTGTATCGATTGCTCAATTTTGCTTGATGGCGATTCAGATTCACGATTTCGAACGCTACGCAGCCACAAAAACCGCTTTGGTGCTGTTAATGAGTTAGGCGTTTTTGCAATGACGGAACAAGGCCTTAAAGAAGTTAGTAACCCATCAGCCATTTTTCTAAGCCGAGGAGATGAAATGTCGCCGGGCAGTTCTGTAATGGTACTTTGGGAAGGCACTCGACCTTTACTGGTTGAAATACAAGCTTTAGTTGATCATTCGATGTATGGGAATCCAAGACGTGTTACGGTTGGCCTTGAGCAAAATAGATTAGCGTTACTTTTAGCCGTATTACATCGCCATGGTGGTTTACAAATGGCTGATCAAGATATTTTTGTGAACGTTGTTGGTGGTGTAAAAGTCAGTGAAACAAGTGCAGATTTAGCGCTGGTTTCTGCGCTTATATCGAGTTTTCGTAATAAACCGTTACCACATGATCTGGTGGTATTTGGGGAAATTGGTTTGGGTGGTGAAATTCGACCGGTGCCGAGTGGACAGGAAAGAATTTCAGAAGCAGCAAAGCATGGTTTTAAACGAGCAATTGTCCCTGCCGCAAATGTACCAAAGAAAATGCCTACCGATATGAAAATTTATGGCGTCAAAAAATTATCGGATGCACTTGATATTTTAAATGACCTAACATAATATAACGCGTGATTGTCAAAAGACATCACGCTAAATTTTTTCGTTAAATTATTGTCATAACCTATAAATATAGTGTAAAAACCATTCAATCAGGTTCTACGTACCACTCACTGAAATGCGAAAATCAAAAATAGCACGGCCAACATCCCATAATTTATCTGATTAAAATTCACCATTATTTATCGGTTTAAGCTATACTAATACACTTCTGCCACAGTATAGATATTTAATATGAAAACAGACTCTTTGCTATATACCTCTCTCAATAATGAACTTAAATCACACGCGATTGGCGTTAACACTGCCGAATTACATGGATTTCTTAGTGGAATTTTAGCCGGTGGCAACCATGATGAAAGTTGGCGAGTCCTTGTTGATGATATGATGAATGATGGTAAGCCAATGGCTAATTCATTATCCAAGCTGATAACAGAATTATATCATCAAGCCAAACAACAGCTTAATAACGATGACTTTGAGTTTCAGCTGTTCATCCGTGATGATGAATTGTTCGCTCAAATCGATGACTTAGTTGGCTGGATAAATCATTTTCTATTAGGTTTAGGGCTAGCACAGCCTCAATTAGCTAAAGTAAAAGGTGATATTGGTGAAGCCATATATGACCTAAGGCAAATTACTCAACTTGGTTATGATGAAGATGATGATCAAGAAGAACTGGCATTTGCACTCGAAGAAATTTTAGAGTATGTCCGCATGACCGTCATTCTTTGCCATGATGAATTTACTGAACGCGATCAGTCAACAACAATACATTAATATCAGATAGGTTATACCATGAATTGCGATATCCTTGCTCGCCGTGAAAAGTTCGTTTCAACAATGGTTGATAACAGTGCTGCAATATTTTTTTCAGCCCCAGAAGTGATTAGAAGTAACGACACTCACTACCCTTATCGGCAAAACAGTGATTTTTGGTATTTAACTTCGTTTACTGAACCAGAGTCAGTGCTGGTCATTCTTAAAACATCTTCGGATCAGTATCAAAGCATTTTGTTTAACCGAATAAAAGATCCCTTAGCAGAAACATGGACTGGGTTGCGTTTAGGTCAAGATGCGGCATTATCAGCAATCAAAGTTGATAAAGCTTATCCGTTTGATCAAATAGCGGAACGATTGCCTGACATCATCAATGGCACGCATACGTTATACCATGCTGACCAAGTCTATCAATATGCTGATGAAATTGTAAACCATTTACTGACAACATTACGTAAAGGGATTAGGCAAAATTATCGTGCGCCACACATTGTAGTCGATTGGCGATCGATGTTGCATGAGATGCGATTATTTAAATCTGAGCATGAAATGGATATTATGCGCACGGCATGTAAAATTACGGCACAAGGCCATATTCGAGCAATGCAAAAATGTGCCGTTGGAATGTATGAGTATCAGCTTGAAGCAGAAATATTACACGAGTTTGCCCAACACGGAGCCCGCTCACCTTCCTATAATACTATTGTGGGGAGTGGTAATAATGGCTGTATTTTGCATTATGAAAATAACAGTGAATTAATGCACGATGGTGATTTAGTATTAATTGATGCAGGATGTGAATATCAATATTATGCTGGTGATATCACACGAACTTTTCCCATTAATGGTAAATTTACCCACGCACAACGTGACATTTATGATCTCGTACTCAAAGCTCAAATTAAAGCCATTGAATTATTTAAACCAGGTATCTCCATTAAAGAGGTTAATGAACAGGTTATAAAAATCATGGTTGAGGGTTTAAAACAGTTAGGCATTTTATCAGGGACAATTGAATCGCTTATTGAACAAAAAGCGTATAGTCAATTTTATATGCATGGCTTGGGTCATTGGTTAGGCATCGATGTTCATGATGTTGGCGATTATAAAACAGTCGGTCGTGATCGCAAACTTGAACCTGGCATGGTGATAACGGTTGAACCGGGTTTATACATTAATAAAGAGGCCGATGTGCCAAAACAGTATCAAGGTATTGGTATTCGTATTGAAGACAATATTTTGATTACTGATCATGGTAATGAAGTCTTAACTGCTGACGTGCCTAAAATACCACAACACATTGAAGCATTAATGGCACAATCACGATAAATATTGATATTGATATTGATATTGATATTGATATTGATATTGATATTGTTATTAGCTTAAGCTTTATTAGGAAGATTAAGCTAATAACTTATAAGAACCGGATTTTTTATCTATACTGCCCAACATTTACCTGCCTCAAGTCAGCTTGAAAATATCGTTTAGTCGACATAATCATCAAAGATTTAAGCTGATTTTATTCCCAGTGATCATTTACGCATAATATCGTCTAACAACAGTGTGTTTATTCAAGTCATAAACGCTTATCGCGTCTAATCTAAGTTGACAGTTTTATGCATTATCAAAGTTAACAGATTTATTACGGTTAAACACGATCTTAATGGTTAAATCTTTCGCTTTAATGGGTTGATATCGCCATTGTTTCATCGCTTGAATAACCGCACGATTAAAAATATTATTTGGCTTAGCATCGACAATGCGAATATTTTCCACTCGTCCTTGTGCACTGATATCATATAACACAATCACATGCCCTTCTATACGTAAATCTAGCGCTCGACGAGGATATTCAGGGTGATTACGACTAATTGGCGTCGGTGTTGCTGAAAATTGTGTATTGGACGAAATATTAGGTGCCACAGCCGTCTTAGCAATGTTATCAGTCTTAGCTTCTTGTTTTATCTGTTGCTGTGAAGATTGTTGCACGGGTGGTTTATTTTTATGTTTCTCTTTAATTTTGACCGGTTTCTCTTTGATAACTAATATCGGTTCTTTAGCCGGTTCTAATTTTTCAATCACGTCTTTTTCAACAATAAGATCAGGTTCAACTTCGGGCTCTTTTACCACTTCCTCAGGCGTCACTTCAACTTTTTGCTCTTCAATAATTGGGGTCTCTTCGACTTTTTCGATCTCTGGCGTATCTTCCACCAATGACTGTTCCGGTGCCGCCATCACCGTTAAATCAATCATCACCGCTTTAATCGAATTATCACCTTCGATAGAGATGACTCTATCTGAAAATAAACCACTGCCAAATAAAATGCCTACCGCCGCTAAATGCAGAAAAATAGAGACTGAAATGCAAGAAAACAAATTATTTTTTGCTGGTATTTTATTGATTTTTTCTATCATGAAATTAATTCTTTAAAGCATAAAGTAATCTAAGGGTTAATTTTAGATGAAAATAATTATCATTAACAATGTTTTTTTTATTTTTTAAAAGAAATAATTGAAGTTCCCTTGTTGTGCTTATACTTTTATCAGATAATAAAGCTTATTCATTTGATGTTGAATTCACTATTAACACGACAAATCAGTCTGACGGGTAACACTGTAATGCAACAAATTATTGATCTTGTTCGAGACGATCTAGCTAAAGTAAATACGGTTATACAAAACCAACTCACTTCCGATGTAATACTGATCAATCAGTTAGGTAATTATATTATTAGTGGTGGCGGTAAACGAATTCGCCCCATTATTACATTGCTATGTGCTAAAGCATTAAGCTATGAGGGTGATAAACATATCATGGCTGCGGCATTTATTGAGTTTATCCATACAGCAACACTTTTGCATGATGATGTTGTTGATGAATCAGATTTGCGTCGTGGCCGTTCAACGGCAAATAATTTATTTGGTAATGCCGCAAGTGTATTAGTCGGTGACTACATCTATACACGATCATTTCAAATGATGGTGAGCATTGAATCACTCCCCGTTTTAAAAGTGATGTCAGAAGCAACGAACGTGATTGCAGAAGGTGAAGTACAACAATTAATGAATTGTAACGATCCCGATATTTCTAAAGAGCAATATTTGAATGTTATTTACTGCAAAACAGCAAGATTATTTGAAGCTGCATCACATACAGCTGCGCTAATTGCACAAGCACCGAAAGAGATTGAAATTGCATTACAAAATTACGGTCGATATTTGGGAACGGCATTTCAAATTATTGATGATTTACTTGATTATAGTACCGCTGATGCTGCCTCGTTAGGTAAGAATCTGGGCGATGATCTGAATGAAGGAAAACCAACCTTGCCGTTATTACATGCAATGAATCATGCAAAAAACCCTGATGATGTTGCAATGATAAGAAAAGCAATTGAAGACGGTAATGGACGTCACTTATTGGAAAAAGTACTTAAGGTCATGCAAGAGTGTGGTTCGTTAGATTTCACGTTCAATGCCGCTAAAGAAGAAGCCGATAAAGCAGTCAATGCACTTGATGTTCTACCTAACTCACCTTATAAAGATGCATTAAAAGAACTCGCACTTTTGTCTGTTGACCGAAGTTATTAATCATCTTCTTTTCGCTATCATTTACAACGATAAAGCCGCTATTAAGCGGTTTTTATATTTGCAAATCACGCCTTGATTATTAAGCATATATCAACAAACCAAATCAATCCTATATCAAACTGCGAAGTATCATCATTCATATAAAATTTTATGACATTACCAGTATTTTTTGATGACATGCTTTTATGGCAATAACCATAAAAAAACAGACAAATGCGGGTTTATTAAATCAAAAGCTGAGTTGTAATCAATCAGGCTTGCACATTGTATTGTTAAAATCGTTCTGACAATCCAGTGATAAGTCAATACTTAAACTATGTATTGTAATGGGTAAAACAAAAACGCCCCATCTTTCGATGAGGCGTTTTCATGTTTATTTAAAAGTCTGGCGGTGACCTACTCTCACATGGGGTAACCCCACACTACCATTGGCTCCACGGCGTTTCACTTCTGAGTTCGGCATGGGTCAGGTGGGACCACCGCAACATTGCCGCCAGACATAACTCTGTTTAGCATGAACAATTGAATGACTCAATTATTCCTAAATTCCTTTACGACCTACTTGCCTACTGATATATCGACACATATTATGATTTTTTGTTACATTAATCATCAGTATGGGCAATAAAAAACCCCTATCAAACGATAGGGGTCTATATAAATTAAAAGTCTGGCGGTGACCTACTCTCACATGGGGAGACCCCCACACTACCATCGGCTCC